>UBYX01000008.1 GCA_900469955.1 Hyphomicrobiales bacterium | reverse complement strand
CTTGTGTTCTTTCATTGGAGGACATGATGAATAAGCCCGAGATCCTGCTGATGGGGCCTTACCCGGACTGGGACCTTGTCGAACTTGAAGATCGCTATGTGGTTCGCAAGATCTTCGAGGCCGAGGATCGCGATGCGTTCGTCGCCCAGCATGCCGATGCCATCCGGGCGATTGCCACGCGCGGCGAGATCGGGGCGTCGGCGGCCCTGATCGAAAAACTTCCCAGGCTCGAAGTCATCTCGGTCTACGGCGTCGGTTACGACGCGGTCGATCTCGATGCCTGCCGCAAGCGGGGCGTGCGGGTCACCAATACGCCCGACGTGCTGACCAACGACGTGGCCGATCTCGGCATCGCGATGATGCTCGTCCAGTCCCGTGGCATGATCGGCGCCGAGCGCTGGGTCAGGGACGGCAGCTGGATGGCCAATGGCCTTTACCCGCTGAAGCGCCGGGTCTGGGGCCGAAGAGCGGGCGTGCTCGGGCTTGGCCGCATCGGCTTCGAGGTCGCCAAGCGCCTCAAGGGCTTCGACATGGAGATCGCCTATAGCGACGTTGCGGCAAAACCCTATGCGCAGGGCATGACCTTCATCGCCGATCCCGTCGAACTGGCCCGGCATTCGGACTTCCTGTTCGTGACGCTCGCCGCATCGGCTGCGACCCGGCACATCGTCTCCAAGGCGGTCATCGAAGCGCTTGGTCCGGAAGGCATGCTGATCAACATCTCGCGTGCGTCCAATATCGACGAAGAGGCCCTGCTCGAGGCACTGGAAAGTGGCGCCTTGGGATCGGCCGCGCTCGATGTGTTCGAGAGAGAGCCCGATCTCGACCCGCGTTTCCTGGCGCTCGACAATGTGCTGGTGCAGCCGCATCACGCATCCGGCACGATCGAGACCCGCAAGGCCATGGGCAAGCTGGTGCGCGACAATCTCGCCGCCCACTTTGCCGGCACCCCCCTGCCTACTCCCGTTATCTGAGGATCGGACCCATGAAAGCCGTCGTCATTCACGCCGCCAAGGATCTGCGCATCGAAGAAAGACAGGTCGACAGGCCGGGTCCCGGACAGGTGGAGGTGGCGATCGAGGCCGGCGGCATCTGCGGCTCGGACCTGCACTATTACAATCATGGCGGCTTCGGCACGATCCGCATCCGCGAGCCGATGATCCTCGGCCACGAGGTGGCCGGCACCGTCAAGGCGCTCGGAGAGGGGGTCTCCCGCCTTGCGGTGGGCGACCGGGTGGGGGTATCGCCAAGCCGCCCCTGCAGTCAGTGCGACTATTGCCTGAAGGGGCAGCAGAACCATTGCCTGAACATGCGTTTTTATGGCTCGGCAATGCCGATGCCGCATATCCAGGGTGCGTTTTGCCAGCGGCTGGTGGCCGAGCAATGGCAGTGCCACAGGATAGCGGACGGCGTGTCGATCAACGAGGCGGCGATGGCCGAACCGTTTGCGGTGACGCTGCATGCGATTGCGCGCGCCGGGGCGCTGACCGGCAAGCGGGTCCTGGTCACCGGCTGCGGCCCGATCGGGGCGCTGGCGATCATTGCCGCCAGAGCGCATGGTGCGCGTGAGATCGTTGCCACCGACGTCATGGATGGCGTGCTTGAAAAGGCGCTTTCAATCGGCGCCGACCGGGTCATCAACGTCGCCAGCCATCCGGAGCAGCTGTCGGCCTATTCGGCCAACAAGGGATATTTTGACGTCCAGTTCGAGGCGTCCGGCAATGAGCGGGCCCTGCGATCGGGCCTGGAGGTGCTCAAACCCCGCTCCGTGCTGGTCCAGCTCGGGCTCGGCGGCGATGTCGCCATCCCCCAGAACCTGGTGGTCGCCAAGGAAATCGAGATGAAGGGCACCTTCCGCTTTCATGAGGAGTTCGGCCTTGCCGTCGACCTCATCAACACCCGCCGCGTCGACCTCAAACCGCTGCTCACCGCAACCTTCCCCCTCCAGGACGCCGTCAAGGCCTTCGAAACCGCAGGCGACAGAACTCAGTCAATGAAAGTCCAAATCACCTTCTAGACGTACAGCAGCGCTTCGGGCGCAAGCCTCCAGGTTCCGCTCAAGGCGATGATTTCGCTCAAGAACCTGATCGTCCTCAATCGCCACTCAGATTTTATTATTGTTTGCACCGAAGACGGGGAACAAAATTCACGCTTATTCCGTATATAAATTGAGACGCCGGTAAATTAAGGTGGTCCGGTCCAGCGACTGTGGAGAGTTCTATGAGAACTGACGGCAGTGACGTTTTCGACCTCTTTTCTAAAGCCTACGCAAGCGAAGCGCGAGAGACGCTGAGCCTACAGGAATATCTGCTGGCCTGCCGCGACGACAAGAGCATGTACGCCACTGCGCCGGAGCGCATGTTGACGGCCATCGGAAAGCCCGAGTTCATCGATACGAGCGCGGATGAACGTCTTGGTCGCATTTTCTCCAACCGTACGATCAAGATTTATCCCTCCTTCTCCGACTTCTACGGAATGGAGGATACCATCGAGCGAATTGTCGGTTATTTCCGGTATGCCGCCCAAGGGCTCGAAGAGCGAAAGCAGATCCTTTACCTGCTGGGTCCGGTGGGCGGCGGTAAGTCCTCCCTCGCCGAACGCCTCAAGAAGCTGATGGAGGAGCAGCCGATCTACGCGCTCGCCATCGACGGCAAGGTCAGCCCCGTTTTCGAATCCCCGCTTGGCCTGTTCAGCCGTGAGCGCATGGGTGATCTGCTGGAAGAAAAATACGGCATTGCTCAGCGCCGGCTCACCGGCCTCATCTCGCCCTGGGCGACGAAACGGCTCGACGAAATCGGCGGCGACATCTCGAAGTTCAGCGTGGTCAAGCTCATTCCCTCGCGGTTGCGCCAGATCGCCATCGCCAAGACCGAACCGGGCGACGAGAACAATCAGGACGTTTCGGCGTTGGTCGGTAAGGTCGATATCCGCCAGCTGGAGAATTTCAGCCAAGCCGATCCCGACGCCTATTCCTATAGTGGCGGCCTCAACCGCACGACCCAGGGTCTGCTCGAGTTCGTTGAAATGTTCAAAGCGCCGATCAAGGTGCTGCATCCATTGCTCACCGCCACCCAAGAAGGCAGCTACAACGGCACGGAAAATTTTGGCGCCTTCCCCTATCAGGGCATCGTGTTGGCCCATTCCAACGAGTCGGAATGGCTGCAGTTCAAGCACAACAAAAACAATGAGGCTTTCCTCGACCGTATTCTGGTGGTCAAGGTGCCCTATTGCCTTCGAGTTACCGAGGAGCGGCTGATCTACGAAAAACTGCTGCGCGAGAGCGAATTGTCTGCCAGCCCTTGCGCGCCGGAAGTCCTGGAAAATCTTAGCCGCTTCACCGTCGCCACGCGCCTGGCGCCGCACGACAATTCGCCGACCTATACCAAGATGCGGGTCTATGACGGTGAGAACCTGAAAGACACCGATCCCAAGGCGAAATCGCTTCAGGAGTATCGCGATGCGGCCGGCGTCGACGAAGGCATGACGGGGATCAGCACGCGTTTTGCGTTCAAGGTGCTCTCGGAAACCTTCAACTACGACACGAAGGAGGTCGCGGCCGATTCTGTCCACCTGATGTATATCCTTGAACAGGCGATCCGCCGCGAGCAGTTCCCCAAGGAGGTCGAGGCGAACTATCTCGATTTCATCCGTTCGGAACTGGCGAGCCGCTATGCCGAGTTCATCGGCCACGAGATCCAGAAGGCCTATCTGGAATCCTACAGCGAGTACGGCCAGAACCTGTTCGACCGCTATATTTCCTATGCGGATGCCTGGCTGGAAGACCAGGATTTCAAAGATCCGGATACGGGGCAGATCCTCAACCGGGAAATCCTCGACAGCGAGCTGTCGCAGATCGAGAAGCCTGCCGGCATTGCCAATCCGAAGGATTTCCGCAACGAGGTGGTTAAATTCACTCTACGCGCCCGCGCCCGTAATGGTGGACGCAACCCAGCCTGGACAAGCTACGAAAAGCTCCGCGAGGTCATCGAGAAGCGCATGTTTGGCCAGGTCGAGGACCTTTTGCCGGTCATCAGCTTCGGCTCGAAGAAGGACAGTTCCACCGAAAAACAGCATGCCGAGTTCGTTCAGCGTATGACCGAGCGGGGTTATACCGTGCGCCAGGTCCGGCGGCTCGTCGATTGGTATATGCGAGTGAACAAGGCAGGCTGACGATGCCAAGGCGGGGACTGGCAAATGCCGAATTTCATCGATCGACGGTTGAACCCGAAGGACCGCAGTCTTGGCAACCGGCAACGCTTTTTGAAGCGTGTGCATGACGAGCTGAAGCGCTCGATCCGAGACCAGGTGAAGTCGGACAAGATCGCCGACGTGGATGCCGCCCATGGCGTGCCGGTGCCAAAACGCGGCGCTGACGAACCGGGGTTTCGACACTCCATTGGCAGTGGCGAACGAGACCATGTGCTGCCCGGAAACGAGACATTTTCAGCCGGTGACCGGTTGAAAAAACCGGAAGCGGGCGGTGGCGGAGGAGGCGGTCGCAGTGCAGGGCGCGGCGAGGGCGATGACGATTTTGTCTTCGTGCTTTCCCGTGACGAGGTGCTTGATCTCTTTTTTGAGGACCTTGAGCTTCCCGACATGGTCAAGCTCAACCTTAAGGAAACCGTGACCTACAAGCCGCACCGGGTCGGCTTCACCACCGCCGGCACGCCAAGCAACATTAATGTCGGTCGCACGATGCGCAACAGTTTCGGTCGACGCATCGCACTGCGTCGACCCAGGAGCAAGGAATTCGACGACGTCGTGGCGGCGATCGCGGAGCTGGAAGACGAAGAACAGCTTTCGCAACCGCAACGCCGTCGGTTGTTGCAATTGCGCGAAGAGCTGGAGGCGTTGGAGCGTCGCCGCAAGCGCATCGCCTATGTCGACCCCGTCGATGTGCGTTTCAACCGCTTCGAGCGGCAGCCGGTGCCCAATGCCTGCGCGGTGATGTTTTGCCTGATGGACGTCTCTGCGTCCATGGGCGAGCGGGAGAAGGACCTCGCCAAACGCTTCTTCGTCCTCCTGCACCTGTTTCTCAAGCGTCGCTATGAGCGCATCGACATCGTTTTTATTCGACACACGGATGAGGCACGGGAGGTGGATGAGGACACCTTCTTCTTCAGCAAACAGAGCGGCGGTACCGTCGTTTCCACGGCGCTCGAGGAGATGCAGCGCGTCATTGCCGATCGCTATCCTCCCCACATCTGGAATATCTATGCTGCTCAGGCTTCCGACGGCGACAATGCCTCCGGCGACTCTGAGCGTTGCGCCGAACTTTTGCGGGACGAACTGATGAAACGCTGCCAGTATTACGCCTATGTCGAAATCATCGACGAGCGTGAAAGCGAGATTTTCGGATCGACCGACAACGGCACGTCCCTCTGGCGCGCTTACCGGACTGTCGATGGCGCTGTGCCGAACTTCCAGATGGCTCGTATTGCCAGGCCTGCCGACATCTATCCGGTTTTTCATAAACTCTTTGCCCGGCACAAAGTCGTTCAGCTGCGCCGGTAAGGAACAAACGCATGGTAAGACAGGCTGCTTCCACCTTGCTTTTTGAGGGTTCCGAATGGAACTTCGCAATGCTTTCACGCGCCTACGACGCCATCGAGGAGATCGCCGTCGGCGAAATGGGACTGGATGTTTATCCAAACCAGATAGAGATAGTATCCTCCGAGCAGATGCTGGATGCCTATTCCTCGATCGGCATGCCGCTAATGTATCAGCACTGGTCCTTCGGAAAGCGCTTCGTCTTCGAAAACCATCTCTATCGCAAAGGTAACCGCGGGCTCGCCTACGAGCTCGTCATCAATTCCGATCCCTGCATCACCTATCTCATGGAAGAAAACACCATGCCGATGCAGGCGCTGGTCATCGCGCATGCCGCCTTCGGACATAATCATTTCTTCAAGAACAACTACCTGTTTCGCCAGTGGACGGATGCCGGCGCCATCCTCGGCTATATGGACTTCGCCAAGAAATACGTTGCCAAGTGCGAGGAGCGGCACGGCCTGCGCGCCGTGGAAGAAATTCTCGATTCGGCCCATGCATTGATGGATCAGGGCGTGTTTCACTATCGCCGTCCGCCTCGCCTTTCCCCGGCAAAAGTGACGGAGCGCGCGCGCGAACGACTGGAATACGAGGAACAGACCTACAGCGACCTGTGGCGGACGCTGCCGACAACCGACGGCAGCACCGGTATCGAGGAGGCAGAGCGAGAGGTGCTGGAACGCAAGAAGGCGCTCAACCTTCCCGAGGAAAATCTGCTCTATTTCCTCGAAAAGCACAGCCTGATCCTTGAGCCCTGGCAGCGCGAAATCCTGAGGATCGTGCGCGTCATCGCGCAGTATTTCTATCCGCAGGGGCAGACCAAGGTGATGAACGAAGGCTGCGCAACCTTTGTGCATTATACGATCATCAACCGGCTGTTCGACCAGGGCAGGATGAGCGAAGGCGCCATGTTGGAACTGCTCGCCAGTCATGCCAACGTCGTCTTCCAGCCGGGCTTCAGTGATCCCCGCTATTCCGGCATCAACCCCTATGCGCTGGGCTTTGCGATGATGCAGGATATCGAGCGCATCTGCACCAAGCCCACTGCGGAGGACAAGGACTGGTTTCCTGACTTCGCCGGCAATGGCGACGGGATAGGCACGCTGATCGAAGCTTGGGAGAACCACCGCGACGAGTCCTTCATTTTGCAATATCTGAACCCGGCACTAATTCGCAAATTCCGCCTTTTCAATCTCACCGATCGTGCCACCGACCGGTTCTGCGAAGTCGCGTCCATTCATGACGAGCGTGGATATTCTGCCGTACGCGCCGCCCTTGCCCGCATCTATGACCCGGGCGCGAACCGGCCGGATATAGAGGTGGTCGATGTCAATCTTCTGGGAGACCGTCAGCTCCGCTTGAGGCACATGGTCAAGAATGGCCGGCTGCTGGAGGAGGTCAACCGCGACGCGACCCTTGCACATGTACGCCGGCTGTGGGGTTATGGGGTGAGCCTGGAAGGTGTCGATGCTTCGACAGGCGCGGTACTCTATGCATGCCCTTCGGGGGAGGCGGCCGCATAGGTTTTTTACGTTGGCGATACAACTATGCCGCTTGCCACAGCATAACTTTTGGCCGTGAGATGAGGCGCGACGATTGCCGCACTTCAGCCACCGCTTCTGCAATCAGTTCATCAAAAAAGGCGTTTGAAAATGGCTCTCTCCAGGACACTTCTTGCCAAACTCAAGGACCCTTCGCTTGCCACCGACAAGGCGTTGATATCAGGCGAATGGCAGGCAAGCGGTGAGACCGGTGCGACCTTCGACGTCAGCAATCCATCGACGGGCGAGGTGATCGCGAGCCTGCCGGATATGACCCGGACCGACGCCGCCCGTGCCATTGATGCCGCCTACAAGACGCAGAAGGAGTGGGCAAGAAAGACCGGCAAGGAGCGGGCAGTGGTGCTGCGCAAACTCTATGACCTGATGATCGCCAATGCCGATGACCTGGCGGCGATCCTGACCATGGAAATGGGCAAGCCGCTCGCGGAGGCCAAAGGTGAAATCCTCTATGGCGCCTCCTATGTCGAATGGTTCGGCGAGGAAGCCAAACGTGTCTATGGCGATACCATTCCGGGTCATCAGCCCGACAAACGCATCATCGTGCTCAAACAGCCGGTGGGTGTCGTCGCCTCCATTACCCCCTGGAATTTTCCCAATGCGATGTTGGCACGCAAGTTTGCGCCGGCTGTTGCAGCCGGTTGCGCTATGGTCTCCAAACCGGCGGCCGAAACGCCTTTGTCTGCGCTTTCCCTGGCGGTGCTTGCGGAGCGTGCCGGACTTCCGCCGGGGGTGTTCAACGTTGTTACATCCAGGGATTCTGCGTCGATTGGCAAGGAGTTCACTGAAAACGTCAAGGTTCGGAAGCTGACCTTCACCGGCTCGACTGGCGTCGGCAAGATCCTGATGCGCCAGGGTGCCGAGCAGATCATGAAGCTCGGCCTGGAACTCGGCGGCAATGCGCCGTTCATCGTCTTTGATGATGCTGATCTCGACGCCGCGGTCGAAGGCGCGATGATCTCGAAATATCGCAACAACGGCCAGACCTGTGTCTGTGCCAACCGCCTGTATGTTCAGGGGCGCATATATGACGCTTTCGCCGAGAAGCTTGCTGAGAAAGTCTCATCGATAAAGGTTGGAGACGGCTTCGAGCCGGGGGTCGTTGCGGGGCCGCTGATTACCGAAAAGGCCGTGCAGAAGGTTGAGGAGCATATCGCCGATGCCTTGGAAAAAGGTGGTTCCGTCGCTGTAGGCGGCAAAAGGGACGAAAGAGGCGGGCTGTTTTTCCAGCCAACGATCTTGACGGGAGTGACCTCCGCGATGAAGGTTGCGCGCGAAGAAACGTTCGGACCGGTCGCGCCGCTGTTCCGGTTCGAGACCGAGGACGAGGTCGTCGAAATGGCCAACGACACTGAGTTCGGCTTGGCCTCTTACTTCTATGCCAAGGATCTCTCCCGCGTTTTCCGGGTGGCCGAGGCGCTGGAATACGGCATGGTCGGCATCAATACCGGCCTGATCTCCACCGAGGTGGCCCCTTTTGGGGGTATCAAGCAATCCGGGCAGGGTCGCGAGGGCTCGAAATATGGCATCGAGGATTACCTGGAGGTGAAGTATCTGTGCCTGCAGGTTGAATGATGGCGCCGTGCGACCAAGCGAAGAGGACCGGCAAAGTTCATGCGTTTCACCACCTCATCGCTCGACAAATGGTCCACACAGTTCCTGCAATTCTTTAACGAATGACATGACAACGGGCCGAAGGACGCTGCGCCGGCGGTAGGCAATGCCCATACTTCTGGTCCATGTACGCTGGTCCAACCTGAGGGCTACAAATTGAGGATTGCTTCCCTGTACATAAATGCTGGTGCGGGTCAGATAGCTAAGCCAGTTGGAGCCGGCGATCATCGACATCTGAAAGGTCGAGGATGTCGTTTCGCAGATAGCGAGCGGTCGAGGTAGTTGGGCTGCGGCGAAAAGACCCTCCAAAGCGAGCCGATCCGGCTCAGGGCGTGCCGGGATCACCCATCGGTATTCCACAAGATCGCTGAGGCTAACCTTCTGTGCGCGGGCAAGTTTATGATCCTTGTCGGCAATGACATCGACAGGGATCTCCATCAAATCGACGAAATCGATTTCCTCGGAAAGCTCCTTGGGACGCGTCATGACCGCAATATCGGTCGCGCCATTTAAGAGGGCGACATAAAGCGACGAGCTCAACTCTTCATTGAGGGAGACGTCCACTTCCGGCTGCTCTGCCAGGAAGTGTTTTACGGCCGTGGGCACAAGCTCCCGCATCGCGGTTGTGATCGCGCCGATGCGCAGTCTGCCCCGGCGGGCGCCGCGCATGGCGTCCAACTCATTGCGTGCCTCGTCCGTCAGGGATAGGACGAGTTCTCCATATTCGATCAGTCGCTGGCCATAGTCGGTCGGTCGCACGCCCCATGGACCGCGGTCAAGCAGGCGCACACCCAGCGACTGCTCCAGCGCGCGGATGCTTTTGCTGAGCGCCGGCTGCGTCACGTTCAGCCTTTCGGCCGCAACCCCGAAACTGGAATAGCGTGCCACAAGCACCAGATTTCTCAGCTGTCTCAGGTCCACTGGTCTCTCCAGTCCGGCGTGCTCATAACTTCATGTCATCAAATGACTTTTCGTTATGGAGAAATATCGTTGTTTGCTTAACGGCCCGCTAGTTTGGCTCCTTCGCGCGATTCCCCTCCGGCATTTAGCGGGCCATTATAACTATTATTCATCATAAAGGACCAGTTAGTTTCTTGCTCCTCCCGACGCCTTTAACCATCATCCCATCCAACAACACGGCACAAATGCCGGATGGGAACGATGATGACAGCCATTGCGAAAAAAACCCCTGACGCGGGCAATGAATCCATTCCGGCATTTGGCACCTTGTGCGAATGGGCCGCAACGGCCTCCGAATTTGGCCCGCTCGCCCGCCGCCGCGCCGGAGATGCCTTCGTGGACATCATCGCGACAATGATTGCGGGCATGGGCGATATTGCGACTGCCTCAGTCATCAAGTCATTGGCAGGATGCGGCGAGGGGGCGTCCCTTGCGTTCGGAGCATCACATGGATTTGCGGCGCCCTGGGCCGCGTTGATCAATGGCACCGCAGCCCACGCGCACGACTTCGACGACAATTTTGCCCCGGCTTTCACCCATGCGACGGCGGTTCTTGCTCCTGCGCTCCTGTCGCTGGTGAATGACCGGAAGGTCGACGGGGCCGCACTCACCGATGCATTCATTGTCGGACTGGAACTGCAGGGTCGCATCGGCCGGCTCATGCAGCCTGCTCACTATCGGCGTGGGTGGCATTCCACCTCGACTATTGGCGCAATCGGAACGGCCGGGGCCTGCGCTCGATTGCTTGGTGGCTCTTCGGATCAGATACGCTCTGCGATGAGCGCGGCAACGAGCATGGCGGGTGGCTCGAAACTGCAATTCGGATCGACGATGAAGCCGATCCACGCCGGTCTCGCCGCCAAAAATGCCGTTCTGGCGGCGCGTTTTGCCATGGCCGGTATTGACGCCAATGACGATCCTCTCGCCGGCGATTGGGGTTTCGCAACGCTGACCGGCGCGGGCGATGCCGATCCGGAAATTATGATCGAGGGCTTGGGAGAGGCGCTGGAAATCGAGACGAGCGGCCTGCTAGCCAAACGGTTTCCCTGCTGCGGCGCGGCGCATCGCAGTATCGATGCTCTTGAACTGCTGCTGCGGCGCGAGCCGGACCTGTCGCTTGATGCGATCGAGAGGATCGAGACGTCATTGCCAGAGATGGCAAGGCGCAACCTGCGATTTGACTGTCCCACCAACGAGATGGAAGCCCGCTTTAGCGGCACCTATTGCATGGCGCGGATGCTGGTCGACAGGGCTCTGGAGCTCACCCACTTCATGAAGGAAAGCGTAGAGGACGAGCGGATCGCCGGGTGGCTGCCTCGCATCCACCTGATTGCCTACAATGACGCCTTGATGGTCGACGGCGCGAATTTCGAAGCGGTCACCGGAATTTTTCTGAAAAACGGTGGCGTCATGCAGGCGTCGGTGCGACATCCGAAAGGATCTCCGCAAAATCCGCTGAGTGATGATGACCTGTTCGCGAAATTCCGGACCTGCTGCGCCTGGAGTGGTCGCGAGGTCGCCGCCGGACATCTTTTCCAGCTCGCGAGGTCGCTTGGAGCAGCAGCCGACATCGGCGAGGTCATGGCTGCGGTCGAAAAGAACCTTAGCATTCATTAACCGGTCCGTCCGGACCAGTCGGTCAAAAGGGAACGTCTTCGAAAAACCACATAAACGAAGACAAGAAAACGGAGTGAATCTATGAATTTCGTCAAAACTCGGCTGGCGGCTTCAGCTGCCCTGATCCTCCTCGGTGCGCTGCCGCTTTCGGCTGCCGATCTCAAGGTAGGCGTCAAATCGGAACCGTCTTCGCTGGACCCGCAGTTTCACGTTCTTGTGCCGAACATGCAGGTCACGTTTGCCATGTTCGACCCGCTCGTGATGATGGATTCGAAGCTGGTGCCACAGCCCGCCCTGGCGGAAAGCTGGAAGGCGACGAGCGACACGATCTGGGAATTCGTGCTGCGCAAGGACGCAAAATTCTCGGATGGCTCGCCGCTGACGGCCGATGATGTGGTGTTCACCCTCAATCGGATCCCCAAGGTTCCGAACAGCCCGACGGCCTTCACGCTGTTTACCCGCCAGATCGCCAAGGTCGAGGCTGTGGATGCACATACGGTGCGCATCACGACCAAGCAGCCCTATCCGCTCCTCATTACCGACCTTGCCAACCTGCCGATCATGTCGACGACTGCGGCTTCCGGTTCTGCACCCGAGGGCAAGACCACGGTCGAACTCAACCGCGGCGAGGGGCTTGTCGGCACCGGTCCGTTCAAGTTCGTGTCCTGGCAAAAAGGCGCGGATCTCGTGTTGGAGCGTAACCCGAACTACTGGGGCAAACCCGTCGAATGGGACAAGGTGATCTATCGCCCGATGACCAATCCCGCCGCCCGTGCAGCCGCCCTGCTGTCGGGCGATATCGACATGATGGAAGATCCCCCGACCACCGATCTTGAGCAGTTCAAGACGAACTCCAAGCTCTCGGTGGCTGAAGCCCCGGGCACGCGCATTGTTTACATCGCGCTCGACCAAAAGGGCGAGCCAAGCCCCGGCATTCCCGGTCAGGGCAAGAATCCGCTGATGGACAAGCGGGTGCGTGAGGCGCTTTCGCTTGCGATCGATCGCAAGGCGATCGCCGAACGCGTCATGGGCGGTGTCGCGGTCGCCGCCGGCGACCTGCTGCCGCAGTCGATGTTCGGTGCCGTCAAGGCGCGTCAGGCCGCACCGGCCTCCGACACCGCCAAGGCCAAGGCCCTGCTTGCCGAAGCCGGCTATCCCAACGGCTTCCAGATCACTCTCGGCACGCCGAATGGTCGTTATGTCAACGACGTGCGGGTGGCGCAGACGATCGCCGCCATGTGGACGCGCGCCGGCGTTAAGGCCGAAGTCGCGGCTGCCGCGCCGCCAGTCTTCTTCAAGAGCCGCGACAACTTCGAATATAGCGCCTACCTCGCTGCCTGGGGCAATTCCACGGGCGAGATGTCGACGACATTGCGGTCGCTGGTCGGCACCCGCGATCCGTCCAAGGGTTCCGGCACCTCGAACGGCGGGCGTTATTCCAATCCGGAACTTGATGCTCTTCTCGAAAAGGCATCTGCGACGATGGACGACAAGGCGCGCGCCGAGCTGCTGCAGAAAGCCGACGAGATGGTCCTTTCGGACTATGGCATCATTCCCGTGCATTTCGAAGTGCCGGTTTGGGCGCTGCGCAAGGGTCTGACTTACGCCGCCCGCGCCGATCAATATACGCTGCCGCAGGACGTCACGTCCGCGAAGTAACACGATTTCCGGCCCGTTCGCTTAAGCCTGACGGGCCGGACACCACGAAAGAAGGACAGGCAGGTGCCCGTTTTCATCATCAACCGGCTGCTTCAGGCCATTGGCGTGATCCTTGTCATGTCGGTGCTCGTTTTCGTCGGGCTTTATCTGATCGGCGACCCCACCTCGATGCTCGTCAGCCCCGAAGCGACCGAGATCGAACGGCAGGCATTGCGCAAGGCGCTGGGGCTCGATCAATCCATCTGGATCCAGTATCTGACATTTTTAGGCAATGCCGCGCACGGAGATTTCGGTCGCAGTTTCCTGACAGGACAGCCGGCGCTGCAACTGATCGTCGAACGCATGCCTGCAACCGTCGAACTTGTGGTTGTTGCCATGACCTTCGCCCTGGTCGTCGGCGTGCCATTGGGAATCCTGGCCGGACTTCGCCCCAAGGCGCCGTCCAGCAAGGCGATCATGACGGGCTCCATCCTTGGTTTCAGCCTGCCGAACTTCTGGATCGGCCTGATGCTCATCATGCTGTTCGCCGTCTATCTCGGTGTCCTGCCGGCATCGGCGCGTGGCGAGACCGTCAACATCGGCGGCGTGGCGCTCAGCATCTTCACGCTCGATGGATGGCAGCATCTCGCCCTGCCGGCGTTGACGCTCGGCATGGCCAAGGCCGCACTCATCATCCGCGTTACCCGGGCCGCCACCCGTGAGGTACTGCCCATGGACTACATCAAGTTCGCCCGCGCCAAGGGATTGCGCCCGTCGCGGATATTGAAGGTCCATCTTCTGAAGAACATTCTGATCCCGATTGTCACCGTCGCGGGCCTGGAATTCGGCCAGGCGATCGCTTTTGCCGTGGTGACGGAAAGCGTCTTCTCCTGGCCGGGCATGGGAAAGCTCCTGATCGACTCCATCATCACCCTCGATCGGCCGGTCGTTGTCGCCTACCTCATCATGATGGTCTTCTTTCTCGTGATCCTGAACCTCGTCATCGACATCCTCTACATAGCCATCGATCCGAGCGCCGGGGAAAAGGTGCGCGACTGATGAATACGCCAATGACAGTTTCATCGACGGCTCCCGCAGAAGAGTCTCCGTTTCGCCGTCTCCTGATGCAGTTCGCCGAAAATCGGCTCGCCCTGGTTGGTCTTGCGCTTCTGCTGCTCCTCGCCGTTCCGGCGATACTGGCGCCGTGGATCGCGCCGCAGAACCCCTATGACATTGGCTCGCTCGACATCCTGGACTCCCAGATGCCGCCCGGCAGTATGGGGGAAATGACCGGCATCACCTATTGGCTCGGCACCGACAGCCAGGCCCGCGATGTCCTGTCCGCGGTGCTCTTCGGCATGCGGACGAGCCTGCTCGTAGCCTTCGTGTCCGTCTCCGCCTCTCTGCTGATAGGCGCAACTGTCGGTCTCTGCGCCGCCTATTTTGGTGGCTGGCTCGACGCGCTTTTGATGCGTATTGTCGATATCCAGCTTTCGTTTCCGGCCATCCTCGTAGCGCTCATCATGCTTTCCATCCTCGGCCAGGGACTGGACAAGGTGATCGTCGCGCTGATCGTGGTCCAATGGGCATATTTTGCGCGGACCGCGAGAGGCACGGCGCTCGTCGAGCGCAATCGCGAATACATTCTGGCGGCCCGCTGTCTTTCGCTTGGCTGGCGGCGCATCATCTTCCGCCACCTCCTGCCGAACTGTCTGCCGCCGCTGATCGTCATCGCGACCATCGATCTCGCCCATGCCATCGCGCTGGAAGCAACGCTTTCCTTCCTCGGTGTAGGGGTTCCCGTCACACAGCCGTCGCTCGGCATGCTGATCGCCAACGGCTTCGAGTTCATGCTGTCGGGGCACTACTGGATTTCGGTCTTCCCAGGGATCGCGCTGGCGCTCGCCATCATCGGCATCAACCTCGTCGGCGATCATCTTCGCGACGTTCTGAACCCGAGGAACGCCCAGTGATGGATGTCACCACCATGAAAGCAATGACTGCGGCGGAATGCCAGCCTCTGCTGTCGATCAAGGGCCTGAAGACACATTTCGAGACGCGCGCCGGCATTGTAAAGGCGGTTGATGGCGTCGATATCGAACTTGGCCGCGGCGAAATTCTCGGTTTGGTCGGCGAATCCGGTTCCGGAAAATCGATCACCGGCTTTTCGATCCTTGGCTTGATCGATCCGCCCGGCCGCATCGCGGACGGCAGCATCACCTATGACGGCCGCGATCTCGTCTCTATGGGCGAGGAGGATCGCCGCCAGTTGCGTGGTAACGACATCGCGATGATCTTCCAGGATCCTTCGATGACGCTCAATCCGGTGCTGCGCATCGACACGCAGATGATCGAAACCGTCCAGGCGCATGCAAATGTCAGTACCGCCGAGGCCCGGCAGCGGGCGAGGGATGCGCTGGTGCAGGTTGGCATTCCGTCACCGGACGAACGACTGAAAACCTATCCTTATGAGCTTTCAGGCGGCATGCGCCAGCGTGTCGCCATCGCGATTGCTCTCATCAACAGCCCCAAGCTTATCATCGCGGACGAGCCGACGACTGCACTCGATGTTTCGATCCAGGGGCAGATTATCCACGAGGTGAAGAAGCTGTGCCGAAAAACCGGTACGGCGCTCATCTGGATCACTCACGACCTTGCGGTGGTTGCCGGCCTCGCCGACCGGATCGCGGTCATGTATGCCGGCCGCATCGTCGAGACGGGCAAAACCGCCGATCTCATCGAAAGACCCCTGCACCCATACACCAAGGGGCTGATCGATTCCGTCCCGTCGCATTCCACGCGCGGCCGCAGGCTTCATCAGATCAAGGGAATTACACCGTCGCTCCTCAACCTTCCGCAAGGCTGCGCATTCCGCGAACGATGCGAGAAGGCGACCAAGGAATGTCTGGTCGCGCCCAAACCGACGCTTCTGGCCGGAAGGTTGGTGCGTTGCTGGAATCCAGCCCTATGAGACAGGACATGATCACAGAAAAGAACGCGGAGGGGCCGATGCTGGAGCTGCGCTCACTCGCCAAGACTTTCACCAAGCCGGTTGGCGTGGCCGGTCATATTGCCAATCTCTTCGGCGCCAAGGTCCGGAAGATCGAGGTCCGTGCGGTCGCGGGCATCGACCTAGCGGTTGGCAAGGGCGAGGTAGTGGGTATCGTCGGCGAATCCGGCTGCGGCAAGTCCACCGTCGCGCGGATGGTCGCCGGCATCAGCGGGATCACTGCGGGCAGCATCAGCTACAGAGGCGTTCCGACCTCGACGATGACAGCGGAACAGCGGCGGGATTTCTCGCTCAGCGTCCAGATGATCTTCCAGGATCCGTTTGCCTCGCTCAACCCGCGCATGCGGGTAATCGATATCATCGGAGAGGCGCCGGTCGCCCATGGACTGATCAGCAAGTCCGATCAGCGTGCCTATGTTATCGATCTCATGGAAAAGGTCGGGCTCTCCGGAGCCTATGTCAACCGTTATCCGCACCAGTTCTCCGGCGGTCAGCGCCAGCGCATCGGCATCGCGCGTGCTCTTGCGGTCAAGCCGTCGCTGATTATCTGCGACGAAGCGGTAGCTGCGCTCGACGTGTCCATCCAGGCGCAGGTGCTGAACCTGTTCATGGATCTGCGCGACGACCTCGACCTTACCTACCTGTTCATTTCGCACAATCTCGGTGTCGTCGAGCATATCTCGGACCGGGTGGTGATCATGTATCTCGGTCGTGTGGTGGAGATCGCGCCGACCGTGGAGCTGTTTTCCAGCCCGAACCATCCCTACACGCGCCTGCTTCTCGAGCAGTTGCCGGTGCTCGAGGCCGGCGAGCGCGACTACAAGCCGATACAGGGCGAACTTCCATCGCCGCTCGATCCGCCGTCCGGTTGCCCCTTCCACCCGCGCTGCCCAAGCGCCATGGATCGCTGCAAGCGTGATGTTCCCGAACTGAGAGCCATCGGCGCCGGTCGTCTCTCGGCCTGTCATCTCAACGAAGCTGCCTGATTATGTCCAAACCCAGAACCTTCGTGCCGTCCGGAGAACCTTCGATCCGGGCGCTCCTCGCCAGCGCACCCTTCAAGGCGGCGACGGACGCCCTTGCTGAGACCCACGCCCGCTTCATAGGCGAGTTGATCATGCTGACCGAAGTTCCAGCTCCACCCTTCAAGGAGGAGCGTCGCGGAAGCGCCTATCGCGGCTTGCTGGAGGCAGCCAATCTCGAAGAAATCGCGATCGACGCCGTTGGTAACGTCACCGGCCTTCGCCGCGGCAATGGTCGTGGAGAACGGCTGATCGCGATCTCAGCGCATCTCGACACCGTCTTTCCAGAAGGCACCGACGTAACGGTCCGGCGCGATGGATACCGGCTTGCGGCACCGGGTGTCGGGGACAATACCCGCGGTCTTGCAACCATCCTCGCCTATCTGCGGGCGCTGGACGCCGCAGAAATCCGCACGCGCGACGACATCCTGGTGCTGGCAACAGTCGGCGAGGAGGGTGAAGGCGACCTACGCGGGATGCGGCATTTCTTCACCGAAAGCGTCTATCGCGATCGCATCGCAGCTCTGATCTGCCTGGACGGGCCTACTCCGGCGAACACCATCGTTTCCGGAGGAACAGGATCGAAGCGTTACCGCGTCACGTTTCGGGGACCGGGCGGCCACAGCTTTGCCGACCATGGAATCGTCAATCCGATGATCGCCGCGGCGCGCACGGTCGTTGAGCTCGGCCTCCTGTCCCTGCCCGACGACCCCAAGACGACATGCAGTTCCACGGTGATAGAAGGTGGCAACTCGGTCAATGCGATTCCGGCGGAGGTTTCGCTGATGGTGGATCTGCGCTCCAATTCTCCGTCAGAACTGGTGGACCTCGATGCGCGCTTCCATGGGATCGTGCTGCAGTCTTGCCATGTCGAGAATGATAGCCGTTCGATCGAGAAGGGAGCAATCGCAGTCGAGATCCTGCTGATAGGTGATCGACCCGCTGGGGAGACCGCGGCGGGCGAACTGACGCGTTGCGCGAAAGCCGCGATCGAGGCGATCGGAGAGACACCGGTGTTCGGGTCGTTTTCGACGGATGCGAACGTGGCCATGAGCCTAGGCATTCCGGCGGTAACGCTTTCATGGGGCGGCCAAGGTGGCAATGCCCATGCGCTCAGCGAATGGACGGACGTGAATCCGGAAAGATCGCTGCCCGGCATGTCCGTCGGGCTGGCCGTGCTGCTTGCCTGCGCCGGTGTCGATATTGACCAATGATCGAGGGATGAGCGAGATGCAGGAACACAAGATCGCCGCGGCAATGCGCAACGACATTCTCGACGCCAGCCATATTTCACGCTGCGCCCACGCAAAGGCTCAGGCCTTTATCGATCTCAGCGACCGCGTATGGGGGATGCCGGAACTGCGTTTCGAGGAGCTGCGCTCGGTCGAGGAGCATATCGTGGCAATGGAAGCCGAGGGTTTTCGAGTGTCCCGCGGCATCGCCGGCATCAGAACGGCCTTTATGGCAGAGGCCGGAGAAGGGGACGTTACCATCGGCTTTCTCGGCGAATTCGATGCTCTGGCCAATCTATCCCAAGTGTCCGGCATCACCGAGCAGCGGGAGGTCGAGCCCGGTTCGAACGGCCACGGATGCCATCATAACCTTCTGGGTGCGGCCTCGCTGCTTGCTGCTGTCGCCTTGCGGGATGCCTTGGCCGAGAGCGGGATCAGGGCGCGCGTCCGTTATTACGGATGTCCTGCCGAGGAGGGCGGATCCGGCAAGACATACATGGCACGCGCCGGCGCGTTCGATGACCTCGATGCCGCGTTCTGCTGGCACCCTTGCGTCTACAACGCCGTCATGTCGTCCTCGACACTCGCCAATCTCCAGGCCTATTTCCGCTTCAGCGGCCGCGCGGCGCACGCTGCCATGAGCCCACAGGTCGGCCGTAGCGCGCTCGATGCCGTGGAACTGATGAATGTCGGCATCAATTACATGCGCGAACACATGCCTTCGGAGGCTCGCGTACATTATGCCATCACCCAGACAGGCGGCATTTCTCCGAACGTCGTGCAGGCATCCGCAGAAGGCCTCTATCTCGTCCGGGCACCGAAACTTGCCGACGCCCGCACCCTGTTCGAGCGCGTGCGCAAGATCGCCGAGGGCGCTGCCCTGATGACGGAAACGAAGGTGGAGATGATCTTCGACCGTGCAACATCCAATATCCTGCCCAACCGGGCGCTTGAGGAGGCGATGCATCGGGAATTCACGGCGCTCGGCCCTCCTGATTTCGATTCGGCCGACTTCGAATTTGCCGACAGGCTGCGGGCCAAAGCCCTGACCGAGGAGGATGTTCGCGCGAGTGCGGAAGCATTCGGAGGGCCGGCCGACTATCCGAAATCCCTGCATGACGGACTGCTGCCGCTTCCAGGTGAGCCGGGACTGCTGTTCGGCTCGACGGATGTGGGTGACGTGAGCTGGGTCGTGCCGACGGCCCAGTGCCTGACGGCAACGGCTGCGATCGGCACACCGTTTCACGCCTGGCAGGCGGTGACGCAGGGTAAGCTGCCGGCTGCCCACAAGGCCATGGTCACGGCTGCTAAGGTCATGGCGGCGACCGGCGCCAGGGTGGTGGCCGATCCGGAACTGCTGTCGCGAGCAAAGCAGGAACTGGCCCTTCGTCGAGGCGGCAAAGCCTATTTAACACCACTTCCGGACGGCAGCGTGCCACCCTCGACAGCAGCACGTCCGTAGTCGCCAAGGAGTACAAAGACAAACAGAGGCCAGTCGAGCTTGTATGCCCTTGAGCTCCCAGCGGATAATAACTCACGCTAGCAATCAAGCAGATGCCGGTCTTGGCGATCTGGTGTTCAGATAGTTGCGCAAGTCCTCCTCGAATGTTTCGACAGGGACGACGCCGGAAATGGCATCGGCAAGGCTCACCTTTGCCAGGGTTTCCCCTGCGTCGTTACAAATCTCGATGCTCCTGAGCTTCAGCTCGGTAGCCGATGTCAAATGCTCGGCGATGATTTCCCGCATGCTCTCGCGAGCCTCCACCTTGGCAGCAGCCAGGTCATGCAGTTCCATGCCATCCGGATCTTCCTTGCGGATGTCTTGTTCGTTGAGGTGCAAATAAAATTTCGGCACAGTGCAAACTCCGACCAATCTGTGTCGAACTGCGGGAGCCGGAAAAGGTTTCGGCATCAGAAGTGCAGGGAAGCCTCGGCGTCTAATTTACTGACTTTCCAGTCGTGCATAACAGAGACGTGAGGACTCTGGTGAGGGCTGGAGGCCTTTGTGGATCCGCGTCCCAATCGGCGTCGGAGGAGCAGCGTAGGCAAGGAAGGCCTATCGCTCCACAACCGCAGCCCCTGGTTCCCGTCCACGGTTTGCTTGGATGCTCTTCGCAAACCCAGCCGGTATCGTGGCATTCCTTGCATCGCCGCATCATCAACCTCGTCACGAGTGGGGCGCAAATTCGCAGGCCGTCGATACCGCAGTCGCGACGACGCGGTATTGGTCGTGGACTCAAGACACAAATGACGAGGTCTTTTACCTTGCCAACGAAATCGGGACGAGAACATCAATCGAGCTAGTTTGGCGTGTCACCTTTTTCAGAGAAATGCTCAGATTTTTAGTTAACGCTTAATTAGCGTCCTGGTGCGACATTTTGTAGCCAGACAGAAACCGGTGGGATCTCCCCAGCTGCCTTTGAGTGGAAACGCCATGAAACGCCCCAGCATCAAACAGGCATTGATCATTACTCTTTCATTCATCGGCGCCTTTACAATCGGCCTTTCCTATATCTCCCTGAGTACGATCTCGACGCTCCGATCCAATTCCGAGCAGATTGGCACCTTCTGGATCGAACGGCTGGTAACGGCCCGGGAGATCAAGGGCAGCTTTCTCAATCTGAAATTGGCTTATGCTCGCTTGCTCCTCGACACAGACGCAGAGGAACAACAAGCTGAGGCAAAACACGTCGATGAAGCTTTAAAAGCCCTCGATCGGGTGGTGAGCGAATATGAAGGGGGCGTTCGCACTGCAAGGGGGCGCGAGCTCGTTGATCAGATAAAGCCGGAGCTTGTTAAATACCGTCAGCTGGCGGATCAGATGATTGTCTTGCACACGAGTGGCAAGACACCAGAAGCCGTCCAATTCTTCAAGCAGACCATGGTGCCGCAGGCTGATCTGGTGAACCAGGAGATCGCCGAGCTGGTCGATTTCATCCTCAGTCAAACCAAGGGCTTCGTGGCAGCAAGCGACGCCTCCGCCAGGTCTGCGTTCACTCTCACCTCGGTGATTGCCGTGCTGGCTGTGGTCGTCGCCTTTGCCGGCATCTGGTTTGCAATTTCGGGGATTGCCAACCCCATTCGAAAAACGGCCGTCGCGATGATGCAGTTGTCGAAAGGCGATCTTAAAAGCGATATTCCGTATTCGGGCCGTGCCGACGAGGTCGGCGAGATGGCTGGTGCGGTCGAAGTGTTTCGCCAGAACGCCCTCAATGTGGTCCGGCTCGAGCAAGAGGCGGTGGTATCCCGCAGCCAGAGCGAGGCCGTCCGCGTCGCTGCACAGCAAAAGGCGGAACAGGAAGCCGAACAGTTGCGCTTCGCGACAACGACCTTGGGTGAGGGGCTCCGGCGACTTGCTGCTGGCGACATTTCCTTCCAGCTCACGGAGCAATTTGCAGCAGAGTATGAAGCACTGCGCGAAGACTTCAACGCTTCGCTTCGGCAGCTTGCAGCCACGATCGGCGCGGTACTGCAAACTGTTTACACCATAGACAATGGGACGGGCGAAATCGCGTCCGCCACGCATGATCTCTCCAAGCGAACGGAACAGCAAGCAGCCTCCCTAGAGGAGACGGCGGCCGCTCTCGATGAAATCACGGCAAATGTCACGACTGCCACCAAACGCACAGATGAGGCGCGTAAGGTCGCACTGGAAGCCAACGTCAGCGCTGAACACTCGGCGACCGTCGTATCGGAGGCGGAACAGGCCATGCGACGCATAGAAGACAGTTCCCAGCAGATCTCCAACATTATCGTGGTTATCGACGAGATAGCCTTTCAGACAAACCTGTTGGCTTTGAATGCCGGCGTAGAGGCCGCTCGTGCTGGCGAGGCGGGTAAGGGCTTTGCCGTCGTTGCACAGGAAGTTCGTGAACTTGCTCAAAGAGCTGCCCAAGCAGCGAAGGAGATCAAGGAGCTTATTCGAAAATCGTCGTCCGAAGTCGAAAATGGTGTGACGCTGGTTCTCGAAACCGGCCTGTCCCTGAAGTCCATCAGCGAATACGTTTCCCAAATCAATCAGGTCATGGAGGCAATCGCGATCTCCGCCCGTGAACAGTCCACCGGGCTCGCCGAGATCAACACAGCCGTCAATCACATGGACCAGGCGACCCAGCAGAATGCGGCCATGGTAGAGCAATCAACTGCAGCTGCCGCATCGTTGTCGTCGGAAGCCAGCCGGCTTCGTGATCTGGTCAACCAGTTCCAGTTGGGCGGCAACGTCGGTGAACCAAACCGCGATATACATTCGGCAGGCCCTTCACGTCGCGCCGCACGAAGCTAGTTCCCGGCGACTTCAAGTTTCCCTTTGTGCTCTCCTGCAGCCTTCAGGTGCAGCACTGCGACTTTGATCCAAGAACGAAATCGAACACCGGTTCGGGAAGTCCCGGCGCCGCGGGCCGCGATACGGCGGGCATTCTTGTGGCTTCGTCCGCCAGGTCCGCCAGCGCATCCGGCGGCATGTCGAGTACCTGCGTAAAAGACAGGTGGGGCACTTTCATCAACTGACGAAGCAGTGCTGCAGCGCGGCCAGCATGACGCAAGGCTGCGCCGTATTTATTCTCGCGAATCTTCACGCCTGCGGCCGATAACAAGATCAGGGCTTTCAAAAACGCTCGCTCAGAGCTGCCTCGGTCGGCCACTTGCCAAAGGCCTTCCCACGCCTCATGCGCTTCCCAGTAATAGCCGTGGTTGAAGAGATCTTGACCCCACACGAATGCGTCAGAAGCAAGCGACGCTTGAGCGGCGACAGGCGTTGGTCCGACATGATAACTGTGGCCGGCCGGATCGCGCACGGGGTGCGGCTGCCTTCCCGGCAGATACGCGTAGGCCGGAAAGCCCTTTTGCGGTAACAAGCGAATCCGTTTTTTCACGCCAGTCGTCATAGGGAATGAATAGCACCCCGGCGACGAGGGTTCCATGAGTTGTCGCAAAGACGATTTGCAAATCGTCTGGTGGTCTCCCCGCTGATCTGTCGTCGTTAAACAGCAATCGGGCTGGAAACAGCTGAAAACGCAGAGCGGAGACCGCTGAGCGGCGCTATACCTCTCGGTGGGTTCGGGCGAGCTCCTGGAAAGCCTTGAAACTCGCGTAGCGCTTGTCATGGATCTCGGCGGTGGAGCTGTCTGCCGGGCTGTATACCGCCGCGACGCCGCAGAGGCTTTCCATGGCGGAGCCGGCGTCCTGGAACGCACCGCCAGCGACTGCGCCGAGGATTGCAGATCCAAGCAGCACAGGTTCCTCCGAGTTCGTAGCAATCACTTGCATGCCGCAGGCATCGGCGAGGATCTGGCGGACCAGATGATGCTGCCCCGCGCCTCCACTGATGACGACGCGTTGAACCCGCGCACCCGCCTCAGCCTGGGTTTCGATGATCTGTCGCAGGCCATAACCAATGCCGCAGAGGCCCGCGACATAGAGGGCGATCAGGCTGTCGAAGTCGTACTCCATTCCGAGACCAGCGATGATCGCTCTGGCATGGGGGTCGGCAAATGGCGCGCGATTTCCGAGAAATTCCGGGACGACGTGCAGCCCCTGGGCCAGTCTAACGGCTTCGGATGCTTGACTGACTTTTTCGGCGACGGCGTCTGCGATCAAGACCGGCAACGGTATGCGCTGACTGGTGGCTCTGGCCTGCGCATCGGCTGCGGCGGGATGAAATGAAAGCAGCTGATCGATCGCAGCACCTGCGGCGCTCTGGCCACCCTCATTGAGCCACATGCCTGGTACCATGGCGGAATAATACGGCCCCCATACCCCGGGCACGAAGATGGGCGCTGCGGTGGAGGTCATCGTGCAGGAGGACGTTCCGAATACATAGGCGAGATTGTCCTCTGGTCTTCCGCCAATCCCAACGGTCCCGATACCGCCTGCGTGAGCGTCGATCATGCTCGCTGCAACAGCCGTCCCCGGCTTCAGCCCCATGGCCTGCGCGGCTTCTTCGCTCAGTCCTCGTCCAAGCGGCGTTCCAGGTTCAACGATATTCGTGCCGATACGAATGAACCTCTCTTCTGCAAGTGCACCGAGGCCAATCTTCTCGAAATAAGTCGGATCCCATCTTTGCTCATGAGCAAGGTACGTCCATTTGCAGGTCACGGTGCAGGTGGAACGGGCAAGATCCCCTGTGGCCTTCCAAGTCAGGAAGTCGGCGAGGTCGAAAAACTGCCATGCGGCGTTGAAGGTTTCGGGGCGGTTCTCCTTCAGCCACAGGATTTTCGGCGTTTCCATCTCGGGGGAAATACGGCCTCCGACATAACGCAGGACATCGTGACCCATTTCGTTGATCCGTTCCGCCTGGGCGACAGCGCGGTGATCCATCCATACGATAACATCCCGATTGCTATCCTCCGACGGGCCGACCGCCAGGGGACGCCCGCCTTCACCCAGAACCACGAGTGAACAGGTCGCATCAAAACCAAGACCGACAGCGCCGGCCGGATCAACTCCAGCCGATGCTACCGCCTCCCGGACAACCGCGCATACAGCATGCCAGATCTCAGTGCTGGATTGCTCGACCAACGCGCCGGTTTCCCGAAATAATGTGATGTCCCGCTTGGCAACAGCGAGCATGCGGCCATCAAGATCGAAAATCCCGGCGCGCGCACTCCCCGTGCCAACATCGATGCCGATCAGATAACGTAAAACTGCAGGCTCGGAAGGGTGGGCTGCATTGCTCATATTACTAGGCTCTTAAAGGTGCGCGGATACCAAACTAGTTTGCCGGCGGACGTCGATCAAAGGTCGACGCTGTTTGGCAGGATCACAAGATCGCGGATCGTGACGTTGCGTGGTCGCGAAAGCATGAAGATCACGGCTTCGGCCACTTCCTTCGGCTGCATCAGGCTGCCGTTCGCGAGCGCTTCTTCCATCTTGGCCTTTGGCCAATCATCGAGCAAAGCGGTTACCACTGGACCGGGCAGGACTGCCCCGACACGCACACCATACTGCGCCACCTGTCGGCGCGTCGAATGGACAAAGGCCTGAACCGCGAATTTAGATGCGGTGTAGATCGGTTCCCAGACCACTGGCACGACGCCGGCAATTGAACTTGTAAACAGGATGTCGCCGGACTTTTGGGCGATCATGTGCGGCAGCACTGCGTGAACCGAGCGGAAAGCGGCATTGATGTTGAGGTTCAGAACCCGGTCCCATTCGTCCGGGTCGCCTTCCGCGACCGGTCCGCCGACATAGGCACCGGCATTGGCATGAAAAATGTCGAGGCGCCCGCCGAGCTCGAGGATCCGGGGTAGGATCCCGGACAGTTCCTCGCCATTCAGCAGATCCACCACCAGCGGTCGCGCGCGATCACCCAGCTCCTTGCACAGCGTTTCGAGCTTGTCTCGCGCGCGATCGATCAACACGACGGTCGCACCTTCGGCGAGCAGGGCAAGGCTGCATTCCAGCCCGATGCCCGACGCGGCGCCGGTAACTGCGGCAACTTTACCCTTCATGAGTTCGGCCATGAGATCTCCTTGGACTTGGCATTTACGCGCGGCCATGACTGAGGCGTGACCGGCGAGCGAGAGAATCGACGATTACCGCAATCGCAAGTACCGCGCCGGTAATCATGTAGCGCAGAGATGAATTCAGGTTCAGCAAGGTGAGACCGTTGGAGATGGCCTGAATGACAATGATGCCGAGTAAGGCCGAATACGCACTCCCACGACCACCAAAGAGGCTGGTCCCACCGATGACCGCCGCCGCGATCGCATTCAGATTGACGTCACCGGTGCCTGCCTGCTGGCTCGATGATGCCAGCCGCGACGCCGAAAGAATGCCGCCAAGCGCTGCAAGGGTGGAGCAAAGCATGAAGGCGCTCAGGTAGATCCGGCGGACATTGATGCCGGAGCGACGAGCAGCTTCCCGGTTGCCGCCGACAGCAAAGATCGACCGACCCCATTGTGTCTTTGTCAGTGCGTAATTCAGGATTACGACCAGGGCAACGAGGAGCCCGAACATCCAAGGTACGCCGCGACCGAGGTTCAGATAGTATACGGCGAATTCCAGGCTGACGGTCAGGGCAGCCGCTTTCCCGAGCAGGATCGTCAACGGCTGCGTCGACAGACTGGCCGATTGCCGGCGCTTGCGAACAGCAAAGCCGACTATGACCATGACAAGGCCCGGCATCAGGGCCAGGCCGTGGGACATCCAGTCCGGCATCACCAGGATCTGACCGAACCGGACCAGCGGCGATGCATATGGCAGATTGATACTGCCAGTCGGCCCGAGGATGTAAAGCTGCAGGCCGAGCAGCGCCAGCAGCCCGGCAAGCGTGGCAACGAAGCTTGGCATGCCCAGCCGATTGTACATCAGAGCGTAAAGCGCGCCGACCAAGGCTCCCGTCGTCAGCGCCGCGAATATCGCGATGACCACGGGCAAGCCGGAATTCACCCAGAGAACACCGATGATGGCCGATGACAGGCCACTCATCGAGCCGACGGACAGATCGATCTCGCCAAGCAGAAGAACGCAGACGATGCCAAGCGAAAGGATGCCGACGGTGGCGCAATCAAACAGCAGATTTACCAGGTTGTTCGGCGCCAGGAAAACCGGGTTGAGGATGCTGAATACGGTTGAGATAACAATCAGCCCCACGGCCACCGGCAACATGCCCAAGTCGCCTGACCGCACCCGGTTAACAAAGCTCCGCAGCATGCCCGCCAGGCCATCGTCATGTTGGATACGTTCGTCTCTGCGATCGAGAGCCTGATCCTTGTTTGCCACATCTTTTGGCATGTTGCGGTTCATGTGACGCTCCCGTTCAGTCCATTGTGGCCCGTCCTGCGGTCAAGGCGGCGCGATACGGAGTTTTCCGTGGCTCCGGTGATCGATGCAACCAGCTCCTGATTGGTTGCGTCCGGGCTGAAGACGCCGTTGTTGCGACCAAGGCGCAATACGACGATGCGATCGGCGACGGCGCGGACATCTTCCATATTATGGCTGATGATGACGACGCCGAGCCCACGGTCGCGGACGCGCTCTATCAGGTTCAGCACCTCGGCGGTCTGGGCCACGCCGAGAGCTGCCGTCGGCTCGTCGAGCATGATGATCTTAGGGTTGAGAAGAAGGGAGCGTGCAATTGCAACGGTTTGGCGCTGACCACCCGATAGTGAAGCAACTGGCTCACGCACGGACGGAATACGTGCGGCCAGTTCCTTTAGAAGGGTCCATGCACGAACTTCCATCGCAACCTCATCGAGATTCCACGGCGACAGTTCGTGGCCAAGGAAGAGGTTTGCGACGACGTCGAGGTTTTCGCAAAGTGCCAGATCCTGAAAAACCGTGGCGATGCCAAGGTCGAGCGCACGGCTGGGGCTATCGAGAGAGACGGGCTGTCCGCAGAATTCAATTCGGCCGGAGGACGGCTGATGGACACCCGCAAGTATCTTGATCAAGGTCGACTTGCCCGCACCATTGTCTCCGACGAGGGCAACGACCTCCCCCGAGTGCACTTCCAGATCGATATCCGTCAGCGCCGATACAGCTCCAAAATTCTTGGAGATGCTGGAAAGTCGAAGTATGGGGTTGCCTTTTTCCGGGTTCCCCCGGTGTCCTTGCACCATTGCTTGAGGCTCTTTCGCGTTTTCGGAAACAGTCCGGACGAGCACAGCGCTCGACCGGACATTTTGAGATCGTTATTTGGTAATGCCGAGCTTCTTGCAGCCCTGAGCGTACTCCCCGGTGCAGACCTCCTCTGCGGTCTGGATCTTCTTGTCGAAGATTTCGGCCTTAATATTTTTGGCGGTCACCACGGACGGGACGAAGAGCTCGGAGGGCGTGTTATAGAGCGTGGTCTTCGCCCCGGGCGTCTCTCCTTTCAGGAGCTGGACCGTGACCTTGGCGGCAGCAGCGGCAACGATCTCCGAGGGCTTGGATATCGTGTTGTACTGATCACCCGAAATGATGAGCTGTAGCGCTGCTATCGTGGCATCATTGCCGGTCACCGGCGGCACAGGAGCCACGCCGGCCGCCTTGAATGCAGCAATTGCACCACCGCCTGTACCGTCATTGGCGGCGACAACGCCCTTGATATCAGCACCAAACCGGGTGATCTGGCCAGCAGTCCATTCCTGTGCCTTGGGCGGAGCCCATTCAGGCGTGTCGAATTCGGCAAGCGTCTTAAAACCGGAATCCTTCAAGCCCCGATGGATACCGTCGCGAATAAGACCGGCAGCAGCATCTGTCGGCGAGCCGTTGATCTGGAGCACGCCCGCTCCTTCAGGAACGCCGGCTGCCTTGAGATGATCGACGAGCGACTTGGCTATCGCGTGGCCGATACCTTCATTGTCAAACGATACGTAAAAGTCAGCCGATTTCGCCGGGATAGGGCGGTCATAGGCGATGACTTTCACATCCTGTGACTGGGCGATCTCGACAAGTGCAGCGGCGGCGGCGGAGTCAACCGGATCAAGAACGACCACCTTGGCGCCTTGGGCGATCGCTGAGTTGAACTGTTGCTGCTGAAGCGCCATGTCCGCGTTGGCATTCTGATAGATCACTGTGCAGGTCGGGCACAGCTTCTTCATTTCGGCCTTGAAGCCCGGATAATCATGATTTTCATATCGCGTCGACGCTTGATCCGGCATCAGAAATGCGACGGTTGCGGCTTCCTGCCCATGGGCTGAACCGACAAACGTGGCGGCGGCGGCGATGGACATCAATACTGAACGGTATTTCATAGTCTCCTCCATTTTTGATCTAGAAGCCGTGTCAAGAGACGCTTCCGGCTCACACATGCCATCGGCGCTTTGCCGCACGCGGCAATGCGCGATCTGACGTTCCTCACCGAACCACGGCGGCGCAGCGATGAACGTGGCGTGCCTGAACCCCTCCCGATTGACTCTCCACAGCCAACAACTTCATCGATTGCGCAACGCTGCTCAATCGATGAAGCAAGAATTGCCACCCTCCCTCAATAATGTCAAGCTTACGTTCGAAGTGGAGAAGTACGTGAATCAGGACAAGGTAACAAAGAAGACGACCATCTATGACCTTGCCGAGCTAGCAGGAACGTCGGCCAGCGCCGTCAGCGCCGTGCTGAACGGTAATTGGAAAAAGCGCAGGATCAGCAGCCAACTTGCGGAAAGGATCACTCGGTTAGCCGAAGAGCAGGGTTACGCTGTCAATATGCAGGCGAGCCTTCTGCGCCGCGAGAAGTCGAAGATCATCGGCATGATCGTGCCTAAATACGACAATCGTTATTTTGGTTCGATTGTCGAGACATTCGAAACCATGGCGCGAGAGCGGGGACTATTCCCGATCATTACCTGTACCCGCCGCGATCCTGAGCTTGAAATCGAAGCTGCTCGCACGATGCTTTCCTATCAGGTGGAATGCTTGATTTCGACCGGGGCTACGGATCCCGACCGTATTACCGACATCTGCAGCGCCGCTGGCGTAAGAAGCCTCAATCTCGACCTGCCCGGGAGCAAAGCTCCGTCCATCATTTCCGACAACTTCAAAGGCGCACGTGAGCTGACGAGGCGCATCCTCATCAACAGTGAACGCAAGCTTGGCGCCGCCCACCCGCTTCTCTTCATCGGCGGCCGCGGCAGCGATCACAACACGGCGGAACGTGTACGCGGGTTCCGTACCGCGCATGCCGAGGTCGGCGTTCCCGTCGATGAGAGCCATATTCTGACCTGCGGCTACGCGCCCGAGAAGGCGGAGAGTTCGCTTCAGGCCTTGGCGGAATCCGAAGGCCGGCTGCCAAACGGTATGTTCGTGAACTCCACCATTTCCCTTGAGGGCGTGATGCGGTGGATAAAGCGTTCGCATCACTATGTTGGCCGCTCACCCGTGATCGGCTGTTTCGACTGGGATCCGTTCGCCGCGTTGCTCGCAGACGAAATCGAGATGGTCCGGCAGGATGTGCAGGGCATGCTGGATGCCGTGTTCGGTATCATCGACCAAGGATCGTCAAGCGAAATGCTGATACAGATCCCGCCCGTCTTCATGGATGACGGTGGTGCGTGGTAGTTGATGCACTCTTGGACAGCACGGCTTCACCTATCGTCGGAACGCTCGATTCATCACGTTCCCAGTAACGGCGCGCAGCTTGGCTTAAGGTGGTGAGCGCCTAGCCGCGGATCTGCGGCTTGGGCTCCGGGCCCAGGATGACGGGAGATAGGTGCTCAACGCCGGCGATTGAAACCATGCGGTTTGTCCTGTATCAGCCTACAAGAACAGTATAAAATACCTTGCCAGCCATCACGGAACGTTGTCGTCCATGCTCACCAAAAAGGGAAAATACGGTCTCAAAGCACTGGTTCATCTCGCCCAGCTTGAGCCGGGGCGGACCGCATTCGTCAGCGAGATCGCCGAACAGAACAATATATCGAAGAAGTTTCTGGATGCGATTCTGCTGGAGCTGCGCAAGGGCGGCCTGTTGCGCTCCAAAAAAGGGCCGGGCGGTGGATATGCGCTTTCCAAGCCAGCGTCCCAGATATTTGTCGGGCAGGCGGTGCGGATCCTCGATGGGCCACTCGCCCCGATCCGCTGCGCCAGCAAGACAGCTTTCGAAGCGTGTGACGATTGCGACTTCCCGGAAGATTGCCAAGTCCGCCATTCGATGTCGGAAGTGCGGGACGCCATCGCAGCCGTGCTCGATGGCATGACGCTCGAGCAGATGGTGCTTAAACGCTCCAGCGGTTTTGTCGACGACTCGAAGGCCCGCGGCGAAAATAATTAGAACTGTCCGTTCGGCGCCGGCAGCCTGCCATTCAGATGGAAATCACCGATCGCGTGATGTTTCCAACGCACCGGATCATGAATGGTGTGGGTACGGGCATTTCGCCAGTGACGGTCGAGGTTAAGCTCTTCGCTAGTCGACGAGGTTCCAGCAAGCTCGAAGAGCGTATTTGACGCATCGAGCGCGGCTTCGGTGCTCAAGACCTTAGCTGCTGCCACTGCAAGAGATGCCTCGGTTGCCGTTTCGGCCGAGGGACTGATCTGGGCGACATCCACCTTGCGTCCCGCCCGCTCGAGGACGGCGCTTGCTGCCTCCAACTTCACGGCCAGCGCCCCGGTTCGAGCAATGGCCAATGGATCAGCACTCGCCGATTCAATGCCAAGGTTGCGATTCCCGCGCGACTTGAGGCGTACGAAGTCAATCATATCGGCGAAGGCAGCCCGGGCGATCCCAAGATCGACGGCCGCATGCAGGAGCTGTCCCAGGGAACCGAGCGGCCCCGGCTGTTCGAAACTCTTGTAGTGACCGACGACTGCATCCGCCGCAACGTAGATATTGTCGATGATGACGGTTCCGCTCGCTGTGGTCCGTTGGCCGAAGCCGGACCAATCGTCGATAATCTCCAATCCCGCCGTTTCGCGCGGCACGAGAGCCATAACGAGCTTGTTATGCTGATCCAGTCCGAAGATCGCGATCCAGTCGGCGAAAAGCGCACCGGTGGAATAATATTTGCGTCCTGTGATGCGGTAGCCGGGTCCGTCCGGGACAAGGCGCGTCTCCATATCTCCGGCCGCTTTGGTGCCCGCTTCCGCCAGGGCGTTTGCAAAGTGCTCCCCCGCAAGCGCCCGTGCGAAGAAGTATCTCTTCTGCTCTTCGGTACCAGCCAATCTCAGCGCTTCCAGGATGTAGAAATGATTCTGAGGGATCTGCCCGACCGAGCTATCCGCTTCCGACAGGATCGCGATGACCTCTGCTAAAAACGGATTGGATATGTCGGCACCGCCATAGTCCGCGGGAACGCTGACACCCAGCAGGCCGGACTGGGCGACGAGTTCTATCTCGTGATGCGGCAGGATGCGTTCTCGGTCTCGGATACTGGAACCTTGCGCGATCTGCAGCGCAAGCGCCTTTGCGGCTTCAATCGCCTGATCCTCGGTTGCAAGATAGGGAGACACTGCTCTTATCTTTCCTGCCAAACGGACAACCCTGCTCATGGTTCACCTCCCAGACAAGACTGTCATTCAGCCATTTCCAGCGCGCGCCGGGAAGAAATAAAGCTTCAAATGATTGCCCCAACGCAACCAATTTTACCTCGCAACAGGCGTTGCGAGGTGCTGGTTGACCCTTAGCCGATGGAACGGTATTGGCCGTGACTGTAGATCAAGGGTGAACCGCCTCCGACCGAAACTCCGACGACGCGTCCGAGGATGATCGCATGGCTATGACGCTCGATGATCTCCTCGACCTCGCAATCCAACGCAGCCAGAGCCTCGACGAGGACCGCCGCGCCCGTCGAAAGAACCGTCCAGTCGGCCCCTTCATAACGCTGCTTCCCCTTGATGCCGTCCTTACCGGAAAAACGCTCGGCGATTGCCTGTTGACTGTCGCTGAGGATGTTGACGCAGAAGTGGCGGTGTCGCGCGATTGCCGGCCAAGTCGAGGAAGATCGGTTGATGTTGACGATCATCGTCGGAGGTTCGACCGACAATGCGGTTGCGGAAGTGACCGTAGCACCCGTCCGGTCGGTTTCGTCTCCTGCAGTGATAATCGATACTGTCCCAGCGACATGTCTCATCACTGCTTTGAGGTCGTTTGAGGTCGGGATCTGCAATACGGGGGAAGACCCCGCCGACAATGCAACTGCCAAATCCATTTGAGTTCTCCAGATAGTGTGGAAAGAGAAGCGGCATCAGCCGCTCCGTTCGCGGCAGATCAATTGGCCGGTTCTAAAGGCTGCTCGGGTGGCAGGAGGTCGGCGTGGTGAGCGCGTGCGACGTCGGGATGCGAACGCAGCCGACTTTTCAGATGGTTCTGTCCAACCTCTCGAAAGATCGGGTTCAGCGGATCAGCGGAGATGCCCCGTTCCGATCGCTTCAGCTCCTCCGGAAGCTCGATGACGGGAACCTTCGCATCGTAGCGTGAGCCGAGGAAGAAGGCGACCGAGAACCGCTCTACACCAGCGGGAGGTGCGACGACGTCATGAACATCGGCACGCACGAAGCCATTTGTGGCGAGCTCGAGCAGTTCGCCCGTGTTGATGATGAAGGTGCCCGGCACCGGCGGCGCCTCGACCCAAAACCCCTCCTCAGTCCGCACACGAAGACCTGGGGTCGTGTCCTGCAGAAGAACCGTCACGAAACCACCGTCCTTGTGGGCGCCGACCCCTTGGTCCGTTTCGGCGATGTCTCGCCCGGGATAGCGGATGATTTTCAGCAGTTGAGAGGGTTGCGGTTCGTAAATCTCGGCAAAGACATTCTCCGGCTGGCCGAGCGCCGCGGCGATGGCTCTGAGGATATCGATCCCGACGCGTGTCACCTCCGCCTGGTAGGCCAGCAGAAGTGGCTTCAGCTCCGGAAGAGCATCCGGCCACTGGTTGGGTCCAAGAAGACGCTTCCAGGGCGGCGTATCGGGGCCGATTTCGACGGCCACGCCTTCAGTATTGATATCGAGCTGTTCCCGCCAGTCCCGTTCGCCGCGTGTGCGCTCTTGGCCGGCTCGATTGTAGCCGCGAAAATGTGGGGACTTCACCATCTCGATCTTGAGCTTTTCTTCAAGCGGCAACGCGAAGAAGCGTTTGGCCGTCGAAACCACGTCTTCGATCAACCTGGAATCGACGCCATGGCCTTTGAGATAGAAGAAGCCGTGGTCATGGAGAACCTTCCGCAGTTCGGCGACAAACGCAGTCCGCTCCGGAGGGGAGGCATAAAAACGCGAGAGATCGAGGGCCGGCAACGATGTTTCCGTTTCGACCGGCTGGGCGTGGATGGTCATGGGCTTGTCCTTTCTGAGCGATCTAAGCCCGGCCTGAAGCACCAAAAATGGAAACGACCACGAATGTCCCCCGTCTTGCAGTCTTGTTGTGCGCTAAACGCTAGAGTCTATTAATTCCGTAGACAAACATGATAATGGCAAAGATTGCCTATTCGGTAGAATGATTTGTCACCTCAGGCGCGAAATCGGGAAGAAGCTAGCACCGACCGGTCGCCGTAGGCACCCGAGGGGCTGTCGGCCTCGGAGATTGCCGAGCGTATCGGTCATTTGCCGAAGTCCCCAAAAACATGTCAAAATTTATCAAGAATTGTCGGCGGCACCTTGCCCGTCGGGGAGGCTTCGATATAGTCCGCGCACATGGACGATATCCGCAGAAACGACTTCCTTGTTATTTTTCTGTCGATCAGGGATCGGCTTACCGCTGTCATTCAGCGGCGTGTGACCTGTAGCGCAACGGCGGCTGATTTGACGCAGGATACGTTTCTGAAGCTCTGGGAGCGCCGCAACCTGCTGCGCGGCGTTTCCGATCTCGCTGGGTATTTCGTTACGACGGGTCGTAACCTCGCAGCCGATCATGAGCGCCGCCGCCGGATATCGCCGTTCGTTGCAGGTATCGAGCACCTTGAGCACGTCGCGGATAACAGGCCCTCGGCGGAGGATATCATGCTTTCCCGCGACGAGCTGCGCCGGCTGCAGGAAATCGTCGACGCGCTGCCGCCGAAATGCCGGCAGGTGTTCCTGCTCTCACGGCTGGAAGGTCTTACCTATGTCGAGATCGGCGCTCGTCTCGGCATTTCCCCGAAAACCGTTTTCAGCCATATGGTGACGGCGCTGCAACGCCTGAAAGCCGGGATGTAGGCACTAGTTCCGCGACCCAGATTTTTGACCGCCCCGTTCGTCTTGGTTAATGGGCGAGAAGGAATGCGCCGAATGGAAGAACCGGCCGACTGTCATCAGCGAACGGAAGATCAGATTTCGCGTGAGGCCGCGGAATGGTTTGCGCTGTTGCTCGACGGGCGAGAGAAGCCTTCCGACCGCCAGCGGTTTCGTGACTGGCTGCTGGCTGACGACCGCAACGCCCGCGCCTATGCCGAACTGGAACAGCTCTGGTCCGGCGCCGGCATGGTGCGGGACCGTATGGCAGAAGCCAGTCCGTCGCGGCGGACGGCCCTCAAGACCGGTGGTGCTGCCATTGTGCTGTTTGCCGCCGGTTATGCCGGCGCGCGGCTGCTCGGATCCTCGGGGGACTACCGCACCGGCACCGGGGAAACTGCGACATTGACGTTGCCGGATGGCTCCACGGCTCAGCTCTCGACCCGCACGGCGCTCTCTATTGACTTCGCGCCTGGGCGCAGACGCGTGGTACTCGAGCGGGGCGAGGCGTTTTTCGACGTTGCACCGGACCCGGCGCGGCCGTTCACCGTAGAAGCCGCTGATCTGAACGCAACAGCACTTGGTACAGCTTACTCCGTCGGGTTTCTCGGTGACGGGATTGAGGTCACCGTCGCCAAGCACGCGGTCAGCGTCTCGACCGGAAGCACGTCGCAAAGGCTGATCGAAGGGGACACCGTCATCTATCGGGACGGCAGGTTCTCGGTTCCGATCAAGACGGATGTCGAACAACAGCTTTCCTGGCGCAACGGCAAACTCGTCTTTCTGTCTACCCCGCTTGCAAACGTCGTCTCATCGCTCTCCCGCTGGAGAACCGGCAAGATCGTCATCATGGACGACGAACTCGCTCGGCGGCCAGTGACCATTATCGTCGACGTCAAGCGTTCGGGCACCATCCTGGATACTCTGGCACTCGGCCTGCCGATCACCGTCCGCAACCTGTCACCTTGGCTGACACTGATTTACCCGAAATAAAAATTTCAAAAACCACTCAGGTTTTCGGATCGGCCGCTCGTCCTTGTGATTATGGCGCGATCGTCGCGCAGAAACATCGCGTTGCCGAAGGGGGATTTTCGTGTCGCGTATCAATATTTTCGTGTCGCGTATCAATATCAGTAGCCGGTTGCCGGCCATCGTGGCGGTCTCCTTCCGCAAGTCTCTTCTCGCGACCGTCTGCGTCGCGCCGCTCCTGCAAGCCGCCCCTGCGATGGCCCAGGCAGCGGCTCATGCCGCTTCCTACACGTTCTCGATCCCGGCGCAGCCTCTTTCTTCGGCCCTAGTGCGCTTCTCCTCGATCACAGGCATCGATGTCGTTTTCGACGGCGCCCTGCCGGCGGGTGCTCTGACGCAAGGGGTGCGCGGCTCGGCTTCGGCAGAAGGAGCGTTAGGCCAGCTTCTTGCCGGCACCGGGCTTTCCTGGCAATTCCGCGGCGCCGGCACTGTGGTCTTGAGCGTGCCCAGCCAGACTGGAACGACCGGATCGACGGGTTCCGCCACGGAACTGAAGCCGATCGTGCTGGGTACCGAAAGCGCCTGGGGACCCGTTGAAGGTTTCGTCGCCAATCGAAGCGCCACCGGCACCAAGACCGATACGCCGCTGATTGAAACGCCGCAATCGATCTCCGTCGTCACCCGGGATCAGATGGACGTGCAGGGCGTCAACAGCTTGAACAGCGCGCTCCGCTACACGCCGGGAGCGACCGGCGACGTCTATGGCACGGACAATCGCGGTCTCGGTGTCCAGCTCCGTGGAATGGCGACGGGCAGTAGTGGCGTCTTCTACCGGGACGGTCTGCAGCTCAAGGATTCCAACTTCGCCATGTTCAACGCCATCGAGCCTTACGGGGCCGAGCGTTACGAAGTGCTGCGCGGCCCGGCCTCCGTCCTTTACGGCCAGGCGACGCCCGGTGGCCTCATCAACTATGTCAGCAAGCGGCCGACCGAAGAGGTGCTGCGCGAAGTCGAATTGCTCGGCGGAAGTTTCGAGCACTACGAGGGCCGGTTCGATTTCAGTGGGCCTGTCTCCAACGACGACACGCTCCTTTACCGGATGACCGGCGTCGTCAGGGACAGCTCGACGCAGATCGATTTTGTCGACGAGGATCGGATTTTCCTTGCGCCCGCCGTCACCTTCAAGCCGGATGAAGACACCAAGCTGACGATCCTCGGACAATACCAGCGAGACCGTTCCGGCTGGGCCATGCAGTATCTTCCCGCATCTGGAACGGTCTCCGATAGCCCCTATGGGGAAATCCCCAACAGCCGTTTCGTGGGCGAGCCTGCCTTCGACGAATACAACAATACCCTGGGCTCGATCGGCTACGAATTCGAGCATCGCTTCAACGATACGTGGCAGGTCCGCCAAAATGCCCGTTACGTCTGGCTGGACCACGAGGAAAAAGGCGTTTTCGGTAACGGCTTGCAGGCGGACGGCCGCACATACGACCGCTACGCCGACGCCGGTGGAACCGAACTGAACGGCGGTACGATCGACACGCAGATCATCGGCGAGTTCGATACCGGGCAACTATCACACACGCTTCTTGTTGGCCTCGACTACAAGCGGCATTTCTATCGGGACTATGCTTCCAGCGGGGAGGTCGATCCGCTCGATATCTTCGATCCCGTCTATGGCAGCCCAATCGGCGCGATGACGCCCTACAGGGACACCGACACCACGCAGAGCCAGCTCGGCATCTACGGCCAGGACCAGATCAAGCTCGACAACTGGGCTCTGACTTTGGGTGGCCGTTACGATTGGGCATGGGGAACGGCCCGCGATTCCATTGATACGGCGAACAACGCCGACATGGATGATGAAGCCTTCACCGCTCGCGCCGGCCTTGTCTATCTCGCCGATAATGGGTTGGCGCCTTACGTGAGTTACACCGAATCCTTCATCCCCGTTGTTGGCGTGGATAACGCTGGCAACGTGCTGAAACCCGAAACCGGCACGCAGTACGAGATCGGGGTCAAATATCAGCCTCCGGGGTCCAATTCCTTCATCACGGTTTCTGCTTTCGATCTGACTCGCCAGAACGTGCAAAGCTTTGGGGGACCGGGCGGCGGCACGATCACTCAGACCGGCGAGATCACCTCGCGTGGTATCGAGGTGGAGGGTGTGGCAAGCCTCGATTCCGGTATCGATTTGCGCCTAGCCTATACCTATCTCGACACGGAGATCACCGGAGAGACCAACGGCGACACCGATGCCGGGACGAGCAACCTCGGCAACACGCCATTCGGGGTCGCCAGACATCGCGTCTCGCTCTGGGCCGACTATACGCTGCAGGACGGCCTTTTCGAGGGCCTCACGCTGGGTGGAGGCGTGCGCTATGTCGGCAAGACCTGGGGCGACGATGCAAATACCTTCAAGGTGCCGGACTACGTGCTGGCGGATGCGGCGCTGAGTTATCAGAAAGACAATACCACCTTCTCTCTGAACGTCAGCAACATCTTCGACAAGGACTACGTTGCTGGGTGCTTCGATGCGAGTTTCGGGTGCTTCTACGGCGAGGGTCGACGGATCACGGCATCGATGCGAGTCACCTGGTAGAGGCTGCGTGAATCCGAACACCACAGAGCTAGGCAGGCGAACGTTTCTTGGCGGAGCGTGCGCCTTGGCTTTTTCGGGAAGGTCTGCAGCGTCCTCGTCTCCGCCAAGGCGTGTCGTCTGCCTCGAATGGACCGCCGCGGGGATGGTGATGTCGCTTGGTCTTGCCCCCATCGCGGTCGGCGACCTCAAAGGCTATTCGCAATGGGTCGATCAGCCAAAGCTGCCGCCTGAGACGCTGGATCTTGGCTCGCGCGGCGAACCGAGCCTTGAACTGCTGGAGGAACTCGACCCCGATCTTATCGTTGCCACTTATGGCTACGGGCTGGAACCGAAGGATTTCGAGCGCTTTGCACCGACCTATGACCTGCCGCTCTATGCCGACGACGCGTCCCCTTACATCCAGGCGAAAACCGAGACCCGCAGGCTGGGCGAACGTCTGGGGCGGCGTGGAGCGGCGGAAGCGCTGCTTTTCGAGGCCGAACGGATGATCGAGCAGTCCCGGACGAAGCTCCTGGATCGCCGTTCAGGTCCGGTCTGTCTCTTTACCTTCTTCGACGACCGCCACCTGCGTATCTATGGCGCCGGCAGCTTGCTGCAGGATGTCCTGACCCGGCTCGAAATCACCAATGCCTGGACGGGCGAGACCAGCAACTGGGGCATATCGACGGTGGGCGTCGAGCAACTCGCGATCATCGGAGACGCGCGACTCGTCTGTCTGGAACCGATCATGCCGCATGCGCACCGGATGATGCGGCAAAGCACGCTTTGGCAGAACCTGCCTGCAGTGCGCGCTCATCCGATCACCACGCTTCCAACGCTCTGGCCCTTTGGCGGTCTGGATGTCGCCGCTAGGTTTGCCGCGTCGATGGCGAACAATCTGGTGTCTGCCTGATGCCTGCCGCCTTTGCCGCGCTTCTATTGGCGTTTGTCTGCGCCGGGTTGACCGCAAGAGGCCTTCATTCACTGCTGCCGGTGGAGCTCTGGTGGAGCGCCCTTGTCGCACCGGATATGACCGATGTCAGCCAACTGCTTTTTCATCATTCGGCAATTCCCCGCATCGCCGTGAGCATTCTTGCGGGAGCGGCGCTCGGGCTTGCCGGGACGATCCTCCAGCAGGCACTCCGCAACCCGCTTGCCGAGCCGGCGACGATCGGCACAGCCGCGGGGGCCCACCTCGCGCTCGGCATTGCTTCGCTCACCGCTCCTTTTCTGTTTGGCTTCGGCCGCGAGCTGGTGGCGATCGGCGGGGCCGTCTTGGCGACCGCGGCGGTGATTGCGCTTTCCTGGAGACGGCATCTTTCGCCGGTCTCGCTCGTGCTTGCAGGCCTCGTCGTCAGCCTCGTCTGCGGGTCTGCAAGTGCTCTTCTGGTGATCTTCAACCGGGACTACATGACGGAGCTGTTCATATGGCAGACCGGGTCCCTGGTCCAGAACGGCACCGTGGTTGCAGGCGGTCTTGCGGTCAGGCTGGCGGTTGGCTTTGCGTTGGCCGCTCTACTCATCAGGCCGATGCGGCTTTTGGAGCTCGATGATGACAATACCCGCAGCCTGGGTTTCTCTCCCGTCACGCTGCGCCTGGCCGGGCTTGGTGTCGCCGTCTGGCTGGGTGCAATTGTCGTCGCCGCTGTCGGCGTGATCGGCTTCATCGGCCTTTCTGCGCCGCATATTGCGCGGATGCTCGGTGCCCGCACCTTCAGCCAAAGGTTGGCGCTCGCACCTGTCACCGGGGCGCTGCTACTCTGGCTGACCGACCAGGTTGTGCAGATCCTGCCCTTGCCGGAAGAGGTGCCGGCCGGCACCGTGACGGCATTGGTCGGCGCGCCGATCGTGCTTTTCCTTCTGCCCCGCATGCGGACAGTCATGTCCGGGCAGAGCGCTCTCGATTTGAATTCCGCGCGGCATGCCATCCGGTGGTGGATGCCGCATGCGGCCGTCCTCTCCATCGCCGCGACCATCGTGCTCAGCCTTTTCCTGGCACGCGGTACGGGCGGATGGCATTGGGCGTCCGAGGGAGAACTTGCCACCTTCATGCCACTTCGACTTCCGCGGGTCCTCGTCGCGCTTTCGGCCGGCGCGATCCTTGCGGTGTCCGGCACGCTCCTGCAGCGGACGACGGGTAATCCGATGGCATCACCGGAAGTTCTCGGAATATCCTCCGGTGCTTCGGTGGGCGTCATCCTGCTTTTTCTGGCCGGCATTGATCTTACCCGCGCCGGCATGATGGTTGCCGCGACGGTCGGCGCCCTGTTGACCCTTTCTGTCGTTATGGTGATGGCGGAGCGGATCCGCACGGTCCCTGATCATATCCTTCTTGTGGGCGTGTCGCTGACGGCCCTCGGAACCGGACTTGCCGCCCTCGTGCTTGCAAGCGGCGATCCGCGAATTGATTTCCTCCTCGCATGGCTTTCCGGATCGACCTACCGGGCTTCGGCCCTGGACGCAGCAACGGCGGTCGCACTAACCTGTATCCTGCTTTGTCTTTCCCCTCTGATGGCACGCTGGCTTGAAATCCTGCCACTTGGGGTCCCGGCATCGCAATCGCTGGGCCTTCCGTTCAAGACCGCGCGTCTTTCGATATGGCTTGCGGCCGGTGTCGCGGCTGCAGCGGCGACCATCTTGGTCGGGCCGCTAAGCTTCGTGGGGCTTATTGCACCACGCGCGGCAGATTATCTGGGATACCATCGACCCCTGCCGCAGCTTTTCGTCGGTGCCTTCGTTGGTGCCATCGTGATGGCGGTCTCGGATTGGATCGGCCGCACGATCATCTTTCCCTGGCAGGTGCCGGTCGGCCTGCTGGTCGCGCTGATCGGAGGCCCGTTTTTTCTGTGGCAGCTCAGCCGTCGCACGTAAACGCGTTGGGCCTGACGTCCCACCTCGCCACGCCGGGCTCCAGGAAACATCAGGCGAGCGAGTTATTGGTGAGCGGGGGCTGATCTTTCCACTCAGCCTAACGTCGTCGCAGGACTGTCGCTGTCGGATTTGATGGCGTTGATGAAGGCCTCGGCGGTCCAGGACGGTGGTGTACCGGGTAGGGTGATGATACCGTATTCGGCCACCTTGTCCGGCAGGAAGGGCCGCATGGCGACTGCGTCACTGAGGAAAAAACCGGCGATCAGAGATGGTACGATCGCGATGCCGAGCCCCTGGGCAGCGCAGGCGCAGGCGGTTTCCACGGAATGGACTTCGAGGCTGCAGCGATAGGTCGGCACCATGCGGCGCAGTTCGTGTTCCAGTTCGTTGCGGTTGATCCGTTGCCGGCCGAGCAGGATCAGGTCGTTTCGGGCAAGATCATTGACGTCGATCGCTTCTTTTGCCGCAAGCGGATGGCCGGCCGGCATCACGCAGGTCGTGCCGCTGGTAAAGAGCGGCCGCGCATCGAAAGAATGCTGTTCGACCGGCAGGCGGACGAAGCCCAGATCGGCAGTGCGGTTGTAGACCATGCGCTCGATCGCATCATAGGGCCCGCTTAAGATTTCCACCGTCACGCGCGGATGATCCGCCTTGAAACGTGCGACGATCGGCGGCAGCATGGTGGTCGACAGGCTGTGGGGAAAGGCGACCCGCACCAGCGCCTCGCCGAAGGCGCCGGAAACGACGTCGCCGATCTTGGTTCTGAGCCGAGTGACACTTTGAGCCACATCGTCTACCTCGTTCACCAGGAGGCGGGCTTCGGGACGCGGGACAAGCCGGCCCTTGTCGCGCAGGAAGAGTTCGCGGCCGATCTCTTCTTCCAATGAGGCGAGCTGACGACTGATGGCCGATTGCGACAGGCCGAGCTGCGCTGCAGCCGCCATGGTCGAGCCGGTATCCATGATCGTCTTGAAGATTTCGAGCTGCTTGAAGTTCATGGATGCGATCCTATGGGCAACGGACCGCCGAACACAAGCCAAGACGACCAGATGCATCTGCCCGCGCGCAAAACGCATAGGCTCATGCGTTCCGCTCATAATATTGCGCATCTCTCCGGCGCCGTTATCGTCATCGCCAACAAACAGAAAAAAGGGAACATTTTTCCATGGAAATTCTCTGTCCGTGCCGGACGAAGGGTACGCGGGAGCGCACGTCATGACGGTCTTTGTGATCCGCCGCTTCCTGCAAAGCACCGCCGTTCTGGCTGTGACCGCAGTCATCGTCTTTATCGGCATCTATGCGATCGGCGATCCGGCCGAAATGCTGATTTCTCCGGATGCGAGCCAGGCGGAACGCGCTCAGGTGGTCGCTTCGCTCGGCCTCGACAAGCCCCTCTGGGAACAGTTCTTCACCTTCGCCTGGAACGCGCTGCACGGCGATCTCGGTCGCTCCTTCGTCTTCAACCGCCCGTCGATCGCCCTGATTTTCGAACGCCTGCCGGCAACGCTGGAGCTGACGCTGACCGGCCTCGTTTTCGCGCTTGTCCTCGGCATTCCGCTCGGCCTGCTTTCAGGTCTGAAACCCGACAGCGCCACCGATGAAGTGATCATGACCGGCTCGATCTTCGGCTTCTCGTTGCCGAGCTTCTGGCAGGGCATGATGCTGATCATGATCTTTTCCGTCTGGCTCGGCTGGCTGCCGTCCACCGGCCGTGGCCAGGTTGGCGAGTTTCTCGGCGTCCATTCCAGCCTCTTCACGCTGGATGGCCTGAAGCACCTCATCCTGCCGGCGATCAATCTTTCGCTGTTCAAGCTGTCGCTGGTGATCCGTCTGACGCGCACCGGTGTGCGCGAGACCATGCCGCTCGATTTCGTGAAATTCGCCCGGGCCAAGGGAGTGTCGGAAAAGCGGATCGTGTTTGTGCATGTGTTCAAGAATATCCTGATTCCGCTCATCACCGTGATCGGTCTCGAACTCGGCAGCATGCTGGCGTTTGCCGTCGTCACCGAAACGATCTTTGCCTGGCCGGGTATCGGCAAGCTGTTGATCGACTCGATCATGCGGCTCGACCGGCCGGTGGTCGTTGCTTACCTGCTGGTCATCGTCAGCCTGTTCATCTTCATCAATTTCGTGGTCGACGTGCTCTATTCGATGGTCGATCCGCGCGTACGGCTTGGAGGTGCGCAATGACCGCTCGTGCCCTTTTCGCCGAAGACATGCTGCTCGGCCGCCTGGTCACCGGCATCGGCCGCAGCCCGAAGGCCGTCATCGCCGCGGTGGTCTGTGTCATCCTGCTTTTCGCCGCGATCGCCGGACCCTATCTTACGCCGCAGGACCCTTACGATCTCGCTGTTCTCGACATTCTCGACGCCAAGCTGCCGCCGGGGTCGGAAAGCATGGGCGGCCTCGTCTACTGGCTCGGCACGGACGGCCAGGGCCGCGACATGTTCTCGGCCATGATCTACGGCCTGCGTACCAGCCTCGGTGTTGGTGTCTTTTCCGGCATAGTGGCGCTCATCGTCGGCACAGTGCTTGGATTGACCGCCGCCTATTTCGGGGGACGTATCGATACCCTGATCATGCGCGTGGTCGACCTGATGCTCGGTTTCCCGACTATTCTCGTGGCGCTGATGCTTTTGGCACTGCTGGGACAGGGCCTTTGGAAGGTGATCTTCGCGTTGATCCTGGTGCAATGGGCGACGTTCGCCCGTGCCGTGCGCAGTGCGGCACTGGTCGAGAAGAACAAGGATTATGTCGAGGCGGCCGTGACGCTCGGCATCTCCACGCCACGCATCCTGATCGGCCATATCCTACCGAACTGTCTGCCGCCGCTGATCGTCATCGGCATGCTGCAGGTCGCAAACGCAATCTCGGCGGAAGCGACACTGTCCTTCCTTGGTATCGGACTGCCGATCACCGAGCCGTCGCTCGGACTGCTGATCGCCAACGGCTACCAGCTTCTGATGTCCGGCGAATATTGGATCAGCGTCTATCCGGGCGTGCTGCTGCTTGTCCTCGTCTTCTCGATCAACATCGTCGGAGACAGGCTGCGCGAAGTCCTCAACCCTCGACTGGGCGAAAGGTGAGCGCGATGACACCCGTCCTCGAAGTTAGAAACCTTTCCACCCATTTCATGACCCGCCGCGGCGTGTTGAAGGCGGTCGACGACGTGAGCTTCACGGTCGGCCAGCGCGAAATCGTCGGCCTTGTCGGCGAATCCGGCTCCGGCAAGTCGATCACCGGCTTCTCGATCCTCGGCCTGGTCGACCCGCCGGGGCGGGTGGTCAACGGCCAGATCCTGTTCAACGGCGGCGACCTTCTGAAGATGTCGCCGACCGCTATGCGGACGATCCGGGGCAAGCGCATCGCGATGATCTTCCAGGATCCGATGATGACGCTGAACCCCGTGCTTTCGGTCGGCACGCAGATGATCGAGACCGTGCAGGCACATGACAGGGTTTCCCGCGCCGAGGCGCGTGCCCGCTCACGCGATGCGCTCGGTCTTGTCGGCATTCCCTCGCCGGAAGAGCGGCTCGATTCCTATCCGCACCAGTTTTCCGGAGGTATGCGCCAGCGCGTGGCGATCGCCATCGCTCTTCTTCATCGGCCGGATCTGATCATCGCCGACGAGCCGACGACTGCGCTGGACGTCACGATCCAGTCGCAGATCCTGTTCGAGATCAAGCGGCTTGCCGCCGAGTTCGGCATGGCGCTGATCTGGATCAGCCATGATCTTGGCGTGGTCGCCGCGCTCGCCGACCGGATCATGGTCATGTATGCGGGACGGATCGTCGAAGCGGGACAGGTGGATGGTGTACTCTCCGAGCCGCGTCATCCTTATACGTCCGGCCTCTTGAGCGCTGTTCCGGCGGCGGTCCCGCGCGGCGAGCCCCTGCGTCCGATCCCGGGTTTTGCGCCATCGCCGCTATCGCGCCCTTCCGGTTGCGCGTTCCGGGACCGCTGCGCCCGCGCCACGGACATCTGCGCCACCGAACCGATGCTGGAGATCGCCGCCGGTCGCGAGTTCCGCTGCTTCCACCCCCATCTATGGAGCGCCGCATGACGATTCCACTCGTGGAAGCCGTGGAGGTTAGCCGGCGGTTCAGCCGCAAGCTCGATTATGCAGAGAAGATTGCCAATCTGTTCGGCGCTGGGCTTGAGGAAAAGACCGTGCATGCGGTCGATGGCGTTGATCTGGCAGTCTATCCCGGCGAAGTGGTCGGCCTTGTCGGCGAATCCGGCTGCGGAAAGTCGACGCTCGGCCGCATCATGGCTGGAATCATGCCGCCAAGCGACGGCGAGGTGCGTTGGCAGGGCAAGTCGCTGACGGCGCTTCAGGGCGATGAAAAGCGCGCCATGCGCCTTTCCGCCCAGATGATTTTCCAGGATCCGATGTCGACGCTCAATCCGCGCAAGCGGGTGATCGACCTGATCGGCGAAGCGCCGAAGGTGCATGGTATCGTCAAGGGCCGCAAGGTGCGCGACTACGTTGCCTCGCTCACCGAGCGGGTCGGCCTGGATGCTTCCTATCTCGATCGCTATCCGCACCAGTTCTCCGGCGGTCAGCGGCAGCGCATCGGCATTGCCCGGGCGCTGGCGGTGAAGCCGAAACTGCTCGTCTGCGACGAATCCGTCGCCGCTCTCGACGTGTCGATCCAGGCGCAGATCCTCAACCTCTTCATGGACCTGAAGCGGGAGTTCGGTCTCACCTATCTCTTCATCAGCCACGATCTCGGGGTAGTGAAGCATATCTGTGACCGGGTGGTGGTCATGTATCTCGGCCGCGTGGTCGAAAGCGCCACGCCCGATGAACTCTTTGACAATCCGAAACACCCCTATACCCAGGCTCTGATCCGCGAACTGCCGAGCGTCACGGATCGCCGCCGTGTCTTCACGCCGATCAAGGGCGAGATCCCGTCGCCGCTCCATCCGCCGCCGGGATGCCATTTCCACCCCCGCTGTCCGAAGGCTTTCGACCGATGCCGCGTGGAGCGGCCGGTTTTGAAGAAGAATGGACCCGGTCATATCAGCGCCTGCCATCTGAATGACCTGTCCGTCACCGAAACGAAGAATGCAACGGCCGAAACGGCCATCTAAGAAGAAGGGAACTGACACATGAAACCGATGAAATTTCTGCTGGCCGGGGTTGCGGCCACCGTCATCGCGCTGGGTTCGGCTCAAGCTGCCGACCTCGTGCTTGGCAGCGCCACCGAGCCATCGGCGATCGACCCGCAGTTCTCGCGCACCGGCAACAACCAGAACATCGCCATGCAGGTCTTCGACCGGCTTGTGCAGACGGACGCAGCAATCAATATCGAACCGGCGCTGGCGGTCTCGTGGACGAATGTGGATCCTCTGACCTGGCATGTGAAGCTGCGCGAAGGCGTCAAGTTCCATGATGGCAATCCGCTGACATCAGAGGACGTGATCTTTTCGCTGACCCGCGCCAAGGACATCCCGAACAGCCCAGCGCCTTTTTCAGGCAACGTCGCGGCGATCGACAGCATGAAGGCGCTCGACGACCTGACCGTGGAGTTCAAGACGAAAAAGCCCGCTCCGGACTTCATCGAGCAGATCGGCTTCGTCTACATCGTCGAGAAGAAGGTCGCAGAAGGCGCCTCGATCGAGGATTTCAACAGCGGCAAGGCGGCGATCGGCACGGGTGCCTACAAGTTCAAATCCTGGACACCGGGCGACAATCTGGTTCTGACCCGCAACGATGCATTCTGGGGGAAAAAGCAGGATTTCGACAAGGTCACGATCAAGTTCATCTCGAACGATGCCTCCCGCGTTGCCGCGCTCCGCTCGGGCGCTGTCGACCTGATCGACGCGGTGCCGCCGGGCGATGTGAAGACGCTCCAGGGTATTTCCGATCTCAAGGTCTTCTCGACCGCATCGGCGCGGATGATCTACCTCGCACTCGACAGCGCCCGCGACAAGAGCCCCTTCGTCACCGACAAGGACGGCAAGCCGCTGGATAAGAATCCGCTGAAGGACGTGAAGGTGCGCCAGGGGCTTTCGAAACTTGTCAACCGTCAGCTGATCATCGACCGCATTCTCGATGGCTCGGCAGAACCTGCGGGCCAACTCGTGCCCAAGGGCGTGGCTGGGAACGATCCGTCTATCGAGGCGCCTGCCTTCAATGCGGACGAGGCCAAGAAGTTGCTTGCCGATGCGGGTTATAAAGATGGTTTCGGCATCACCATCCACACCTCAAACGACCGATTTCCGGGCGATGCGGAGGTTGCCCAGGCGCTCGGCCAGATGTTTGCCCGTGGTGGCTTGAAGGTCAACGGCGTCGTCGCTCAGCCCTACAACGTCTATACCAAGGGCGCCGGAGCGGGCGAATTCTCCGCCTTCATCTTCTCGCTCGGCAACTCCACACCGACCTCGGCGACGGGCCTGCGCAATCTGCTGATGACGGCAAACAAGGATGCGGGCACGGGTTCCTTCAACCGTACCAAGTATTCCAACCCTGCCTTCGACGAGGCGATGCGCACCGCCACCGCCGAGTTCGATGCCAAGAAGCGCGTCGAGCTTCTGCAGGCGGCGACCAAGCTGGTATTTGCCGACGTGCCGGTGATTCCGCTCTATTGGCAGAAGGTTCATTGGGCCGGCAAAGCAAATCTCTCCTACGTTGCCAACATGACGGAAGACACCAGCGCAACGCTCGCTGGCCTTGCCAAGTAACAGGCCATGCAAATTTTTTTTGCCGCGGCGCCCGCTTTTCCGGGCGCGCGGTTCTCCCGGGCCGGCAGCAAGTGCGGCGGGCCGGCTCGGGTCTTCTCTGCCAATTTTTGAGGATACCGATATGGATACCCTGACGCCATCGCGCTTCGAGGTGATTGCCGACGACGTGATTGTCGAACGCGATGTGATGGTGACGATGCGTGACGGCATCAGACTTGCAACCGACGTCTACCGGCCGGCCAAGGAAGGCAAGGTGGTGGAGGGCAGGCTGCCGTCCATCATGGAACGCACGCCCTATGGCAAGGCGGAACGTTCGCGCTCCGAAATTGAAGTCGGCATGGCAATCCCGATGAAGCGCGAGGAAGTGGCCGTATACTTTGTGCGCGCTGGCTACGCTGTGATCTACCAGGACTGCCGAGGTCGCTACAATTCCGAAGGCGAGTTCAGCAAGTACATTTCCGAAGCCGCCGATGGTTACGACACGGCATGCTGGCTGGTGGAACAGCCCTGGTCGAACGGCAAGTTCGGGACGATGGGCCTTTCCTATGCGGCACATACTCAAGCTGCGCTCGCCTGCCTTAATCCCCCCGGGCTTGCCTGCATGGTCATGGATTCCGGCGGATTTTCGAACGCCTATCAATGCGGCATCCGCCAAGGCGGCGCCTTCGAACTGAAACAAGCGACCTGGGCCTATAACCAGGCGATCGGCGAAGGCGACGAACTGGCCCGTGCCGCAATCGAGGCTGAGGATCTCCGCGCCTGGTTCAGCGTCATGCCATGGAGCGAAGGCGTCTCGCCGGTTCGGTGGATGCCGGAGTACGAGAATTACCTGCTGGAGCAATGGCGGAGCGGCTCGTTCGACGAAAGCTGGCGGCGGGTCGGTCTCTACATGGAAGGGTTCTACGAGACCTTCCCGGAAGTTCCAATCGTCCTGATGTCCAGCTGGTACGATGCTTATGTGAAGTCGACGCTCGACAACTACCGCGGCCTCTCCGGCAAGGAGAGCCGGCCGCTGCAGCTTATCATGGGCCCTTGGCTACATGGCAACCGCAACTCCACCTTTGCCGGCGATATCTCCTTTGGGGATGCCGCGCCGCTCGGCGGCAATGTGACGGAGAGCTGGCTCTCCTTTCGGCGTGACTGGTTCGATCGTTGGTTGAAGAGCCGGGAAAACCATGTCGCGGAGGCGCCGGTTGTTCGAGCCTTCGTCATGGGCGGCGGCTCCGGCCTGCGGGATGTCGAGGGACGGCTTGACCATGGTGGATCCTGGATCGAGGCAACCGACTGGCCGCTGCCGGGGACCGAATTCAGATCCTATTATATCCATCAGAACGGCTCGCTTTCGCCCGAAAAGCCGGAGGCGGACGCCGCGCCGTTCGTCTATGACTACGACCCGAAGAACCCCGTTCCAACGGTCGGCGGTTCGCTCACCAGTGGCCAACCGATCTTCGAGGGCGGCGGCTTTGACCAGCGGGAGAGTGAAAGGTTCTTTGGCTCCCGACATCCCGGATTGCCGCTGGCGGCGCGGGCCGATGTTTTGTCGTTCGAGACCGAACCGCTTGAGAATGAAATGACGGTGGTAGGACCGATCGTTGTTGAGCTCTTTGTGTCGTCGGATGCCCCGGACACTGATTTCACGGCCAAGCTGATCGATGTCTATCCGCCAAGCAAGGACTATCCGACCGGTTACGCACTCAATATCACCGACGGGATCATCCGCTGCCGTTATCGCAATTCCTGGGAAAAACCGGAGCCGATCGTGGCGGGCGAGGTTTTCAAGGTGACGATCGAGCCTTTTGCGACCGCCAACCGGTTCGCAAAGGGACATCGTATAAGGCTCGATATCTCCTCTTCCAATTTCCCGAAATATGACATCAATCCCAATAGCTTTGCGCCCGAAGGCCGAGGCCGTATGACCGACGTGGCCCGAAACAGCGTGTTCTGCGATGCATCAAGGCCATCTTCGATCTGCTTGCCCGTCGTAGGCCCGACGGCTCTGAAACCGCTGGCCAGGTGAGCGAAACATGCTGTCTGTCGGGCTCACCGGCCAAATCCTCATCCATGGCCCACTCGATCTCTCGGGTCGGGAGCACGCTCAACTACGGGAATTTCTCCAGGCGGATGTCGTCTTTGGAAATCTGGAGGCGACAGTTGAACTAGAGGGCGCCTGGCCGACGAAAACGAAGACGCTGCATCTGGCATCGCCCGAGGCGTTGTATTCGTTGCAAGGCCTCGGTTTCCACGCGGTAACGCATGCCAACAACCACGCCTTCGATCTTGGTCCGCCCGGAATATCTGCAACCCGTTCGGCGGCGAAGGCGGCCGGCCTGCAGCTTGCCGGCAGCGGCGCTGATATCGACGAGGCGGCTGCGCCGGTGATCGCGACCGGTCCGGATCGGTCGTTGGCAATCTTCTCCGTCGATATCGGTCCACAGCCTGACATAAACTACGCCTCCGTTGACCGCGCCGGTATTGCGCCTTTGCGGGTTCGGCGATCTGTGGCGGTTCCACCTGCCGAGTTTGCGCTGCTTTCACGGATTGTCGCGGCGCTTGGTGACGATGCACGCGAGGCTGCTCGTGCCTCTGTCGGCTATCGCCCCCAGGTTGGCGAGGGGATCGAAGTCTTCGGTACGCCGGTTATCGCAGGCGAGGAGATCAAGGCGGTTTGGGCGGCGGACGAGGGTGACATGCGGCGTCTTGTGGCCGGAATGGCGTCCGCCAAATCCAAGGGCTGCTGTGTTGCCGTGGCAATTCATGGCCACCATTGGAATGCGGTGTGGTCCCAAACCCCCACCTGGCTGCTCGATCTTTGTCGCGATCTGATCGACCAGGGCGCGGACATGATCCTTGGTACTGGCGCACCGGTTATGCAGCCGATACATTTTCATCGTGGCCGCGCCATCATTCCGGGGCTCGGTAATTTCGTATTTCAAACTCGACGATCGGAAAGTTATCGACAACGGGGTGTTGATGTCTGGCGCAGCGCGGCAATCCGGCTGGAACTCGCTGCCGACGGTGAATGTCAGCGACTGGAAATCCTGCCGATTGCGGTCGGCCGCCCTGCGGATGACGGGTTAGCGGAGGCGCCGGTACCTCTTGAAGGTGCGGATGCCCTCGACATTGCGAATGTTGCTTTTCGAGAGATTTCTCCTGAAGACCGTCATCGGCTGGGACCTCTCAAGGTTTGAGCGACAGATCCAGAACACGGCCTTCGAACAGACGGTCGCGCGAACCTTCCAGGTGCTTTCGCATGAGGTCACGGGCATCCTCGGCGCGACCCTCGCTGACTGCCTTGAAGATTTCCTGATGCTCGTCATAAACCTGTTGCAGGCCGGGGCGAGCACCCATCAACGAAAGACCATGCAGATGCATGCCGACAGCAATATGCGCCTTCAGCGCCTCCATCGAGGCGGTGTAGAAATGATTGTTCGCGGCCTGAGTCACTGCCCTGTGGAAGTTGAAGTCCGCCTCCACTCTATGAAGCTGATGGCTTGTCGCCTCGCGCAGCTCCGCAAGTGCTTCGGCGATCCTGTCGATCGCCGCTTTGTCTCGCCGCTGTGCCGCAAAAAAGGCGGCAGCCGGTTCGATGGTCAGACGAAATTCATAACAACGTTGAATATCGGCGATCGATTTCACCGGCGAATAGGAGAGCTGGGCTGTATTGGAAGCCTGGGCGCTGACGAAGGTGCCGGCCCCCTGACGCGAATAGATCATTCCCTGATCGCGTAGTCGGCTCAACGCATCGCGGACGACGGGTCTCGACACGCCGAGCAGTGCGGCGAGTTCATGCTCGCCAGGAAGCCTTGAGTCCGGTGCATAATTCCCGGTACGGATACGCTCGAGGAGTTGGTCAAAGACCCGATCCACAAGTTTGACCGATCGGCCCCGGTCAGGCTTACCCTGTGCCGCTGGCTGCACCTGTTTGCTCAATCCTTCAGCCAATCGATCTGCCATTTGGTCCCATCATGAGGTCCGCCTTGTTTCGGGCGGCTTTGCGAGCGCTTTTACCAGAGTTTCAGGAGATCCGAAGCCCCCCGACTTGATCGCCAACCGTATCTGCCGGTCGTTTTTCAGAACCAGCTCACACCACGGAAAGCCCGGCTCGAGTTCGCCCTTTGGCGACAACAGGCCGACATTCAAGGCGCGCAAAAGCGCATGGGCGGTGTCGCCGCCGCCGGTGATGACCGTATCGGCCTTCGTCGCTTCAATGATGTCGCTAACGCTTCCGGCGAAACGGTCGGCGACCGCCGCGCCGTCTTCGACAACCTCGCCGGAGCAGCGGATCAGGACCGGCAGGGTCACTTCAGGGGGTATGGAAAAAGCGCCTGCAGGGGCATCGAGCACGCCATTCAGTATTCCGCTTGTTTCAAGGGCCTCCATCTGCCTTGTGGTGATGGCGTCGCGCGAGCCGATTGCAAAAAGGGTTGCCGAACTGGGGGCAAAAGACCTTGCTCCGGATCGACCCTTGCAAAGTCTGCGCGCCAGAGCAAGGCCGAGGCCGCGCGCTCCAACGAGCACCGCCTTGCCGTCGAATTGAGCGACGACCCTATCGAGATCGGCGTCAGTTTCGGCATCCGCAATGTAGAGGTCGACGCCAGGACCGGCGAAGAGCGGCAGGATTGCCAACGGCGTCTCCACGCCACGCCCGACGACCGATCCGCCGCGCGTGAACCGGTGTTGATCGGGGACGGCAGGGGCGATGACGAGCTTGCTATAGCCAAAGACTTCGGCGACCGTCTCGCCTTCGATGGCGATATTCCCTTTAAGACGGGAATCGATCTTCTTGAAGACAAAGGAGGGGTTTGCCGTGGCGATCGTTGTGGCGGCGTGGCGCACAATCTGCTCTGCCTGTCGGGCAGGCATCGCCCTTGAAGCCGTATTGACGACCAGGACGTCCGGTGCGGCTTTGAGCGCGACCGATATCTTGTCTATGTCGGTCGCCACACAAACGGTCAATCCCGCCCCGATGAAGGGTGTGCTCGTGTCGAGCGCACCCGTCAGATCGTCGGCGATGATGGCGACTTCCAGGCCCATCACGCTGAACTCGGATCGACGGCATGGCAGGCAACCAGATGACCGGGCCGGGCCGCCTTCCAGTCCGGTACGACCTTGGCACAAATGTCAGCGGCAATCGGGCAGCGCGTATGAAACCGGCAGCCTGTGGGCGGATTAAGGGGGCTTGGGACGTCGCCCTCCAGAATCTGGCGTTTGCGATTACGCTCCCTCACCGGATCGGCTTCCGGGACGGCGGACAACAGCGCTTTCGTGTAGGGATGAAGCGGCGCTTCGAAAATCGCATCGCGCGGTGCCAGTTCCGCCAGGCGACCGAGATACATGACTCCAACGCGGGTCGAGATATGTCGCACAACGGCCAGATCATGGGCGATGAAAAGATAGGTGAGCCCGTATTTTTCCTGCAGGTCGAGCAGGAGATTGATGATTTGGGCCTGTATCGAGACGTCGAGAGCCGAGATCGCTTCGTCGCAGACGATGAATTTCGGCTGACAGGCCAATGCCCTGGCAATCACCACACGCTGTCGCTGGCCGCCGGAAAGCTCGTGCGGGTAACGCGAGGCGAAACGGGACGGTAGACCGACATCCTGAAGAAGCGAGGCGATCTTGTCATTCAGTTCAGACTTGGCCGCGAGTTTGTGAAACAGCATCGGCTCTCCGATTGCTTCGCCGACGGTCATGCGCGGGTTGAGGGTCGAATAGGGATCCTGGAAAACGATCTGCAGGTCGCGGCGGAAGGGCCGCATGCGCTTGTCGTCGAGTAACGTCAGGTCCTGACCTTTGTAAATAACTCTTCCGCCGCTGGCGCGGTGCAGGTTCAAGATAGTGAAGCCAGTCGTCGATTTTCCGCAACCGGACTCGCCAACCAGGCTCAGCGTTTCCCCCTGCTGAATGTCGAGGCTGACGTCATCGAGTGCGTGGACGGTGGCCGTCCTTTCGCCGAAGGCGCCGAGACGCACATGAAAATGCTTTACGAGATTTTCGACCTTGAGCAGGGGTTCGACACTCATCAGGCGGCCTTCAGGGATTTCTGGACGGCGAAGCAGGCGGCGCGGTGGCTGCCCTGCGAGGAAATGGGTTCGAGCTTGGGCACGTCCCTCCGGCAGATGTCCATCGCGAGCGGACAGCGTGGCGCAAAGGGGCAGCCGGGAGGGCGGCGTCCCGGTTCAGGCGGCGTGCCACCGATCGAGCTCAACCGCGCTGCGGGCGCGTCCGATAGTGTTGGGATCGAGGCGAGCAGGCCCCTGGTATAAGGATGACTCGGATTGGCAAAGAGGGCATCGACCGGCGCATCCTCAACCACGGTACCAGCATAGAGCACGACGACGCGGTCAGCCAGGCCAGCAATCAGTGCCAGATCATGAGTAATCCAAACGACGGACATGCCGAGCTTGGCGCGAAGCTGCTTTACGAGATCGACGATCTGGGCCTGGATCGTAACGTCGAGCGCTGTTGTGGGTTCGTCGGCAATCAGTAGTTTCGGATCGCAGGCCAACCCGATCGCAATCATAACGCGCTGCCGCATGCCGCCTGAAAGTTCGTGTGGATAAGCGTTCAGCCGTTCCTGCGGACCTGGAATGCCGACGAGCTGCAAAAGTTCGACAGCCCGTGCACGGGCATCTTTGCGAGACATCCCACGATGATAGAGGAGCGGTTCGCAGATCTGGTCGCCAACCTTCATGACCGGATTGAGGGATGTCATCGGGTCCTGGAAGACGAAGCCGATGTCGCCGCCGCGCACTTTACGCAGGGCCCGTGCCGACATCTTCTGCAGATCCTGACCGTCGAAATCGGCGGAACCCTTCGTCACTTTGATCTTGTTGGGCAGGAGCCGCATGAGGCTCAGCATGGTGAGGCTCTTGCCACAGCCGGACTCGCCGACGACGCCGAGCGTCTCTCCCCTCGTCACATGAAGGTCGATCCCATCGACGACGACCGCCCGGCCGCCGCGGCCGTCGATTTCAACGCTCAGGCCCTTCACATCGAGCAGCCGATCCCTGGTGTTTTCAGCGGTCACTTCGTGCCTCGCGGATTGAGGGCGTCGTTCAGCCCATCGCCCAGAAAGGAAAAGGCGACGGACGCAAGGCCGAGCACGGCAGCGGGTGCGGCGAGCAGGTGAGGATAATGCTGCCAGACCCGCAGGCCGTCGGAGATCATGTTGCCCCAGCTGGGTGTCGGCGGGTTTACGCCGACACCCAGGAAGGAGAATGCGCTTTCCAGCACCATGGCGGTGCCAAGCCCGGCACTCACCGCCACAATAAGGGGCCCGAGTGCATTGGGGACGACGTAGCGCGTCATGATGATACGGTTGGAAAGCCCCAATGCCATGGCGGCGGTGATATAGGGCCGGCTTCGGATCGACAGCACCTGGGCGCGGACCAGGCGCGCATAGGGCGGCCAGGATATCAGGGCCATTGAACCAAAAACGAGGAGGAAATCGATCCAGATCGTCTCGCGATAGAAGGGGTTCAGCGTCGCCATGTACTGGGCTTCCATCCAACGGGCGATGGGCGTCTTCAGCGAGGCATTGATGACCACGACCAGGAGCAAATTGGGCACCGACATCGTCATGTCCGTCAGCCACATGATGACGCGGTCATAGGGATCGCCGAAGAAACCTGCAACGGCACCGAGAGCCGTACCGATTGCAAGCGCAATTGCCGTGACGACGATCGCGACCAGAAAGGCGGTGCGGCTGCCATAGACGACACGACTGAAGACATCGCGGCCGAGGTCGTCGGTGCCGAAGAGATGGGCGAGCGACGGAGCCTGGTTACGAGCCTGGAGATCCTGGCTCAGGAAGTCGTAAGGTGTCAGATAAGGTCCGAAGGTCGCCATGAAGGCCAGCAGCACGATGATACCGAGGCCGAAGATCGCCAGTTTGTTGCGTTTCAGTCGATGCCAGGCATCACGCCAGAGATTGACCGGGCGGTCCTGATCGTCGCCGAGGGTAGAATTGGTCTGTACGAGCGTCATCGTCAGCGGCTCCTTTTGGAATCGTTGGCGCGCGGGTCGAGCAAGGGATAGAGGATGTCGACCAAGAGATTGGAGATCATCACCAGGAAGGATCCGATCAAAGTGATTGCCAGGATCACAGGGTAGTCCGAATTGATCAGCGCCTGCACGGTGAGGCGCCCAAGGCCGGGCAGGCCAAAAACAAGCTCCACAAAGATCGCCCCGTTGACGATGGTGATCATGATAAGGCCGAGCTGCGTGACAACCGGCGTCAGAACCGGCCGAAGGATATGGCGCAAAGCCACCATCATCTCCGGCACGCCCTTGGCCCGTGCGGTGCGCACAAAATCCTCCGACAGCACTTCAATGACAGCAGCGCGCGTCTGGCGAATGATAAGTGCGATCGGCTGGAACGAGAGCACAAAAAGCGGCAGGAGGATGCGCATGTCATACACGCCGCCCCACCCATAAGGCACCTTCGCTCCCGGAAGGAGGACGATAAGAGCCACCATCAGTAGCGGCCCCGCGACATAGGCGGGGATCGCCCACAGGAAGAGCGCGGATCCGAGAATGGCGTAGTCGGTTCTGGTGTTCTGGTTGAGCGCCGCGATCATGCCAAGCGGGATGGCGACGACGGCGGTCAGGAGGATGGAACAGAGGGCGAGCTGGAATGAGACGGGTGCCGCGGCCTTCACCAGGGCCCAGACCGAACGGCCCGAACTGAGGGAGTTGCCGAATTTTCCCTGCAGCAGGTTCCACACATAGTGGGCAAACTGCTCGATGAACGGCTTGTTGAGCCCGGCGCTCTCGCGGATCGCCTCGATGCGTTGAGGATTATAGGCGACATCGCCCGGTGCGCGCAGGAAGATAAGTTTGATCGGATCGCCGGCGCCATAAAAGGCAAGTGCGTAGACGGCCAGCATGACCAGCAGGACCGACGGGATCCAGATTGCAAATCGTGTCGCAACGTAACGCAGCATCGCCCGAGTTTCCCTCCCGCATGGGCCGGCCGCCGGCAAAGGCTTCCTGACGCTTTCATGCCGTCTTTCCGCAGCCTCCGGATGTGTGCGGAGCCAATTTGATTTCCGGTCTTCGGAAAGCAATGCGCGAACCGAACGCCGCGCATCGCGGTCCTCCCGGGCTTGGATCCGCCCCGGGAGCGCTTACCTCGGCTGCCTCAGCCGATGGTAATTTCCCAAGGCCGTGCAACCTGCCAATCAAGGTTTTTGTCGATGCCCTTCACCTCTTTGGTGGCCCAGCGCGACATGGCTTGAGCATACCAGGGAATGAAGGCCCAGTCTTCGCGGAAGGCCTTCTGAGCCTCCTGCGCGAGTGCGACGCGTTTCGGATCGTCGGCCGCCTTGGTCGAGGCCTCGGCGAGTGCGGCATCGACCTTGGGATTTTTATAACCTCCAAGCTTGTTCTGAGCGTTGGAGGAGGTGGAAGCGATCGAACCCTGCAGGTAGGAGACGGCATCGGGCACGCGGGTGCCGACGTCGTCGCGGAAGATTTGTACGGCGTTTTGGTCGGGGCCGGCGTAGGCATCCTGTTGCGGCTTCATGTCGACGGCGGTGATGCCAAGGTTTTGACGCCATTGCTCGGCTATGAATTGCGCCGCCGCCTCGATGGCCGGCCCGGAGACACCGACAAAGAGGAGTTTAGGCAGGCGTTCGGGGCCGCCATACTTGGATTCCTTCAACAGCTTTTTGGCTGCGGCTGGATCGAATGGATAAGGTTCGAAGCCGGAATTCTCTGCCCCCGGTACCGAATTGATCACCTGATCTGTCTTCTTGTGCGGTCCGTCGGGATAAGAAGCCTTCAAAAGACCCTCGCGGTCGACCGCCATGATCAGCGCCTGGCGAACCTTCGGGTCGTCCATCGGCGCGCGCGACGTATTGAACCAGAAATGCTGGCTGGTTGGGATTAGCGGTCCCGAGGAAAATTCCGGCCCCAGATCCTGTACGATCGTGGAGGTGATGAGTTCGGTATGGGCGTTGAACTCGCCGGATTTGATCAGGGAGGTCGCAGTGATGTTATCCTCGATGGAAGAGATCTCGATCCCCGCAAGCTTTGGTTTCGGTCCGAAAAAATGCTCATTCGGTTCGAACGCGAGTTTGCCTGCGTCGAGATCGATTTCAACGAGTTTGAACGGGCCGGAATAGACAGCACCGCTGTCGGGCATGTACCAGTCCTGGACCTCGGCGCCGTCGCTGCCGCGCGATTGCGACGCCTTGGTAATCGGCGCGATGTGGTTTGCTACGCGCATGAAGAAGATGGGATCGGTTTCCGACAGCGTCACCACGACTGTCCCGGCGTCGGGAGTAGCTACGCCGGAAAGCTCGGTGGCTTTGCCGCTACTGATGTCACCAAAACCCGCGACCTTGCTCAGCACCTGGTCGGCCCGCTGGTTCTTGGTGTTGGGCATGGCCGAAACATTCCAGGAGCCTTTCACATCCTCAGATGTGATTTTGCTGCCGTCGGAGAAGGAGGCCTTGGGGTCGATCTTGAAGGTCCAGACCTTGCCACCCTGCGACGGGGTCCAACTCGTGAAGACATAAGGATGGATCTCGCCTTTCTCGTCGAAATACATCGGAGATGCCCACCAGACGGAATTCCAGCGATAGGGAACGCCGCCGCCGCGCAGCGGAGACCAATCCTGGTTGAAAGCCGGATTTGCGACCTTCAGGATCTGCCCTTCCTGCGCGACTACGATGCGGGCGCTGCCGCCGAACACAGATGCCGCAATGGTTGCTCCCAAGCCAAGCTTCAATGCGTCCCGCCGGGACATTTGCGCCGAATGCGCCGCGCCGTCTGCTGCTTTCGTCATCCCTACCTCCCAATAGAATGACGGCCGTTCCTCCCGGCCGCCGATGGGTTACACTCCCGCGATAATGTAAATATGTCAATATTTATCTGGAGACTTTTCGCTCAGTTGTGAGACACGCAAAAAATACCGTTATATTACAGCATTATAGACGACAGGTCGCCGGCGTTGTGTCGTTTGTTTGTTGACAACCAACGGAGTTTCAGGGGAGAAAAGTGAAGAAAGCGTGGACGCTATCTCTGTTGCGAGTGGGGTTGCCGCGATTGGAGGAGAACATGTTAAACAAGCAGGCCGTAAGAGGTGTGTTTTGTGCGGCCGCCACGCCCTTGAACGACGACGGCTCGCCTGACCTCGTGTTGTTTTCGAGCCATTGTAAACAACTGCTGTCCGAGGGCTGCCACGGGGTGGCCCTTTTGGGTACGACGGGAGAGGCGAATTCCTTTTCCATCACCGAGCGTCGGGCGATTCTCGAGGCGGCCATTGCCGTCGGCATTGACCCCGAGGCCCTGATGCCTGGCACCGGGCTTGTCTGTTTGGGGGATACGGTTGAATTGACCCGGCATGCCTTATCCTGCGGCGTTGCCAAGGTGGTCATGCTGCCGCCGTTCTATTACAAAGGTGTGAGTGACGATGGCCTGTTTACGGCCTATGCGCAGATCATCGAGAAGATTGGTGACCCCCGGCTGCGGGTTATTCTTTACAACATTCCCCAGATCTCGGGAGTGGCGCTCTCGTTGGCGCTCGTGAGGCGTCTCGTCGGCGCGTTTCCACAAGTCGTTGTCGGGATAAAGGATTCCTCTGGCGATCTTGCCAATATGCAGGCGATTTCAGCGGCCCTTCCGGATTTTTCTGTTTTGGCCGGTGCCGATCCCCTCATGTTGCCGCTCCTGCAATCGGGGGGAGCGGGTTGCATTACCGCCACGTCCAACCTGGTAGCCGGTTCTCTGCGTGTGGTGTACGACCAGTTCGCGGATGGGACCAAGGCCGGAGAGGTCGAAGCGGCCCAATCTCGCATCAATGCCTATCGGTCGCTTTCCAACGCCTATGTGCAGATTCCGACGATCAAGGCGATGATTGGTTTGAAGCGGGACGAAAGTGCTTGGCGCCGCACTCGTCCGCCGTTGATGCCGCTGACCGATGCCGAGTTTTGCGAGCTTTCCTCGCGCTATTCAAGACTTCCGTGAACCTTGGGTGCCACATGACCCCGACAGCTCTCGACCCCGCAGAAGTTCCTGCCCTGATGACCGGAAGGATGGTCGTAAACGGTGACGCCGGCGATCGTGTTGATGCATATCTGCCTTCCCAATGCGTACAGAACCATGCGGCAAATCTAGCCTTTCTCGCAGACGGGACGCTCACCTGCGCCTGGTTCGGCGGCACGATGGAAGGGATGGGCGATATCTCCGTCTATATGTCCAGGCTTCTGCCGGGAGCCACTTCGTGGTCGCAACCTGAAAAGCTAAGCGATGATCCCTTGCGGTCGGAGCAGAATCCTTTGCTGTTTGAAGCGCCCGACGGCAGGGTGTGGCTGTTTTATACATCGCAGATATCCGGGAATCAGGATGGAGCAGTTGTCAGGAAACGTGTCTCCACCGATGGAGGCCGGACCTTCTCGGCGCCCGACCTTCTCTGCGATATTCCTGGTACATTCATACGCCAGCCACTGATCGTCAACGGTGACGGCACTTGGCTGTTGCCGGTCTTCCGCTGCCTGAGCGAGGCGGGGCGCCGGTGGACCGGGGATATCGACAGGGCCGCGGTGCTGGTCTCCAAGGATCGTGGCAGCAACTGGGACATGGTGGAGGTGCCGGAGAGCCTTGGCGCGGTACATATGAACATCGTGCCCTTGGACGGCGGTGATATGGTGGCCTTTTATCGCAACCGCTTCGCCACGCAGATATTGCGTAGCCATTCAAACGATGGCGGCCTGAGCTGGAGTCCCCCGGAAGCGACCGAACTGCCCAACAACAATTCGTCCATCCAGGCTGTCAGGCTGAAAGATGGAAGTGTTGCAATGGTTTACAATCACAGCAATGCAGAGATGTCGGACGCGCGCCGCCATTCGCTCTATGACGAGATCGACGGTCCCGAAGATGGTGTGCCGGCACAGGTGAATGCTGTTGCGGGCCGCAAGGGTGCGGTCTGGGGCGTCCCGCGTGCGCCGCTGAGCCTTGCAATCTCGCGAGACGGCGGCAGGACATTTGAGGCGCGGTTCGACCTTGATATTGGCGACGGGCACTGCTTGAGCAACAATTCGACGGATATGCTGAACCGGGAATTCTCCTATCCCTCCATCGTCGAAGGTCCCGATGGCGCTCTTCATGTTGCCTACACCTATTTCCGCCGCGCGATAAAATACGTCCGGCTAGAGCCGTCGTTTTTCAAAAAATGACAAATCGAAGGGGATGTTCGTCTGCCCGAGTGGACCGGGCGCCGAAGTCGTCCGCTCCCGCCGGTTTAAGGCTGACTCGTCAAAAAACTCGTCGCGGCTTGCCAAGTGTCCCTAGTGGATATAACAACTTTACATATATTTGGCGCGGGCACCCGTGGCCACCCTGGAGGAGGGTAAACCGATGAGCATGTTGAGCACACCGATTTCGATGATCCGGCCGGCCTTGATCGAATTGGGGGTCGGGACAGCGGAACGTCTTGGTGCTTGGGCTCAGTCGCGAGAATGCAGGCGGATTCTCGTCGTTTCGGATGCTTTCAATGCATCGCGTACAGATCTGCTTGGCCTTAAGGGAGAGGTGAGCGTATTCGGGGAGGTTCGTGCAGAGCCAGATAGCGCCGATCTGGAGCGCGTGCTGGCTGCGGCGGATGCAGCGGATGCGGATCTGATCATCGGTTTCGGCGGTGGAAGCGCCATGGACCTGGCAAAACTCGCAGCCGCGCTTGCTGGTTCGGGCCAAAACCTGTCAGATGTGGTTGGTGCCGGCAAGATTGCTGCACACGGGAAGGCGGCGCTGGCGCAGGTGCCGACGACCGCCGGCACGGGAAGCGAGGCAGGCATCAGGGCCCTCGTCACGGATCCCACCACGAAAAGCAAGCTGGCGGTCGAGAGCATACATATGCTCGCAGATATTGCGGTCATCGACCCGGCGCTGACCTTCACCGTGCCGCCAAAAATTACCGCCGCCACGGGTGTCGACGCCATGGCGCATTGCGTCGAGGCCTTCACGAACCGCAAGTCGCACCCCATCGTTGATCTTTATGCGATTGAGGGCGTGCGGCTCGTCGGGCGTTATCTGGCCCGGGCGGTTGCCGACGGGCAGGATGCAGAGGCGCGCGCCGGTCTGGCGCTGGCCTCGCTTTACGGAGGCTACTGTCTGGGACCGGTCAATACCGCCGCAGGCCATGCGTTAGCGTATCCACTCGGGACGCGCTGGAATATCGCCCATGGCGCCGCCAATGCGCTGATTTTTCCTCACGTTCTGGCCTTCAATACGCCGGCAGTTCCGCAAAAGACCGCGGCCGTGCTTGAGGCGCTGGGACTTGCGCAATCCAGCACGGTAGGTTCTGTCTACGAAGCGTCGCGTGCCTTCTGCGCTTCGCTCGACATCGAGATGAAGCTGTCGAAGGCCGGTGTGCCGCAAGAAGATCTCGGCGCCATGGCCGACGATGCCTTCGCCATTCGTCGCCTGCTCGACAACAATCCTCGTGAGATGTCGCGCGCCGACATATTGGCGATTTACGAGGCGGCCTATTGAAGGGCAGGAGAGGGAAAGGCGTCTGAGAATGAGCAAGGACACACGTATCGCGATCACCCTGGGCGACCCGGCGGGCGTGGGACCGGAGGTGATCGTCAAGGCCCTCAGTGCCTTGCCTGAGATGGAGCGGAATAATTTCACGGTCGTCGGCTCCGAGGAAGCCTTGCAGCGGGCAAACAATGCATGCGGCACCGCGCTGTTGTTCTCGCCAACTCCGAAGGACGGTGCGATCCTTGTGGACGAAGTGCCGATCGACGGCAGGCTACCGCAGATCGGCAAGGTGGATGCCGTGGCGGGCGATGCTTCGGTGCGCTACATCCGCCGGGCAGTCGAACTGGCCCTTTCCGGCACGGTCGACTGCATCGTCACGGCCCCGATCAACAAGGAAGCTATGAACCTCGCTGGTCACCACTACGACGGCCATACCGGGCTGCTGGCGCATCTCACGGGATCGAAGAGTTCCTTCATGCTGCTTGCCTCCGAACGCCTCAATACCATCCATGTCTCCACCCATGTTTCCTTGCGAGGGGCGATCGAGCGGGCCAGGACGGAGCGTGTTTTGGCGACGATCGTGGCCGGCCATCAGCACTTCCTGCGCATCGGCAGGACGCCTCGCATTGCCGTCGCGGGCCTCAATCCGCATTGCGGCGAGAACGGGCTTTTTGGCACCGAGGATGCAGAATTTCTCGCCCCTGCCATCGAACAGGCTCGCGCCAAGGGCATCGATGTCGTGGGGCCCATCTCGGCGGATACGGTTTTTGCGCGTGCCTATAACGGCGCATTTGATCTGGTTGTCGCACAGTATCACGACCAGGGGCACATACCGATCAAGCTGGTCGCCTTTGACAGCGCGGTCAACGTTTCGCTCGGACTTCCGATCGATCGTGTCTCCGTCGATCACGGCACCGCCTTCGATATCGCTGGAACCGGCAAAGCAAACCACGTCAATATGCTGTCGGCGATCTCCTACGCTCGCCTGATAGCCGGAGCACATGCCTGACGGCACGCGCCAGCGCACCAAACGGCTACCTGAAACGCGACCTCTTGCGATCGAAGGCATTTCGTCCCAATATGAAGATATTGGGGGGTTCGTATGCATCTAACCGAACGTCAATCGAAAATCGTGGCGCTGGCCAAGTCGGCCGGGCGGGTACTCGTCGAGGAAATGGCGGGCGAATTCCAGGTGACGCCGCAGACGATCCGCAAGGATCTTAATGACCTTTGCGCGGCGCAGCTTCTGACCCGCATCCACGGTGGAGCCACCTTCCCGCGCGGAACCGAGAATGTGCGCTATGATTCCCGGCGTCAGATTGCGGCGGCCGAAAAGCAGGCAATCGGCATTGCCGCGGCCGGCCTCATTCCTGACAATGCCTCTCTCTTCATCAATATCGGTACGACAACAGAGGCCGTCGGTGAAGCATTGGATCACCATCAGGAATTGATGGTGATCACCAACAATATCAATGTCGCCAACCGGTTGCGCCTCTTGGACGACATCGAAGTAGTCATTACCGGCGGGGTCGTGCGCCAATCTGACGGCGGTATCGTCGGTGAGGCCGCGGTCGATTTCATCCGGCAGTTCAAGGTGGATTTTGCGGTGATCGGGGCTTCGGCGATTGATACGGACGGAGCGCTTCTGGACTACGATTTCCGGGAGGTGAAAGTTGCGCAGGCGATCATCGCCAATGCCCGTCATGTCATCCTGGTCGCAGACTCAACAAAATTCGAACGCACCGCACCGGTGCGCATAGCACAGATTTCCCAGGTTCATACCTTCATCACCGACCAATGCGACTCGCCTTCCATCCGTGAAATCTGCCAGCAGAGCGGTGTTACGATCATCGAGACGTCGAAAGAAAACTGATAATTTCTAGTGCGCTTGACATTCGTTTGACATTCGGAAAATTTCGTTCTTAATGGAATGACTTTCGAAAGGTCGAGACGCTGCTCGCCGGCGGCTCGAAGTGGGGGAGAATGAGCCAGATTGTCCACGATATCTTCGTGATCGGCGGCGGCATCAATGGATGCGGCATAGCCCGCGATGCCGTTGGGCGCGGCTATTCGGTCGCGCTTGCCGAAATGGACGACTTTGCCTCCGGGACGTCTTCTGGAGCCACCAAGCTCATTCATGGAGGGTTGAGGTACCTCGAGCATTACGAATTTCGGCTCGTGCGCGAATCGCTCATGGAGCGCGAGGTGCTTTGGGCGATGGCGCCACACATCATCTGGCCGATGCGTTTCGTCCTCCCCTATCACAAGGGCGGGATTAGGCCGGCCTGGCTTATTCGCATGGGGCTCTTCCTCTACGATCATCTCGGTGGGCGGAAGCTTCTGCCGCCGACGGCCGTCTTGGATATGAGGACCGACCCGGCAGGCAAGCCGCTCAAGACGCTGTTTACGAAAGCGTTCGAATATTCGGACGGCTGGGTGGACGATGCCCGCATGGTCGTTCTCAACGCGCGCGACGCTGCGGACCGAGGGGCTCTTATCCTGCCGCGAACGAAAGTCGTATCTGCCCGGCGCGAGAACTCGATCTGGACCGTCGAGACCGTCAATGTCGTCTCGGGCCGCACGCAATCCTATCAGGCTCGCATGCTCATCAATGCCGGGGGTCCCTGGGTCGATCACGTGATACGGTCCGCCTTCGGGCAGAATGCGGCCCACAATGTACGGCTGGTTCAAGGCAGCCATATCGTGGTGCGAAAGAAGTTCGAAGGCCCGAGAGCCTATTTCTTTCAGAACCCCGACAATCGCATCATCTTCGCCATACCCTATGAAGATGATTTCACGCTGATCGGTACGACTGACCGTGACTATCACGGCGATCCCAAGGATGTGCACATCTCTGAAGAGGAGACGGAATATCTGTGCAAGGCGGCCAGCGAATATTTCCGCGAGCCCGTCACGCCGCAGGATATCGTATGGACCTATTCGGCCGTCCGTCCGCTCTTCGACGACGGCGCTTCCAAGGCCCAGGAAGCCACCCGCGATTATGTGCTGAAGCTTGACCTGGCCAACGGCGCGCCCCTGCTCAACGTGTTCGGTGGAAAGCTTACCACCTATCGACGTCTCTCCGAGCATGCGCTGCAGAAGATCGGGGAGGCGATAGGCTCCAAGGGACGTTCCTGGACCGCCGGCAGCCATCTTCCAGGCGGTGATTTTGCCGTGGAAGGTTACGAGGCCGAGGTCAGGCGACTGATGCAGCGCCATGGGTTCCTGAGTTTAGGACATGCGCGTCGTCTGGTACGCCGTTACGGGACAAAGGCCCTGGTCATCCTTGATGGCGTGAATGATACCGAGGGGCTTGGCCGTCATTTCGGCAGCAACCTTTATGAAGCTGAGGTGCGTTATCTCATCGAGCACGAGTGGGCGATGACGGCGCAAGATGTACTCTGGCGCAGGACCAAGGAAGGACTGCGTCTGACCGAACAAGAAGCGAGATCTCTGGAGGAGTACATGGCTGCCCTACCGACAAGAATGGTCGGTTAGGCGGGCATGTGGTCCCCGGTGCGAGGAGGCACGGGAGCCTGAATGCTGGAACTGCGAAACGTGGCCAAGATGGTTGCGGGAGATTATCACATCTACCCGACCGATCTTGCCTTTGAACGAGGCACGCTCAATGTCCTGCTCGGGCCGACGCTCGCGGGCAAGACATCGCTGATGCGGTTGATGGCTGGGCTTGACCGGCCGACGAGCGGCTCGGTCTTCTTCGACGGCGCCGACGTCACCGGCGTGCGCGTGCAAGAACGCAACGTCGCGATGGTCTATCAACAGTTCATCAATTACCCGGCCCTGACGGTCTACGAAAATATAGCCTCGCCGTTGCGCATTGCGGGCAGGGATTCTGCGTCGATCGACAAGGCCGTGAGGCAGGCGGCGGACCTCCTGAAGCTGACGCCCTATCTCGATCGCACGCCCCTCAATCTTTCCGGTGGGCAGCAGCAGAGAACTGCGCTGGCTCGCGCGCTCGTCAAAAATGCCAGTCTCGTCTTGATGGACGAGCCGCTTGCCAACCTCGATTACAAGCTCCGCGAGGAATTGCGCGAGGAACTGCCGAAGATCTTTGCCCAGTCTGGGGCGGTTTTCGTCTACGCAACGACCGAGCCGTCTGAGGCACTTTTGCTCGGGGGCAATACGGCAACCCTTTCGGAAGGACGGGTGACGCAGTTCGGGAAAACGATTGACGTCTACCGCAAGCCAGCCGATCTCGTGACCGCCAAGACATTTGCGGACCCACCGCTCAATTTCATTGATGTGATCAAGTCCGGTGCCTTTTTTCAGCATCAGGATTTCGACCGCCTGCCCGTACCGCCACATCTGTTGAAGATATCCGACGGAGCGATGACCGTGGCCTTTCATCCGCATCATCTGGGGCTCAGCCGGCAAACAGAGGGCGCCGCGCCGCTGAAGGCCGTCACGCAGATCTCTGAAATCACGGGTTCGGAAAGTTTCGTCCATCTGGACTATAATGGCGTGCGCTGGATCATGCTGGCTGCCGGCATTCACGAGATCGATCCAGATACGCAGATCGAGCTCTTCCTCGACACGCGTCATCTGATGGCCTTTGGCAGCGATGGCCGGGCCATTGCCGTTGATGCCGTGGCCTAGGGGGAGAAAAGTCATGGCTCGCATCACACTTGACCACATTCGCCACGCCTACGCCCCCAATCCAAAGTCCGCGAAGGACTACGCCTTGCGGGAAGTCCATCACGAATGGAACGACGGCGGCGCCTATGCGCTGCTTGGGCCATCCGGCTGCGGCAAGACGACCTTGCTGAACATCATCTCCGGGCTGCTTCAGCCGTCCGAAGGCCATATCCTCTTCGACGGCAAGGATGTGACATACCTGTCGACCCAGGCGCGCAATATCGCTCAGGTTTTCCAATTCCCTGTCATCTATGACACGATGACGGTTTACGACAACCTGGCCTTCCCATTGCGCAACCGCGCCGTGCCGGAAGCCGAAGTTGATCGCCGCGTTCGCGAGATGCTGGAGATCATTGATCTCGCGGGATGGGCAAAGCGCAAGGCGCAGGGATTGACCGCCGACCAGAAGCAGAAGATTTCGCTCGGCCGGGGTCTCGTCCGCAATGACGTCAACGCGATCCTGTTTGACGAGCCGCTCACCGTCATCGATCCTCACATGAAGTGGGTGCTGCGCTCGCAGTTGAAGCGGTTGCACAAGCAGTTCGGCTTCACCATGGTCTACGTGACGCACGACCAAACGGAGGCGCTGACCTTCGCCGACAAGGTCGTGGTCATGTATGACGGCCAGATCGTGCAGATCGGGACGCCTGCCGAGCTGTTCGAGCGTCCCACCCACACATTCGTCGGCTATTTCATAGGCTCCCCGGGCATGAACGTCATGCCGGCGCGCATCGATGGTTCAACCGTGGTCGTGGGAGGCGAGACCATCGCTCTCGGTTATTCTCCTCAGGTCAAGGCCGGTGACCGGGCCGAACTTGGTATCCGGCCGGAATTCATCCGTATCGGTCGGGAGGGCATGCCGGTCGCCGTGAACCGCATCGAGGACATCGGGCGCCGGAGGATCGTCCGCGCCGATTTCCAGGGACAGCGGATCGCCATCGTCGCATCAGAGGATGCCGAGATCCCGGCAGAGCCCCGTATCACTTTCGATCCCGCGGCCATCAATATCTACGCCAATTCCTGGCGCGTCGGCAGGGAGGCCTGAGCTTATGCAAAAGACATGGAACAACAAAGCTTGGTTTCTGGTCCTGCCGGTTCTCGTGCTTGTCGCTTTTTCGGCGGTCATCCCGCTGATGACAGTGGTGAATTATTCGGTGCAGGACACGTTCGGAAACAACGAGTTCTTCTGGGCGGGCACCGACTGGTTCCTGGAAATTCTGCATTCCGACCGCTTTTGGGAGGCGCTGCAGCGCAACCTGTTCTTCTCCTTCGTCATTCTCGCGCTGCAGATACCGCTCGGGATCTTCATCGCGCTCAACATGCCCAAAAGCGGCATCGGCGTGCCGGTCTGCCTCGTGCTGATGGCTCTGCCGCTGCTCATTCCCTGGAACGTCGTTGGCACCATCTGGCAGGTCTTTGGCCGTGTCGACATCGGCTTATTGGGCTACACATTGCGCGCTTTGGGTGTTGACTACAATTACGTCCGAGATCCCGTCGACGCATGGATAACGATCATCGTCATGGATGTCTGGCATTGGACGAGCCTCGTCGTGCTGCTCTGCTATGCCGGTCTCGTCTCCATTCCCGACGCCTATTATCAGGCCGCCAAGATCGATGGCGCGTCCCGCTGGTCGGTGTTTCGCTACATTCAGCTTCCGAAGATGAAACGCGTGCTGCTGATCGCCGTATTGCTGCGCTTCATGGACAGTTTCATGATCTATACCGAACCGTTTGTGGTGACCGGAGGCGGTCCTGGCAATTCAACCACCTTCCTTTCGATCGACCTCGTCAAGATGGCTGTCGGGCAGTTCGACCTTGGACCGGCGGCTGCCATGTCGATCATCTACTTCCTCATCATCCTGCTGCTCTCATGGGTCTTCTATACCGTGATGACCAGCAGCGACGCGAACGGTTGAGGGGAGAGCGCAAATGGCCGAGACAACCAAATTCAAGCCCGCCGGAAACCTCTCCTGGCTCGTATCGACCCTCTATATCGTCTTCCTGCTCCTGCCGATCTACTGGCTGATCAATATGAGCTTCAAGGAAAACGCGGAAATCACCGGCGCATTTTCGCTCTGGCCGCAAAATCCGACGCTCAGGAACTATAGCGTGATCTTTACCGACCCGTCCTGGTACAACGGATATATCAATTCAATCATCTACGTCGTGCTGAACACGATAATCTCGGTACTGGCTGCGCTGCCGGCTGCCTATGCCTTTTCCCGCTACCGCTTCCTTGGCGACAAGCACCTGTTCTTCTGGCTCTTGACGAACCGGATGGCTCCGCCCGCGGTCTTTGCCTTGCCCTTCTTCCAACTCTATTCGGCTTTCGGACTGATCGACACCCATATCGCGGTCGCTCTCGCCCATTGCCTATTCAATGTGCCCTTGGCCGTCTGGATCCTGGAAGGCTTCATGTCCGGTGTCCCGAAGGAAATCGACGAGACCGCTTATATCGACGGATACTCCTTCCCGCGGTTCTTCGTGAAGATCTTCATGCCGTTGATCGCGTCGGGGATCGGCGTTGCCGCCTTCTTCTGCTTCATGTTCTCCTGGGTCGAACTCCTGCTTGCGCGCACGCTGACGACAACGGCAGCAAAGCCGATTTCCGCCATCATGACCCGAACCGTTTCGGCGGCCGGCATGGACTGGGGGGTGCTGGCCGCTGCGGGGGTTTTGACCATCGTTCCGGGAGCGCTGGTGATCTATTTTGTCCGCAACTACATCGCCAAGGGCTTTGCGCTCGGCCGCGTTTGAGGAGGAGAAATACCTATGACCTTTTCCTGGATGGCCTGGACGTTACCGACGGCGCTGTTTTTCCTGTCGATCCTCGGGCTTTTGATCGGCATGAGCATTTGGGAATATTTCGCTCCGGGCGGTTCGCCGCGCGTAGGGATCTTGAGATTCGAAACGACACGAGGTGACCGGCTGTTCATTTCGCTGCTCGGTTCGGCGTTCATTCATCTCGCATGGCTGGGGCTGATCGGCCCCAACCTGTGGTGGGCTCTTGCCATCGCAGTGGTCTACGCCGTCGGCGTTTTCCGCTTCGTCTGAAGGCAAGCTGAAAGAAAGGTGGCCAGGAGGACTGGCACCTCAAATCGCAATCGCAAAACCCTGGGAGGATATTATGCGACGGCATCTTATGACATCGACGGCAGCAATGCTGCTGGCACTGACCGGCTCGGCCTTCGCCGGGATGGAGGAAGCCAAACAGTTCCTGGGCAAGGAAATCGGCGACATGTCGACGCTTTCCAGCGCCGAGCAGGAAAAGGAAATGCAATGGTTCATCGATGCGGCGAAGCCATTCGCCGGCATGGATATCAAGGTCGTCTCCGAAACGATCACCACCCATGAATACGAATCCAAGGTGCTGGCACCCGCCTTCACGGCAATCACCGGCATCAAGATCACCCACGACCTGATCGGCGAAGGTGACGTGGTTGAAAAGCTGCAGACGCAGATGCAGTCGGGCGAAAACATCTATGACGCTTACATCAACGACTCCGACCTGATCGGCACGCATTGGCGCTATCAGCAGGCGCGCAGCCTGACCGACTTCATGGCGAAAGAGGGTAAGGACGTCACCAACCCGAACCTCGACATCGACGACTTCATCGGCAAGTCCTTCACCACCGCGCCGGACGGCAAGCTCTATCAACTGCCCGACCAGCAGTTCGCCAACCTTTATTTCTTCCGCTACGACTGGTTCAACGATGAGAAGAACAAGGCGGATTTCAAGGCGAAATACGGTTACGACCTCGGTGTCCCGGTCAACTGGTCGGCCTATGAGGACATCGCGGAGTTCTTCACCGGCCGCGAGATCGACGGCAAGAAGGTCTATGGCCATATGGATTATGGCAAGAAAGACCCATCGCTCGGTTGGCGCTTCACGGATGCCTGGCTCTCGATGGCCGGAAACGGCGACAAGGGCATTCCGAACGGCAAGCCGGTCGACGAATGGGGCATCAAAGTCGATGAGAAGTCCCGTCCGGTCGGCTCCTGCGTTGCGCGCGGTGGCGACACCAACGGTCCTGCGGCAGTCTATTCGATTCAGAAGTATCTCGACTGGATGAAGGCCTATGCGCCGGCGGCTGCCCAAGGCATGACCTTCTCGGAATCCGGTCCGGTTCCGTCGCAGGGCGAAATCGCCCAGCAGATGTTCACCTACACGGCCTTCACCGCTGATTTCGTCAAGCCGGGTCTGCCGGTGGTCAACGCCGACGGTACGCCGAAGTGGCGCTTTGCTCCAAGCCCGCACGGCGTGTACTGGAAGGACGGCATGAAGCTCGGCTATCAGGACGCCGGCTCGTGGACGCTGATGAAGTCCACCCCGGATGATCGCGCTAAGGCCGCCTGGCTCTACGCGCAGTTCGTGACGTCGAAGACGGTGGACGTGAAGAAGAGCCATGTCGGCCTGACCTTCATTCGCCAGTCGACTCTCGATCACAAGTCCTTCACCGACCGTGCGCCAAAGCTCGGCGGCCTGATCGAGTTCTATCGCTCGCCGGCGCGCCTGCAATGGTCGCCGACAGGGACCAACGTTCCTGACTATCCAAAGCTTGCCCAGTTGTGGTGGCAGGCGATTGGCGACGCATCCTCGGGTGCCAAGACTGCCCAGGAAGCCATGGACTCGCTTTGCGCCGAACAGGAAAAGGTTCTGCAGCGTCTGGAACGCGCGGGAGTTCAGGGCGAAATTGGTCCCAAGCTCGCCGAAGAACACGATCTTGAATACTGGAACAAGGATGCCGTGGCAAAGGGAAATCTGGCGCCGCAGCTCAAGGTCGCAAACGAGAAAGAGAAGCCCCAGACGGTCAACTACGACGAACTCGTCAAGAGCTGGGCGAAGGCAACCAAGTAAGCTCTTTCAAATAAAGGCTATGGCAATGCGTCCTCCCCGGTGTCACCGCCGGGGAGGACTGTTTTATTTGACGCAGACGGATGATATTGGTTTTCGTCCGCACGGACTTGGATGTCTGAAAACGACGAATTGCTTGATCAAACCCGATAGCTATGCTTCGATCGTACCCACTGGCCTGCGCGCTTGCGCATGGCGTGCAGGCCATTGTCTTCTTCTAGCCCGGGAATTGGATGTCTGGATTGTTTAATGCTGTACCGCTGCAGCGTCGCACTGCGGCGGATGCCTTCCCGCTGAAGCAGAGCATCGTCAGCATCGCTGTGATCAGCGGTATCGTCAATATTCTGGCCCTGACGTCGCCGTTGTTCATGCTTCAGGTCTACGACCGGGTGCTTTCAAGCGGCAGCGTCCCGACGCTGATCGGTCTCGCCGTGCTTGCAACCGGTCTATATGCCTTTCAATCCATGCTCGACGTCATCCGTGCGCGTGTGTTGCTGAGGATTGGTGAGGGCTTTGATCTGCGGCTGTCGGACCGGGTACATGAGGCCGTAACCCGCTTGCCTCTGCTGACGCGTATGCCGGGCGACGGTCTGCAGCCCTTGCGCGATCTCGACAATGTCCGCGGCTTTCTCTCCGGAAATGGACCGACGGCCTTTTTCGACCTTCCTTGGATGCCGCTTTATCTGGCAATCTGCTTTCTGTTCCACTTCTGGATCGGCGTGACTGCGCTGGCAGGTGCCGTTATACTCGTGTGCCTCACCTTGCTCACCAACTCGCTGTCGAAAAAGGCGATACGCGACGCCATCTCTTCCAATATGGCGCGAAACGGATTGCTGGAGGCGGCGCGCCGCAATGCAGAGGTGGTACAGGCGATGGGGATCGGTCGGCGGATTGCCGCCCGCTGGCAACTCGCCAATGCGGACTATCTGGCCGCGAACCGCAAGGCCGGCGATGTCGCCGGTGGATTTGGCAGCATCTCAAGGTCGCTGCGGATGATACTGCAATCGGCCATTCTTGCAGTGGGTGCCTATCTCGTCATCACGCAGCAGGCGACCGGTGGCGTGATGATCGCCAGTTCGATCATGATGGGTCGCGCGCTTGCGCCTGTTGATCTCGCGATCGCGAGCTGGAAGCCCTTTCTGATGGCGAGGCAGAGCTGGGCGAGGCTGAAGGACCTTCTTGCGAAAGTTCCGGAGAGCGCTCCCATGACGGCGCTGCCGGTCCCTGAAAAGGAATTGCGAGCCGAGGCCCTGACGGTCATGCCTCCGGGCGAGAGAAAACCGACCGTCGCGGGACTTGGCTTTGCAGTTGCTGCTGGAAGCGCATTGGGGATCATCGGCCCCTCGGGTTCTGGAAAGTCCACGCTTGCGCGCGTGCTTGTGGGGGCGTGGGTACCTGCCGCCGGCAAGGTTCGGCTGGATGGGGCGAGCCTCGACCAGTGGGATAGCGAAGCCCTCGGGCGGCATATTGGTTATCTGCCTCAGGGTGTCGAACTTTTTGACGGCACGATCGCCGAGAATATCTCCCGTTTCGAGGACAACGCCGATGCACAGGCGGTCGTCGCTGCTGCCAAGGCCGCGGGAGCTCATGAGCTTATCCTGCGTTTCGACCAGGGCTATGAGACGCGGATTGGCGAAGGGGGCTCCGCATTGTCTGCCGGACAGCGTCAACGCATCGGTCTTGCACGGGCACTCTATCGCGATCCGTTCCTCGTCGTTCTCGACGAACCGAATGCGAACCTGGACGCAGAGGGCGAGGCGGCGGTGATCAAGGCCATCGCCTCGGTTCGCCAGAGAAGAGGCATCGCGGTCGTGGTCGCGCATCGTCCAAGCGCCATTGGTGCGGTTGATCTGGTGCTGATGATGGAGGCTGGCCGCCAAAAAGCTTTCGGTCCCCGGGACGAAGTGCTCTCGCAGGTTCTCAAAGCTGCGCCGGTACCGCCGCCGGCAAACACGGGCTTTCCTGCGACCGGTGCCGCCGTGACGCCGCTGCGTGTGATCGCAAGCCCTTTCCGTGCCGCCGCGAGCGGTGAAAGCACAGCGGGATCGGAAGATGGTTCGGAGGAATCCGATGTCAAACGTTGATCGCCTGCGCGGTGAGGTCTCGGGCTCCATTCGGCGCCATCTGGCGGTCGGCCTGTTTACCAGCGTGCTGATGGTCGGCGGCGCAGGCGCCTGGGCTGCCGTGACGAACCTGTCAGGTGCGGTGGTCGCTTCGGGACATTTCGTGGTCAACTCCTATGTGAAGAAAGTCCAGCATCCAAAAGGCGGCGTCGTCGGCGAGATTCTTATTCGTGAAGGGGACGAGGTGGCCGCAGGTCAGATCGTCATGCGGCTGGATGCCACCCAGACACGTGCGAACCTCGCAATCGTCACCAAACGTCTCGACGAACTATCAGCCAGAATGTCGCGGCTGGAAGCCGAGCGCGACGATCTTGAAACGATCGTGTTTCCCGATCAGCTGACGACGCGAAGCAACGATCCGAATGTTGCCTCGGCGATGCGTAGCGAGACACGATTGTTTGAGTTCAGGAAACAATCGCGAGAAGGAAAGAAAGCGCAGCTTCGCGAACGCATCTCCCAGTTTGAACATGAGATCGAAGGGTTGAAGGCGCAGGAAGTGGCCTATCAGCAGGGGATCGAGGTGTTGAACAAGGAAATCGCCTCCCTAGGCGGCCTGCGAGAGCAGGGCATCGTGTCGGATCAACGCTTGAACAGCTTGAGGACACAGGTTGCGACCTTCGGGGGCGAACGCGGAGAAAAGATTGCCTATCAGGCACAGGCAGCAGGCCGCATTACCGAAACCACGCTTCAGATTCTCCAGGTCGATCAGGATCTGAAGGCGGAAGTCGGACGTGAATTAAGGGAGGTGCAGGCCCAGGTCGGCGAATACATCGAACGCAAGATTGCAGCCGAGGACGAATTGAAGCGCGTGGACATCATTGCCCCGCAGTCCGGGGTCGTCCATCAGCTTGCCGTGCATACGGTGGGAGGGGTCATTTCACCGGCCGATCCGGTCATGCTGATCGTACCGGAAGGTGATGATCTGGCGTTGGAGGTGCAGATTGCGCCGAAGGATATCGATCAGATCCAGCTTGGCCAGAAGGCCGTCTTGCGCATGTCGGCGTTCAATCAGCGGACCACCCCGGAACTGATCGGCAATGTCAGCCGTATCGCAGCCGACCTCACCACCGACGAGCGAAACGGATTGTCCTACTATCTCGTGCGTCTTTCTGTTGCCGCGTCGGAAATGCAGAAGCTTCGGGATCTGACGCTCGTGCCGGGGATGCCTGCGGAGGCGTTGATTCAGACGGAAGACCGCACCGCACTTTCCTATCTGCTCAAGCCGCTCTCCGACCAGATCAGTCGCGCCTTTCGAGAGGAATGACGATGGTGAGAAGGAGCTCGGCATCCAATCTTGACTAGGCATTTGTGAAGAAGTCGACACTTGTCGGCAAACGTTGAGCGGTGCAGATGTGAAGGCGAAAATCGGATTGAAGGACGTCGCGCTCGACGCCGGCGTATCTCTTAGTACTGCCTCGCATGTCCTGAATGGCACGGCGCCTATTTCCGTGGAAGTACGGGATCGCGTCCTGAACTCCGCTCAGCGGCTGGGCTATCTTGAGAAGCGAAAGAGCCGCGCGACGATTGCCACATTGAGGACGATCCTTCTGGCAGTCACCAGCGATGCGGCACCGCGCAGCGACCTCAATCTTGTAAGCTGGACAATGCTCAACGGCTTGCGCCAGGAATGCGAGCGGCGCAGCATTCGCATCGTACCCCTGGTCAGCTCCAGCAACCGGCTTGACCCGGTGGAGGTGCGTAAATCGGCGCAGGCGGAGAAGGTGGATGGCATCGTCGTTCTCAACGACGACCGGCCCGAACTCATCCGCAGTCTTTCGGCGGTTCAGACACCCCTTGTCATCCTGAATGGAGAAGACCCCTCCATGCTCGTTGATACGGTGACCGGAGAGAACCGGTTCGGGGCACGTCAAGGCACGGAACATCTCCTTTCGCTCGGGCATCGGCGGATCATGCACTTGACTTGGAAAGGTCGGACGACCATTCGGCGGCGATACGACGGGTATGCTGACGCACTGCTTGCCGCAGGTATCCCCATTTCACCGGACATGATCATCGAGGCGGAAGGGTTCGAGCCGGTCCAGGGGGAACAAGCCATTGCACGAATCTTGGCTGAGAACCGCGATCTGCGCGGTGCCACGGCGATCTCCTGCGCGGCGGACAATCTGGCTCTTGGTTGCCTTAAAGCGCTCGGTGACGCCGGCATCCGAGTGCCTGAGGATGTTTCGGTCCTGGGCTTCGACAACATCATTCTCGGCGAGTTCAGCGCGCCGCCGCTCTCGACGGTTCAACTGCCGAGCGATCGCCTTGGCGCAGCCGCACTCGGGCTGCTCGAACAGCGGCTGCTAGCCAACGATCCTTTGCGCCCGGCTCACCGCCTGGAGCTGGGCTGCCGCCTGGTATTGCGTGGCAGCGTTCAACCTCCTCGGCGCTAAAGTCATTTCATCCCCGTGCCGGCAATGCCGGTTGTGATGTACTTCTGCAGAAAGAGGAACACGGCGGTGACCGGCAGCAGGCTGAGAAACGTCATGGCGAGGATATAGTGCCATTGAACGGAGAACTCTCCCTGGAAGGCGTTGAGCCCCACCTGCAGCGTGAAGTTTTCCCGGCTGCTCAATACGATGAGGGGCCAAAGGAAGTCGTTCCAGCGCCACAGGACCGAAAATATCGCAAGAACTGCAAGCGCCGGCGCAGTGAGGGGCAGGACGATGCGCCAGAAGATACGAAACTCGCTGGCGGCATCGACACGTGCGGCTTCGATCAGTTCGTCCGGAATGGTTAGCATATATTGACGCAACAAGAAGACGGCAGTCGGTGAAGCGACCGTTGGGATGATGATCCCCCAGAGGCTATCGACAAGACCAACACCCACGACGACGAGATAGGCGGGCACCATAACCACCGTGAGCGGGATCATCAGCGTTGAGATGATCAGAACAAAGATCGCGTTTTTGCCACGGAAACGGTATTTGGACAGGGCGAAGGCCGCCATGGCGTTAACGATCAACGTCAGCAGGGTTGCGACAAAAGTTACAAAGACCGAATTTTTCAGGAAGGTCAGGAAGTCGAACCTGGTCAATGGGTCGGTGTAATTCTCGGTCGCAGCGGTCAGTTTTTGGACGGGCGACATCGCCCTGACGTCGACACTGACGGGCGTTCCCGGCGACTGCGGATCGACCATTTGTGCTTTGAGGCCGATGCGACGCACCATCGCCATTTCCCGGGTTTTTCCATCCATGGTAACCGTCCAAAGGCTCAGCGGCTTTTCATATCCCTGAACGGTCGTTTCCATGGCAGTGCGCGGCAGCAAGGTAGGCGGAAAACGGGTGATCTCAGCGGCCGGCTTAAACGAAGACAAGCCTGCCCATAAAACCGGCACAAGTACGGCAAGCGTACCTGCGATCAACCAAAGCCAGGACAGAATGTCGGTCATCCCGATACGTCCGGGCCGGCGGGTGCGGGTAAGGAATCCTATCGGATTGAAGCCATGCGACATGATCAGGACTCCATCTTGCGGCCAAGCCGAAGCTGAATGAGTGTTAGAACCAGAAGCACAAGACCCATCAGCACGGAAGCCGCCGAAGCAAGGCCGAACAGACGAAGATCGCTCCCAAACGCCATTTGATAGATATATTGCACGATGAAGCTGTTGGCCGTGCCGGGTCCACCGCCATTGGTCAAGACCCAGGCTTCGTCGAAGATCTGCACAGAGCGGATCATCAGCAGGATAAGCACGACCAGGAGGTTTGGTCCAAGAAGCGGCAGGGTGATGCGCAGGAGCGTACGTCGCGCGGAGGCGGCGTCGATTGCGGCCGCTTCGTAGAGATCCTTTGGTATCGCCTGCAGACCGGCAAGCAGGATGAGCGTATAGAAGCCCATATGGAACCAGACGGAGACGACCACCACGAAGAAGCGCGACCAGCCGACGTCAAGAAGGAAGATTTCGGGCGGTACGCCGAGCATCTGCAGGAAGGCGTTGAGCAAGCCGTTGCGGTCCAGAAACCACTTCCAGATCAAGCCGATCACCACCGGGGATAACAAAACCGGGTAAAAGAAGATCGCCCGGAAGAAACCGCGCGCAGCAATGGCCCGATTGAGTATCAGCGCCGTGACCAACGCTGCCAGCAAGGTTGCCGCAACGTTGAACGCGACGAACCAAAGCGTATTCCAGATCGCCGTCCAGAAGAGAGATTCACGGCAACTGCCGGGACGAAGATAGTCCTCGCACGCAAGAAGCTGCCGGAAGTTGTCGAAACCGACGAAGGGGCGATCGGAGACGAAAAGTTCGGTCCCGCCTGTGAAAGCATATCCGGCGGCAATGGCGATCGGCAGGAAAGTGAAGATGCCAAAAAGGATGAGATTGGGGGCGAGGAAAAGATAGGGCATCCGCTTCCGCCCCATAAAGCCCTCCAATGCATTGATCGGAGCCTCGACAATCCCCATCAGCAACCCGGCGAGCCGACCGATCATGTCTCTTACCTCAAGCAAAGGCATGGGCTTCATCCCGGTGTTTGGCTTTTCGCGGAATAGCCAGGCCGGTTTCCGGATCAAAGACGTGCAGCCGATCGGGTAGCGGCGTGATCTTTAGTCTGGAACCCGGGGCGGGCGAGAAGTGGCCTGCCTGGTGGATGATGATCTGATCACTTTGGCCTTCGAGCGTGCCGTAGACATAGGTTTCGGTCCCGAGGCTTTCGTAATACTGGACCACGAACGGCAGGCCGTCCTGTTCGCTCACCGAAAAATGCGCCGGCCGCACACCCGCCAAAACCGCCTTACCGACCCTCAAGGTGTCAGGCTCGCCCCCCGTCGTCCAGGTGGTGCCGTAGCCCATATCCAAGGTCATGCCGTCGTCATGCACGCCGACAACGGTCGCCTTCAGCATGTTCATACGAGGCGAACCCAAAAAGCCGGCGACAAACAGGTTCTTTGGTCTTTCAAAAAGTTCGAGCGGCGTCCCCACTTGCTCGATCCGTCCGCTGTTCAGCACCACGATCTGGTCGGCCATGGTCATGGCCTCGACCTGGTCATGGGTGACATAGATCATCGTGGTCTTGATGTCGCGGTGCAGCTTGGTGATCTCTGCGCGGGTCTGGACGCGCAAGGCGGCATCCAGGTTGGACAAGGGTTCGTCGAACAGGAAGATGTCGGGATTGCGCACGATCGCCCGTCCGATCGCGACCCGCTGCCGTTGCCCGCCGGAGAGTTGTCGTGGCTTTCTGTCCAGATAGGGTTCGATCGCCAGCATCCGCGCGGCTTCGTTGATACGAACCTCGATCTCGTCGCCCTTGAACCGCAGATTTTCAAGGCCGAAAGCGAGGTTCTTGCGGACGCTCATATGCGGATAAAGGGCATAGGACTGGAACACCATGGCGATCTTGCGCTCGGCGGGGGAGAGGTGGACGACATCGCGTCCACTGATCTCGATTTGGCCGGTAGTGATGTCTTCCAAACCGGCTATGATCCGCAGGAGCGTCGACTTCCCGCAACCTGAGGGGCCGACGAAAACGACGAATTTCCCATCATCGATTGCCAGGTTGATATCGTGCAGGACGGTGAGTGCGCCGAACGATTTGCTGATGTTGGTAAGCTTTAGATTTCCCATTCCCTGCTCCCGTCAGGTTCAGCGCGCCTGGTAGATGACTGGTTCTTCGTTCCAGCCTGGCGGCAGCGGCGCAGGTCGGTCGACCTGCATGTCCTCGATAGTTATTCCTCCAACGCCGGCAGCAAAGAGCACCGGCATTCCTCCCGGATAGTCGACCTTGCCGACCACGCGGCCATCGGCGCCCTTGGTCCAGGCGTTCGCACGACCCGCCGCATCGGCGCTTGGCGCCAGATCAGCATTGGTCGGTCTCAGATCATAGCAACGACCCGTACCCAAAGGCCCGTTGTCTTGCCGAAGCCTAAGACCTGACAGCCTCACATCCGTGATTTGAGCTGCCGAGGTCGAGATAAGCGTCATGGCGCCTTGCATGCTGCCGGAAAGATCCTCGACAACGAGATTTGAGATCTGTCCCGCTGGTCGTTCGGGTACGCGATCGACCACCGTGACAGTGAGGGCTTCTCCGGAACCCCAAAAGCCATCCAGTGTTTCGTGACAATCGACCTCGATGCGGCGGAAGCGGACATTGGTGATCTTGCCGCCATCGCGGGAGAACAGCCCCAGCGCACGATTGGAGTTTCGCACACGGCAGTCCTCGAAGAGGACATCGCAGAAGTCGCCGTGGGACTCCGTGCCGACCTTCAACGCGCAGCTGAAACTCTCGACGAGGCAGCGGCGCACATGGACGTTCATGCACTTTCCGATCGCTTTTCCATCCGCGCCTGCGCTGGTTTTCAGGCATATGCCATCGTCTGCGGTAGAAACGACGCAGTCTTCAATGATCGTTCGGCGGCATGCGTCAAGAACGATACCGTCGGTGTTCGGAAGCCGCCTATTGTTGGACACCGTCAGACGCCCGACATAGACATCCGCGCAATTGACCAGATGCACCGTCCACATCGGGGAGTCGCGGATTTCCAGTTCTTCGATCCGGACATCTTGGCAGTTTTCGAAGACCACGACACGCGGGCGCGATGGCGCCGGAACGAACGTACCCATGGCAGGATCGTCGCCGACGATGAAGTGCTCACCGCCCGCTTCAATCCGCCCAGGTCCAGTCAAAGCGACGTCGGTGGCATCCTTGGCGACAATGATACCGCGATCCGATTTCTCGGCCATCACCGAAACCGTCGTTCCGCGATAGGCGTCATAGGAGGGGACCGGGCGCAGGACTGCATTTTCCGTCAGGCGAAGCTCGACTTTGGATTTCAGCCGCAGGCCGCTGGTTATGTGGTTCCCTTCACCGAGCTCGACGACGCCCCCACCGGCTTCCCAAGCCTGATCGACGGCAGCCTGGATTCGGTCGGTCTGATCCTGATCGGAGGCATCAATGAGAAAGGTAGCGCGCGCCATTCTTTATTCCTCGCCTTCGAGGAGAACTTCGGTCAACAACAGCATTGTGAGCGCCTGGCCGTAAGGGGTCGGCAGGTTTGGAATACGCCGGTAGAATTCCAGGTCATGTCCCATGGGTGTGCCGTCGGAAACACCCTGCACGACGCCCTCGCCATCAATATGGGAAAGGACGGCCGTCAGCGCTCGTTCTGCATATTGTCGGTCGGCCACCGGCAGGATTCCGGCTTCGATCCCCCGCAGGATTCCATAGGCGATACCGGCGGTCGCCGAAGTCTCCACCGGCGAGGTCGGATCATCCAGGAGCGTATGGAACATGCCGTCCGCCCGCTGCAACTTTTTAAGCGTACGGACCTGGCTGGCCAGGACGTTTGCGAGGAAACGCCTGTCCTTGCCGTTCAGATCCGGTACCAGCTTGAACAGTTCTGGAATGGCGACGGTGATCCAGGCATTGCCGCGTGCCCAGAAAGCCTTTGCGAAATTATGCCGGCCCTCAAAGGTCCAGCCGTGATACCAAAGCCCGGTCACTGGATCTGAAAGATAGCGTGCGTGGACCATGAACTGATAAACGGCTTCGTCTACCCAATCGGGGCGCCCCATGACGACGCCCGCTCTGGCCAGGAAGAGGCAGGCCATGAACAAAGTATCGTCCCACAGCTCACCGTCGTTCAGCCGCTCCTTTACAACATGCTGGAACCCCCTGTCTTCGGTCTTGGGTAATTTGTGGACGAGCCATTCCGCCCAGTCCTCAACGAGGGCTCGAAAGTCGGGCCTGTCGACATGCTCGATCAGGATGGCGAGCGGAAGCATGGGAGCGGTGCTGTTGATCTGCCGCGGCGGCAGGCCGCGTTCGATCTGTCGTGTATACCAGTCTACAAGATCGTCTATGGCAAGCCGGTCATTGGCGGCAGAGGCGCGCCGCAGAAAACCATAAAGACCTACGCCGACTTCCCAATCCCATTCATCGAACTGGATGCCGCCGGCATCCAGTCCGACCAGGCCCTCCTTGATGCCCTTGAGGCGGCTGAACGCTCTCGCAACCAGGTCGATCTTACTCCTGAGAACAGGTTTGGTGAGGGGCATCGCATCCATAGGCTCAAAAGATCCTTTACGCATAGAACGGGTGGTCGATCTGGTTGTCGGCCGTACTGTCATAGGTGATGACCGGCTGAGGCTGGTCATGGACGAAGGGTCGGGGTTGATTGCCGACGGTAAAATCGCCGGAATAGGAAAGGGTCAGCGCGGCACGCCCGGGAGGCCTCAGGAAGAGAGTTCTGCTGGACCCATCGAATTTGACATCGGTCGCTCTAACCCGTTCGGAAAACCGCTGAAATGCCGCAGCATCGCCTGAGCCGACTACGGCCGCCCAGCCGGCGACGGAGCCTTGCGAACGCAGTTCACGGCCTGCCGTTGGGCCTTGCTCGATCAGTTGAAGGCCATTCGTCGCATGAAGAGCAGCGAAGCCTGTGCCGGCGCGTACCAGCAACCATCCGTTCTCCAGGATGATTTCATCGAGCCCGTCGCGCCCAAGATAGGCATGGGTCCACGGCAGGCGGGAGCCCGTCGTGTCGGCGATCACCAATGCCACATCGCGATACTGCATGACGCGGGGAAGGATCCCGTTCCCGGCCCAATATGACGGCCGTTGGGTTCCCCATGGATCATCCTCTCCCGGATGATTGATCCAAAGCCGCGCCATGGGATGACCCGAGAGGCGGATGTCGAGCACGTGCTGCTGATGCCCCTTTAGGCCAGTCTTGTGATCGACGACGGTGGAAAGCTGGGATGACGGCGTCTTGAACAGGACGAGTTTCGCCGGCTCGAGGCCCTGGCTGTAACGCGCTTCGATGTTGCGCGGGCTTTCGAGTTGGGCGTATTGCGCAAGATCCTGAGGCGGCTCGTAGGAGCCGGCGCAGAACATTGGCAGGGACGCGACCCCCCCATTCAGCCAACCGCTGCCGAAGGCGACCCTCGCAAAGGGAGCAAGCTCGGTCAGAGGTCCGGCGCGCAATTCCTTGTCATAGGCGCGCCCCTGCGAACCGGCCGGGACTCCCGCCAGCGTATGAAGCGCAATCATGCGAAAGATGAGGTCCAGCTGACCGCGTGCTCTGGCGGCAAGGTCTGGCTCGGCCCACCGCTCGAGCGCAAACAGGCCGATGAAGTCGACCGGATAATATGCCGCCGAGTTCCACTCCGCCAGGCCGTGGGCTTCAACGCTGTCAAACCAGCGATGGAGGCGTGCGGTCGCGAGTTCCGCTTGCTGCCGGCCGGTCCGGCCGGATGCGGAAAACACCGTTTCCGGCAACAGTTGGCCGGCGATCAGCTGGCTGGTGTGGAAACAAAGGACATGGTTCTCGCTCCAGAACCACATGACATCGTTGCCAGGCTCGTCCACCCAATAGCGGTAAGCAGCCACTGATGTGCGTATCTTTGCCGTGGTCGAGGGCGGAAGCGCTTGTTCGTGTGCAGCAAGAAGCCAGAGGAGCGGAACCATCGAGAAATCGGAGCAATCCTCCCGCCGGTCGATACTGGCAAGCGTAGCGTCGATAATCGACCCTGCCGCCTTCTCGTCAACGTCGCCAGACGCTGCCATGGCTAAAACGCGGCCTATACGATCTGCTCCGTGACGGGCACTGAAGGCGAGTGCTTCCAGTTTCCGTTGCGCAAGCGAAGAGGCCGCTTTCGGCGGCATCAGGCTATGCATGAAGGCCGCATCAATGTGGCGATCCACGGTGGCCGTGCCGGAGCCGATCTTCACTCTGACGCCATGATAGCCATCCGGCACGTTTGTGATGGTTTCAGCGATCAGTTTGGACCGATGGGAGGGCAGCGTAAGATCGGCGATGCCTAGAACGGATCGGTCATGGCCGTGGCTATAGACCTCCAGATGGACCGGCACATCGAAATCGGGCGGGTTGTCGAAGATGATCTCAAGTGGTTGGTCGGCAAAGACATCGGCAGAAGGACGGATACTGCGGGCTAGAGGCTCGAGTTGCCGTACCGCATCGCGATCGACCACTGAGGGAAGCGCGATCTGGAGGGGGGCACTGCCGCTCAATTCAAGCTCGAAAAACCAATTCGTGTCACGTTCTGCCAGGTCCTCGGTCAGAACCAGGACGTCGTTGCTGCCGGCGTTTAATGCCAGCACGATATCGGTTTCGCTTTCCGCGTTGCGCCGGAACGGCTCGAAGCGCACCTGCTCGCTGCCGTTCACCCAGATCCTCACGCCGCCGCATGTGCGTAGCCGCATGCTGACCTCTTGCGCCTGATCGACAAGGAATGTGCCGCGCAACCAGCGGCTTACATGGGTCGGCACGTGCCAGAAGCCGGTGAATTCGACACGCCGATTGGCCCCGGGAAGGCACAGGGCCCCGGGCTGCCAGTGTAAGCGCGGCTCGATGTGGCGCCCAACCATCTGCGCCCAGAAAGCTTTGCGGCAGGGCAAGTCGCCGACATCCACAAAACCATTGATGAATTTGTATCCGACACGATCCTCGGCTGGTGCGGGCTGGCCCGGGAAGTAAGCCTCCGACACTTCCGACAAGATCCAGGCGGTGATCGTTTCTCCGGGTGAAACGCGATAGACGGAGCGAGCCGGCTGCCCGTCGTCAGATAAACCCTCCTCCACGGCCTTCTCCAATCATGAAAATATTTGCATTAAACTGCGAAGATCTGCCGTTGTGACGCGATCATCCTGAATTTGAGGAAAACAGCTTGACGTTTGCGTTGTCAAGCGTCAAAAATTAGAAATTCGAGCACGGGATCTGTTGGAGAGGATCTCGATCGGACGAAAATATTTTCATTGGGAGGATGAAATGCTGAAATTCCTATCGCAAGTCAGTGCCTTGGTAATTGCAACCTTCGCCTTGACGGAAGCGGCCGTTGCCGAGAGCAAAACGATCACCTTCTTGTTCACCGACGACGACCAAAGCTATGTCGAGCGGATGGCGGCGCTGAGCAAGGAATTCGAAAGTGCGCATCCGGACGTCAAAGTAAATTTCGTGTCCTCGGGATATGATGCCGTTTCAAAGCAGCTGCCGGTTCAGCTGGCGGCCGGCAAGGGCCCTGACGTTGCCAAGATAACCGATTGGCAACTGGCCCCTTACTACCTCGACATGCGCCAATACATGAAGGACCCGGACACCTTCGCCAAGCTGCACGGGGCGAGCCTCGACCAGCTGCGTTTGCCTAAGATCAACGATCCGAAGTCCATCAACGGATATGTGGCGTCCCAGACGCTGAACCTGCCTTTCGTCAACAAGACACTCTTCGAGCAGGCAGGCGAACCGCTCCCCGGTCCTAAGGCTACATTGAAGGAAATCGTCGAAGCGTCGGCGCGCGTTGCCAAGGCGACAGGAGCCCAAATTCCCTTCACCATGGACCGCTCCGGCCATCGTTTCTCGGGCGGGGCCTATTCCTACGGTTCTACCTATTTCAAAGACGGCAAGTTCAGCTTCCCGGACGCAGCAGCGAAAAAGTACATCGCCGATCTTTACTCCTGGACGCAGAACGGCAGCTTTCCCAAGGAAATGTGGGGCGCGGCCGGCGGTTCCCAGTACAAGAACATGGGCGATGAATTCGTCAACGGCAATGTCGTGACCTATTTGGCTGGCAACTGGATGGTGAATCCGTTCCAGAAGAAGATTGGCGACGCCTTCCAGTGGACCGCCATCAACGCGCCCTGTGCTGAAGCCGGCTGCTATGCCATGCCTGGCGCGACAGCGATTGTCGGCTTCAAGCGGACGGAGCATCCGGAAGCCGTGGCCCAGTTCATCGAGTTCCTGGGCTCTGAAAAGGTCCAGCGCGAAATTGCCGAAAGCTACGTGATCCTCACCGGAGCAGAGATCAAGGATCCGCAATACAAGATCTCCAGCGAAGATGCGAAAGCCGCTATGGCCGTCTTTCTGGACAACAAAAAGAACGTTCCCCAAGCTGCTCGCGAGTTTGAACGCATCAAGGGTGGCACGGCCATCTATCAAACGATCGTGCAGCGCATGAGCCAGCTCATTGTCGGTGAACTCACTCTTGAAGACACCTATAAAAACCTTGAGGCAGACGTCGCCAAGATCAACGAGTCGCTCGCTGTAAAGTGACGCGGCGGAGGTGTCGGGCCGCCCGATCACAGGCCTGACACCTCTTTCCATTTACCAGGATCCTCCCGGAGATGGGCGGGGCGCGAATGCCCCGCCTATTTCTTTTTGGCCCTGCTGCAAGAAGAGCAACTGCGCCGGGCATCTCCCCGCACAGCTGCTCTTGAGGTTCTATCCCATTCCGGTGGAGCTGATGCCTAAAGCGCGTCGCTGTTTTTGAGATTCAGGGTTCTCAAATCAGCGCTGCTGTGATTCGCTTCGAAGCGAAGGGAGAAAGCGGCATGGGCAAATCACATCCGATTGCGTTGCGTGAGCGTGTCGTTGCGTTTGTCGAAGAAGGCCATGGCCATCGAGAGGCCGCCAGGCATTTTCGGGTGTCGCCGCGTTTCGTGAACAATCTGGTGATCCTCAAGCGCCAGACAGGTTCGCTTTTACCCCGTCGACAGGGACACGTTGGTGGCGGAAAGCTTTCGGCGCATCACGCCTGGGTGCGCGAGCGGCTGGCACGGAATGGCGAATTGACGCTGGACGAGCTTTGCGTGGACCTCGCCGGACGTGGCGTCATCGTCCATCGATCTAGTGTCGGCCGGCTTCTCCACCGGCTCGGGCTGAGCCATAAAAAAAAGCCTGATGGCAAGCGAGCATCGACGGCCGGAGATCGCGCGGGCGCGTGAACTGTGGTCCGGAAAGCGCCCGCCTTACTTCAACAAAGCCCTGGCGCGGCTGGTCTTTATCGATGAGACGTCAACCAATACCAAGCTGACGAAGCGCTCGGGATGGTCCCCGCGAGGGCGACGCTACCGCACCCATTCCCCCTTCGGCTCCTGGAAATCCCAGACCTTCATCGCGGGGCTGCGATCCCATGGAATGGTCGCGCCTTGGATCGTGAATGCGCCGATGAATAGCCGCATCTTCGAGACCTGGATAGAAACCCAGCTAATCCCGACCCTGTCGCCCGGCGATGTCGTTATCCTCGACAATGTCGGCTTTCACAAAAGTGAAAGAGCCGAGGAATTGGTCAGGGCGAACGGCGCATGGCTCTTGTTCCTCCCGCCTTATAGTCCGGACCTGAACCCCATCGAGATGGCGTTCTCAAAGCTCAAGACACTTCTTCGAAAGCGAGCCGCCCGCAGCTTCGACGACATCACGCAAGCCCTCGGTGAAATCTGCAACCTCTTCTCAATCGCCGAATGCCGCAACTACTTCAAAGCCGCAGGATATGAGGCTCATTAAATGCGACACGCTTTATTTCAGGATTTTCATGTCTACCATATCCATGTCCGTGAAAGACTGGTTGTCACCGGCCATGCTCCAGATGAAGGCATAGGCCGAGGTGCCGGAGCCGCAATGGATCGACCAGGGCGGCGAGAGTACCGCCTGTTCGCTGCGGACGATGAGATGGCCGGTGGCTTCCGGTCGCCCCATAAGGTGCACGACGAAGGCGTTTTCCGGCAGGTCGAAATAGAGATAGGCTTCCATGCGCCGATCATGAAGGTGCGCCGGCATTGTATTCCACACGCTTCCGGTTTCCAGTCGCGTAAGCCCCATCAGAAGCTGGCACGTCGGCAATACCTTTGGATGGATGTACTGGTAAAGCTTGCGCTTGTTGGACGTGGCGCTGTCACCGAGATTGTTTTCGATCGCGTCGCTCTTGGAGACGATGCGGGAAGGGAACTGGGAATGGGCAGGGGCGCTGTTGATGTAGAATTTGGCGGGTGCCGTCGCGTCCACGCTTTCAAAAGCGATTTCGCGTGTTCCCTGGCCAAGGTAAAGCCCGTCCATCGGCTGCAGTTCGTAGGTAGTGCCGTCGGCGACGACACGGCCCGCGCCGCCGATATTGATCAGCCCTAGCTCGCGACGCTCCAAGAGGTATTCCGACCCAACGATCTTTGCCAGATCGTCACCCACGATGAGAGGGACGTTCGTCGGCATCGCTCCGGCCACCAACATACGGTCATAGTGGGTGTAAGTGGCCTCCAGCGCTCCCGCCGAAAAAAGGCTTTCGATCAGAAAGTTCTCCCTGAGTTCTGCGCCGGCCATGCGTTCAGATTGTGAGTAGTGGACCGCATGGCGCGTTTGGATCGTCGTGGTCATGTTCTTCCTTTCGTGTCGCAAGCAGATTGTTGTGCGCCCGAATTCTCCTGTTGGACATCTCTTTGGGATCAGGGCGAACGTTTATTGCTCGAGTTTGAACGCGGGTATGGGTGAACCCTTCGATCGGAAAAGCTGCTCCAGCTCGCCGAGATCGGGGCATGCCGGCGGAGCGTCCAACACCGTTGCTGCGTAAGCATCGAGAGGCAAGGCCATCACCGCGGCGGCCAGCACTGTCGTACCGGCAGTAACCTCCCCCTGCAACTGCGGCAACAGCGTTTTGGCATGAATGAGGTTGGTATTTGCAATGGGCGTCATTGCGGAGCCAGCGCGTTTCGGCCCCGGCGAGAGGTCGATGATGGCGCTGATGTCGCTCTGGCCATTCCAAACGGCGCGACCGTCCGACTGCTCGGGCCGATCGCGATTGAAGTCGGCCCGCTCGATCGCGAAGCCGCCCTCGATGGTGCGCAAGGGGCGTGGGGTCACGACCCTGTGGACGCGAATATGCCATGGACTGGCTGGAAGAAGCCAGGTTTCCACCGTGACATCGGGCCAGGGTCGCCACCGGGAATAAAGCCGATCCTCGGCGATCAGCGCCTCTTCCAGGGTTTCACGCATTCTAAAGTGGACACCGTCGTCGGAAAGACCGAGCATTCCATCAAAGCTTGCGGCAGAAAAGTTTCGGTCATCGGCCTCGATATTGAAGGCATAGCGCGTGGAATAGACGAATTTCGAGTATTTCTCGTTCGCGCCGCGCATCTTGTCGTGCTGTTGGCCTGACGACAAAACCACCACGTTACCGGGCGTGTGCATGGCCACCATACCGGGTTGGGCGAGCGGAACAGGCTCCGGGAACTGCGGCATCGACGCTTCTTCCGCAATCCAAAACGGATGATTTTCGGGTAGGGCCAACGGTAAAAAGAACTTCAGCGCCCAATAGGGGGAACCGGCCGAATTGTAGCTTTCGCTCATGAGCAGGTTGGGATAGCCGTAGCCGATTGAAAGAACCCCGTCGCGGTCGGCAATCGGCAGCTTCGACCACCACCGGATATGGCGCATGTAATAGCCCTTGATCTCGGACCACGGCAGGGCTTCAACATCGGCGAATGCCAGAGCGCCCCAAAGGCCGCCGGCAGCAAAACGGTAGGTCTGGCTGCGGCCAAAGGCAAGTGCGGCGCCATCCGGCCCAAACCAGTGGCGGATATCTGCGGCAAAAGTTCGGACCCGCTCCCTGAAGCGTTCCTTGCGCGCGTCGTCGTCTTTCGCAAGCACGGTGTAGATCAGGCCATAAAAATGCATGGCGAAGGGAATGTAGTGATCGACCCGTCGCACCGGCCCGTCCCGATACCAGCCTTGCCCGATATCAAACGCCTCAAGCTCATTAAGATAGACCCGGGTTTTTGAACGATCAAAATCGATGCCGACCCGCTCAAGGCCAAGATCGATCAGCACGCGGAAGAACTTCCAGTTGTTATCGACGAACTCGAGGTCACGGGCACGGAGGAGATAGGCTGCCACGGTTTGGCGTGCGATCTCGCTCAACGGGTCCCAGATGTGTTCGGGTACCAGGGCCAGGGCGAAGCCGATGGCAGCCAGTTCCACCAGTCTCTGATTACGGTCGGCGAGGTCGCCCCAATATTCGGGATGGCCGGGATCGGATCCGTTTGCAAGACCGCGCCGATAGAGATCCCAGTACGGAAAATCACCACCCCCGGCGACCAAGGGCACTATGCCCCAAAGCGGTCGGGCAAAGCCCTCGAGATCGGCTGCCGCCCGGTCGAATATCGCAGCTGCTGCATTGAGGCGCACACGCGCACCGCCCTCGGAAAAGTAGGGCAGGAGCGGCTTGAACAGGTCGATGACCGCCTCTGAAACGTCGTCGCGGGACTTTAAGGGATTGCCAAATAGCGGATTGGATTGCGAGGGATCGTAAATCAAAATCAAAATCCAGAAAAGTTCAGGAAATCGGCCGCGGGCGAGGAGCTGCCCGCGGCCAGGGGACGACGGCGAAGCTTATTTGATAGCCTTCACGCCATCCGTCATTTCCTTCAGCCCGTCGTCGATCGAGATATTGTCGGTCATGATGGAGTCATGGGCGCGATTGAGCACCACCTCGATCTTGGCCGCGTTGGGGTTTACCGCCATTTCGAGGAATGACTTCCCGGCCTTGAGTGCCGCTTTGCTTGCCTCGTCCTGCGGGAAGCCGGGAAGCGCGGCAATTTTTGCCCCCACGTCATCGGTGCGCTGCGCCGGAATGGTGCCGGTGTCGGCGACAATCTTCGCACCGTCCGGGCCGCTCGCGAACTTGATGAAGTCGAGCGCGGCCTGCTTATGGTCGGAATTGGCATTGACGGCGAGACCGGCAATCTGGGCCGCAGTCGTGCCGGCAGCAACGCCGTCCGGATGCGGGAACTTGACGATACCCCAGTTCTTGCTCTTCGACTCGCCCGATTTCACCTTGGCGATCTGGGTTCCAATGAACCAGGTCCCCATCGGCAGCATGCCGATCGTGCCGTTGAAGAACAAAGCCGAGTAGTGGGTGTTGGATGTCTTCAACGAGGCATAGGAGGGGATGGCGCCTTCCTTCTGGAGAGCAAGAGCGCGTTCATACCATGGCTTCAGGAAAGCATATTCGCCATCCACCAATGTATGCTCGCCGTCCAGAATACCGGGAAGTTGAACCGTCGAACGCCAGGTATGCAGGAGCGCGCCATAGGTCTTGTTGGCACCCATGCCGCCGGCAAGCTTGGTGGCGATCTGGTCGAATTGGGCCCAGGTCATATCGTTGGTCGGATAGCTGACGCCGGCTTTGTCGAAGATATCCTTGTTGTAGTAGACCACCCAGAAATCAGATCGGAAGGGCAATGCATAGATCTTGCCGTCGATCGTCAGTTCCTCGATCAGCCCACCGAATGGTGCGGGATCGACCTTCTGCTCTTTCATGAAGCCGCTGAGATCACTGATCGAACCAGCCCGCACGAGGTTGGCATAACCGGGCACGTCCTTGACCGTGACGATGTCGATATCCTTCGAACCGCCGGTCAGCTGCGTCGAAATCATTTGCTGATAGTCTTGCGAGCCGAGGTCGACCGGCTCAAACTTTACGTTCGGATGTTTTGCCTGATAGGCCTCGATCAGGGGTTTGTAATAGGCGACCTTATCCCAGTCCCATAGCGCCCATTTAAGCGTTACCGCCTCGCCCGATTGGGCAAATGCCGATCCCGCCGTCGTTGCAGCCAGGGCCATGCCTGCCAAAGCGACCCTTATCGATCTCCCGAAGTTATCCAAATACATTCCGTTTCTCCTTCCCTGAAGTGTTTCTGGATTTCATGTCTCGTCTAGCGTCATGCGCACGCGGTTCGTTTCGCTCCTGGTTTGCGTTTGACAGCGTTAGAACCGTTACCGCTGCCCGATGGCCGCCGAAGACGATGGCGAACATTCCGAGCGAAAAATTGAGGGTCGCCGGCATGAAGACCGAGACCGGATAAAAAACGATATGCCCAATCCAGAGCGCGGCCACAAAAGCAAGCGAGACGAGCGCGGGAAGCGGACGGATCATGGTTGCGAGCGCCGCAAGGCGCACCAGCGTCAAAGGCGGCAGATCACGCATGACCATAAGCACGACGAGGTTGCACGCCAGCGCCGAAAGCAAAGCCGTAACGACCAGGCTGATGGCCAGCGGTGCGGCCATTGCCAGCGTTTCCTTCGCCGCTGCGGCATAGGTAACGGTCGCGTAAACTCCGACGCCAAGGGCCATGGTAAAAACGACACCCCAGAGCGTGGCGCGCCAGAAATATCGGAGGAAGGCTTCGGTGAAGTCCCGCAGAAGATAGGTGTTGCGGTCCTCGACCAGGGCGACGCAGATCCGCGCCATGGCGACGAGTGCGGCAGGGAGGGTCACCACGAACATCGCCGCGAGGACGAACAGGATGTTAAGCTTGACCATCTCCCACCATTCGCGTGCGAAGATTTCCGCAAACAAGGCAAGCCCGGTCTTCTTCGGAACATCCTTGGGAATGCCCCGGCCTTCCTTGATCCACATATCCCGCAACCACTGCATGGTCGTCTCCCGCAGGCGCCTCAGTACAAGATCGAGCGCTCCGTTTCCTTGCCGAAGAGTTGCACATTGGTCATATCTGCAAGCAGCGCGACCTCGTCGCCGATTTTCGCTTTAAAGCGGGGCGAAACTCGCGCGATAAGATTTCGACCGCCTGTCGTCATGTTCAAATGGACCTCCGATCCCATCGGCTCGGCGAGATCAACGACAGCCTTGAAGGCTGCCAGATTTTCCGACGGGATATCGGCTGGCGGCAATTCGTGAAAGCTTTCCGGGCGAATGCCAAGTACCAGTTCCTGACCTTCGTAAGGCGCGATGCGGACCTTGTCGAAATGGGAGGGCAACGGTAGTTCGCGGCCGTCGAAGATCGCGACAAAGGTCTCCTCGCGGCGCTCGACGACACATGGCAGCATGTTCATCTGCGGCGCCCCGATGAAGCCGGCGACGAACATGTTGACGGGCCGGTCATAAAGGTTTTGCGGTGTATCGACCTGCTGGATATGCCCGTCCTTCATCACCACGATCCGATCAGCCATGGTCATGGCCTCGATCTGGTCGTGGGTGACATAGATGAAGGTTGCATCCAGTCGCTTGTGGAGCTTGGTGATCTCAGCGCGCATGGTACCGCGCAGTTTCGCGTCGAGGTTGGAGAGCGGTTCGTCCAAAAGAAATACTTCCGGACTGCGCACCATGGCGCGGCCAAGAGCCACGCGCTGGCGCTGACCGCCGGAAAGCGCCTTTGGTTTCCGGTTAAGGAGGTGCGTGATATCGAGGATCTTCGCTGCCTCCTGCACCTTGGTATCAATGATTTCTCGGGAAGCCTTCCGCAGTTGCAGGCCGAAAGCCATGTTTTTATAGACCGTCATATGCGGGTAAAGCGCATAGTTCTGGAAAACCATTGCGATATCGCGGTCCTTGGAAGGAACGTCGTTCATCAGGTCGGTGCCGATCTTCAGTTCACCTCCTGAAATCTCCTCCAGCCCCGCAATCATCCGCAGCGTCGTCGATTTCCCGCAACCCGAGGGTCCAACGAGGATGATGAATTCCTTGTCTGCAATCTCAAGGTCGATGTCGTGGACGACGGTCAGTGCGCCGTAGGTCTTGTTCAGTTTTTTGAGCGAAATGCTGGCCATCAGATCCTCTCACCAATAGGAAGACCAGTTGCGCGAAAGGCGCATCAGGGCTTCCATGTAATAGTAGTCGCCCCAGGAGACGCATTCGTCTACGCCTTCGCCCCGGCAGGTGTTGAAGGGCGATTTCTTGGAATAGGTGCCATGCAGGACCAGGCCGTTAGAAATGGCTGGATCCTTGACGGCATAACCATCCGCCAGGCTCTTGATCATCCGACGGGCGAGCTCGCGGTAGCGTGCGGCATCCTCTGGCGCGACGAGATCGGCCATCTCGAGCAGACCGCAGGCGACGATCGAGGCGGACGAGCTGTCACGAGGTTCGCCGTCCTTGTCCGAGAAGGTCAGATCCCAATATGGCACCAGGTCGGTCGGTAAACGCTTGAGGTAGAAGGCAAGAAGCCGCTCGAAGGCTTCGCGGTACTCGGCAAGCGGCTCGTAGCGGTAGGAAAATGCCATGCCGGCGATGCCCCAGGCTTGCCCTCTCGCCCAGGCGCTCTCGTCGCTGTAGCCCTGTTTGGTGACGCCGCGCACGGGCGCGCCGGTTACCGGATCCATATAGAACGTGTGGTAGGTCGAATCGTCGGGACGGATTGAATTGGCAAGCGTCGTGCGCGCATGCACCAGCGCCACCTCGCGATATTTCGGATCGCCTGACTGCGCACTTGCCCAATAAAGGAGCGGCAGGTTGAGCAGGCAGTCAATGATATATCGGTATTCTTCCGCGACGCCCTTGCGGCCCCAGGCTTGAATGAATTGACCGATCGGCTGAAAGCGCTCGATCAACTGATCTGCGGCGAGCAGGGCAGCCTTGCGACCGTCCTCGTCACCTACCAGCTTCCAGGCGGCGACGCAGGATGGGGAATAGAGAAATCCCATGTCGTGATGATCTGTCTCGACGCGGTTCACGATCCGGTGCAGGAAGCTCTGGACCTGGATTTGTGCGGCATATTGGAAGACCTTGTCGCCTGTATGCTCGAAGGCAAGCCAGATTTCCCCGGGCCAGAAACCGGCGGTCCACTGATCGTTGGCAATCGCCGGATAGATATTGGCGACGCTCGAGTGGTTCTGCGAGGCGTAGGTGAATTTCGGCAGATTTCGCCTGACCTGTTCCACGGCAACATCGAGGGCGCTTTTTATTTCGCGATCGGTGATCGGCCGCGGCCCGAGCGATAAGTTAGTATCCATGAGGTTAGCCCTTGATACCCGACGAGGCGACGCCCTCGACGAAGAAGCGTTGCAGAGACAGGAAAACGATGAGGACGGGAATGAGCGCAACAACGGAGGCAGCCATGATCAACCCGTATTCGGCGGAATACTGGGCGATAAACATTCGCAGGCCGATCTGGATGGTCTTCAGCTCCGTCTTGGTCAGATAGATCATCGGCCCCAGGAAATCGTTCCAGGTGGTGACGAAGGTGAAGATAGTGAGCGTCGAAAGCGCCGGCTTTGAAAGGGGCAGCATGATGCGCGCCCAGATCTGATATTCGTTCATGCCGTCGATCCGCGCCGCCTCGCACAACTCCGTCGGGATCGACATGTAGAATTGCCGCATCAGAAAGACGCCGAAGGCGGTAAATGCCTGCAGGCAGATCAGCGCGAGATGGGTATTGTTGAGCCCGAACTCCCGCATGAGCAGGAACTGCGGCACCATGTAGACCTGCCAAGGCATGGCGATGGTGGCGATATAACCGAGAAAGAGCGTGTTCTTGTAAGGAAAATCGAGCTTGGCGAAGGCGTAGGCAGCAAAGCTGGACGTGAGGAGCTGAAGAAGCGTGACGATGATCGTCAGCTTGGACGTGTTGTAGATGAAGAGTGCCAGCGGAATCTTTGTCCAGATGTCCACATAGTTCTGCCATTGCGGCTCGGAAGGGATCCATTCGATAGGGAAGACGAACACGTCGCGGCTCAGCTTCAACGAGGCTGACAGCATCCACGCGAATGGCATGAGCATGACCGCCGTGATAATAATGGCGGTGGCGTAAACCGCGATGGTCTTTGCCGTTATTTTGCGCCCGGCAATCCTCATGATGTCAATCCTCCCTCTGGCGCCGGAACTGGATGACGGTGACAGCGAGCACCAGGAAGAAAAGCACCAGGGCGATCATGCTGGAATAGCCGAGATCCCAGGAGATGAAGGCCTCGTTGTATATGTGATAGACGAGCACGAGCGTCGATGTGCCGGGACCGCCCTGGGTGATCATGTAGACCTGATCGAAGACCTTGAAGGACTGGATCGTCAACATGACAGTCACGAAGAATGTGGTCGGCGCAAGCTGCGGCACCGTGACATAGATGAATTTCTGCCAGGCGTTGGCGCCGTCCAGATCCGCCGCCTCGTAGAGTTCGGAATTGATGCCCTGCAGGCCGGCGAGATAGATCACCATGTAGTAGCCCATGCTCTTCCAGATGCCGAAGAGAATGACGGTTACCATGGCCCAATGACGATCAGCCGCCCAACCGGGCATGTCCTTCGGGTCGAGGCCTAAGGTATAGAGGATCATGTTGACCGGCCCCATTTCGGGGTTGAAGATCATGTTCCAGACAACCGCGACCGCCACCAGCGAAGCGACGTACGGAAAGAACATCGCGGTACGAAAGAAATCCCGGCCAAAAATCTTCTGGTTGAGCAGGATCGCCAGGCCCAGCGCGCAGACGAGCGTGGCTGGTACCGACACGACCGTGTAGATGATTGTGTTCCAGAAGGCGGCGATGAACGCCTTGTCCTCGAAAAGCCGCCAGAAGTTGTCAAGGCCTGCGAAGGTTATCGCATTGGAGCCGTCCCAGTGCATGAAGGCCAACGCGAAAGCAAAGAGGATGGGGCCGAGCGTAAAGACCGCAAAGCCGATGAAATTCGGTGCAATGAAGGAATAGGCGACAAGAGCATTCTGCAGCCTGCGCCGCCGCTTGGACAAGACCTTGATCCTGTTTCGAGGGATCGCCGGTGCTCGGCCCGCCGCGGACGCCGTATTTGAAATTGACACCGAACCTTCTCCTCCAGGCGATCGCCCGCAGCGCAAAGCCGCAAGGGCTCAATTTCCCCTCATGAAAAACGGGCGCCTTGGCGCGCTCGCTCCTGCCTCCTGATCCACCACATAGCATATCTTCCACATTGGTCAAACAAGTTATGAATAAATCATACGAATTTTGTGGATCGGCCGAAATACGTATGATAGGTCAGGGCAAGGGGCGGACCTGAAGGAGTTGCGGAGGAGGCACATGTTCAGCAAGATGGCAGCAAGGCTGCCCGACACCCTGTCTGATTTCTCGCCAGCCGCGCCACGGGGAGATCGCGTCATCTGGGCCGCCGTGCCGGCTCCCATTCGCGACGCGGTTCTTTTCGACGCGGAGGAAACGCTTCAGCGAACATGGCCGCTTATTCGCGCTTCCGACTACCGCGAATATGGGGAAACCGGCAACCGCTCACGCTTCGAAGATCTCTACTTCACCCGACGCAGGATGTTGAATAATCTGGTGCTTGGAGAACTGCTTGAAGGCGAGGGGCGGTTCCTTGGCGCAATTGCCGATGGGATCTTCCTGATCGTGGAAGAAAGCGGCTGGCAGCTGCCAGCGCACAATTCCTATGAGCGAGGCGGCCCCCGGTCCTTGCTCCCCGACGTGTCGAAACCCGTCATCGATCTTTTCGCCGCGGAAACCGCTGCGCTGCTGGCAACCGTGGTTGCCTTGATGAGAGACGAATTGGACTCAGTCAGTCCGCAGATCGTCTCCCGCATCGAGCGCGAAGTCGAGAGCCGCATCTTTAAACCCTATCTCGGCACGCATTTCTGGTGGATGGGGCGCGGCACTGAAAGGATGAACAACTGGACGGCATGGATAACTCAAAACGTCCTGCTGTCCGTCTTTTGCCTTCGCACCGACCAGATGTTGCGCCGGAATGTGGTGGAGAAGGCGCTTGGCAGCCTGGATGCCTTCTTGAAGGATTATGCTGAGGACGGCGCCTGCGAGGAAGGTGTCGTCTACTATCGGCATGCCGCCCTGTGTCTGCATGGGGCGATGACTATTCTCGATTCCGCAGCGCCGGGCGTGTTCACCTCGCTCTGGGGCGAGCCGAAAATCCGCAACATGGCGGAATACATCTTGAATATGCATGTCGCAGATCGTTCCTATTTCAATTTCGCAGATTCCTCTGCGGTGGTCGACCCTTGCAGCGTACGAGAATATCTGTTCGGCAAAGCCGTCGGGTCGGAGGCACTGGCGTCTTTTGCTGCTGCCGACAGAGCGACGGCCGCAAATCAGCATCTGCCGCAGGAATGGAACCTCTGGTACCGGTTGCAGGAGCTGCTCGTTGGCCCGACAATTCCGGACAACATTCAGCCTCAGCCAAAGCGGGACAGCGTCTATCCGGGCATCGGGCTGTTCATTGCGAGGGACGAGCGCTTTGCCCTTGCGGTTAAGGGTGGCCACAACGGCGAAAGTCACAATCACAACGACGTCGGAAGCGTGACCCTTTACAAGGACGGACGGCCGTTTCTGATCGATGTCGGCGTCGAGACCTATACGGCTAAGACCTTTTCTCCGCAGCGGTACGATATTTGGACGATGCAATCTGCATTTCATAACCTGCCGAGGTTTGGCGATGTCATGCAGTCGGACGGGGAGGAGTTCGCCGCGCAAAATATGGCGGCCGAATTCAATCCGGCCGAAGCACGCATATCGCTTGAGATTGCAGGAGCCTATCGGAACGAGGCGCAGGTGCGCAGTTATCAACGCACCGTTACCCTCAGGCGAGGCCGGCATATCGAAATCGCCGACGTCTATGATGGGGATGTCCCGGCTGTTTTGTCGCTGATGACATGCGTGGAGCCACAGGTATCGCCTGGCGCGATCGATCTACCGTCACTTGGCCGGATCGAGGTCGAAGGTGCCGGGAAGATGGATGTCGAACCCATCGAGATAAGGGATGCACGGCTGAGGATCTCATGGCCCTCCATGATCTACCGCCTGCTTGTTCCTCTCGCGGAAAAACGCCTGACGCTACGGATCGTCTGAGGAGGACGAGAATGGAACTGACGTTGAAAATCGTTAGCCTCGACGGGACAGTCTTGGCATCCTCGACGGGGCAGCAGGAGGTGTTTCTGGTCTATCGCAAAAGCTACCTCGACGGCGACCAGATCGTTGTCGAAGCGTCTGAACCTGGACATGTCGTACTGGCGCTCGAAGATGCAATCGGAAGCACTGCAGTTTATCTCCTGGGCTCTGCGTTCGCTTTCAATATTCCCTTTGGCGCCAAGCGGGCATCCTATTCCCCCAGGGCTTTCCAGGGTGACATCCATCGGCTGTATGTCCGCAAGGCCCGCCAGGACGAAATCGCGCCGAGGCGGAATCTTGCGCTAAATCCGTTCGACGATCATGCCAACACCACACTGTTTCCGCATGCGCAAGCCAATGCCGAGACGCGGGGAGAGGCGGCGTTTGCCGCACGAAATGCAATCGATGGGGAGAAAGCCAACGACGGGCATGGCTTCTGGCCTTATACGAGTTGGGGCATCAATCGGAATCCGGACGCGGCACTGACGGTGGAATTCGGACGACCGGTAATGATCGATGAGGTCGTGCTCTATCTAAGAGCGGACTTTCCGCACGACTCCTGGTGGGAGAGGGCGAGTATCACTTTCTCCGACGGAGAAACGCGCTATTTTCATCTGGAAAAATCAGGTGCGGCTCAATCGTTCCGGATAGAACCCCGGACCGTCGACTGGATCAGGCTGCACACGCTGATGAAAGCCGACGACCCGTCGCCATTCCCAGCCCTCACCCAGATCGAGATCTGGGGGCAGGAAGCCGGCTACCTGCAATCCGGTCTGCGCATGAAATTTGGTTAGCTCCGTTTCCGACGTTGACCTAGCCGGCTGTCGTCCGCAAGGCCTTCAACAGGTCCCGATATCGAAGCTGACTTCCTCGTAAATGATCACGCATGGCGTTTCGTGCAGCCTCTTCATTCCTGTCGGAGATCGCCACGATGATCGCCTCATGCTCCTTGTGGATCAGCCGCCTATAGGCCGTTTGTTCAGCTGATCTAGATTCTGCAACCACTTTGGACTGTGGTATGACCGCAGGGCCATGCGACTCCAGAAACTGACGGAACAGCGGGTTGTTTGTGGCATCGGCGATGGCGAAGTGCAGGGCGAGGTCCGCCTCACGGACCGATCTGTCATTCTCGATGCAGTCAAGGACAACACGGTGGCATGCGAAGATCGTTTCCTCTTGCGCAGGGGAGCGACGCATGGCGGCCAACCCTGCGGCCTCGATCTCGAGGGGAGTTCGGATCTCCAGCACCTCCAGATCGGAAGAGACGCGTGCCTTGTCGATCTTTCGATTGGCCCCACCGAGTCCGCCGTCGGCGGACAACACGAATATTCCCGCTCCCTGGCGGACTTCGACAAGACCATCGGAGCGGAGTACTGCCACCGCTTCGCGAATGACGGTTCGACTGACTCCGTGAGCTTCAGTCAATTCGATTTCGCTCGGCAGCTTGTCACCTGGGCCGTATTGCCCGCTCAGGATCGCTTGGCGAAGTGTTTCGCCGACCTGGGAGACCAGCGATCCAGGGCCCCTGTTGCGATCCTTTACCTGTATTGCCACGCTTTGATCCTTCGCATTGGGCGCCGGGAGCCAATCGGTCACTCACTCTGGGACTTGAGAGTCATCACACATGTATGACAAATACGCCTGGCATTCAACGGAAGAGTGCAGTTGTCTCGCCGGCAGAAACTTATGCATCACCGTGTCGCGGCGCGCCGATCGAAGATGAATGCCAGCGCGGCGCTACCGCATAGAGCGCCGCCAAGAGCGATCACAAGGTGGTAGTCGGAAATGCTATTGGTTGCGCCACCAGCGGAGAGAAGCCCAAGCAGACCGCCGGCGAGAGCGAAAGAAAGTGCAGACGCGACCGGCCGCGAGACTGCGGCGATTGCAGTTGCATGACCTGCTTGTTCCGGTGCCGTATCCGCGACGGTAAGCACGGCATGACCCGTGAAATAGACCGAGCGGACGAGGCCGTTGATGAAAAGCAGTACCACGATCAGGAGGGCAGGCGTGGCGGGCAGAAGCGTTGCCTTGAATGCGATGCCCAACCCCGATACCAAAGCTGAAAAGATCATGATCCGCCGGAAGCCTAGTCGTCTGAACAAGGGTGCCACGATGAATTTTGCAGCCAGCGCGCCGATCGCTCCGGAGAAGACAAGAAGACCCGCTTCAAACGCATTCAATCCGAACCCTAATTGAAGCATGAGCGCCGTCAGGTAGGGGAGAGCCGCACAACCGATGAGCATCAAGGTCGTGCCGATAGTTGTTGCCCGGAAAGTCGGCTCGCGGAATATGGACATATCGAGCACCGCATCGACCGTCTTTCGGGAATGAAGAAGATATCCAAGCCCCGCCAGTCCTCCAAGGGCAATGGTGGCGAGCGTAAGCCATGTTGGGAGGATCGGCATGCTGATCAAGGAGGCGCCGAACACAAGGCCGGACAGGCTGATCGCAAGAAGCACGAATCCCTTGAAATCGAGCCTGCTTGTCGGCAGGCGAGCAGGCTCCGGCATGAAACGTGAGATCAGGACGATTCCCGCCATTGCGAGAGGAAGATTGACCAGGAAAATCCACTGCCAGGCGACGAAGGTCGTAAGGAAACCTCCAAGCGGCGGGCCAAGCATGGGTGCGATGGTCGGCGGGATCGTCAACCACGATGTCGCCCGCACCAGGTCTTCTTTGGGCGTCACCCTGAAAAGGGCGAGCCTGGCAACCGGCGCCATGAAAGCCGCGCCGATCCCCTCGATGAACCGGGCGAGGACGAAGGTCAGAAGGGACTGCGATGCTGCGCAGCCGATCGAACCAAGGATAAACAGTGCCATTGAAGCCCGCAGTACCGTCCGGCATCCCAATCTGTCGGCCAGCCATGCGCTCATCGGCACGAAGATCGCCATCGCGACATAGTAGGCCGTAAATGAGAGCTTCAGAGCGGCGGCCGTGGTGCCGATGTCTGCCGCGATCGCTGGAAGCGAGGTCGATACGACGGCAGCATCCATGCTTTCCATGAACAGAGCCACCGACAGAATGAGCGGCGTGCGAGACAATCGGAAGACCAGCTTTCATGCGATGGTCCCTTTTGGTCTGTCAACCCAGTCCCGTCAAGTCGAATGATGATTTTAGAGATTGATATGACGAATATAACGTGACGGCATTGATGCGCTCTATATCTGCCGCTGCCGCTTACCGGCGTGACATACGCGCGCGGCGTGCTTTCGGCACTACGTCCTTGATGGCGGTCAGCTGGTCAATGGGCGCCGGGCGACCAACGTGGAAGCCTTGGACATGGTCGATGCGAAACTCGCGCATCAAAGCAAGTTGCTCTTCCGTTTCCACGCCTTCGACAAGGATTTTCGGACCGCGGTTGCGAATGAGGCCGATGATATCCTGAAGCATAGCCTTGCCCCGCGGCGAGGCACTGTCGTGCAGGAAGGAGCGGTCGATCTTGACCGTGTCGAAATCGATAAGCCGCAACCATGACAATCCGGCAAAGCCCGTGCCGAAGTCATCTAGCCAAATATTGATTCCCAGTGTTTTCAAGTCGCTGATGCACCGCAACACATCGGAATGCATTTCCATTTCGAGCCCTTCGGTAATCTCGAAGGCGAGCCTGCCCCCATTCACTCCCGTCTCGTAGAGGATAGCGGCGACGCTTGCCGCAAAGCCGGGGGTTTTGAGCTGGATTGGCGAAACGTTGACGCTTGCGATCTGGACGTGGTTTGGCGCCAGGAGATCGCGGCACACGGTTCGAATGAGCCAGCGACCGAGTTCGATGATGATGCCGGTGCGTTCCGCAATAGGGATGAACAGGCTTGGCGGGACCATATCGCCGTCAAGCGTCTTCAATCGCATCAAAGCTTCTACCGCGTCGCGCTCGCCGGTCCTGAGGTCCACAATCGGTTGATAGACGAGCGATACGAGGTTTTGATCGGTAGCGATCTTCAGCAAGGCCGCGATGTTCTCGGTCTCGTCGCTGTTATTCGGATCATTGGGATCAAACATGCGGATGCAATTGCGGCCGCTGGCCTTGGCGCTGTAGAGCGCTCTGTCGGCTTCATGGATGATCTTTTCCAGCTTTGCTCCGGTCTGATCCCGGGTAAAGGCCGCGCCCACACTGACGGTTACGATCGATGTGCCGTCGCGGCGTTCCCGATGGGGAAGGCCCAGTTCTTCAACGGTGATGCGGATTTTTTCGGCCAGTTCGATGAGCTGTTCCTTCCGGTCAATCGGCGCAAGCACAATAAACTCCTCGCCGCCGTAGCGGCCGATTGATCCGCCGAACGGTGCTATTGCCTCCTTGATCGCGGTGGCGACCTGGATCAGACAGCGGTCACCTTCTTGATGGCCGTAGCCGTCGTTGTATTTTTTGAAGAAGTCGACATCGGCGAGGATCGCGGTAAAGCCGCGGCCTTTTGCTTGCCATTCGTTCCAATACTGCCTCAACCTGTGATCGACGGCCCGACGGTTTTCAAGTCCGGTCAGGTAGTCGGTATTGGACATGCGCAGCAGCGCTTCCCCTCGGTCGGTCGCTTCTTTCTGCTGTATCTTCGCTTCGAGCGCGTTCAAGAAAACGTGGTACCGTTCGAGGTTCAACTTCCAATTCACATAGGACGTGAAGACGAAGCACGAGAGGTAGAAGGTGCCGAAAGCAAGCGCATAGATGTCGGTCGGCCAGAACGTTGAAAGGGTAAGGAAGAACGTCGCCAGGACCGCACTGGAGGCTGCGACCGACAGTCCGAAACGGAAGCTGAAGAACAGATTCGCGCCCATCATGAAAATGGCGCCGAAGATCATGTAATAGGACAGGCTATCCGTATAGGCGGTCTGTACAGCCGGGATCGCCCATATGGCATATCCCATGACGAGCGCCAGAGCGCTTGTTCGGTCGAGCCATTTGATGCCGAGATCCAGACGGAACTGGGCTTCAAGCAGCACAAGAGCGACGCCTCCGACAAGCAGACGAGCCGTGATGGTTTGAATGGCGACGTCTGGGATGAGCAATATGTCGGTGGCCGAGAAGAGCACATAGATGATGACCGCGATCCACAGGCCGTGTCTCGTGGCGATCCGTCGCTCTGCCTCCGCGTCGCTCTCGTAAAGTCTGCGAAGCTCGTGCACCGACGGCCTCTGCAACTTCTTTTGCAGATCGATTTCGACCGCATCGGCAAACGTGTGCTTCATGCACTGGTCCATCCGCTCGTATTTCCGTTTCACGAGGGGGCTGGCCACCTCGCCCTGCCCCAGGCTCTCTTGGCTCGTGCGGTCGCTGATCCCTTCTTGGATCAAAGAAACGACGAGACGTGGTTCAACCACCAAAATGAGGGGGTGCTGTTAAATCTTGCTAAATTTAACCCGAAATCCCGGCCGTTAATCTTATTTCGTAAATGTGATAGTTAACCAGAAGTTTCCAGCTATGATAAAAATCATCGGGACGGTCAGAACGCGACAATGCGCAACGCCCGACCAGTAAGAGTCCTTTTGTAACTGGAGTATTTTCGCGTGACGCAAATGAAGATCGAATTTGACGGTCATAGTCTTATCACCCCCGCAGCGATCGCAAACGAACTCGTGGCACCCAAGAGCGAACAGTTCGAGGAGCAGCTGGCCGTTGCAAAAGCCGAAATGGCGCTGATGCTGGAACTGGCCCGCCAACAGTTCGAACGGGGCGACGACCCCGTCAAGATTGCGGACAAAATAACTATCTCGCTTCACGAAAGCCGGCACAAACTGGATCCGCGCGTCTGGCAGGAACTGGTGCCCTTCGTCCAGAACCATTCCATTTCCTCATTTTTTCTACAGGATCCCCTGACGCGCTGGTCCTATGACAAACCCCGTGGCTATTCCGGGGATGCAAGGCTTCTCGACTTCATTTACCGGCACGAAAGTGTCGCTGAAGACGTCGCAAAGGCATCGAAGCTCGGTCAGGCGTTGTTCGAATATACCAGCACGGCACCGTCCTCTCTGGCCAACTGGGATCGCCGTGACATTCTGGCACGTCATGTCGATGAAGTGGCCGACGCAAAGGGACCCGAAACGGAAGTGTTGAGCGTCGCCGCAGGTCATCTGCGCGAATGCGAACATTCCGTCGCCCTGCGCGAGAAGCGGCTGAAGCGCTGGGTCGCGCTCGATCAGGATCCTTTGAGCGTCGGGACGATCGCAAGGGACTATCAGGGAACGGCGGTCGAGGCGATCGACGGCTCGGTACGCCAGATACTGACCGGCCGCCTGCAGCCGGGTCAGTTCGACCTCGTCTATGCGTCCGGCCTTTATGACTATCTGGTCGATAAGGTCGCCATCAAGCTGACCCAGCGTTGCCTGGAAATGTTGAAGCCAAATGGCGTCTTCCTCTTTGCCAACTATTCCTATCCGATCCAGGTAGACGGTTATCTCGAGACCTTCATGAACTGGGCTCTGCTTCTGCGTTCGGAGGCGGACATGTGGAAGATCATCCACGCCAGCACCGAGGGCCAGGATTTCGAGGCGAGTGTATTCTTCGGCAAGAATCGCAACATCGTTTACGGTGTCCTGAAGAAGCGCTCCTGAGCTGAAGGCTCGCAGGTGCCTGCCTGGCCCATCATATGGGGCAGTCGGGAAGGCTATTGGCAAAAAAGATCACCCCGGCGGAGGCACATGCCTCCGCCGGGGTGATGATATTGCAACGGATGTGTCGCCCGTAAAGCCCGGCGTCACCCTTCAAGGCAAAAGACGCTTTAAGTAGCGTCTGTCTTCCTTTACCAACCAAGCTCTTGCCAGCCTGTTTGCGGAAGACCTATGCAGATCGCCAAATTTGAAACCCTACTCGTCCTGCGGGTTATCGGGTGTGATCCCTTGGGCTCGATTTCCTGGCGCAGGAGACATTTCAAACATCCAAGGTGCATCTGACATGAACACTTCATCCGCTGTGGCGCTCAAAACCGCCGGTCTGGCCGGTCCTCTCGTCATGCTGCTCGGCATGCTGATGTTTGCCTTGAACGATGCGATGGGAAAATGGCTGGTCGCGAGCTACGGGCTTGGTCAAGTCATCCTGATCCGCAGCCTCGCGGCGCTTGTCATTCTGGTGCCCATGGTCTGGAAGGCAGGTCTTAGCAATCTTCTGACGGTCGAGCGGCCGGGCATGCAGTTTGCCCGCGTCTTCTTTTCCACCGCAGAAGTTTTTTGCTTCTACTACGCGGTAATGTATCTGCCGTTGGCCGACGTCATGACCTATTGGCTGGCCGCTCCGATCTATGTGGCAGCTGCTTCGCCTTTCCTGCTTGGCGAGAAGGTCGGCTGGCGACGCTGGACGGCGATCGCGGTCGGCTTCGTCGGTGTCATCATTACGCTGGAACCTTCGAGCGCCATGTTCACCATGCCGGCGGTCATCTCGATCATCGGCAGCGGCGCCTTTGCCTTCATGTTGATTTCCGGCCGTTTCCTGCGGAGTACCCCGGACAGCGCGCTGGTCTTTTTTCAGGTCACAGGCGCCGGTCTTGCCGGACTGGTCGCCGCGCCGCTCGATTGGTCGCCGATTGCATCAAGCAGGGACCTCGTTCTGCTTGGGCTGCTCGGTATTGTCGCCATGGCCGCCCATATGCTGGTCAACCGGGCTCTTAAGATTTCCGACGCGGCGACCGTGGCTCCGCTGCAATATACGTTGCTGCTCTGGGCGGTAATCTTCGGCTGGATGTTCTTCGGCGACCTCCCGCGTTTCGGGATGCTAGTTGGTGCCGGTTTGATCGTCGCGTCCGGTCTTTTCATCTTCGTCCGGGAGCAGGCGCTCAAGAAGCGCGAAAAGGTACTCCCGTCCATCCCGGAATGAAAAAGCCTGCGGCGTGAACCGCAGGCTTTCGTTCTGCTAAGAAGCGCTCGGCTTACTTTCCGCGGATTGTCTTCAGTTCGGTAAGGATGCCGTCGACAACGTCGGCACCGATCGTTGCCTTGTGCTTTTCATAAACGGCCATCGACTTTTCGCGGATGCGCTGCTGCTCCTCCGGGGAGAGTGTGTTGACCGCAAGACCCGCAGCCTTGATCTTTTCCAGGGATTTCTTGTTGAGATCCTGGATGACCTTACGCTCTTCGTCACGGCCGGCGACGGCGCAGTCACGCAATGCTTTCTGTTCGTCCGGCGTATAGGTGTTGAAGATCGCCTTGGAGAAGAGGAACAGGAATGGCGTGTATGCGTGGTTCGTCTCCGTCACATATTTCTGGACTTCGAAGAACTTCGAGGTATCGATCGTCACATAGGGGTTTTCCTGTGCGTCGATCGCCTTGGTCTCGAGCGCCGAGAACACCTCGCCGAAAGCCATCGGCGTAGCGTTTGCGCCAAGGTTCTGGAAGGTGTCGAGGAAGACGTTGTTCTGCATGACGCGAACCTTCATGCCCGACAGGTCTTCCCATTTGTTGACCGGGCGGACGGAGTTCGAGAGGTTGCGGAAGCCATTTTCCCAATAGGCGAGGTTTACGAGGCCAGCGGCGTCGAGTTTCTGGTTCATCATATCGCCGAATTTGCCGTCGAGCACCTTGTAGGCTTCGTCGGCATTGGCAAACAGGAACGGCAGATCGAAGACGCCAAGTGCCGGAATGATGCCGACGAGAGGAGACGACGATGTGACGACGGCTTCCTGAACGCCGGAGCGCAGGGCCTGGGTTGCCTGAAGGTCGCCGCCGAGCGCGCCGCCCCAGAACGCGGTGAGCTTGAGCTTTCCGCCGGACTTTTCGTCGAGGCATGCCTGCATCGTCTTGATGCCATTGCCGACCGGATGGTCCGCATTGATGCCGTTCGAGACGCGGATATTGCGCGAATTGAACTCAGCGAAAGCAGGTGCCGCAGCCGAAAGACCGAAGGCAATCGCGGTTGTCGCAAGAAGCAGTTTTCTCATTTTGTCCTCCCATTGGACGGTTGATGGAACAGGTTGAACTTCAAATTGGTCAGTGCAGCCAACGCGCCGGCACGATGACCAGATCCGGGAACAGCACAAGGATAAAGAGTACGATCGTTTGCGCGACCAGGAATGGCCACACGCCAGCCGTGACCTTTCCAAGCGGAATACGGGCGACGCCGCTGACGACGTTCAAGACAACGCCGACCGGCGGGGTGATAAGCCCGATGCAGTTGTTCATGATGAACAGGACGCCGAAATAGACGGGATCGATGCCTGCCTGCTTGATGATCGGCATCAGCACCGGGGTCAGGATCAGGATTGTCGGAGTAAGGTCGAGCGCCGTGCCGACGATCAGCACCAGGATCATAATCGCGAACATCAGAAGGGTCGGCCGGTCGATAAGCGGCTCGATATACCCGGTGATTTCGGCTGGAATGTTCGCGGCGGTGATCAGCCAGGCCGATACGAGCGCAGCGCAGACCAGGAACATGATGACGGAGGTCGTTTTGGCGGCCTGCAGGATGACGCGCGGCAGATCGCTAGGTTTGAGCTCACGGTAGATTACCATGCCGACAAACAGCGCGTAGGCAGCGGCGATGACGGCAGCTTCGGTCGGCGTCACGACGCCGGCTTTGATGCCTCCAAGGATGATGACGGGCATACCGAGTGCCCAAAGAGCGCGGCCAGTTGCCCGAACACGTTCGCGCATCGGCGCTTTGGGTAGCGCCTGCACATTGTCCTTGCGAACCACGATCAGCCAGGTGACGATCAGCGAAAGGCCCATCAAAATTCCGGGCACGATCCCGGCCATGAAGAGCTGTGTGATCGAAACGTTTGCGGCGACCCCGAAGACGATAAAGGCCATGGATGGCGGGATAACCGGGGCGATGATGCCGCCGGCCGCAATCAGGCCGCCCGAGCGAGGAACATTGTAGCCGGCTTTGGCCATCATCGGAATGAGAATGGCGGCAAGCGCTGCGGTATCGGCAGCGGCCGAACCGGAAATGCTCGCCATGATGAGTGCCGCAACGATCGCCACGATGCCCAGGCCGCCACGGATATGGCCGACGCAAGCGATTGCGAAATCAATGATACGACGCGACAGGCCACCGGAATTCATCAGTTCACCGGCGAGAATGAAGAACGGGATGGCCAGCAGCGTGAACGTATCGGCGCCGGCAATCATGTTCTGGGCGATGATCTGGGTATTGAACATACCCATATACCACATGAGGACGACGCCGCAGAACATCAGCGAGAAGGCGACCGGGACGCCGATTGCCATTGCGCCGAGGAGCGAGCCTACGAAGACGACAAGGGTCATCAGGTACGCTCCGCCATCTGTTCAAGTGTCAGGTTTTCACCGGCGAAGGCCGAGATCTCGTCGTCGGTCACGCGGCCCATCAATAGACGAACGAGACGTTCAAGCGCGATGAGGGTACAACCGGCGCCAGTGAAGAAGCCGATGCCATAGACCCATGCCATGGAAAGACCGGTAACCGGTGCAACCATGCTGGCATTGATCGGGAGCTGGTTCCACGTGCCCCAGAAGAAGATTGCCGAGCACAGGATGATGATGATGTTGCTGAGGATCATGCAGATGATCCGGCCAGAGCGGCCGAAAAGAGCGACCAGCGTTTCGACACCCAGGTGCCCATATTCCCTGAAGGTGACGACTGCCCCGATGAATGTCAGCCAGACGAAGAAATAGCGGGACATTTCCTCCGAGACATTCAGCCCCGAGTTGAACCCATACCGAAGCACTACGTTTGCGAACACCATCAGTGCCATGCCCGCCAGTAGGATGATCAGCAGGAATTCCAGAAATCTGTAAAAAAGATCGATTGCCTTTTGCATCGCGTCCCCCTTGTCGCTTAGATCAGGCCTCGGCCCGCGAGGTTTTTCATCAGTGCCGTCAGCCCGAACGTCCATTCCGGGCAGTTGTTGCTATGTTCAACCCAATTAACTAGGTGCCCAAGCCTGGGCGACGATATCTCTACCCGGTCACCAATCTCATGCGTGAATCCGAGACCTGCGCCTCGCCGGTCTTTGACCGGCGCAAACATCGTCCCGAGGAAGAAGAGAACGCCATCCGGATATTGATGATTGCGGTTGAGCAATTGCGAAACGAGATTTTCCGGCGTCCGGCTGATCGCTTTCATCGCGCTGACACCAGTCATGACAAATCCGTCAGGGCCTTCGACAGAGAGCGATATCTCCGCCGATTTGACGTCGTCGAGAGTGAAACTGTCGTCAAACAGGCGGATGAACGGCCCGATTGCGGATGAGGCGTTGTTATCCTTGGCCTTGCTGAGGAGCAGTGCGGAGCGCCCTTCGAAGTCGCGAAGGTTGACATCGTTGCCAAGTGTCGCGCCAATGATCTTGCCCTTGGACGTCACCGCGAGCACCACTTCCGGCTCCGGATTGTTCCAGTCGGACTTGGGATGAATGCCGATCAGCGCGCCGCATCCGACAGAGGACATCGGCTGTGCCTTGGTAAAGATTTCGGCATCGGGACCGATTCCCACTTCCAGATACTGTGACCAAAGGCCCATACCTTGGAGCAGGGATTTGACCTCCGCGGCCTTCTCTGAACCCGCAGCAAGGCCGCGCAGGTTGTCGCCCAATACCGGGGCGAGACTGCCGCGAATATCTTGAGCGCGCTGAGGGTCGCCTTTGGCCTGTTCTTCTATGACGCGTTCCAGCATGCTGTCGGCGAAAGTGACGCCTGCCGCTTTGATGGCCTGCAGGTCCGCCGGAGCGAGCAATTCGCCTGCAGTTCCGTCGAGGAATGAGGCAAGCGGCCCAAGGTCGGCAAAACGGCTCGTATCGCGCAGAGAGCCCGCAAGATCATTGACCTCAAGAACGCCCGATATGGTCGGCGCAAGAACGGACAGATCCAACAAGTGTCCGGAGGCCAACAATACAGGGCACGGGCCGCCCAACTTCTGCGACCAGACACGTCCAATCAGAACCGCTGAAGAGGCGTCCTGCGGCAAGATTGTTTCCGGAACAAGCGTCCGCTCAGCACCCATCGTGGATCCTCCTCATATTCATTGAACCCAAGCCTCCACTTGGTTGACCTATTGTCAGGATGTCTGACAACAAGGTCCATCGCTTTTAGTGCGACTCCTACACCATGTCCAGCCGGGGACCGCGGGAAGCGTGGAAAAATCTGGATCGATCTAAACGCCCGCTACCAGTTACCTAAAGCATTTCCAGTTTCAGGCCAAGTCGGGAAGCCGCACCATGGAGATGGTGACGCATTGCCTCTTTTGCTTTTGCAGGGTTGCGGGTGGCGATCGCATCCCTGATAGCGACGTGCTCGGCAATCGTCACCTCGACGATTTCTTCCAAAACGGCCGAAGCGCGTGCCGCGTTGATGGCAAGATGTGTTCGTTCAGCGATAAAGGTGATGAATTGAAGGAAATATTCGTTGCGTGTAGCGGCCGCCACGAGGCGGTGAAATGCAAGATCGGCCACGATGCCCTCATCTGTCCATTTTTCCGCACCATTCATCTGCGCCAGAGCATCGTCGAGCTTGGCGAGATCGGGTGAGGTGTGATGAACAGCCGCAAGCCCAGCGGCCTCGACTTCCAGAGCCAGCCGCAGTTGAAAAAGACTGCGAAAGCTTTCACGATCTGCCAGATCACCCTGCTCGATCCGCAGTGACTGGCGACGGTCGATCTCGGTTGCAAATGCACCTACGCCTTGCCTTGTCTCAACCAGACCCTCATTGCGGAGCTGTGCGATGGCTTCGCGTATTACTGAACGACTGACGCCGAATGTTTTGGCCAGCAAATGCTCCGTCGGCAGCTTGTGTCCGGGCGCGATGCGACCTTCGCTGATCTCACGCCCGATCTGGGCGGCGATACGGGCCGGCAAATGCTCATTGCGCCTGATCTGACTGAAGTCTGCTACTGCCACGATTCGCCCTCTTTCCGAACTGTCGTCTATGACTCGGCTTGGAAATTCAACTGTGATCCGGGGTTCATCAAGAGATCGGGATCCACGGCGCGCTTGATCGCGGTAAGAAGCTTTCTGTGGGTCTCCGGCAGTCGCGTGTCGAAATCGCTTCGTTTGAGGCGGCCGATTCCGTGCTCTGCACTGATACTGCCGTGGTAGCGATCGACTACGTCGTTAAGTACGGTCTTTGCTCGGTAGATTTGCGTTGCTCGCTCGTCAGGTGAAAGGCCTGCAGGCGGCAGGACGTTCAGATGAACATTGCCGTCTCCGACATGCCCGTAGGAAACGCAGAGGCAGTCCGGCAATTCCTGCCGGATCGATTTTTCTGCGTCAGCCACAAAGGAAGCGAGTTGGGAGAGCGAAACCGAGATGTCGCTGCGCATATGACTGCCCCGTTTGGCCTGTCCTTCGTTCATGCCCTCACGGATCAGCCAGAGGTTTCGGGCCTGGCTCTGCGATGCTGCGATCGTACCGTCCAGCACCAGCCCGTCCGACATGACGCCCTCCAGGAAGCGCTGCATCAAATCATCGATATCGACAAGGCCCGAGCCAGAGATTTCCATCAGGACATAGGCGGGATAGTCATCGCTGATCGGAATAGGTAGATCGGGCATCGCTTCCCGGGCAAGGGTAAAGGCCAGCGGTGGCATGAATTCGAACGCTGACATCAGATCGCAGCATTCGCGCCTGGCGCGGCGATATAACCCGATCGCGTCTTCGAGTGAGGCGAGGCCGAGCAGGGCGGTAGCCACCTGATCCGGATAAGGCGTCAGCTTGATCGATACGGCGGTGATGATGCCGAGGGTTCCCTCCGCGCCGATGAAAAGCTGCTTGAGATCAATGCCGCGATTGTCTTTGCGCAGTGTGGAAAGCCCATCAAAAATGGTGCCGTCGGACAGAACAACTTCGAGCCCGAGAACGAGTTCGCGTGTCATCCCATATCGTAAGACGTTGATCCCACCGGCATTCGTAGAGACATTGCCACCGATTCGGCAGCTTCCCTGGGCGCCGAGCGCCAGCGGGAAGAACATGCCCTTTTCGGCGATGGCCTCCTTCACGTCCCAGAGGATGCAGCCGGCTTCAACCGTTGCGGAAAAGTCCTCCGCATCGATCTTGCGGATTCGGTTCATGCGTTCCAGCGTGAGTACGACCTGATGGTCGGGAGTATCGGGGAGTGCTCCCAAAACGAGGCCGGTATTTCCGCCCTGAGGCACGATCGAAAGCCCGAGCTGGCGGCAAGCCTTGACGGCAGCGGCGACATCCTCGGTAGACCGAGGCCGCAAGACAGCCACCGCCCCGCTCGTCACGTCCCCGTGCCAGTCGCGGCAGTAGCGTGTCATCGCATCCACGTCAGTCAGGACAAGATCGTCCCCCAACATGGACCGCAATGCCAGGCGGTGTTCCCCGACCAGGTCAGTTTCCGCCACGGTCATAGTGTCCTCCTTCGGTTGCGCGGCCCCGATATTCATCTCAACCGGTAGATAATTGGAAGAGCGCGCAACTCTGTTGTTTTCAAACAAAGCATATAAGGTTATCAGACAACCGTACAAGATATTTTTGAACCCTCGGCTGCTCTTGTGCGGACGAGGCGGTGATGGGAGGTTTCGTTGCATATCCTGATTATCGGTGCGGCCGGCATGGTAGGCCGCAAACTGACAACGCGCTTGGTTGTCGAAGGCGGCATCAACGACCAGCGCCTCGAGAAGCTGACATTGGTCGATGTGGTGAAACCCGAAACGCCGCAGGGATTTGCGGGCATCGTGGTGACGCGGGAGGCTGATTTATCGACGCATGGCGAGGCTGAGCAACTCGTCGAGTCACGGCCGGATGTGATCTTCCATCTCGCGGCGATTGTCTCTGCGGAGGCCGAGCTCGATTTCGATAAGGGGTATCGGGTCAACCTCGATGGCACGCGCTACCTTTTCGATGCGATCCGAATGGCACACGATCAGGATGGTTATCGGCCGCGCGTCGTCTTCACCTCATCGATCGCGGTCGTTGGCGCGCCCCTGCCGTATCCCATTCCCGACGACTTCCATCTGACGCCGCTTACCAGTTACGGCACGCAAAAGGCCATTTCGGAACTGCTCCTCTCCGATTATACGCGCCGCGGGTTCTTCGATGGCATCGGCATCCGCCTTCCAACCGTATGCATTCGGCCCGGAAAACCCAACAAGGCTGCGTCCGGGTTCTTCTCCAATATCCTGCGCGAGCCGCTGATCGGTCAGGAAGCCATTCTGCCGGTTTCCGAAGACGTCCGTCATTGGCACACTTCGCCGCGGTCTGCGGTCGGATACTTGCTTCATGCGGCGAACCTCGATCTTGATACGGTGGGTCCGCGTCGCAACCTCTCGATGCCGGGTGTCAGCGCCACTGTCGGCGAGCAGATCGAGGCATTGCGCCGGGTCGCCGGAGACAGGGCCGTGCGGCTCATCCGCCGGGTGCCCGACGAGATGATCATGAAAATGGTCTCGGGATGGGCTCCGGGTTTCGAGGCAAAGCGTGCCAAGGAACTCGGCTTCAAAGCTGAGAAGGATTTTGACGAGATCATCCGGGTCCATATCGAGGACGAGCTCGGAGGCAGCCTGTGACGGAAGCTCTCGAAAAGCCTGCAGGCGGCAAAAAGATCGCCTTCCTTGGCATTGGCTTGATGGGGGCGCCGATGGCGCGCCGGCTTGCCCGTGCGGGATATTCTCTCACCGTATGGAACCGTGATCCCATCAAGGCAAAAGCTCTGGTATCGGATGGCGCGCGGGTCGCAGCCTCGCCGGCAGAGACCGTAGACGGGGCGGACATTGTGTTCACGATGCTGACCGATGGAAACTCTGTCGGGGAGGTTCTGTTTGGTTCGGGATGCGCGCAGGCAATGCGCAGGGGTACGGTGGTCGTCGACACAAGTTCGATTGCGCCGCCTGCCGCAAAAGACCATGCCGCACGGCTTGCGGCCCTCGGCATTGATCATCTCGATGCGCCCGTATCGGGCGGGGTCGTGGGAGCCGAGGCCGGGACGTTGGCAATCATGGCCGGCGGCAAGGGGGAGGTCGTGTCGGCTTTGAATGACGTCTTTGCGGTGCTCGGTCGCGTTACCCATGTCGGACCGAGCGGAGCCGGCCAGATCTGCAAGCTTGCCAACCAGCAGATCGTGGCGGTGACCATCGGTGCGGTGGCCGAAGCCATGATCCTGGTAGAGGCGGGCGGTGCTTCGCGCGAGGCTTTCCGTGATGCTATCCGCGGTGGCTTCGCCGAAAGCAGGATCCTCGAACTGCATGGCGGGCGGATGGTGCGCCGCGATTTCGAGCCGGGAGGATCATGCCGAAATCAATTGAAGGACCTCAACGCCGTTATCGCCATGGCTCAATCTTTGTCGTTGGCACTGCCACTGACGGAAAATGTTCGTGACGAATTTGCGCAGTTCGTTGCCGAAGGCGGCGCCGAACGGGACCACAGCGCACTTCTCCTTCATCTCGAAAGACTCAATCGCGGAAACAGGGCTTGATATACCCGTATCGGTGGCTTCGCCTCTGTTGAACTCGACAATCGGTTCGCCGCTGATCACCATTCAGCCGAGTTCAAGCGTCGTGATCCCAAAGATACCGGCCATCCGAATTTCGCGGACGGGACCGCGGTACATGCGGGTGGTGGTAAAACCGCGTGTGAAGCCGTGGCTTGCGAGCTCGGCGGCGAAACTTGTTTGCGACGCCGGAAGATCGATATGCATGGTTTGTGCGCCCGTTTCGATGGCGCAGGCCCTCAGCGGCGAGATTGCGTCCTCCGCAGTCTCGCCAAACAGCGGCCCGATTTTGTAACCGTCATGGCATTGCCGGCAGACCGCATAACCTCGAAGGCCGCTCCCGCCGAGTATGGCTTTGGCAAAGCGCGGTGGCTGCAGCCATTCGGTTAGAAACGCACTTCGTTCAGAGGGAAAGAAGTGGCGGTCATAGTCGCAGACGACCGGCTCTAGTCCGGCGGTGATCGAAACCACCCCCTCGGATAGCCCGCCCTCAACGCGGCCGCTCCAGCGGAATGTCTCGTAGACCGCTTCGAAGCCCATCTGGCGATAGTTGGTCTGCCGTTCCGCCACGCCATCAAGACCAATGGTACGGCCTTGCAGATGCGCCATCCCGGCATTCCAGACCCGATGCCCATAGCCTTTGCCGCGAAAGTCCGATCGGGCAATATAAAGGCCGATAAAGCCGAAATCCTCGCCATATCGAACCGCAGAAATTCCGGCTGCCATCTTGTCTTCGACAAAACAGCCAATGAGGCCGTTCGGATCCGCGGCGTGGAAGGCTGCGGCATCTGCGAGACCTGGGTTCCAGCCCTCCGCGCGCGCCCAGTCGACGAGCATCTCGGTCTCTGGAAGGCTCAGCGGACGGATAACCGGATCGGTGGTCATGAGGCGGCGAGTTTGCCCGGTGCGAAGGCTTCGAGCAACCCGCTATAGCGTTTGGCGATCGGCGAAGCATAAGCACCGCGCTTGGCGGTGGAAAGGCCGAGCGATACCAGGGCTTCGGCCTGTTTGACGGCCGCTGCGACACCGTCCACCACCGGGACGGCAAATTCCGTTCCAAGCTCCGCCGAAAGGTCGGCCATTCCGGCGCAGCCGAGCACGATGGCCTCGGCCTTGTCATCGCGTAGCGCCGTGGTGATCTCGCTACGCAGTCGGTCTCGGGCATTCGAATTCGGGTCTTCCAGCGAGAGGACCGGGATGTCGGCTGCTCGCACCTTGCAGCGGCCGGCCATGCCGTAGCGGTGAACCAGATGCTCGAGAGGCAGACGGGAGCGATCCATCGTGGTGACGATCGTAAAGCGCTGGGCGATGAAGGCGGTAGTGGCAAGCGCTGCTTCGCATATGCCGATCACCGGTATCGTTGCAAGCGCGCGTGCGGCGTCGAGGCCCGTGTCGTCGAAACAAGCGATGATCGCCGCTCGGGCTCCCGACGCTTCGCCTTTCGCTATCTCCATCAGGAGGCCGGGCACGGCGAAGGCCTCGTCATAATAGCCTTCGATCGAAACAGGCCCCATCGATGATGTAACGGCGTCGATCTGGGTGCCCGGATGAGCCGCGCGTCTTGCCGAGTCGGCAATCGTCGCGGTCATGCTGGCCGTGGTGTTGGGATTTACGACGAGAATATGCATGGATTTCAAGACCGCTGGCGACGCCGGTTGAGGTGGACGATCAGGCCGAGAGTGCCGGCGATGACGAGGAAGGAGAAGATCGTGGTAACCGTGCCGAGCGCATAAAGCACGGGAGTGGTGACATTCGTGGTCATGCCATAAATTTCGAGCGGTAGTGTGTTGAAGGTGCCCGCCGTCATCAGCGTGCGGGCAAATTCGTCATAGGAAAGAGTGAAGCCGAACAGGCCAACGCCGATGAGGCTCGGTGCGATCATCGGCAGCACCACGTGGCGGAAGGTTTGCCACGACGTGGCGCCGAGGTCGCGTGCGGCTTCCTCATAGGCCGGGGAAAAGCGGTTGAAGACGGCAAACATGATCAGCACACCAAAAGGCAAAGTCCAGGTGAGGTGGGCGCCAAAGGCCGAGGAGAACCAGGAGGGCTGCAGGCCGATCTGTTGGAAAAGCACGCCGATGCCGAGCGAGATGATGATGGAGGGGACAACGAGGCTTGCCACGGCGAGATAAAAAAGGGCGGTCGCGCCGATGAAATGACGCCGAAAGGCGAGGCCGGCCAGCAGCGACACGACCACGGTGACGATCATGACCATCAGCCCCAACAGCAACGAGCGCCGGAAAGCCCCTCCGAAATCACCGACTGCCTGGGTCTCGAAGAGATTTGCGAACCAGTGCACCGACACGCCGTTGAGCGGGAAGGTGAGCCCACCGTTCGGCCCCTGGAAAGACAGGATCAGGATCGCCGAGAGCGGCCCGTACAGGAACAGGACGAAGACCGCGAAGAAGATCGCGAGCATGTAAAATTCGCGGCCGCGCTTGTCGCCCTGCATCTTAGAGTTCCTTGCGGATGTCGACGATGCGGAGAATTGCCGCGACCATCAGGAGGACAAAGACGAGCAGCACGACGGCATTCGCCGCTGCCGCCGGGTATTGAAGCAGCGACATCTGGTTCTTCATCATAAGAGCGACAGAGGCACTCTGGCCTCCTGACATGACCTGTACCGTCGAAAAATCTGCCATCACCAGCGTCACCACGAAAATCGTCCCGATCGCCATGCCGGGTTTGGCGAGTGGGAGGATGACATTGGTGAGTATCTGCCAGCCTGACGCTCCCGCGTCGCGAGCAGCTTCAACGAGCGATTTGTCGATCCGCATCAGCGTATTGAAGATGGGAGTCACCATGAAAAGCGTGTAGAGATGGACCATCGCGAGCACGACGGCGAAATCCGAATAGAGGAGCCACTCGATGGGCTCCGGTACAATCCCCGCGTTGAGCAGGGTGGAGTTGACGAGGCCGTTGCGGCCGAGCACCGGAATCCATGAAATCATGCGGATGATGTTCGACGTCAGGAATGGCACCGTGCAGACGAGGAAGAGCACCATCTGCATGGCGGTGGTTCGAATGTGGAAGGCGAGAAAATAGGCCACCCAAAAGCCGATGAAGAGGGTGATGGCCCATACGAACAGGGCGAATTTCAGCGTGTTGAGATAGGTCTTCCACGTGACCCAGGAACCAAGGGTTTCGGCGTAATTGAAGGTGACGAAATCTGGATACATCTGGGCGAAGTCGTAGTCCCAGAAGCTGACGACCGCGATCATCAGGATAGGCAGGAGCAAGAAGGCGCCGAGGATCAGCGTCAGGGGCGTTGCCTGAAGATAGGAAATCGCGGTGGGCGACAAGCGGAAGCTTTTCGCCCGCCTGGGTTCGATCTGTTCCGTCTCCGAGGATGTCATAGTCGCCATTGTTGCCTCCCTTTTGGGCTCCATGCGATGCGGCAGACCTAACCCTCCCATTGTGGGGAGGGTGGCCGGGCAGGCGGGAGGGGTTTTTATCCGGAGCGAAAACCACTCCCCAACCCTCCCCACATGGAGGAGGGAGCCGGTCGGCGAGTGGGTCAAGCCGCGATGAATTCGTTCCAGCGGCGGACCATGTAGCGGTCCTCGTCCATGACGGAATTCCAGCATGCAACCTTGCCCATGCGCTCCTCGAAAGAGCCGCCGTCACGCACGGCACCGGCCTTTTCCATGACCTTTCCGTCCGGCGCCACGATATCGCCCTTGGCCGCCTTGCCCTCGACCCAATAGCCCCACTCGTCGGCAGACATGTGCTGCTTGGCGGTTTCCATCGCCGCCGAGTAGTAACCCTGGCGGTTGAGATAGGCGCCGACCCAGCCGGATGTGTACCAGTTGATATATTCATAGGCAGCGTCCAGCTTGGCGCCGGAAAGATGCGCGGCAAGACCGAGACCGCCGCCCCACGAGCGGTAGCCTTCCTTGAGCGGCTGGTATTTGCAGGCGATGCCCTTGGAGCGGACGGCGGCGACGGCTGGCGACCACATGGACTGGATGACCACTTCGCCGGAAGCCATCAGGTTGACGCTTTCGTCGAACGACTTCCAGAACGCGCGGAACTGGCCTGCCTGCTTGGCCTTGATCAGGAAGTCGATCGTCTTGTCGATCTCCGCCTTGGTCATGTTGCCCTTATCGGCGTATTTGATGTTGCCCATGGCTTCCATGATCATCGCGGCGTCCATGATGCCGATCGAAGGGATGTTGAGGATCGAGGCCTTGCCCTTGAACTTCGGATCCATGATATCCGCCCAGGTCGAAATCTCCCGGCCAACGAGATCCGGGCGGATGCCGAGCGTATCGGCATTGTAGATGGTCGGCATCATGGTGAACCATTGGGTTTCACCCTTGGCGAAGGCCTTCGTGCCGGGTTTTTCAACGAAGCCGACGGTATGCGGCGCGGTACCCTGGGCGATCACGCTGTCCGGCTTCAGCTTGCCGGTTTTGAACAGCGGCACGACCTTGTCATAATATTTGAGCTTCTTGACATCCATCGGCTGGATGACACCTGCCGGATAAACCTTCTTCAGGATCCAGTATTCAATATCGGCAATGTCGTATGAATTGGGCTGTGTGACGGCGCGCTGAGCGGCAGCGTCGGAGTCGGTGGCCGTCATCTCAAGCGTGATTCCGAGGTCGGCCTTGCACTTTTCCGCGATCGCATTGAGGTTGGAAACACCAGTGCCGAACTGGCGCAGCGTGATCGGGTTCTGAGCCCAGATGGTCGGGAAGCCGGTAATGGCGCCGGAGCCGGCCGCAAGACCGGCTGCGGCGGATGCCGTTTTTAGAAGTGTCCTGCGCGAGATGCCCTTGGTTTTGTTGTTCTCAGTCATTGTCTGTTCTCCTCTGGTTTGAGTTTTATGATTGTCGTCAGTGTTTGAGATGTCCGAGGACGATCGCGTCCTCGCGGTTCCAAGACAGCGGGATTGCTTCTCCAACCTTGACCGGATTGGCGAAAAAGGCCGCATCGCTGACGATGACGGTGAAGTCCTCGATGCCGGCACCGCTGACGGAGAGCTTCACCGAAGCGCCGCGATATTCGATATTCGAGATCGAGCCGGTAAACCCCAGGCCTTTTTCCAACGGTGCCGCGATGCGGACACGGTCTGTGCGAATGGCGATATTCGCCGTTTCCATCAGCTCACAATTGTCACCGGTGGCCTGGAACTCTCGGTCCGTTTCCGGCACCGAAAGCACCACGCGATCCTCCGCGCTTTTTGTCATCCGGCCGGAGATGACGTTGTGCTCGCCCATGAAGCGGGCAACGAAGGCGGTAGCCGGCCGCTCGAAAATTGTGCGTGGATGGGCAGCTTGCTCGATGCGCCCGTCATTCATCACCACGATGAGGTCGGCGAGCGCCATCGCTTCCTCCTGGCTGTGCGTCACGTGGACAAAGGTGATGCCGAGCGAAGTCTGGAGCTTCTTGAGTTCGGCGCGCATGCGGATCTTCAGGAAAGGGTCGAGGGCCGACAGTGGCTCATCGAGCAGCAATGCCTCCGGATCGGTGATCAGGGCGCGGGCAAGCGCCACACGCTGCTGCTGGCCGCCGGAAAGCTGGGCTGGCCGGCGCGTAGCATAGGATTCGAGCTGCATCAGCCGCAGCATGTCCATAGCCTTTGCGCGCCGTTCGTCCTTGCCAAGACCTTTCATCTTCAGGCTGAAGGCGACATTGTCGATGAGATCGAGATGCGGAAAGAGCGCGTATGACTGAAACATCATTGCCGTGCCCCGCTTGGCCGGCGGCAGATCGGTGATCACGCTGTTTCCGAGACGAATGTCACCGGACGAGATGCTTTCATGGCCCGCGATCATCCGGAGCGTCGACGTCTTGCCGCAGCCGGAGGGGCCGAGGAGGCAGCAGTAGGTTCCTGCAGGGATCTTCAAGCTGATGGATTCCACGGCAGTCGTCGTGCCATAGATCTTCGAAACGGATACGATGTCGATTTCGGCAGCTTTACTCATCCGGCGCTCCTTTGCGTCGGTCGGAACGATGCATCCTCCGTGCCAGATGGCTAAATCACTAGAATTATTCGACTAAATTCCGGGGAATAGGAGGGTCGAAAAGGAACTGCGTAAAAATAAGGCGAGTGTTTTCGATCCATGGCGAAATCGTATGCAATTTGTCGCGAATATTGAGGACAACGATGCTGGCAATTAAAACCATCTCACGCTACAAGGCTGTGGCATTGGATTCATGTCATGAATATCAGCGAAAACATCACCTTTCCGGAAGCTTCTCAGGAGGACCGTTCGCTCGCGATCCGCGAGGCGGTGCGCAACGCGATCGTCGACCGACGTCTTGCGCCCGGGACCAAACTGTCTGAGAGCGAGGTGGGAGCGCTGTTTTCCGTTAGCCGCACGGTCGCCCGGGCAGCATTGCAGATGCTTGCTTTCGAAGGTCTGGTCAGGATCGAGCGTAACCGGGGTGCCTTTGTGTCCAACCCCTCGCCGGATGAGGCGCGACAGATCTTTGCTTCACGTCGGCTGATTGAGCCGGGGATCATCGCGGCCGCGGTCGAACACATCACGGCTGCCGACATCGAGCAGTTCCGCCGCCAGCTTGAAGAGGAGCAGCGGCATATCAACGAACGAGGACCTTCTGCCCGACGGGCGGAGATCAAGGCGTCGGGAGACTTTCACCTGATGCTCGCTTCGGTGGCAGGTAATGTCATCCTCCAGAAGTTCATGGACGAACTAGTCGGGCGATCGTCGCTGGTGATCGCCCTTTACGGGCGTTCGGGCATATCAAGCTGCGGACATAGCGAGCATCTGGCTATTCTCGAGGCGTTGGAAAGAGGCGACGCAGCCCAGGCGTCCCAGTTGATGCTGCATCACATTGATCACATCGAAGCCGATCTTGACCTGCAGCTCAAGCAGGGCTTCGCATTGAAGGACGCTTTGGCACTGAGCTGATTTTAATGGCTTTATGCCCTCGGGCAGTGGCGAGGTCGCGGCCGTTACAAACCGTTACACGATCGCACCAATTTTCACAGTGTTAGCATCGAGGTGTTACTTGCCAAGGGGCATCTCCTCCGTGGAAAGAACGGAGATGACGCCAGTGTTTCTCAGCAGCTATGCGAACGACCATCAAGTTGCCAAAGCCACACCCTTTGCGAGGGCGCAAAACCTGCACGAGCTTTTCACGAGCCAGCCAAGGGAGCATCTGGAGGCGAGCCAGGCGGCTTTTTTCGAGGGAGACGATGCAAAACACGTCTTCGAGGTCGCCGAAGGTACGCTGAGACTATTCCGTATCCTTTCCGACGGCCGGCGGGTTATCACCGGTTTTCTCTATCCCGGCGATATCGTCGGTGTTTTGCTCAGGAATAAGTATCTCTACGGCGCTGAAGCGATCGGCCCAGCATCCCTGCGTCGGATCTCTCGCAAGGCTTTTGAGGAGGCCGTCGCGGATTCTGATGCGTTGCGCCCCGAGGTTCTTTCGCGCATCTGCGACGAGATGGCCGCGGTGCAGGATCAACTGGTGCTACTGTCCAGCAAGACGGCCGAAGAGCGGCTCTGTACATTCCTGCTCAAACATCTGCAGCGTGCCTTGGCCGGGGGGAGCGCTGATGCGATCATCGAGCTGCCGATGACGCGCCAGGACATCGCAGACTATCTTGGCCTCACGATCGAGACAGTCTCTCGGACGATCACAAAGCTAATTGGCAAGGGGGTGCTGACGGTTGCCAATCCAGTTGCGCGCCACTTCATCAGGATCGAGAAGCCGGCAATGCTGGCCCACCTTTCGGGTGATGGTGACGCGAAGCCGCTGGCGCTTGGCAGCCTCCTCTGCCACCGGGATCGGTTGCCTCACTGATCATAGGTTCCGCCAAGCGTTGAGGAAAGTAAAGTATCCGTCTTTTCAATATGATAACACACAACCTGATGCTGCCATCGAGACAGATTGCTGCCCGGCCGGTCAGGCCTATGGGAAGTTTTCATCTCAACTCATGAGCCACCGATGCAACCTGTTGCCTTCAGAACAGTTAACGGTGGAACATTATGGAGGATGAGATGAAGAAGGCATTGATCATTGGTTTCGTCGGCCTGGCTCTGGCTTCATGCACGGCCACCGAAAGAGGCGCTGGTGTGGGCGCGGCAACCGGCGCCGTCATTGGCGGCGTAGCAACCGGCAACGTGCGCGGGGCGGCAGTTGGTGCGGCGGTAGGCGGAGTATCCGGAGCGCTGATCGGCAGCGTGGCTGAACAACCTGGTCGCTGCTACTATCGCGACCGCTACGGAAACCGCTATATCGACCGCTGCTAAGCAGCCTTCACGCGTTAACGGTTTATCAGGCGTCGAAACGTTGCCGTTGCGACGCCCGATACCTCTTTTGTTTTGCCGTCCTCGTGCAATAGGTGTGTGTCAGATCTGATCCCGCGAGTCCTCCTCCAGGATCCGCCAGGCTGCTCCATCAAGATCTTCATATTGCCCGCTTTTCAACGACCATAGAAACGCAAACAGGCCGAGCGCTCCGAGAAAAAGCGCGATCGGAATGAGAAAGATAAGCATGTTCATGCAAGTCGAGCCTCTCCGGTTTGCCTCTCGCGGCGCTCCTTCATCGTGACATGACGGGTTGGACGCCCCGCGCGGTTCAATCGCAAAGCGTTGGCGATGACGATGATTGAAGATGTCGACATAGCAATCGCCGCGATCAAAGGCGTGGCATAGCCAGTCAGAGCGATCGGGACGGCGATGACGTTGTAGCCGATGGCGAGAGCGAAGTTCTGCCGGATCAATTTTCCTGCCTGTCGGGAGACGTTGATGGCCAGCGGCACGGCTTCGAGGCTTTCGTGCATGAAGACGAAGTCGGCGGCCTGGCGGCCGATGTCCGCCGCGCTCGCCGGTGCAATCGAGACATGCGCGGCAGCCAAGGCCGGAGCATCATTGAGGCCATCGCCGACCATCAGCACCTTGCGACCTTGTTCGGCAAGAGAAATACAGAAATCCGCTTTTGCTTTGGGAGTGAGTTCTGCGGCCCATCGGGCAATGCCGAGCCGGCTTGCGAGGCTGCTAACCGGCCCTTCACGATCCCCAGAGAGGATCCCACTCGATATCCCTTGAGCCGCGAGAGCCTCAATAGAGGTCCGCGCATCCGGACGCAGTTCGTCCTCAAACAGGAAACAGGCCACTTCTCGTCCGTCGCATGACAGGATTACCTCGAGCATTGAAGACGCAGCCGTCGTGTCCGCTCTGTTGTTGCCGCAGGCGAACCGCCGGTTGCCGAGGCGATACACGGCTTCGACGGTGCGCCCTTCCAGACCTTGACCAGGGATCTCCACGACCTCATCGAAAGCCTGTACTGACTCCGACGCCATATCGGAAAGGGTTTTGGAAAGAGGGTGGCGTGAATGAGCAGCAAGGCCGCCTGCGATCGCCAGATGATCCGATTTCACCGATCCAAGATTCACAAGCCGAGGTTTACCGAGAGTGATGGTGCCAGTCTTGTCGAAAGCGACCGTATCGATCTCGGCGAGCCGTTCCATTGCGGAACCGTCCTTGACCATGATGCCGTTCTTGAACAAGCGACCGGCGGCCACGACCTGAACCACGGGAACGGCCAGGCCGAGCGCGCATGGGCAGGTGATGATCAGCACCGCGATCGCGATCAGCATTGCCTGTTTCCAGTCCCCTCCCAAAAATCCCCAGCCGAGAAATGCCAGAAGCGCCAGAAGATGGACTGCCGGCGAATAGATCTGGGCGGCGCGATCTGCGATCCGCCGGTAGCGCGCCCGACCGCCCTCCGCGGCCTCCATCAATGCGATGATCTCGGATAGAAACGAATCCCGCGCGGACGCTGTGGCCACGAGAACAAGTGAACCCGTGAGGCTGAGCATTCCCGCCTGGAGCGCATCGCCGGTCTTGACCGCACGGGGAGCGCTTTCGCCATTGACGATCGAGACGTCCATGTCGCTCGCGCCGCTTTCCACGACGCCGTCGACGGGTATTCGTTCCCCCATTGCGATTGCTACCCGCTCGCCGGGTGCGATATCCTCGACCGTGCGATAGTCGCGGCTACCGTCTTTGCCGATGACCGTTGCACCCCGGGGACTAAGTCTGGCAAGCCCGCTGATGGCGGAGCGGGCCCGATCGCGCATGACGTGGTCGAGGGTGCGCCCGATCAGCAGGAAGAACAACAACGACACGGTCGCGTCGAACCAGGCGTGTTGGCCGTGATGGATCGTTTCCCACACTGAGACTGCATAGGACAGTGTGATGGCCAGCGCGATCGGCACGTCCATATTGGTACGGCCGCGGCGAAGTGCGTGCCAGGCCGACCGATAGAAGAAGCGCCCCCCGTAGATCAGCGCCGGCGCGGCAATCATCGCCGAAATCCAGTGAAACATGTCGCGGGTCGAGGCGTCGGCGCCCGACCATACCGAGACTGAAAGCAGCATGATATTGGCCGCTGCAAAACCCGAAAGAGCGACTGCACGGATCAACTCACGCTGCAGTTTGTGGCCGCTGTCTTCGCCGTCTGAGAAGAGATGGGTGTCATAACCGGTGGTATCGGTGATGGCCTTGACGAGGGAAACCGGGTCGGTGGTTTCGCTCCCAAGGATTTCCTTCCAGATGATGGATACACGTTTGGTCGATAGATTGACGCGGGCGCGCTCGACCGCTGGCAAGGCTCTCAGGCTGGTTTCGATCGCCGTGATGCATGTACCGCAATGGACCTGGGGCACGCTGAGCTCGGTTTGCCGCAAGCCGGGACCAAGGAGCCGGCTAGACAGGATCAACTCTTCCGAAGAGGGCAACAGCCGCGTGGTCGTAACTTCGGTGCCCGGCGCACAGCAACTCATTGCTGCCCTCCCAAGATCGAAATACGTTGTGCTTCATGTAGGATACGTTTGCCGTTTCTCGTGGCGCTGGCGTCGACGATCCACTGGCCAGGCAGCAATTGGTGGCTCGTGGTGAAGACACCTTTTGCCACAGGGGTGAGACGAAGTTCGAAATCCTGATGTTCGCCAACGGGCCGCTTGAACTTGAGCGTCAGCTCGTTGGCCTCGACCGGACCGTCTGCGCGATGGGAAATCTCGTAGCGAATGGCGCTGCCGTCGATGAGAAGCTTGCCTGTGACGCCGCTCGCCGTCAAAACGCGCGCCTCGGCAGCCTTTCCGTTGAACTGCTGGCTCGCAATATAGGTATTCTGCGCGACCAGGCCGCTCCAGCTGCGCGTTGCATTATAAGCCATATAAAGGTTGACCGAGATGATGGTGCCGAAGAAGAGCACCATGACACCCAGCATGTGCCATCCCGTGAAGATGAAGGTTTTTGCTCGGAAAGCGTTCATTTCTTGGCTCCGGGAGTGTTGAAGACTGCGGCATAGCTGTCTTGTTCGTGGCTGGACCGATCTTCGGCAATGAAGCGGAAGTCGCTGGTTTGCGCGGATATGGCTTCTTTGGGGAGGGTAACGAACACCCTTAGTGCCAGTGTCTTGTCGGGCTCGACATTGACGGCGAAAAGGCGCCCGGGAACATCCGTGATCCCGGTAATCTTCATGGTCGCTTCCGGCAGCCCCTCCATCGAAACCATGATGGTGCGAGGTTCCGGGATCATATTGAGCAGACGGATCGTGTACCCGTTGCGGATGGAACCATCCGACTCCAGAACGAATTGCGGGTTGCGGTCATGTAGGACGTTGACCTCCAACCGGTCACGGGAAAGCAGGGCAAAGACCAGGCCAACCCCCACAGCCGACCAGACGCCGAAATAGAGCAAGGTGCGGGGACGGAAGATAACTCGCCAGTTGAAGGGGCGTACCTTGTCGATGAAAGTGCCGTCGACGTTGCGAATACGCGAAGGCTCGATGACGGTGGTGCCGCCACTTGTCGCCAGAGCCATGTTGCTTTCATACTCTTCCAGTGTGGCATAGGCGATCAGACCGCGCGGTTTGCCGATCTTGTCCATGACGCCGTCGCATGCGTCGATACAGAGTGCACAGGTGATACAGGCAAGCTGCTGTCCGTCGCGGATGTCGATCCCCATGGGACAGACCGCGACGCAGGCGTTGCAATCGACGCAGTCGCCGACGGCCTGCCCGGCAGCAGCGGCTTTTTTGGCGTGCCGGCTGCGGGGTTCTCCGCGCCAGTCGTTGTAGGTGACGACGAGCGAGCTTTCGTCCAGCATCGCCCCTTGGATGCGTGGCCAAGGGCACATGTAGATGCAGACCTGCTCGCGCATCAGTCCGCCAAGCACATAGGTCGTGGCTGTCAGGATTGCGACGGTCCAGTAGGCGATGCCGGCCGCCTGGCCTGTCACGACATCGAAGGCGAGCGACGGAGCGTCTGCAAAGTAGAATATCCAGGCTCCGCCTGTGGCCACTGCTATCGCAATCCACGTCGTATGTTTCGCTACGCGTTTCCAGAGCTTGTCGAAGCTCCAGGGCGCCGCGTCCAATTTCATGCGGGCATTGCGGTCGCCCTCGATGAAACCTTCGACAGCCAGGAAAAGATCAACCCAGACCGTCTGCGGACAGGCATAGCCGCACCAGGCTCTACCGACAGCCGAGGTCAGCAGGAAAAGCCCGAAGCCCGCCATCACCAACAGTCCGGCCACAAAGAAGAATTCTTGCGGCCAGATCTCGATGAAGAAGAAATAGAAGCGTCGATTGGCAAGATCGATGAGAACCGCTTGGTCCGGGGCAAACGGACCGCGATCCCACCGGATCCACGGCGTTAGATAGTAGATGCCGAGAGTGATCAGCATCACGATCCACTTGAAGCGACGAAACCGTCCCTCGGCCTTCTTCGGAAAGATCTTCTTGCGCTTCTCGTAGAGTGGCTGGCGAGATGCGCCGGGCGGATGCACGGGCTGCGCATCGATGCGTTCAACCGTCTGATCATTCGAGCCGAGAGCCGGGGAAGTGTAGAGATTCATGGGACTGATCCTTTGTCCCATCTTGTTTTGCACCGGCGGGCGTCTGCTACATTGACTTACGTCAAGAGTATCTGGCCGCGTGATGCGACAAACGGCCGCCTGCTTTGCCGCCGGCGGCCGCGTATTCGGGATCAGGGTTCGTCGCCAAGGTGGCGGTTGCTTTCCCTATTCGCCGCCGCCTAGTGAGTGGACATAGACGGCGAGTTGCTTGACGGTTGCGTCGCCAAGGCGGGTCGCCCAAGCGGGCATCACGCCATGCCGGGGCGACTGGATCTGCTTGGCGATTTCCGCTTCGTCTCGCACCTTGAGCCAGATGGCGTCACCGAGATTGGGCGCACCCATGTCGCGATTGCCTTCGGCCTTTTCGCCATGGCAGGATATACAGTTGTCGGCAAAGAGCTGTCTGCCGGCTTCGACAAGCGATGGATCGTGTGGTGTGCCCGTCAAGCTCACCACATAGGAGGAGACCTGACGAATCTCCTCGGGCTTCAGCATGTCGGCAAATGCAGGCATTTCAGAAACACGGGTATCCGGGTCGACGCTGTCTCGGATACCATGAGCGACCGACTGGTAGATGGCATTGACGTCGCCGCCCCAGAGCCATTCGTCGTCGTTGAGGTTCGGATAGCCTTTCCCGCCGGCGGCACCCGTGCCGTGGCAGGGCGTGCAGTTGACGCGGAATGCGGCGGCTCCGCCCGCGGTGGCGAACTGGCTGAGTTGCTGGTCGGCGAGGATCTCGTCAACCGACGCGTTCGCGATCTTTTCGACGATGTCACCTGTGGCGATCTTTGCGCCTTCGACATCGGCTGCCAGATCTGCGCGGCTGGAATATCCCAGAGCACCCCTTGTCGCATCGCTGACGAGCGGCCAGGCCGGATAGAGGATGGTGTAGCCAAGTGCCCAAAGTATAGTCGCGTAGAAGGTCCACACCCACCAGCGGGGCATTGGATTGTTCAGCTCGCGGATTCCGTCCCATTCGTGGCCGGTGGTTTCGACGCCGCTGATCTCATCGATATGCTTGTCCGCCATCTTTTAATCCTCCTTCAGAGGGATTTGCGCGGCTTTTTTGGCTTGGGCCTCGGAGCCCGGACGCAGGGTGAATAGAACGACGCCGAGGAAGAACAGGGCCATGCCCATAAGTCCCCAGCTGTCGGCGAATTGGCGGAGCGCGGTATATGCTTCCATTTCCTTCTCCTCAGCGATAGCCGGCGGCGTCGTCATAGGTCGAGAAATCGACCAGCGTGCCGAGCATCTGCAGATAGGCGATGAGCGCGTCCATTTCGGTCAGGTTCTGCGTATCGCCATCGAAATCGCCGATCTTGGCCTTCGGGTAGCGTTCGAGAAGACCTGAAGTATCCGCATTCGGATCGGCCTGGGCCGCAAGATCCGCCTTTGCGCTGGCAACCATTTCGTCGGAATATGGCACTCCGACTGCCCGGTTGGCCTTCAGTTCCATGCTGACATCTGTGACCTTGAGCGGCGTGTCCTTCAGGAAGGCATAGCTCGGCATGACCGATTCCGGCACGACGTCGCGCGGCTCGATCAGGTGCTGGACATGCCATTCATTCGAATAACGGTCGCCAACCCGGGCGAGGTCGGGGCCAGTTCTCTTGGAGCCCCATTGGAAGGAGTGGTCATACATGGATTCCGCCGCCAGGCTGTAATGGCCATAGCGCTCCACCTCGTCCCGGAAAGGCCGGATCATCTGGCTGTGGCAGACATAGCAGCCTTCGCGGATGTAGATGCTGCGGCCGACGAGCTCGAGCGGCGAATAAGGCCGCATGCCTTCCACTTTCTCGATCGTGTTTTCAAGATAGAAGAGCGGCGCGATTTCGACGATGCCGCCGATGGAAACGACGACCAGCGAACCGACCAGCAGCAGCGTGGCGTTGCGTTCGACGTAGTGATGTTTGTCTAGAAGACCCATGGGTCGGTTCCTTTATTCAGCCGGCTGCAGGGCGGGTGCGGCGCCTGACACCGTTTCTTGCCGCTCGTAGCCGAGGATTGTCATGGTGACGTTGAATGCCATGAGGAGTGCGCCGGTCAGGAACATGGCGCCGCCGACTGCACGAAGGACGTAGTAGGGGAGCATGGCGGCTACCGATTCCGCGAAGGAATAGACGAGGAAGCCCTGGTCGTCGTATTCGCGCCACATCAGGCCCTGCTGCACCCCGGCAACCCACATGACGGCGGCATAGACGACGATGCCGAGCGTGGCGAGCCAGAAGTGCCAGTTCACCAGCTGCAGGCTGTAGAGCCGCCTGCGGTTCCACAGCTTTGGCGTAAGGTAATAAATAGCGCCGAAGGTGATCATGCCATTCCAGCCCAGAGCGCCCGAATGCACGTGGCCGATCGTCCAGTCGGTATAGTGGCTGAGCGAATTGACCGCCTTGACCGACATCATCGGGCCTTCAAATGTCGCCATCCCGTAAAATGCGATGGCCATGACCATCATGCGGACGATGGGATCGGTGCGGATCTTGTCCCAGGCGCCCGATAGCGTCATCAGGCCGTTGATCATGCCACCCCAGGAGGGCATCCACAGCATGATGGAAAAGACCATTCCAAGCGTCTGGGCCCAATCGGGAAGCGCCGTATAGTGCAGGTGATGCGGGCCGGCCCAGATATACATGAAGATCAGAGCCCAGAAGTGGATGATCGATAGGCGATAGGAATAGACCGGGCGATTAACCTGCTTGGGCACGAAATAATACATCATGCCGAGGAAGCCGGCAGTCAGGAAGAAGCCGACGGCATTGTGGCCGTACCACCACTGGGTCAAAGCATCTTGAACGCCTGCGAAAGCGGAGTAGCTCTTGACGCCCAGGAAGGAGACGGGAACGGCGAGATTATTGACCACATGCAGCATCGCGATCGTCACGATGAAGCCGAGATAGAACCAGTTTGCCACATAGATATGCGGCTCCTTGCGCTTCAGGATCGTGCCGAGGAAGACCAGAAGATAGGCGACCCAGACGATGGTGAGCCAAATATCCACATACCATTCCGGTTCGGCATATTCCCGGCTTTGGGTAATGCCGAGGAGATAGCCGGTTGCCGCCATCACGATGAAGAGCTGGTAGCCCCAGAAGACGAACCAGGCGAGGTTGCCGCCGAAAAGCCGCGCCCGACAGGTGCGCTGCACCACATAGAATGAAGTCGCGATCAGCGCGTTGCCGCCGAAGGCGAAGATGACCGCCGAGGTGTGGAGCGGACGGACGCGGCCGAAGTTGAACCAAGGCTCGATATTTAAGTCCGGAAAAGCGAGCTGCAACGCGACGACGACGCCGACGAGGAAGCCAACCACGCCCCAAAACACGGTCGCGATCACGCCGTATTTGATGACCTCGTCCAAATACTCGGACTCGGCCCGGCTCTTGGAGGCTTGTCCTGCTGGCGCAAAGGAGATCTTGCGGAGCATCACGACTGTGCTGACGAGCAGCACGAAGAACAGGACCCACATATGGGAGGCGAACAGGTTATCGTAGGCGTAGGCTGCTCCAAGCAGAGCTAGGAAAGTGCCGACCGCCAACAAGATTGTTTCGGAGACGTAATTCATGGTCTTGAGCCTCGCAACGCGAATGCGCGGTGCTGGTTGAGAGATTGCTGACCCTCATCTGCTGACACACGGCTTGAAGAGACGCTTTGATTTGCGTCAACACGGAACGGAGGCTTGTCTCCAGCGACATGCTCTCGATGTCACAGTTCGATCGCGACGCTCAGTCGGAATCTTGCCGATCGCGATTGGAAAAATACTAATCGGCTGCCGACGGCATGGAAGATTGCTTATGGGATTGCCGACGTCCAAAACCCCGTCTTCAGCCACCGGCTCGGAGGCCGGGCTTACCTGAGATGGGGACCTGCGCCGCGAAATGACGCTCACGACGCGTGAGCGCTGCACCGGACCTTGTTCGTGCTTGAACGGAGCCGTTAGGCCACTTCGTAGACTTGGTCTGCCGGCAATGCGAGCAGTCGATCTGCCATTTCCTGTTTCAGCCAGACGAGGCGTTCCTCCTCTGCGGGCGTGCGGTCCGGCTTGCGGCTTACGCTGATGAATTCTTCGCGCACGTGCCCCTCTTTCAGCTGCACCGTCACGGTCTTGCCCCGATAGATGAGTTCGAAGACGTAGCGGGCGAGGATTTCTCCGCGTTCGGGTTTTTCCATGCCGTGATCGACCGTATAGCGGCCTTCGGTCAGACCGCGTGTCACCATTTCGAACGCATCGCGGCCGCCGGGACCGCGAAAGGCAGTGCGGACGCTGATTTCCCGCCGCTCGGGCGGATTGTCGGGGCTGAGCAGCGGGAGCGCCAGCTGCATCACCTTGAACGCATGCGCCACCCCACCGGGATATCCGAAACCATGATAGTGCATGAGTTGGGCATAGGTGTAGGAAAGCAGCTTGCCGTCTTCGAAAACGTCGATTGCGTTGGTCATGGTGTTTGTGCTCCGTCCAGCTCTTCGCGCATCCAGGGTAGGAAACCGTCCAGGAAACGTGTTGTCGCGGGCATGAAATGAGACCCATGGTGAAAGCATGGATCGAGACTGGTGATGATCATGCGGCCCGAGGTCGTGACCTCGTCCACATAAAGAATGGGTTTCCCTTCGCCATTGACCGCCAGCACCTCGGCTCCAGCCGGTGGATCGAACCAGCCGTGCAGGTGCCAGGTGAGATCGTTTTCCCCAAGGCGACGGAAGAGCGGGTGATCGGGTGAGGCGATACGAACGCCAAGATCGGCATCTGGCGTCAGCCACCACCACCAATTCGTCTGTTGCGGCGTGAAGGCGATGCCCGGCAGGAAGATGTCCCACGAAGTCTCCCCGGTCGCAACGATCGTGCCGCCCTGGTCGAGATAGGCGCGGAGCTGTTGAGTGTGCGGCGCCAGCCGGTCGGCCGGCGTTCGGCATGGAATGAAGACCACCGCATGTTCGGAAAGCTCGACCGAGGCAAGATCCTCCGGTCGCACAAGTACATCGAAGTGATGGGCGTAACGCGGCGCTTCGAGCGTCTCGATATGGTAATAGGCGCCGGGGTGGATGGCGAGAATGCTCATCAGTTCAGTTCTCCCGAAAGCCAGGCGGCGGCTCGACGGGCAAGCAGCGTTTTCACCTCGGGGTCATCGCCGCAGCCCCAGAATTCATTGCCCGCATGGCAGAGAAGCTCGCCGCCCTCAGGCCGGGCCCAGATCCAGTCGACGGGGATTTGAGTTGGCCCGAACGCGTTGATGACGACCGCGCCCACCGGCGGCGGATTGTGGCCGCGGCCGTAAAAGCCCGCGACCCCTCGGTTCGTCTCCAGTTTTTTTTGGTCGATGCCGGCAAAAATCGGATGGTCGAAAAGTCGCGTCTGATCAAAATCCGCCCGCTTGGGATTGGGGATCGGCTGGTAGACGCTAAGTTCCGGCAGGATCGGGCGCAAGATATGGCCGTGGTAGATCCATCGGGCACCGCTATCCAGGAAGGCGGTAATGGCGGGAGTAAAGCGCTGCACCCCGATCTGGTCGAGGTGGGTGGTGGTGATCAATCCGCGAGCGTCAGCAAAATGCTCGTCGGTAAGTTCCATCTCACGCACCACTTTCATGAGCCCGGAGGCGACGACATCCGCGAAGAGCGGCGCGGTATCAGCAAATGGTTCCTGATAGTGCGATTGTATCATCAGGATGGTCATGCGGCGCGGATTCCTGCGAACGCCGGCAGCACCGCATGATGGATACAGCCGTCAGGACCTGCAAGTTCCACGATCCGCATCGGCACGCCATAGAGGCGTTCCAGATTCTGCGGCGTGATCATCTCGCTGGCAGGGCCATGCAGCGGCTGACCGTCGGGCATCATCAACAACGCCTCGTCCGCTGCCGTCAATGCGTGGTTCGGATCGTGGGTGGTGAAAACGATCGCCTTGTCGCGCGGTTCGCGCAGAATGTTGAGTAGTCTCAAGAGCCGCTCCTGATTGTGAAGGTCGAGAGCTGCGGCCGGTTCATCGAGAACCAGCACCTGAGAACCGGTGGTAAGGGCCCTTGCGAGAAGCACGAGCTGCCGCTCGCCGCCTGAGAGCCGGTCGAAAAAATGATTGGCGAAGCGCGCCGCCCCTGTACGCTCCAGTGCGGAACGGGCGATGTCGAAATCACTTGCGCGCGGTTGGCCGAACAGGCCGAGATGCGCGGCGCGACCCATGACCGCGATGTCCAGTGCACGATGACGCTGCTGATTGCTCGCCCCGGTTTGCGGCACGTAACCGACGATTTCAGGAGCGAGGCGTCGTCCGGCATCCAACCGTTGAAAACCGAGCATGGCTTTGAGGGTGGTGGTCTTGCCGCGGCCGTTAGGCCCCAGGATCGCCAGGGTGCGACCGACAGGGACGGAGAAGCTCAGGCCGTCGATGATGGTGCGCGACCCGAAGCGCACGGTGGCGTCGTCAAGGCCGATCATGAAGCACTTCTTTCGCGATAGTGATTGCGCAAAAGCACGGCAAAGATCGGTGCTCCGACCAGTGCGGTCATGACGCCGAGGGGGATTTCGGCGGCTGTCGCTGTCCGGGCCAATGTGTCGATGATCACCATGAAGCCCGCGCCGAGCACGACGGATGCAGGCAGCAGCGCACGATGATCGTGCCCCACAAGCAGGCGAGCGGCGTGCGGGATGACGATGCCGACCCAGCCGATGATGCCAGACACTGCAACCTGACTGCCGACAATGATGGCGATCATTCCAAAAACGAGCCACCGCTCGCGGGTGGTGTTGGCGCCGAGGCTGCGGGCTTCGGCTTCATCGAGTGACAGGATGTTCAAGCGGAAGCGCAGCATCCAGAGTATCAGGCTGCCCAAAATGAGGCCGGGCGCGGCTATCAAGGTGCGTTGCCAGGTGGAGGTGGCAAACGAGCCCATCAGCCAATAGACGATTGCCGGCAGCGACGTATTGGGGTCGGCGACGAACTGCAGAAGCGAGACCACCGCCGAAAACATCGAACTTATCACCAGTCCTGAGAGAATGACGGTGACCGTCTCAGTGCGGCCGTTGATGCGTGACAGCAGGCCGACAAGAATGAGTGCCGCCAGGCCAAAGACGAACACCATGGCGATCAGCGGCAACCCCCAGATCCCCAGCATGATCCCGAGAGCGCCGCCGAAGGCTGCACCTTGAGATATGCCAAGGATATCGGGCGAAACAAGGGGGTTGCGGAAAACGCCCTGGAGTGCCGCGCCGGAAACAGCCAGTCCGGCACCGGCGAGCGCTGCCAGGACGACACGCGGTGCACGCACAAGCAGCACGATGCGCTCATCGATATTTGTGAGTTCGCGCGTCGGATCGGTTATTCCGATCCAGACAAGCTCCAGCGCGCGTCCCGCGGGAACTGAGAAGCGGCCGACGCAGAGGCTAACGATGAACGCGGTTATGAATAGTAGCAGCAGCAGTCCGAACACCAGCGTCTGGCGGGCCAGCGCGATCCGTAACCTTCTTGCATCCTGCTCCTGCACAACGACCGCCATGGCTATTTCGCCTTGAACTGGTCGTAGTTCGTTGCGCTGCCCTGTTCCTTGACCCAAAGGATGGCGTCGATATCCGCTTCCGTGAGCTCGTAATTGTAAAGCGTCTTATATGCAGCCTTCATTTCGGCGCGTATGTCGTAGTTGAAGACGCCGGGCTGGACGAGGTTGGCCGTCCACATCCAGGAAAGCGGTGATTCCTGGTTCGGCGGATCCCACCGATAGCCGCCCAACGGCATCTTGTAGACGCGCTTGTTCTTGGCAGCTTTGGTGAGGGAGAGAACCGGATCGCTATAGACCCAGTCCACATTCAGCTTGGCTTCGAAGGCATTCAGGAAGATGACCTCCGGATCCCATTGGGCGATTTGTTCCTTGTTGATGGAAACAGTGCCGTTCAGTTCGGCCGAGGCATTTTTGCCGCCGACAAGCTCTATGTACCAGGCATTGTAGCTGCCCTTCGTACCTGAGGCGCTGATATCGGAAAGCGCTCGGCCGAGATAGAGAACGCTCGGACGCTTGTCCTGGGGGACCGAGGCGGCCTTTGCCTCCATATCCTTTTGAACGCGGTCGCGCCATTCGACGAGTTGCGTGATACGCTCCGGCTTTCCCAGCGCCTTCGAGGCCATGGTCATGTAGTCGCGGGTCAGTTCCTCGGTCCCATAGAGAATGAGCATGGCCGTGAGGCCGGCGTTGGTGATGGGAGCTACGATATCGTTGCCTCGCCCGCCCCATTGGATCACGAGGTCCGGGTTGGTTGCGGTCAATGCCTCGACATTCGGCACGAAATTCGGCGCCGTCACATCGGACGGGATGTCTTTCGCCTCCGGAAAGATCTTGCCCAGAATGCCCTCCACCACGGCGCTCTTGGCTGTCGGGTTCATGCCCACGAGTTTTTTGGTCGAACCATCGAGAGCAATGACCGTCGAGGCCATCGGAATGACGATCGAGACAATTCGTTCGGCTGCTTTCGCAAGGCGAACCTCGCGGTTCTCCTGGTCTTTGAAGACGATTTCCTCAGCGCCGGCACCCTGTGCGGCGAAACTTGAAAGAACACCCACCAGAAATAAGCGCGAACCCAGACGATGAAACAAACTCATGACGTGCCCCGGTAATCTTTGACCCTTGGGGCATTCCTAGTTGGCGGACTTTAACTTGTCTATATCCGTCAAGTTTTATTTTGGATCGCTGTTTCGCGTTGCATTCGCCGCGGTCAGAACCGACACAGACATCGCTCAAATGGGTCGATGCGGCGTCCGAGGCGCGCATTTTCGTCGCGCTGAACCGCCACGCTGCTTCAATATCATATTATGATCAAGGTATCTTATAATATCTCTCAGAAGGCCTTACCCTCGACGCATCATGGCGCGATATCGCAGCTGGCTTCCGCGTAGATGAGTACGCATGGTTTCCCGTGCCGCCGAATCGTTTCCGTCGGCGATGGCTTGGGCGATGTGGGCATGTTCGCTCTGGATCTGCGACAGATATTCGGGAGACATTTCGGCATCGTTCTCCTGGAGAAGTGAGCGCGGGATCATCTGCTGGCCGATCGATTCCAGGAGGTCACGGAAGCGGGGATTGTTGGTCGAAACGGCAATTGCCATGTGGAAGGCGCGGTCGCTGTCGACGGTCGAAGAGCCGGCTGCTATCTGCTGCTTCATCATGTCCAGACATTCGAAAATGTGCTCCTGCTGTGCGGGAGAAGATCGGCTCGCAGCCAGGCCCGCCGCTTCTATTTCGATTGCACCGCGCACTTCCAGCATCTCGATTATGGACGAGACTCGGTGGATGTCGAGGCCGCGAAACGCCTTTTGCGGACCGGTGTCCGGCGCAAGAACGAAGACGCCGACGCCGTGGCGAACCTCCACGAGCCCATCGGCGCGAAGTGACGCAATGGCCTCCCGGATGACGGTTCTGCTGACCTGGTACTGGCCTGTCAGACCGCTTTCACTCGCAAGCTTATCCCCCGGTTTCAGCTCTCCTGTGGCGATCGCATTGCGCAGCCGCTGTCCAATGGCTTCGACCAGATTGCGCCCCTTGCGATCGGGAGGCTGCAAAGTGGTGTTATCTGTTCGTTTCAAGTTAGGTTGCTCCCGAGCGTCCATGTCTTCTCCCACAATAGTCGGGTGGACCCGGGCCGTTTTGTCAAGCGCGGCGAAGAAATCCGTTGACGACTATCGATGCCCTCATAGTATAACACAAGGCATGAGATATGATAACATGAGGGATTGCGGCATTGCCGCTGATCCCAGCGGGAGAGGCGGATGCTCAAGAAACTTCTTTTAACCGGTGCAGCCGGCGGTGTTGGGCGGGCAATACGTCCGATGCTGGGACAACTCGCCGAGCGAGTGATAATTTCCGACATCAGCGAGATAAACGATGTCGGTGCCGGAGAAACCTTCGTACGTTGCGACCTTGCCAATGCGGGGCAAGTGGCGGAAATGCTGGATGGTGTCGATGGAGTTATCCATCTGGGCGGCGTGTCGGTCGAACGGAAGTTCGACCTGATCCTCCAAGGAAACATCGTCGGCCTTTATAACCTCTACGAGGCCGCCCGTCACAATGGTAAGCCGCGCATCGTATTTGCAAGTTCGAACCACGTTGTCGGCTATTATCGCCGTGATGAACGACTGGACAACACCGTCGTCCCCCGGCCGGATTCCCTCTACGGGGCCTCAAAGGTATTTGGAGAGGCGATCGCAAGCCTCTACTTCGACAAGTTCGGCCAGGAGACGCTGTCGGTGCGTATCGGCTCTTGCTTCGAGAAGCCGATGAACACCCGAATGCTCGCGACCTGGCTCAGCTACAGGGATTTCCTGTCACTTTGCGGACGCGCTTTCGACACTCCCCGCCTCGGCCACACGGTGGTTTATGGTGCGTCAGCCAATGACGAGCAATGGTGGGACAATGGCAACGCTGCTTTCCTCGGCTGGAAGCCGCAGGACAGCTCGGCAAAGTGGCGAGTGGAAGTGGAAACGGCGGCGGGCAAGGAAGATCCGGCAAATCCTGCGGTTATCTATCAAGGCGGACCGTTTACATCAGCGGGTCATCCGGACGATGCATGACGGCTTCCGGGCGGGTTGCCATTTGTCGTGACTGGCAAGCGAAAAGTGTTTTTCCGCGCGCTCGACGAACTGCGCGCGGATGCCCGTGCGGGTGGTTTCAGATCGCGCCGTCATGAAGGCAGGGCCGCATGATCCGTCGGGCCGGCGCGAGGCGGGACGATCCTCCAGCGCCTGCCGTTTCTCCGGCGCCGCCTGCCTTGCCTAACGGCTAGACCTTCACGGCTGACCCTTGTTTGGCGGCGCGAAGCGCTGCGTCTGCGAGTTGCAGCGCAATCAGCCCATCTTCGGCCGATGGAGAAGGGGCCGTTCCGCTTTCAAGGCTGTCGATGAAGGCGGAGATTTCCGCTGCATAGGCGGCGGTGTAGCGGGTCATGAAGAAGTCGTGCAGCGGAGGGCGCGTGTAGCCGTCCTTGTTGGCGACTTCTATCGATACCGGCCGCTGATTTTCCGCCGAGACCGACCCCAAGGAGCCGTGGACCTCGATACGCTGATCATAACCGTAGCTGGCGCGACGGGAGTTGGAAATAACGCACTGACGCCCGCTCGCGGTCGTCAGGATGAGGCTTGCGCTGTCATAGTCACCAAGTTCGCCGATCTTCGGATCGACGAGAACCGCACCAACGGCCATGACGGAAACGATCTCCTCGCCGAGCAGAAAGCGCGCCATATCGAAATCGTGGATGGTCATGTCGCGGAAGATGCCGCCTGAAACCTTGATGTATTCCGATGGCGGCGGGCCTGGGTCGCGGCTGGTGATCGTCACCATTTCGACCTTGCCGATACGGCCGTCATCGATCGCCTGACGCACCGCGAGGAAATGGGGATCGAACCGTCGGTTAAAGCCGAGCATCACCTTGGCGCCGCTTTTGCGAACGGTCTCGAGGCAGGATCTGGCGCGATCGACATCGAGATCGATTGGCTTTTCGCAGAATATCGCTTTGCCGGCCGTCGCGAAGCGCTCGATGAGATCTGCATGGGTATTGGTCGGGGTGCAGATGATGACGGCATCGATGTCCTGGTCAGCCTCGATTTCCTCAATGCTGCTGACCCTGCAGCCGGCGCTCTCGGCAATCGCCTCGGCGGCTCCGGCCACCGCATCGACCACCGCGACGAGTTTGGCGCGCTTATCCTCGGCGATTGCCCGAGCATGTACCTTTCCGATGCGCCCTGCACCCAGAAGCGCTAGCTTGGTGACCATGGTCTTCCTCCCACAAAATCGGTCGAGCATGTCGCTCGTCTACGACTTGAGTTCCACTGATGCTGGAGGGAAAAGTGGATCTGGTATCGCGACGACACATTCTCGATTTGGAATATATTTTCTATTCTGCTAGATGGTGATCTTCCCTATGTCAAGCGCGTGATTGGAGAGGCAGGAGTATGAGTGAAGGGGGCGGGCCAACCACCATCAAGGCCTTCGAGGAGCGGCTGCTGGAAGTCGCGGAGCGCCTACCGAAGCGCTTGCGGCAATGCGCCGAGTATGTGGCGGCGAACAAGGATCGGATCGCTGTTTCGACGGTAGCCGAGATGGCGGAGGGAGCCGGAGTGCAGCCGTCCGCTTTCATGCGATTCTGTCAGATCATGGGTTTTTCCGGCTTTTCGGAAATGCAGAAGCTGTTTCGCGAGTCCTTCGTCGGCGGCTGGCCGGACTATACGACCCGACTTCAACACCTGCGGGAAAAGGCTGAGGGCAGCCCTTCGGCCTTGCTGGCGGAATTCGTCGAGGCGGGGCGCACGTCGCTCGAAAATCTCTTCAAGACAATTGAGCCCCAGAGCCTCGAGCAGGCGGTACAGGTGCTGGCAGACGCACAGATGATTCACATCATCGGACTGCGGCGCTCCTTTCCGGTTGCCAGCTACATGGCCTATGCCTTCGAGAAGATGGACGTACCCGCCATGCTCCACAGTACCGTGGGGAGGCTCGACAACCGCAATGCCATCCGTTCCGGCGACGTGCTGCTTGCCATCACCTTTTCCCCTTATTCGGCGGAAACCATCGAACTCGTGGAAGCGGCGCAGGCCCGTGGCATCCAGGTCGTCGCTTTGACGGATACGATCGTCAGTCCGCTTCGGAAGTATGAAGCCATCACCCTGTCGGTTTCGGAGGTGGATTTTGGCGCCTTCCGCTCGCTTTCGGCGACGCTCTGTCTCGCCATTGCTTTGTCCGTGGCGGTAGGTACGCGGCGCTCGCTCTGAATATTCGTGTTGAATTGTTGGAAAATGGAATTTATAGTCTACGTATATGACGGAAGAATGGCGCACAGGTAGGAGCGTCATCCGAGATGGCTCGCGGAGCGCAAGAGCTTCGCCGTCGGCAGGGAGGAAAATTTGACGTCACTCGATCTCATCACGATCGGCAGGTCGTCCGTCGACCTCTACGGCGCTCAAGTCGGGGGGCGTCTGGAGGATATGGGCTCTTTCAGCAAGTATATCGGCGGCTCGCCCACCAACATAGCCGCGGGTGCCGCGCGGCTTGGGCTGAAAAGCGCGTTGATTACCCGCGTCGGCGCCGAACATATGGGCCGGTTCATCCGTGAGCAGCTGATGCGCGAAGGCGTCGATGTGCGCGGCGTGAAGACCGATCCTGAGCGCCTGACCGCGCTGGTCCTGCTCGGCATTCGCGATCAAAACCAGTTCCCTTTGATCTTCTATCGCGAGAACTGCGCCGATATGGCTCTTTGCGAGGATGATATCGATCCAGCACTGATCGCCGACGCCCGCTGCGTTTGCGCGACGGGCACGCATCTGTCACATCCGCGTACCGAAGCAGCGGTGCTGAAGGCGCTGACCCTTGCACGGAAAAACGGTGCCCGGACGGCGCTCGATATTGACTACCGCCCCAATCTCTGGGGCCTGGCCGGTCATGAAGCGGGAGAAAGCCGTTTCATCGAATCGGAGAAAGTGACCGCAAAGCTTCAGTCCACATTGCACCTGTTCGATCTCATCGTCGGAACCGAAGAGGAATTTCACATCGCGGGCGGCTCCACCGATACGCTTGAAGCGCTGAGGGCGGTGCGAAAGGTTTCTAACGCGGCACTGGTGTGCAAGCGCGGGCCGATGGGTGCTGTGGTGTTCGAGGCCGATATTCCCGACAGCCTGGAAAAGGGTCAGACGGGGGAAGGGTTTCCGATCGAGGTGTTCAACGTGCTTGGCGCCGGCGACGGATTTATGGCCGGCTTGCTGAAAGGCTGGCTGACGGGCGAGGATTGGCCGACGGCGCTGAAATATGCAAATGCTTGCGGCGCCTTTGCCGTGTCTCGGCATGGCTGCACGCCGGCCTATCCCAGTTGGGAAGAGCTGCAATATTTCTTCAAGACCGGAATTCGCGACAAGGCGCTGCGCAAGGATGCGGCACTGGAACAGGTGCATTGGTCCACCAACCGCAAGGGTGACTGGTCGACCATGCGGGTTTTTGCCTTCGATCATCGCATGCAGCTCGAGGCAATGGCCGAGGAAGCGGGCGTACCGGCAGATAGGATCGGCGCCTTCAAGCTGCTTTGTCTGGACGCCGCAAGACGGGTGGCCGGTGATGACCCTGGCTACGGCCTTCTTTGCGACGGTCGTCTTGGACGCGATGCGCTCTATGCCGCCGCAGGAACAGGCCTTTGGATCGGCCGCCCCGCGGAGTGGCCGGGTTCGCGCCCGCTGACGCTTGAACCGGAACTCGGCCTCGATTGCGGCGGGCTTGGGGAATGGCCCCTCGAACACGTGGTCAAAGTTCTCTGTTTCTACCATCCGGACGACACAGCCGAACTGCGGGCTGAACAGGAAGCGACGGTGAAGCGCCTGTTCGAAGCCGCACGCCGCAACCGCCTGGAAATGCTCTTGGAGGTCATTCCCTCCAAGGTTGGTGCGGCCAACGACGAGACCGTCGGAAGGATTATCGATCGTTTTTATGAGATCGGCGTCTATCCCGACTGGTGGAAGCTGGAGCCGATGAAGAGCGAAGCGTCCTGGGCCAATGCCTGCGCGGCGGTGCAGCGAAACGACCCTTATACGCGTGGAATCGTGGTCTTGGGGCTCGATGCCCCGCAGGCGGAGCTGCAAGAGAGTTTCCGCCTTGCCGCCCGCTTCGACCTGGTCAAGGGTTTTGCCGTGGGCAGGACGATTTTCGGGGAGGCGGCGCGAAATTGGCTGGCTGGCCGTATTTCGGACCAGCAAGCCGTGGAGGATATGGCAGGGCGCTATCGCAGCCTCTGCCGGATCTGGGATGAGGCACGCGCAAAAACGGGAGAGGCGGCGTGAACACAGTGCGTTTGACGGCGGCCCAGGCGTTGGTCCGCTATCTGGCCAACCAGCTGAACGAGGATGGCGAGACCTATATAGCAGGAGTATGGGCGATCTTCGGCCATGGCAATGTTGCCGGCCTCGGTGAAGCGCTCTACGGCATTCGGGAGGAGCTGCCGACCTATCGCGGCCAGAATGAGCAATCCATGGCTCATGCGGCAATTGCCTATGCAAAGCAGTTGCGCCGCCGCCGTGCCATGGCGGTGACCTCCTCCATCGGTCCTGGCGCGACCAACATGGTGACGGCGGCTGCCCTCGCGCATGTCAATCGTCTCCCGGTACTGCTGATCCCTGGGGATATCTTTGCCAATCGCGGCCCGGATCCGGTCTTGCAGCAGATTGAGGATTTCGGCGACGGCACGGTATCTGTCAACGACTGCTTCAAACCCGTCAGCCGCTATTTCGATCGCATCATGCGGCCCGAGCAACTGCTGACCGCGCTGCCGCGTGCCATGCGCACCATGACGGACCCCGCCGATTGCGGCCCCGTGACGCTCGCCTTCTGCCAGGATGTTCAGGCCGAGGCCTTCGATTATCCGGAAGCTTTCTTTGAAAAGAAGGTGTGGCGCATTCGCCGTCCGGAACCGGACCGGGATGAATTCGAAGCGGCAGTTGTAGCCCTGAAGGCGGCCAGGAACCCGGTGGTGGTGGCCGGTGGCGGCGTCCATTTTGCCGGCGCGACCGAGACGCTCAAGGCTTTCGTGGAAAGGCACCAGATCCCTGTGGTGGAAACGCAGGCCGGCAAATCATCGCTTGCCTGGGATCATGAACTGAATTTCGGACCGGTTGGCGTAACCGGGGCGGAAAGCGCCAACCTGGTTTCGGAAAATGCCGATCTGGTCATCGGCGTCGGCACGCGGTTCCAGGATTTTACCACCGGGTCCTGGGCGCTGTTCAAAAACCCGAACCGCAGGATTCTGGCGTTGAACGTGCAGGCCTATGACAGTTCCAAGCACGATGCGATCCCGCTTGTGGCGGATGCAAAGATCGGCCTTGAGAAACTCTCAGCCGCGCTCGGCGATCATCGTTACGCGGCGCCGGATTCCTCATTGAAGGCTGGCTGGTTCGCCAAGGCCGACGCGGCAACCGCGGCCCCCAAGGACGTCAACACGCTGCCGACGGATATGCAGGTGATCGGGGCCGTGCAACGGGCCTCGCGCGACAACACGGTGGTGATGTGTGCGGCCGGCACCATGCCAGGGGAGTTGCATCAGCTGTGGAAGGCCAAGCTGCCGCTCTCCTACCACATGGAGTATGGCTTTTCCTGCATGGGTTACGAGGTCGCCGGAGGACTCGGCATCAAGATGGCGGAGCCGCATCGCGACGTAATCGTCATGGTCGGTGACGGTTCCTACATGATGATGAACTCGGAGCTGGCGACGGCGGTTGCCATGGGCGTGAAGATCACGCTGGTGATCACCGACAACCGCGGTTACGGCTGCATCAATCGGCTGCAGATGAGCACCGGCGGCGCCGAATTTAACAATCTCTACGCTCATACCAATCAGGCAAACCCCATTGCGATCGATTTTGCTGCACATGCGGCGGCAATGGGTGCCGATGCCCGCAAGGTTTCATCGGTGGCCGATCTGGAGGCTGCCCTTGACGCCGCCCGTGATGCCACCGTTCCAACGGTGATCGTCATCGATACCGACCCTTATCCGGCCGTCGATGCCGGCGGCTATTGGTGGGATGTGGTGGTCCCGGAAGTCTCGCCACGCGAAGAAGTCAAAAAGGCTCGTGTAGCCTATGAAGCCGCGCTCAAGGAAAGAAGCTAGTCATGATCCTCTATGGAACCAATCCAATCGCATGGTCGAATGATGACGACCGCTCGCTCGGCGCCCATATCAGCCTGGAGCAGTGCCTGGACGAGACGGCCAAGATCGGCTTTGACGGGATCGAGAAGGGCCACAAGTTCCCCCAGCAGCCGGAAGCCTTGAAGGCGGTTCTCGAGCCCCGAGGGTTGCGGTTTGTTTCCGGGTGGCACTCGCTGAACTTGCTGACGAATTCCATCGAGGAGGAGAAGGCGGCAATGCAGCCGCCGCTCGATCTTCTGAAGGCGATGGGCTCAAACGTCATCATCGTCTGCGAGACCTCCAATGCCATCCATGGAAATGACAGCGTCGCGCTCGTGGATCGCCCGAAACTCGCTGAGGCCGACTGGGCAAAATTCGGTGCGGGCGTCGAGGCACTGGCGGAATTTGCCGCCGGGCAGGGGATTGCGCTTGTCTACCATCATCATATGGGTACCATCGTCGAGAGCGAGGACGAAATCGACAAGCTGATGGCAAATACTGGCCCGCAGGCCAAGCTGCTGCTCGATACGGGCCACTGCCTGTTCGGCGGCGGCAATCCGGAAGCGGTCGCGAAAAAATATATGAACCGCGTCGGCCACATCCATGCGAAGAATGTGCGGCCCGATATCGCCCGGCAGGTGCGTGAGGAGAGGCTGTCGTTCCTTGAGGGCGTACGCCGTGGCGTGTTCACCGTACCCGGAGACAAGGAGGGAGGCGTGGATTTCCAGCCTGTCTTGAAGATTGCAGCCGAACACGGCTACGAAGGGTGGCTCGTGATCGAAGCCGAGCAGGATCCGGATGTGAGAAATCCCTTCGAATATCAAAGCCTGGGCTTGTCCTCGCTGAAAGCGATGGCGAGAGCGGCAGGGCTCGATAAGGCGGGGGCTGCGGCATGAGCCATCTGCTGCGCAAACCAAAAGGTCGCGGCGGCAAGGTGCATGACGTCACGCCAAAGGACGCTGGCTGGGGATATGTCGGCTTCGGGCTCTATAAGCTCAAAGCCGGTGAAACGGTCGGCGAGGAAACCGGAGAAACCGAAGTCATCCTTGTGCTGGTTCAGGGCAAGGCCAGCGTCAGCGGAGGAGGCAAGGACTTCGGCGAACTCGGCGACCGCATGACCGTCTTCGAACGCAAGCCGCCTCATTGCGTTTATATTCCTGCAGGCGCCACCTGGAATGCGACCGCCAGCACCGACTGCGAACTTGCCGTCTGTACGGCACCCGCCAAGCCGGGGCGCGAGGCAGCATTGATCGGGCCACAGGGCCTGTCGCTCAATACCCGCGGCAGGGATGCCAACACTCGGTATATCTATGCGATTGCAATGGAAGAACGAGATGTCGCCGACAGCCTGCTGGTCACGGAAGTCTTCACGCCCTCGGGAAACTGGTCGTCCTATCCGCCGCATCGACACGACGAGGACAATTTTCCAGACATGACCTATCTGGAGGAGACCTATTATCACCGCCTGAATCCGGCGCAAGGCTTTGGCTTCCAGCGGGTTTTCACCGAAGATGGCTCGCTTGACGAGACCATGGCGGTCGAAGATGGCGACCTGGTTTTGGTGCCGAAGGGCCACCATCCCTGCGGCGCGCCCTATGGATACGAGATGTATTACCTGAACGTCATGGCCGGCCCGATCCGCAAATGGCGCTTCAAGAATCATCCTGATCACGATTGGATTTTTCGGCGCGATAACCCCTGACGCTCTGGTCCAGTCAAGTCACCCGGAAGAAGGAGAATAGGAATGGCTGGCTTGGGCGTCGGGCTGATCGGCACCGGCTATATGGGCAAGTGCCACGCGCTTGCCTGGAACTCCGTTGCAAGCATTTTCGGCGACGTCGACCGCCCACGTCTTGTGGCGCTTGCCGAGGTGGACGCGGAACTCGCCGCGCGCAAGGCACGCGATCTCGGCTTTGCGCGTGCAACCGGCAACTGGCACGATCTCCTGGCCGATCCTGATGTGGACGTCATCTCGGTCACGACGCCAAACGCCTTTCATGCGGAAATGGCCGTTGCCGCGCTTGAGGCCGGCAAACATGTCTGGTGCGAGAAACCCATGGCGCCTCGGCTTGCCGATGCCGAGCGCATGCAGGCAGCGGCCGGCCGGTCGGGCAAGATCGCTGGCATGGGTTACAACTATATCCAAAATCCGATGATCCGCCAGATCAAGAACCTCATTGCTCAGGGCGTCATCGGCGTCGTCAATCATGTGCGTGTCGAAATGGACGAGGATTTCATGGCCGACCCGCAGGCGCTCTTCTACTGGAAGAGCGAGGCAGCATCCGGTTATGGCGCGCTGGACGATTTTGCCGTGCACCCGTTGTCGCTGCTTTTTACGCTCTTCGGCCATGTCGAGGCAGTCATCGCCGACATGGTCAAGCCTTACGCGGAAAGGCCGCTGGCGAACGGAGGAAGTCGCCCGGTGGAAAACCATGATCTGGCGAGTGTCCTCTTCCGACTGGAAGGGGGCGTTTCAGGGGTGCTGATGGCGAACCGTTCCGCCTGGGGACGCAAAGGTCGTATCGCACTGCAGATCTTCGGGTCGGAAGGCTCCATCCTGTTTGACCAGGAGCGAATGAACGAATTCGAACTCTATCACAATTCCGGCGACAGGACGCAGCAGGGCTTCCGAACGATCCTGGCCGCGCCCGATCATCATCCCTATGATCGCTTCATTCCCGCACCCGGGCACGGCCTCGGTTTTAACGACCTCAAGATCATCGAGTGCCGCGAGTTGATCTCGGCCATCAACGGCAAACCGGCACATCTCATCAACTTCAAAGACGGCCTCCAGATCGAGCGGTCCGTCCACGCCATGGCCCGCTCGTTTTCGGAGCGGCGTTGGGTGACGGTGGAGAGTTGACGGCTTGATGCCGGCTGCTCTCGGAGGTGATTTTCGGCGGCAAAAGAAAAAGGCGGCCGAAGCCGCCCAGATGTGCTTGAAGGAGGACATTCAAACCTTGGCCCGCTTCTTCTGGCGATAAACGTCAGCAACGACCGCCGCAACGATGATCATGCCTTTGACGATTTCCTGGTAATAGGCGTCAACCCGCAGGAAGGTGAAGCCTGAGGTCATCACGCCAAGGATCACCGTTCCAATCACGGTGCCGGTGATGCGGCCTGCTCCTCCCGAAAGAGAGGTGCCGCCGATAACGGCCGCGGCGATGGCGTCGAGTTCGTACATGACGCCCATGCCTGCCTGGGCGGTCTGGGCGCGGGCTGCGGTCACCACCCCGGCAAGGCCTGCCAGCATGCCCGCAATTGCATAGACCTTGATGAGGTGAGCCTCGACATTGATGCCTGAGACGCGGGCTGCTTGCGTATTCGCGCCGATTGCGTAGGTGAATTTCCCATAGCGGGTATAGCGCAGCGCCACATGGAAGATGAGCGCGACGGCGAGGAATACGATCACCGGCCAGATGCCCGTGCCAATGAAGGTGAAACTGTCGCTGAGACCTGATACGGGCTGGCCCTTGGTGTACCACTTTGAAAGACCACGGGCTGTCACCATCATCCCGAGAGTGGCAATGAAAGGCGGGATCTTTGTCTTGGCGATGAGTTGTCCGTTGATGTATCCGGCGAGCATGCCAGCCAGGACGCCAACGCCGATCGGGACGAAGAACGGCATGTCGGTCAGGCTTGGATAGAGGGCTCGCGGCCAGGCGGAGGCTTGAGCAAAGCTTGCCGACAGCATGGCCGTCAGACCGACCACCGATCCGGATGAAAGGTCAATCCCGCCGGTGATGATGACCTGGGTGACGCCCACCGAGATGATCCCGATCACGGAAACCTGCAGGATCATGATCGTCAGACGCTGCTGGTTGAACAGGAAACTCTGGCCGATCAGAAGCCAGCCCAGTAGCTCGTAGATGAGTGCAATACCGATCAGGACCAGGAAGATATTGGCCTCAGGCGGCATGCGTCGGTTCCGGCGGCGTGCCGGCGTTGCCTTGAGACTGCCTTTGGCCGCAGCGTCAGTCGTCATCTTATCCTCCCTCAGGTCCTGGGCGCGTCAACGCGACGCAAGATCCATGACCTTGACTTGTGTTGCTTCTGCTCGATCGAGGAAGCCCGTTACCCGGCCTTCGTGCATGACCATGATGCGGTCGCTCATCCCCAGGACCTCGGGCATTTCCGACGAGATCATGATCACCGCGACGCCTTTTCGGGCCATTTCACAAACGAGCCGGTGAATTTCAGCCTTGGCTCCGACATCGATCCCGCGGGTCGGTTCGTCCAGGATCAGAATGCGCGGATCGGTCAGCATCCAGCGCCCGATCAGCACCTTTTGCTGGTTGCCGCCCGACAGGTTCTCGACACGCTCGGCAAGGCTCGGCGTCTTGATCCGCAACTTGCGGCACATGTCCTCGCAAACGTCGCTCAGTTCGGCTTCCTGAACAAAGCCCTTGCTGACGAATTTGTCCTGCAGGACAGCTATCTGCATGTTTTCGAGGACATCGAGGATCAGCAGGCAGCCTGTGTCCTTGCGATCCTCGGTCAAAAAAGCCATCCGGTGGCGGATAGCAGTCGTAGGACTGTCAATGGCGACAGCCTCGCCATCAATTTCAATTTTGCCCGAGGTTGCCGGCGTAACCCCGAACAACGTCTCGGCGACATTCGACCGACCCGAGCCGACCAGACCTGCGACGCCAAGGATTTCACCGGCGCGCACCTCGAATGACACGTCGTGGAACACGCCCTTCAGGTTCAGGTTTTGCACCGACAACACTGTGTTGCCGATCGGTACTTCCTCCTTGGGAAACATCTGGGTGATCTCCCGGCCGACCATCATCCGAATGATGTCGTCACGGGTGACCTCGGTGGAGGCATGGGTGCCGATATATCTGCCATCCCGGAATACCGAGAATTCGTCGGCGATCTCGAAGAGCTCGTTCATCTTGTGGGTGATGTAGACGATCCCGATCCCTTGTGTACGCAGGTCACGGATGATCTGGAAAAGATGGTCCACTTCACGCTCTGTAAGCGCCGAGGTCGGTTCATCCATGATGAGCACATCCGACTCGTAGGAAACGGCCTTGGCGATTTCTACCATTTGCCGATTGGCCACGGAGAGATCTCCGACCTTGGCTTCAGGGTCTATCTGGATGTTCAGACGGCTGAAGAGTTCTTCGGTGCGCCGGTACATTTCGCCATGATCGATAAGCCCGAAGCGGTTGAGCGGTTCGCGGCGGATCCAGATATTTTCCGCCACCGTCATGTAGGCCATCAGGTTCAGTTCCTGATGGATCATGGCGATGCCGTTTTCCAAGGCGTCGAGGGGCGATCTCAATCGTATTTCAGCGCCCCTTAGTCTTACGGTGCCTTTGTCGGGCTGATAGATGCCGGCCAGAACCTTCATCAGCGTTGACTTGCCTGCACCGTTCTCGCCCATCAGCGCGTGTACTGTGCCGCGCCTCAGCCGGAACGAAACATCATCGAGGGCGACGACGCCGGGAAATTCCTTGCGCACGTCTTCTGCCGTCAGCAGGAATTCCGCGTTGGGAATCGCGCCGCTCTTGCGCACGGCAGCCATGGTCGAGGGGCTTACGACCATCCTATTCTCCTGTGGAGCGAGAAAAAGGGGATGCGGCAGATCTCCGCCGCATCCAGAAACACGCCGCGTCAGTTCTTGGCGACGAAGTCCTTGACGTTGGCGGGGGTGACGAGCTGGAAGGGGATATAGACCTTCTTTTCGACCTTCTCGCCTTTGACCAGCTTCAAGGCTGCATCGAGGGCGCCTTTGCCCTGGCCGGCTGCATCCTGGAAAACCGTGACGTCAAGGTCGCCTGCCTGCATGGCGGCAAGCGCATCCTGAGTGGCATCCACGCCCGCAACGATCACTTTCTTCATGTCCTTGCCGGCAGCCTTCAGAGCCTGGATTGCGCCGATCGCCATTTCATCGTTGTTGGAAATGACGGCGTCGAATTCCAGTCCGCTCGAAAGCCAGTTGGTCATCAGGTCCGCGCCCTGGGTGCGCTGCCAATTGGCAGTTTGCTCCTCGACGATCTTGAGGCCCTTGCATTCGGCGGTCGCAACAACGTCATGGACGTCCTTCGTCCGCATCCGGGCTGCCTGGTTGGACAGTTCCCCCATCATGATCACGGCCGTGCCTTTTCCACCCAGAAGCCTGCAGACCTCTTTCGTCTCCAGCGTGCCGGACTCTACCTCGTTGGAGGCAACGAAGGCCTGCTTTTCCGGCAGGCTGTCGACGTTGACAGGCTCGCGGTTGACGTAGATGAGCGGTATCTTGGCATCAGCTGCGAGTTTCGACATGGCAGTCGTCGCGTCGGTATCAACCGGGTTGACGATAATGGCGTCAACGCCGGCGGCAATGAAGTTCTGGATCTGGCTCTGCTGCTTGGCGACGTCATTTTGTGCGTCTTCCACCTGCAGCGTAACGCCTTTCAGTGTCTTGGCATAATCCTGCATCCCGTTGCGTAGTACCGTCAGAAAATTGTCGTCAAACAGTGCCATGGACACACCGACGGTCTCGGCATGTGCGGCAGTGCTCACGAGCAAAGACAGCGTCGCACCCAAAATGAGCTTCTTCATGTGGTCTCCTCCTCTTTTGGTTCCGGCGTCACCCGATGTTACCGGAACTGGCCTCCCGACCGAGTAAAATTCATCCCCGCTCCCGACGTGGATGCGCCGCGGAATGATTGAACCGCAGCTCGGATGTTGCGGATAATTTATTCCATTTTTTGAAGGAGCCGTCAACGACGCTCTTTGCAGAAATTCTCATCGATCGCCAAAATCGCCGGGTTTACTGACAAAAGAGTGATCGGGAGCTGCGTTAAAGGCAGAATTTTTGTTCTAAAGTAGGCCGGCGGCCGCACTTCGACGTTAACAGGGGATTGCTCAGGAGATCTGCTCGATGGGGCAGTGTCTATCGCGCGATTTTGGCTCATCGATGCCAAGAGCTTGCGGGCATCGTGTTGTTCCCTTGCCCAAATTCCGGGTCAGGCTTAAAGCAGATATTCGACTGCTTTCAGGAATGATGTGGATGACGACCAGCAATTACTTTTCAGCCGTCGGTGGCCTGCCACCGCAGACACAACTTCTTTCCAGCAAGGCTGTCTTCACCACCGCCTATGCCGTGATACCCAAGACGGTCATGAGTGATATCGTCACGAGCCTGCTGCCGCACTGGGACGGTACGCGAGCCTGGATCCTGTCGCGTCCTTTGAGCGGCTTTGCTGAGACTTTTGCGCAATACATCATGGAAGTGCAGCCGGGCGGCGGCAGCGAGCGGCCGGAACCGGATTTGCGCGCACAGGCCGGCATCTTTGTCGTGGCGGGCGAGATGACGATCGAACTCGATGGCGCTTCACACCATTTGAAATCGGGTTCTTTCGCCTATCTCCCGCCCGGCAGACGGTGGACCTTGAAGAACAACAGCACAGCAGCGGTCCGTTTTCACTGGATCCGCAAGGCGTTCAAGACGGTGGAGGGGCTTGAGCCGCCGCCGCCGGTTTTCACTCACGAAGACGAATGCGTGCTGGCTCCGATGCCGGATACGGATGGCAAATGGGCGACGACCCGTTTCATCGATCCGTCCGATATCCGTTATGACATGCATATCAATATCGTCACCTTCGAGCCGGGCGCCATCATTCCGTTCATGGAAACTCATATCATGGAGCACGGGCTCTATGTGTTGGAAGGCAAGGCGGTTTACCGGCTGAACCAGGATTGGGTCGAGGTGGAGGCGGGCGACTACATGTGGCTGCGTTCCTTCTGCCCGCAGGCCTGTTATGCCGGGGGGCCGGGTCGTTTCCGCTACCTGCTCTACAAGGACGTGAACCGGCACCCCGAGCTTTGATGGGCCGGGTGTTGCCTTTCGCTCGCTAAGCGGTTTCGACGCAGCCGAACCGCTGCTTTGCGTCCGCGCGCTTTCAAAACAGTTCGAACTTCCCTTTCGAGGCGTTGCCGGCATCGGCAACGCGCTCGGGGTGTGCGGCCTTGTCTCCAAATCCGGAAGAAAACGAACAGTGGGATCGACACCCTAAGTCGCCATTGACACCGCCGCTGTCTTCGCTATTCTGTTATAAAAGGTGATATAACATAATAGTGGAACATAAAACGGGAGACTGCCATGAAACTGAAACTCGCTTTCCTTCTCGCGACCGCCCTCGTCGCCGTGCCCAGCTTGTCCTTGGCGCAGCAAAAAGGTGGCGTCATCAACGTGGCGACAATCGGCGAGCCGCCGACACTCGATCCGATGGCCTCGACCGCCGATCTCGTCGGGATCGTCACCCAGCACATCTTCGAGACCCTCTATACTTTCGACAAGGGCTGGAAAGTTACACCGCTTCTTGCCGAAAGCCTTCCGGAGATCAGCGCCGACGGCAAGACCTACACGATCAAGTTGCGCAGCGGCATCAAGTTCCATGACGGCAGCGACATGACATCGGAAGATGTGATCGCCTCGCTCGGTCGCTGGACCAAAATCGCCTCGCGCGGCAAGCAGGCAGCGGGATTTATCGAAACTCTTGCCGCTACCGGCCCGGATGCCGTTACCATCAAGCTGAAGCAGCCCTACGCCCCACTTGTCTCGCTGCTTGCCTTTAACAATTCCGCGGCGATCATTGTCCCCGCGGAGAAGCAGGCTGAGCCGATGACGGAGTTTGTCGGCACCGGTCCTTATATGCTGAAGGAACGTAAGGCAGACCAGTATATCCAACTTGCCCGCTTCGGCGGCTACAAACCCCGCTCCGGCGCAAGCGACGGCTACGGCGGCGCCCGCCACCAATATCTCGACGAGATCCGTTTCGTGCCGGTGCCTGATCCGAACACGCGCGTCGAGGCTGCGGTCTCGGGCCAATACGATTATGTCGATTCCATTCCTGTGGAATCCTTCGACAAGATCAAATCCTCTTCCGCCTCTGCGCCCGTATTGCTGAAGCCGTTCGGCTATCCGGTATTCGTCTTCAACACCAAGGAAGGCCTGGCGTCCAAGCTGAAACTGCGAAAGGCGGTCACTCAAGCTCTCAGCATGGAGGACATGCTGGCGGCGGCCTTCGGCAGCAAGGATTTTTATGCCCTGGATGGTGCTTTTTATCCCGCCAACTATGGATGGCATAGCGAAACGGGGGTCGAGGGCAACTACAATGTCGCCGATCCGGAAGCCGCTGCGGAAGCTCTTAAGGCTGCGGGTTACAATGGCGAACCGCTTCGCATCCTGACAAGTCGCCAATATGAGTTTCACTACAAGATGGCGCAGGTTGCCGCCGAATACTTGAAGCTTGCCGGCTTCAAGGTGGACATGCAGGTCGTGGACTGGGCGACGTTGACCCAGAGGCGCACCGATCCGAAGCTTTGGGACATCTATATCACGCACAGCCCCTTCCTGCCGGAACCGGCACTGATCGGAGCGCTTTCGACCAGTTCACCCGGCTGGTGGGACACGCCCGCCCGTAAGGCCGCGGTCGATGCCTTCACCTCCGAGACAGATGCTGCCACGCGTGTAAAGCTCTGGGCGGATGTCCAGAAGACAATTTACGATGAACTCCCGCTTATCAAGATCGGAGACTTCAACGCGGTTGCGGCGAAGTCGAAGAAGCTCGAAGGCGTCGATCCGGCTCCCTGGCCGTATTTCTGGAACGCGTCCATCACGAACTAGGCACGAGGAGGTGGATGCCGGCCAAGGCCGGCGTCCACCATTCGTCATGTCCGGTTGCGGACACGGGGACCTTTTTTCCAATGATACGTTACATCCTACAGCGCCTTGCCGGCATGATCGTCGTGATGTTCCTGGTCGTGACGATTGTCTTCGTGATCGTGCGGGTCACGCCGGGAGACCCGGCGGCCGTGATGCTCGGCCCGGACGCCACACCGCAGGACATTGCCGAACTGAGGACAAGGCTCGGCCTGGATCAGTCCATCGTCGTCCAATATGTCTTTTACATCGGGCAGCTTCTAAAAGGTGATCTCGGTCAATCCATCTTTCTCAACATGCCGGTCGGCGCCGCGCTGCTGGATCGGGCCGAACCGACCTTCTTCCTGACGATCTTCTCGCTGGCGATCGCGAGTGTCATCGCTCTGCCGGTCGGCATCTACGCGGCCTATCGGCGCGGCTCTTTCGTGGACCAGGCGGCCACTACCGTGGCGATGCTGGCCGCGAGCATTCCGAGCTTCTGGCTGGGGCTCATCCTCATGCAGTTCTTTGCCGTCAGGCTGAATATCTTTCCGGTGTCCGGATATGGCGGTCCTGGCGCCGGCTTTCTGGAGAGGATGTATCATCTGACGTTGCCGGCGCTGGCGCTGGGCATTGTCTCCTCCGCATTGATCCTGCGTTTCACCCGCGCTTCGATGCTCGACGTCTTCAGTGACGATTATGTCCGCACTGCTCGTGCCAAGGGCTTGTCGGAGCGCCGCGTCGTACTCAAGCACGCGCTCAAAAACGCCCTCATCCCGATCCTGACCGTTATCGGATTGACGGCTGCCGTACTGATTTCCGGTGCGGTTGTGACAGAAACCGTGTTCGGGCTGCCGGGCGTCGGCAATCTCGTCGTATCCGCCGTGCTTCGCCGCGATTACCCGGTTATCCAGGGTGCACTGCTCGTCATCGCCGGCCTCTATGTCCTCATCAATTTTGCGATCGACATGCTCTATCTTCTGATCGATCCAAGGGTGCGCTACTGATGGTCGATGTCGTAACAACCAATCCAGCTCCACCCATTGGCGAAAAGTACCGGTTCCTTCGCCGCTTGCTGAAGCGCAAGACGGTCGCCATCGGCCTCGTCGTGCTGACGATCTTTGTTCTGCTCGCGGCCCTTGCCCCCTGGGTTGCGCCTTTTTCGCCTTCCAAGCTTTCGATCGTCAACCGTCTGAAGCCGCCGGGCGAGCTCTACTGGTTCGGTACCGACGAGTTCGGGCGTGATATCTTCTCGCGCACCATCCATGCGGGGCGCTTGTCTCTGCTGGTCGGATTTGCCGTGGTCATTCTTTCTGCGGCGATCGGCGTGACGCTCGGTCTACTTGCCGGCTTCTTCCAGAAGCTCGACACACCGATCGCTCGCCTGATCGACGCGATGATGGCCTTTCCGGACATCTTGCTGGCGATCGCGCTTGTGGCCGCCCTCGGTCCGTCGCTGGTGACCGTCATTCTTGCGCTTGCCATCGTTTACGCACCCCGCCTTGCTCGCGTCGTCCGCGCTTCGACGCTGGTGATACGCGAATTGCCCTATGTGGAAGCAGCCAGGGCGCTCGGCATCTCGACGTTCCACATCATGACCCGGCATGTGCTGCGCAACCTCGTCTCGCCGATCCTGGTCCAGGGGACCTTCTTGTTCGCCAGCGCCATGTTGGCCGAAGCAGGTCTTTCCTTCCTCGGCCTCGGCGTCAGCCCCGAAATTCCCACTTGGGGAACGATGATTTCAGCCGGCCGCCAATATATCGGCCAAGCCGACTGGATGACCTATTTCCCCGGCCTCGCCATCATCCTGTGCGTGCTTTCACTGCAGATGGTGGGCGACGGCCTCAGAGACATGCTCGATCCCAGACTTCGAAAGGACCTCTAGATGACCGGTGAAAAAGCGGAAAAACCGCTCCTCATCACCAATGTGAAGCCAATGGCCTTCGGCGATGCGATACCTGCCGGCGCGACGGATATTCTTGTCGGCACGGATGGCATGATTTCTGCGATCGGCCCGTCGCTCGCCGCACCGGCAGATGCAATCCGCATCGATGGCAAAGGCGCCTGGATTTCGCCGGGCTGGGTGGATCTGCACGTGCATATCTGGCACGGCGGCACGGACATTTCGATCCGTCCGTCCGAATGCGGCGCCGAGCGCGGCGTGACGACGCTGGTCGATGCGGGATCGGCCGGCGAAGCCAATTTCCACGGCTTTCGCGAATACATCATCGAGCCCTCTAGGGAGCGCATCAAAGCCTTCCTGAACCTCGGCTCGATCGGTCTCGTCGCCTGCAACCGCGTTCCGGAACTGCGCGACATCAAGGACATCGACCTTGATCGGATTCTGGAATGTTATTCGGAAAACAGCGAGCATATCGTTGGCATCAAGGTGCGCGCCAGCCATGTCATCACCGGCTCCTGGGGTGTTACGCCCGTCAAGCTCGGCAAGAAGATCGCCAAGATCCTCAAGGTTCCGATGATGGTGCATGTCGGTGAACCGCCGGCGCTCTATGACGAAGTACTGGAAATCCTGGGTCCGGGAGACGTCGTCACCCACTGCTTCAACGGCAAGGCCGGTTCGAGCATCATGGAGGACGAGGATCTTTTCAATCTCGCCGAACGCTGCGCTTCGGAAGGAATCCGGCTGGATATCGGCCACGGCGGCGCGTCCTTCTCCTTCAAGGTCGCGGAAGCGGCGATCCAGCGCGGGTTGCTGCCCTTCTCGATTTCGACGGACCTGCATGGTCATTCGATGAATTTCCCGGTCTGGGATCTGGCGACCACCATGTCGAAGCTCCTGTCGGTCGGCATGCCCTTCGAAAAGGTTGTCGAAGCCGTGACCCATGCGCCCGCGTCCGTCATCAAGCTCTCAATGGAAAACCGGCTTTCGGTCGGGGAACGGGCCGATTTCACCATCTTTGATCTCGTCGATGCCGATCTGGAAGCGACCGATTCCAATGGCGACGTCTCGCGCCTCCAGAAACTGTTTGAGCCGCGATACGCCGTCATCGGTGCGGAGGCTATCGCCGCCAGTCGCTACATCCCGCGGGCTCGCAAGCTCGTTCGCCACAGCCATGGCTATTCGTGGCGGTGAGCGATCATTTTAAAATTGCATGACAGGAGTTTGCGTGAACACGTCCCCAGCAAAGGCCGCCTCCGCGGCGCAATCGCCTTATGAGCGCCTGGCTCAACTCGGAATTCAGCTTCCGCCTTCGCCGCCGCCCATCGCCAATTTCGTGACACATGTGCAGGAAGGAAATCTGCTCTATCTCTCCGGTCAGGGGCCGCGCGAGGCGGATGGGCATCTCTATTCCGGCAAGGTCGGTGCCGACGTGGACGTCGACCTTGCCTATCAGCATGCGCGGCTCGTCGGCATCAACCTGCTCGCCGTGATGCACGAGGCGCTCGGTGATCTGTCTCGGGTGAAGCGAGTGGTGAAACTGCTCGGCATGGTCAACGCCGTGCCGGATTTCGAAGATCACCCCAGCGTCATCAACGGCTGTTCAGACCTGCTCATCAACGTGTTTGGCGAGGCCGGGCAGCACGCTCGCTCGGCTGTCGGCTTCGGTTCGCTTCCCAACAACATAACCGTCGAGATCGAAGCAATCGTCGCATTACGCGACTAGAGAGGGACAGAGGTCAATGGTTTCGCCAGCCCATCAGTTTCTCGATCCGCCCAGCCGAGGCACGAACCTGCTCGGTGTAGTGGTTCTCGTCGGAAAAGACCTTCTGTTCGGGCAGCACGATCGAAATGGTCGCGATGCATTGACCATCCCTGTCGCAGATCGGCGAGGCAATGCAGGCCACCGCATAGTCGGATTCCGCAACCTGGATCGAAAGACGCTCCCTGAATGCATTGCCGGCCGAGTCGGCAAGCGTCAGGGCATCCACTTCGGCACGACCGGTGGGCGAGGTGCGGGCGCATCGCTTGAAAAGCTCGATCCGCTCCGCTTCGGGCAAATGGCCGACGAGCAGACGGCCGGAAGCGGTCCAGTTCAGGGGAACGCGGGTACCGACTCGCGAGGCGACCTGGAAATGACTGGGGCCATCGGCCATGGCAAGCACGAGCATGTAATCGCCGTCGCGGCCGCAGACCTGCACCGTTTCTCCGGCCTGTCGGCAGAGATCGTGCATCTCATGGGTCGCGACGCTCATGAAATCAAGCGAGCGCGCATAAGCCAGGCCATAGTGGTAGAGCCTCGCCCCGAGCCAGATGGTGCCGTCGAGGTTACGGGCGAGCATGTTCTTTTCGACAAGATCGTCAATGATCACATAGACGGTCGAAAGCGGCGCCTTGATCGCCTTGGCGATCGCGTAAGCCCCGGCCGGCGCGCCCGTTTCGTAAAGGTGGTCGATGACCTGCAACGCCCGGTCTATGCCGCTGACGCGCGAACGACGGGTCTCTTTGACGTCCTCGGTGGGGAGCGCGTCTTCGGCGGGAGCTGTAGATGAAGTCTGTGCGTCCAATTCAACGCTCCTCTTCCTGTTTTCAGACGCTATTACATTACTATGGCATAACTGTCGATGACAATTCGCAGCCTGCCGCTACTTTGGAGAAACAGAATGTCCGATGATATCCGCGCCAAGATCGGTCTGCGCCTGGTCATTAACGTGTCCGGCACGATGACGAGCCTCGGTGCATCGATCGTGGTTCCGCAGGCGGTCGACGCAATGGCGGCGATCCTGCCGCAATTCGTGGAAATCAACGATCTGCAGCGCAAGGCAAGTGCGGTGATATCCCGGTTGACGGGCGGGGAGGCGGGTTTCGTCACAGCCTCCTGCTCGTCCGGCATCAGCCTGGCGGTGGCAGGTTGCATCACCGGCAACAATCTGCTCGCCATTGAGAGGCTTCCCGACATCACGCCGGAAAAGAACGAAGTCATCGTCCAGATGGGCCATGTGGTGAGCTACGGGGCGCCGGTCGATCAGGCGATCCGGCTTGCCGGCGGCAAGGTCGTCCTGATTGGCCAGGCAACCTCGACCCACCGGTTTCATATGGAAAACTCCATCAACGAAAACACGGCCGCCGCCGTCTACGTCGTATCCCACCACGTCGTCGACTACGGTCTTCTGCATCTTAGCGAGTTCGTCGAAATTGCCCATGCCAAAGGGGTGCCCGTCATTGTCGATGCGGCTTCCGAATATGATCTCAAACTGTTCCTCGCCCAAGGCGCCGATGTCGTTCTTTATTCAGGCCATAAATTCCTGGGAGGCCCGACCTCCGGGATAGTCGCGGGCACAAAGGAGCATGTCCGCCATGCGTTCTTGCAGAATATGGGCATTGGCCGTGGCATGAAGGTCGGCAAGGAAAGCATCTACGGCGTCATGGCCGCGTTGGAGGCCTGGGAGACGCGTGATCATTCGGGAATCCGCGAGCGCGAGACCAGCTACCTCAACCTTTGGAAAGAGACGCTGAGTGGCCGTCCCGGCGTAACGGCTCTGATCGAACCTGATCCCACCAACAATCCGCTCGATCGTATGCGCGTGATCATTTCCCCGCCGGAGGCCCATATAACGGCCTGGGACCTCGCGGCTGCGCTGCGCAACGGCAGCCCACCGATTATCGTGCGCGACCATGAGGTTGAGCACCACTATTTCTATCTCGATCCCTGCAATCTGCATCCCGGCCAGGAAGTAATCGTCGCTGACCGTCTGAAGGAGGAGCTCGACAGAGCCCGGGCCTCGAACGAAGTCATTGCGACACCGCTCGAAAACCTGAGCCGCCATCGTTTCGATGGCTTGCTCAACTGGCCGGACTAACCGCGTCAATAGAACGAAAGAGGGAAACGACGATGAGCGCTGCGGAAGCCGAAATCATGGACGCCGTCAAACCTGTTCTGTCGGTCGAGGATCTGACCACGTCTTTTCTTGTCGAGGGCGAATGGAAATCGGTCGTCCGCGATGTCTCGTTTTCCGTCTCACCAGGGGAAACCGTGGCGATCGTCGGTGAGTCAGGCTCAGGAAAAAGCGTGACCTCGCTCTCGATCATGCGGCTTCTGCAATCGGACACCAGCCGTATCGAAGGCAGGATCATGTTCAGCGGACGGGACCTTCTTTCACTGCCTGAAAAGGAGATGCGCCGGGTTCGCGGCAATGACATTTCGATGATCTTCCAGGAACCGATGACGAGCCTCAATCCGCTTTTTACGGTCGGCGACCAGATTTGCGAGGCCCTGCTGTGCCACAAGGCCCTGTCGACGGGGGAGGCGAAGGCGGAGACAATTCGGCTGCTGGAAAAAGTCCGTATTCCCTCCGCTGCATCCCGTTTCAATGAATATCCGCACCGCCTTTCTGGAGGCATGCGCCAGCGGGTCATGATTGCAATGGCCCTGGCCTCGAAGCCGAAGCTGCTTATCGCCGACGAGCCGACGACGGCGCTCGACGTGACGATCCAGGGCCAGATTCTCGACCTCATCAAGATGCTTCAGGAAGAGGAGGGAACCTCCGTCTTGTTCATCACGCATGACATGGGCGTCGTGGCCGAGATTGCTGACCGCACCGTCGTGATGTATCGCGGCGAGCAAGTGGAAACGGGAAAGACGGCGGATATTTTTCATCGAGGCAGGCATCCTTATACACGGGCGCTTCTTTCCGCCGTGCCGGTGCTGGGGTCGATGCGGGACTTCGACCGGCCGTTGCGATTTCCGGTCGTCAACATGGCGACGGGTGAATCGAATATTCCGGTCGAGGTGCCGGACACGGTGGCGAAGGAAAAGCCGATCCTTCGGGTCAAGAACCTCACCAAGCGCTTCGACATCCATTCCGGTCTGCTTGGCCGTCTGAGTGGCAGGGTCCATGCCGTCGAAAACGTCTCTTTTGATCTCTTTGCAGGCGAGACTTTGTCGTTGGTGGGCGAATCCGGTTGCGGCAAATCGACCACCGGCCGCGCCATCATGCGGTTGATTGAGCCGGATTCCGGCTCCGTGATGGTCGAAGACCGGGATGTGCTATCGCTCGACAAACGGCACTTGCGGGAAATGCGCAAGTCCGTGCAGATGATCTTCCAAGACCCCTTCGCTTCCCTCAATCCGCGCATGACCGTCGGCCAGGCAATCGCCGAGCCCTATCTCGAGCACAAAATGGGCTCGGCACAAGATGCGAAGCAGGTTGTCTCCGACATGCTGCGCAAGGTCGGCCTGACACCCGACATGGCAAGCCGCTACCCGCATGAGTTCTCGGGCGGACAGCGCCAGCGCATCTGCATTGCGCGGGCGCTGGCGCTCGAGCCGAAGGTGATCATCGCAGATGAAAGCGTTTCTGCGCTTGACGTCTCAATCAAGGCGCAGGTCATCAATCTGATGTTGGATCTCCAGGAAAGCCTCAATCTAGCCTTCCTGTTCATCTCACATGACATGGCCGTGGTGGAACGCGTGAGCCATCGGGTGGCGGTGATGTATCTTGGAGAAATCGTCGAGATCGGGCCGCGAGAAACCGTGTTTGGCAACCCTCAGCACGACTATACCAGGAAGTTGATAGCTGCTGTCCCCGTGCCGGATCCCGATCGCCGCAGCGAAAAGCGCGTGCCCGCGAGCGAGGAGTTGAAAAGCCCCATCAGACCGCCTGACTTCATTGCAGCGCCCCGCGCTTACCGGGAGGTATCGCCCGGACATTTCGTTGCTGCTGCCTAAGCGTGTCGTGCGGCGAGGAACGAAGTGATCCTTCACTAGACGCCCTGTGAGTGCGCCGCACTGATTGTCGAAAGAAACTGTCTCGTCCTTTCCCGCTGCGGCGCGTTGAAAAGAGACTGGGCATTGCCGGCTTCTACGATGCGGCCGGCTTCCAGAAAGACGACGTCACGGGCGATCTTGGAGGCGAGCCGGAGATCGTGGGTGGCCATGACCATCGTCGTTCCCTCGCGGGCGAGTTTTGCCAATACCTCGACGACTTCTGCTGCAAGCTCGGGGTCTAGCGCCGAGGTGGGTTCGTCGCAGAGCAGGACGCGTGGCGAGGGAGCCAGGGCACGAGCGATCGCGACGCGCTGTTGCTGCCCGCCGGAAAGTGTCGAAGGCCAAGCCTCCGCCTTGTGCGCCATTCCCACTTTCTCAAGAAGTTCCATGGCGCGTGCCTGCGCTTTCTGCTGCGGCCATCTGAGAACCGTCGTCAATCCCTCCATGACGTTCTCGATCGCGGTGCGATGGGGAAACAGTTGGAAATTCTGAAATACCATGCCGGTCTGGCAGCGGATCTTCTGGATGTCGCTCCAGCCGATTTTCTTGCCCGGTGAAAACGAGATTTCGGCCTCACCAAGGCGGATCGTCCCGGCGCTGGGGATCTCAAGCAGGTTGATGCAGCGCAGGAGCGTGCTCTTGCCGCCGCCGGATGGCCCGACCAATGCGGTTACGCTGCCTTCGGGAATGTCGATGCTGATGTCACTCAGGATCACAGCAGTGCCGAAGCGCTTTTCGAGGTTCGAAAGCTTGATCATGCATTCGCCTCCAGCATGCCGCCGTAACGGGCAAAACGCCGCTCGAGCCTCACCTGGAGTGCCGACAGGAACGAACTCAACACAAGATAGATCATCGCTGCCTGGATGTAGAGGATTAGAGGCTCGTAGGTGGTGGCCACGATCCGTTGTGCGGCCTGGAAGAGCTCCGGAACGGTGATGGCGGCGGCAAGCGAGGTATCCTTCACGAGCGAAATGAAGGTATTGGACAGCGGCGGGACCGCAACGCGCGCAGCTTGGGGAAGGATGGTGCGCACCATCGCCTGGCGCCAGCTCATGCCGATCGAATAGGCAGCTTCCCATTGACCTTTCGGAACCGACGAGATTACCGCGCGAATGATCTCGGAACTATAGGCGCCGATATTGAGTGTGAAGCCGATCAAGGCCGCCGGGAAGGCGTCGAGCAGAATGCCCATGCTGGGCAATCCATAGAAGATGACGAAGAGCTGCACCAGAAGCGGTGTGCCGCGAATGACCCAGACATAGAAGCGGGCGACCATTGCAAGCGGCGCCGGGGCAAACAGGCGTGCAATGGCGGTCATCAATCCGAGAATGAGACCGAACAGAAAGGATAACAGGGTCAAGGGAATGGTGAACTTGACACCGGCCCAAAGCAGGGTCGGCAGCGAATCTGCCATCAATTGGAGCCAGTGTGGCACGGTGATCCTCGTAAAATGAGACGTCCGGCAATGCGCCGGACGTCGGGTCTTGAGTCCAAATCGGGCTTGGGCGAATTATTTGGAGACGTCTTGTCCAAAATATTTCTGAGCGATCTTCTGGTAGGTCCCATCGGCCTTGATATCGGCCAGAGCCTTGTTGATGGCCTCCAGGAGTTCGGGCTCACCTTTACGGATGATAATCCCGGAATAATCTGCATTGCTCTGCTCGGCAGCGATTTTAACGGGCGCATCCGGCTTTTGCTTTTTGAAGTCGAGGAAGGACAGGCTGTCGTTGATCGTCGCATCGGCCCGGCGGGTCAGCACCAGCTGGATGGACTGGTCAAATCCTTCTGTTCCGACAAGTTCGGCACCGGACTGCTCTGCCAGTTTGCCGAAATTGCTTGTCAGCGACTGGGCGGCTTTCTTGCCCTTGAGATCGGCAAAATCCTTGATCTCCTCATTGTCCTGACGAACGATCAAGACAGCTTTCGAAGCGATATACGGATCGGAAAAGTCGTATTTCTGCTTGCGTGCCTCGGTGATCCCCACCTGATTGATCACGGTGTCGTAACGCTTTGCATCAATGCCGGCGATCAGGCCATCCCATTTGCCTTCGATGAATTCGGCTTTGACGCCAAGCTTGGCCGCGATTGCTTCGCCGATCTCGACGTCGAAGCCGACGAGCTTGCCGGAAGCATCGTGAAAGGTGAAAGGCGCATAGGTGCCTTCGGTGCCGATCTTCAACGCACCGGCCGATTTGATCGCCGCAAGATTTTCACCAGCACTTGCGGGGTTAAAGAGGGTAATCTGTAACAACGCTGCAGCCGCAATAGCTTTTAACCAGCTCATATCAATATCCTTTCGAGCGGGAGGAATGGCACATCAAATACAGAAAACGGTCACGTTTGGGGCCAAATAAAACTGCAAAGAAATCGGGCAAATGCGAATATTTTTCTCATTCGCTGAAAGATGCCCGTCTAGCCGACATGTGCCCTGGCGGTGCTTAAAGCCGCTCGATTTTAAACGACCGCACGACGATTTCCTTCTGTGCCAAGTCCTGCTCTAGCCGCTTGCGATATTGAGCCCACCAGTCCCGCTCAAGTTCGGCTGCCATGATCTCCGCCGTCACGACCAAGTCCTCTTCCACGTCGTCAGTTTCCTGCCAGAGACCTTCGGCCGGAGCGCTTCGGTAAAACGTCATTCCTCCAAATTTGGCAGTCAACTCCCGTTTGATCTTGTCGAATTGGTGCAGCCTCCTGCGGTCGGCAGAGGCTGTCAACGGCAGCAGGATCTGCACGAGGTACATTTCAGCCTCTGGACGCTGCTGCAGGTTTGGAGATCACTCCGCACCTCGTCGACTGCTCCGCCTCCGAAGATTTCAAGCTTGACGCGGCGGTCATCTCGTGAGGCCCCATAAATAGCCGAGCAGCGCCGCGACACCCACCGAGGCAAAGGGACGCTCGCGGATCCGCCTTTCGGCATCGTCTTTCAGAGATGACACCCCAGCCTTGGCAAGACGTCCCGATGCGCTGCCGACCTCAAGAAGCGATTCCCGCATTCGGGATATCTCAGAGCGCATGGCGTGAAGTTCTTCCAGGGTCCAGCTATCTGCAGTGTCGCCCTCGCGTCTATCGATGGCGTCGAGCGCCTCGTCGACCCGCGGAGCCTCCGTCAGCAACAGATCATTTCTGCTTTCGGTCGAGGCCTTGCTGCCTTGTTTCCTGGCGCCTGCCGAAGAAGTCGTAGGACCTCCTGTGGCGGCAGTACTGGCGACGGTCGACATCGGGTCGGAAGCGGGGAAGGTATCCTCAAGCGCCTTGTCCAGTTCACCCTTGCTCTCGTTCGAGTGTTGCCTAGCTTGTTCCTTTTTCATCGATTCAACGGCTGGCGAGATTTTGGGATTGTCTGGCATGGCGCGCTCCTTGGTTGCCAGATAAATTCGCCTCGTCGATCCTTGTTCCGTCTTTCCTTGCTCAACGATGGGGAAAAGCTCTTTCCTCACGCCTGTTTCAGGCCGCAAGGCGACAGCACGTGCCGAAAAACGGCTGACAAACGTGAAAGGGCGGACCGCTATGGGCTGTCCGCAGCAGCCGGTTCCTACACCGGCCGAACGTCTCATCCAAAACCGAATGACGTGCGAGGGAGACCAGGATACTTCCCCAGTCTCCCGTTGTCGATCAAGCCGCGACGGGCTGCGCCGGTGCCTTGGCGCCTGTCATGAAGGCCACCGCATCCGACATCGTGTATTCCTTCGGATTGATGACGGTCAGCCGCTTGCCGAGGCGATGGATATGGATGCGATCGGCGACTTCGAAAACATGCGGCATGTTGTGCGAAATCAGCACGATCGGCAAACCTCTCGCCCGAACGTCGAGGATGAGTTCGAGAACCTTGCGGCTTTCCTTCACCCCAAGCGCGGCCGTTGGCTCGTCCATGATGACGACCTTGGAACCGAAGGCCGCAGCCCGGGCGACGGCAACACCTTGCCGCTGACCGCCCGACAGGGTTTCGACCGCCTGATTGATGTTTTGGATCGTCATCAATCCGAGCTCCGTAAGTTTATCTCGCGCCCGCTTTTCCATTGCCGGGCGATCCAGCATGCGGAACCAGCTGCCGAGCACGCCGGGTTTGCGAATTTCGCGGCCGAGGAACATGTTGTCGGCAATCGAAAGGGCTGGGGACAGCGCGAGGTTCTGGTAGACCGTTTCGATGCCCGCTTCGCGCGCCTCCATGGGTGACCTGAACTGAACTTGCTTGCCATCCAGTCTGATTTCGCCTTCGTCGGGGTTGACCGCGCCCGATATGGCTTTGATCAGTGATGACTTTCCGGCGCCGTTGTCGCCGATGACGGCAAGGATTTCGCCGGGATAGAGATCGAAATCGGCGTAATCCAGAGCGGTGACCCGCCCGTAACGCTTGACCAGGCCGCGAGCCGAAAGAATGGGTTCGATTGCCATGTTACACCGACACCTTTCTGATCCACTGGTCGACCGCAACGGCCGCGATGATGAGAACACCGGTCAAAAGAACTTTCCATTGAGGATCTGCGCCGAGCATGTTGAGACCCATCGAAACGACCCCGACGATCATCGCGCCAAACAAGGTGCCGAGGATGGAGCCCCGGCCACCGAAGAGCGATATGCCGCCGATCACAGTCGCGGTGATCGCCTGAAGGTTATAATCTGTCACTGCTGCCGAAGGCGAAATCGATCCGTTGCGACCGATCGATACCCATGCCGCAAAGGCCGCGATCACGCCGGAGATCGTGTAGACTGCGAGCAGGACCCGCTTGGTCTGGATGCCGGAAAGTTTTGCTGCTTCAGGATCATCGCCAACGGCGTAGACATGCCTGCCCCAAGCCGTGTGATTGAGAATGTACCAGAGCACCAGAACAAGCAGGACCATAGCAATGACGCCGAGCGTTAGAACGGCGGTGCCAAGCCTGAAACTGATGGCGAACAGATGCAGCAGCGGTGCCTGGGCGTCGACATCGGCATCCCGAATGGTTTCGTTAGCCGAGTAGATGAAGTTCGTCGCCATGACGATGCTCCAGGTACCGAGCGTCACGATAAACGGCGGCAGCTTCATAAATGCGACGAGGAAGCCGTTCAGCAGGCCGCAAAGCCCCCCGGCACTCATTCCGATCGCAATCGCAATTGGGGTGGGAATTCCGTAGGTGATTGCGCAGTTGCCCATGATGACGGCCGAAAACACCATGATGACGCCGATCGAAAGATCAATGCCGGCCGTCAGAATGACAAGCGTCTGCGCAGCCCCGAGGATGCCGACGATGGCAATCTGCTGCAGAATGAGCGTCAGCGTATAGGACGAGAAGAACCGCCCGCCGATCGTCAAGCCGAAGATGATGATTGCCAGCACCAGGACGATCAGCGGCACTGCCGCGGGCGTCGAGTGCAGAAAGTGCTGTGCTCGTTTGACAAACGAAATGTCGCTGTGCTCGAAAGAGGCGACGCTCTTGTCGCTCTCATCAAGAACTCGTTCGAATTCCTGTGCTTCGGTCATGTTTCCTCCTCGGCCTACGCGCTCGGCGCGCAGAAGCTCTACCCTTGGTTCCGCTCTTCCGTCGGTCGGGTAACGGCCATCGTCGGTTCAAAGCGGCCGGGGATCAAGCCCCGGCCGGTTGCCTATTCAGCGCGGGTCAGCCCCAGCACTTGGCCGTGCCTTCCTTGGTGTCGATTGACTTGACACCAGGCACCGGCTGGTCGGTCACCAGCGAAACGCCGGTATCGAAGAAGGACTTGCCTTCGGTCGGCTTCGGCTTTTCCTTGGTGTCGGCGAACTTCTTGATCGCTTCGATGCCGAGGGAGGCCATGAGCAGCGGATACTGCTGCGAGGTGGCGCCGATGACGCCTTCCTTGACGGACTTGACGCCGGGGCATCCGCCGTCCACCGAGACGATCAGGACGTTCTTCTCCATCCCGACCGCCTTGAGCGCCTGATAGGCACCAACTGCTGCCGGTTCATTGATCGTGTGGATAACGTTGATGCTCGGATCCTTCTGAAGAAGGTTTTCCATGGCCTTGCGGCCGCCTTCTTCGTTGCCGTTCGTCACGTCATGACCGACCACGCGGGGATCGTTCTCGTCGCCGATCTTGTTCGGATCCTTGGGATCGATGCCAAAGCCGATCATGAAGCCCTGGTCGCGCAATACGTCGACGGTCGGCTGCGACGGCGTCAGGTCCAGGAAGCCCACTTTCGCATCCTTGGCCTTGTCGCCGAGCGTTTCCTTGGCCCACTGGCCGATCAGCTTGCCGGCAAGGAGGTTGTCGGTTGCAAACGTCGCGTCTGCAGCATTGGCAGGGTCGAGCGGCGTGTCGAGTGCGATCACCAGCAGGCCGGCGTCCCGCGCCTTCTTGACCGAGGAGACGATGCCCTTGGTATCGGAGGCGGTGATCAGAATACCTTTAGCGCCGTCAGCAATGCAGCTTTCGATAGCTGCGACCTGGCTTTCGCTGTCGCCATCGATCTTGCCCGCATAGGACTTCAACGTCACGCCAAGTTCCTTGGCCTTGGCGGTCGCACCTTCCTTCATCTTGACGAAAAACGGATTGGTGTCGGTCTTGGTGATCAGGCAGGCGGAAACATCAGCCGCATGAGCAGGTGCAGAAAAGGCAACGCCAAGGGCAAGCGCGCCGAATGCGGTGGAAAGTACGGATTTCTTCATGGTCTCCTCCCAGAGTTAACGCTGTCCGTCACGCGGACCGATGAACGGCGCAGGTGCCAAATTCAACAGGGTCTCCTCCAGCCCGTCCTGCACTCTTACATCGACAATTAAGAACAAATAAAAAGCGGCTGTCAATAATTAATTCCGATTGAATTATTTATCTGCCGTGCGATAGTCAGCGCCGAGGAGATTCACGGCCAGGAAATTCCAAGAGTGCGACAACCAGAGATTTTGATCGCTGTCGGGAAGACTTTTCGAAATTGAGGCAAGTCCGCGATGGCCGATGATCTGGGAGGAGAGCCGATGACGGTTTCAGATGGCGCGGGGCACCCCCAAGCGCTGCCGGGCAACCTTACCGGTGGCGCCAACCAGGTGCGTGTCAGGGCCTATAACGAAAGGCTGGTTCTTTCACTGGTGCGCCTGAACGGCTCGATGTCCAAGGCCGATATAACCAGGCGGAGCGGGCTGTCTGCGCAGACCGTTTCCGTGATCATGCGATCCCTGGAGAAGGACGGCCTTCTTTTGCGCGGAGAACCGGTACGCGGCCGGGTTGGCCAGCCCTCGGTGCCGATGCGGCTTAACCCGGATGCGGTCTATTCGTTCGGCGTCAAGATCGGCCGCCGCAGTGCCGATCTGGTGCTGATGGACTTCATGGGCAAGATAAGGCGTCAGTATCATGAGACCTACGCCTATCCACAGCCTGCAAAAATCCTGGAAATCATCATCTCCGGAATCGAGCGTCTCGAATCGGAGATGGACGATGCAGAGCGGGGCCGCATCGCCGGCATCGGCGTCGCCGCGCCATTCGAGCTTTGGAACTGGGCAGACGAGGTTGGCGCCCCGGCAGGTGCGATGGAAGTCTGGCGTAGTTTCGATCTGCAGGGCGAGATTGCCCACCGTGTGCGGCACGCCGTCTATCTGCAGAACGATGCGACAAGCGCTTGCGGTGCCGAACTGGTTTTTGGCGTTGGCCCGGCCTATCCGGATTTCGTCTATTTTTTCATCGGGTCGTTTATCGGTGGCGGGATCGTTCTCAATTCGGCGATCTTCTCAGGCCGCACCGGAACGGCGGGTGCGGTGGGTCCCTTGCCGGTTCGCGGCAAGGGAGGCGAGACGCGACAGCTTCTTGATATTGCCTCCATCTTCGTCCTGGAAAACCTGTTGCACGAACGTGGCATCGATCCACAGCCGCTCTGGTATTCTGCAGACGGCTGGATCGATTTTGGGGAGCCTCTGGATCTCTGGATTCAGCAGACGGCGGATGCGCTGGCTCAGGCGATCATAGCGGCAGCCTCGATCATCGATTTCGGCGCAGCGGTAATCGATGGCGGCTTCCCTGACTGGGTTCGCAAGCGGATCGTCAGCGCCACCATCGAAGCGGTTGGCAGGCTGGACCTGCAGGGCGTGATCATTCCGGATATCGTCGCAGGCAAGGTCGGGTCGCAGGCCAGAGCGATCGGCGGCGCCAGCCTGCCGATCTTTGCCAAATATCTCACCGATCAGAGCGTCTTGTTCAAGGAGGTCAGCGGTGCACCACCCCTTTAGATCTACCTCCCGGCGAAAGGTGAAGGATCACGCAAGTCCATATTTACTGTGGGACAGGGCGCGCTCGATGCCGCGCAGTTCCGCAAGGCCTTTCAGCCGTCCGATTGCCGGATAGCCCGGTTGAGCGCCACGTTTGAGATCGTCGAGAATTTCCTGCCCGTGGTCCGGGCGCATCGGGATCTGATGATCCGGGCGCCCTTGCGCCTTGCGGCGCTTCTCTTCGGCGAGCAGCTCAGCGATGACCGCGACCATGTCCGTATCGCCTTCAAGATGCTCGTCTTCGAAAAACGAGCAGGGCGTGCCTTCCTCTTCACGATGAACGTTGCGCAGGTGGACGAAATGGATGCGCGGGGCGAGACGTTTGACCATTCCCGCCAGGTCGTTTGAGGCGCGCGCGCCAAGCGAACCCGTGCAGAAGGTGACACCGTTTGCCGGGCTATCCACGGCATTTAGCATATGAAGGTAATCCTCTTCGCTGGAGAGGATGCGCGGCAACCCAAGCAATGCCCACGGCGGATCGTCCGGATGAGCGCAGATATTGATGCCCACGCTTTCGGCCACCGGCGTGACTTCCGACAGGAAGTCGACGAGATGCCGTTGCAGTTTTTCGCGCGTGATACCGGAGTAGGTCTGCAAAAGCTCGAGCAGTTGCGGTAGCGTATAACCGTCCGCCGAGCCGGGAAGTCCTGCGCCGATGTTCTTCGAAAGCCCGGCGCGTCGCTCGTCGGACATTTCGGCAAATCGGCTTGCGGCCTTTTCCCGAATCGCCTCCGCGTAATCTTCGGTGGCGCCGGGCCGTTTCAGGAGATGGAGGTCGAAGGCGACAAAGTCGATGAGATCAAAACGCATCGCCTTGGCGCCATGGCGGGCCGTCCAGCGCAAATCCGTGCGGGTCCAGTCAAGCACCGGCATGAAGTTGTAGCAGACAGTACGGATGCCCGAGGCCGACAGACGCCTGAGCGTTTCCTGCCAATTTGCGAGATGACTGCGCCAGTCGCCGGTCTGGGTCTTGATGCTTTCGGAAACCGGCACGCTCTCCACCACGTCCCAGATCAGGCCGCCCGCCTTGATCTCCTCGTGGCGCTTGACGATCTGGTCCATCGGCCAGACTTCGCCGGTCGGAATGTGATGAAGTGCGCTGACAATCCCTTGCGCTCCGGCCTGAGCAGCGTCTTGCACGCTCACCTTGTCGATCGGGCCGAACCACCGCCATGTATGTCTCATCAAAAAATCCTCGAACGGGCCGTTTCAGGCGAGAAATGTCAGTTGCACCTTGCAGGCAGCCGAACGATCGCCCGCCTGCTCGAAAGCCGCACGCGCTTCGCTAATCGGGAAGGTGTGGGAGATGATCGGCCGTACATCGATCCTGCGGCTGGAGATGAGATCGGCGGCGACCGAGAATTCCCTGTCGAACCGCTGAGAGCCGATCCAGCGCAACTCTTTTCCCACCAGCGCATTGAGCGGAACAGCCGTATCACCGGTAACACCCACCTGAACGATCAGTCCACGAGGCCTAACCGTGGCGATCGCACTGCGAATCGCCGGCGCCGCGGCCGAGCACTCGAAGGCAATGTCGAACTGCCCCTTGTCTTTTTCGTAACGGGCGAGTTCCACGGTGTTCTTCACGATGTTGATGGTGCCGCTGGCGCCCATGGCAGAGGCGCGCTCCAGGGCCGCATCCATGAGATCGGTCACGATGATTTCCGCAGCGCCGGCATGGCGCGCTGCTGCAACGACCAGTGCGCCGATTGGCCCGGCGCCGGTAACGAGCACTCTTTTCCCGGACAACTCCCCGGCCTGGGCGACCGCGTGCAGGCAGACCGCCAGCGGTTCGGCGCAGGCAGCCTCGCCGGCGCTGACCGTCTCGCCCGCCGGGTGGCATTGGATCGCCGGCACCACCAGATAATCGCGGAACATGCCCTGTGCATGGGGAAGACGCATGGCGCTCCCCATGAATTGCATGTCGAGGCAGTGGATAGGCAATCCCTCCCTGCAGAAGCGACAATGGCCGCACGGTTGGCTGGGATTGACCGAAACCAACTGACCTATCCGAAGGGCGGAAACGCCCGGGCCCAAGGTTTCGACATGCCCCGCCGCCTCGTGCCCCGGAATGATCGGCTCTAGCACCCGGACGGGGCCGAAACCGCCATCCTGGTAGTAGTGGAGGTCGGAGCCGCAGATGCCGCCCGCTGCCATCCTCAACACGACCTCGCCTTCGCGAAGGGCCGGAACCGGCCCCTCCTCGATCCGCAGATCTTGCGCTCCGTATAGCCGTGCGAAACGTGTCCGCATGTCAGCTCCTCAATCGCCCCGGATGAGGCCGAATTCCGTCGGCAGCCAGAGCGTGATCGCCGGAACGAAGGTGATCAGGATGAGTGCGATGAACAACGGCACGAGCCAAGGCAGGATCGCCATCGTCGTACGCTCCACCGACAACTTTGCAACGCGCGACAGCACGAAAAGCACCATGCCAAGCGGGGGATGAAGGAGGCCGATCATCAGGTTGAGCGTCATGATCAGACCGAAATGCACCGGATCGATGTCGAACTGCAATACCAGAGGGAGCAGGATAGGCACTAGAATGGTGATCGCCGCAATCGTATCCAGGAAGCAGCCGACGAAGAGCATCAGAAGATTGACGAGGATCAGGAAGACCCACTTGTTGTCGGTGATCGTCAGGATAGCACCCGAAAGCATCTGCGCTGCCTGGCTGACCGTCAGGAGCCAGGCGAAGATCGATGCGGCCGTGACAATGAACAGAACCGAGGCGGTCGTCTCGATAGTGTCGAATGTGGCGCGGGCCAACGTCGACATCGTCATGGTTCGATAACGCACGAGGCCGAGGAAAAGCGACCATAAAACCGCCGCAACCGCCGCTTCCGTCGGCGTGAACCAGCCCATGGTCATGCCGCCAATCAGGATGACAGGCGTCATCAGCGCCAGAACAGCCGAGAAGTCGAAGTACCAGTCGATGGCAAGCAGGACCACCAGCGCGATGCCGACAGCGAGATTCATGGAGACGCCCGCAGACATCAGCAGGTAGATCAGCAACGGGATTGCGAAGACCACGACGACTTCCAGGGATGCCGATCCGAGCTGGCGAAGATTGAAAGGCGTGTCCGAGCCCCAGCCCTTGATGAAGGCGAAAATCGCGACCGTGATCATCATCAGCAGCGTCATGACGACGCCAGGAACGATGCCTGCCATAAACAAGGCTCCGATCGAGACGTTCGCCATCATGCCATAGATGACGAAGGGCAGCGACGGCGGGAAGATCGGCCCAAGCGTTGCCGAGGCTGCAGTTACGCCGACCGCTGCCTCGACCGGATAGCCGTGATCCTTCATTGCCTTGATTTCGATGGTGCCGATGCCGGCGGCATCGGCAAGTGCGGTGCCGGACATGCCCGAGAAGATGACCGAACCGATGATGTTGACCTGTGCCAGGCCGCCCTTCATCCAGCCGACGAGGGCAACCGCGAAGGAATAGATACGTCCGGTAACGCCCGCCGAATTCATCAGATTGCCGGCAAGGATGAAAAAAGGAACCGCGAGCAGGGGGAAACTTTCGACGCCGGCGATCATTCGCTGCGCAGCGATAATGTCCGGAGCGACGCCGTAGAGGACAAGGTAGAGCACCGAGGCTACGGCCATGGAGATGGCAACGGGTACGCCCACGAGCATCAGGGCAAGGAAGGAACCAACGAGCAGCAACATGACGATCAGTCCTCGAGCTTCTGGAACATTTCAGGCCGTTCGAGAACGGAATAGCCGCGGCGCAGATTGCCGACGAAAACCTGGATGGAGCGGATGAGCATAAGGGCGAAGCCTGCCATGACGCTGTAGAAGACGATGTTTCGGGGCAGGTCGATCGTCACCATGCGTTCATGGGCGACAATCTCGACATAGCGCCACATCAGCCAGCAGGCGTAGGCGAAGAAGGCGATACGGACGAGATCGACAAAGATCGATAGCGCCCGTGCCAATGGGCCAGGCAGATAGTGATAAAGCACGTCCACCTGAATATGGCGCGAGACCCGTACGCACATCGCCGATCCGAGGAAAACGACGCCGATCAGGCAGTTGATCGCGATCTCCTCGGTCCAGGCATAGGAATCGTTGAGGACGTAGCGGGTGAAGAACTGCAGGAAAACGCAGCCCGTCATCAACCAGAAGACTATGAGCGTCAGCCAATCTTCCAAGCCGTAGTCGGAGGCATGCGCAGTCGGCGCGGTATCTTCAAAGGTTTGGGCAATCTCTTCGGGGGTAATCTGGCTATGGATTTCTTGTGACATCGTGACATCCGGCAATGGCGGGAGAAGGCCGGCCCCTGGGTGAGAGGCCGGCGGCGTTGCACGATTATTTAATGGCGCGGATGGCCTCCCAATCGGCTTTCTTGTAGCCGAAGTCCTCCATCTTGGCCTTTTCCATCACGGTCTTTTCGAAATCGGCCTTGTCCACTTCCGTGACCGCTATGCCCATGCCCTTGAACTTCGCAACCAGGGCCTTTTCGCGCTCGTCGATGATCTTGGTGCCGCGTTCCGCAGCCTCCGCCATGACTTCGGAAAAGATCTTCTTGTCTTCGTCAGACAAGCTCGCCCACCTGCTCTTGGAAACGACCGTATTGAGGTGGTCGACGATGTGGCCCGTCAGAACGATGTTCTTCTGCACCTCGTAGAACTTCTTGGCCTCTATGGTGGTCAGCGGATTTTCCTGAGCCTCTACCGTACCGTTCTGAAGCGCGAGATAGACTTCCGCGAAGGCGATCGGCGTCGTGTTGGCGCCACAGGCGCGCGGCATGGCAAGATAGGCTGGAACATCCGGAACACGGATCTTCAGCCCCTTCATGTCGGCGCATTTGGTGATCGGCTTGTTCGATGTGGTGTGGCGCGTCCCATAGTAGGTGACGGCGGTGATGTGGTTGCCGGAAGCCTTTTCGTATCCCTCTGCCAGACGCTTGAAGACGTCGCTCTTGGTATAGGCGATCAGATGGCTGGGATCGCGGAAGATATAGGGGAAATAGGTGACGCCGATCGGCGGGTACTCGCGGGCCGCGAAACTGGAGCCGGAGATGATCATGTCGACCGTGCCGAGCTTGAGGCCCTGGTTGATGTCGGCTTCCTTGCCCAGCTGCGAGGCCGGAAAGACTTCGACCTTATAGCGGCCGTTGGTTCGTTTGTTGATCTCTGCAGCTGCCCAGACGGATTCCGTATGGAAAGGCTCCGAGGTCTCGTAGACATGCGCCCATTTCAGCACCGTCTGCGCCTGTGCGGTCAAAGCCGACGCCATGATGGCGGCGGTGGCACCTAAGATTGCTGTCAGTTTGAACTTCATCTTTTCATCCTCCCAGTTGAAGTCAAATGATGTTGGTATGCTATCTCGCGGCGGCTGGCCCCCGCTTGGCAGAAGAGATCTTGTCCTGCTCCTCCGCAAAACTCTGCGACAATCTCTGCTGCGATAGTTCAAGATGGTTTCGCATGGCGGCGCGGGCACCTTCGGGGTCGCCGGCTGCGATCGCATTTCGGACCGCCCGGTGTTCTTCAACCGCGCTACGCCACGTGTCGCGGTTCTCGAAATAGCCGGCGAGCTTTTCGAAATAAGGTGTCATCCGCATATCGTGGATTTCACCGACGAACCGCTCCAGCGTTGCGTTCGAGATGATGGCCGCCACGGCGGTATGAAAGCCGCGATCCAAGGCAAGAGCAACCGGTCGGTCGTCCAATGCCTCGGACATTGCACGCAGGTTTTGATCGAGAGTGGCAATGTGGTCAGGCCGCGCCGCGCGCGCCGCTTCCTCTGCAATGGCACATTCGACGATTGAACGTGCCCGTAGCAGCTCGAAGGGGCCTTCGATATTTTCCGGTGGAACGGAGGTGGCCGGCACCTGCCGGCGGCAGATATACACGCCCGAACCCATGCGGATGTTTACGAAACCCTCCACCTCCAGCACGATCAGCGCTTCGCGAACCGTCGGCCGTGAAACGCGCAACATTTCCGCGAGTTCACGCTCCGCGGGCAGCCGTTCTCCCACTGCAAATTCGCCCCGCTCGATAAGCGTGCGCATCTGATCCGCCGCCTGCCTGTAGAGGCGGCGCGGTGCAATGACCGAAAACATTCAGGTCCTCCCTCGACGCCCGAGCTCCTCCGCGCGCCACTGGTCAACTGGCCTTACCAGTCAACTTGCGGTTATATACCCGGCGCGGAAAATGTCAACGGTATGCACTGAACAGTACGGGGAGGGCTTGCAGCGAGGTTCAGGAGCCGGGCCTCGGATGGTTCCCCCGATGCTCGTCGTTCTCCGATATCCGCTTTGAGTTTGTCTTTGCTGTCATTGGTTCGTAGCCGCGCTTCAGCTTCCGGCGTAAGACAATGGCAAATTGGCGCTCTGCCTCGAGACGCGAGCCGAAAAGCTGGATGCAAAAACGCCCCTTGGTGCCGATGCGGCCCCAATTGCGGGTCAGAGCAGCGCCGTCGAAGAGATCGGCATCGACGTTCAGCGCATAGAAGCGGTACATGTTGCGGGAGGCATCGCAACGGGTGAGTAATAGCGGTTCGTCAGTCATGGGGGCAGAATCGCAACTGGCGATTCGGTCGTCCAACGACTTCATGGAATCGATCACGGCGGATCGATTCATGATCTTGATGGATCAGGGCAGAAGAGGGCTCAGGGAGCGTGCAATGCTTTTGAGCGGGGCCAGGAAGCGCCCGGCCAACTCGGTTGCTGCAACGCTTGCCGCCGGGGCTCCGATGTTCAGTGCGGCAACGACACGGCCACGACCGTTCTCGAGGGGCACGGCGATGGAGCAGAGGCCGAGTTCCAATTCCTGATCAATTACGGCAAAACCCTGCGCCCTCACTCGGGCGATCTCCTCCATCAGCAGATCAGGATCGGTCTTGGTATTGGGCGTGAAGGCCTTGAGCGTGGTCTGGCCGAGCAGCGCCCGGACTTCCTCATCGGGCCGTGCTGCGAGCAATACTCGCCCCATCGAGGCGCAATAAGCCGGGAGGCGGCTGCCTGGCATCAGGTTGATCGACATGACGCGCTGTTGGGAAGCCCGCGCAATATAAACCACCTCCGGCCCGTCCAGGACGCTCGCCGACGCGCTCTGATGGACTTCCTCCGCCAGCCTGTCCAGAAAAGGCTGTATGATTTGGGGCAAGGGGGTCGCAGAAAGATAGGCATGACCAAGCCTCAGGATCTTGGGCGTCAACGCAAAGAATTTCCCGTCGTAGTCCGCGTAGCCCAGTTCGGCGAGCGTCAGCAGACAACGCCTGGCGGTTGCCCGGTCGAGCCCCGTCAGTTTCGACACGTCGGCGATCGACAGACGCGGCTTTGTTTGGCCGAAAGCCTCGATCACGCGCAGGCCTTTCGCAAAGCCGCCGACAAAATCCGTTTCCCGCATGATTGAATCCCTGCCATGCCCCGTTTTCATTTAACGCATTATTTTTCCCTGTCACAGATTGCCTTGAAAGCAGTCAAAATCGTAGCGATCGGTGCGGTCTTGGCTTTTATAGACCGGTGGCTTTTCAGGTGGCTGCCGGAGGCGACCGAATACTCGTTGAGCATGCTCTTGCGGTCCCGGCGGCGCCATATCAGAATCGTTGCCGTAGAGGAGGCAGGTATGTCCGACGAATATGAAGCCGTCCTGGTGCGGATCACAGGCAAAGTCCAGGGGGTGAGCTTCCGTGTGTGGGCGCGGGACGAAGCGGTGCAGCTCGGTCTGACCGGCTGGGTTCGCAACTCTATGGATGGATCTGTCGCCGCTTTGATTGTGGGGCCTGGCAGTGCGGTATCGATCATGATCGAACGTTTCTGGCGCGGCCCCTCTGCGGCGTTAGTCTCCGATGTTGAGACGCAGCCGACCGAACTTGCAGAGAGACCGAGTGGATTCCGCATCACGGGCTGAAACCGCTTTTCCGCGTAACCGCAACGGGTCACCTTCCCGTCCATAGGTGTGCGTTATATGAACAAATATCAAATAACGCACACGGGGCCTTGACCTCGAGCCACCCTCACAAGCTAATGGTTCGATCTCAGACCACGGGAGCGAGACCAAGATGGACAAAACAGTCGGGAGCCTGGCGGAAGCCGTTTCCGAAATCCATGACGGGGCTACCGTCATGATCGGTGGTTTCGGCGGCTCCGGTGCGCCGATAGAACTCATTCACGCGTTGATAGACAAAGGCCCGAAGAACCTCACGGTCGTCAACAACAACGCCGGCAACGGGCGCATTGGCATAGCCGCGATGATCGACGCGGGCATGGTCCGGAAGATGATCTGCTCGTTTCCCAAATCGTCCGATCCGCGCGCTTTCACGGACAAATATCTCGCGGGCGAGATCGATCTTGAACTGGTGCCGCAGGGGACCCTAGCGGAGCGTATCCGCGCCGGCGGCGCCGGCATTCCGGCCTTCTACACACCGACCGCTTATGGGACCGAGCTTGCGCAAGGGAAGGTGATCGCCGAATTTGACGGCCGGCATTATGTGCAGGAGCGCTGGCTGAGGGCTGATTTCGCGATCGTCAAGGCGCATCTCGGTGACACCTACGGCAACCTGACCTACAACAAGGCCGCCCGCAATTTTAATCCGCTGATGTGCATGGCGGCGGCCAAAACCATCGTGCAGGTCTCGAAGATAGTGCAGGCTGGCAGGATCGATCCCGAGCATGTCGTGACGCCCGGCATTTTCGTCGATCGGGTCGTCGAGGTGGAAAACCCCCAGCAGGAAGAAGAACTCATTCGAGCCGGAGTGGCCTACGTATGACCATCGATACCCGCCCCATCAATACCCGGGAAGATATCAAGCTTTCCAATGCTCAGATCGCCTGGCGTGCCGCACAGGATATTGCCGACGGTGCCTATGTTAATCTCGGGATCGGTTTCCCCGAAATGGTCGCGCGCTACCAGCCGCCGGGGCGGCAGGCAAACTTCCATACGGAAAACGGCATCCTGAATTTTGGTGAAGCGCCGGCTGCCGGTCAGGAGGACTGGGACCTCATTAACGCCGGGAAAAAGGCGGTAACGCTGAAACCGGGCGCAGCTTTCTTCCATCACGCCGATAGTTTCGCCATGGTGCGCGGCGGTCATCTCGACGTTGCCATTCTCGGCGCCCTTCAGGTGGCCCAAAACGGTGATCTCGCCAACTGGCGGGTGGGTTCCAAGGGCGTACCGGCTGTCGGCGGAGCCATGGACCTTGTACATGGCGCAAAGCAGGTATCGGTGATCACTGAACATGTCACAAAAAACGGTGAGCCGAAGCTGGTCGAAAAATGCACCTTCCCTCTAACCGGGGTTGCCTGCATAACCCGTGTATACACGAGCCATGCCGTCGTCGACGTCGTGAACGGCCATTTCGTCCTGCGCGAAAAACTGGCCGCAATGACGGTTGACGAACTGCAGGCGATGACCGGTGCGCAGCTTCATATCGAAGGGCCTGTAGCCGATCTGGTCGTGCCGGAACTCTAGGGAGAGATGATGACCGAAGCTTTTATCTGCGACTATATCCGCACTCCAATCGGCCGCTTCGGCGGCTCGCTGTCTTCGGTCCGTGCGGACGATCTTGCCGCCATTCCGCTGAAAAGCCTGATCGAGCGCAACCGTTCGGTCGACTGGGAGGCGGTCGGCGACGTGATCTATGGCTGCGCCAACCAAGCGGGGGAGGACAACCGCAATGTCGCGCGAATGGCGGTCCTGCTGGCCGGACTGCCGGTTTCGTTAACCGGGACGACGATGAACAGGCTTTGTGGCTCGGGCATGGATGCCGTGATCACTGCCGCCCGCGCTATCAAGGCGGGTGAGGCTGAATTAATGATTGCCGGTGGCGTCGAAAGCATGAGCCGGGCGCCCTTCGTGATGCCGAAGGCGGAGTCTGCCTTTTCCCGCAATGCCGAGATCTACGACACCACGATTGGCTGGCGGTTCGTCAACCCGCTGATGAAGAAGCAGTACGGCGTCGATTCCATGCCGGAGACCGGCGACAATGTGGCGATCGACTACAAGGTTTCCCGCGAGGATCAGGACGCATTTGCAGTGCGCTCGCAGGCGAAGGCGGCGGCTGCTCAGGAAAACGGCAGGCTCGACAAGGAAATCACCCCGGTCACCGTGCCGCAACGGAAGGGCGACCCGATTGTAGTCGGCAGGGACGAACATCCGCGAGCGACGTCGATTGAGGCGCTCGCCAAGCTGAAACCGGTCAACAAGATCGAGGGCGGCACGGTAACGGCGGGCAATGCGTCCGGCGTCAACGACGGCGCGGCGGCGCTGATCATCGCTTCTGAAGCCGCCGCCAGGAAATACGGTCTCACCCCGATCGCCCGTATCATGGGCGGCGCCACCGCCGGCGTGCCGCCCCGCGTGATGGGTATCGGCCCGGCGCCGGCGACGCAGAAGCTTTGCACTCTGTTGAAGCTGACGCCGAAAGATTTCGACGTCATCGAGTTGAACGAGGCGTTCGCCAGCCAGGGGATTGCGGTTCTGCGCGAGCTCGGGCTTGCGGAGGATGCAGAGTATATCAACCCCAATGGTGGTGCGATTGCGCTTGGTCATCCCCTCGGCATGTCGGGAGCCCGCATTTCCGGTACGGCCGCGCTCGAGCTCGCCATTCGCAAGGGTAAATACGCGCTCGCGACCATGTGCATCGGCGTCGGACAGGGGATTGCTGTAGCGCTGGAGCGTGCCTGAATTTTTCGCCTTTCCCTCCCGCTCCGCAGGGAAAGGCTCATGCCTGAGCCAGTGGCGGCTTTGCCTTGTGCGGCGAACGCGCTCAAGGAGCGCGCCGGACCAGGTGGCCCAGTCATGAGCAACTGAGGCCTCCCGACATTGACGTCAGGCGGGCTGGAAAAGTTCGATCAGATTTCCGGAAGGATCGATAACCAGGATCTGCGAGCCTCCCGGCCCCGTTACAATGTCGTTGCGGAAGCTGACGCCGGCCGTCTTCAGCCGCGCCACCTCCTTCGCCAGATCGTCCACGACGAGATGGATACGGTTCCATCCGCCCGGATGAGGCACTTCCCCGTCAGACATGGGCCGCCTCGCAGAGCTTGTCCGGCCACTGAGCAACAATCGCAACGACCCGAGCTTCACGTCGGCGAAAGCCGGTGGATGACTGGAAAGCAGCGCAAACCCGAAATTTTCCGTGTACCACCGTACCGAAGTTTCGACATCATCGACCATGTATCTGACATTCACCAATGCCTCTGACATCCTGGCCTCCTCTAGCCCACATGATACGTTCTCGGGCCGCTTGGCACGGGTTTCAATTAGAGGGCTTAGCTTCGTAGAAAGTCCTTACATTCGTCGCGAAACTCTGTCTGGAATCCGGGCGCGTGTAGAACATATGCCCGCCCCGATATAGTTGAAGCTCAGCTCTGCCCGCTGCGAGTGCCGGCGGCAGGTGATCGATGACATAGCGGCTGGCGCCATAAGGCGTCAGGGCATCGCTGTAGCCGTGGGCGATCATCACCCGGAAAGTGGGAATGGTCGAGAGCAGGTCGCGAATATCGGTAGAGGCGCTGATGAGCGCGCGGCTGTCTCCCCCATGCCCGCCGTTCCATTCCCAGCGGCGGTTCACCTCCTCATTCAGGAGATTGTAGGTCATGTCGCTTGCAAAACCCAGTTCATTGCGCGCATAGGCGGCGAATGCAGAGCCGTAGGCACGTGTATAACCATCGAGTATCGGGTCGTCATTGCGGCTGTAGGCGTCTTCCGGATAGGCATCGGGTACTGCGTAGGATGCGTCATAGGGGCTGACGACGCGACCGTCGCCCGCCGTCTGCTTGGCATAGATTTCGCCAACAAAGCCGCGTGTACGGGCAATCGCCTCCTTCGAAATGCCTGTAAGTGCGCCAACCCGGCTATAAAGCGCATCGGCAGTCGGCCCGGTGGGAAAGGGGCCTGCGAGCGAGGAAAGATAGTCGTGCATCGCGAACCGCTCGGCTTCGACGAGCTTGTCAGGAGTAAATTCATTTTTTCGCTCAAGTTCGGCTGCTGCAAGCGAGGGCAGCTGCAGTGCCGCGCTCAAGGGATCATCGGAATTGGCAAGGAAGCGCCCCTCGATCAATGGCGACAGCATGATGATGCCAGAGGTGAGGATCCCTTGCGTGTTTTTCAGCGAAACAGCAACTTTGGCAGCGCGCAGGCCACCATAACTCTCGCCCAATAGATATTTCGGGGCCTCGAGCCGGTTGTTTTTCTGCACATAAAGAGCGATTGCTTTGGCTAGGCTGTCGGCATCCTGGCGAACGCCGTAAAAGCTCTTTGCGGCGTCGTCGTTGGCGGGACGGCTCCAGCCGGTCCCGACCGGATCGATCAGAACGAGATCTGTAAACGCCAGCCAGCTTTCCGGATTGTCCTTAAGGGTGGGCGTCGTGCCATTGTCGCCGCTTTGCCCGAATTCGAGGACCCGCGGGCCGACCAGACCCAGATGGAGATATGCAGAAGAAGCTCCAGGGCCACCATTGAACACAAAGGTGAGGGGGCGATCAGGGGCGCGGTTCTTGGCGACATAGGCGGTATAAAAGATTTTTGCCGAGCGGTTACCGTCCTGACCGAAGAGATCGAGTGTGCCGGTGGTCACCCTATATGGGATCTCTCCCGAAGGCCCCTTGAATAGAAGCTCCTTCGTCGAGTCAGCGGGAAACAGCCCAAATATGCCGCCGGCGGCGCCTTGTTCCGTCTGGTGGCTTTGTTCGCGTGGTTCGTCCGCGTTCCGCTGCTGCTGTCCGGGAACCGGAGAGCAAAGAGCCAGAAGCACGACAAAGGGTGCGACGAGATGATGGAACTGCAAAACGGGATCCTCCTGGCCAGCCCCGGCTTATGTAGGGCCTCTTGTCGATCCGCAAAACTCAACTCCTTTTGATCGATCGATGGCGCAGCAGGATTGATCTTGAAAGGACCACCATTTGCGATCATATTGAGCTGTAAGATGTCAAAATCTGAAGGGAATGCGCTCAATGTCTGCCCATGCCTTTGAAGTGGGGGCGGCGTCCTTTGGTGCCCCGCAATCCCCCTTCCTCTCGCCGCGGCGGGTGTCTGACCTGCTGGGCGTTACCCATGCGGAGTTGGCAAAGCTGATTGGCGTTGCCCGTAACACGCTGACCGCCAAAAGCGGAGCTCGCAAGGTGGATGCCGCCTTGAGCCCCGTGGTGCGTATTCTTGCGATGGCAAGCGAGATGGCGGGAGACGAAAACCGCGCAGCAATCTGGTTCAAACATCAGCCTATCCCTGGATGGGCCGGCAAGACCGCCTATGACCTGGTGGGCGAGGGTAAGGCGGACAAGGTGCTTGCCTATCTGGAAGCGGTGCGCTCCGGCGTCTATGCCTGACGTGGGTTCTTCCCCCTTGGTGCTGTGGCGAGCCTATGTGCCGCGCTGGGCTCATGCGCCGCTTTCCGGGGAGGGCGCGGCCCGTTTCGGCGGGCGTTGGAATCCTGTTGGCGCGGCGACCATCTACGCCGCACGCGAATTGTCCACTGCATGGGCCGAATATAACCAGGGCTTCGTCCAACATCCGGCCCTGATCGCCCAGCTACGGCTCGAAGGCGCGCGACTGGCGGATCTCACCAATCCCGCCGCTCTGGCGGAATTCGGCACCGAAACGACTATACACCAGTGCGAATGGCGGGTCGACCTGGATGCCGGGCGGCTGCCAGCTACCCACGCCCTCAGGGAAAGGCTGATGGAATCAGGTTTCGATGGCGTCGTCTATCCATCCTTCATGTCGCCGGGCGGCACCTGCGTTGCGCTCTGGCGCTGGAACGCTACCGGATCTCCTAAGCTCAAGGTCATCGATCCGGAGGGGCGGTTGCCGAAGGATCCGGCGTCCTGGCTGTAGACTGATCGCAAAGAACCCAAATCCCGCCGTGATGCCTACCTGCCAGCTCTAAACCTGGGGCTGGAGCCGGGTGGATGCTCAACCTTAGCATTCAAAATTTAGGGTAACGTAATATTTTGGCGCGAATGATGCGTCGAAGCAAAAGCGGCGGATATGCAGCAGCACAATCGGATCAAATCGCACGTCACATTCGTGCTCACATTGCTAACGGCACTTGCTGCGGTCTTGATCGCTGGCTTTGCCTGGTTTGCGTCGGCAAAGGTCGATGACATCGCCCTGGAGCGGCAGAAGGACTTCGTCAAGCATGGTCTTGACGAGCAGGTGAGGGCCGTGGCGCGCGAGTTGGAGAGCGTCACCACCTGGGATGATGCCGTTCTTTTCGCGCCCACCGGGCCCCGCGAATGGGTTACCTACAATCTCGGCATTTGGATGCACCAATATTTCGGTCATGACCGGACTTATGTGTTCAATCCGCAAGACGAACTGGCTTATGTCGTGCGGGACGGCAAGGACATCCCCGTTCCTACATTTCTCAACGATGCTGAGACGGTGTCGGCACTGAGGGAAACCGTCCGGGGGGTCCTTCGCAAGCGGATGGCGCCGGAAAATGCCGCTCAACCGGAAATCGCCGAGATCTTCGAGACCAAGATCGTTGATATCGACGGACATCCCGCGGTTGTCAGCGCAAGACCGATCGTGCCGAATTCGGACAAAGTTTCTCTTGTCCCGGGACAGGAATATATCACCGTTGCCGTAAAATTCCTCGACAGCGCCGTTGTCGGTGAGATAGCGCGCTATGCAAGGCTCGACAAATTGCGTTATGCCGGCGCGGCGCCGTCGTCTCTCGCGACCATTCCGATCCATTCGACAGCCGGGCAAACTCTGGGGTATCTGGTCTGGGAGCCGATCCGTCCGGGCATGATGCTGATTGAACAGATCGCGCCCGCCGGTCTTGCAGGCGTCGTCGTAGCGATGGGCGTAGTGATCTTCCTTGGCCGAGGTCTGCACAAGACCTCGGTCGATCTGTCGGAAAGCCGGCTCGCCTTGATGCGCCATCGCGACGAGCTCGAGGAGACGGTCAAGCTTCGGACAATGGAAATCGAACGACAGCGGGAAGAACTCGACAGGCTTTTGGCACAGGAACGTCATGTGAATGCCCTGCAGCGCCAGTTCGTCGCAATGGCCTCCCATGAATTTCGCACCCCGCTTGCCATCATCGATGCCGCGGCCCAGCGCCTGTCGCGCGCCAAGGCCGGCAGCAAACCCGGTTACGTTGCTGAAAAATCGGCGCAGATTCGTTCCGCCGTGCTTCGCATGGTTGATCTGATGGAAAGCATATTGTCCGCAGGCAGGCTGGAAACCGGGAAGGCGGAAATAAAGCTGGAGCGGTTTTCACTGGTGGATTTGATCGAGAGCTGTTGTGGACGTCAATCCGAGATCCGTAACTCACATGTCTTCCATAGGGATCTGATCAAATTGCCCCAGACGATTTTCGCGGATCGTGCGGCGATCGAGCAGGTCATCACCAACTTGCTGTCAAACGCCGCCAAATATGCGCCACAGGCACCGGACATCCATATCACCGCCTGGACGCAGGACCAGATGGCCTTTGTGTCTATTGCCGACGAAGGCATCGGCATGGATGCCGAGGACCTACCCAAACTCTTCCAGCCTTATTACCGAGCCCGAAGCGCCAGCGGTATTGCAGGCACCGGCATCGGCCTTAATATCGTGAAGCAGATTATCGACCTTCATGGCGGCTCGGTTTCAGTCGAAAGCACCCTTGGCGAAGGAACGACCTTCACGGTTGCGCTCCCAACCGACGGTCCCCTCGCCAACCTTGTCAAACAGGCAGCATAAGGAAATGCCCCAATGATGACCGTACTTTGCATCGATGACGAAGCTGACATTCGCCAGTTGATCGTCGAGGAACTGACGGATGCCGGGTTCAAGACGCTGGAGGCTGCCAATGGGCAGGAGGGACTCGAGGTCATCCTGTCCCATTGGCCCGATATCGTCATCTGCGACATCTCGATGCCGATCATGGATGGGCAGCAATTGCTGGCCGAAATTCAAGTCAATCACCCAGAGCTTTCCAACATTCCCTTCATCCTGCTGACGGCATTGACGGACAAGGAAAACGTGCTGACTGGCCTACGTGCCGGCGCGGCGGATTATCTGACCAAACCGATCGATTTCGACCTGCTGTTGGCCAAGCTCGCGGGCTGCGTCACACGCATCGAAAATGACAGGGCAGTCGGGCGAGCCCTTTGAAGAGGGCTCACGGCCAGGCGGCATAGCTCGTTTCGGGCCGTATTTTCTTGAGTGCCACTCCCTGCCGATGGGCGCGCGGGGAGACGCCGGCAATGCGCTTGAAGAACCGACTGAAGTAGGCAGCATCCTTGAATCCCAGCGCTTCGGCGATCTCGGCGATCTGCAGGGCGGAGCCGTCCAGCAAGATCGCGGCCTCGGCCATAAGCCGTCCATGGACGATCTCCATGGGCGTGCGCCCCGTAGCGCGCCGAATGGCGCTCGTCAGGCGGTCGGTCGTGACGCCGAGCGCATTGGCGTAATCCGGAATCGTCCAGTGGTCGCGGATATGTAATTCCGCCAAATGCACAAAGCCGCGCACGATGGCGCGGGGCGAGGGCTGTGGCTGGTCGGCGGCCGGTTCCGCCAGGCGCCAGATGGCAAGCAACAAGAGTGCCAGGTGGTGGCGGATCACCTCCTGAGCTCCCGGTTCCCCCGCCTTCAATTCCTGCTCGATGGTCGCGATGGTGCTGAGCATCCGCCGTGCCTCCGGAAATGGCAGACGAGTGCCAAGAATGGGACGAGCGATCGCTTCACGCACCTGGGCAAAGACGGCCCCAGTCGGCATTGCGGAACCGAGCGTAACGTCTGGCACCGCGAGCGATGCACCTTCCGCGCCTGCGTCAAACAGGATGGATCCCTTTTCACCGGCCGGAGCCCAGACGATCGCTGGGCCGGCAAGGGGGACTTCCCGGCGCCCAAGCCGGATATGGGCTGCTCCCGAGCCGATCAGGAAGATACGATTGCGGGTTCCGCGAAAGGTCCATTCGGAATGGGAGAGCGCGCCATGAAAGAGGCGGGCCTCGATTGAGGCAGGCGGGGGCGCTGGTACATGCAGTGCAGCATTTTTGACTGGCGGAATGACAGGCATGGTTCGAGGGACCTCTTCCCCGAAAAGTACAAATATCTCCGCTAAAAGTCTATTCCCATCGGTAGGTCCTCGGGCCTATCTTTGTGACAGTTGGCGATTGTACTCGGCGGGAGATACAGACCGGGTCGCAGGGCGCTGGCAGAAACGGCCTGTGGGGAGCAGGCCCAATCGGGAGGAGAATCATGAAAAACCTAGAGCGCAGGCGCGTCCTGCGAGCGATGGCGCTTGCCGGCACGGTTGCCGCGACCGGCCTTTTGGCGGGCATGACCGGCGCCGCCATGGCCCAGGACCGGACATCGGTGAAGATCGGGTATGCGATCTCCAAGACCGGCGGCAATGCCGGCGGTGCCGGCATCACGACGCTGCCGAATTACAAGCTGTGGGTGAAGGACGTGAACGACGCCGGTGGCCTGGAATTGCCGGACGGCAAGAAGCTGCCGATCGAAGTCATCGAGTATGATGACCGCTCGTCGGCCGAAGAAGTCGTTCGCGCCGTCGAGCGCCTCGCGACCCAGGACAAGGTGGATTTCATCCTCGTTCCCTGGGGCACCGGTTTCAATCTTGCCGTGGCACCGCTTTTTGACCGGCACGGTTATCCGCAACTCGCTGTTTCCGCCGTCACCGACAAGGCACCGGATTTCGTCAAGCGATGGAAGAAGAGCTTCTGGATGCTCGGCGGCGGCCATGACTATGCGAACGCCCTCGCCTCGATCCTTGCCGATGCGAAGAAGGCTGGCACAGTCAACGGCAAGGTCGCGATGATTTCGGTTGCCGACGGTTTCGGCATCGACCTCGTCACCGCAGCACGGCCCGCCTTTAAGAAAGCCGGCATCGAAGTGGTTTACGACAAGACCTATCCCGGCGCCACGTCCGACTTCTCGCCGATGATCAACGAAGCGAAATCAAGTGGCGCCGACGCATTCGTCGCCTTTTCCTACCCGCCGGAAACCTTTGCGCTCACCCAGCAAGCCCAGGTGGCCGGCTTCAGCCCGAAAATTCTCTATCTCGGCGTTGGCACCGGCTTTCCGGTCTACGGCAAGAACAACGGCGAAAACGCGACAGGCATCATGAGCCTCGGCGGCATCGATCCGAACAACAAGATGAACGCCGAGTACCGCAAGCGTCATGAGGCGGTGACGGGCGTGGCTCCCGACTACTGGGGAAGTGTCATTACCTATGCCAGCCTGCAGATGCTCCAGGAGGCGATCAAGCGCAAGGGTCTCGACAAGGCGGCCGTCTCTGCCGAGCTTGCATCGGGCGCGTTCCAGACAGTGCTGGGGGAAACCAAGTTCGAGAACAACCAGCTTCGCCAGCTCTGGTGGACCGGCCAATGGCAGAACGGCCAGTTCGTTGGCGTCATGCCTGCCGACCGTAACGGCGCGAGCAAGGTCATCCTGCCGCGCGGCGACTGGAAGAAGAAATAAGCCGGCGGCTTCATTTCTCGGAGCCGTGGGCCGACCGCTCGCGGCTTCGCCCACTGCATTTGAACGAAGGAGGCTGCTCGATGCTTGTCGCGGCACTGTTGTCCGGGCTGGTGCTCGGCGGAACCTATGCGCTCGTCGCCATGGGGTTGACGCTCCAATACGGCATCGCTCGCATCATGAATCTTGCCTATGGCGAGATGATCATCTCCGCCGCCTTTCTCGCCTATGTGATGTTCTCGACGCTGGGGTTAAATCCGGTCGCTGGCCTGCTGATCGCCGTGCCCGCCGGTTTCGCGCTTGGTTACGTCATATACGGGGCGATGATGACTCCGCTGGTCGCCCGGGCTCGCGACAAGGCGAGCCTGGAAATAGACTCCATCCTCGCAACCTTCGGTCTGCTTTTTGTTTTTCAGGGCGTTATGTTGGTCACCTTCGGCGCCAACTTCACCAGCTACAGCTATCTGAATGATCCGGTTACGATCTTTGGCACCACACTTGCGGCAAACCGTGTGCTGGCGCTCATTCTGGCCGTCGTCTTCGGCGGCGGCCTCTATCTGCTTCTCACCCGGACGCTCTGGGGCACCGCGCTGCGTGCCGTTGCGGTCAACCCTGGCGCGGCGCCGCTGGTCGGTATTGACGTCAACCGCGCCGCGCGGCTCGCATTCGCCCTCGGCAGCGGGCTGGCGGCAGCCGGCGGTGTCGTCATCTCGATGTACCAGACGTTTACGGCCACGAGCGGCGTGGTGTTTACCATGAAGGCGCTGATTGTGGTGATCATGGGTGGCGTCGGCAATCTCATCGGTGCCTTGTCCGCCGGCTTGATCCTTGGTCTGGTGGAGACCTTTGTCGCGACATACGTCGATCCGGGGCTGACCCTTGCAGCGACCTACGCGATCTTCCTCTCGGTGTTGTTGTGGCGTCCGGCAGGCCTGTTCGGGAGGCTGATGCGATGAGCCGCGCGCTTCTTTCCGTGTTTGTCTTTGCCTTGGTCGTTGCGGTGCTCGCATACGTTCCGTTCATCGCCGGCTCTTACGGCATCACCCTCGGCATCGGCATGCTTGGCTATGTCACCCTTGCCACCGCCTGGGCGCTATTCTCCGGCCCGACGCGATATGTATCGCTCGCCACTGTCGCGTTTTTCGGCATCGGCGCCTATACGGTCGCGGTCTTCAGCGAAAACATGGCCTACCCGTTGCTGCTTGCTGTTGCCGGCGCGATAGGACTTGCCGTGGCGCTGGTGGTCGGCCTCGCGACGCTGCGTCTTGCCGGCGTCTACTTCGTCATCTTCACCTTCGGCCTCGCAGAACTCATTCGCCAGCTCGTTACCTGGTATGAGGTTAACGTCACCGGCACGCTTGGGCGCTACATCTTCCTTCCGGTGACGCCGGAAGGCATCTACTGGCAGCTCCTGGCGCTGGCGACGACTGCCTTTCTGATATCCTGGGGGATTGGCCGCAGTCGTATCGGTCTTGCCTTGAAAGTCATCGGCGACGACGAGGTGGTTGCGTCCCATTGCGGCATCGACATTGCCCGGGTGAAGCTTGCGTTGTTTGCCGTTTCCGCGGTGCTGATCACGCTCGTGGGTGCGATACAGGCGCCTCGTTGGACCTATGTCGAGCCGACGATCGCCTTCAACCCGACGGTCTCTTTCCTGACGCTGATCATGGCCTTGCTGGGCGGTGCGAACCGGCTGACCGGGCCGCTGCTTGGTGCGGTACCTCTCTTCATGCTCTTCGAATGGCTGTCGGCCAATTTTCCAAACCATTACTCCATCATCCTTGGTCTCGTCTTCATAGCCATCGTTTTCGTTCTGCCCCGCGGTGTGCTCGCCTTCGTGGAAGAGAACTGGAGGCGGTGGCGCAAGAGCGGGGTCAAGAACCTGCCGGCGGTGGCTGAATGAGCGAGCTCCTGACGATCAATGGTCTCACCAAGCGCTTCGGCGGACTGGCGGCGGTCAATGCGGTTTCCTTTTCGGTGGCCAAGGGTGAGGTGGTAGGCCTCCTCGGCCCGAATGGCTCCGGCAAGACCACCGTGATGAACATGATTTCCGGTCACCTCCCGCCCACCAGCGGCACGATCGCGCTCGGCAACGAGACTATTTCCGGCCTCCTTCCCAATCGTATTGCGCTGAAGGGCGTCAGCCGAACTTTTCAGCTGGTACGCGGCCTGCCATCGTTGACTGTGGCCGAAAATGTCATCGCCGCCCTTGCTTTCGGGCGGCGGAGACTTTGGGGCGATACCGCTCGCCTAGAGGCTTTGTCGCGGCTCGATGAAGTGGGCCTCGCTCATCGGGCGAACCAGCTGGCGCAGCAGCTTACCTATATCGACCAAAAGCGGATGGAACTCGCACGCGCATTGGCTCTGGAGCCGGAACTGCTGCTGCTCGATGAATGGCTGGCTGGCCTCAATCCCACCGAGCTGCGCACGGGTATCGAGCTCATCGATACCATCCGTAAACGCGGTGTCACGATCCTGATGGTCGAACATGTGATGGACGCCATTCGGGCGCTCTGCAGTCGCTGCGTCGTCATGAATGCCGGCCGCAAGATCGCGGACGGGCCGACGGCTGAGGCGCTTGCGGATCGGGAAGTCATCACCGCCTATCTGGGAGACGCCCATGCTTGAAGTGGCCGATCTTTCCCTCCATTACGGGCGCCACGTCGCGCTGAACCGGGTTTCGATCCGGGTCGGCAAAGGCGAGACGGTCGTTATTCTTGGCGCCAATGGCGCGGGCAAGTCTTCGCTCCTCAAGTCCATAGCGGGTCTGACGAAACCGGACGAAGGCGCAATCGTGTCCTTCGATGGAAGGGTCATCACCGGCAGACCGGCACACCAGGTGGTAGAGACCGGCATTGCCCTGGTGCCGGAGGGAAGGGGTGTCTTCGGAGATCTGACTGTCGAGGAGAACCTGGCGCTTGGCGCCTATGCCCGACGTGCCCGCGCGGATGCAAAGGATAGCAGGGAATTCGTCTACGACCTCTTTCCCAAGTTGAAGGAACGCCGCGCACAATACGTCAACACCATGTCGGGGGGCGAACAGCAAATGGTGGCAATCGGACGTGCGCTGATGTCAAAGCCGGAGCTTCTGATGCTGGACGAACCGAGCCTCGGGCTCGCTCCGCTGATTGTCGGCGAGCTGTTCAAAAGCCTGGGGCGCATCCGCGAGCGGGGTCTGGCGCTTTTGATCGTGGAGCAGAACGTGAAAATGAGCTTGTCGATAGCCGACCGTGGTTATCTGGCCGAAGCCGGCCGCATCAACGGCGAGAACACCGCGTCGGCGCTCATGGGAGATGCAGCCGTCCAGCGCGCCTTCCTTGGCGCGCCGCACTGATTTCATTTTCGAGAAAAGGAGAAATCCATGGATATGTTAGGCCTGAAGATCAATAACGCAGAAGTGGAAGCGACCGGAGGCCGTCGGTTCGACCGGCTCAATCCGATTTCTGGTGAAGTGGCCTCGACAGTTGCGGCTGCGAGCGTGGACGATGCCCGCCAGGCGGCCAATGCAGCCGCAAAGGCATTTCCCGCCTGGGCAGCCATCGGTCCTGGTCAGCGCCGCCGGATCCTTAACGCCGCCGCCGACAAGCTGCAGGAGCGGGCACAGGATTTCGTCGCGGCCATGGCCGCGGAAACCGGTGCGACTGCAGGCTGGGCAATGTTCAACGTCATGCTGGCCGCCGATATGCTGCGGGAGGCAGCGGCCATGACGACGCAAATTACCGGTGAGGTCATTCCTTCGAACCGGCCCGGCAGTCTTGCAATGGCCGTGCGCCAACCGGCCGGAGTTGTGCTCTCCATGGCGCCCTGGAACGCCCCGGTCATCCTGGGTGTGCGTTCGATCGCCATGCCGTTGGCCTGCGGCAACACGGTCGTCATGAAAACCTCGGAAATCTGCCCAAGGACGCATCGGCTGATCGTCGACGCACTGCACGAGGCCGGCTTGCCGGAAGGTGTGCTCAACGCCATCTCCAACGCACCCGACGATGCCGGCGAGATCGTCGAGGCCCTGATTGCTCATCCCGCCGTGCGCCGGATCAATTTCACCGGTTCCACACGGGTCGGCCGCATTATCGCCGAGACCGCCGGCCGTTATCTCAAACCAGCGCTGTTGGAACTCGGCGGCAAGGCCCCCTTCGTTGTTCTGGACGACGCGGATATCGACGAGGCGGTGGCAGCGGCCGCCTTCGGGGCCTATATGAATCAGGGCCAGATCTGCATGTCGACCGAGAAGCTGGTGGTTGACGAAAAGATCGCTGACGTCTTCGTCGAGGCCATGGCCGCCAAGGTGCGGACGCTGAAAGCGGGAGATCCGCGCCGCAGCGATTCCCCCCTCGGTTCCCTGGTCGACCTTCGCGCCGCGCAACGCGTGGAAGCGCTGGTGCATGATGCTGTTTCCAAGGGGGCTGTATTGGCCGCCGGCGGAAATATCGAAGGCACCATCATGGATGCGACGCTGCTCGACCGTGTGACGCCCGCCATGCGCATCTATGGCGAGGAAAGCTTCGGTCCGGTTGCTTCGGTTGTTCGGGTCGGATCGGTAGACGAGGCGGTACGGGTGGCAAACGACACGGAATATGGGCTCTCCGCCGCTGTCTTCGGCCGCGACGTCAACCGCGCCATGAACGTAGCACGCCGTATCGAATCCGGCATTTGCCATGTCAATGGTCCGACTGTCCACGACGAGGCGCAAATGCCGTTCGGCGGCGTCAAGGATTCCGGTTACGGCCGCTTCGGGGGCAAGGCCGGCATTGCGGAATTTACCGAATTGCGGTGGATCACCGTGCAAGACGGTCACATCCATTACCCGATTTGATGGCGGAGGCCGCTTTGCCGATATTGCAAGGCAAGACCTGCGTCATCACCGGTGGAGCAGGCAGCCTCGGGTTAGCCGCCGCCAGACTGTTTTTGAAAGAAGGCGCCAAGGTCACCCTTGTCGATCTTTCCATGCAGAGATTGGAACAGGCGGCTGAAGGTCTTCCGCAAGACAGGATCGAACTCGTCGCTGGCGACGTCTCGCGGCCAGCGGATGCCGCACTTTATGTCGCAAAAACCGTTACGCGTTTTGGGCCGATTGACGTGCTTGTCTCCAACGCCGGCAATTTCGGCCGGGTTGCTCCGATTGACGATTATCCGGAGGACGTTTTCGATCGCGTCCAGGAAGTGCATGTGAAGGGGGCTTTCCTTGCGGCAAAATACGCGGTTCCGGAAATGAACGACGGGGGATCGATTGTCATAACCTCGTCGGTCGCCGCGTTTCGCGGTGATCCGGGCGTCTACGCCTATATCACCGCCAAACACGCCCAGGTGGGCTTGATGCGCTGCCTCGCCAAGGAGCTCGCGCCTCGACGAATTCGCGTCAATTCCATCCATCCTGGCCCGATCGACAATTCCTTTCAACAGGATGTCGAAAAGGGCTTGGGTGAGGTGATCGGGCGCGACGGGACGGAATTCTTCAACGCCATGATCCCGCTTGGTCGCCATGGCACGCCTGACGAGATTGCCCGCTCGCTTCTCTATCTCGCTTCCGACCAATCGAGTTTCGTCACCGGCACGACGCTGATGGTCGATGGCGGCATGAGCGTCTGAAGACCAACCAAACAGGAGGAAACCATGCCTGAACTCGCGACTACGGAATTCTGGAAGGATCTTGCACCGCTCACCAAGGTATTTCAACCGGACGCGCTGCCGGAGGTCTATGTCAACAATGCTCCCACCGAAGACGAGCGTTACTATGTGCCCTTCACGGACACCGTCTCTTCTCGGCCCTTATGGATCTCGCCGACGCAGAACAAATGGTGCGATATTCTGATGGCCAAGAAAGCAGGGCTGGTGAACCGTCATTACCATCCGCACGAGGTATTCGCCTACACCATCTCCGGCAAGTGGGGCTATCTGGAGCATGACTGGACGGCAACCGCGGGCGATTTCGTATACGAGACGCCTGGTGAAGGGCACACACTCGTGGCTTATGAGCACGAACAGCCCATGAAGGTATTTTTCCAGGTCAAAGGTCCGCTGATTTGGCTGGACGAACAAGGCGAACCGAATGGGTTCTTCGATGTTCACAACTACATCGCCCTCTGTCGCGACCACTACGAGAAGGTGGGCATCGGCGCCGGCTATGTCGAGAGGTTGTTTCGGTAAGCAGTCCAGCTTTCAAAGCGTTTAAGCTGCGGCATTCGTCATTCCGGCTTTGGTACCTCGTCGCGCTCACGTAGGTTGCGGGCGATCAGCCGGCAGAGATCGCGGAACTGCTCGTAGGTTTCCTGCGGAAGAAAGGAGAAGACATCGCGTTCGATTGCATCGGCCGCGGTGTCACATGCCGCGACCATCCGCTTGCCCTCCCCGGTCAGGCTCATTCGGAGTATCCGGCGGTTGCCCGGATCTTCCTTGCGCACGATGAGTTTGCGCCGCTGCAGACCTGCAATCAGTTCATTCATCGTCTGCGGCGTGACGAAGAAGCGGCGGGAAAGTTCGGCTGAGGACAGACCGTCGCGCGCTCCGATGACGCTGAGGACGGTATACTGAATCGGGGTTATCTGCAGTGGAGCAAGCGCCATTTCGAACCGGCTTCGCACCGCGTGGCTCGTCTGATTGAGGAAATAGATGGCGCGGGGATGCTGCATTTTCCATGCGGCGGAGCTCGCGTCCTTGGTCTGCAGATCTTCAGCCATCACTGCGTGGTGATCCTTCTTGCTGAAATGGTTATATATCTGGGGTAGCGGAGAAACGGAAAGTGCACAAGCATGTTCCATAGTGTTGGCGACACTGCGATCGGCTGAAACCTTCCACCGCAAGGAACGTTGTCCGCAGGATTTCATTTCGGAGGAACCCTCTTGGACATCATCCGCATTCTGCTTGCTTTCATCCTTCCGCCGCTCGGCGTGTTTCTGCAGGTCGGTCTAGGCCTGCATTTTTGGCTGAACATCCTGCTGACCTTGCTCGGTTGGCTGCCCGGCATCGTGCATGCGCTCTGGGTGATCTTGAAGAAGTGACCGTCAGATCCTTGCCTTAAGCCTGCGGCGGGTGTCGCTCGGGCTTTCGCGGTAGTGGGCACGATAGCAGCGTGAAAAAGCCGAGGCGGAATTGAAACCGGTCGCCGCGGCGATATCTGCGAAAGTGGCGCGTGTTTCGATGACCTTCCGGCGGGCGGCGTTCAACCTGAGTGCAAGATAATGCTCACGCGGTGCGACACCCATCGTGCCTCGGAAAATGTCTTGCAAATGCCGAGAACTCACACCCGCGCGCCTTGCCAGTCGCGACAGCGGAAGCGGCGCCTCCACTGTTTCTTCCATCAGTCTGATAGCGGCCTGCACGCGGCTGTCGATGATACGCATGTTGCCAATCGCCGGCATCTGGAGGAGGTCGCCGCGGATACGCTCCTGCTCATAGATGAAGAGACGCGATACTTCGAGCGCCAGCGAGTAGCCATGTGAGCGGCGGATCAGCTCCAGCATCAAATCCAAGGTCGGCAGCGATCCGCCGGTGGTGACACGTTTGCCGTCGATGACGAAGCGCTCCCGTATCATGTTCACCTGCGGATAGGCGGCGGAAAAATCTTCGAAGTCTTCCCAGTGAGTCGTAGCGGAACAACCGTCGAGCAGGCTGGTCTCCGCCAGAACGAATGAACCCGCCTCGATGCCGGCGATCAAGATGCGATGGCGCGCCGTTTGCGAGAGGAGGAATTTCAGCTCCCGCGTGGTGCTTTTCTTCCAGTTGTAGCTTGAAAGCACAAAGAGCGGATCTGTCTCGCGCGCAGGACGGAAAGGAGCTGCGACGGGGATGGGGATACCGGCCTTCGTGTCGATCGAACGTCCATCGGGCGAGAAGAGCGTCCAGCGGTAAAGCTCGCGGCCCGAAATCCGGTTGGCAGCACGAAGGGGTTCGATGACCGAGGCGACCAAGATCAAGTTTGTCTCCGGCAGCACGAGGATGTCGAAGTGCTGCTCGTCGGCAAAGGGCTCGCCATCGGCCGACGCTGCGTTTTGGTAAGCCATTATTTCCACTCGTCCCGTTCATGGAGCTCGTCGGTGAGGAGACAGGGAGGCCGATGTCCGCTCCTGCCTTTCCCGGAGGCTGCCACATCTCAAAACTAAAAAAAACTGCAGAGGGATGATGGTCAGCTGCCGATGCCTTGGGCTTCTCAAGTCCGATCGGTGTTTGCTTCCAGCCCGGAACTGAGGACTGGTCTGCGCACTGGCCCTTCCAACGCAGGCAGATAGCACCATAGGAAAAGTGCCCAGCCCGTCATCCAGCAGAAGGCTGCCAAGGCAAGGGGATCGACAGGTCCGCCGGGGATCCAAGATCTGTGGGTTCTGAGGAAGGTCGACAGGCAGACGAGGGAGAACGCGGTCGCCATCGCCGGACTGAGAACGAGTTGGCGCCCCTTCCGGATCATCGCGGTCCTCAGCATGATGGCCATCATCATGCTTCCCATGGCGCCCATGGTGATGGCATGAACCGCGTCCTTCAATGGTAGCCAGTGCGGGTCGACGAGCGATGTACCGGTGACCAGCAAGGCAGCAGGTGTCCACATCCACGCGATATGCAGCATAAGCAATGCAGGATAGCGAAAGGTCTTGTAGCCGGACCACCCTGCCGTCCGCGCAAACAGTAGCAATGCCGCCACGGTGAGCAGGGAGCCCGCGGCTGTACTGTGTTCAGTACCACCGAGAAGAGCAGCCGCCGGGACAACGGCAATTGCTACCCAAAAAAGCCAGGGCCGGTCCCGCTCACGCGCCATATCGCCCGTCCGTTTAAGCCAATGGCGCGTGAACGCAGGTACAGCCCGGCCGCCCACGATGATGACGATCGTGACGAACAGCAGGGGGCTGCCGGTTATCCCTCCCAGATCCACCCAAGATCCTTGGTCTGAAAACGACAGCGCAGCGGCTGTTCCGAGTGCGGCGGTTGCCAAAACGGTCCATAGCTTGTCCCAGGCTTTGGTCAATACAAGGTGATATCCGAGGATCAGGGCCAAACCGAAGAAATAGGCACTGCCTCCAGCCGCGCGGACCGGAAGGGGCAGGACGTTGAAAGGAGGAACGAAGCGTGCAGCAAGCCAGAGGACAGTGACGAGCTTCGAGATAGCCGGCGATATCGGCCTGCGTTTTGTCCACGCGGGCAGGGCGGTGAGCAGATAACCCCCCACCGCCGCACCACCCATCCCGAACAACAGCTCGTTCCGGTGCCATCTGACCCGATCCGGCGCGAGACTTTCCGGAAACAGCCAGACACCGGGCGCCACAAGCGCCCAAAGACCCGCCAGGAAAAACAACGGACGGTGCGGTGCAGCCCACAAGGATCGCCAGATGCCATCCGAAGAACAGGTGGTCAATCGGCCGACGCCGCGTTCTCGAAACGAGGAAACAGCACCGCGTTTTCGAGATGCACGTGATTGACCAGATCGTCGGTAAATTTGCGCAATCCGGTATAGAGAGCCGTCCAGGAGCCGCAGGCGCCAACGGGCAGCGAAAGCCCGTGCGTCACATGCTCGATGGCTTTCAGATGCTCCATCTCGTCCTCGTGCTCATGCCGCATCTCGGCTAGGGGATGCGCGATCATCGGGCCGCCGCCACGTCGCATTACCGGGAAAAGTATCTGCTCTTCCCGCGCCATGTGAGCCTCGAGGTCGTCCCGAAGCTTGGCCAGAACGTCAGCAAGCCCGGCCGGAGCCGAAGGATGGCCTCCATGCACGCGTTCCACTTTCTGGGCAAGCGGGATGAGCCAGGCGAGTTCTTCGCGGTGGGTTGCATGGTACCGGCTCAGAAGGTGAGAGATCAGTTCTTCGGTTTCAGCCGGCGCGTCGCGGCCCGCCGCTTGCGCCAGCGCATTGAGATCGGCGAGCAGGGCTTCGGCGGACAAACCGGCTTTCCCGGCAGCTTCGGCAAGCGAGATATCGCCGCCGCAGCAGAAGCCGATGTCATGGCGACGGAACAGTTCCGCGGCTCCCGGTAGCTCTGCTGCAATTGCGCCGACAGTTCGGTTGAGTGTCAGGTCGGTCATCTTATCCTCCTACGATTGATTGGATTAGGTGTTGTTTCCAGCCCGTTGCAGGTCGATAGCGCGCCATGGCTCTTTCACTCGCCATGACGATTTCCATCGATTCCAAGCGACGCCCACAGGGCATCGACCCGCTCGCTCACCTCTGGAGGCATCGAGAGCACATCGCCCCATCCGCGGTGGGTCTCCGCGCCGATCTTGGCTGTGGCGTCGAGCCCGAGCTTGCCGCCGAGCCCAGGTTCCGGAGAGGCGAAATCGAGGTAGTCGATTGGCGTTCTGTCCATGACGAGGAGATCGCGACTGGCGTCGAAGCGCGTCGAAAGCGCCCAGATGACGTCCGGCCAACTTCTGACATCGATATCGGGATCTACGGCAATGATGAGCTTGGTGTAGCTGAACTGCGGCAGGATCGACCACAATCCCATCATGATCCGCCTTGCCTGACCCGCATAACGTTTGTTGATCGAAACGACGATGGCGCGATAGGAACAGGCTTCAGGGGGCAGCCAGAGGTCAGCAATCTCCGGGAACTGCCCCTTGATGAGCGGCAGAAAGAGATCGTTCATCGCCTCGCCGAGCCGGGAAGGTTCATCCGGCGGTCGGCCGGTATAGGTCGACAGATAGATCGGCTGATGGCGCATGGTGATGGCTGAAAGGGTAAGCACGGGAAAAGGCTCAACGGCGTTGTAGTACCCCGTATGGTCGCCGTAAGGTCCCTCGTCAGCCGTCTCGGTCGCAGAAACCGTCCCTTCCAACACGATTTCGGCCTGCGCGGGAACGGGAAGCGGGACCGTCAGCGCGGTCGCCGTTTCCTGCCTCCTGCCTTTCAGAACACCTGCAAAGCTCAGCTCGCTCATACCGTCCGGAAGAGGCATGACAGCGGCAAGGATCGTCGCGGGGTCGGCTCCGATCGCGACGACGACCGGCATGTCCTGGCCGAGTGCTTGCCACATGCGGTGATGCCGGGCACCGCCTCGATTTGCCAGCCAACGCACGATCAGGCGAGCCCTTCCGAGCTTCTGCATGCGGTATATGCCAACGTTGATATCACTCGGGTCGTTGGGTGCATGAGTGATGACAAGCGGCCAGGTGATGAGGGGCGCTGGCTCTGCGGGCCAGCAGGATTGGATCGGCAGTCGGTCGAGGTCGATCTCGCTGCCCTGCCTGATAACCTGCTGGCAGGGCGCACGCGAAACCTGACGGACGTTCATAGACAGCGCAGCCTTCAAATGAGGCAGTTTCTCCCAGGCGTCGCGCATCGATTTCGGTGGCCTAGGCTCGCGCAGGTTTCCAAGGAAGGTGGCAAGCCGAGGGAGTCCTCCGGCTTCCAAGCCAAGGCCCCATTCGATCCGTTCGCGCGTACCGAAGAGGTTTGCCAGAAGCGGAATGGTCTGCGTTATGCCTGCCGCATCAACGGGTTGCTCGAACAACAGTGCCGGCCCGTGGTCCGCAAGCACGCGCCTGTGGATCTCAGTAATGTCGTGAACCAGCGAAACGGGGCGGGCGATGCGCTTGAGACTGCCACGCCGCTCAAGGAAGCTGACGAAGTCCTGAAGGCTCGCGTAGCGGCGGGGGATGGCATCTGCTCTCATGCGTGAGATTTGCCGGGCCGTCGAGGACATGTCTTTGCGCTAGCGCAAGTTACCAAGCCGTCGATGTGCTAGTCTCGGTCAACTCGCACCCCGCCTTTTAGTGGTGGCGAGGAGAGACTGCCGACGCAGGTTGACGAGTTCAAACGATGATCCATGTTACCTTATCAGAAATGGCTAAAGCAGGAGGTGAGCGTGTCTGATCTTCCCCTTCAGCAACACGACGATGGGCTGCCACGGAGCCGGTTGAGGGAGTTCCTCACCTTCCTCGTGCTGGCATTCGGCATTTGGCCCATCGTGGCTGTAGGAGTGGTGGGCGGCTACGGCTTTCTCGTGTGGATGTACCAGATCATCACCGGTCCGCCCGGACCTCCAGGTCATTGAGGCGCTCTGATGTTTGCGGCGTCGCTTCCCCCGCGGCAGGGCTTTCTGCGTAAGCGGCTTGTGGGCTTTGCGTCAGGTCCCAGCCTCCCGGGCCGATGTCCCACCTTAACCCTTGTCATGCCGAACGGTGTGCCTGCGATCGGCTTTCAGCCGATGAGCGGAGATATTTTCCTGCCTGACGACGGTGGCGAATTATGCGGAGGCGTCGCGCCGGTATCCGCACAGGCGCCGGCCCATTGCGATCTGGACACAAACGCTGGAGGTGAGACATGCCTGAAGATGCAAACCGCCACTACATTTCCAGCGCCGTCATCATCGTAATACCCCAAGCCGAACAACGCGTCGGGCAAGACATGGCGGCGATGGCGGGGGTCGAAGTTCACGCTATCCAGGATGGCAAGATCGTCGTCGTCATCGAGGGCGCCAGCAGCGGTCAGCTCGGTGCGACCTTATCGGCTATTTCTGCAATCGAAGGAGTGGTGGCCGCCAACATGGTGTTCGAACATTCCGAAAAAGAGGAGGCAATGTCTGATGATCGGAGAGTTGACGCGGCGTGACCTTATCAAGGCGCATGCGGCGGGAATAGCGGCCGCTACTGCCGGGATCGCCCTTCCTGTCGCGGCCCAGCCGGTGCCAGGCGGGGTAGAGTCGCTGGAAATCAAATGGTCGAAGGCTCCATGTCGGTTCTGCGGCACGGGGTGTGGGGTCATGGTCGGCGTCAAGGAGGGCCAAGTGGTGGCCACCCACGGCGACATGCAGGCCGAGGTCAACCGCGGCTTGAATTGCATCAAGGGTTATTTCCTCTCGAAGATCATGTACGGCGAAGACCGCCTCAAGACGCCACTGCTCAGAAAGCGCAATGGAAGATATGCCAAGGATGGCGAATTCGAGCCAGTGAGCTGGGACGAGGCCTTCGACGTCATGGCCGAGCAATGCAAAAAGGTGCTCAAGGAGAAGGGGCCGACGGCGGTCGGGATGTTCGGCTCCGGCCAATGGACGATCTTTGAAGGCTATGCCGCGACCAAGCTCATGCGCGCCGGCTTCCGCTCCAATAACCTCGATCCGAATGCCAGACACTGTATGGCGTCAGCCGCCTACGCCTTCATGCGCACTTTCGGCATGGACGAGCCGATGGGCTGCTACGACGATTTCGAGAATGCAGATGCCTTCGTGCTCTGGGGCTCGAATATGGCGGAGATGCATCCGATCCTCTGGACGCGCCTTGCCGACCGGCGACTTGGTCATCAGCACGTCAAGGTCGCCGTCTTGTCGACCTTCACCCACCGCAGCATGGATCTCGCCGACATCCCCGTCATCTTCACGCCGGGGACCGATCTGGCGATCCTGAACTACATCGCCAACCACATCATCACCAGCGGCAAGGTCAACGAGGAGTTCGTCAAGAACCATACGACCTTCATGAAGGGCGTGACCAATATCGGTTACGGCCTGCGGCCGGAAGATCCGCTGGAACTGAAGGCGGCCAATGCAGCCAATCCGGCCAACATGGAGCCGACGGATTTCGAATCCTTCAAGAAATTCGTTTCCGATTATACGCTTGAAAAGGTCGCGGACCTGACCGGCGCTGATCCCGGTTTCCTGCAGCAGCTTGCAGACCTCTATGCCGACCCGAACCGGAAGGTCATGTCGCTTTGGACAATGGGGTTCAACCAGCACGTCCGCGGCGTCTGGGCGAACCAGATGCTTTATAATCTCCATCTTCTCACGGGCAAGATTTCCGAGCCGGGGAACAGCCCGTTTTCGCTCACCGGGCAGCCGTCGGCCTGCGGTACGGCGCGCGAAGTCGGTACCTTCGCGCACCGGCTGCCGGCCGACATGACGGTGACCAACCCCGAACACCGCCACCATGCAGAAGAAATCTGGAAGCTGCCGGAGGGCCTCATTCCGGAAAAACCCGGCTACCACGCCGTACAGCAGGACCGTATGCTCAAGGACGGGAAGCTCAGCTTCTACTGGGTGCAGGTCAACAACAACGTTCAAGCTGCTCCGAACACAAAGAACGAGACCTATCAAGGCTACCGCAACCCGGACAACTTCATCGTGGTGTCGGACGCATATCCCACGATCACTGCCATGTCGGCGGATCTGATTCTGCCCGCAGCCATGTGGGTCGAGAAAGAAGGCGCCTATGGCAATGCCGAGCGCCGTACGCATGTCTGGCATCAGCTTGTACAAGCGCCGGGCGAAGCGCGATCCGATCTCTGGCAATTGGTGGAGTTCTCAAAGCGCTTCACGACGGATGAGGTCTGGCCGGCCGAAATACTGGACAAGCATCCGGATTACCGCGGCAAGACATTGTTCGAGGTATTGTTCAAGAACGGGCAGGTAGACCAGTTCCCGCTGAGCGAGATCGATCAGTCGTACCCCAACAACGAAGCCTATGCATTCGGGTTCTATATCCAAAAGGGGCTGTTCGAGGAATACGCTTCCTTCGGGCGAGGCCATGGCCATGATCTGGCACCCTATGATCGATATCATCAGGAACGCGGCCTGCGCTGGCCGGTCGTGAACGGCCAGGAGACCAAGTGGCGCTACCGTGAGGGCTACGATCCCTATGTCAAGGCAGGCGAGGGCGTGAAATTCTATGGCCGCCCGGACGGCAGGGCCGTCATTCTCGCTGTCCCCTACGAGCCTCCGGCCGAATCTCCCGACGACGAGTACGATTTCTGGCTTGTGACCGGTCGCGTGCTGGAGCATTGGCACTCCGGTTCAATGACCATGCGGGTGCCGGAACTTTATAAGGCGTTTCCCGGTGCCCGATGTTTCATGAATGCCGATGACGCCAGGAAACGCGGCTTCAATCAGGGAATGGAGGTCAGGATTGTCTCCCGGCGCGGCGAGATCCGGTCTCGCGTCGAAACCCGCGGGCGAAACAGGATGCCGCCGGGCGTGATCTTCGTGCCTTGGTTCGACGCCAGTCAGTTGATCAACAAGGTCACGCTCGACGCCACCGATCCCATCTCCAAACAGACGGACTATAAGAAATGCGCTGTGAAGATTCTCCCCGTCGCATGACCCTCCGTCCCTTTTTGACGGTCCTTGCAGTGGCTGCCGCAGTGTTCTCAACGACCCTTGCGGTGGCACAGATGGTACCGGAGCTGTCGGGACCACCTGGCGGAATGAACGTGGTCCCTGCGAAGCCGATGCCGAAATGGAATGTGGATGACGTCCGCAAAATGCGCGCCTATCCCGATCAGCCGCCGGTCATTCCTCACTCGATCGAGGGATATCAGCTTTCCGTCAATACCAATCGCTGTCTTTCCTGCCACAAGCGGGAATTCACCCAAGGCGCCGGTGCTCCGATGATCAGCGTCACCCATTACATGACACGCGAGGGGCAGATGCTCGCGGACGTCTCCCCGCGGCGCTATTTCTGCACCGCGTGCCATGTGCCTCAAGCGCAGGTGCAGCCGCTTGTCGGCAATACCTTCCGCGACATGAGTGAAATGGGCGTCGAGCATCTGGGAGGAAAGTAGGTTGATCGCACGTATCAAGAGCCTGGCCGCCTGGGTCTGGAAGATCCTCAGTACGCCTGCCGCCACGCTGAGCCTGGCGTTTCTGACCCTTGGCGGTTTCGTGGGAGGGGTCCTCTTCTGGGGCGCGTTCAATACCGCGCTTGAACTCACCAATACCGAAGCATTCTGTACCGGCTGCCATGAAATGCGCGCCAACGTCTACGAGGAAATGACCCGAACGGTGCATTTCTCAAACCGATCCGGCGTGCGGGCCTCCTGTCCGGATTGCCATGTGCCGCATGAATGGACGGATAAGATCGCCCGCAAGATGCAGGCCTCAAAGGAGGTGTGGGGCAAGATTTTCGGTACGATCAACACCCGCCAGAAATTTCTCGATGAACGGCTTCGCCTGGCTCAGCACGAATGGCACCGGCTCAAGGCGAATGACAGCCTCGAGTGCCGCAATTGCCATTCTTCCGTGGCGATGGATCTTTCAAAGCAGACCCAGCGCGCCGCCGACATCCACACGCGCTATCTCTTGAGCGGCAAGGCGACCTGCATCGACTGCCACAAGGGGATCGCGCATGAATTACCCAATATGCAGGGAGTAAATCCGGGCTGGCACATGCCGGACGAGCTGGAGGGCGATGTCCTGCCAAGCGCCAATGCCGTTGATGAACTAAGAAAGGTCATGGCAGAGGCGCATGCAAGCGGAGAAAAGAGCGTGCCGTGATCTACGGCTTGATCTCGATTTCGCCTTCGAGCCTGACGATTTCGAAATCGCTGACGATGACGTCGATCCTGACGGTCCAGATACCCGCGACGGGCAACACCAGACCTGCGACACCCCAGGTGCCGTCGTCCCGCCTTTCAGTTTTGCGCCTGATCGGCTCTATTCCGGCCCTCGGATTTGAAAATGCGAAGGACACCTCCTGAGGATCGAGCGGGGAGAAGTCCTCCTTCATGATCATTGCGGTTGCCGTCACGGGGCCGGCATTGCCGGGGCTGACCCGCAGCTCCGCCATCCCCTTTGCGGAATGGATATGAGCAACCGCGGGCTCGGTGACCTCCACGATCAGCGACCGCGGCGGCGGCGTGAAGCGCCACGTTGCAGCAACACCAAGTATGAGGAGCACCACGAGGCTTTCGGCCATGATCGAGCGGATGAGGAGACTGATGGCGGCCGTTTCGCCTCGTTCCGACCGGTTCGTCAACCTCCATCTGTTGATGGCGGCGAGCCCGAAGAGCACGACGAGAAGGCCCATCTTGGCGAGAAGAACCCATCCATAGCTCGTCGTAACCAGTGCCTCGATCCTCAGAACCTGCACGTAGGTCAAGACCATGCCGGCGGCGATCAGCACCGCGATCGCAAGCGGAATGAAGCTTGAGAAGCGGTGGAGCGCCATTGCCGCTTCGGAGCCACCTCTTCTGAACTCCGCTGCCAGAGGAAGCAGAGCGCCGACCCAGATGGATATCGCCGCTACATGCAGGAAAACCGCCGGCCGCATCAGCCATTGAGGGGCGGCGGCGCTGGCGTGTCCGCTAAGACAAAGGGCGAACGCGGCTGTAAGCAGCGCCGAGAGCGAAATCCATCGCCCGCTCCGGCCTGGCCCGCTTGCAAGAGCCAGGGCAGCAAGCGCAAGCGCCGCAAACATGAAGACAACGGTCCGTCCGAAGCTTGTCGCAAAGCCCGCTTTCCAGACTTCGGTGTCAAGGATCCGCCGGATCGGTTCGCCGACGGTGTCCAATCCCTGAAATCCGGCAGAGAGCAATGTGCCGGCCAAGCCTATGCAGAGAGCGGCAACCGTAAAGTTCAATGCGCTCCTGGATCCGCGGACAAACCAGGAGGCGGCGAAGCTTCCCCCGATTCCGAGAAGGAGACCGATATAGAGTCCGATCTTTCCGCTCCAGAGACCAGCCCGCACGGACCAATCCACGCTGTCTCCAATCCGAGGAGACGCCCCGCCCGGATGCCCGATCGAAAAGATGACCGACCCTCCAATCGGGTGACCGTCCTGGGAGACGACCCGCCAGGAGAGCACATGGGTGCCGGTCGTAAGATCGGCTGGCGGAGTGATCTCTACCAGTTTGTCCTTGACGACGAAGGCATCAAGAACGATCGGGCGGCCATCGGGCCGGGTCAACTTGAGGCTTGTCGGCGAGACCGGTTCACTGAACGACAGTTTTATAACGGCGGGTGGTGCGGACAGGACCGAGCCGTCGCGTGGCTCGGTCGAATTCAAGGCGGAATGGGCGGATGCCGTCGCCACGAAAGTCAGCCACAGCAGGATCGCCAGTGCGACTTGCCGCAGAACGACCAAGGGCGATAGCTTCGTTCGAAGCGACGTCATCATCAATGTCACGCCCGGATATTAGTTGCCCAGCCTTGGTAGCAGCTTGACGCCCGGTGCGGGCAGTTCCAAATCGGATGCCTTCTGGCCCTCAGCCGGGATTTCGATCCAGCGTTCCTTCAAGCCTTCCGGGCATTCCTGGACGACCGGGAAGTACAAGGTGGCGCCGGCGTTGAGATCTGCGGCGATTGTACCCCGAAGGACGAATTCGTCGTATTCGTCGTCACCGAGATTGCCGCCGCTCCAGACAACCTCTTTCACGCCCTCGGTCACCGGGGTACCGTGATTGTCGTAAGCCTTCGCATATGCACCCTTGACCTTGTCGAGCCTCCAGCCTGCTTTCGGCTGCGGCTTGACGCCGTAGAAGCCTTCCGGAACCTGAACGCGCACGACATTTGTGGGCTTGCCTTCGCAGCCGTGGGGTATCCGCAGCACTGCCTTGTAGGTCGAACCGGCAGGCGCCTCTTTTCCTTCAAGCGTGACGTGCGAAAGCGCAGCCGTGCTTGTAAGCATGGTAACCGCAGCGGCAATGATGATCTTCTTCAACATAGGATTCTCCATGGATGCCGACAATCGTCGGCCGATGACGAGCCAGCGGCCTGAGGGCGCATGGCGGCTGTCGTTGGATAGGAATGAATGCAGGTAGACGGCGGTTGATCCGGGAGGATTGTCGTCCAGGCCGAGGCCATCTTGAAGCCGAACTTGGTCGACCGAAGGACTAGACCGCCGGCGGCGGGCCTCGTGGCCTTCCCGGTTCCGTTTCGGGCCGCTTCAGAGCACCCGCATCAGCTTCGATGCGTATCCTGGTCGTAAACGCAGGCAGCCGGTTGACCAGGAAATTGCCTGGGGCCGGGGCAGAAAGAAGCAAGACGAAGGTGCTGCACGCCTGTGTGCAGCATTGAAGGGCCTGAGAGTGATCCTCGTGCCCGGTATCGGCCGGCGCCTCCACATGCGTGATGCAGAGTGGATTGCCGAATTCATCGTACATGGGCGCCGCGAGCGCGGTCCCCGTGCCGAGAGACGCGAGCAGCATCTGCAAAACGAGCACATGCGCTGCGATGAACGCGGCTGCCATGCTCCATCTATGCGGTCTGCGGGTTCTCACGGTAGGTTCATCGCTTGCGGGTTGCCATCGATCTGCCGCTGCCTAGTTGCACGCAACAGTCATGTTTGTCTATGCGCTCTTCCGCCACAGCACTCTTTGACAAGCATCAACTGCGGAGAGGATTGGAGATATCGGCTAGCCTCGGGGCCATTCCTCATCTCCGAGAATGTATAAAAAGGCACCGATCATGAAAAGCATTCTCCCTTTTTCCGTTACCTAATGGGCGAAACGAACAAGGAGGAGGGGAGCATGCCGCTCGAGATGAACCGCGAAGTTTTCATCACCTGCGCCGTTACCGGCGCGGGCGATACGGTGAGCAAGTCCGCCCACGTTCCAATTACCCCGAAACAGATCGCAGAATCTGCAATCGATGCCGCCAAAGCCGGAGCGGCGGTTGTCCATTGCCATGTCCGAAACCCGGAGACCGGGGCCGCAGCGCGCAACAGGGAACTCTACAGGGAAGTGACCGATCGTATCCGCTCGGCGGATGTGGACGTCGTGCTGAACCTGACGGCCGGGATGGGCGGTGACCTCGTGTTCGGGAATGTCGAGGCGCCGTTTCCGGTGAACCCTGACGGCACCGACATGGCAGGCGCCACCGAGCGTGTCGCCCATGTCGCCGAGTGCCTGCCGGAAATCTGCACGCTCGATTGCGGCACGATGAACTTTTCGCTCGGTGACTATGTCATGACCAACACGCCTTCGATGCTGCGCGAGATGGCCAGGCAGATGACGGCGCTTGGCGTTCGACCGGAGATCGAGGCCTTCGATACCGGACATCTCTGGTTCGCCAAGCAACTCGTCGAGGAGGGGCTGATCGAGGATCCGGTGCTGATCCAGCTCTGCATGGGCATTCCCTGGGGAGCGCCTGATGATCTCAACACCTTCATGGCGATGGTCAACAACGTCCCGACGGATTGGACCTTCTCCGCCTTTTCGATCGGCCGTAATGCGCTTGCCTATCCGGCAGCGGCAGTGCTCGCCGGCGGCAATGTCCGCGTCGGGCTGGAAGACAATCTCTATATCGGCAAGGGCCAGCTCGCGACCAATGCGCAACTCGTGGAAAAGGCGGCCGGCGTGATCGAAGGCATGGGGGCTCGGATTATCGGTCCTGCCCAGGTGCGCGAAAAACTCAAGCTGACCAAGCGGTGAACCCATGACCAGTATCAGTCAAGCAGCCTGCATTGGCGGCGGTGTCATCGGCGGTGCCTGGGCGGCCCGCTTCCTTCTCGCCGGCATAGACGTCAACATGTTCGACCCGCATCCGGAAGCCGAACGCATCGTCGGCGAGGTGTTGGCCAATGCCGAGCGCGCCTACGCCATGCTCACAATGGCGCCATTGCCGCCGAAGGGTAAAATCACATTCTGCAAGAGCGTCGAAGAGGCCGTGGAAGGCGCCGACTGGATCCAGGAAAGCGTGCCGGAGCGGCTGGAACTGAAGCTTGACGTCATCACTCAAATCGACGCGGCCGCCCATCCGAAGGCGCTGATCGGTTCTTCCACCTCCGGGTTGATGCCGACCGATCTGCAGCGGGACATGAAGCATCCCGAGCGTATGTTCGTGGCGCATCCCTATAATCCCGTCTATCTCCTGCCGCTCGCCGAGTTGGTGGGCGGTCAAAAAACCTCTGCCGAAACGCTGAAGGCAGCGCAGGAAAAGCTGGCGCCGATCGGCATGAAAGGCGTCATCATCAAAAAGGAAATCGAGGCTTTTGTCGGCGACCGCCTGCTGGAGGCCGTGTGGCGCGAGGGCCTGTGGTTGATTCATGACGACATTTGCGACACCGAGACGCTGGATGATGTGATCCGCTATTCCTTCGGCATGCGCTGGGCGCAGATGGGCATGTTCGAGACCTATCGCATCGCCGGGGGAGAGGCAGGCATGCACCACTTCCTCGCGCAATTCGGCCCCTGCCTCTCCTGGCCCTGGACGAAGCTTACCGATGTCGTCGATCTTGATGATGCCCTTGTCGACAAGATAGCTGCCCAATCGGACGCGCAATCGGGCGCCCGCGGTATTCGCGAACTCGAGCGCATCCGGGACGAAAACCTCGTCGGCATCATGCAGGCGCTGAAGGGCGGCGACGCCGGCCGTGGCTGGGGCGCGGGCAAGATCCTGGCCGAGTTCGAAAAGCATCTATGGGCTCAGGGAGGGGTCAGGAGCGGAGCTAAGCAGGCGACGCCCGATCACGCCGCCCCGCTCAGGCTCATAGACACACAGGTCAGCGCAGCCTGGGTGGATTACAACGGTCACATGACCGAACATCGTTACCTGCAGGTTTTCGGCGACACGTCGGACGCGCTGCTGCGTTTGATCGGAGTCGATTTCGCCTACGTTGAAGCTGGTCAAAGCTACTACACGGTGGAAACGCATATCCGGCATCTGGGGGAAGCCAGGCTCGGGCAGAGGCTCTACTCGACGCTGCAGATACTCGCATCGGACGAAAAGCGTATCCGCTTCTTCTCCACCATCTTCAATGCCGAAACCGATGAGGCACTGGCGACCGCCGAACAGCTGATGCTGCACGTGGACTCGAAGGCCGGCAAGTCCATTCCCGCCCCGACGGAGGTTCTGGCGAGGCTCGCCGCGATCACTGAAGCCCATGCCGAGCTACCGCTGCCGGAGGGCGTCGGCAGGTCGGTCGGCCAGAAGCGTTGATCTGAAAGAGGGCAGGGAGGGGAAATCAATGCACTTCGGACTGACGGACGAACAGGAAATGATCGTCAAAACCGTCCGCGACTTTGTCGAGACGGAGATCTATCCGCACGAGAACGAGGTAGAGCGCACCGGTTTCGTGCCGCCGGACCTCGGCCAGGAGATCGCCCGCAAGTGTAGGGAAATCGGGTTCTTCGGCTGCAATTTCCCCGAAGAGGTCGGAGGCGCGGGTCTCGATCACACGTCCTTCACGCTGGTCGAGCGCGAGCTCGGCCGCGGATCCATGGCACTCACCGTGTTTTTCGGCCGCCCCTCCGGAATCCTGATGGCCTGCAATGGCGAGCAGCGAGAGAAATATCTCGTCCCGGCGGTCAAGGGTGAAAAGTTCGATGCGCTTGCCATGACGGAGCCGGATGCGGGTTCCGACGTGCGCGGCATGAAGTGCTTCGCACGCAAGGATGGCGACGACTGGATCGTCAACGGTACCAAACACTTCATTTCCCACGCCAATATCGCTGATTTCGTCATCGTCTTCATTGCGACGGGCGAGGAAGAAACTCAGCGCGGGCCGAAAAAGTTGATCACCTGTTTTCTCGTCGATCGCGGCACGCCGGGCTTTGAGATCCGCGAAGGCTACAATTCGGTCTCTCATCGCGGCTACAAGAACTGCATCCTGACCTTTGACGAATGCCGCCTGCCAGCGAGCCAGATCTTGGGCGAGGTGCACAAAGGTTTCGACATCGCCAATGACTGGCTCTATGCAACGCGTCTGACGGTCGCGGCCACCTCTGTCGGCCGGGCACGTCGCGCTTTCGACTACGCCGTGAACTACGCCGCCGATCGGAAGCAGTTCGGCAAGCCGATCGGTGCCAACCAGGGCGTCTCCTTCAAGCTCGCCGACATGATCACAGAGATCGACGCTGCCGACCTTTTGACGCTTTCGGCAGCCTGGCGGCTCGATCAGGGACTGCCGTCGAACCGCGAGATCGCCTCGGCGAAGGTCTTTGCAACGGAAATGCTGGCGCGGGTCACCGATGAAGCGATCCAGATCTTTGGCGGGATGGGGCTGATGGACGACCTGCCGCTCACCAGATTCTGGCGCGATGCGCGCGTCGAACGCATCTGGGACGGGACCTCTGAAATCCAGCGGCACATCATCAGTCGAGAACTCTTGCGGCCGCTGGGGGCGTAGATGACGAAAACCCTCGACCGCCTGACCCGCCCCAAAACCATTGCCGTATTCGGCGGCAGGGAGGCGCGGCGCGTCATCGAGCAATGCGACAAGGTGGGGTTTTCAGGAGACATATGGCCGGTCCATCCAAAGAATGAAGAGATCCTCGGCCGTCGGTGCTACCGTTCGGTAGCGGATCTGCCAACGGCGCCGGATGCGGCTTTCGTTGGCGTGAACCGACAGTTGACGATCGAGATCATAAGAGATCTTTCGGCCCGCGGTGCGGGTGGCGCGGTGTGTTACGCTTCCGGTTTCCGCGAGGCCGCAAGCGAGCTTGCCGATGGCAACGACCTGCAGGCGGCTCTCATCGAGGCGGCGGGCGAGTTGCCGATTCTCGGCCCCAACTGCTACGGCTTTATCAACATGCTGGATGGCGCGCTGCTCTGGCCGGACCAACACGGCATGCTGCGGGTCGAACGCGGCGTCGCGGTGCTTACCCAATCTTCCAATATCGCCTGCAATATCTCCATGCAACAGCGTGGCCTGCCGCTCGCCTATCTCATGACGGCCGGCAATCAGGCGCAGACGGGTCTTGCAGAACTTGCCTGCACAGTGATCCAGGATGTGCGAGTGACAGCAGTCGGGCTCCATATCGAAGGTTTTGACAATCTCGAAACACTGGAGCGGCTGGCAGCGCTTTCCCGGATGTTGAAAAAGCCGGTCGTTGTTCTGAAGGTTGGCAAGTCGGAGGCGGCCCGGCTGGCAACTATTTCCCATACGGCATCGCTTGCCGGCAACGACAGGGTCTCTTCGGCACTGCTCCAGCGGCTTGGCATCGGCCGCGTGGAAACTCTCCCGGAGCTTCTGGAGACGCTGAAACTGCTGCATCTCTACGGGCCACTTGATACTGCCGACATATCTTCCATGAGTTGCTCGGGTGGCGAGGCATCGCTGATGGCCGATGCCGGAGTGAAGAGAAAGATCTCCTACAGGCCGTTGCGGGACGAACAGCTCCAGCCGCTGCGCGAGACGCTCGGGCCGATGGTAACCCTTGCCAATCCTCTCGACTACCACACCTTTGTCTGGGGCAACGGGGAGAAGCAGACGGCGGCCTTCACGGCGATGATGCAGGGCGGTTACGCACTAAACCTCGTCGTACTGGACTTCCCACGGCCAGACCGCTGCGACGCGACGGACTGGCAAGCGACTGTCGACGCAGTCGTGGCAGCGCATTCCGCAACAGGAGCCAACGCTGGCATTGTCGCCAGCATGGGCGAAAATCTCCCAGAATCCGTTGCCGAGCAGTTGATCCGTGATGGTGTCGTGCCCTTCCATGGCATCGAAGAAGCGCTTGCCGCCGCAGAAACCGCAGCCTTTATCGGCGCTGCCTGGCGAGAACCGGCGCCTGCGCCGTTGCTGAGGCATGCGGTCGGTGCGGGCGAGGTGGTAACGCTCAACGAGGACGAAGCGAAACGAGAGCTCTCCGCCTTCGGCCTGCCGATTCCGGACGGGCTTGTGGAGATCGAGCCGGAGGATACCGGACCAGCCGCGGAAAAGCTCGGCTTCCCGGTGGTGTTGAAGGGCCGCGGGGTCGCCCATAAAACCGAGGCCGGCGCTGTGAAACTCAACCTCAAAAGCAAGCAGGAGGTCGTTGCCGCGGCCTATGCCATGGCCGGCGTCTCCAATGGTTATCTGGTTGAAAAGATGGCCGGTCGGCCAGTCGCGGAAATCATTATCGGCGCGATGCGGGATCCGGTCGCAGGCCTGGTCCTGACGCTCGGTGCCGGCGGCATCCTGGTCGAGCTGCTGGACGACTCCGCGCTGATCACCCTCCCCGCCTCGCCGCAATCGATCGCGGCTGCCATATCAGGTCTGAAGGTGAAGAAGCTGCTCGACGGCTATCGCGGTGGGCCGAAGGGCGATATCGCCGCTCTCGAACAGGCGGTGGCAGCAGTTGCGGCCTATCTTGTCGCCAATGCCGGGGATATCGAGGAACTGGACATCAACCCGGTTCTGGTGCTGCCGGAAGGTGAGGGTGTCGTTGCCGTGGATGCAATGGTGCGAAGGAGGATACCGTGAGTGATCAGGCGATAAAGTCCCGTCGCGAGGGCGGCATTCTTGAAGTGACCATCGACCGGCCGAAAGCCAATGCGATCGACCTCAAGACCTCGCGCATCATGGGTGAGATCTTTCAGGATTTTCGCGACGACGAAAGCCTGCGTGTCGCCATCATTACCGGGGCCGGCGAAAAGTTCTTCTGCCCCGGTTGGGACCTGAAGGCGGCGGCGGCCGGCGACGCGGTCGACGGCGATTACGGCGTGGGCGGTTTTGGCGGCATGCAGGAGTTGCGCGACCTCAACAAGCCGATCATCGCGGCCGTCAACGGCATCTGCTGCGGCGGCGGGTTGGAGATCGCGCTGTCGACGGATCTCATCCTTGCCGCCGAACACGCGACCTTCGCACTTCCCGAGATTCGTTCCGGCACGGTCGCCGACGCTGCTTCGATCAAGCTGCCGAAGCGCATACCCTATCACATCGCCATGGACATGCTGCTTACTGGCCGATGGCTGGACGTGCAGGAGGCGCACCGCTGGGGATTCGTCAACGAGATTTTGCCGGCGAACGGGCTGATGGCGCGGGCCTGGGAACTGGCAAGGCTGCTCGAAAGCGGCCCGCCACTCGTTTACGCCGCCATCAAGGAGGTTGTCCGCGCCGCGGAAGGCGAGGCCTTCCAGACCACCATGAACAAGATCACCAAACGACAGTTCAGAACCGTCGACATCCTTTATTCCAGCGAGGATCAGCTTGAAGGCGCCTGCGCTTTTGCCGAAAAACGGGATCCGGTGTGGAAGGGAAAATAGCCTCGTTATGCAGCGATGTCGGCAATCTCCCCGGATTGCCATAGGATTTTAGGATCGGACATATCGCCGCTCTCCATGTCCACCTGCACGGAATAGGCCGCCACCCCGACGAAACGGTCCGCCATGGCCCGTGCGATCTTTTCGGCGGATGCGGCATTCGAGGCCACCCGCATTTCGCCCGGCGCTATATTGCCCCGGATCTTCTTAAACGGCAGGACGATGAACTTTTCCGATCTGGACATGACTTTTCCTTCTTTGCGGTCACTCTGTGGATATGCGAGGGGAAGTCAACAGCAGCCGGTCGAAATCGCCGGATCTTCAGCAGGCAAGACACGTTGACAGGTTCCCGCGCGGCCGGAATAGTGCTCCGAATTTTCAACCGGGCTCATCAAAATGGATATCCGCTTCTTCGAACTCGGCGACGCGGAGGAGCTGGCCTCGCTTTTTGAGGAGATGCAGACCTATTACGGCGTCTTCTGCCCACCCCGCGAGACGATCCTCGCCGGCCTTCTTGGCCGCCCGCCGGAGACGGAAATCCTCGTCGTCACCACCGACCGCATCGTCGCCTTCGCAGCCTTTGCCGCCATCTATCCGGGGCCAGGGCTGAAGCCGGGGTTCTTTCTGAAGGAACTCTACGTGTCAGCCTCCGAGCGTGGAAGGGATATCGGTACGGCGCTGATGAAGCGGATTGCGGCGCTTGCGGTCGAGCGAGGACTCGGCCGCATCGACTGGACGGCAGCGCGAGCCAACGATCGGCTTTTGCGTTTCTACGACGGACTGGGCGCCGATCGGAAGGAAGACCGCATCTTTTACCGGTTGGAAGGCGAAAATCTGGTGGCGCTGGCCGAGCAGGCCTGACTACTGCTTATGCCCCTGATATTGCGGCAGGTCATCCGTGATCTCGTACCACGGGGCTTTTGACCCGACAAAGATATGGTGCGTCGGGCGGATGGTCGGCGCGTCTACGAGTGTGCCCATTGCTACATGCACCCATTTGGCTTCCCGGACCAAAGAATAGAGAAGCGATCCGCAGGCGACGCAATGGGCATTGTGGCTCTCCGCTTCACCGTAGATCAGCAGACTGCCCCCGCCCTTCGTGAGCGAGAACTTCTCCCGCTCGATGCCCGCAAAGGGCTTGAAGGCCGAACCGGTCGTGCGACGGCAATCGGAGCAGTGGCAGATAGCAGCATAGACGAAGGCGTCATCGACTGCATATTCCACTCCGCCGCAAAAGCATCTGCCGGTCAATCTTCTCATCAGTCCATGCAGTCCTAGCGCTTTGCGTCCGCCTTCTCTGCCAGCCATGTCTTGATGAGCGATTGATAGGGCACGTCCCGTTTGTTGGCTGCGATTTTGATTCGCTCGAGCAAACTGTTAGGTAGACGAATGGAGATCGAAGTAGAGGACGGCTTGAGATTGGGTAGGAGCACCTGCTCGCCCTTGCTCCAATCGATATGGTCAGCAGAGTCATGACTTTCCCAGAAGGCGCGCTCTTCAGCCTCGCTGCTGAATTCCGGAACAGGTTTATTATGTTTGGTCATAATAGCTTCGCTCCCTCCGGCTCATATCGCGGGCCGATATAACTCTTATCTTCGTCTCGTCCTGCCGGAGCGTGAACGTGACGTGCAGCAAGCGTCCGTTGTCAGTTTGCCCAAGTCCATGAATACGACGTTCTGCATCGCTGTGCTTCACATCGGGAACAATGAACAGAGGTTCATTGAAGAAGATCGGTTCGGCCTCCGCCTGACTGACATCGTGCTTTGCAACGCTTTTGCGGGCATTGCCCGCATCCCATTCAAAGCCGGTGATCCGATCCCAGTCAATCATTCCTGTGTATGATCATAATATACGACATATAAGACGACAAACGATCACGCCTTGCCGATCTCTTCCAAATACCACTCGATATAGCGCAATTCGTTCTGCTCCATCGGTGCGATCGGGCCTGGCTCAAAGAAACGCGATACGACACCGCGGGCGGTATGTTCGATAATCGCCTTGTCCTCGTCGGTTGTGACCTTCCAGAGCCAGGTGAGTTTTTCCAGATCGTAATTACGGCCTTCCTCGGCCTTGGCATCGACAAGCCAGATCAGCTCCATTTCGCAGGTATCGACGGTTTTCGGGATGAAGCGGTAGATCATGCCGTGGTCGGCGTAACAGACGAGGAAACTCGTGCCACCAAGATGGATGGATGTGACGCCGCCATCAAAATCGGTGAACCTGCCCATCAGCGGAGCAAGGGGCTGGCCATCCTTGCTGCCCGTCTTCACCCCGTCATAGAGCGCATAACGGAAGGCGTGGATCGCCTCCCGGCCTTCGCAAGAGGTCTGCCAATGGTTGCCGGAACCGATCTCGATACCGAGCGCGCAAGTACGCGCCTCCATCCTGGCGTTGAGTTCCTCTATTATGTGTAGCGGCTGTTCCAGCGCATGCGTCTCGGAATATTCCGGATGCGCCGGGCCGCAATGATAGCACTCCACGTAATTCTCGACGGCAAGCTTCCAATTGGCGTCAAGCGGGTAACTCTGTCGGTGGGCGACCTTCGCCGAGGCCCAGCCATATTGGCCGCAGGTGGCGCGCAGCAGGTTTTCCACCTCGGAGAAATCCAGCGGGTTTTCCGCAAACGAGATGAAGACGAGGCCTTCGATGACCCGGACATGCAACTTCTTCAGCCCATGGTCCTCGCGGCGAAAATCCTTCGGCATCAGCCGTGCGGCCTTGAGCTTGCCGTCGTTGCCATAGGTCCACGCGTGATAGGGGCAGACGAATGCTTTGGCATTGCCCTTCTTCCGGGTGCAGACCTCCGCGCCGCGATGGCGGCAGACGTTCAGCATCGCATGTATCGCGCCATCGCCAGCTCGGGTCAGGATCACTTGCTCGGCGCCGAGCTGGAACAGCTCGAAATCATTGGGATCGGGAATGACGCTTTCATGCGCCAAACAATGCCAGTGACGGAAGAAGAGCCGATCCATGTCCCGTTCGAAGATGTCGGGATCGTGGTAGAAGGGCCGCGCCAGCCCGTAACCCGGCCTGTGCGCGACGATGAGGCGGTCTATGTGATCGTCGGCAGTGATATCGTTCTTCCGATCAGGCGTCTGCATGGGGTTGCTCCATAAGACCACCGGACATTCAACGCTCCGGCGCGCGTATTCAAACAGCAAATAAAACTCTCTGGCTCGGGGGCCGTCTCCCCTCATGGAGGCCTTTCCTACATCCGTACCCGCTCGGCCTTAGGGTCATACATCGGCGAAAGCGATGCCTGCGCCTTTACTCGCCGGCCGGCGATCTCGATCTCGTAGTTGGATCCCAACACATCTGCTGCATTTTCTCCCTCGCAGGGCACGTAACCCAGGCCGATCGCGCCTCCGAGGAAATGGCCGTAATTGCCGGACGTAATCGTGCCGACGATCCTGCCGTCGCGCACAATCGCCTCATTGTGGAAGAGCAACGGTTCGGGATCTGTGAGCTTGAATTGCAACAGCCGCCGGTCAAGCCCCCTTTCCTGCTTGCGCAGGACCGCATCGCGGCCGATGAACTCCCCCTTACCCGTCTTGACGGCAAAGCCGAGGCCTGCCTCCAGCACGTGATCCTCGTCGGTGATGTCATGTCCGAAATGGCGAAACGCCTTCTCGATGCGGCAGCTGTCGAGCGTATGAATGCCACAAAGCTTTAAACCGAGGGCTACGCCCGCCAAATCCAGCGCCTCAAAAACATGGGCGGCTTGATCGGTGGAGATATAAAGCTCCCAGCCGAGCTCGCCGACATAGGTGACGCGGTGAGCGCGAGCCAGTCCCATGCCGATCTCTATCTCGCGGGCAGCGCCGAAGGGGTGGGCCTTGTTGGAGAAATCGCCAGGGCTGACCTTCTCGATCAGCTCGCGCGACTTCGGGCCCATCAGGCAGAGTACGCTTTCGGCCGCCGTGACATCGGTAACCACCACGAATTCGTCGGTCATGTGCCTGCGAAGCCACGCGAGGTCGCGCTGCAGTGTGGCACCTGGAACGACAAGCAGGAAGGCGGTTTCGGAGAGCCGGGTGACGGTGAGATCGCTCTCGATGCCGCCACGGCCGTTCAACATCTGCGTGTAGACGATGCGGCCGGCAGGTACGTCGATTTGGTTGGCACAGAGCCGTTGCAGAAAACGGCAGGCGTCGCGCCCTTCAACCCGGATTTTTCCGAACGAGGTCATGTCGAACAGCCCGACCCCGGTCCTGACTGCCAGATGCTCCTCGCACTGGTTTTCGAACCAGTTCTGCGGTTGCCAGCTATATTTATACTCGCGCTCCTGGCCGGGCTTTGCGAACCAGTTGGCGCGTTCCCAGCCGGCCACTTCGCCGAACACGGCACCGCGGGACTTCAGGTGCTCGTGGATCGGCGAGCGCCGCACGCCTCGCGCGGTCGCCATCTGGCGATAGGGGAAATGGTCCGCGTAGAGCAGACCGAGCGTCTCGGAGACGCGCTCCTTCAGGTAGAGCCGGTTCTTCTGGAAGGGTTGGGCGCGGCGGATATCCACTTCCCAGAGGTCGAAGGGGGGTTCGCCGTCATTCATCCATTGGGCGAGCGCCATACCGGCGCCGCCGGAAGAGACGATGCCGATCGAATTGTAGCCGGCCGCCACCCAGTAACCTTTCAGTTCCGGCGCCTCGCCGAGATAATAGCGATCGTCCGGTGTAAAGCTCTCGGGGCCGTTGAAGAAAGTATGGATACCGACGGTTTCCAGCATCGGCATGCGGTTGATCGCCATTTCCAGGATCGGCTGGAAGTGGTCGAAATCCTCCGGCAGTTGGTCAAAGCAGAAGTCCTCGCGGATTGCCTCACCCACCGGCGGCCAGGGCTTGGCGACGGGCTCGAAGGCGCCGACGAGCATCTTGCCGGCATCCTCCTTGTAGTAGGCGCATTCGTCCGGCACGCGTAGCACGGGAAGTTGCTTAAGGCCGGCGATCGCTTCCGTCACGATATAGAAGTGCTCGCAGGCATGCAGCGGTAAGGTGACGCCGGACTGCCGAGCGAGGTCTCTGCCCCACATGCCTGCGCAGTTGACGACATGCTCCGTCTCGATCGTGAAGCGCTCGCCGGCCTTCTCGCAGGCGACGCCGACCACTCGATTATTCCTCGTAAGTACGTCGATGACCTTGACGCCTTCGATGATGTTCGCGCCGTTTTGCCGTGCTCCCTTGGCGAGTGCCATGGCAATGTTTGCCGGATCGCACTGGCCGTCGAGCGGCAGGTGGACGGCAGCCTTAATGTCGCCGATGTTGAGATGCGGATAGAGCGCTTTCGCCTCTTCGGGCGAAATCTCGCGAACGTCGATGTTGAAGGCCCGGGCGAGCGAGGCCTGCCGGTAGATCTCTTCCTTTCGCTCCTCGGTGAGAGCCACGGTCATCGAGCCGTTTTGACGCATTCCGGTGGCTATGCCGGTTTCGGCCTCCAGTCTGACGTAGAGATCGGCGGAATATTTGGCGAGGCGCGTCATGTTCTGCGAGGCGCGGAGCTGACCGATGAGGCCAGCCGCATGCCACGTGGTGCCAGAGGTGAGTTGCTTGCGTTCGAGCAGCACGACATCGCTCCAGCCGAGCTTTGCCAGGTGATAGGCGATGGAGCAGCCGGACACCCCGCCGCCGATGATCACTGCGCGCGCCTTTTGGGGAATGGGTTTCGTCATGCGCGCAGCCTCTCACTTTCGGGATCCCACAACGGCCCGTCGGGCTGGACAACGGCCTTGAAACGATCGCCGAAGATCTCGACCTCCAGCTCGGTGCCCGGTTCGGCGAGATCAGCACGGAGCATGCCGAGCGCCAGAGACTTGCCAACGCGGTAGCCCCAATTGCCGGAGGTGGTCTCGCCCACGACCTTGCCGGAATGCCAGAGCGTCGACATATAGGGCGCGTCGCAATCGCTTGCCTCGACCACCAATGTGACAAAGCGCTTGGAAACGCCTTGCTGCTTCTCCGAGGCCAGCGCGGTCTTGCCCTTGAAATCCGGTTTCGACCAATCGATGAAGCGTTCAAGCCCGCCCTGCAATACGGTATAGTCAGTGGAGAGATCGCCCTTCCAGGCGCGGTACCCCTTCTCGATGCGAAGACAATCGAGAGCCTCCAGGCCAAAGGGCTTCAATCCATGCTTTTGCCCTGCCGCCCAAATGGCGTCGAATACGGTCGCCGTGTCATTGAGCTTGGTATGGATTTCCCAGCCGAGCTCGCCGGCAAAGGAAACACGCACCAGCTGGCACCAGCGGCCGGCGATCTGGGCCGACTGGTGTGTGAGCCAGCCTTTGGAAAGGTCCGCATCGGTTACCTCGACGAGGATGTCGCGGCTTTTTGGGCCGGAAAGGATTTGGCAGGAGAAATCGTCGGTGACGTCGTCGATTGTAAACAATGCATCGGTGGGCAGGTGTTTCTTCAGCCAGTCGAGGTCGTGCCACTGGGCGGTTGCGGCGGTGATCAGGACGAAGAAATCCTCTCCCAGCATCATCATCGACATTTCCGTGACGATGCGACCCTTGTCGTCGGCAAAGTAGGCGAGGCCGATGCGGCCTGGCTTCGGGACTTTGCCAGTGATCAACGTCGAGAGCCATTCGGTGGCGCCGGGCCCCTTGACCCGGTAGCGAGAGAAGCCCGGGAGATCGAGGATACCGGCAGCGTCGCGCACGGCAAGACATTCGTCTTCGATGCGCCGGCTCCAGGGTCCTTGGCGGCTCCATGTCTGGGCCGCCTCTTCGGATGTGTCGTCGCCGGGCTTGGCATACCACATGGCCCGCTCCCAGCCGTTATAAGGCTTGAACTGGGCGCCTAGCGCCGCAATCCGGTCGTGGATGGGCGAGAGTTTCCGGTTCCGTGCCGCGGGCCAGTAGTGTTTGGGAAAGTGCATGGCATATTCGTGGCCATAGATCTCCATGCCCTTGCTGACGCAGTAGTCCGGGTCGGAGGCAAAGGCCGTATAGCGGCGTGGATCGCAGCTCCACATATCCCATTCGGTCTGTCCTTCCGTCACCCATTCGGCCAGAACCTTGCCGGCGCCGCCCGCCTGGCAGATTCCGAAGGTGAAGACGCAGGCCTCGAACGCATTCGGCACGCCAGGCATCGGCCCGATCAGCGGATTGCCGTCCGGGGCGTAAGGGATCGGACCGTTGATGATGCGCGACAATCCCGCCGTACCAAGGATAGGCACGCGGGCGACGGCATCGTTCAGATACCATTCCAGCCGGTCGAGATCGTCCGGGAAAAGCTGGAAGGAGAAGTCCTCCGGCATCGGATCGTCCGGCGTCACCCAATGCGCCTTGCAGTTCCGCTCGTAGGGGCCGAGATTCATGCCGGTCTTCTCCTGCCGGAGATAATAGGAGCTGTCGACATCGCGCAGGAGCGGCAGCTTGCGGCCGGCCTCCTTTGACCAGGCGGCAAGCTCTGCAATCTCTTCAAACAGGATATACTGATGGCTCATCACCATCATCGGCACGTCACGGCCGAAGAGTTTGCCCACGTCGCGGGCGTAATATCCTGCGGCGTTGACGACGTATTCACACGTGATCTCGCCCTTCGGCGTCGTCAGCATCCACTCGCCCCTCTCCCGGCGTGCTGCGGTGACGGGACAGAAGCGGATGATCCTGGCACCCAGATCGCGGGCGCCTTTCGCCAGTGCCTGCGTCAGTTGCGCCGGGTCGATGTCGCCGTCATAGGGGTCATAAAGAGCCCCCGTCAGCTCATGGGTTTCGAGAAAAGGGTACTTCGATCGCATCTCGTCAGGCGAGAGGATGTCGAGGTCCATTCCCTGATAGCGACCCATGCCGACGACGCGTTTGAACTCCCGCAACCGTTCCTTTGAATGGCCGAGGCGGATTGAGCCGGTGACATGGTAGTTCATCGGATAATCGACCAGCGCACCAAGCTCCCGATAGAGCGAGGCCGAGTAACGCTGCATGTTCATGATCGACCACGACGACGAAAACGTCGGCACATTGCCGGCCGCATGCCAGGTCGAACCCGCGGTAAGCTCGTTCTTTTCGAGCAGCACGCAGTCCGTCCAGCCGGCCTTGGCAAGATGGTAGAGGGACGATGCTCCAACCGCTCCTCCGCCGATGATCACTACGCGCGCTCGTTCCGGCAGTTCCGCCATTGCTCTTCCCCTGATCTCACAGCGAGACTTGCAGCTGAATTGACCGGCATCAAGTTGGAAGATCGGTCTTTATTGATCGAAGATTTCGATTAGATTGCATCAATGCAGTTTGAATTGATCGAGACCTTTCTTGACCTCATGGAGACGCGGAGCTTCAATCGCACCGCCGAGCGTCTCAACATCACCCAGTCGACCGTTTCGCACCGCGTGAATGCGCTGGAGGCGACGTTTCGGCGGAAACTCTTCGTCCGAGGAAAGGGCGGCACGGTGCCGACAGTGGCGGGGATGCGCCTGCTCGACCACGCCAAGGCGTTGCAACAGCAATGGCATGAGGCAACCCGCGCAGTGGAGGCGGCCGGCGCCTACGAGCGCGCAATGCGGATAGGCATTCAACATGACGTGGCGGAGATGATCGCGGGACGCTTTCTGGAGGCGGTGCGTGAAGAGCTGCGGGGCACATCGATCTACCTCGAAGCTGACTATTCAAACCAGATGAACCGGGATCTTGGCGCCGGCGATCTGGATCTTGCCGTCCTCTACACGCCGCATCACCTGCCGGACCTGCATTACGAACGGCTTGGTGAAATTTCTTACATCCTCGTCAGCACGCAGGCCACGTCACTCAGCGAGATAAGGCAGCAAGACTATATCTACGCCAACTATTCGCCGGCTTTCGACCGGGTGCATCGGCTGGCGTTACCCCAGTTTTCCGGTTCCGCGCTGTCGACTGGACGTAATCTGATGGTCGCTGAACTCGTCACTACGCTAGGTGGCGCGGCCTATGTCACGCGTGCAACCGCGGAAGAACTGGGAAAAAAGAAAGTTGCTCAAATCGTCACCGACGCGCCGGTCATCGCCCAAACGGCCTATGTCGCCACCAATGTTCGCTCGCGCCATTCCCACCAGCACCGTCGGCTCATCGCAACCCTTTCAAAGCTTATTGCCGAGGAGAGACAAGACGGGTCCCCTATCACCGAAAGTTGAAGGGACGGAGAATGCCGGGAGTCGCTCCCGGACGCGGCTGTGTTACAGTTTTACGACTTCAAACGCAGTGACGGGATTGCCGATGCTTACCACACTCGCGATGCTGATGAGTCTCTCCGCCGCGCCGGTCTTGGCACAGGCCGGGGGAGGGGAGGTCGACGTGGAGCTGGTCCTTGCCGTCGATACCTCCCGCTCCATGGACTACGAAGAAGTGCGCATCCAGCGCGAAGGTTATGTCGAGGCCCTCAAGCACAAGGAATTCATCGAAGCGGTGGAAACCGGACTGCTCGGCAAGATCGCGATCAGCTATTTCGAGTGGGCCGGCGATGTGGTGCCGAACTCCGTCATAGAGTGGCAGGTGATTGAAACGGAGCAGGATGCGATTGACTTTGCAAACCTGCTTGAAGCGAGGCCGGTCAACACCCAGCGGCGGACCTCGATCTCGGCGGCGATCGCTCAGGGCGCGACCATGATTGTTGCGAATTCCTACCGGGGCATGCGGCAGGTGATCGACATTTCAGGCGACGGCCCGAATAATTCCGGCAATCCGGTCGTTCCCGCCCGCGACAAGGCGATGGAGGCGGGCATCATCATCAACGGGCTCGCATTGATGCTGCGTCCGTCCGGCGCGCCGGGAGGGCTAGACAAATATTATGCGGATTGCGTTATCGGTGGGCCTGGCTCCTTTGTCCTGCCGGTCCACAAGATCGAGGATTTTGCCGTGGCCGTGCGTCGCAAGCTTGTGACGGAGATCAGCGGGATCACCCCTCCAGCCAGCGTGCAGAAGGCGGCCGGAGTGCCCGGCAGCGATTGCCTCATCGGTGAAAAGCAGTGGCAGGATCTTTTTGACCGATAAATTGCTCGTTTGAGATCACCGCTACGGATGCGAACCGACTAACCGCTTCCGTTTTCTTTCTCCACCTGTCCAGCCTGGAACATTTTTGCCCTTCAAGTGTTTACGTCCGCTTCCAGATGGAGGAGGGATGTTGAGCAGCGTGACGAATGTCCAGCGCGGCGCCGATACCGGCCCGTCTCGCCATCTGCTGGTCGGCCTTGGTCGCGGCGCAGCCGGAGCAATGCTGTTCGGCATGCCAATGCTGATGACGATGGAGTTGTGGTACCTCGGCTTCTATATCGATCGGGTTCGCCTATTCCTCCTTCTGACGGTCAACATTCCGCTTCTCATCGTGCTCGCCCACCGCATCGGGTTCGAACATACGTCGACATGGCAGGAGGCGGTACGGGACGCGACCATTGCTTATGGTCTTGGCATCGTCATGAGCGCGCTCGTCCTGACGCTCCTTGGCGACCTCGAACCGGACATGCCGTTTTCTGAAATCCTCGGCAAGATCGCCATCCAGGCGGTACCGGCCAGTATCGGAGCATTGCTCGGTCGATCGCAACTCGGCGGCCAGGCGGGTGATGATGAAGGCCGCGATGAAGACGATGGGCAAGATGAGGGTAAAGATGGCGACGCGGTACCTGATCAGATGTCCACAAGCTATGGCCGCGAGCTATTCCTCATGGCTGTCGGCGCCTTGTTTCTCAGCTTGAACGTCGCACCGACGGAGGAGATCATCTTGATCTCCTTCAAGATGACGCCTTGGCACGCGCTTATGATGGTCGCCTTATCGATCGCCATCATGCATGCCTTTGTCTACGCGGTTGCCTTCAAAGGTGCGCATGAGCTCGGGGAGGACACCCCGCGGTGGCATGCTTTTATCCGCTTCACACTGCCCGGCTATATGGTGGCGATGCTGATCAGCCTCTACGTTCTCTGGACCTTCGGCCGCCTGGACGATACGGCGCCGACGCAAATCCTGATGTCGGTCATTGTCTTGGCCTTTCCCGGTGCGATCGGTGCAGCCGCCGCCCGACTTATCCTTTAGAGAGCAGCTATGACCACGATATCAACACGACCCCACCGAGAGACGGGAGAACCCCATTGGATAGAATGGGCGACTGGCACGGTATCGGCGTTGCTGGTGGTCGCCATGATTGGCTGGATCGGCCTTGAGGCGCTGATGGAAGAGGACCTACCCCCTGACTTTTCGGTCGCGATTACCGGCCGCGCGACAGTTGAGGGCGGACATCGTGTCGAGTTTGAGATTCTCAACAAGGCGAACCAGACGGCGGCAGCCGTTGTCGTGCGAGGCGAGGTGTTCGATGGCGGAACGGCCGTCGAGGAGGCCGATATCACGTTCGACTACGTCCCGGCTGAGTCGAAAGCCTCTGGCGCCATCATGTTCCTTCAGGATCCGGGCGAGCGGGAGATCAGGATCCGGGCCTTGGGATACACAGACCCTTAAGGTCTGGGGCCGCTCGGGATAACGTCGGCCCCAGTCACATCGATGCCAAACCGGTGACAATTCGTGCGCTGCCACGCCTGGATCATTCTTCCGCCACATGCGTTAGCCAACGCTGCTTCGCCAGCTCGCTTGAGTCTAGGTCAGAGGGCGGCGAGATAATTAAAGGAGTACAGGGATGAAGAAATTTGTTGCGGTAGCTGTTGCCGCCCTGCCGGTGATTACGAGTGCAGGAGCCGCTTTCGCGGCCGATGTGATTTCCCGCCGTGACCCGGTTCCCACTTACGAGGAGCCGGACCAGCGCGGTGGCGTCCGCATCGGCTATCTGGATTGCACGATTGGCGGCGGCGTCGGCTACGTTCTCGGTTCAGCCAAGGAAGCGGACTGCGTCTTTACATCGGCAATCGGCAGTGAGCCGATCGATCACTATAGCGGTGTCGTCCGCAAGATGGGCATTGACGTGGGCTTCACGACACGTTCGCGCCTGATCTGGGCCGTCTTCGCGCCGACTGCCGGATATCACCACGGTTCGCTCGGCGGCCTTTATCAGGGAGCCACGGCCGAAGCGACTGTCGGCGCAGGCATTGGCGCCAACCTGCTCGTCGGCGGGACCACCGGCTCCATCCATCTGCAGACAGTGAGCGTCACCGGTCAGCTTGGTCTCAACCTCGCTGCGACTGGAACATCGGTGACACTGACTCCTGCAAGCTGATTGTTTGGACACAGCCCTTCCGGGGGCTGTGTCCACCCAAGGCTGCACGACGACCGTGGGGAATACCCGCAACAAGAACGGCCAAGCCCAAGCTCAGATCGACACCAGATAATCGGCCTTGCGTTTGCTCTCGCCGCTTCGATCCCGCCCCTTGCGGCAGGCCGTTCACAGTCATACCTTAATGGTAAGATACAGCTTGATCCTGCAGAACTTGCGGGGTTTTGAGCCAGCGAGTGCCTCATCAGGATTTTGCATGATGGATATGGAGAAAAATTTGCGGTCCCTGGTGGCCGTACGAGCGTCAATTCCGGAGAACGCCTTTACGGCAAATACGCTTGGCACGAGCCGAGAAGGAAGCGGTGTCGTCATTCGCGAGAACGGATTGGTGCTGACGATCGGCTATCTGATCACCGAAGCCGAAGAGGTCTGGCTGACAAGGCATGATGGAAAGGTGGTGCCTGCGCACGCGCTCGCCTATGATCAGGAAAGCGGCTTCGGACTGGTGCAGGCGCTTGCTCCCCTTGATTTGCCGGCTCTGCCGATCGGCGATTCTGACGGTACCGTTCTCGGCGATCCGGTCGTGCTCGCAGATGGCGAAGGTCACTATGTCCGTGGCAATATCGTCGCCAAACAGGAATTCGCCGGTTACTGGGAATACCTCCTGGATGAGGCAATCTTCATTGCCCCCGCGCATCCGTCCTGGGGAGGTGCAGCCTTGATCGACGCGGAGAGCAGACTGATCGGCATCGGTTCGCTCAGGTTGCAGATGAGCCGAGGTGGGGAGATTGCCGATATCAACATGGCTGTCCCGATCAACCTTTTGAAACCGATCCTTGACGACCTTCTCAATCACGGCGAGTTCAACCGCCTTCCTCGCCCCTGGCTCGGTGCCTATTCGGCCGAAAGCAATGGCGAGGTCGTGGTCATGAGCGTCACCGAAAACGGACCAGCCGCGCAGGCGGGACTTCGTCGTGGCGATGTGATCTCCGAGATCCGCGATGACGAGATCGACGGACTTGCCGACTTCTACCGCAAACTCTGGAAGACCGGCCCGCCCGGATCGGAGATCCCGATGCGCATCCTGCGCGATGGGCGGGAAGCATGGTTGAGAGTCCGGTCGGCCGATCGCAACGATTTCCTGCGCAAGCCGCAATTGCAGTAACGGTTCCCTCCCGCTCCGGCAGGATTTACGGCCCGAGCCGGGATTGTTCTACCTTATCAGGATCGCCCGGAAATCGTTGACATTCGTGCCGGTTGGGCCCGTCTGGAAGATGTCGCTGATCGCCGAGAAGCCTGTAAAGCTGTCATTGGCGTCGAGCAGCTTCCTGCCGTCCAGACCCGCTGAGCGTAGCCGTCTTGCCGTCGCGCCATCGGCAAAGGCGCCGGCATTGGCCTCAGAACCGTCTATACCGTCGGTATCCGCCGCAAGTGCGGTGATGGCGTGACCGTCGATTGCCAGCGCCAGCGCCAGCGCGAACTCGCCGTTGCGCCCGCCCCGGCCTCCCTTTCCCCGCAGCGTCACGGTCGTCTCGCCACCCGATAACAGGACCGCTGGTTTCAAGAAGGGCCTGTCGCGCAATGCAACCTCGCGGGCCAATGCCGCATGAACCAGGGCCACATCCCGTGACTCGCCTTCAATGGAGTCGGAAAGAATATAGGGGGTAACGCCATTTGCGCGGGCAACCTCTGCTGCCGCTTCGAGCGAGACGCCGGCGGACGCTATGACGAAATGCTCGTGGCGCGAGAAGACCGGATCGTCGGGCATCGGCGCGTCGGCCCCCTTGGAATTCAAATGCGCAAGCATGGCAACCGGCAGATTCAGCTTGTACTGTTCGACGATGGCCAGAGCGTCATGCCTGGTCGTGGCGTCGGGAATAGTCGGACCGGAGGCGACGAATGCCGGATTGTCGCCTGGAATGTCCGAAACGATGAGGCTGACGACGCGCGCCTTGGTCGCAGCCGCCAAACGCCCCCCCTTGATTGTGGAAAGATGCTTGCGGACCACGTTCATCGCGGAGATCGGCGCACCGGACGCAAGCAGTATCTCGTTGAGCGCGATCTCGTCGTCGAGCGTCAGACCGTCGGGTGGAGCTGGCAGGAGCGCGGAGCCGCCGCCGCAGATCAATGCAATGACGAGATCCTTCTCGGTGAGGTCGCTGATCGCCTCGACCAGTTGTTTTGCGCCTGCAAGCCCGGCGGCGTCCGGCACCGGATGGGAGGCTTCGAGGACATCGATCGACTTTGTCTTGCAGCCGTAGCCATAACGGGTGACGATCAGGCCTGAGAGGGGCCCCTGCCAGACACTTTCCAGCGCTGCCGCCATCTGCGCGGCTCCCTTGCCTGCACCGATTACGACGGTGCGGCCTCCATCTGGCGGCGAAGGAAGATGCTGTCTGATCCCGATCAACGGATCGGCGGCCTTGACCGCCGCTTTAAACAGCGCCGCCAGCAGGTCCCTGTCTTCCATCGCTCCCTCCTCAAATTCCGGTCTCTTTCGATCACGGCGGCTGACGAGCGTCAACCAGGCTTGATCAACCGGCAGTCGGTTGCGGGGAACAAACCGAGCGACACTCGGTTGTCCCTCAGATTCGCCGCATGGAGAAGGAGTGACACATGACTGAACATATCAAGGAAGCCGGCTATCCGGGGCAAATCGATATCGGCGGCAGTCGATCGGCCGTCACCTATAAGCTCAAGGCACGCAAGGAGGACGACGGCGCCTTCCACGTCGCCGTCAGCCTCACGGCGCCGCGCGATTGGCTGTTGAAAAACGGTTTCCGGAAGGAAGCGACCCTGGTGCGGCAGGATGGCGACCGGATCCCGGTGCATTTCGAGGAGACATTGAACGTTGCCGACAACATATCGGTGACATTGCGCGCCGATGACGCTGTGGTCGGCTCGATGGAGGAGTTGCGCAAGAAGTTTCCGGAACTGCGAGCAAACTGATTATCGGAGAGGCGCGATTTCGGCGGCCGATTGTCGAATGGTTTGTATGAGGATGGCAAGTGGGGTCGACGCTTCGGCGTCTACCCGCATCGTGAGGCCAACGGGGCCACGGGTCTCCGCGGTGTCGATCGGCAACGCTGCCAGGCTGCCGTCGGCAATCTCCGCTGCAACGACGCCCGCCGAAATAATCCAGACCGCATCGCTCGATTTGACGAAGGCGCGCCCGAATGCGTCCGAAACCGTCTCTATCTGGGTCGGCAGGCTCGCGACTCCGTTGGCGATAAGGAATTGTTCCACCGTCGGCCGGATGATCGAGCCGCGCGAGGGCATCAAGACCGGATATTCGGATAGCCCTTCGAAAACCGACCGCCTGCTGTTGAGCAAAGGATGGCCCGAGCGGACGGTGAAGACCACCTGTTCGGAATAAAGGTGCTCGAAGGAAAGGCCGGTCATCTTCTCCGGGGACACCAGCCGGCCTACCACAAGGTCGAGATCGCCCACTCGAAGCTGCTCCATCAAAACCGCATTGTCGCCGGTCACGATTTTGACGCGGCTTCCAGTCTTCTCGGCCAGGAACAATGCCATAGCCCGCGGCATAACGCGGGTCGAGACCGTCGGCAGAGCGCCGATCCTGACCGGCGGCGCGGAATCGAAAAGTTCCTGGGAAACGGAGTCGATCCCCTGCCTGAGGGCTGTCAGCGCTGCACCCGCATGGCGCAGGAATACCTCACCGTAGCGGGTAATGCGGATACCTCTTCCTTCGCGCTCGAAAACCGAAACGCCCAAGGCATCTTCGAGCTCACGGATCGTCTTTGTCACCGCGGGCTGGCTGACGTTGAGAATTTCAGCGGCTCTTACGACGCTTTTCTGGCGTGCGACTTCGACAAATGTATGCAGATGCCGAAACTTGACTCGTGAATTGATCAAGATCAAATAACCACAGGGTTAGGGAAAGGCGCTGAAAATATCATTTTACCTAACCAGAAACTAGTGCAATCTATCAATGCGGGAGGAGGCGCCGATGCAATTTGTGCACATCAACGACATTGTGATCCACTACGACATCCGCCGTGCGGATGAGCGAAGGCCCACGATCGTGTTCATAAATTCGCTCGGGACGGATAGCCGAATCTGGCATCAGGTGCTGCCGAAGCTTGCCGAGGACTACACCGTCCTGACCTACGACAAGCGCGGCCACGGCCTGTCCGGTCTTGGAAATCCACCCTACTCGATCGGGGACCACGCCGCCGATCTCGCCGCCCTGCTTGATCACCTGGCGCTATCCCGCGTCATCCTCTGCGGTTTGTCGGTGGGCGGCTTGATTGCCCAAGGTTTGTACAAGAGCCGGCCGGACCTCGTGAAGGCACTTGTGCTTTCCAACACGGCGCACAAGATCGGCACCGACGAGATATGGGCGGCGCGCATCGCGGCAGTCGAAGAAAGCGGGATCGGCAGCATCCTCGAGGCCATCATGCAGCGATGGTTTACGGAAGACTTTCGCAAGCCGGAAAATGCGGCTTACCAGGGATACTGCAACATGCTCGTGCGGCAGCCCACCCGCGGCTACAGTGGTACTTGCGCGGCAATTCGTGACGCCGACTTCACTGCCGCGGCAAAGGAAATCGCTGTACCGGCGCTCTGCATCGTTGGCCGTGAGGATGGCTCCACCCCACCTGAGGTGGTCAAGTCGCTCGCCGATCTCATACCCGGTTCACGTTACGAGGTCATCGAAGGCGCGGCCCATATCCCTTGCGTAGAGGCCCCGGCCGCTTACGCCGCCCTGATCCGTAGTTTCATCGAAGAATTGGACGAGGAATAGACATGGCCGAAGCTCAAGCGCCATCCGACCGATATGCTGATGGTCTCAAAGTCCGCCGCTCAGTGCTCGGCGATGCGCATGTGGACCGCGCACAGGCAAACCAGACCCCATTCGATCAGCCGTTCCAGCAACTGATCACGGAAAGCGCGTGGGGTACGGTCTGGTCGCGTCCGAACTGGACCAAGCGTGAACGTTCCATGGTGACCATCGCATTGCTTGCCGCGCTTGGCCATCACGAAGAGGTCGCGATGCATATCCGCGCTACCGCCAATACCGGTGCGACGAGGGACGATATCCGCGAGGCCCTGATGCATGTGGCCATCTATGCCGGCGTTCCGGCGGCCAATCATGCGTTCAAGGTCGCCAAGGCGACCTATGCAGAAATGGACGCGGAAAGCGCCGCGGAGGAGGTAAGATGAAAAATACGCCGCCCGAAACCACACCATTCTTTGCCCGCGACAGGGCCTGGCACCCGCCGGCATTCACGCCAGGCTACAAGACGTCGGTGCTCCGTTCGCCGCAGCGCGCTTTGATTTCGCTTGAGGGCACCAAAAGTGAAATCACCGGGCCGGTCTTCGGCCACAACATTCTCGGCGAATTCGACAACGACCTGATCGTCAACTATGCCAAGCCGGGCGAGATGGCGCTCGGCGAACGCATCCTCGTCTACGGCCGTGTGCTGGACGAACGGGGCGTCGGCATTGCGGGGGCGCTGGTGGAATTCTGGCAGGCCAATGCCGGCGGCCGCTACCGCCACAAGAAAGAAACCTATCTCGCGCCTCTCGACCCGAATTTCGGCGGCTTCGGCCGCACCATCACCGACGAGAACGGCGGTTATGTCTTCAAGACCATCAAGCCTGGCCCCTATCCGTGGCCGAACGGCGTCAACGACTGGCGCCCGGCGCATATCCATTTTTCGGTCTTCGGACATGGCTTCGCGCAACGCCTGATCACCCAGATGTATTTCGAAGGCGATCCGATGATCTGGATTTGTCCCATCGTGAAGACCATTCCGGACGAGAACGCCATCAAGGGCCTGATCGCCGCTCTCGACATGCAAAACACCGTGCCGCACGACATGCGGGCCTATAAGTTCGACATCATCCTGCGTGGTCGTCGCTCGACATTCTTCGAGAGCCGCAAGGAAGGTAATTGATCCATGGTTCAGCCGCTGACTTATTTCAAGGAATCCGCCTCCCAGACGGCAGGTCCCTACGTCCATATCGGCTGCACGCCGAATTTTTCGGGCATCACCGGCGTTTATGCCGAGGACCTGGGATCCGGTTCGCTGGTCAACGACAACACCCGCGGCGAGCGGATCACCATCCGCGGTTTCGTCTACGATGGCGTCGGGACGCCGCTCAAGGACGCGCTGGTCGAGATCTGGCAGGCGGATGCAGACGGCTTCTACAACAGCCCCTCAGAAACCCGCGGCAAGGCCGATCCGAACTTCTTCGGCTGGGCTCGTCAGCCCGGCGACATGGCGACGGGCGAATTTGCCTTCGAGACGATCAAGCCTGGCAAGGTGCCGTTTCGCGACGGCCGGCTGATGGCCCCGCATGTCAATTTCTGGATCGTCGCCCGCGGCATCAATCTCGGCCTCAACACCCGCATGTACTTCTCCGACGAGGAAGAGGCCAATGCGGTGGACCCGATCCTCTCCCGTATCGAGCACCGGGTTCGCGTTCCCACTCTGATCGGCAGGCGTGAAGGCAATACGGTCACCTTCAACATCTACCTTCAAGGCGACAACGAAACCATCTTCTTCGATATCTAGGACACGAAGAACCAGGAGACGGCATGAGCGTTTCGGCTTTCGAGCATCCCTTGCTGTCCGGTCTTGTCGGCGATGAGGAGACCGGGCGGCTGTTATCGGTCGAGGCCGAAATCGAGGCCATGCTGGCATTCGAGGATGCTCTGGCCAGCGCGGAAGCAAGGGCTGGGATCATCCCCACGCAAGCGGCGAAAACCATCAGTGCCGCGTGTAAAACATTCGTGCCGGATCTGGAGGGCCTTCGCGCCGGCGCCGCCCGGGACGGCGTCGTGGTACCCGAGCTTGTGCGGCAGCTGCGCCGGGCAGTCGGCGGCGATGCTGCGCAATACGTGCATTTCGGCGCCACCAGTCAGGATGTCATCGACACCGCGCTCGTTCTTCGATTGAAGCGGATCTGCGGCGTGTTCAAGGAGCGCCTTTTTGCGATCGGGAAGACCTTCGAGGAGATGGAGCGCGTCTTCGGCGACCGGCTTCTGATGGGCCATACCCGCATGCAACCGGCGATCCCTGTAACCGTCGCCGATCGAGTTCGCGCTTGGCGTGAACCCCTGGCACGCCATCACAAGCGGTTGGAAAGCTTCTCGACGTCTGGCTTTGTCCTGCAATTCGGGGGGGCAGCGGGCACGCTGGAAAAATTGGCCGGCAAGGCGGATGTCGTGCGCCAGGGGCTCGCCGTCGAGCTTTCGCTCGGTGATGCTCCGCAGTGGCAGAGCCAGCGTGACCGCCTGGTTGAATTGGCCGGCGTTCTGACGATGGTCTCCGGATCGCTTGGAAAATTCGGCCAGGATGTGGCGCTGCTTGCTCAAATGGGTGGCGAAATCGTGCTTGCCGGGGGAGGGGGCTCTTCCGCCATGGCGCACAAGAAGAACCCTGTGGCTGCGGAAGTACTCGTCTCGCTTGCCCGTTTCAATGCTGTCCAGCTTTCGGCCATGCAGCAATCGATGGTTCACGAACAGGAGCGATCGGGTGCTGCATGGACGCTGGAATGGCTGGTCCTTCCGCCGCTTTTAATGGCAACAGGGGCCTCCTTGCGTCTTGCGGCAGAGCTTGCCGCCAATGTCCGGTCGCTTGGGCGGCAGTCGAACTAGAGCCGCGCTTCATTCGCGCGCATAGAAGCTCTTCCTTCCCTTCATGCGGCGATTTCACCGAAGATCATCAAGCGATCCGAATTTCGACGAGCGCTTGCGTTTTTTTGACCGTCACATGCTCGATCGCGGCCAGAAGGGCAGGAAGCAATTTTTCGCCTGTTTCGACTTTTGCCGTCCAGGCACGACTGGCTGACGCAACCTGAGTAAAATCCGGCGATGGCGCCAGCGAAACGAGCGGCATATCGTTCGACTTGGCCGCATAGCCATGGGGATATACGCCCAACACGGATTGACGTACGGCACCCCATTCCGCGTTGTTGAGCACGAGGACGAGCAAGGGGATGGCTAGCGCCTCGGCAATCTGATGGCAGGCGACTGGATTGGCGAACATGTAGGAGCCATCTCCCATGGTGGCTATCACCAGCCGATCCGGATCTGCGAGCTTCATGCCGAGCCCTGCCGGAAACGACCAGCCAAGCCCGCCGGAGTGAGGTTCCTGATACCAGGACCCATGTTCCTTTAGAGCAAGCGGCTCGAGCGGCACGCCCAGTTCGGACAGCACCGTTGTCTTGTGGCCTTCGATCGCCTTCGAAAGGCAGAGGCTGACGAAGGCCTTGCTCATCCGTTCACCGCTGCCGGCTTGCGCCTCTCCAAGCATGTCGGCCCGGCGCTTCGCCGCTGTCGCCATCACGTCCGCGCGTCGTGCCTCGCGGCCGGTCGCGGTAGCAGCCAGAAGGGGTTCTGCCGCCTTGGCAAGCGCCAGAATGATCTGCGAAGTCTCGCCTGCCAGCGCCAGATCGCAGGGAAAGTTGCGGACAGGGAATCGGGAATAGAGCGGATCCTGACCGATATGGACGACTTTGCAATCCTCTTTCAGTTTATGGACGTCCGGCGACCAGGGCGCCAGGCAGTCGATAACCAGAACGAGGTCGGCTTCGGCAAGCCATTTTGCCGGATCCATACCCACGGCCAAAGGATGGTCGGTCGGGAGGCTGAGCTGGATTGCCCAGTACTGACAGACCGGGATGCCCCAATCGAGCGCCAGTTTCGAGAGAGCCGCAAAGCCTTCCGGCGACCCGGCGCCGCGCTGAGAGATGATCAGCGGCCGCTTGGAATCCCGCAGCATCCGCGCCGCCACGTCCAGGTCTTCGATACGTGGCGCGGACGTTGCCGGCGCTATCCGGCTGGGAACCTCGAGGTCCGCAGCAGGGCAGGTTTCGCAAAGCACCTCGCGCGGCAGGCTGAGATAGACAGGTCCACGTGGCGTCGAGGTGGCGATCGCATGGGCGCGGTCGATAATCTCGATGGCTTGCTCAGGGAATTTCAGTTCGTAGTCCCATTTCACAGCCTCGCGGATCATTGCGGTCTGGTCGCGCATTTCCTGGCCCCAGCCGATGGGCACCGTGCGCGCGCCAAGCCGGTCTTTTTCAACCACGGGCGTGCGGCCGGAAAAAAGAAGAATGGGAATGTGTTCCGTTGCGGCGTTGATTGCCCCGATCGCACAATTGGCGAGACCGACATTGGTATGCGCTATCACCGCCTGGGGTTTGCCTGTTGCGAGATAGTAGCCGTAAGCCATCCCCATGGCGGCGTTCTCATGCGGGATGACCACAGCTTTGGGAAGCGGGATCTGCTTGGCTGCGGCCTCCGCAAGACCTTCGATGATCGGCGGAAAGTCTGTGCCGGAATTGGCAAAGATGTAGTCGACACCGACCGCCTTCAATCGGGCCAGCATAGCACCGCCCGCGGTAATCCTGCCGGCCTGTGGAGCATCCATGATATTCTCCTCCTGAAAAGCAGGCGTAAGCAAGGGCCGGCAGGATGATGAAGCCTGCCGAGAAAATTGCCTGCGTCAACGATCCCGACTGGATCTCAACTTAGGACTGCCGTGAGCCGCGCAAGCACAGACAGGAACACCTCTTTATCCTCACCGGCAATCTCCTCGAGACGCCGATCATGCGCGTCGGCAATGACCTGGAGCCGCTCCTGCATGCCGCGGCCTTCTTCGGTGAGCCTGACACTGTAGCTGCGCTGGTCATCGGGGTTCGGATGTCGCTCGATCAAACCGCGATCGGACAGGTCCTTGAGGCTCGACGTGAGCGTTGAGCGATCGCGACCGCAGATTCGGCTGAGTTCCGAAGGCGTCATGCTGTCGCGTTCCGTCAGCACGGTGAGCAAAGCGTACCAGCCGGGCTTCAAATCGGCCCTTCCAGTCGCCTTTGCGAATGCCTGAAACGAGGCCTCCTGCGCTACGCGCAAATGATAGCCGAGGCGATCTTGAAATATGGCGGGTATGAGATCCTGTGCTCCCTTGGACGATGCGCGCGCATCGTCCGTCTGCTCAATCGCTAGCTTCGCCGTCATCGCGCCGTCCTCCTGACCGCAAAGCTAGCGCAACGGAACCAAATCGGCAAGATAGTTTGGTGTCAAATTATATAGTGACGACACGAGCAGTCTGGCTTTGTACGGACACAAAATCATCCCGCCAGAATATTAAAGAAGGAAACGACATAGAATCCGATAACGACCAAAGCGGCTAAGGCCAGCAACATGGCAGGAATGCTGTTCATAGTGTCCCTCTCTGTCCCGCCGCCTAACGCGCCAGAGCCGCAACGTATCCATCCAAATCCCTAGGTGACCGGCGGAGGTTAAGAAAGTGTTGGAATTCAAGCAAATGCGCTTCCACCACAATAGAATAAACCGGTTGTAAGAAGGAAATGATTCCTATGCGGCGCAAAAGCGTTGTAAAATGACACATCTTAGGTCATTGATATTGCTGTTTATTTTTTGTGTTCCGAAGGGAGAACCCGGCACGCGATCCCCCGCCGCGCTGGATTACCATCGGACGGTGGGTATCGGAAGGTGGGATTGGCGACTTGGTATCTTCATTCCTCGGCGACAGCGCGTTCGTTCGTCGCCTGGGTTGTCGGATAGCCGATCGATCCCGCCATTTTTGCCGGAAACCTGATTGGATACGACCAGTTGATCAGCGGAAGTCAACGCTCCTCGGTCCGCTGCTCGGGAGTAGTTTTCGCCTGGCTTGCTGTTTCTGCACAACTCCGGAGATTTGTCACGCAGGTCTGACCATCATCTCCTGACATCTTGGATAACGACCCTGTTGGTTTCCACGCGGAGCTGAGCCGGTTAGGCGTTGAATTTTCTCCGTGGGAGGAGTCAATTTTCTTCGCCCGGACACCGATCAGCGCCATCATCCACCAGCACGCGATTATAAGGGCCGGGATAAAAGCGATTGGACATGTGTCCAATCATTTCGCTTATCGGGTGGAGGGGAGCCCATTCTGGGCAGCGCAGCGCGAGGTTCTCGCGGTCGTGCGGCCTGGAGCGGCACATTATCGATTTGTCACCGGAGGAAACTGTCTCGACGTCATCTCGCCAGGCGAACCATCCTTCTCCTGGGTTTCTTAGAAGTTTGGTTGAGGTGTGGGGCGTATTGCCCCAGGGCTGTGACCGCTTCCCGGCTCAGGCAGCAACGGGGCTTCGACCATGTCGGGTGGCAAATCACTTCAATAGATGGTTCCTCCTCGCGTAGGTTTCGCGCGCGAAGATGTATTCTTTACTCCAAACGTCGATGGAGACGTAGCCGTTGTCCAGCATGATCTGGAGCCTTGGATCGTTGTCGATTTGATCCATCCGATCAATTTGATTGCGAGGAAATTGCGCCCCGAATCCCTCGATGATCTGCCCGATGATATCCGCGTATTCGGGCAAGAGCATTTCCTGCAGGGCATCACGAACAGTCGGAGCCAGAGCACCGGAGGAATTATCGAAGAACTGCTGGAGGCCGCCGTTTGCAACCTCACCGTCGAAGATAACTGTGGCGTAGAGATATACATGAGGCTGGCCGAGGCGAATAACCGTCACCGGTATGAGCTGATCTTCTATGGAAATCCCGTCTTTGGCCTGTTCTATCGCCTGCTTTAGAAGCCAATCATCGAGTGAACCCAGATCATTGTAGGTCGTTGTCATAGTGCTTCCAGAAAACAGGTTCCCATCGTTAACCTCTATGCGAAAAATATCCCGCCACACCTGACGCCAAGCTGCCCCCACATGCATCTAAGTATGAAGCGTGGGACTAGACCTGCTCCAAATCTGCGGTAGCCTCAACATACCAAACGAAACACATTGCGTCGCGTGGATCGCCGCCGCTGGCTCTGTACGAATCCAGGTGTTGGCCGAAGTTGGACTGGCCTTCACCAACGAAATCGCAGTCCTTCTGCAGCGCTCGAAACTGCGTCAATGCGACCGCTGCTGTTTGCTCGACCCGTTCACGCCATGAGAGGGCAGATGAAACGAACGGGAAGGTATCGACCTCTATCCAATAAAGCTCACATATAGCCTCAGGGAATCGGAACTGCAATTGCCCACCAATGCTCACCAGTCCAGCGAGCCGCGCTGCTTCGATAACGGCTGGGATGTCACAAACTGGCCAAGCCCACTCATTTCCGCGCAAGCGGCCATTTTCCCGTAGTTTTTCGGGCAGTAATATCTCAGGCGATCTCGTCATTAAGCTAGCATCACATATTGGCGGAAAGGGTGTAAAGGTCAGCAGATGAATCCACGGTTGCCGGTTCGAAACTTTGGGGTGAACGCTTGCTTGGCCCGCTTTTGATTTTTGCCTTACTTTCCACAGACCCAACCTCGGATCGCTTCTCCCTCTCGAAAGATCTGCTTCCGTTTGGCGTGCCATCCGAGTTTGCTGACGGTCGGTCGCCGGTTCTTACCTCGGAAGAGCTGCTGGCCTGCTTCAATAGATACGCTGCGGTGGAAAGGCAGCGCCTCCATCTGGGTGTGAAACGTGCGACCTTGGCTGTCGAAGAATCATCCGGTGTCATCAACAAGCAGCAGCGTCAAAGAAGCGCCCCTAAAGACGATTTGGACAGGCAGTTGGACGAGATCGAAAGGTCGGTTGCCGAACAGAATAATTTGATGAAGAACACTCGCGAGTTCTTGCTGCTCAGGACCAAGTTTTTCAAGGAATATCTTGCCTTTGCCGAGGAGTGTGGTTCAAAAACCTACCGCTCTTCCGACGTGCGGGCGATTTTTCCGAATGGTGTCCCGGAGTAATCAAAAGACTGGTTGGCTGCGGAGGCGAACGGTGACTGGAAATCCTATACGGGAGGCAAGTCGGATTTTGGCGCGTCGATTGTCGAGCAAGCTGCTTCACGTAGCTTGTAGTCCAGGGACTTTGCCGAAGCTGTGAACCCAGCTAATCTTCATGCATGGGAACACCAATCACACAGGATGATCTGGAAAGGGCGAGGGAAGGGCTGCTTACGATGGCGGTTGGCTGGTTCAAGAGCGACGTGAGCGTCCTGGGGATTTTCCTTGGAGGCTCAGTCGCCGCTGGAAGCGCCGACGCCTATTCCGATATTGACCTGCGCATTGTGGTGGAATCGGAGCAGCATTCACAGTTCGTAGAGAAGCGACGGGAAATTCCAGCGCAGTGGCTCGGCTTCCTCTTCAACGAATGGCTTCCGAGCACGCAGCACTGTGTGTCGCACTTCTTGCCGTTCGGGAAGATCGACATCTTTTATTATGACGCTGCCAGACTTGTACCCTCGCCATGGTACCGGCTCCCGATCAGGATTTTGCACGACCCGACGGGTATTGTCGCGGAGGTGGTGGAGCAATCGGCAGGGCTGACGTTTGCGGTTAGGGCGGACGAGTTAGATATCTCCATCAGCAAGGGCTTGGCCGCAGCTCAAGAGACATATCGGCGAGCCAAACGTGGGGAGCTGTTTTACGCACAGACCCTTTTGGACGAACTGCGTTACCACATGATGCAGGCGGACGACTGGTTGCATGATCGAACGCCTGAGACGACGGTACTCGCGAAGTTCGAGAGACGGGCAGGCAGCGCGCTTCAAGCCGTCCTTGCGGCGTCCTATTGCCAACGCGAAGGCAAGGCAATCATAGGCGCTACGCTCGCTCGTGCCCGTCTACCGAGATCAAGTCGTCGCATTGCATGAGAAGTTTTATCTTTCCCGCCCGCTGAAAAACGATTTGGCGGCCCTGGACATGGTCGCTTTAAATGGAGACTGACAGGGGGCAGTTGGTTTGATCGGTTTCTGGCCCACCGCAGAAATCTCGTGGGATGCGGAATCAGGCCTTGGTGTGAGGCGCACCCGGAGCCGATCTGGCGAATGTCGCCTTGATGGTTGTTTTCGATCCGTTGCCAAGGTCGACAATCATGACCATCATCAACTCCTCACCGCGAGCGGAAAAAAGCACGTCGAAGGGTTTGTTGTCGTAGGTCGCACCCGGCCGAAGCTTCCATCGTCCTTCGCCAGTCGCATAGCTCGCGGGACCGTGCCGATCTGCACGAACCGTCGCGGTCCAGCCGTTGTTTGCGCTGACTGTAAACACCGTGCCGTGCTTCACGATGCCAATAGCGCAATTTGGGCATGATCCGGCGTTGGAAGAAATCTGCTGCCATCGACCGGATAGCACGTCTTCTTCTGACCTCACCTGTTGCGAGGAAATCAAAACGAAGGAAACAAAGAAAAGCAGTCTGAAAATGAGGTTCATCCTCTCCCCCGCGAACGGCCTGCAATTGACCAATGTTGCCGAACATGTCGAGATCGCAGCACCAGCGCAAGCCCCGACATTCGCAGCCCCACCCCCGACCGCGATGTGGAACCAGAGTAGATACTCGAATCCTCGTTGCAGCATGGGTATTCGGGCCGTTTATATTGCTGGAAAATATCTCCCGATGGAGTTCAGCGACTAGCCCGGCGCGAATCTGTCGCCTTAGTGGGGATGTCTTCGACAAGGAGGAAATTGCACCTTGGAACCGACCATCGAGATTGCGACTTTAAAAGATGCTGAGTCGTGGGCGCATCTTCGTATTGCGCTTTGGCCACATCACTCGCTTGAGGATCATCGAACTGAGTTGCGCAGGGCTTTTCTTTCAGAAAGTAGAGAAGCCGTGGCGTTTATCGCTCGAAATGATGCCAATGAAGCTGTCGGGTTTGCCGAGGCCACCCTGCGACGTGATTATGTGAATGGATGCAGCAGCTCGCCCGTTCTATTGCTCGAAGGGATTTATGTTAGGCCCGTTGACAGGCGAAAGGGTATCGCCCGATTGCTTTGCAATGCCGTCGCCAATTGGGGGGAGGTCGCTCGGCTGTGTTGGGTTTGGCTCAGACACGCAGCTTGAGAATTCAGCCAGCCATGCGCTTTAGGATTTCAGGAGAGTCGTGTTCTTCCGAAGCCACTGTAAGCCGTTATTGCTCTTCCCCGAAGATCGCTTGTCGCGATACTCACTCGCAAAAGTTAGCGACAGGTATTTGCTACATAAAGTATTCCACGGTTGAGGTTAGGAGCGGGCATTCGGAGCGGGATTTCGTTGCCTTCCTCGCCCGGATTTGCTGTCGAGGAACGAGGCCATGGGATTATATTTGTCATCTTTTCGAATCGGCGATCATCCAGAAGTCCTCCGGGAGTTTTGCGGTGGCGGACGCGTTGCAATAATTAGCAATGCCCTCGATTTTATTCCAGATGATGCGAGACGCAGATACGAAGCACAGGTTTACAGCCCCCGCTACGAATTTTCGGCATTGGGATTGGAAGCATCCGATTTTGATCTGCGGCGATACTTTGGAAACCCGAAACTGCTGCGCGCTGGCCTGAAGAGCTTCGGCATGATCTGGGCGATGGCGCCCGAAGCTCTTTACGAAGCGGATACACAAAGCTCAATCGAGCAGGGGAAATAGACGAAGATAAAGGCCTATCGAGGCCCGACAATGGGAAAGCGGCTGATCGAACCGACAAATCCGATTCAAAGTCGGACGGCGATTACAACCAGTCGAAACCGTAGAAGGAACCTGCATGAGCGCCGGCCCAAGTGTCCTCGCTGAGGACTACGCCCACATCGATTCCACGGGCATCTTTTTGCGTGAAGACTACGAGCGCTCAACCATGTGGTCAGGCGACCTGTGGGACGGGATAGCGCCCTTTCATGGCGGAGAGTTAGCTTACAAACTCTCGCGCGGATCGCTGGACGGCCTTACACCCTACGATATCTATCCCGGCAAAATGGCTGTACCAATTGTTTCCGACCGTCTGCGGGAATTAGTTGAAACCGTCTGTTCTGAAGCAGAGATAGGGTTCTATCCCTGTGCTATCGTAACGAAATCCAAACAACGTGCCTTGGCATGGGCCATGTATCCCAGGCTCTGCGCCTGGTGCATTGATCGGGAAAGGTCAGACATTGATTGGTTCGTGCCTGATCTGAAGCCAGATGAAGTCAGTATAAAGCGTGCGAAAAGGATCGAATTCACCCGGGATTGCATGCCGGGCTTGAATATAATCAGGTTGCGGGAGAAAAGAGATCTGGTTCTGGTCTCGCCTTTTCTAAGGTCTGCGATCGGGTCGTTCAATGGCCGCGGCGTGAGTTTTCTGTCCGCGTCCGAACTCCCAAATTGGCTAGGTAGCTGACGTCACTGCCTGTGCACGATCTGGCAAGTCGCGCGAGTGAGCGTGAGCGACAAGCTGACCCCGTCTGGCGTCGGTAGCGGCGGCTCCGTTATGGCGGACAGACGAATTCACGAACTGTGAGCTTCTATGTCCCGATCTACTGCCGCTGAGATGTCCGTATCTTTGTCCGCTACTAAATCGCTTATAAATCCTTCTATATCATAGCTTTTTCACGTTTTCAACGAAGAGGATGTCCGCATGTATGTCCGGATTCGGTGCCCTGACACGAGGGTGCAGAATGTCGCTTGCGGATAGGCATGAGGTGGGATCCTTGACATGGGCCCTGTCGGCGGGCCTGCGGGAAATAGCTATAAAAGGTGGGGCGGCTCACGCCGAGCCGCTTGGCGATGTCGGTCACCGAGATCGTGCCGGCAGCCAGCATGGCGCGTGCGGCCTCAAGGTCGGACTCGGCGAATTTGGGCGGCCGGCCACCCTTACGGCCACGCGCGAGGGCGGCCTTCAGCCCTTCCATGGAACGTTCGCGGTTGAGATCGAGGAAGTATTCCGCCGCGGCGCCATGCATTTGCAGGGCGAAGCGGCCATGGTGAGGTCATTCTTCCGCACCGAAAGGGGGCAACCTTCACGCTTAACAACACAGTATTGCGCATGAGGGGAAAACGGAATGGGTGAACAGTAGTTAAGAAGTGGCAGAGCGACGCTGGCGCTTTTGTAAATCAGGCTTGCGAGGTCAGAACGCTCGAGCTGCTTTCACATGTAGCGGAGCAGAATATGTGGAATATATAATGGTGCAAAAGTCTCCCGGCTTGCTAATAACCTAGATACAATGCGCTACCGTCAATATAATATATGTTGAGCACTAGGCGTCGTATTCTAGATCCGTATTTCTATGTACGATATCTCTCGTTAAGTTACGTGGATGTCGCAATATTTATGCGCCGATAATTGAATCTATATAAAGATAGGATGATATTCCTTTGTCTTTGCTTGTGTCACTTTTCAATATGAGCCATTTCACTTGGATTCCAACAAAAGCGTTTCCGTAGCGAGCCGGGGATGGGACATCAAGATATCTCGGCGAATATAACGCTAGCCAAGTTAGCCCGAGGCGATATATTCCCTTGAATACGTCGTCAACAATATGGGGGATGTTCATGACCACCGAAAAACGCTCTTGGAAAAGGATATTTTTCGCCTTTGCGGTGGGCGTTTTCGTGTCAGGGGCCGGATTGCACGGTTCGGCATTGGCCCAGGACAAAGTGACCGTCTTTGCCGCCGCCAGCATGAAAAATGCGCTCGACAACGCTAACAAGGCCTTCGGCAAACAAGTAACGGTCTCCTATGCTGCAAGCTCAGCTCTTGCCAAGCAGATCGAGGCGGGCGCTCCGGCCGATATCTTCATTTCGGCCGACATCGACTGGATGAACTATCTCTCCGACCGAAAGCTCATAAAGCAGGAAAGCAGGTCCAACTGGCTCGGCAACCGCATCGTTCTGGTCGCTCCCAGCGACAATGCCAAGCCAGTCGATATCAAGCCCGGGTTTGGCCTTGCCGGCCTTCTTTCGGGCGGCAGGCTCGCCATGGGAGCACCGGATTCCGTACCGGCCGGAAAATATGCCAAGGCTGCCCTCGAAAAGCTCGACGTCTGGCGTTCCGTTGAAAAGAGCATTGCCGGCGCCGAAACCGTCCGCGCTGCACTGGCGTTCGTGTCCCGCGGGGAAGCGCCCTATGGCATCGTATACCAGACTGATGCTGCCGCCGACCCGGGCGTCACGGTCGTCGGGACTTTTCCCGAAGATAGCCACCCGCCGATCATCTATCCGATCGCAATCCTTGCGAATTCGAAATCCGCCGAGGCGTTCGCCTATCTCGATTTCCTCAAATCGGCCGAAGCGGCGCCATTCTTTGAAAAAGAGGGTTTTGCAGTTTTAAAATGACTGCCGGACCTAAATGGCAATCGGGATAGGGGGAGCCTATTGGCTCCGCCCCTCCCACACCACCCGGCATGCGGGTCCGCACCGGGCGGTTGGAGCAGTTGAGGTCGTCAGGCCCGTAGTTCTCCCGGCCTGGCGC
>UBYX01000012.1 GCA_900469955.1 Hyphomicrobiales bacterium | reverse complement strand
CCCCCGGCTCACGGCCGTTTTCCCCCTCCCCGGTTCCGCCTGCCGGTGGTGATGCGCGCGCTCCTGCCGCCGTGCAGCCCGCCCCGCCGCGGCAACCTCCCGCACCATCAGAGCTTTCTGCACGGCGCTATCTCGTACCCGACAGGACATTGCGGCTGCACGGCGAAGGCGAACAACGCTCCTGGTCGATCTATCTCACGCCGGATCAGGCGGCGGCTCCGGCCAGACTTCATATCGGCTACCAGAATTCCATCGTCGTGGCCCCGGAAGCCTCGCGTCTGGCCATTACCGTCAACGACAGCCCTATCCACAATGACCAGATCGCCTCCCCGGAGGGCTTTCGCGACCGCGTGATTGACATTCCCGCTGGAACCTTGAAGGCTGGCGTCAATCTCGTCCGTTTTCGCGCCGACCAACGCCATCGTACCGACTGCACGATCGAGTCGACGTTCGAACTCTGGACGGATATCGATCCGCAACGGACATTCCTGACCTTCGATGCCCCAAATGCAGGCCGCTTCTCGCGTCTGGACGACATCCGCGCCGTGGGCGTCGATAACCAGGGCAATACGCGCTTCCGGCTGATCGTGCCTGCACTCGATCAATTGGGGGCGACGGACGTCCTGATGCGGCTTTCCCAAGGGCTCGCGCTGATGAGCGGCATGCCAAACCAGTCCTTCACTTTCGAGAAGACGCCCGGCGCTCCGCCGCAGCCGGGAGAACTCGCGATCTTCGTTGGCACCCATGACGAGCTGAGACCGATACTGCCTGCACTGTCCGATTCGAACAGAAGCGGCGCCGCGGCAGGCTTCTTCGACTATCCCGGCACGGCAGGCGTTTCGGCATTCGTCCTTTCCGGCCCGGGCTGGCCGGCAATCGAAGGACTGGTCAACAGTCTGATTTCCTCCACAAACGGTGCTGCGGTCCAAAGGCGCGAGACGCTCGCTACCCAATCCTGGCACGGGATCGACACGCCCTTCCTTTACTCCAACGCGGCTATCGACTTCACGCGCCTCGGTATCCAAAGCCAGGAATTCTCGGGCCGCCTCTTCCGTACCCGCTTCACGATCGGCGTCCCTTCGGATTTCTATGCAAATGCCTATGGCGAAGCCCGCATCCTGCTCGACGCCGCGTATACGTCGGAGGTTCAACCGGGCAGCCATATCGATGTCTTCGTCAACGGCAACATCGCTTCGACCGTGCCTATCACCTCCGACAAAGGCGGGGTGCTTCGACATCTCCCGATCAAGATGACGCTTAGACACTTCCGGCCCGGCGTCAACACCGTCGATATCGAAGCGGCGCTCCTGACCCGCCAGGATGCCGTCTGCGCGCCCGGCACGTCGGCCGATCCCAAGGCGCGTTTCGCGCTCTTTGGCAGTTCGCAGTTTCACATGCCGAATTTCGCCCGCATCGCACAGGTGCCCAACCTCGCCGCCACCGCGGGCACGGGCTTCCCGTACCGGATCAGCCCGCCGCCAGTTTCCCTATTTCTGGGGCGGATAGACGAACAGACGCTCGCCGCGGCCGCGACTTTCCTCGGCAAGATGGCCGAGGCAGCGCAATACGTCATCCCCGTCGACGTCACCACGTCGGCGGCGCGGGTATCCGGCGTCAATGCCCTGTTCGTCGGCGCCATCTCGGAATTTCCTCCAAATGTCCTCGCCCAACTGAAGATCGATCAGGACAGCCGCAATAGCTGGACGCCCTCGGGCTCCACCTCCAGGCCCGCCAGCGATCAGTCTCTGACGCTGCAGGATTGGCAGCAGCGCTCCGGAACGAATTTCTTTGCACGGCAGTTCTCGGCGCTCGGGGAATGGGCAAAGGAGAACTTCGACCTTTCCGTTGCAATGCTGCGTTTCGCGCCCGCGACCGAAGAATTCTACAAGCCGCCGCCGACTGCGCAGCTGATCATCGCCCAACAAAGCGATCCGACAGACGTCGGCACGTGGACCGCAGTCCTCGCTCCGAATACGGATTTGCTGGCCGAAGGGATGCAGAATTTTTCGTCCCGCACCGAGTGGGACAAGCTCAAGGGGCGCATCACCGTCTATGAAGGCGCGGACAAGGAACCGAGCGAGGTGCCGGTCAGCCAATTCCGCTTCAGTCCGACGCAACCGTTCTCGTTCGAGAACGCCCGGCTGATCGCGGCAAACTGGCTTTCGGACAATATCATGTCATATGCGCTGCTTCTGGGCGCCGGCAGCGTCCTGCTGGGGCTCGCGACCGGCGGCCTGCTTACCCTGCTTGGCCGCGACAAGTGAGCAGCTGCTAGGGGGTCGGGGCGCGCTGGGCGGTAAACTTCTTGCTGACATAGGGCGAGCCGGAAAGGCCGAAACGCCACGGCAGGTCGACCGCCTGCGAAATGCCGATCCGCCGCCCGGTGACGATCAGCGGCGATATCTGCGGAGGAGTTAAAGCGAACGGCGGGCCAAGCAACGACAGGCCGTTGTGCTCTATGGTTATCCCCAGCGCCTGACAGACCCGTCCCGGTCCGGCGCAAAGCAACAGGGGATCAGCCCTGCCGCGCCTTATCTCCATTTCAGCGAGCCCCCGGACCGGCTGAAGCGCCCTGATGAGCACCGCGCTGCCGGGACGGCATACGAAATTCAGGCACCAGTGGATTCCGTAGGAACGGTAGACATAGGCGTGGCCGGGCTCCCCGAACATCACCGAATTCCGCGGCGTCGGGCCGCGAAAGCTGTGAGACGCAGGATCGTCGGGCTCGTAAGCCTCGGTCTCGACGATGATCCCGCCAAGCCCCGACACATCGAGTTCGACGCCGATTAGCTCGCGCGCCACCTCCACCGAATTTCTGTCGAAGAACTGCTGATCCAAGGATATGTCCCGTGCACGTTATCGGCACATTGATAAAACGCCCGCGGCGACTTGTCTTCGGACGCTGGTGGACGCTAGGGCAAATGAATTGCTGAACTTTTGTGAAATAATGGTGCCCGGAGGCGGATTTGAACCACCGACACGCGGATTTTCAATCCGCTGCTCTACCAACTGAGCTATCCGGGCATCGAGGCCATTCAGCCTTCCGGCCAAGACCGGCGGGGGTAACTCCCCCGGAAGCGAGCGGGGTTATAACATCTTGTTCGGCCATGTCCAGCGCCAGAACCCACTTTTTTGACAGCTTTGCGAAATTCCCGATTTTATTAATAAAAACAGCAGGGATCTCACCCTCTCGCCTACCGTGACGTCAATCGGGCTGGCGATTTCATCAAAGAGACGGAGAAGTTCGCCAGGCCTCAAGTGGGGCGTGCTGAGGTTTAGCCCGGGGATAGGTCTTGAAACCGAGCCTGTAGGTCGGCTCAATCGCGCTCGTCGGAACCGTCTGCCTTGGCCTCGTCTTCTGCCACGGGAATGGCATAGGAGCCCTTCAGCCACCGCGACAGGTCAAGCGTGCGGCATCGGTCCGAGCAGAACGGGTAATGTTCGCGCGACGAGGCCTTTCCGCATTCGGGGCAAGGTCTGGTTTTTCTCAGCGGCTCGATCTTGCCGCCGGTCTTGATGGGTTCGGATGCCATAGTTCGAAGGACTCCATTTCAAGGGAGACGAGGCCGGCGGCGGAGACCGCCCCGGCTGTCTCTCAGGCTTCCGGCCAGACCGCAGCCACGTCGAAACCTTCGCCGGAGAGCAAGGTCGTCACCTCATAAAGGGGCAGTCCGACGACATTGCTATAGGAGCCGACGAGTTTCTGAACGAAGGTGCCGGCGATCCCCTGGATCGCATAGGCTCCAGCCTTGCCTCGCCATTGGCCGGACGCGATATAGTTCTCGATCTCGCGGGTGGACAGCCGCTTGAAGCGCACTTTGGTCTGCACGACCTTCTGGCGAAACTGGCCGCCCGGCGTCACCAGGCAGATCCCGGTATAGACCCAGTGGCCGCGTCCGGAAAGCAGGTGCAGCGCAGCCGACGCCTCTTCCGTATATTCCGTCTTCTCCAGAATGCGGCGACCGACTGCGACGACGGTATCGGCAGAAAGGATATAGCTGTGCCGCCAGTTGGGGTCGCCGTTCACAGCCGCGAGCGCTGCCTCGGCCTTCTCCGTGGAAAGCCGGCGGGCAAGCGAACGGGGATGTTCGGACTTCTTCGGCGTCTCGTCGATATCCATCGGCATAAGCCGCGCAGGCGCCAGACCGGCCTGATTCAGGAGGTCGAGACGGCGCGGAGACCCGGAGGCCAGTATCAGCTTTTGTTCCAGCGCCATGGGTGCCCGCTGCAAAGGATGTGAGTTACTTGAAGCGGTAGGTAATGCGGCCCTTGGTGAGGTCGTAGGGCGTCATCTCGACAAGCACCTTATCGCCCGCCAGGACACGGATGCGGTTCTTGCGCATGCGACCGGCTGTGTGGGCGATGATCTCATGCTCGTTTTCAAGCTTCACGCGAAACGTCGCATTCGGCAGCAGTTCGGTAACGACGCCCGGGAATTCAAGGACTTCTTCTTTGGCCATCTAAAGGGTTTCTTCCTGTTTTTTGAATCGAGAGCGGGAGAAGACTTTTCCGCCCGCCCGAAAATGTGCGCGGAAACTACACAATCATGTCCGCTTTGTGAACCTCGCTTGAGAGCTATTCTCAATGTCTTTCAGGCCGTCTCGGCCGAACGGCGGTTCAGGCCCGAAAGTCGCTGCTCGATCAGGCGCCAGAGGTGGTCGCGAACCTCACGATAGGCGTCGAGCGTCTGGTCGCGAGTTCCCGTCGCTGCTGTGGGGTCCATGGTCGGCCAATAAACCACATCGATGGCATTGGAACGGGTCAGTTCCAGCGCGGTATGATGGGCTTCCGGCGTGAGCGTGACGATGAGATCGAAGAAATCATCTTCAAGTTCATCGAGCGTGCGGGGCTGATGCCGGCCGATCGACAGGCCGACTTCTTCCAACACGGCGTCCACGAATGGATCGCGTTCGCCGGCGCGCACACCGGCGGACTGGATGTAGATATCGTGTGGCAGGAGCCGTTTTGCAATGGCTTCGGCCATCGGCGAGCGGATGACGTTGAACCCGCACATGAAAAGGATGGCGCCTGGCCGTTTGCTTTTCGGTTCGGGCGTGGGGGCGGTTGCCATGCTCAGCCGCGCCAATAGAGAACGCAGACCAGGGTAAAGAGCCGCCGTGCGGTGTCGAAATCGACGCGGATCTTGCCGTCCAGGCGGTCCATCAGCGTCTGGGAACCCTCGTTGTGAATCCCACGGCGGCCCATGTCGATCGCCTCGATCCGGCTCGGCGTCGAGGAGCGGATCGCTTCATAATAGCTTTCGCAGATCATGAAGTAGTCCTTGATGATCCGCCGGAAGGGCGTCAGCGAGAGGATATGGGTCGCAACGTCCTCGCCGCCTTCGGTCGCGATGCCTAGCACTAGCTTGGAATCCACCAGCGAGAGCTTGAGCCTGTAGGGACCGCCGGCATGACCGATGGGCTCGAACGAATTTTCTTCGACGAGATCGAAGATCGCGACCGCCCGCTCGTGCTCGACATCAGGGGTCGACCGCCCGATCGAGGCGTCGAGTTCGACATCGGAGAGCCGAAAATCCCCCTGCCCCATCCTCACCCTCCGTCATTCAAGCGGATGGCGACGGAGCGGGCATGGGCATCGAGACCCTCGGAATGGGCAAGCGTGATCGCCGCCGGTGCCAGTTGACGCAACTGGTCCGGGCCAAGGCGCAGGATCGAGGTCCGCTTGACGAAGTCGAGCACGGACAGGCCGGATGAGAAGCGCGCCGAACGGGCGGTCGGCAGCACGTGGTTGGAACCGCCGACGTAGTCGCCGATGACCTCCGGCGTATGACGGCCGATGAAGATCGCGCCGGCATTGCGAATGCCCGGCATCAGCGCTTCCGGATCGGCGACCGCCAGTTCCAGATGTTCGGCCGCGATACGGTTGGCGAGCGGCAGCGCGGCCTGGAGGTCCGGCACGAGAATGACGGCACCGAAATCACGCCAGCTCGCAGCAGCGGTTGCGGAGCGCGACAGCGTCTTCAGCTGGCGTTCGACGGCCGCCTCCACCGCCTGACCGAGCTCGCGATCGTCGGTGACGAGGATGGACTGGGCGCCCGCGTCGTGCTCGGCCTGAGCGAGCAGATCGGCAGCGAGCCAGTCCGGATCGTTTTCCTTGTCGGCGATGACGAGGACTTCCGAGGGACCGGCGATCATGTCGATGCCGACCGTTCCGAAGACCTGCCGCTTGGCCGCGGCGACATAGGCATTTCCCGGCCCGACGATCTTGGCGACCGGCGCAATGGTTTCCGTGCCATAGGCAAGAGCGGCCACGGCCTGGGCGCCGCCGATCCGATAGATCTCCGTCACGCCGGCAATGCGGGCTGCAGCCAGCACCGCCGGATTGACTTTGCCGCCGCTCGCCGGAACGACCATGACGACACGCGGCACACCGGCAACCCTTGCAGGGACGGCATTCATCAGCACCGAACTCGGATAGCTTGCCGTGCCGCCGGGCACGTATAAACCGACCGCTTCGATCGCCGTCCAGCGCGAGCCAAGGCCGACGCCGATCGCGTCCTCATAGATGTCGTCTTTCGGCATCTGCCGCGCATGATGCCTTTCGATCCGCTCGGCTGCGAATTTCAATGCGTCCAAAACTTTTGGATCGGTCTCGGCAAAAGCGTCATCGATATCCGCCTTGCTTACCTGGATACCCGTTTTGGTGAGATCTATGCCCTCGAACCGGGCGGAGTAATCGACGAGTGCGGCATCGCCCCGGGCGCGCACATCGTCGATGATGGCGCGAACCACGGCATTGACATCTTCCGACACCTCGCGCTTGGTGGAGAGAAAGGCGGAAAACTTCGCCTCAAAATCCTGCGATGCCTGCTCCAGCCAGATTGCCAAGCGGATATTCCTTCAAACTCAAGATGACGTTCTATCACGGTCAGGGCGGTCCCGGATCAGGGATGTCGGGGCCTGGATGCCGTTTCCCACGCGCCGCCGACATCCGCAAGAGCAACTTCGATGCATTCGACATCGAGCGCAATCGTGGCCTTGCCGGAGAGGACAAGTTCCACCGTTCCTTCAGGACCATCGTCCCTTTGCGTAAAGGTCACCGCAAGCAGCGACAGCACGTCGTCCTTCTTGTTCCGGTCGATGCCGCTCGAGCGGACCGCTTCCACGCGCTTGAAAACGAGGCCTGCGCGACGACGCTCGAAGCCCTTCCGCTTCTTGCCGGCCTCCTCCCAGACGAACCGGTTGGCAGCCAACGAAAAGTTCCTGTCGGAAGGTGACCAGCGGACATCGCCCACCTTGAATACCGCATCCTGCATGTGAGCGGAAATAATCCCCAGATCATCCGTATCCAGGGCAAGCAATTTGAGTTCGGTCATCGCCTTCGACTATCCATCCTGAGACGCGGTCCCGCGCCATTGTTCCTAAAACCGAAATAGGATGCCGAGAGCTCGGACGCAACTCCAGGCTAGGCCGGAAAATCCGCCGAAAGACTGGTTTCCTTCCAACGGTCGATCTGGGCAAGCCGCTCCTTCAGCTTGTCGGTGACAGCGCCATAGGCGATCGCACCCAGCACCAGATGTCGCGGCGCCTCGTCTGCCTGCGTCGCCGCGATCATCGCCTCCCCGGCGCGGACCGGATCGCCAGGCTGCTTTCCGCTATATCCGGCGGTAGAACTCATGCGCGCCGCTGCCGTCTCGGCATAGTCGGCGATGCGGCTCGGCGTCTGCTTCAGCGAACGGCCCGCCCAATCGGTCCGGAAGGGGCCGGGCTCGACGCCGATAACCTTGATACCAAGCGGCGCGACCTCCAGGCGCAGGCTATCCGAAAACCCTTCGACGGCGTGCTTGGTCGCCGCGTAGTAGCCCGAGCCCGGCAGGCCCATGAAGCCGGCCATAGACGTGATGTTGATGATGTGCCCGCTGCGGCGCGCTCGCATTCCCGGCAACACCGCCCGCGTCATGGCGAAAAGGCCGAAGACGTTTGCGTCGAACATGGCGCGGATTTCGTCCTCCTCGCCCTCCTCGATCGCCGCCTGATAGCCATAGCCGGCATTGTTCACCAGCACGTCTATGCGGCCGAACCTTTCTTCCGCCGCTTTCGCGGCAGCGTGAACCTGGCCGCTGTCGGTCACGTCCAGATCGAGTGCCAGGACGTTCTCCCTGCCGTCGGCGAGATCGGCGACCCTTGCCTTGTCACGGGCGGTCACGACCGTCGGCCAGCCGCGATCGAGCGTGAGCTTGGCGAGTTCGCGGCCGAAGCCGGTGGAGCAGCCGGTGATGAACCAGACGGGATTGGAAACTTCAGCCATGAGGAATCTCCGCGATATGCCGGATCAAGATGATGAGGCGGGAGGCAAGGGTGGAATGCCTGCGAGAGATAGGAATACAAAAAAGAACGGCAAGGGCAATGCCCCTGCCGTTCCCGCGAAATCCCGATTTCCAGGCCTATCAGTCGCTGACGCGCTGAACCGTTGCGCCGCAACGGGTAAGCTTTTCTTCAAGCCGCTCGAAGCCGCGGTCGAGGTGATAGACGCGGCTCACCATCGTCTCTCCCTCGGCTGCGAGGCCGGCAATGACCAGCGAGACGGAAGCACGCAGGTCCGTCGCCATAACCGGGGCGCCCTTGAGGCGCGAAACGCCTTCCACCTTCGCCGTCTGACCGGACAGCGAAATCCTGGCGCCCAGACGGGCCAGTTCCTGAACGTGCATGAAGCGGTTTTCGAAGATGGTCTCGGTGATGTTGGAAACGCCGGAGGACCGGGTCATCAACGCCATGAACTGCGCCTGCAGATCGGTCGGAAAGCCCGGAAAGGGTTCTGTGGTGATATCAACCGGCTGGATGCCGTTGCCGTTGCGAACCACCCGGATGCCGCTCCCGGTTTCGGTGATGTGCGCGCCGGCCATCCGCAAGGTATCGAGAGCACCCTGAAGCAGCGAGCCATCCGTGCCTTCCAGCGTCACGTCCCCGCCTGTCATGGCAACCGCCATCGCATAGGTGCCGGTTTCGATACGATCCGGCAAAACGCGGTGACGAGCGCCTGAAAGCGTCGTCACGCCTTCGACGGTGATGGTCTTGGTGCCGGCGCCGGAAATCTTGGCGCCCATTGCCGTGAGGCACTTTGCCAGGTCGACGATCTCCGGCTCGCGCGCGGCGTTTTCAATCACCGTGGTGCCCTTCGCCAGCGTCGCTGCCATCAGCATCACGTGCGTGGCGCCGACTGATACCTTCGGGAAGACATAACGACCGCCGACGAGCCCGCCCTTTGGAGCGCTGACGTTGACGTAACCGCCATCGATCTCGATCTCGGCTCCAAGCGCCTGCAGCGCCTCCAGGAACAGGTCGACAGGGCGGGTGCCGATGGCGCAACCGCCGGGCAGCGAAACGCGCGCCCTGCCTTCGCGGGCGACGAGCGGGCCGATGACCCAGAAGCTCGCGCGCATCTTGGAAACCAGCTCGTAGGGAGCGGTGGTATCAACGATCGTGCGGCAGGTAAAATTGACGGTGCGGGAATAGCCTTCTTCCTGGCGCTCCCGGCGGCCGTTGACGGCGATATCGACACCATGATTGCCAAGAATGCGCATCAGGAGTTCGACATCGGCAAGATGCGGGACATTTTCGAGCGTCAGCGTGTCGCTCGTCAGAAGGGATGCGATCATCAAAGGCAGAGCCGCATTCTTCGCTCCGGAAATCGGAATGGTGCCCCTCAGTTCATTGCCGCCGACGATTCTGATGCGATCCATGCGTTGTCACTCTTCCTTGTGCGAGCGCGAAAGGACGCGTCCTTAAACGAAATCCGCCGCTACTTCAATGATTGCTAAATTGGGCCCACCGTCGAGTTCGGCATAGATCAGGATGATTCGTCCGTTTTTGCGGCAGGCAACCCTTGCGCGGTATCGGCTTCACCGGCGCGGCGGGAGCGGGCCTGGCTCTTGCGCCGCATCAAGTTCTCGCGAAGCTTCGCGGCGGCGCGGGCCTTGCGCTCGGCTTCCCGGGCAGCGGCCGCCGCGCGCGCACGCGCGCCACGCGTTTCCTCTGCCTTTTCCGCCTGCGCGTCCTGTTCTTCGTCAGTGGTCATGATTTTTCCATAGCGAAAAAGCCGCTTCGGCGAAAGCCATGGCCATGTTTTCCCCATCCGGAGAAAAGAACTTCGAATTTGCGGCTTGCGCTGCCGATGAACCTATGGCAATAGGCCCCTCGCCGACGACGCGGACATTTCGCGCCGGCCAAATGCTGCTATAGCTCAGGGGTAGAGCACTCCCTTGGTAAGGGAGAGGCCGAGAGTTCAAATCTCTCTAGCAGCACCATTCCCCCCGGAAATATGCCCCGTATTGTCCGGCCCAGCGATGAGCATTCGAGATTGCCTTCCTGTTCTTCCCCAGCCTCGCGTGACATAATCCTCTACCGACCCATGCAACAAGTTGGGCCTTCGCGCGTTGCGGGGCATCGGCGTGCTTTGCGCCATCATGATTGAACGATGACCGGTGTCTCGTGCGAATAAGTGGAATTCTCAATCACTGGAACGATCAATCGCTTGCCCGGCAATTTCTTCTCGCGGGCGGGCTCGTCTCCTTCTGCGCCATGCTGCTTGTTGGAGCGTACGTCACAAGCCTCATCGAAGCTGCCGTAACCCGCAATTCCGCCGCATCGACGGCGCTCTACGTCGACAGCATCATCGCACCGCTGCTCCCCGACATGAAAACCAGCAGGACGCTGGATGATGTGACGACCCGAGCGCTGGACGAGACCTTTGGGCAGGGTGCGCTGGGCGGCAAGGTCATATCCTTCCGGCTCTGGCGCAATGACGGGACGCTCCTTTACTCCACCGACAAGGGCATGATCGGCAAGCGGTTCGAGCCCAGCGGTGATCTGAAAGCGGCATTTTCCGGCCAGATGGTAGCGCGATATGGGCCGGTCGAGGATCTGGAAAGCGAATTCGAGCGATCGAAGGGCATTCCCCTTCTCGAAATCTACAATCCTATCCTTCAGCCCTGGTCCGGCGAGGTCGTGGCAGTTTCCGAGTTTTATGAAGCCGCCCAGGATTTTGAAACCAGCCTGCATCAGGCGCAACTGAGGAGCTGGCTTGCGGTCGCAGGCGTCACCGTGGCTTTCTTCCTTATCCTCTCGGCGATTGTATTTCGCGGAAGCCGCATCATCGACAATCAGCGGCAGGCCCTGACCCAGCGGGTGGCCGAACTTTCGGAACTGCTTTCGCAAAACAGGGCGCTGCATGCCCGCGCACAGCGCGCCTCGCGGCGGGCGACCGCGCTCAATGAAAGCTATCTGCGCCGCCTCGGCGCCGACCTGCATGATGGCCCAGCACAACTCGTCGCCTATGCGGCGTTACGGGTGGACAGCAAGGTGCTCACCGATCCGGCAACTCCGCCAAGCGCCCGGGAAGAGGAGGTCTCGACGATCAAGGCGCGGCTGGACGAAGCCATGGACGAGATCCGCAGCATCTGCACCGGCCTTGTCTTGCCGCAAATCGAGGCGGCAGAACTGCCGGACGTGCTTTCCCGCGCCGTTACGGCGCATCGTCAGAGAACTGGCTCGGAAGTCACTCTATCGATGTCGGAGAGCCGGCATCCACCTTCTCCTGCGGCAAAGATCTGCATCTATCGGTTTGTTCAGGAAGCCCTTAATAACGGTTTTCGGCATGGCGGCGGCGTCGGCCAAAGCGTGCGGCAGACATTCGAGAGCAGCAATGTGGTGATCGAGGTCTCCGACGGAGGTCCGGGCTTCGATCCGGCGACTGCGCGCCCGGAAGGACTGGGGCTCGCCGGTCTCAGGGAAAGGATCGAGAGCCTCGGCGGCACCTTTGAGATTTCAACATCGAAAAACGGAACCAGGGTCAGGATGTCCCTGAACGTGCAGGAAATGGAGCAGGCCTGATGACAGCAGTCAAAATTGCCGTTGTTGACGACCACCCTTTATTCCGGGAGGGCGTGACCCGCAGCCTCGGTGAAATCGAAGGTTTGGAAATGGTTGGAGAAGGCGGATCGAAGGACGACGCCATCCGGATCGTGCGGGAGATCTGTCCCGACGTCATGCTGATGGACATTTCCATGCCCGGGAACGGCCTGGATGCGATTGCCGAAGCGCTCGATATCTGTCCTGCGCTTAAAATCGTGATGCTCACCGTCTCGGAAGCAAGCGACGACATCGCCAAGGCGATCAAGCTCGGCGCAAAAGGATATGTGCTGAAAGGGGTGGGATCGAGAGCGCTTGCCGATGTCGTTACGACCGTCGCAGCCGGCGAAAGCTATGTGTCACCGGCTCTTTCCGCCAAGCTTATCGCCGGCCTCTCCGCACCGGCGGAAACTGAAAAACCCGATCCGCTGGCGGAACTGACGGAGCGCGAGCAGGAGGTGCTGACTCTGGTCGCTTCGGGGCTCAGCAACAAAAGGGTGGCCCGTGAACTCGACCTTCACGAGAAGACGGTCAAGCACCACATGACCCGGATCCTGTCGAAGCTGAAAGTGTCCAACCGAACGGAAGCGGCGCTCACGCTTCGCGACGCCACGGATCAGCGCTCAGCGACCGAACGACTTTAGGCGCGAAGCATCCGACGGCGTGGCGGCGCGGTTGACGATCGTCCTCGAACGGGAATCGCGCATCTCGTAACGGCCGCCGGAAAGCTTTTCTGTCGCCCCGTTGCCATGGCGGACCGTGATCGAGGAACTGCGGGGGTCCACCCGAACCTCGGCGGCCCTCGACGAGGCCGGTGCCGATTTACTTGCCGAAGGGTTGGTCGCGGACGTGGATCCGGCACCCGTTCCGGTTCCCTGGGCTGAGCCGGCAGACGAACCATTCCCGTTTCCATTTCCATTGCTGGCGCCACCACCGTTTTCGGAACCGTTTCCGTTGCCTGAGCCGTTTCCGTTTCCTCCGGAATTGCCACTATCGTTCCCGTTGCCGTTGCCGCCATCGTTGCCGTTGCCGCCGCCATTGCCATTGCCGCCACCGTTGTCATTTTGAGCCGAGGCAAACAGCGACGTGACGTAGGGCAGGCCATGTGAATCGGTTGCCACCTGAAGCGGCATGATAGCGAGGGCAATCGCCGTGAATGTCGTGCCAAAGGCCGTGATCTTACGCGGGGCCATCTGCAACTCCTGACATTATTCTGTCTAGATCTCTCGCTTCCGTCATGGCGATGAAACCGGATATCCCCTTCATGGTTCCGATTTCGGCAAAAAGCCCGCCGGTCGCCTGAAACGATCGGCGGGCCAGATTCTGCGCTGAAAGGGACCGATGTTGCGCAGTAATCTTGAAATTCTTTTTCTCGTTAGCCAGCGAGCGCCCCCAACGCAGTGACGACGATAAAAAGCCCAGCCACGGGAATAAGCAGCCACCGGGCCTGCAACACGCTGTTGTCCATGCGGAACCTCCTGAAGAAGCTCCGGGCCAACCGTATGATAGACGGATGGTTCCGCGATTTCATCCCCCCTGGACCTTTGCGCCGGTCAATCGGACAAAAGGCCCAGAGGCCATGGGACTGAAGTCCCTTCTCGGCCCGACTGAAGCCCAAAGCAGGAACGGGGTCCTTCAGACGGCGTTGAAGAAGCGTATCGGAGTTCGTGCGGAGCTTCGGAGACGAAAATACACAAAAAACAATAGAGGAAACATCATGAAGGCCTTTATGAAACGCACGCTCGCGATTGCGCTTTTGGCCGGATCGACGCTGTCGGTGGTACCGGCAGTCGTGTACGCGCAGGAAAGCCAGAGCGGTACAGGCGCTCCGATCCTTCCCCGCAAGGGTTCCAGCGCCCAGGATTCGGATGCGAAGGCGCCGCAGAGCGGCACCGCGGGTCAGTCCCAGGATATGGGCGCTACGACGCAACAGCCGTCAGCCTCCGGAAACGCCGGCAGCCAGAACGCACAGAGCCAAGCAGCTGATCCTCAAGTGAAGCCGAAGGGCGAAAGTGCCGGCCAGCAAAAACCGGCTGATGCCCAGAATGCGGAAAGCAGCGATCCAAAGAAGCCGCGTAGTGACGATACTGCGCAGCAGAAGCCCGCGGGTCAGGCCGACCAGAGCGGCAGTTCGACCGCCGCAGGCACTCAGTCGGACGCTGCAAAAACCACTGACACCGCCGGCCAGAACAATACTGAGCAGAAGAAGGATTCGAACCAGGCAGCGACAAGTGCTCCCTCGAACGAAACCACGGGCAGCATCAACGTCTCGACGGAGCAGAGGACCGAAATCCGCAGCATCCTGGTCGAGAACAAGGTTGAGCCTGTCGATATCGACATCGATGTGAGTGTCGGCGTCGCCGTGCCTACCACGGTGGAATTCCATCCGCTGCCGCCGCGTATCATCGAAATCGTCCCCGCCTATCGCGGCTACGAATACTTCGTGCTCGCCGACGGCCGGATTATCATCGTCGAGCCGAGGACCCATGAGGTCGTCTACATTCTAGCCGGATAACGCCCGTTCGTAGGAACCAACCATGAGAGACCGCGAACCTACAGTGATCAACAGAGATAGCGGCGGCGGCTGGGCCGTTGCCGCCATCCTCCTGATCGTCGTCATCGCTGGCGGGTTTATTCTGTATGCGAGCGGTTATCTCGGAGACCGAGACGTCAATATCGACGTGAGCCTGCCGAAAGTCGAAGGGCTTGAACCCGTCACCAAATAGGCCCGACCTCCCCGGGAAAGCGGCGGAAGGCAGCCATTCTCGAACATACAAAGGAGAATTGTCATGAATACCAAGATCATCGTTCTTTCCGCCATTGCCCTGGGCCTGCTCGCTCCGGCCGCTTCGGCCCAGCAGGGCACTGTCAATGGCGCAGCCGGCGGCGCCGTTACCGGCGCAATCGTGGGCGGTCCGGTCGGTGCAGCAGTCGGCGGCGTTGTAGGCGCCATCGCCGGCACCGCGATCGACCCGCCGCCGCAGCGTGTCGTCAGCTATGTCGAACAGGCTCCGCTTCCGGCCGATCCTGTTGTCGTGCAGGAAAGGATCGTCGTGGGCAAGCCGATCCCGTCGGCTGTCGTGCTGACCCCCATTCCGGATTCTCCGCAATATTCCTATGCGGTCGTCAACCAGCAGCGAGTGATCGTCGATCCGCAGACCCGTACGGTGGTCCAGATCGTTCGCTAGGACTAAAAAAATTCGAGCGACTATTCAAAGAGGGGCGTCCGCGCCCCTCTTTACCGTTCAAGTTCAGCCCAGGTACTAATGCGTGGTGCCGTCGTCACCGGTTCCGCTCACGTCCGAGAGCCGGACAAACTCGAACCCTCTGCCCTTGAGTGTAAGAAGCGCATGCGAAACGCCTTCGCCGGCCGCGTGGGTCGGCTGATTGATGTGGGCCAGTATCACGTCGCCATCCTTCGCGGCCGCAATACGTTTCAGGGCTGTATTGGCATCGAGCAGGGACCCGCCATCGCCATTCAACGAATAACCAGCGATCCGGTATCCCATGCCCGGATCTGGCGTATCGCGGAAAGATCGTATTTTGCGGTGGAGCCGCGGAACCAATGCGGCTGGGCAAAGCCCGCCGCCAACATCGCCTCCGCTCCCCCGGCCACTTCCTGCCGGACGGCCTCCGGCGAACCGGCCGCGGCAATACCATAGATGGAGGTTGGCACATCCACTGCCGGTACATGGTTCTGGCCGTGGTTTTCCAGTTCGAAGAGATCGAGATTCTGCAGGAAGATGTTCACCGCCTGCGGGTTTCTTCTGATCCAGCGCGCCGTGACGAAAATCGTGGCGGGAATTCTTTCCCGCACGAGAACGGAGAGAATCCGCTCGTCCGCTTCGCCCATGCAGGCATCGAAGGTCAGTGCCACTCGAGGATGGGTTGCAACGCCGGAGCGAGCCACGTGCAGGCGAGGCTCGATCAATCTGGGACCCTGCGCAGTTGGCCGAGCAGGCTGATTTTCGGCGCTCGCGGCAAAGGCCAGGAACGTAAGGCACAGGAAAGAGAAGAGGCAGCGCATGAGATACCGACGTGGGGACGGCTCTCGCTAGCGCCAAATTCCTAAAATCTCCATGCGACCAACTGACCCGACAGAAAAAAGGCCGGTCTCTGCCGGCCTTTTTCGTAGCGAGTCCTTATAACTTAGCAGTCGCTGGACTGACCGTTCGTGTTGGCTCCGGCTTCTCCTGCCGAGGTGGAAGCACTGCCTGTGGCGTCCGGCGTCGAAGCAGAGCCCTGGGTCCGCAGGTTCGGCGCGCAGTTGGTGCGGGTGTCGGCGGTGCCGCTGCCGGCGCTGCTACCGCCTGTCGTGCTGTTGGTGGCATTCGGATCCAATACCCGGTTGGCGTCGTCACTGCCTCCCTGCTGCTGCGAACCCGAACCGAGGTTGCCACCCCCAGTTCCCGATTGGGCGAAGGCGCTGGTAGCCAGGCCGAGGGAGAGAAGGGTTACGGTAAAAAGCTTGGAATTCATTGGGATTCCTCCATAAAAACCGGCTGAGCCGGTAGGTTTGTTTTGCCTACACGGACCCAACCGAACAAAGCGGAGGAGGTTCCAGTTAAAATTTTGGCGTTCTCGTGGAACCCTAGAACCGGACGGCAGCCAGTCGGTGCTGCAGAGACCGAAGATCCTCGGCCTTGCGAGAAGCCAAGCCTCTCTCCCAGGCTATCGCAGTCTCGACGATGAGGTCCAGGCTGTCATGGCGTGGCGTCCAGTCGAGCAGCCGACGCGCCAAGGTCGAATTGGCTACCACGCTCGCCGCATCGCCGGGACGGCGGGGGCCAAAGCGGATTTCAAATTTCCGTCCCCCGACCCGCATTACGGTCTGCAGAACCTCCAGGACAGAATAGCCGCGGCCATATCCGCAATTGGCGATCAGGGGCTCGCCGCCACGGCGCAGATAACTTAGCGCCTTGAGATGCGCGTCCACCAGATCAGAAACGTGAATGTAGTCACGAATGCCCGTACCATCCGGCGTCGGGTAGTCCGTTCCGTAAACATCGACACCGCGCCGCTTGCCGAGCCCTGCCTCGCAGGCGATCTTGATGAGATGCGTCGCGCCCTCGGTCGATAACCCCGTCCGCCCTAGCGGATCCGCGCCGGCGACATTGAAGTAGCGAAGAGCCACAAACCGGAAGTCATGAGCCATAGCAGCGTCGCGCAGCATCATCTCAGACATCAGCTTGGATTGGCCATAGGGATTTTTTGGCTGCAAGGAGGCGCTTTCGAGCACCGGCGCGTCGTCTTTCTGGTCTCCGTAGACGGCGGCAGTGGACGAAAAGACGAAATGGCGAATGCCGGCTTCGACCGCGGCTGCCGCGAGCAGTCGGGTATTTCCGGTGTTGTTTTCATAGTAATCCAAAGGCTGGGCGACAGACTGGGGCACGACGATGGAGCCCGCGAAATGCAGGATGGCGTCGATGTGGTTTTCCGCGAAGATCTGCTGAAGGACCGCACGGTCGCCGACATCGCCGAGATAAAAACGCGCCTCTCCCGGAACCGCCCAGCGGAAACCCGTCGAGAGCCTGTCGAGGACAACGACCTCTTCCCCGGCATCGAGCAAAGCCCAGGCCATGTGGCTGCCGATGTAACCTGCACCGCCTGTTACCAGAACTGCCATGCTATTCTTCCCTGCCTCTTTGTCTTTGGCAGGAGAAAACCATGGCCGGGCTTCAGCAATACTTACCCGACGCGGCTTGCGACGGGTTTATCTCGCGTCAGAGCAAACCTACTCTTGAGCAGATCATTCAAATTTTACCGACTCATCTCAATCGGTTCAGAGCCTGATGATATATTCCGCGAGGCGCGCCGCAGCCTCGGAGACCTGTTGCGAGTTGCGCAGGAAGCAGGCGCGCAGGAAAAGCTCTCCCCCCTCGCCGAATGCGGAGCCCGGGGCGAGGGCTATGCCGATCTTGTCGACGATATCGAGCGCGGCCCTGCGGCTGTCGGTAATCCCGTCCACCTTCATGAAAGCGTATATGGCGCCCTCCGGTTTCAAGGTTTCAACCCGATTAGTAGCGATCAAGGCATCGCAGAGAATGTCACGAGCCTTTGTCGCTCGGCCGATATTCTCCCGGACGAAGTCATCACCCTCGTTGAGAGCCACGACCGCTCCGCGTTGCATGAACTGCGCCACGCCGGAATTCGAGTACTGAACCAGGTTTTCGATTACCTGGCCCATTTCAGGCGGAGCCACCAGCCACCCGACGCGCCAGCCCGTCATCGACCAGTTTTTGGAGAAGGAGTTGGCAAAGATGATCCGGTCACCTTCCTCCATGATGTCGAGGAAGGAAGGTGCTCGCGCCGCGCCGCCGTAATAATAACGAGCGTAGATTTCGTCGGCGACGATCCAAAGACCGTGCTTGCGCGCGAGCGCCAGGATATTCCTCAGGTCATCGATGGTGGCCGTCCAGCCTGTGGGGTTGGCAGGCGTATTAATGAAGAGGCCCTTCGTCTTCGACGTGATCTTCGCTTCCAGCTTGCCGAGATCGAGTGACCAGCGCCCGCCGATGAAATCGAGCGGAAGTCCTACGGAACGGGCACCGGAAATGTCGATTGCGGAGATGATGTTCGGCCAGGTCGGCGACAGATAGATCATCTCGTCGCCCGGCGAGGTGATGGCCTGGACCGCCAGCATGATCGCGTGCATGCCCGAACCGGTCACATAAAAATGTTCGGCCGGCAGGCTGACGGCGAAATGACGGGCATAATAGTCAGACAGTGCCTGGCGAAGTTCCGGAATACCTCTCTGCCAGGTGTAGAAGGTCTCGCCGGCCAGCAGCGCATCGGTTGCAGCCCGGTTGATGAAGTCAGGGCTCGGCAGATCCCCTTCCCCAGCCCAAAGCGGAATCAGACCCTCCCGGCCACGGGCATGGTTGATGATCTCGACGATTCCGCTTTCAGGCGCGGAGACGGCGCGGGGGCTGAGGCTGGCTAGTATCGACATGGAATCTTCCTGCGTGTTTTCCTTGTGTAACTCAGGAAAGCCCGAAAATCTCATGATAATCCGTGAGCCGGCGATCGATTCCGCTGATGATTAGGCAAAGGTGATCAAGGATCACTTCGATTGAAGTATGTCTCTGATCTCGGTCAGAAGCTGAACATCGGCCGGCGGCGGAGCGGCCTCGGCCGGTTTCTTCTCCTCCATCACGCGCATCCTGTTCACCGCCTTGACCATCAGGAAGATGATCCAGGCGAGAATGAGGAAATTGATGAACACGGTAATGAAGCTGCCATAGGCGAAAACGGCGCCTTGTTCGCGGGCCTGCGCAAGTGTCGGCGCGGTCACGCTGCTCGAAAGAGGCAGGAAATAATTGGAAAAATCGAACCCGCCGCCGGTAATGGCCCCTACGATCGGCATGACGATGTCGTTCACGAGGGAATTGACAATTCCGGTGAAGGCGCCGCCGATGATGATACCGACCGCGAGATCAACCACATTGCCCTTGGCGACGAAAGAACGGAATTCGCTGATCATTGACATATTGTACCCCCGGCTTGTCAGGTTTCGCTGCCGCCGAAGATAGCGCGTTCCTGCGGTCGGAAAAGACGGAAATTTCCGGACGCCCGAACCGGGCCGCCTATTGAACTTTTTGCCGAGAGCGGCGCGATTTCCAACCGCATGCTTTTCCCCTAATGTTCAAGGTGCCGCAATTCCTTGCGGGGAGGAACGATGCTTCCAGGCTGGATCATATTGGCTGCGGCTTTCGCCTATGTGCTGCTGCTGTTTGCGGTGGCGAGCTACGGCGACCGGCGAAGCCGTGTCTTCGGCGTACCCAAGAACGGCCGGCCGGTCGTCTATGCGCTCAGCCTTGCAATCTATTGCACGTCCTGGACCTATTTCGGCGGCGTCGGGCTGGCCTCCCAGAGAGGGCTGGAGTTCACCGGGATCTATATCGGCCCGATCCTGGCCTTTACCCTCGGCATGCCTCTGCTCAGACGGATCATCGATCTCGCCAAGGCGGAGAAGCTGACGTCGGTCGCGGATTTCATCGCCGCCCGCTACGGGAAGAACTCCACCGTCGCGATGATCGTCGCATTCATCGCGCTTATCGGTGCCGTTCCCTATATCGCGCTGCAGCTCAAGGCGGTGTCGAGTTCGGTTGCCGCAGTGGTCAATCCATCCGACTACGGCATCGGCAGCGGCAATCTCTATTTCATCGACCTCGCGCTGATCGTGACGCTGCTGATGGCTTGCTTTGCGGTGATGTTCGGCACCCGGCATACCGACGCGACGGAACATCAGGACGGGCTGATTCTGGCGGTCGCGATGGAATCCGTCGTGAAGCTGGCGGCCTTCGTCACCGTCGGTTTTTCCGTTCTGTTCGTGCTGTTCGACGGCCCGGCCGACCTGCTTGCCAAGGCGTCCGACAACCTGCTGGTCCAGTCGGCTCTCGCCTACGAGACGCCGCTCAGCCGCTGGCTGGTTCTGGTCGGGCTATCCGCCTTCGCCATCATCCTCCTGCCCCGGCAATTCCACGTGACGGTGGTCGAAAACCGCACCACGCGCGAACGAAAGGTCGCCGGCACATTGCTGCCCCTCTACCTCATCGCCATCAATCTCTTCGTATTGCCGGCCGCACTGGCGGGCCTCGTCACATTCGGCGGTGTCGGCGACCCTGATCTCTATGTCCTCACGCTACCGCTCACCGGCGAACTGCAGGTTGTTTCGCTGATCGCCTTCATCGGAGGGTTTTCGGCCGCGACTGCGATGGTGATCGTCGAATCCGTCGCCCTGTCGATCATGGTTTCGAACGACATCATCATTCCGATCTTTCTCCGGCAGCGTCTGATGGCCGCCCGCTCCGGCCAGCGCATGGATTTCACGAGAACGCTCCTCAATATCCGGCGGCTGGCAATCTTCGTGGTGCTGCTCCTCGGCTATGGTTATTACCGCATGGCCGACAGCCAGTCCGGTCTCGCCTCTATCGGCCTGCTCGCCTTCGCGGCGATCGCTCAGGTGGCGCCCGCCCTATTCGGCGGCCTCATCTGGCGGCGCGCCAATGCCCGCGGCGCCATCCTCGGCATGTCCTTCGGCTTCCTCGCCTGGGCCTATCTGCTCTTTGTCCCGAGCCTCGGCGGCCCGGACAATTCCTATGTGGCAGCAGCGATCCTCAATTTCATCTTTCCGGGCACGACGATATTTTCCGGCCCGGAAACCGATCCGCTCGTCAATGCGACCATCTTCAGCCTGTCGCTCAATACGCTTGCCTTCCTCCTCGGCTCGCTGTCCCGCAATCCACGGCCGGTCGAGCGGATCCAGGCGGGCATCTTCGTCAAAAGGCATCTGCGTTCGCAGTTCGCCACCCGCGGATGGAAAACCCGCGTCAGCGTCGGGGACCTCAAGGCCGCCATCGCCCGCTATCTCGGCGAGGAGCGCATGCACCGCTCCTTCTCAAATTATGAAAGGACCGCCGGCCGGACCTTCAGCGACGAACAACCCGCCGACATGGCCATGATCCATTTTTCGGAGCAACTGCTCGGCAGTGCGATCGGCTCGTCCTCGGCGCGGCTCGTCCTGTCGCTCATCCTGCAGAAGGCGGAAGACACCAATGCCGATACGGCCTGGCTGCTCGATCAGGCCAGCGAAGCGCTGCAGTACAATCAGGACATGCTGCAGACGGCACTGTCGCAGATGGATCAGGGCATTGCCGTCTTCGACAATTCCGAAAGGCTCACCATCTGGAACCGCCGGTTCCGCAATCTCCTGGACCTGCCCGAACAGGTTGGTCAGGTCGGGTATCCGCTTGCGGATATCGTCGCTCTTCTTTCCGAGCGGGGCGACATCGCTGCCGCCGACAGGGCGGAAGTGATCCGCCAGTTCCATACGCTTGACGCTCCATTTTCCCTGGTGCTCTACGGTGGCGAACGGATCATCGAAGTCCGCTCCAACGCCATGCCGGACAAGGGAATAGTCGCGACCTTCACGGATATTTCCGAACGCGTCGCCGCCGACAAGGCGCTCAAACAGGCCAATGAGACGCTGGAGCAGCGCGTCGGTGAACGCACGGCCGAACTCACCCGCGTCAATCACGAACTGGCCGAGGCACGCGCCTCCGCCGACGAGGCCAATATCGGCAAGACCCGTTTCTTCGCCGCCGCGGGCCACGATATTCTTCAGCCGCTTAATGCCGCCCGCCTTTACTCTTCGGCTCTCGTAGAGCGGCTCGGCGGCGCCGATGCCGACAGTACGCTGGTGCGCAATATCGACTCGGCGCTTGAATCCGTCGAAACCATTCTCGGTGCGGTTCTCGATATCTCGCGGCTGGATACCGGGGCGATGAAGCCGCGCTTCACATCCGTCCCGCTCGACGATCTCCTGAAGCGGATCGAGACCGACTATGCGCCCATGGCGCGCGAGAAGCAGCTGAAATTCGTGGTCATGCCAACATCGCTCCGCGTTCGGTCGGATGCCAATCTGCTGCGCCGTCTGGTGCAGAACCTCGTCTCCAATGCGATCAAGTATACGATCGACGGCAAGGTCCTGGTCGGCGCCCGCCGCCGGGGCGATCAGGTGATCATAGAGATCTTCGATTCCGGCATCGGGATACCCTCATCGAAGTTCCGCACCGTCTTCAAGGAATTCGCCCGCCTGGACGAGGGCGCCCGAACCGCGACCGGCCTCGGCCTCGGCCTCTCGATCGTCGACCGCATTTCCCGTGTCCTCAGCCATCCGGTCCAGCTCTCGTCTACGCCAGGGCGCGGGACGCGCTTCCGGGTGGAGATGCCGATCGATCTTTTCGTGCCGCAGCCATCGCGAGCCGGCGATCAGCCGGAGCGGCGTCACCGTTCGCAGCCGCTCAATGGGCTTCGGGTTCTCTGCATCGACAACGAGCCGAGGATCCTCGATGGCATGGCTCTGCTGATCAGCGGCTGGGGCTGCACGGTCGGGCAGGCGGATTCGATTGCGGCGCTCGATGACATCATTGCCCGCCGCGAGCCTCCGCCGGAGATCATCATCGCCGATTACCATCTCAACGACGGAAACGGCATCGATGCGATCCGCAAATTGCGAGCGGAATACAAGGCGGAGATCCCGGCTCTTGTCATCACGGCGGACCGGACGCCTGAGGTCCGTGCGGAAGCGGAGCGGCACGAGATCGGGGTACAACACAAACCCGTCCGGCCCGCGGCCATGCGCGCCTACCTCACGCAGGTTGCAGGCATCAAGCGGGTCGCCGCCGAATAGCCTTAATAAAACCCAACCTGCCGTTCATCGCGGGGTCATCACGCACTGTTTACGATATGTCGAGTCTAAGCGTGTCGATTTGCCTGGAACTGTCCGGCTTTTTGCGGCGTTTAGGCGCGTGACATCCTGGCCCGCAGAGGCCTTACGGACCCACCGGCGCAAGCCATCGGGACCGGCAGAGACGGAGACCGCGACCGATGAAACGCTTTGATATTATTGATGGTATGCGAGGATATTTCCTCGTTTTCATGGTTCTGAACCATCTCATCTTCGCCGGCGGCTACTTCCTGGTGAAGATTAATCACAACCAGCTTGCCTTCGTGGAAGATGCCCAGGGATTCGTATTCCTGTCCGGCCTGCTGATCGGCATGGTCTATGCCAAGAAGATGATGAAGAACGGTTATGCCGCTGGCCGCACCGCCATCTACAACCGCGCCTTCGAGCTCTATCGTTATGCGATGGGCATCGTGCTGGTTGTGCTGGCCGCGCAGATGCTGCTACCAGGGGCCTATACCATTTGGTTCAACTGGCTCGGCTACACCAATTTCGACGATCCGCTGCGTCTCGCCGCAATCGCGACATTCTTCTATCAGCCGACCTTCATGGACATCCTGCCGCAATACATCGTCTACATGCTGTTTGCGCCGATGCTGGTTAAGCTCGTGCTCGAGGACAAGTGGCACTATGTCATCGCCGGTTCGGTGATGCTTTGGATGGCGGCGCAGCTCGGCCTGCAGCAGCTCGTCACCACACCGATCCATGAAACGATCATGGGCGCGGACGACCAGGGTATCCGGGCCTCGTTCAACCTGCTCGGCTGGCAGATCGTCTTCTATTCGGCTCTCGTATTGGGTGCGCTGACATCGGCCGGCAAGATCGACTGGAAGAAGATCCTTTCGCCGGAAAATACCTTCATCCCGAAGGCTGCCCTGCTGATGGTGCTTTTCTTCCTGCCGCTGCGCCTCATCACTGCGCATGAGCTGATGCCGCCGCATATGATCGGCAAGTTCGCCTCGATGGAAATCCGCGCCGACTTCGGCCCGGTCTATCTCCTGAACTTCGCTGCCATGGCGATGCTCGTCACCTGGCTGATCGTTGCCGGTCCGAAGCACAAGGCCGCATGGGTACGCCGCATCGCCGGCGCGCTCACCTGGGTCTTCTCGCTGAAGTACCTGCAGCTGCTCGGCCGCCACTCGCTCTATGTCTATGTGTGGCACGTCGCGATCGTCTATTTCGTCTACTATTTCGACGGACGTTCGCCCGAACTCAACGAGCTGACCAAGACAGCAATTGCTCTGGTGTCGATCGGCCTCCTGTCGCTCCCCGCCCTCTGGCGCGAACGCGACAAGCTGTTTGGCGCAACACCGGCTCCGCAACCGGTGAAGGCCCAGCAGTCGCAAACAGCTCGGCCGCAGCAGATGGTACTTCGGTAAGGGAAAATTCCCAGACAAGGCAGATCGAGGCGGCTATTTGCCGCCTCGTTCGTTTCGAGGTGCCGGAGAGAGGTGATCCGCTGGCTATCCCATATTGGCCATCAAACCTGGAATGGGGACCCGGCGGCTTGTCCTCTTCTGCTCTTGGGAAGAACGGAAAAGATTAGGTCACCGCCCCGACCTGCCACGGCACAAATTCGTTGTCGCCGTAGTCATAGATTTCGCTGAGCGTCTTCTTTCCTGACGCGACCGCGATCACATCCTCGAAAATCCGCCGCCCCGCCTCCTCGATCGTCTCCTCTCCGGTGACGATTCCGCCGCAATTGAGATCCATGTCCTCCTTCATGTGCTCGTACATCTCGGAGTTGGTGGCGATCTTGATGCAGGGTGCCGGCTTGAAGCCGGAAACCGAGCCGCGGCCAGTGGTGAAACAGATGACATTGCAGCCGCCTGCCACCTGTCCGGTTACCGCCACGGGGTCGTAACCGGGCGTATCCATGAAGACGAAGCCCTGGTCCGTCACGGTTTCGGCGAATTCATAGACCGCCTTCAACGGCATCGAACCACCCTTGGCGACCGCGCCAAGCGATTTTTCCAGGATCGTGGTCAGGCCGCCGAGCTTGTTGCCGTGGGAAGGATTGTTGTTGAGCTCGTCGCCGTTACGGGCCGTGTAATCCCGCCACCAGTCGATCCGCTGCAGCAGCTTCTGGGCTACGTCCGGCGTCACCGCACGACGGGTCAGCAAATGTTCGGCGCCATAGATTTCCGGCGTTTCGGAAAGCACCGTCGTGCCGCCGTTGCGGACGATGAGATCGGAAGCATGACCCAGAGCCGGGTTGGCGGAAATGCCGGAATAGCCGTCGGAGCCGCCACATTCGAGCGCCAGCTTCAGCTTCGACAACGGCTGCGGCGTGCGCTTTGCGGCATTCACGCCCGGCAGCATTTCCTTGATGATGGCGATCGCTGCGTCGATGGTCTTCTTCGTGCCGCCATGCTGCTGGATCGTCATGGTGCGGAGGCGATCGCCCTCTTCCATGCGATAGTGTTCGAGGATCGGGGCGATCTGGTTTGTCTCGCAACCGAGGCCGATCATCAGGATGCCGCCGAAATTCGGATGTTTCGCATAGCCCTGAATGGTGCGGATGAGCAGCCGATAACCTTCCGACTTGGTATTCAGCGCGCAACCGCCGCCATGGGTCAGCGCCACCACGCCATCGACATTCGGAAAGCCGTCCAGCCCGCCCATGCGATTGAAGTAGTCGGCGATGTAGCGCGACACCGTGGCGGAACAGTTCACCGAGGAGATGATACCGATAAAGTTGCGGGTTCCTGCACCGCCCAGACCGCGATCGTAACCCAGGAACGTGCGCCGTTCCGCTTCCGGCAGCATCCCCTTTTCCTCGATATCGACGCTGAACTGATGCTCATGTTCAGACGGCAGCATGGCGAGGTTGTGCAGATGCACGTGGCTGCCGGCTTGAATGTCCTGCGTGGCGATGCCGATCACCTGGCCGTATTTCTTGACCTCGTGTCCGGCAGGGATGGGCTTGATCGCCACCTTATGGCCGCGCCCGATCAGTTCGCGCGCCACCAGATCCCGATAGCCGGTGGACCCGCCAGCCTGCATCGGCTTACGCGCCACGCCGACATCGTCGATCGGGTTCAGAATGATGATTGGCGAAACCGCCTCGTTCATGTCTTGCTCCTCCCAAGGCACCGATCTTCAGCGGGCCTCGTTGTTCATCCACCGCTGCTTCGATTCCTCCAGATGCGCATGCATCATGGCCTGGGCGAGCAGCGGATTGCGCGCTTCCAGTGCGGCGTAAATCGCTTCGTGCTCGGCCAGCGCCGAACTCCATGTTTCAGGCGTTTCGTAGCGCGCCCGAATTTGAGCCGAGAGCGGGCTGTGCCTCTCGTCGAACAGATCGCCGACAATGTGCGCCAGCACCGAATTGCCCGAATGATTGGCGATCGTAAGATGGAACAGGCGATCAAGATCGAGTGGCTTTCGTCCCTCGGCAATTTCAGCCTGCATCTGATCCAGCGTCTGGCGCAGCGACTTCAGTCCTTCCGCCGTGATCTTCGAGGCGGCCAGCACGATCACCGCCCCTTCGACTGCGGCGCGAGCCTGCATCAGTTCCAGCGGGCTTTCGCCCATGGAACCGGCCTGCCACTGGCGCCGATCCGGCTCGGCCGTCACATAAATGCCCGATCCCATACGGATCTCGACGCTTCCGTCGATTTCAAGTGCAATCAGGGCTTCGCGCAAAGAGGGCCGCGACACGCCGAGTTGCTGAGCGAGATCCCGCTCCGCCGGCAGCCTCGTGCCGATCGGAAAATGCCCGCCCTGAATGAGCGACCGGATCTGATCGGCGATCTGCTGATACAGCCGTCGCGGTTCCGCCGCCTTGATGAATCCATTCATGGTTTCACTACCTTGAAAATGCGGCCTTACCATAACTACGGAAGCCCACGAGAGCAAGGCGCAAATCATATCACTGATTTTTAAGCGTTTTCCGGAAGAAACAGCTAAACACCCCTCCACGAATGGCGGCCTTTCCATCGAACCGCAAAAATTGGCTTGACCAGTTTCGACGGCGGGTTTACGCATTATGGAACGCCCTTGGGAGGAGCCCAGGGCAGATCGGGCTATTCAGCCCTGGGGAGGAGATCATGGAAAGCCGGCCGGTAGAGCCCCGCGAAAGCGTTCTCGGCGTCGCCACGACGTCCACGAGCGGCTTGCCGGATTCGAACGCGGGATTTCTGCTCCGCCTCGACAACATCAGCAAGGAATTCCCCGGCGTCCGGGCTCTGTCCAACGTGCATTTCGATCTTCGCCGCGGCGAGGTTCACGCGGTCTGCGGCGAGAACGGCGCCGGAAAATCGACCCTGATGAAGATCATCAGCGGCGTCTACCAGCCGAGTGGAGGCACGATCGTCTACAAGGGTGAGGAACGGCGGTTTTCGTCGACGCGCGAGTCCGAAGCAGCCGGCATCGCCATCATCCACCAGGAACTCAACCTCGTCCCGCATCTCTCCGTCGCCGAGAACATCTACCTTGCCCGTGAACCGCGCCGCGGTTTCCTCGTCGACCGCAAGAAGCTGCGCGCCGACGCGAAGCGCTGTCTCGACCGGCTTGGCGTCGACATCAGCCCGGATGCCCCGGTGCGCGGCCTCTCGGTCGCCCAGTGTCAGATGGTGGAGATCGCCAAGGCGCTGTCGCTCGACGCCGAAGTGCTGATCATGGACGAGCCGACCTCCTCGCTCACCGAGCAGGAGACGAGGCTTCTCTTCAAGGTGATCCGCGACCTGAAGGCATCCGGCGTCGGTATCGTCTATATCTCGCACCGGCTGGACGAAATGGCGGAGATCGTCGATCGGGTTACCGTGCTCCGCGACGGCCGCTACATCGCCACCGACGACTTCGGCGCGACCAGCATCGACGCGATCGTCTCGAAGATGGTGGGCCGGTCGCTGGAGGAAAAATTTCCGGACCGGACGTCCGTCCCGAGTGACGAAATCATCCTCAGCGCCGAAGGTCTTTCGCGCGCCGGCGTCTTCCGCGATGTCTCGTTCACTTTGCGCCGGGGCGAGATCCTCGGCTTTGCCGGCCTGATGGGCGCCGGGCGTACGGAAGTCGCCCGCGCCATATTCGGCGCAGATCCGCTCGATGCCGGCACGGTCACGCTGCACGGTCAGGCCCTATCGATCACATCGCCGCGCGACGCGATCTCTGCCGGCATCGCCTATCTCTCGGAAGACCGGAAAGCTCAAGGCCTCGCCATCAAGATGCCGGTCGACGTCAACATGACGCTCGCGAACATGGAGGCGGTGTCCAACGGCTTCGGGCTGATCGACTTCGGCAAACATGCCCGGATCGCCAAGGAATATATCGATCTCTTGAACATCCGCACGCCGTCGATCAAACAGCCGGTCCGGCTGCTCTCCGGCGGCAACCAGCAGAAGATCATCATCGGCAAATGGCTGTTCCGCAAATCGAAGGTGCTGTTCTTCGACGAGCCGACCCGAGGAATCGATGTCGGCGCGAAGCTCGCCATCTACCGGATCATGGACGAGCTCGCGACGGAAGGCATCGGCGTCGTGCTGATCAGTTCCGAGCTACCGGAAATATTAGGCATGACCGACCGCGTGGCGGTCTTCCACCAAGGCCGTATCACCGGCGTCCTGGAAACCAAGAAGACCGACCAGGAAGAGATCATGCGTTACGCCTCCGGTTATGGCCGGCGGAATGAGGAAAGACATGGCTGAGATCACCGAAGTTTCCAAGCAGAAGAGCGTCTCGCTGAGCGACCGGCAGAAGGACATCATCCAGAAGTTCGCGGCGCTCGGCAGTCTGTTCGTGCTGATCTCCGTTTTCTCGTTCACGAGCAGCGCCTTCTTCACCATCGACAACGGAATGACCGTTGCGCTGCAGGTCACTTCGATCGCGCTTCTCGGCATCGGCGCCACCTGCGTGATCATCACCGGCGGCATCGACCTGTCTGTAGGTTCGGTCCTGGCACTCTCCGGCGTCGTGGCGGCGCTCGCCGTCAAGGACTACGGAACCCCTGTCTGGCTCGGCATGATCATCGGTATCCTGACGGGATCGCTCTGCGGCTGGATCAACGGTTTCGTGGTCACGCGCCTGAGACTGCCGCCCTTCATCGCAACGCTCGGCATGATGCTGATCGCCCGCGGTGTCGCGCTCCAGATCACGGGTGCACGGGCAGTTTCCGGCCTTGGCGAATCCTTCGGCGAACTCGGCAACGGCTCCTTCCTGCGCGTCGTGAATATCGGTGACGACGGCTTCCCGACGGTGGTCTTCCCGGGCATCCCCTATCCGGTCATCCTGATGGTTGTGATCGCGGTGGCGGTCTCCTTCATGCTGAACCGCTCCGTTCTCGGCCGGCATATCTATGCCGTCGGATCGAACCCCGATGCCGCCCGCCTTTCCGGCGTGAATGTCAGCCGCATCGTCAGCTTCACCTACGTACTCTCCGGCACGCTCGCAGGCCTTACCGGCTGCGTGCTGATGTCGCGGCTCGTGACCGCCCAGCCGAACGAGGGCGTGATGTACGAACTCGACGCCATCGCCAGCGCCGTGATCGGGGGCACCTCGCTGATCGGAGGAGTCGGCACGATTTCGGGCACCGCGATCGGCGCGTTCGTCATCGGCATCCTTCGCAACGGATTGAACATGAACGGCGTCTCCGCCTTCACACAGCAGATCATCATCGGCCTCGTCATCCTGGTCACCGTCTGGATCGACCAGTTGCGCAACCGCCGCTGAGAAGGAACACGCGGTCCTTTACCGCGACACTCTCAAGAGAGCGAGGAGCTCTCCTGAAACCGGCCGGTCAGGCCAATTAACAAGAGGAGGAATACAATGAAAAAGCTTGCTGCCGCACTGCTGACATCCGTGATCGCTCTCACCGCGGCCTCAGCCCAGGCCGGCGAAATCGCCGTCATCGTCAAGACCGTCAATTCCACTTTCTGGCAGAATGTCCAGAAGGGTGCCGATGCCGCAATGAAGGCCGGCGGCGGCAGCAACACCATGACCTTCCAGGGTCCGGCCGCGGAATCGGCAATCGCCGATCAGGTCAACATGGTCGAGAACGCCGTCAACCGTAAGGTCTCGGGCATCGTGCTGGCGCCTTCCGATCCGGACGCGCTGGTGCCTGCCGTGAAGAAGGCATGGGAAGCCCGCATTCCGGTCGTGATCATCGACTCCATGCTCTCCAAGGGCTCGGAACAATATTACCAGTCGTTCCTCGCCACCGACAACAAGAAGGCCGGCGAACTGGCCGCCAAGGCGCTGATCGACAAGGTCGGCAAGGAAGGCAAGATCGCGGTCATGTCCTATGTCGCAGGTGCCGGTTCCGAGATCGGCCGCGTCGGCGGCTTCACCGACTACATCAAGGCGAACTCCAAGCTTCAGATCGTCGGACCGTTCTATTCGCAGTCGCAGATGGCAACGGCGCTCAACCAGACGACCGACGTGCTGGCCGCCAATGCCGACCTCAAGGGCATCTTCGGCGCCAATGAGCCGACCGCGATCGGCATGGGCCGCGCGCTGAAGCAGTCCGGCAAGGCCGGCAAGGTGGTCGCGATCGGCTTCGACGGAAATCAGGACCTGCAGGAATTCGTGAAGGACGGAACGCTTGCCGGGATCGCCGTCCAGGGCTCCTTCCAGATGGGCGAACTCGGCGTTCAGACCGTGCTCAAGGCCGTGAACAAGGAAAAGGTCGAGAAGTTCGTCGACACCGGCGTCGTGGTCGTCACTAAGGACAATATCGAGAAGCCGGAAGCCAAGAACGTTCTCTATTAACACTCCCCCCGCCTGGGCACGCGTCGCAAATGGCGCGTGCTCCCTTTGGTCAGTGAATTGCTCAAGGTCATATTGATGAAGGTCGCCGAAAAACGAGCCCTGCCCCGCCGCCCGGTCGAAATCACCCTTATGGGTCTTGGCTGCGCCCAGATGGGCAATCTCTATCGAAAGACGTCCTACGAGGAGTCGGCCGGCGCCTTCAAGGCAGCCTGGGACGCCGGTATCCGCTATTACGACACCGCCCCCTTCTACGGCTTCACCCGCTCCGAGCGTCGGCTCGGCACGATGCTGACCGACCTGCCACGCGACGACTACGTCCTCAGCACCAAGGTCGGGCGCGTCATGACGCCGGATGAAACCATCGGCCCGGAAGAGGATGGCTATGTCGAGCCGCTGCCCTTCCGCCCCGTCTACGACTATACCTATGACGGCATCATGCGCTCGGTCGAGGCAAGCCAGCAGCGTCTCGGCATCCTGAAGCCGGACATCCTCTACATCCACGATATCGGCAGCATGACGCATGGAGACAAGCACCAGCACTATTGGCAGCAACTGACCGATGGCGGCGGTTTTCGCGCACTGGGGAAACTGCGCGATGAGGGCCTGACCAAGGCGGTCGGCCTCGGCGTCAACGAGTGGGAAATCATCCGCGACGCCCTGCAGGTCTTCGACATCGACGTCGCCATGCTCGCCGGCCGGTATACGCTCCTGGAACAGCAGAGCCTTGCCTTCATGGACGAGTGCAGGAAACTCGGCGTCGGCATCGTGGTTGCCGGTCCTTTCAATTCTGGCCTCCTCGCCGGGAACAAGAAGTTCAATTATACCGAGGCGCCTGCCGATATTCTTGCCCGCGTCGACGAACTGCAGGCAGCGTGCAGGGAAGAAGGCGTTTCCCTTCAGGCCGCAGCGCTGCAGTTTCCCCTGGCGCATCCTGCCGCGATCACCATCGTCTCGGGCGCGCGCACGGCAGATCAGATCAAGTCGAATGTCGACTGGTTCGCGGAAGAGATCCCAGCGTCCTTCTGGCAGCGCCTGAAGGAGCGCGGATTGATCGCCGACGGCGCACCTGTCCCGCACGAAAGCGCCTGAGCCATGCGGATCGACGCGCACCAGCATTTCTGGCGGATCGCCGACCGGACGGGCCAATGGCCGCCGCCGGAACTCGCCGCCATTCACCGCGACTTCATGCCGGAAGATATCAAGCCGCTGCTTGATCAGGCCGGCGTCGATGGGACCGTGCTGATGCAGACCATGGAGAGCGAGACAGATACTGTTTTCATGCTGGACCTCGCGGACCGCACGCCCTTCATTCTCGGCGTGGTCGGCTGGACGGATATGAAGTCCGCCGACGCCGCTTCCAATATAGCCCGGCTGGCGCAGCATCCGAAGCTCAAGGGCTTCCGGCCCATGCTGCAAGACATTGCCGACGACCAATGGATTGCCGATTCTGCGCTGGATTCCGCCGTCGCTGCGATGATCGAACACGGCCTCGCCTTCGATGCACTCGTCCTGCCGCGTCATCTGGAGCCACTGCTGGCTTTCGCCCGCCGCCACCCCGGCCTACCGATTGTGATCGATCACGGCGCCAAGCCTCCTGTCGCGGAGGGCCGGTTTATCGGCTGGTATGCCCGCATGAAAGCGCTCGCCGAACTGCCGAACGTCCATTGCAAGCTTTCCGGCCTGCTGACCGAAGCAGGCGACCAGAAGCCGCAGGCCGTACGCCCCTATGCCGAGACGATCCTCGATCTCTTCGGACCGGAACGGGTGATCTGGGGGAGCGACTGGCCGGTTGTTCGGCTGGCGGGCAACTATGGAGCCTGGCTCGGTCAATGCCTGGATATCGTGCCTGCCGAACATCATGCGGCGGTTTTCCATGGCAATGCCAACCGCTTCTACCGCTTGGAGTGTAAGTGAATGCTGACGATAATCTGCGACAAACCCGGCAAGCTAAGCGCCATCGACCGTCCGAAGCCGGTTCGTGGACAGAGCGAAGTTCTGGTAAAACTCCGGCGTATCGGCGTCTGCGGCACGGATCTGCACATCTTCACCGGCAATCAGCCCTATCTTTCCTACCCGCGCGTCATGGGCCATGAACTCGCGGCGACCGTGGAAGAGGCACCGGCCGGAAGCCGTCTCTCGCCCGGCGATACCGTGTCGATCATCCCTTATATTTCCTGCGGGCGCTGCAGCGCCTGCCTCAAGGGCAAGACGAATTGCTGCCGCAATATCGGCGTGCTCGGCGTCCATCGCGATGGCGGCATGACGGAATATCTGAGCCTGCCGGAAGAATTCGTCCTGAAGGCGGAAGGCCTTTCGCTCGACCAGGCGGCGATGGTCGAATTCCTGGCGATCGGCGCCCACGCGGTTACCCGCGCCCGGGTGGAAACCGGCCAGAAGGTACTTGTCGTGGGCGCCGGTCCAATCGGACTATCGGTGGCGATCTTTGCCCAGCTCGACGGCGGCGACGTCACCATCATCGACGGCCGCGCCGACCGGCTCGAATTCGCCAGCCGGCATCTCGGCATCTCCTCGACCGTCACCCTCGGTGCAAGTGACGCGGAACAACTCTCGGCCGTGACGGATGGCGACTTCTTCGATGTGGTCTTCGACGCCACCGGCAATCCGAAGGCGATGGAGCGCGGCTTCGGTTTCGTCGGTCATGGCGGCACCTATGTGCTCGTGTCGATCGTCTCGAGCGACATCAGCTTCTCCGACCCGGAATTCCACAAGCGCGAAACTTCGTTGCTCGGTAGCCGCAACGCCACCCCGGCGGATTTCGAGCGCGTGATGCAGGCCATGCGCGCCGGGCAGGTTCCTGATGCGCTGATTACCCATCGAATGGCTCTGTCCGAAGTGCCCGAACGCTTTGCCGGGCTGACCGATCCTTCGGGCGGTGTGGTCAAGGCACTGGTGGAAGTCTGAGGAGGGTCCGCATGCAAAGAATGGGCATGGTCATCGGCGTCGAGCCGGGAATGGTTGCCGAATACAAGCGGCTGCACGCCGCGGTCTGGCCGGAAGTCCTCGATCTCATCAGCCGGTCCAACATCCGCAACTACACGATCTTCCTGCGGGAGCCGGAGAACCTTTTGTTCGGCACCTGGGAATATCACGGTGTCGATTTTGAAGCCGACATGGCGAAGATCGCTGCCGATCCCAAAAATCAGGAATGGTGGTCCTTCACAATCCCTTGCCAGAGGCCGCTGGAAAGTCGCAAGGAAGGTGAATGGTGGGCGATGATGGAAGAAGTCTTTCATCATGACTGACGCCGGCCGCCAAAGAGTTGAGGATATGACATGACGATCAGACTGGATGGAAAAACCGCACTCGTGACCGCTGCAGGCCAGGGTATCGGCCGGGCAAGTGCACTCGCCTTCGCCGAAGCGGGCGCTACCGTCTATGCCACCGACATCAACGAGCAGCTTCTCGCCGCCCTGCCAGCGCTGCCGAACCTGAAGACCGCGAAGCTCGATGTGCTCGACGATGCCGCCGTCAAAGCCTGCGTCGAAAAAATCGGCACCGTCGACGTCCTCTTCAATTGCGCCGGCGTGGTTCACGGCGGCAGCGTCATCGACATGAAGGATAGCGATCTCGAATTTGCCTTCGACCTCAACGTCAAGGCGATGATCCGCACCATCCGCGCCGTGCTGCCGGGCATGCTGGCAAAACAGGACGGAGCGATCGTCAACATGTCGTCCGTCGCGTCCAGCATCAAGGGCGTGCCGAACCGCTTCGCCTATGGCGTCACCAAGGCGGCCGTGATCGGGCTCACCAAGTCGGTTGCTGCAGACTATGTCACGCAAGGCATCCGCTGCAACGCGATCTGCCCGGGCACCGTCGAAAGCCCTTCGCTGCAGGATCGCATGAAAGCCCAAGGCGACTACGAAACCGCTCGCGCCGCCTTTATCGCCCGCCAGCCGATGGGCCGGCTCGGCACGCCGGAAGAAATTGCCGAACTCGCGCTCTATCTCGCCGGCGCCACATATACGTCAGGCCAGGCTTACGCAATCGACGGCGGCTGGACCATCTGACTTCACGAAGAGAGCCTCATGACCCGTATCACCGATCTCCGCGTCTTCGATCTCCGTTTTCCCACATCGCAAAGCCTTGACGGCTCCGATGCGATGAATCCGGATCCGGATTACTCCGCGGCCTATGTCATCCTCGATACCGATAGCGAAAACCTGTCCGGCCACGGCCTGACCTTCACCATCGGACGTGGCAATGACATCTGCTGCATGGCAATCAAGGCGATGCGGCATCTGGTGGTCGGGCAGGACCTTGAAGCCTTCCGCCAGAACCCCGGAAAATTCTGGCGGCACCTCACCAGCGACAGTCAGCTTCGCTGGATCGGGCCAGACAAGGGCGCCATGCATCTTGCCACCGGCGCGGTGGTCAACGCCTTCTGGGACCTTTACGCCAAGGAGGCCGGCAAGCCGGTCTGGCAGCTCATCGCCGAACTGCCGGCAGAACAGATCGCCGATATCGTGGACTACCGTTACCTCACCGACGTGCTGTCACGCGAGGATGCTCTGGCAATCCTGAAAAAGGCGGAAGCCGGAAAGGCCGAACGGATCGAGACGCTGAAGCGAGAGGGTTATGCCTGCTATACGACGTCTGCCGGCTGGCTGGGTTATCCCGAGGAAAAACTTCGCCGCCTCTGCAGGGAAGCGGTCGATGCCGGCTTCAACCACGTCAAGATGAAAGTCGGCCGCGATCTCGAAGACGATATCCGCCGTCTCACCATCGCTCGCGAGGTGATTGGCCCCGACCGCTACCTGATGATCGACGCCAACCAGGTCTGGGAAGTCGGCCAGGCTATCGACTGGGTGAAAAAGCTTGCATTCGCCAAGCCTTTCTTCATCGAGGAGCCGACCAGCCCGGACGACATTGCCGGTCATCGCAAGATCCGCGAGGCCATCGGGCCGGTAAAGGTCGCGACCGGCGAGATGTGCCAGAACCGCATCATGTTCAAGCAGTTCATCGCGGAAGGCGCGATCGACATCGTTCAGATCGATTCATGCCGCATGGGCGGGCTCAACGAAGTTCTGGCCGTGCTGCTCGTCGCCGCGAAATATAATCTGCCGGTCTGGCCACACGCCGGCGGCGTCGGGCTCTGCGAATACGTGCAGCATCTTTCGATGATCGATTATGTCGCGGTCTCCGGCACGAAGGACGGCCGCGTGATTGAATATGTCGACCATTTGCATGAGCATTTTGTCGATCCCTGCATCATCAACAACGCAGCCTACATGCCGCCCTCGCAGCCGGGTTTCTCGATCGAGATGAAGCCGCAGTCGATCGCGGACTATACCTTCAAGGGCTGACACAACCCACGCGCACTAAGAGAGTCAAGCGGACGCCGGCATCAGCCGGCGTTCAGCTTTTCAAGCTCTGCATTCACCCGTGCACGCCATGCGCTATTGTCTGTGAGAGCCTGCGGGAAAAGGCCCGGGAGATCGAAGAACGGAGCCGAAGGGTCGTTGTCGGCGGACTTGGCTGCAGCCGTACGAAGCTCCTCGCGGCGCGGATCGTCGATATCCGGCGTGCTCTTGGCATAGGCGATCCACAGGGCGGTTACGAAAGCGCTCGTGCCCGCATCGCGACCGGCGGCCAGATCTTCCACCGCGCCGGCAAAGATGCGCTGCGGCAGTTTCTGGCTCCCGTCCATGGCGATCTGCTTCGTCTTGTGGGCAACGGTCGGGTTTTCGAAGCGCTCCATCAGTTCCGCCATATAGGCTTCGAGATCGATGCCCGGCACCGGATCGAGCGTCTTGGCGGCGGCCTCCATGTGCTGCTGCGCCAGCCCCCGGTATTCCGGCACGGCCATGACGTCGCGGATATATTCCAACCCTTTCAACTGCCCGAGATAGGCCATCAGCGAATGGGTGCCGTTGAGCAGCCGGAGCTTCATCTTCTCGTAGGGCTCGACATCATCAACGAAAAGCGCGCCCCCCGCTTCCCATTTCGGCCGACCGGAAATGAAGTGGTCCTCGATCACCCATTGCAGGAAAGGTTCGGTATCGAGCGCAAGCTTGTCCGCGGCGCCGAGCAGCTTTTCGGCGCGCTCGCGGGTTTCTTCCGTGGCCGCCGGCACAATGCGATCCACCATGCTGCAGGGAAACGCCCCCTGCGTGGCGATCCAGTTGGCGAGCGCGGGATCGCGAGCACCTGCCATTTCGATCACGAGACGGCGGACAATGCGGCCGTTGGTGGGCAGGTTGTCGCAGCAAAGCACCGTGAACGGCGGCAGGCCGACGGCATGGCGGCGGGAGAGCCCCTCGACGATATAACCGACGACGCCGACGGGAGCCGTCGGATTGGCCAGATCTCCGGCAACTGACGGATGTTTGCGGTCAAGCCCGCCGGAGCCCGGATCGTAGCCATATGCCTTTTCGGTGACGGTCATGGTGACGATCTTCGTTGCCGGATCGGCCATCAGCGACAGGATCTCGTCCCGGTCTTCGGTGCCGGAAAGTCCTTTCACCACTGAGCCGACGACACGAGCGTTGTCGCCGGCCGCGCTGCGAGCGACCACCGTATAGAGCCCGTCCTGGGCTCTCAGGTCATGGACGATATCCACCGAACGTAAGCTGACGCCGACAATGCCCCAGTCGCCGAACTCCTCTTCCAGCGCCGCATCCGTATAGACGGCCTGGTGCGCCCTATGGAATGCGCCGAGCCCCAGATGAACGATGCCGGGCTTCAGGGAAGCGCGGTCGTAGGCGGGTGTCGACACATCGGCGGGAAGAGGTTTGGATGCGGTGAGACGCGGCATATTGATCAACGATGCCCGGTACTTCACGAGGCATCCTCCCATTGAAACCGCATCGAGTGATAGCCTTCGCCGGCAAGCATGGTCAACGGCATACTTCCGACATTTCCAGCTTTTCGTCTCATCCACGAGGCGGCTTGAGAATGGCGGCCCGAACCTTATCTCCATGAGAGAATTTCTCATCCGCAGGAGACGGAAATGACGGCGCCTCACCCTTCGAAGACGCATATCGGCAATCACAAGCTCCATCCCGAAACGCAAATGCTGAACTATGGCTACGACCCGGAGCTTTCGGAGGGCGCCGTCAAACCGCCGGTCTTCCTCACTTCGACCTTCGTCTTCAAGTCGGCGGAAGAAGGCCGCGACTTCTTCGACTTCGTTTCCGGCCGAAAGGAGCCGCCGCCGGGCACTGGTGCAGGCCTCGTCTATTCCCGCTTCAACCACCCGAACAGCGAAATCGTGGAAGACCGCATGGCGGTCTACGAGCAGACGGAAAGCTGCGCGCTCTTCTCCTCCGGCATGTCGGCCATCGCCACCACGCTGATGACCTTCGTCAGACCGGGAGACAGCATTCTTCACTCGCAGCCGCTCTATGGCGGCACCGAAACGCTGCTGGCGAAAACCTTCCTCAATTTCGGCGTCGCCGCCGTGGGCTTCGCGGATGGGGTGAACGAGGATACGGTGGTAGCCGCGGCGGAAGAGGCGATGTCCAGAGGCCGAGTTTCGGTGATCCTCATCGAGACGCCGGCAAACCCGACCAACAGCCTCGTGGATGTCGCAATGATCCGCCGCGTCGCCGAGACGATCCGAGAGACGCAGGGGCATCTGCCGATCATCGCCTGCGACAACACGCTGCTCGGCCCGGTCTTCCAGCGGCCAATCGAGCACGGCGCCGATATCTCCCTTTATTCGCTGACCAAATATGTCGGCGGCCATTCCGACCTGATCGCCGGCGCGGCGCTCGGCTCCAAGGCCGTCATCAAGCAGGTAAAGGCGCTGCGCGGGGCGATCGGCACCCAGCTCGACCCGCATTCCTGCTGGATGCTTGGCCGCAGTCTGGAGACGCTTTCGATCCGCATGGAAAAGGCGAATGCCAATGCCGCTGCGGTCGCCGAATTCCTGCAGAGCCATCCGCGCGTGGAAAAGCTGCACTACCTGCCATTCGACGAGCCGCAGTCGCCGACCGGAAAGGTCTTCGCGCGGCAATGCACCGGCGGCGGATCGACCTTCTCCTTCGACATCAAGGGCGGACAGCCGGCCTCCTTCCGGTTCCTGAACGCGCTCGCGATCTTCAAGCTGGCGGTGAGCCTCGGCGGGACGGAATCGCTTGCGAGCCACCCGGCGACGATGACGCATTCCGGCGTGCCGGCGGATGTACGCCAGAGGATCGGCGTGCTCGACTCGACCATCCGGCTGTCGATCGGCATCGAACACCCGGACGACCTGATCGCCGACCTCACCATGGCGCTCGACAAGGCGTGATGCGCCCGCTTCCCAAATCCTGCAAATCTGCTAGCAAAGAGGGCGGGTAAAGGGGATAGCGGCGGGCCGCTGGCGACGGGAGCCTATGGGTTCCGGAGCGTGGCGGCAGCCGGCAAGGGGGTTCGGCATGCGTTTTGCGGCAATTCTCTCGATCGGCCTCGCCATCGCTCTGGCGGGGTGTTCTCAGGTTGCGGAAAAGGCGGAGAGCGCCGCCAACCGCTCGTTCACCAGCTATGCGATGGGCAAGCCCTATCAGGAGATCGCCAATCTCGGCCAGTCGCCGATGGCGCGGCTTTCCGGCTCGGAAGCGACGTTCGGACCGATGATCGGGTCGACGCTGCTTGCGAACGGCATGACGATCTACCGGCATATGGCGCCGGGCGCCAAGACCGAGCGGGGCACGAATTTCGCCGGGCTGGTCGGCAGTTCCAGCGTTTCGCAGAACAACCGGCTTTCCTATTTCCTGGTCGGGGCGGACGGGACCGTCAAGGACTGGGCGACCGGTTCGGTGCAGGGAACGGCAAGCGACTGCGTGCAATATATCGGCGGCATCATCAACCGCTGCAGCGACATGCGGCAGCTGCAGGCTTCGCTGGCCCTCTATGACGGCCAGGTGGCGACCAAGGCGGGCCAACCGATCTCCAGCTGGGGCGAGCCGGCCGCGCCGGCGGTAAACTGAGCGGTATCGCGACATCATTTCTCTCTCCGGCCATCCCGCCTGAACTCCACCGGTGTCTTCATGATGATCTCCCGGTGCGGGAAGGGTATGTCGATGCCGGATGCCTTGAAGGCATCCCAGAGCGCCAGCAGCACTTCTCCGCGGATATTGGTGAGCCCGTTGGCGGGATCGGAAATCCAGAAACGCAGGCGGAAATCGAGCGACGAGGCGCCGAAGGCGGTTAGCCAGCAGACGGGCGGCTTGTAATTGTTGGCAACGCGCGGGACGGCGGAGGCCGTTTCGATGGCGATTCGCATCACCTCATGGGGATCGCTGTCATAGGAGGTGCCGAAGTCGACATCGATCCGGACATAATCGCTGGAGAAGGACCAGTTGACCACCTGCTGGGAGATGAAGTCCTCGTTGGGAATGAGATATTCCTTGCCGTCGCGGGTGATGACCGAGACGAAGCGGGAGCGGAGATCCCGGATCGATCCGAACGTATCCCCGAGCGTGATGGTGTCGCCCGGCTTGATCGACTTGTCGAGGAGGATGATGATCCCGGAAATGAAATTCGACACCACCTTCTGAAGCCCGAAGCCGACACCCACACCCACGGCGCCGGAAAAGACGGTGAGCGCCGTCAGATCGATACCAGTGGCCGACAGCGCGACGGCGCCGGCGACGATGATGAGGCTGATCTTGATCAGCTTGGTGATCAGCACCTTGAAGGACGGCGACAGGTCGCCGGAGCGCTGCACCCAATGGCCGAGCACGTTTCCGAAGAGCACGGCGAGCCAGACAAGGGCGACCGCCAGCACGATCGCCTTGACGACGACGAGCAGCGAGAGCCGCACGGCGCCGAGCGTGATCGCGGCGCTGTCCATGGCCGAAATCAGCGGTCCGTCGAGGCCGATCGCATAAACCGCGACATAGGCCCAGCTGACGATCGCCACCAGCCGCGACAGGGTCGGGTTGCGGATGATCTTGGTGAGGACGGCAACGGCGAACCAGGCGGCGACCAGCGTCAGGACGGTGCCAAGCAACCAGCGCTGCGACGGCCAGGTTCTCGGCGCGAGCGCCGCATGGGCGATCCACAACCACAGGACGAGGTAGAGCCACCGGAGACGCCGCATGAAGGCGATGATGACCCTGAGAAGATCCGGATTGCCCTTGATGCGGCGCGCGCGGGCTTCGAAGACCGGTTCGGTGCGGGACGCGAGGAAGGATGAGAGAACGAAGCCGACCGCGATGATCCCGAGCTGATAAAGCGTCCATTCGCTCAGAACGAAGGTCTTGAGCCAGGCTTCCAACTCCTCGATCATGGGCATGAGATCCACGGCGGCGCGCCCCTTTTCAGCTTATTCCTTCAACCCGTGGAAATGCCATTTGGTTCAATAGGGAGGCGGAAGGCATACCGCCAAACCGGTTTGCCGCAGGCTGCGCCTCCCGTTACCAGTGGTATCGATCCTCCGATTCCCTGCGGCCGTCATATTTCGGCTCGTCTTTCTCTTCCGTTCCTGCGAGCTGCCGCATGCCGGCCAGCACCTCCTGCTGGCGGCCCCCGCCGGGGCCTACACAGGATGGAAAGGCATCATGCCAACCCAGCTCGGCGCGATATCGCGCCTCCGTGAGAAAGCCTTTGCAGGCCCTGGCGCGGCGGCAGGATGAGAGGTCGCAGGTCTTCCAGAAGCCGAGATAGGTCGTGACATATTGGCTGAACTTCTGCAGTTCACGGGATTGCTGACGTTTAGGTAATGCGCTGAATTCGCCCCAGGTCATCCAGGGCAAATAGAGTTGCCTGTCCTCTTCCTCCAGAATACGGCGGTTTTCTTCTTCGGTTCTCGGCATTGCCTGCTTCTCCTTCGGATGCGCCTCCGCGTTCACGCGGCCGGTCCGGTCCGTGGTTTGGTGGTTGGCGGAGAGCCCACACGAATGCGGACCTCATTTGATTTTGTATGTGTGGCTCCGCATTCGCGTGGCCTTCGCTGCGTGGCTGCATTTACGATCTCCTTTCGGGAAACCTTGCCACTTGGACGGCTCAACCGAACCGGACATGGCTGTCCGGGGGAGGCTTGATAGGAGGAAGCCCGGTTACCCGGTCTCCTTCCATGCCTTTCACCTCTTCCACCTTCGCCGCACGTTACGGTTTTGATGGAAGCGCCGGCTCCCGCCTGCCCGCGAACGTCTCGCGAAACACTCCGGCGACGGAAGCGGGAGGATTTTAGGCATGGATGCGGAGGGTGGGGAAATTTGGCGGCGGTTTTTTTGTGTCGGTTTCTGTCAAGGCCTTGATTTGCCTCGCCATACCCCCTCTGCCCTGTCGGGCATCTCCCCCACAAGGGGGGAGATCGCAAGCGGCATGCGCTTTCCGCCAAATAAGCCTCACGCCGAGCAGCGAGCGGTTGTAATCTGGGGAAGCCGGTGCGCCCAGCCGATCTCCCCACCTGTGGGGGAGATGCCCGGCAGGGCAGAGGGGGGTTAAATACTCAGGGGCAAAGAGGAACGCCCCTCAATCGCTGCCGCCGCGGACCTGCTCGACCGCGAGCGAACCTTCCGGTAGCGGCCGCAGAAGTTCGGTTTCCGGCCTGGTCAGATGCAGCCAGTGGCGCCAGTCTTCGGGCCTGAGCACCACGACCTGGCGGTTGTGGATCGGCGCGACATCCGGACCCGGCGCGGTGGTCAGCATGGTGAAGGCGGGCGGCTGGTTTCCCTGCCCTTCCCGCCAGAGCCCTGCGATGCAGAGAAAGGGCGCATCGTTGAGCGTGAAGCGATGCTTCGCCTTCGGATATTTCGTGCCGGTGAATTCGAAGAAGGCCGAGGCCGGGATGAGGCAGCGGCGGCTTGTCCCAAAACTGCGGCCCTCGGAGCGGAAGTTAAAGACCGGCCCGCCCTTTTTGCCTTCTGGCGGCGGGAAGCCGAAGGTCATCGGGAACAGCTCGACCGCCTCGTCCTCCGTAAGCCGCATCACGGGGCCGGTATCGCCGATGCGGATGTCATCGGCCTCAGGCAGCGCGAGTTCGGTCTCGTGATCCGGCACCCGAAGCGCCCGCTCCTCCATCGCCTTGCGGTATTCCGCATAGCGGATGTGTTGTTCGTAGTCGTTGCACATGGGGAAGAAGGTAGGGCGGGGGTGGGTGGAAGCGAAGGGCTTCCGCGATCTCGGGGATTTGGCGCCCAGTTGGCATGTGGCTGCGTCCTCAGGTTACCCTCGGGTTAAACCCGAGGGCTAGGGTTTCCAAACCACGCGGCGAGTAGACGTGCCCAGAGCAAGGCCGATCCGATTAGCCACGGATTTGGCTTGTGTCTGGATCCTCGGGTCAAGCCCGAGGATGACTAAAGAGAGGAGGTGCCAAAGGTGCCCAAAGCTACCGCAGAGTATGCCGCACCGGCGTCGGCATAACAAAATCGCTAGACTCGCTGTTAAAACCTCCTTGGGACGAACATAGACTGAGAAGCAGAACCTACAACCACAGCACGACCTCACGTGGGGCACCCCTGGCACCACCTTCAACTTAGTCATCCTCGGGCTTGANNGAGGATCCAGACACAAGCCAGCCACGGATGGGGCCACCTTCGCCTCGTATTGGCCGGAGGACCAAAAACAAGCAGCCCAAACCCTCAAACTAGCGGCTTGACGGAGCCCGTCCGTCCCAAGCATCCTGCCCGCATGGCGGGATATGTCTACATCGTCACCAACCACAAGCACGGGACGCTCTATATCGGCGTGACGTCCGATCTCGAACGCCGCATCTACGAACATTGCGAAGAACTGACGCCGGGCTTCACCTCGAAATACGGTTGCAAACAGCTCGTCTGGTACGAGGAATTCTGGAATATTCAGGACGCCACCCAGCGGGAGAAATCATTGAAGCGCTGGTATCGTCCCTTCTTCGGAAAGTAAGCCTACCGCTTTCAACTCATTGATATAAGCCTTAGCTGCCGTCTCCTGAACCTCAAGTTGAGCGCCGAGTAATTTCTCATCAATCGTTACTCTCGGCGATTTCACTAAAATTGATCTGAAGCCCCACCACACGGTACTCGGAATCTGCGGATAACGTATTTTTTCAACCATCTACCCCTCCCAATGCAAGCAAAATGGATGCTCTCACAGAGATTGGCAAAGTCAACGTAGAATTTTATCGAAGAAACACAGTAAATTGCTTCACTCACAGCATTACACAGACAGTCTCAATGGGGGTCACCACATGCAGTGTTCATGGCGGAGTAGGCGGCCTAAGCCGCCCTCTCCACCTTCCCATACGGGTCAAACCGCCCGTAGAACGTCTCGCCTTTCGCTGCCATGTCCTTCAACAATTCCGTCGGCTTGAAATGCGGGCCGTAGCTGGCGGCCAGTTTTTCGCAGAGCGCGACAAAGTTCTTCACGCCCATGCCGTCGATGTAGGAGAGCGTGCCGCCCGTATAGGGGGCGAAGCCGAAGCCCAGGATGGAGCCGACGTCGGCTTCGCGCGGGTCGGTGACGATGCCTTCTTCCACCGTGCGGGCGGCTTCGAGCGCGATCGTGACCAGGAGGCGCTGCTTCAGGACGTTGACGTCCACTGCGGAAGCCGACTTCTGCGGGTAAAGCGTCTTCAGTTCCGGCCAGAGATATTTCTTGGCGGGCTTGGCCGGGTATTCGTAAAAACCCTTGCCGTTCTTGCGGCCGCGGCGGTCGAGCACGTCGACCATCTGGTCGATGAGGGCCATATGTTCCGGCTTGACGGCGTTGGGGCCGAGATCGGCGATCGAGGCCTTCATGATCTTCTGGGATAGATCGACGGCGACCTCGTCGTTGAGCGACAGCGGGCCGACCGGCATGCCTGCCATTTTCGCCGCGTTCTCGATCATCGCCGGCGGCACGCCTTCGATCAGCATGTCATAGGCTTCGTTGATGTAACGGAAGACGCAGCGGTTGACATAGAAGCCGCGGGTGTCGTTGACGACGATCGGGGTCTTCTTGATGGCCGCGACGTAATCAAGCGCTGCGGCGATCGCCTTGTCGCCCGACTTTTCGCCCAGGATGACCTCGGTCAGCATCATCTTTTCGACCGGCGAGAAGAAATGCACGCCGATGAACTGGTCGGGGCGCTTAGAATTCTGCGCGAGACCGGTGATCGGCAGCGTCGAGGTGTTGGAGGCGAAGATGGTGGTTTCCGGGATCACCGCTTCCACCTGCTCGATGACCGCCTTCTTGACCGCGCGGTCTTCGAAGACCGCTTCGACGACGAGGCTCGCATCGGAAAGGGCGGCGTAATCCGGCGTCGGGGTGATGAGCGCGAGGAGCTTTTCGCCCTCTTCTTTGGTCATCCTGCCCTTACCGACCTGTTCGGCCACGAGCTTTTCCGAATGGGCCTTGCCCTTGTCGGCTGCTTCCTGGTCGCGGTCGATCAGCGTGACCGAAATGCCGGCGGCGGCCGTGACATAGGCGATCGAGGCGCCCATGAAGCCGGCGCCGACGACGCCGACCTTCTTGAACTCCGTCTTCGGCGGGCCGGCCGGGCGGCGGGCGCCCTTGCCGAGCTCCTGCATGGAGACGAAGAGCGAGCGGATCATCGAGAAGGCTTCGGTGGTCTGCAGGATCTCGGTGAAATAACGCTGCTCGACCTTGAGCGCCGTATCGAAGGGAAGCTGCAGGCCTTCATAGACGCATTTGAGGATGGCGAGCGCGCCCGGATAATTGCCGGCCGACTCGCGGCGCAGGATGGCGGGGGCGGCCGGCCAGAGCTGGGCCGCGGCGGGCGTCCAGATGCCGCCGCCGGGCACCTTGAAGCCCTTTTCGTCCCAGGGGGCGACGGGTTTCAGGCCGTCCTTGATCATCTGCCTGGCGGCATTGATGAGTTCGGCGGGCTCGACGACCTGGTGCACGAGGCCCATGGCCTTGGCGCGCTGGGCGGTCAGCGACGAGCCTGTGGTCATCATCTGCAGGGCATCCTGGGCGTTGGCCAGCCGCGGCACGCGCTGGGTGCCGCCGGCGCCCGGGAAGATGCCGACCTTGACTTCCGGAAGCGCGATCTTCACCGACTTGGAATTGGCGGCGACGCGGCCGTGGCAGGCGAGCGACAGCTCGAAGGCGCCGCCCATGCAGGTACCGTTGATCGCCGCGACCCAGGGCTTGCCGTTCGTCTCGATCTTGCGCCACAGCCAGGACATGCGGCCGGCGGCATCGAACAGCTTTTGCGCAGCGGTGGCCGGGTCCTTCGCCTGCTCTTCGGCGAGCATCGAGAACATCGACTTGATCATGGTGAGATCGGCGCCGCCGGAGAAGGACGACTTGCCCGACGTGAAGACGACGCCCTTGACGGCGCTATCGGCAACGGTCGCATCGACGATCTGGTCGATCTCGTCCATCACCTCCATGGTGAAGACGTTCATCGACTTTTCCGGCATGTCCCAGGTGACGAGTGCAATGCCGTCCGCGTCGGTTTCGACGGTGAAGTTCTTGTAGGTGCTCATGATGGGATTCCTCTTCCCTTGAAATCTCTGCGAATGCCGCCGCTCCGAATAGGTGCGATCCGGCGAGGTTAAGCCCCTCCCCCTTGTGGGGAGGGGTTGGGGAGGGGAATTTGCCGCAAAGACCCCTCCCGCCTACCGGCCACCCTCCCCACAAGGGGGAAGGTTAGGACCCCTCAGACGCGTTCGATGATCGTTGCCGTGCCCATGCCGGCGCCGATGCAGAGGGTCACCAGCGCGGTGTTGAGGTCGCGGCGTTCCAGTTCGTCCAGCACGGTGCCTAATATCATCGCGCCGGTGGCGCCGAGCGGGTGGCCCATGGCGATGGCGCCGCCGTTGACGTTGATCTTGTCGTGGCTGATCTCGAAGGCCTGCATGTAGCGGAGAACCACGGCGGCGAAGGCTTCGTTGAGCTCGAAGAGATCGATGTCGGAGATCTTCATGCCGGAGCGCGCGAGCAGCTTTTCGGTGACGTCGACCGGGCCGGTCAGCATCAGCGCCGGGTCGGAACCGATATTGGCGAAGTGGCGGATGCGGGCACGGGGTTTCAGGTTCATGCTCTCGCCGCCGGCCCTGGAGCCGATCAGGACGGCTGCGGCGCCATCGACGATGCCGGAGGAATTGCCGGCGTGGTGGACGTAGTTGATCTTCTCGATTTCCGGATGGGCCTGGATGCCGACGGCTTCGAAACCGCCCATCTCGCCCGGCATCTGGAATGACGGGTTGAGAGAGGCGAGCGACTGCATGTCGGTGGTCGGGCGCATGTGCTCGTCGCGGTCGAGGATGACGAGGCCGTTCTGGTCTTTCACCGGGACGACGGAGTTCTTGAAGTAGCCGGCTTCCCAGGCGGCGCCGGCACGCTTCTGGCTTTCGACGGCATAGGCGTCGACGTCGTCGCGGGTGAAGCCGTATTTGGTGGCGATCAGGTCGGCGGAGACGCCCTGCGGCATGAAATAGGCCGGGAAGTTGACGGACGGGTCCATGTACCACGAGCCGCCGGACATGCCCATGCCGACGCGCGACATCGACTCGACGCCGCCAGCAATGACGATGTCGTCGGAACCGGCCGCGACCTTGCCGGCCGCGAAGTTCACGGCGTCAAGACCGGAAGCGCAGAAGCGGGAGATCTGCATGCCGGGGGCCCGGGTGGAATAACCGGCTTCGAAGGCGGCGGCCTTCGGGATAACGGCGCCAGCGTCCATGACCGGATCGACGCAACCCATGATGATGTCGTCGACGGTGGCGGTGTCGAGGCCGTTCCGGTCGCGGATCGCTTCGAGCGTCTTGGCAGCGAGGCGGACGGAGGGCACTTCGTGCAGAGATCCGTCCTTCTTGCCGCGACCGCGCGGCGTGCGCACATGGTCGTAAATGAAGACTTCGGTCATGGTGTCATCTCCCTGGGTGGCGCAAGGGCGCCGTAGAATTCCTTTTTTATCTTCTCCCCTCGGGGAGAAGGTGGCCCGCAGGGCCGGATAATGGGGCGCCGCAGGTTCGGCCTTGCGGCCGGTCGCTCCTATCGTCGCTCACCCCCTCATCTGTCCTTCGGACATCTTCTCCCCGCTGGGGAGAAGAGAGAAGCACTCAAAACGCCTCGGCCGCCAGTTCCATCAGGCTGTCGGCGCCGGCCTCGATGCGGGCTTTCCGCATGGTCGTTTCCGGCATGATCTTCTCCATGAAGAACTTCGCCGTCACCAGCTTGTTCTTCAGATAGTCGGCCCGGGCATCGCCGGCCGCGATACGCTCCTGCGCGGCCTTGGCCATCTTCGCCCACATGTAGCCAAGCGTCACGAGGCCGAAGAGGTGCATGTAGTCGGTGGAGCCGGCGCCGGCATTGTCGGGCTTGGCCATCGCGTTCTGCATGAACCACATGGTGGAGGCCTGCAGATCGTTCAAGCCCTTCTTGAGCGCCTTGGTGAACGGAGCCAGTTGTTCGTCGGTCCGGTTTTCCTCGCAGAAATCGCCGATCTCCTTGAAGAAGGCCATGACGGCGCGGCCGCCGTTCAGCGCCAGCTTGCGGCCGACGAGATCGAGCGCCTGGATGCCGTTGGCGCCTTCGTAGATCATGGTGATGCGGGCATCGCGCACATACTGGCTCATGCCGTGCTCTTCGATATAGCCGTGCCCCCCGAAAACCTGCTGTGCGATGACGGCGTGGTCGAAGCCCTTGTCGGTCATGACGCCCTTGAGGATGGGGGTCGCGAGGCCAAGCAGGTCGTCGGCGTTCTGCCGTTCGGCCGCGTCTTCCGAGCGGTGCGCAATATCCGACTTCAGTGCCGTCCAGAGCAGGAAGGCGCGGCCGGCCTCGTTGAATGAGCGGATCGTCATCAGCGAGCGACGGATATCCGGATGGACGATGATCGGGTCGGCCTTCTTGTCCGTCGCCTTGGGACCAGAAAGCGAACGGCCCTGAATGCGCTCGCGGGCGTACATGACGGCGTTCTGGTAGGCGGTTTCGGCAATGGCGAGGCCCTGTAGGCCGACGCCGAGGCGCGCCTCGTTCATCATCACGAACATGGCCGCGAGACCCTTGTTTTCGGCGCCGATCAGATAACCGGTCGCCTCGTCATAGTTCATGACGCAGGTCGAGTTGCCGTGGATGCCCATCTTGTGCTCGATGGCGCCGCATGTCACGCCGTTGCGCTTGCCGAGGGAACCGTCGCCCTTGACCATGAACTTCGGCACGATGAACAGCGAGATGCCCTTGGTGCCCTCAGGCGCGCCTTCGATGCGGGCAAGAACCAGATGCACGATGTTGTCGGTCATGCCGTGTTCGCCGGCGGAGATGAAGATCTTCTGGCCGGAAATCTTGTAGGAGCCATCGGCCTGCGGCACCGCCTTGGTGCGCAGAAGGCCGAGATCGGTGCCGCAATGGGGCTCCGTGAGGTTCATGGTGCCGGACCAGGTGCCCTCGACCATCTTCGGCAGGTAGGTCTGCTTCTGCTCTTCCGAACCATGTACCATGATCGCAGCAATCGCGCCCTGGGTGAGGCCGGGATACATCATCAGCGACATATTGGCGGAGGACATGTATTCGCCGACGGCTGCATGCAGCGTGTAGGGCAGACCCTGACCGCCAAATTCTTCCGGCACGGCAAGGCCGATCCAGCCGGCCTGGCAATACTGGTCATAAGCTTCCTTGAAACCCTTCGGCACCGAGACCGTACCGTTGTCGTGGCGGGTACAGCCTTCCTGGTCACCGGAAAGGTTCAGCGGAAAGAGAACATCTTCCGCCACCTTCGCAGCTTCGCCGATGATTGCTTCCAGCATATCGGGCGTGGCATCGGCAAAACCCGGAAGGTTGCCGTAGCGCTCCAGCCCCAGCACGTCGTTCAAGATGAAAAGCGTATCGTTTACCGGCGCCTTATACACTGGCATGGTCGAGCTTCCTCCATATCCTCGTCCCGGGCCTTCGGCTCTTGGCGGGCCCGCAATTCCGTTAGCATAAATAATTGACGTTTGCGTAAACGTCAAATGTGAACAACGGGATTTTTCGTCGCGACGGCAAGTTCCTCCTCCCCTCGGCCATCCGGTTAACACCTCAAGCGGTCGCGAGGCTGGACGGGAGACGTGGGAAGATAGGGCGGGCAGCCGGAAGAGCATCACGACAAAAGAGGCCATGGACGCCGAAAAGGTTAAAATTTTCGGCCGGATTAACGGCTTGTTTACCACGTTTCAGGAAATAGTGGACCTTGGCGCGACGCAGAGCATTCATCCGCAAGGGATGCCACGTCCGCCGAATGGCAAGTCTTGCGTAGGCAATCTCGAACATGCGGCTGAATTGACGGAGGAGAGCACTCCGGCCGGCCCTGGGGAGAGCTTGCAGGACCAACGTCGAAACGAGCGAGCAAATGACCGGATCACGATCGACCTCTCACCGTCATGGCGACCGCTCCTCCCTGGATGCGTTGAACCGCACCATCGAAGGGCTGGAGGCTCGTATCGAAGGGCTGATGTCTGGAAAGGGCCGCGAAGGACCCAAGGCGAAGACCGGCGACTATCGTGAACCCCGGCAGGAGCTGCGGGCCTCCGAACCGCGTACCGCCCCAGCCAATCCGCATCGTACGCCGACCTTCTCCAGCGATCCGCTTGCCGAGATCCGCGAGCGCCAGCGGATGCTGGATGCCGGACGCGAACGCGGCGCCAGGCCGGAACGTGCGCCCGCGCCCGAGCGGCGGCGCGAGGAGCCCCGTTACGCCGAGCCCCGCCGCAACGAGATCCGGCCGCCGGAAGCCCATAGGCCATCCGATCGTCCGGCATTCCGCGCCGAACCGGCTCGTAACCTCGAAACGCGCGCCTTGCGCGAAGAGGCGCGGCGGGCCGCGACACAATCACGTCCGCAAGCGTCACAGCCTACGCAGCCCGATAGCCTTCGGGACATAGCGCAGGCGCTGATCAGCCTTCGACAGGACCTGAAACAGGATATTTCCGAGGGCGTGGCCCGCGAGATGAACGCGCTTCGCGGCGAGATCCGGTCCATCCGGTCGATCGCCGAGGATCAGCGGTTCGCAGACGATCTGCGCAGCGATCTTGCACGGCTTGCCGGAAGCATCGACCAGCTTGGGTACCAGGCAACGCCGGAGGCTGCCGGCCTGCGGACTGAATTCGAAGAGCTGCGCTCAGTCATGGAAGGGCTTGCCCGCGAGGACTCGGTTCGCCGGATGGAAAGCCATTGGCAGGGTCTTGAAGAGCGGATGCACGACCTCGATTCGGCGGCTCTTCGCGAAGAGCTGATCGCGCTGGCCTATCGCATCGACGACATCAAGAGCCAGCTCGGCGAGATGAGCGACAGCCCGGCCATCCGAGCGCTCGAACAGAAGCTGATCGCGGTGGCGAGCGCCATGGAGCAGCTCGGTTCGCGCATGCAGCCGAATGACGCGATCATCGCCGAGCAGTTCGCAAGCCTCGACCAGCGGCTCGACGAGATCAGCCGGGCGATCGCCGTCGGCGGCCGAGCTTCCGCGGCGGCTTCCATCGACCAGTCGTTCCTGCAGCGGCTCGAAGGCCGGATCAATGTGCTCTCCGACCAGATCGAGACGATGGCCCAGGCGACCAGCCGTCGGCCCGACCCCACCGAGGCGCTATCGGCCCGTATCGAGGCCCTGACGGTCCGCATCGAGGAACTTTCGGACGAACAGGCCGGCATGCGGCTGGAGGAGCGACTCGAGCAGCTTTCGCTGCTCATGGAACAATCGCACAGGCCGGTTCAGCATTCCGATCTCTCCGACCACCTAGCCGACATCTCCCGCAAGATCGACGGGCTGGAACAAGGCACGGTCAACGACGTGCTCGCCGAGCGGCTCGATTACCTCGCCCGCCGGATCGAGGAAATGGATTTCCAGCCGCGCAATCAGCCGGCACCGGACCAGGCGGCCTTCGGACGGATCGAGGACAGGCTGAGCGATATCGCCGCACGTCTCGACGAAGCGACGACCGCGCCTCGAGGCGACGAAACCGCCCTGCGCAATCTGGAAGACCAGATCGCCCATCTTTCCGCTCTCATCACCCAGCCTCAGCCGACCGCCGGCGCCCTGCCTGCCGATTTCGATGACCGCATGAGCGCGATCGAAGGCTACATGGCGACCAATGACGAATATATCATCGAAGCCGCCCGCCAGGCCGCCGAGGCGGTGGTCGAGGTCTATTCCCGCAACACAGCGGCCGGCAGCCCCGTTGCGGCTTCCGATATGGCAGCACTTTCCGCGCTTGCCGACGACCTGCGGCATCTGGAGGACCTGACGCGCAGCTCCGAGGAGAGAACGCACCAGACGTTCGAAGCCCTGCATGGGACGCTGGTACAGATTGCCGACCGCCTGGACGGCATGGACGAGCGGCTTGCGGCGGCAGCCCATGCGGAACCCCAGCGCCAATATGCCGAGCCGGCACCTGTGGAAGTTCGCCGCGCCGCCGTCATGCCGGCAGCGGCGCCGCTTGCCGTCGCACCGGTGGAGATGGCGGAAGAGGAGATCGAAGAGGCAAGAGCCCAGGCGACCGCCTTCGGCACCCGCGAAACGATCGTCGACGACGCTCAGGAAGCCGACGTGATGCTGCATGCGGACCGTGCCGAACCAAAGGCTGCGGTGCCCGAGAAAGCTGCCAAGCCGAGCCTGCTGACGGAACTTTCGCGCCGCTTCCTGCCCGGCCAAAAAGACCAAGCACCTAAAAACACGCGCGCCGTCATCGACCCCACGCCGTCGATCGACCCATCCAACGTTTTGCCCCCCGACCACGAAAACGACTTGCTGGAGCCGGGCTCCGGCGCCCCGGACGTGAAGAAAATCCTGGAGCGGGTCCGCGCCAGCCAGGCAGCCGGCGATTTCGACGGAGACCGGGCAAACGGTGCCGCCAAAGCCGACTATATCGCAGCGGCGCGGCGCGCCGCCAAGATAGCCGCTCAGGAAGCCGATCCCACAAAGCCCGGCTCGCCGGCCAAGGACATGCGCAAAGCTGCGCAACCTTCAGCCGGCGGAACCGGAAGTGTGCTTTCCCGCCACCGCCGCCCGATTCTGATGGCTGTCGGTGCCGTGCTTCTGGCCCTGATGGCGATGCCACTTGCCAAGACGCTCACCAGCGGCGCGAAAGCGCCCGAGGCGCCTGCCGCGAGGATCGAAGCACCGGCCCAGCCTGCGGCGTCTGCCAATGTCACCGGCCGCAGCGACACCTCCGCGAGCCAGGCCCAGCCCGCAACCGACGGCGCCGAGCCGGACGCCCCGCTGCCGACATCCGCAGAGCCTCCCCGGCAGATCGACGCCGGCAGCCACCTTACCGATCCACAACCCACGGCGGGCGAGATTTCCGCAGTGCAGCCGGCTGGCCCCCCGGTCGAAGCGACCGGCGGGTTCACTCCGCCCGAGAAGGCGCAGGCGGAGGCGCAGATCGCCGTCCCGGCCGGTCTCGCCCCCAAGTCGCTCGCCGATGCCGCCGCGGCCGGCGATCCCAATGCGCTCTTCGAGATCGGCGCCCGCTTCACCGAAGGACGCGGCGCCAAGGCCGACCTTTCGGAAGCCGTCAACTGGTACAAGCTCGCCGCCGACCGCGGCCTTGCCCCGGCACAATACCGGCTCGCCAATCTCTTCGAAAAGGGCACCGGCGTTACCCGCGACCTCAACAAGGCGCTCAGCTACTACAAACAGGCCGCCGAGGCGGGCAATGCCAGTGCCATGCACAATCTCGCGGTCCTCTATGCCTCGGGAGCCGCAGGCCAGGCGGATTATCCCGCAGCCGTCGAATGGTTCGGCAAGGCCGCCGATCTCGGCGTTTCCGACAGCCAGTTCAACCTCGCCATCCTCTATGCCCGCGGCAATGGCGTGAAACAGGATCTCGAGGAATCCTACAAATGGTTCGCCGTCGCCGCCAAGGACGGCGACAAGGACGCGGCACAGAAGCGCGACGAGGTGGCGAACGCCATGCGCAAGGAGCAACTGGAAAGCGCCCGCGCCAAGGCTGAATCATGGAAGGTAAAGCCGCTCGATCCCAAGGCGAACTCGGTCAATCTGCCCGACGAATGGGCCTCGGGCAAACCGCTGACCACCGCTTCCGTCGACATGGAAAAGGCGATCCGCAACATCCAGGCGATCCTCAGCAAGAACGGCTTCGACGCCGGTACTCCGGACGGCAAGATGGGCGCCAAGACGGTTTCGGCGATCAAGGCCTTCCAGACCTCCGTCGGCCAGGAGCCGAACGGCAAGATCAACGACGCGCTGGTGAAGGAGCTCCTGGCGCGCAACAAGTAACTCGACTTACCTGACCGGACTTGAGGAGAAGCGGCATATTCATCACGCCGTCGCGAAAACGGTAAACCTGCCGCCTTATCCGACACTTGCGGTTTGACTCGTGCGGTGCCCGGGAGCATGACGGATGAAGCCCTTCATGCCCCGTTCACGCGGCATGTGAGATTGACTTCCCATCACCGCAGCGGGCGGATAGCCAGATCGCGAGCCGCCCGCGGGGTGTCGCGTTTTTTTGCCTTGTCGGGGTTCGGCCGTGACTGTTTACCTGCCGATCGCAGAGCTGTCGGTGAACATTTTCATCATTCTCGGCATGGGCGCAGCCGTCGGCTTCCTCTCCGGCATGTTCGGCGTGGGCGGCGGTTTCCTGATCACACCGCTCCTGATCTTCTACAACATTCCCCCGGTAGTGGCGGTGGCGACCGGCGCAAACCAGGTCGTGGCTTCTTCGATTTCCGGAGCGATCACCCATTTCCGGCGCGGCACGCTGGACATGAAGCTCGGCTGCGTGTTGCTTGTCGGAGGTCTCGCCGGCGCCACGGCCGGCGTCTGGGTGTTTTCGTGGCTCCGCCGGGTCGGTCAGCTCGACCTGTTCATTTCGATCCTCTACGTCGTTCTGCTCAGCACGATCGGCGCGCTGATGCTGCAGGAGAGCCTGCGGGCCTTGCGCCGCGCCAGGAACAACGAGCAATTGCCGCTCAAGCGCCCCGGCCAGCACAACTGGGTGCACCGGCTGCCGCTCAAGATGCGGTTCAAGAAATCGAAGATCTATCTCAGCGCCATTCCGGTCGTGGCGCTCGGCTTCGGCATCGGCGTGCTGACCTCGATCATGGGTGTGGGCGGCGGTTTCATCATGGTGCCGGCGATGATCTATCTCCTGCGCATCCCGACCAGCGTGGTCGTCGGGACCTCGCTCTTCCAGATCATTTTCGTCACGGCCTATACGACCATGGTGCAGGCCGCCACCAACTATTCCGTCGACATCGTGCTGGCGACGATCCTGATGGTCGCGGGCGTGATCGGGGCACAATACGGCGTGCGCGTCGGGCAGAAGCTGCGCGGCGAGCAGCTGCGCGCCCTGCTGGCGCTTCTCGTGCTCGCCGTCGGCATCCGTCTCGCGATCGACCTCATCGTGACGCCGGAGGAGATCTATTCGGTCGCGGTCGGGGGGCTTTCCTACTGATGCGCCGGCTGATTCGCACCCTCCTTCTCGTCCCTCTGCTGGGGCTCGCTGCGCCGGCACTGGCGCAGGTGCCGATGGGCGAGGCATCGACGGTGAAGGAAGGGCTCGAGATCGGAACCTCGACAAGCGAAATCGCGATTGCCTCCGATTTCCGCGGAGCGGATCTGACGATCTTCGGCGCTCTCACCAATGCGGACGAGCTATTCCTGGCCATCGGCCAATATGACGTCGTCGTGACGCTGGAAGGCCCGCGGGACTATGCGACGGTGCGCCGCAAGGAGCGGGTCTTCGGCATCTGGATGAACACCGAGTCGATGACCTTCGAACAGGTGCCGGAAAGCTATTCGCTTGCCAGCACCCGCCAGATCGACAGCATCGACGAGGCGCCGAGCCTCAACAATATCGGCGTGGGCATCGCGCATATGCCGCTGAACCCGGTTGGATATATTTCAGACTCCGGATCGATCAGAGAGTTCCGGGACGCCTATCGGCGCCTGAAGCTGGCGAACGGCCTCTACCAGCGGGACACGAGCGGGGTGCAATTCGTCTCGTCCAGCCTCTTCCGCGCCTCGCTGAAGCTGCCCGCCAACATTCCGGACGGAATCCACATGGTTCGCGCCTACCTGTTCAAGGGCGGGCAGCTGATTGCCCAGCGCGAGCTGCCGCTCAGGGTGGTGAAGACCGGCATCGAACAGGCGATCACCGACGCGGCCCACGAGCGGCCGTTCGCCTACGGTTTCCTCTGCGTCCTGATCGCCGTCGTCACCGGTTGGGGCGCAAGCCTGCTGTTCCGTAAGGATTGATCACTCGGCGGCAGCCGCGGCCGCCTTGTTGCGGCCGACAACCTCGAGATAGGCGGCGCGCAAGCGATCGAACACAGAGGGTTTGGAAGGGTCGCGCGGCGCATGCAGGTGCAGCACGCGCAACTCCTCCATGAAGTCCTCCCAAAGCGGCCGACCACCCTCTTCCAGAAGCTGAGCCCGGATCGAAAGCTCTTCCGATACCGGCATGAAATGCCGACCCCAGGTGCCCATTTCCGCGAAGATAGGCACGAGCCGAATGGACATTTCTGTCAGGCTGTAAATTCCCTTCTGCTTATGGCTCGGGTCATCCTCGCGGGAGAGCAGTCCCCGCTCCACCAGCCGCTTCAGGCGATCGGCCAGGATATTGGAAGCGATCCCTTCTTCCGAATTCTGCAGCAGTTCGCGGAAATGCCGACGGTTGCCGAACATGATGTCCCGAATGACGATCAGGCTCCAGCGGTCGCCCAATACTTCCAGCGTGAGGTTGATCGGGCAACCCGAGCGATACGTGTCTTGCATTTTTTTCTCCAAACTGCTTGCAATATAAAATCAGTTTGGCTAACTTTCAACCGCTTGCTAATCGCAACTGGTTTTAACGGTGGAGGAATGGACATGAGAAAGCTGGTGGCTTGGAACCTGATGACGCTTGATGGTTATTTCGAAGGCGAGAAGCCTTGGGATCTAGCCTTTCACAACTATGCCTGGGGTCCGGAGCTCGAAAAGCTTTCGGAGCAATTCGGAGAGCAGGGCGACCTGCTGGTCTTCGGGCGCAAGACTTATGAAGGCATGGCCGCCTATTGGCCGACGGCCGAGGAAGGCGGCAAGACCAAGAGCTACATGAACAACATTGCCAAGCTCGCAGTCTCCAAAACGTTGAAGGAGGCCGCGTGGAACAATACGCGGGTCGTCAGCGATCCCGCCGCCGAGCTGAAGAAGCTGAAAGCCGAAGAGGGCAAGACGATCTTCATCTTCGGCAGCGCTGAACTGGTGGCCTCGCTGATGAAGGAAGGCCTGGTGGACGAATACCGCATCTGCATCGCACCGGTCCTGCTCGGCTCAGGCAATCCCCTCTTCAAGCAGACCGGGCAGCAGACGGAACTGAAGCTGATCTCGTCCAGCATAGCGGCCAATGGTGCCGTGATCCTCAATTACGAAGTGGGGAAGGCGGTTTGATCTGGCGGATGAACTGACAGGCCGGTAGCGTCGACCGGCCTTTCTCCCCCGGTAATTGCATTCCTGAAGGCCTCGTCTTCTCCCTTTGGCTTATTGCGTTGCAAACCGTGGTGAATATCCTCCGCTCCGGAGGAATACCAATGCCCGACAACCAATCCGCGGAGACCGCTGACGTGGCGGACGCCAGCGCAACACCAAGGCCGCGTCCGGCCGGCGAAGCGGTCAGCCTGACCTGCCGCGACGGCATTGCGCTGCACGGCCATTTCTGGCCGGCGCATGGGCCGGCAGTTGCGAGCGTCATCATCAATCCGGCCACCGGCGTGCTCGCCCGCTACTACCACTATTACGCGGATTTCCTGAGCCGGGAGGGCTTCGACGTCCTGACCTACGACTATCGCGGGATCGGCCTCTCACGGCCTGTGACGCTAAGAGGCTGCGGCTATCGCTGGCGGGAATGGGGCGAACAGGATTTCGACGCGGCGCTCCGGCATATGGATCTGGTCCGCCCCGCCCAACCGCTCCGCGTCGTCGGCCACAGCATCGGCGGTTATCTGCCCGGGCTTTCACCAAAGGCGGAGCGCATCGACCGGATGCTGACCATGGGCGCGCAATATGCCTATTGGCCCGACTATGCGGCGGGCCATCGTATGCGGCTGTTTCTCAAATGGCATGTAGCCATGCCGGCGCTGACGGCACTGTTCGGCTACTTCCCGGGAAAGCGGCTCGGCTGGCTGGAGGACCTGCCGGCGGGAGTCGCCAACGAATGGAGCTTTCGCCGCGCCAGAATGGAACTCACCCATCCTGCGGCGGAACGCCGGGACGTGCTCAGAAGGTTTGAGGCGGTCAAGGCCGCAATTCTTGCGGTGGCAGTGGACGACGACGACATCGGTACGCCGGCAGCAGTTGAGCGGACGCTCGGCTACTATCACAACGCGGCCGTACAACAGGTCCTGCTGTCGCCCGCCCATTACGGCCTTCAGCAGATAGGGCATTTCAGCCTGTTCCACTCCCGACATCGCGAGGGCTTCTGGCGCGATACGCTTTGGTGGCTACGGGATGGGGTAAATCCCTGGGCAGACGGCGAGCCGGCCTCCCTCGCCCGTCGGAATTGCGCGATATCAATGTAAAATCGCGTCGGACGGCCATACTATTCCGAAACATGGAGGCCTCAGATGTATAAACACGTTCTCATCCCGACCGACGGATCGGCGCTTTCCACGCAGGCGCTGGAAAAATCCCTCGATTTCGCCCGCGAGATCGGAGCGGAAGCGACGGTGCTTGTCGTCATGGAGCCGTTGCAGGTCATGACCGTCAACCCGACCGGTCTTGAAGCCGCCTATGCGGCCTACGATCAAAGCAACAACAATGCGGCCGACGGCATCCTGGCCGATGCGACCCAAGCGGCCAAGCAACGCATGGTCGCTTGCGACACCTTGAAGCTGATGAGCCTGGATCCGGCAGGCACCATCGTCGAGACGGCCGAGAAGTATCATTGTGACATCATCGCCATGGCGTCGCACGGCCGGTCCGGCTTCAAGGCCTTCATGCTCGGCAGCGTGACGATGAAGGTGCTGGCGCATTCCAAGACGCCGGTGCTGGTCTATCGCTGATCAGCCGGTCAGGTTGGCGTAGCGAACCGAATAGATGCGGTCGCGGCCCAGCAGGTGCGCGACAAGCGCCTCGCGATCGAAGAGGCCGTGCATCGCCTTGTGGCGAAGATCGAGGCCACCGGCGAGCACGCCGAAAGCCGGCATCAGCAGACGGCTGCCATCACTCGCAAAGCACGGGCGGCGGACCGATTTTTCGCGGCGGCGGACGGTGGCAGACGGATGCAGGTGGCCGGCGATTTCGCCCTTGCCGGAAATCAGGCTCGGTTCGTGCCGGAAAACGAGGCCACCATAAACCAGCTCATCCGCGCAAGTGCCGGGCAGATCGACCGTGCCATCGGGATCGTGGTTGCCGTTGATCCAGATCCAGTCGCGGCCACGCGCCATGCCGGTGATCAGCGCACGATGCTCCGGGGCAAGATGTGCCGAGCCCTTCCGGTCATGGAAATTGTCGCCGAGCGAAACGACGACCTTGGGATCGTAGCGGGTGATGACGGCGGCCAGGATATTGAGGGTTGCGACCGTGTCGTAGGGCGGCAGCATCATGCCGCGGCGGGCAAAGGCGGCTCCCTTTTCAAGATGCAGGTCGGAGACGACGAGCGTGCCGGTTTCCGGGAGGTAGAGGCCGCCCAAGGGATCGCAGACGGCGAGGACGCCGTTGACGACGATCTCTTCCGCACCGGTGGCGGCCATTCCCCCTGAAATCGTTCGCGCCAAAGCGAGGCGATGCATCAATTCCAAATCTTTCAACAATGCGCGAGGCGTCATCCGAGAGCCTCCGCGATCAGTTCGTCGGCGGCCTCCTGCAGCACCGCGTCATGCGCCTCGCCCGGCACGCTCTCCTTGCCGATCTCCAGCATGATGGGAACGGCAAGCGGCGAAACCCGGTCGAGATCGCGGTGGGTGATGTGCCCCCTGATTCGCTTAAGCATATCGCCTAACCGGCTCAAATCCAAAAGCCCGGATGCCGCATCCCGCCTTGTGGCCTCCAGAAGCACATGATCCGGCTCGTGGCTTCTGAGGACGTCGTAGATGAGATCGGTCGAGACCGTGACTTGTCGTCCAGTCTTTTCCTTGCCCGGATGACGGCGCTCGATCAAACCGGAAATCACGGCGCAATTGCGAAAGGTGCGCTTCAGCATATAGCTTTCATTGAGCCAAGCCTCCAGATCGTCGCCCAGCATGTCCTCGTCGAACAGGTCGGAGAGGCTGAGACGCCGTGACTTGATCATTGCGCCGATGTCGTTCAAGCCCCAGACGGCCAGCGAATAATCCGTCGCCACGAAACCGAGTGGCCTCGCCCCTGCCCTTTCCAGCCTGCGGGTGAGCAGCATGCCGAGCGTCTGATGCGCCAAGCGCCCTTCGAAACAATAGGCGATCATGAAGAAGCGTTTTCCACGCGGAAAAGTCTCGATCAGGAGTTCATCCTTTTTCGGCAGCATGGAGCGCTCGCGCTGGATATTGAGCCAGTCGCGCACCTGATCCGGCAGCATCGACCAACGATCCGGGTCGGCGAGCATGCCGCGCACCTGATCGGCGAGATAAGTGGAGAGCGGGAATTTGCCGCCGGCATAAGCCGGTATCTTCGGATCCAGCGAGAAGGCGTTGGAGACGAGACACTCGTTCTCGCGGATACCTTCGAAGCGCAGGACCTTACCGGCGAACAGGAAGGTATCGCCCTGCACGAGCTGCTCAAGAAAATACTCCTCCACCTTGCCGAGTGACATTCCTCCGCGCCCAACCGCACCATTGGCGCCGCGGCGGACGAGCCGGACGTTAAGCTCGGTCGCCTCGACGATCGTGCCGAGATTCAGACGATACTGTTGAGCGACCTGGGGATTCGAAACCCGCCAGCGGCCGTCCTTGGTCTTCCTGATCTTGGCGTAGCGCTCGTAGGAGCGCAGCGCATACCCGCCGGTGGCGACGAAATCGACGATGCGCTCGAACATTTCCCAGGAAAGATCCGCATAGGGCGAGGCTGAAACGATCTCATCGTAGAGTTCGAGCGGATCGAACGGTTCGGCGCAGGCCATGCCGAGCACATGCTGGGCGAGAACATCAAGCGCCCCCTCGCCCACCGGCGGCGTATCCTGGGCGCCGAGATAATTGGCATCGAGCGCCGCCTGGCATTCCATCACCTCGAAACGGTTGGCGGGCACCAGGATCGCCTTGGACGGCTCGTCCATACGGTGATTGGAGCGGCCGATACGCTGTGCGAGCCGCGATGCGCCCTTTGGCGCACCCACATGCACGACGAGATCGACATCACCCCAATCGATACCCATGTCGAGCGTGGAGGTGGCGACGATGGCGCGCAGCTTGTTCGCCGCCATCGCGGCCTCCACCTTGCGGCGCTGGCCGACATCAAGCGAGCCGTGGTGAAGCGCGATCGGAAGATTATCGTCGTTGATCGTCCAGAGCGTCTGGAAGAGAAGTTCCGCCTGGAAGCGGGTGTTGACGAAGATCAGCGTCATCTTGTGACGTTTGATCTCATCGTAGACCTCCGGCATGGCATAGGTCGAAACGTGGCCGGACCAGGGAATGCGGTCCTCGGTCTTCATGATCGTGATGTCGGGTGCCGCGCCGCCTGTGACATGCACCAGGCCGGCAGGAGGCGCCGGATCTTCACCTTGCGGGACCAGCCAGCGCTGCAGATCCATCGGGTCGGAGACGGTTGCCGAGAGACCGATGGTCTGCACATTCGGCGCATGACGGCGGATGCGGGCTAGGCCGAGGGACAAAAGGTGGCCCCGCTTCGAGGTGACCAGCGAATGCAATTCGTCCAACACCACATATTTCAGGTCCTTGAAGAAGCGTTCCGCCTCCTTGTTCGCAAGGAGAAGCGCTACCTGTTCCGGCGTGGTCAGCAGAATGTCCGGAGGATTGAGCTTCTGGCGCTGGCGCTTGGCCTGGGGTGTGTCGCCGGTGCGATTTTCCACGGTCACGGACAGGCCCATTTCCGTTACGGGCTTCGTCAGATTGCGCTCTATATCCACCGTCAGCGCCTTCAGCGGCGAGACGTAAAGCGTGTGGATGCCGGTAAAGGCCGAGCCGGGAGGAATTTTTCCACGTCGGGTGAGATCGGTGAGCGACGGCAGGAAGCCGGCAAGTGTCTTGCCGGCCCCGGTCGGCGCGATCAGCAGCATGCTCTCGCCGGCGGTGGAACGCGAAAGCAATTCGAGCTGGTGGGCGCGCGGCTGCCAGCCCTTTCCGGCGAACCATTTCAGGAACGGCCGGGGCAGAAGCGCGGCATCACGGCCGGAAGATGAGGTTTCGACGATATCCACGCCGATAAGGTAGTCGCGAACAGGCGAAAAAGAAGAGCTTGACGCCCTCGCACAATCATGGATAAATTATATCCATGATATGGAGCGAATGATGAAACTCAGCGAAGGCATCGAACAGGCGATCCATTGCATGACCATGCTTTCGGGCGTTTCCGAAGGCGGCGTGCTTTCGGCCGCAGCCCTGGCGGAATTTCACGGCGTCTCGACAAGCTATCTCTTGAAACATCTGCAGGCGCTTTCCGGCGCCGGTCTGGTCAATACCGTCCCCGGCCCGAAGGGCGGCTATCGGCTGGCGAAGAGACCGGAGGAGATCACGCTGCTCGACACCGTGCTGGCAGTGGAAGGGCCGGCACCGGCTTTTCGCTGCGCCGAAATCCGCCAGAGGGGACCGAACCCGCTGCCGGGGCGGTATTTCACCAAACCCTGCGGCATCAATGCCGCGATGCTGAAGGCCGAAAAGGCCTATCGCGCCGAACTCGCCAAAGTGTCGATCGCCGACATCCTGGCGGATCTGGAGGCCACCGACGATGGCGGGATTGCCGCGCGCGGCTGCGCCTTCCTGGAAATCCATGAACGCAGAACGGCCCGCTGAGACGGCCAAAACCCAAGGAGAACACAAATGCAGCCTCGTTTGAACTTCGCCAAGGCCTCGCAGGACGCCTACAAGGCCGTTCTCGACCTGGAAAACTATGTGCAGAAATCCGGTCTGGAGCGCCGCTTCATTCATCTGATCAAGCTCAGGGCCTCGATCATCAACCACTGCGCCTATTGCGTCGACATGCATGTGAAGGAAAGCCGCCACGACGGGCTTTCCGAGCAGTGGATCAACATGATGAGCGTGTGGGAGGAATCGCCGATCTATGACGAGAAGGAGCGCGCCCTTCTGACCTGGGTGGATGCGGTCACAAAGGTTGCCGACACGCATGTTCCAGATAGCGCCTATGAGGTGCTGAAGGCGCATTTCTCGGAAGAGGACATGATGAAGATCACCGTCGCGATCGGCGTGATCAATGTCTGGAACCGGCTCTGCGTCGGCTTTCGTGCCCTCCACCCGATCGACCAGCCAGCCAAGGCCGCCTGATCTTCCTGCGCTGCCAATCACCGCACGACGATATAACGGTCGGAGCGGTGATTGATGGCCAGGAAGAGGTTGAGAACGACGGCGCCGACCACGGACCAGGCAACCGTCATCGGGCTCACGACGGCGAAGGCACAGAGCATGACGCAAAGGTCGAAGGCGAGTTGGATGAGCCCAGCCTGGATGCCGAACCGGTCCTGGATATAGATCGCCAGAATGCCGACGCCGCCGAGGCTCGCCCGGTGGCGGTAAAGTGCGAGCAGCCCGTAGCCGAGAAGCAGGCCGCCGAGCAACGCCGCCCAGAAGGGACTGATGTAATCGATCAGGAAGAAGCGGCCCTCGATCTCGGAGATCAGGGAGACGAGGCCGATCGCGATGAAGGTCTTTACCGAGAAGGCCAGCCCGAGCCGGCGAAACGAAAGATAATAGAACGGCAGATTGACTATGAAGAACAGGAGGCCGAAGGAAATACCCAGGGCATAGTGCAGCAGAAAAGCAACGCCTGCCGTACCGCCGGTGAGCAGGCCGACCTTGTTCAGGAAATAGAAGCCGAGGGCTGCGACCATGGCGCCCGTCAAAAGCCCCTGACCGTCTTCGAGCGCCGTGTGCTGCGACGGGTCGGTGCTATAAAAACCGAGGCTTTTTCTTTGAACCTGCTTCTGCTGCCCAGCCAATTCCGGCCCCTTCATTTTCAGTGATATTGCACTGCAATAAAACCGTCATCAAGCCTGTTCAAGCGGGGATATGGCGGGAGCGAAAAAAGCAAGAAATATTCGGTCAGGCGGGCTTTCGCGACAGAAAGAGGATACCATGGATCGGTTTGCCGGCGTCCATGCGGATTGCGGTCTTTTCCAGCCCCAGAATTTCGAAGCCGTAGCGGGCGAGAAGGGACCGGATATAGGCTTCGGAATGGGCATAACGCAGTGAATCCCGGAGAACGAAAGACTGCTCCCCGCCCGCATCCTCGACGGAAAAAGCGAAGAGGCCTGCGGATGAGAGCAGTTCGAGAACCAGCGGGAAGACGGTTTCGAGCGAGCCGAGATACATCAGCACATCGGCGGCCGAAACGAGATCGGCGCGGTGCCTGGCGAGATTGCCTGAAAAGAGGCCGGAGAGTTCGGGAGAAAGGCTGAGGTCCGATTGGCCGAGATGGTCGTAGAGGCTCTTCCCCTCCGCCTTGGCGAGCATATTTGAGGAGAGATCGAAGCCTTCGAGACGGTTTGTCCGACCGCGGATTTCTGCTCCGAAAAGGCCCGTGCCGCAGCCGAGATCGACGGTGTTGGCAAAGGGAGCATAAGGCGCGACCAGTGCCGCGAGCTTGCCGGGGACCGAGTAATTCAGCTTCTCCACCAGGGCCGCGTCGAACCGGTCGGCATAGTCGTCGAACAGACCTTCGATATAGCGGCTCGGTGGCTGGGCCGGCATTTCCTCGGCACCGAGCAGCGCGAGCTTCAGCCGGGCACCGAAGATATCGTCCGGCTGAAGATCAAGCGCCTGGCGATATGCATCCACGGCTGGCGCAAGGCCGGCTTTCTCACGATATTCCCCGAGCCGGAACCAGCCTGCGGCCCAGGCGGGAACGAGTTCCAGAGCCTGCTCGATGAGTTCCGCTGCGGCGGCGAAATCGCCCGCCTCCGCCAGCATGCGGGCATAGTCGGCACGACGGTCGGCGATCACATCGCCGGAGGAGAACTGGCTGGCGGACATGGTCGGCTCCCAAGGGTCGCGGGTTCTTTGCCGAAGCCACAAAAAAACTCAAGTTCTATTTGACGAGGCCAAGGCGCTTGCGGCGCAGACGAGCCGCGGGTATGCGTTTCAGGCAATTCGGAGACAGACAAGGATGGCGGACGGGATGAACAGGTTCCTGGGCGATACGCCGGGTCGCACGATCATCAAGCTGATCGTCGTGTGCCTCATCGTAGGGTTCGTACTGGCGTTTTTCGGCTTCACGCCGGACAACATCGTCGACACGATCCGCTACTGGTTCCTGGACCTCTGGTACAACGGCTTCAGGGCACTCGGCCGGGTCGGCAACTATCTGGTGCTGGGCGCGATCATCGTCATTCCGATCTTCGTGATCCTGCGCCTCTTGAGCTACCGCCGCTGACATGACCAGTATCCATCTTTCTTCCCGCCGGGGTTTTCTCGTGCTGTCAGGAATGGGGCTGCTGCTAGCCGGCTGTTCCACAACTTCGGTTCTTGCCCCGACGGCCGGTGCCGAGGACGAAACGACAGCGGCGCTGCCGATGGTCAACAAGCTCAGGCAAAGCCGTGGCCTCGCCGCGCTGACCCTCGATACGCCGGCACGCAAGGCTGCCGCCCAGCAGGCCATCCGCATGGCAAAAGCCGAAAAGATGAAACACCTGATCGGTTTCGGCGACGATTTCGGCTCACGAATGAAGCGCAACGATGTGGCGCTGCCGGCCGCTGAAAATATCGCCAGCGGCCAGGATTCGGTCAACGCCGCGGTGCAGGCCTGGATCGACTCTCCCAAGCATCTCGAAAACATGCTCGGTTCCTTCAGGGGGCTTGGCGTCGCCGTGGCGCGCGCCGGTGACAGCCGCACCTATTGGGCCATGGTCCTTTCGGGTTAATCGATGGCGGATCGCGGGCCAGAAGGGCAAGTCGCCAAGCCGTTCGACGTGACGCACCGGCTGGTGCTCGGCATCGCGATCCCCATGACGCTCGGCTTTCTCACGACGCCGCTGCTCGGTCTTACGGATACCGCCGTCGTCGGCCAGCTCGGAAAGGCCGAGGCACTTGCCGGACTGGCGATCGGCGCCATTCTCTTCGATCTCATCTATGGCAGCCTGAGCTTCCTGCGCACCTCGACGACCGGGCTTGTGGCACAGGCTTTCGGCCGTGGCGATCATCGCGAACAGCAGGCGGTCTTCTGGCGAGCGCTGCTCAGCGCGTTCGGGCTCGGCATCGTCATGCTGGCGCTCTCTCCCCTGATCCTCGCATTTGCGCCAGAACTGATGACCGGAGATCCCGCAGTCGCCGACGTGACGCGCCAATATTTCGGCATCCGCGTGCTGACCAGCCCGGCCACCTTCGCCAATTTCGCGATCCTCGGCTTCGTGCTCGGGCGCGGCCAGGGCATGCTCGGCCTCGTATTGCAGATCATCCTCAACGGCACGAATATTGTGCTCGCCGTGCTTTTCGGCCTCGTGCTCGGCTGGGGTGTTTCGGGCGTGGCCTGGGCGACGGCCATGGCGGAAACGGTGGCCGTCATCATCGGGCTAGTCGTTGTCAGCAGACAGTTTTCGGCAGCCTACAGGCCGAGCCGCGCCGACATCTTCAACGCCGCCAAGCTGAGACAGCTTTTCCAGCTCAATGCCGATATCCTGATCCGCTCGCTGATACTGAATGGCGCCTTCGCGCTGCTGACGCGCGTCGGCTCCAGCTTCGGCGCTGTGACGCTCGCCGCCAATGCAGTGCTGATGAACGTCTTCATGCTCTCCGCCTTCTTCCTGGACGGTCTGGCCGGGGCTGCCGAACAGCTGGCCGGCCGGGCGGTCGGTGCCGGGTATCGCCCCTCCTTCGACCGGGCACTGAAGCTGACCGGCCTCTGGTCTTTCGCCATGGCGGGCGCTGTCGGACTGTTCTTCATCGTCTTCGGACAGCCTATCATCGACGTGCTGACGACGTCGGAAGAGGTGCGGCGGGCGGCCTATACCTATCTCGGCTGGGCGGCATTGACGGGTTTGACCGGGGTACTTGCCTTTCAGATGGACGGCGTCTTCATCGGCGCCACCTGGTCGCGCGAGATGCGCAATATGATGCTCGCCTCCTTCGCCGGATACTGCCTAGGGCTTGCCGTGCTCGTGCCGCTCTTCGGCAATCACGGGCTGTGGCTGTCGCTCAACCTCTTCCTGCTGATGCGCGGCTTCTTTCTCGCGGCGATGGTGCCGCGCAAGGCCCGTCAGAGCTTTGCCTCGGCCCACTGATCGAGCCTGACGTCGCGGAGTTCCCGAATCGAGGAAACCTTTTCCCGGTCAAGCAGCGAGGAAAGCCCCTTGAGGATCGTTGCCGGCAGCCCCGGGCCTTCGTAAACCATGCAGGAATAAAGCTGCACCAGATCGGCGCCGGCGCGAATTTTCTCAAGAGCATCCGCCGCACTGGAAACGCCCCCTACCCCGATAATCGGAAGCGTCGGGCCGACGCGCTTTCGCATCTTGGCGAGCACCGCCGTCGACCGATTGAAGAGCGGCGCACCGGAAAGACCGCCCGTCTCCTTCGCCTGGACCTGATCCTTCAGCCCGTCGCGGGCAAGCGTCGTGTTGGAGACGATGAGGCCGTCGAGTGGATGGGAGGTCGCTTCGGCGGCGATATCGTCCAGCCCTTCCTCCGTTAAATCAGGCGCGATCTTCAGGAAGACCGGCACGGTCTTTCCATAACTCAGCCCTTCTTCCGCCCGCGCCGCAAGCACCGCTTCCAGCAGTGTCTTCAGGCTGTCGCGGGCCTGCAGGTCCCGCAGGCCCGGGGTATTGGGAGAGGAGATGTTGACCGTGAAATAGGTGGCGAGCGGATAGAACTTGCGGATGCCGGCGACGTAGTCGGCGACGCGGTCGGTCGCATCCTTGTTCGCGCCGATATTGACGCCGACGATTCCCGGCGCGTTGCGGCGGGAGGTCAGCCGGGCGAACGCCGCCTCGTGCCCCTCGTTGTTGAAACCGAGCCGGTTGATGACGCCGCGGTCTTCCACCAGGCGGAAGATGCGCGGCTTGTCGTTGCCCGCCTGGGGTTTCGGAGTGACCGTGCCGATCTCGGTAAAGCCGAAGCCGAGCTTCAACATCGCGTCCGGCACTTCCGCATTCTTGTCGTAACCGGCGGCAAGTCCGATCGGGTTCGGAAAAGTGATTCCGGCAATCCTTTGGACAAGACGTGGATCGTTCGCAATACGGCAGGCGGGCACGAGACCCGTCTTCAGTGCCGCGATCGATAGCCCATGCGCCGTTTCCGGGTCGAACACGAAAAGACTGCGGGAGGCAAGTCCGGCAAAGGGACCGATCATGGCATCTTCTCCGGAAAAGCATGCAGGCCGTCGGCGCCGATCAGCAACGGCATTTCCCAAAGCACCGCGGAGATAGGCAGCTGGCCGTAAAGATGGGGAAACAGATCGCCGCCACGCGACGGCTCGTATTTCAACGCCTCGCCGAGCGCCGGGGCGTTGACGGCGACGAGGACAAGCCCGGCCATGCCGGAAAAATGCAGCCTGGCGGTCTCCTTGGCCTGCGGCCCGGTCGACAAATGGATGTAGCCGTCCTGGAGATCGATACCCGCGCCCTCGAAGGCACCCTTACCCTTGGCCTGGCGCCAAAGCATTTCCGGCACGATCTTATACACCATATCCGTCATCATGAACTCTCGAGTATCTGTTATAATCGGTGCGTTTGCCGCAAAGCCCGGCGCTTGTCCACCTGAGGAGGACCAAAAGATGAAGGTTCTGACACTATTCACCTTAGCGCTCATCGTTCCGGCGGCTTCCTACGCCCAGGCGCCGCCGGATACCCGTTTCCAGCTTGAACGGACCGAAAGCGGCGTCGTTAGGCTCGATACCAAGACCGGCGCCATGACGCTCTGCCGCGAGGAGAACGGGACACTTACCTGCCGCATGCAGCCGGACGAACGGGCGGCTTACGAAGAGGAACTCAACAGGCTCGAAAAGAGGGTGACCTCGCTCGAGGAGCGGTTGAGCCAGACGCCGCCGAATGCGCTGCCCACCGACGAGGAAGTGGACAAGTCGCTCTCCATCATGGAGAAGTTCATGCGGCGTTTCATGGCAATCGTCGGCGAATTCATCGACGAGCGGGAAGCGGACAAACCCCAACCAAATCGTACGTGATTTACCGCACTTGTCTCCGCCGCTTCGGAGGTTTACAACTTTCGAAGATACAGAAGCACAACTATGCTCTTGGGAGGGAGCGTGGGAATGCAGGCATTCACAATCATCATTGCAGACGATCATCCTCTGTTTCGCGGCGCGCTGCGCCAGGCTGTTCAGGGAATTGCCGAAAAAGTCCTGATCATCGAAGCGGGCGATTTCGAAGCCGCGCGACGTGCCGCAGTCTCCAACCCCGAGGCAGATCTGATGCTGCTCGACCTGGCTATGCCGGGCGTCAGCGGTTTTTCCGGACTTATGTCCCTCAGGGCGGAATTCTCGGGCCTGCCGATCGTTATCGTCTCGGCAAGCGACGACTGCACGACGATACGGCGCGCCCTGGAACTCGGAGCCTCCGGTTTCATTTCAAAATCCTCAGGCCTCGACGACATCCGGACCGGCGTTCAGGCCGTTCTCGAGGGTGACATCTGGGCACCGAAGGGCGATTCCACCCAGCCTGAAGAAGATCCCGGCCTTGCGGAACTTCTCGATCGGCTGAAGACGCTCACGCCGCAGCAGAGCCGGGTACTGACCATGCTCGGCGAAGGCTTGCTGAACAAGCAGATCGCCTACGAGCTGGGCGTCTCCGAAGCGACCATCAAGGCGCATGTTTCGGCGATCCTGCTGAAACTCAACGTCGATAGCCGGACGCAGGCGGTGATCAAACTCGGCAAGATCAACATGGCTCTGGTGGCCTAGACCCGGCCTACCTCACGGCAGGATTTTATTCCTTTCCTCCCTTTACGCGAGGCCCGTCCTCCGTTAAAATCGGGGGTGTCTGAGCGTGCCATCGAGCATGCTTGAAGGCCGTGGAGAGATTGATCGAAGGGGTGCCGCCGAGCGCCGGTTTGTCCGGCCCTGTCTCGCGCGCCGGGTATGGGCAAAATGCTGTCACATGAAACGATCTGGAACGCGATCGATACGCTGGCCCAACGCCATCAACTGACACCGTCGGGTCTTGCGCGGCGTGCCGGGCTCGATCCCACGTCCTTCAACAAGTCGAAGCGGCTCGGGCCGGACGGGCGCTTGCGCTGGCCCTCCACGGAATCGATCGCCAAGGTGCTGGAAGCGACGGGGGCGACGGTAGACCAGTTCTTGAGTTATCTCCCGACCTCTTCCAATCGGTTGGCGTTTCCGGAAGGCAATTTCCCACCGCAGGGGGGCACGATCCCGCTTCTCGGCTTTGCCCAGGCCGGCGCGGGCGGCTTTTTCGACGACGGCGGCTTTCCTGCCGGTCAAGGCTGGGACGTGGTGGAGTTTCCCGTCGATCCTTCGCGCAAGGCCGGTGTCTATGCCCTTGAAGTTCAGGGCGAGTCGATGATGCCGCTTTATCGCGACGGCGATGTGCTGATCGTGGAACCCGGCGCACAGGTGCGGCGCGGCGACCGCGTCGTCTTGAAAACGCGCGAAGGCGAAGTCATGGCCAAGGTCCTGTCGCGCCAGTCCGCCCGTACGGTCGAGCTGATGTCGCTCAATCCCGAGCATCCAAACCGCAGTTTCGATCTTTCCGAGGTGGAATGGATGGCGCGCATCATCTGGGCGAGCCAATAATCGCGGCGAGCTTTAGGAAAGAATTCCGGCCGTCAATAAAGCCCGTTCGGAAAGTACCGCAGGTAGATATCCTGCAAGCGTCCGTTGCGGGAGAGCGCGCCGAGAGCGTGATCGAAAGCCGCAACGAGCACGGGATCGTTTTTCCGGAACATGACGGTCAACGCCTCGCCCAGGAACTTTTCCGAAAGGTAGGGGCCGTCGAAGAGCGCGCAGCATTTTGCCGAAGCTTCGCCGGCAACCCAGAAGGGCAGCCTCAGGCCATCTGAAAAGACAGCATCCACCTTGCCAGCCTTCAATGCCTCGAGCATCGTCTCGTAACTCTCGAACGGGGTAGCCGTAACCTTCGGGAAAAAGGCTTTCAGCATTACCTGGTGGGCAGTTCCCTCGACCACACCGACCGGCTTGCCGGCAAGCGCTGCCGCCGTATCGCCGTCGATCCTTGCGGTGAGATTGCGCGCGAAACGGGCGGGCACACCGAGATAGGGGCGTGAGAAGGAAAACCGCTGGCGCCGATCCGGGGTCACCGCGACGCCGGCCATCACCGCCTCGCCTGCGCCGCTTTCCAACGTCTTTTCCAGTTCCTCGAACGGCAGCGCCTGGATCTGGCATTTCGCCTCGATCTTCAACTCGGCGCAGATTTCGCGGGCAAGATCGACATTGAATCCGGCGAGCCGGCCCGTTTGATCGGCGAAGTTGAAGGGGGGAAAGTCGATGGTCGTCAGGATCCTGAGCCGGACGAGGCTGGAAAGATCCGGCCGCGGGAGACGCTCTCGGGCATCGAACATCAACGGCAACCCTTCGCCCGCACCGGCCGCATGGGCTGGCAAGGCAAAGGTGAACCATGCGCCAGCCACAAGGCAAAGCTGCAGAATGTTGAAGAACCCCTTAATTTTCGGGGATGCAATCGGAAGACGCATCGCTATGATCCAGATCGGGACAGGTTGGGGCGCCCCGCTTGCGGGCGGTGTAGCAGAGTCATGCGTTTAGGGGAATATCCGCCGGCATCGCCGCCGGTGCAAGATGGCGTGTGGCAAGATCACGCTCCACCGGCAAACAAGGCCGCTGAAGATGTCCCGGCTTCGGATGCGGATCCGGAGTTCATTGCCCTTTCAGCGCTTGGTTTTTCCAAGCCGCTGCTTGCAGCGCTTGCCGAACGGGCGAGGCAAAACGGCACCGGCATCGAACGCGAGTTGCTCCATAGCGGCCAGGTCGAGGAGGCCGCCTATTACGGAGCCATGGCGCGCTTTCTGCGTCTGCCTTTTATCGGCGCCATCGATCCGTCCCTGGTAACCGACATACCCTTGCTCGATACGCAATTGCAGCGCCCCAGCCAGATCCGCATCACTCATCGGCATGGTGCTCCACAGGTAGCCGTGGTGCCCGAAGCCTCAAGGCTTGCCGATCTCGGCACAGCCCTCGCGGCCATGCCGGCCCTCGGGCGCGACCTCGCCATAACCACGCCTTCGGCGGTCCGTGGCGCCGTCTGGAAGGCCGGCGCCCGCAGACGGGCGCAGGACACCGTCAGCGCTCTTTTCGACCGCTTTCCCGACTTTTCGGCGCGCATCGTGCTGGCCGGGCATCAGGGATTTTATGCGGGACTTGCCCTTGCCGCCGTCGTCTCTGCACTGATCGTCATGCCGCTCGCGACGCTGCTTCTGCTGCATATCGGGCTGTCATGCATCTATCTGGCGTCCCTGTTTCTGCGATTCGCCGCTTTTACCCGGCAAAATTTTGCGCCGGCCATGCTGCCGGCTCTGCCTGTCCGAGACGAGCCGCTTCCCTGCTACACGGTGATGGTGGCGCTCTACCGCGAGGCCGCCGTCGCCGAGCAACTGATCGCAAGCCTCAAGCGGCTGGACTGGCCGGCCGCGCTGCTCGACACCAAACTCGTCTGCGAGGCGGACGACCACGAAACTATCGCGGCACTCAAGGCGCTGGCGCTAGGCCCGTGTTTCGAGATCGTCGAGGTGCCCCCTGCAATCCGCGCACCAAGCCGAAGGCCCTCACCTATGCGCTGGCTGCGGCGTGCGGGGAATATCTGGCGATCTATGACGCGGAAGACCGACCCCATCCCCAGCAACTTCGCGAGGCTTACGGACGCTTTCAGACGTCACCCGCGGAAGTCGCCTGCCTGCAGGCGCCGCTGATCGTCACCAATGCCCGGGAATCGTGGATCAGCGCATTATTCTCCCTGGAATATTCCGGCCTGTTTCGCGGCCTGTTGCCGATGCTCGCCGAGAGCAAGATGCCGTTGCCGCTCGGCGGCACCTCCAATCACTTTCGCACCGAAACATTGCGCGCCGTCGGCGGATGGGACCCGTTCAACGTCACCGAGGACGCGGATCTCGGGTTGCGCCTTTACCGCCTCGGCTACCGCTCGGATGTGATCGTGCGTCAGACGCTCGAGGACGCCCCGACCACGGTCCGTGTCTGGATGGCTCAGCGAAGCCGGTGGTTCAAGGGCTGGCTGCAAACCTGGCTAGTGCTGATGCGCAACCCTCGCCGTCTTACCCGGGAGATGGGACTGAAGGCTTTCTGCACTTTCCAGTTGATGATCGGAGGCATGCTGGTCTCCTCGCTCCTGCATCCCTTGGTCATCGTCTTTGCCGGCATCGGCGCCTATTCAATGCTGGAAGCGCCGACCGGCGATATTCCCGCCGGGATGCTGTCACTGTTCGTGATCGACATGGTCAATATTCTCGGCAGCTATCTGGTCTTCCTGGCGCTGGGCCTGAGTTCGATGATAGAGCACGAGAAGCGGCTGATCGGCCGGCGCTGGATTGCCGTGCCCCTCTACTGGCTGATGACGTCGGTCGCAGCCTGGCAGGCGGTCCTGGAACTGAGGTCCAAACCATTCGTCTGGAACAAGACGCCGCACCAACCCAGCAACAGGAAAATGTAGCGTCCTCGGCCCCAATTCGCCCTACTGCCGCCTGCCTTTTGCGCTTATCAGCGGGCGTGATATATGCGCAGCGCTGCGCCTGGCCGCCGAGGATAAGGACAACATGGAAAAAGCGAAGCTCGTCGTCGTCTTCCCGATCTACAATGGCGCCCAGACGATGCGCAAAAGTCTGCAATGCATCGCTGGCCAGGACTTCTCGGATTTTCGCGCGATCATCGTCGACAACAAATCCACGGACGCGACACTGGAGATCGCCCGTGAATTCTGCGCCCAAGACAGTCGGTTCGAGGTCATCCAACAGGAACGCCATCTCGGCGTGATCGACAACTTCATCTTCTGCATCAAGCTCGGCGCCGAGAAGGGGGAATATTTCTGCCTGCGGGCCTGCGACGATCTGTCGACGAGCGATTACCTGTCCGCGCTGCTCCATGCGCTGGAGCAAAATCCGGACAAACTGCTGGCCGTCGGATCGTCGGAACGGATCGACGCGGACAAGACGCAAATAATGAGACCGGAGCCGAACATATTCAATTTTCAGGAGAATGCGTCGCAAGGCAAGGTGCCGCGCGGCCTGAGATTTCCCTCCGAATGGTTCTACGGCGTCTACAGGTCGGCAGGCGGCGCGGAGATCCTGCTGGAGAGATGGCCGGCTCTCGGCGGTCCGTGGTGCGCAGCCTCCTATGCCGTTGCGGAATTCATCATGCGTGACCTGATCGTCTGGGTGGACGGGCCGATGTATATCTTTTTCCGCGGCTCGGAATCCGAACAACTCTACGCGGCGAAATCCATCACCCACAAGATCCAGCAGCGCTGGCTTTACGCGGTCGGATGCTACCGCGTCGTCGACAAGCTTCCACCTCTTTCCTGGAACACGCGCCGGAAGATATTCAAGATGGCCTGGCGAGATGCCCGCGGGAAGACGAACTATCGCATCCGCAGACATGTGCTGCAGAAGATACGGTCGCTTTTCTGAGATCTGTGGGGAACATTCCTGAGCCTCCGAACGTCAGATAGGTGACTCTGACAATGGAGGCGCGAGATGCATACCTACCACCGCTATCACGGAACCGATCCGGCTCCCGGCGCTCTGATCATCAAGCTCTACCATTCAGGCGACCAAATCCGCGGCTTCATCCGCAAGGTTGCCGAACCTTCGGAAGACGACATGATCTTCCCCGGCGAGGAGATGGAGCCGGAAGCCGCCTTTCGCATGGCCGAGAACAAGAGCCGCGGCCCGGAGCAACATCCGATCTACGTGGAACTGGCCGAGGGGCTGGAGTGGAACCCGGCATGGGGCACACTGATCTGAAGGATCAAGCTGAAGCAGAGCCACAGCCGGCTCTGGCTCGACATGGGGCAATGTGTTAGTTTTCACCACAAGGCATCTATGCATCTATGGTTCAAGTTTCCCAGAGGGTGCGGTTATGAACGCCAATGTACTGGAGCTTGCTCCAAACGCAGACGACTCCAGCGCCGGAGCGCATTGTGGTCCATTTCCTCTCAGAAACATTACTCCTGGCGCGACCGACAAGCTCGGACATCGCATCCTTGAAGTCCTGTGGTGCGGATCGGATTACGCAGTCTATCGTTCGGAGAGAGGAGTGTATGTGCATTTCTCCGACTGTGAGGAACTAGCGGCACAGCAGCGCGCTGCATTTAACCAGATAGCACCCGAGCTTTGTGAACTCCGCGTTTTCACCAGCCAAATGCGCCGTGACGCGCACCAGACCGGACATCGCGGCTCTTGGCTACGTAAGCAGGTACCGGAAGGACTGCTTTTCGACCACAATGTGGCGCAGGCTCTGATGCTTACGATGGAGAACAAAGTTGAGGCTGCGAAAGCAATTGCCGCTGCGGCTCTGACAATGGCGGTAAGGCGCTCAACCAATGACAATACTATTCGTTACGTTGTTACGTGCCTGGTCGCCGCTTCGGGATGGATCGCACTGGTAACGCTCTTTCTGGCGCTATATCGCCCAGATGAACTTATGGCCAGTTACTGCACCGCGAGTATATTCGGTGCACTTGGGGCAGCATTTTCAATCATCACGCGGGTCGAGGCATTCGAAATGAAACCCTGCCAGCAGTCGAATATGAACTACTGGATGAGTGGCATTCGCGTTTGCATCGGCGTGATCGGTGGAATCATGTTGCTCCTTTTGGGTAAAACGCTAGTCGGCGGCTCCGTTTTTGCCGCAGAAATCCCACCTTCGTCGCCGATGGCGCAGAATTGGGAGATTGCTGCGACCTTCGGATTCGTGGGAGGCTTCTCCGAGCGATTAGTCAAAACCCTGCTCAGGCGAACATCCGAAGCGGTTGCGCCAACGGCTGGCACCCCAGTACAGGAGGTGCGGCGCCTGGAGCATATCTCCAAGGGCTGAAGCCATTACCCCGCTCTCATCCAATACTCGAGTTGGCGACGAAATCCCCAGCCAGACAGTAAGACCTCCCCCTTTGGCGAGTGAACGTCGCCGAGCGGTTCCCATCAGCGGGTTGTTGCTGCCGGATAAAGCTCTCCCGTGCGGATCATGAACCCGGTCGTCACGCAGAAGCGGACGCTCCCATCCCATCACCATCCGACGGGTTGCCATTTGACGCATCGCATCCTGTGCAGCAATAAAAAACACGGCGCAACTTTCGGACTCTTCAGCAGTTTGCGTCCTCAATGTGGAGGTGAAATGGATGCAGAGGTTGGCAGGACGGCTTTATCTGGTCGTGGAAGACGAATATCTTGCTGCTTCCAGTCTGGTGATGGCGTTGGAAGACGCCCGCGCCGAAGTCGCAGGACCGGTCTCAAATATTGATGGAGCGTTAAAGCTCATCACCGAGCATAACCTCGAACTTGACGGAGCGGTCATAGACGTCAACCTGCGCGGAACGATGGCTTACCCGGTGGCCGAAAAGCTCATTGAATCTCACGTTCCCTTTGTCATCGTGACTGGCTACGAGTGCGACTCGATGCCGGAAGCTTTCAGCGCGATCCCCTGCTTCAACAAACCATGCAATGAAGAAAAACTGCTCGTCGCACTTGCAGGTCTGCCGGCACGACGGTGACCGGCATTTCTATCAGACAACTATTGCCTCAAGCTCCCGTTCCTGTTCTTGAAAGGTATTCAAGTGGAACATACGAACTATAGCAAACAGTTCGCCGGCAAGCGCATCCTGATTGTCGAAGACGAATATTTTCTGGCCGATGAAACCCGTCGAAAGCTGGAAGATCTCGGTGCTATCGTCATAGGTCCTGCTGCAGGTGCTCGTCAGGCGCTCAGCTTGATTCATCAGCAGAAGGTCGACGCGGCAATCCTGGATATTCATCTAGGAGACGAGTTCGTGTTTCCGGTCGCCGACGAGCTCGAGGGGCGCGACATACCCTTTGTATTTGCGACAGGGTATGATCCATCGTTCATCCCGGTAAAATACACGGGCTTTGCGCTTTACGAAAAACCAACCGCGCTGGAGAAAATCGCCCGAGCTCTGTTCGGCCCAGGAACGCATCTTAATGAACTCAACTAGTCGTCGACCGTGTCGAGCTGTCTTGCAAGCTCCCGGCGCGCCCGGTTAACGCGGCTTTTGACCGTTCCTACCGGGCATTTGCAAAGTTCTGCCGCCGTTTCGTAGCTGACGCCATCGATGAAGATGAGCGTCAAAGGAACCCGGTAGTATTCTGGAAGCTTCGCCACGGCGTCCTCGAGTTCGTGCCACCGCACGGCCCATTCCTGTGTGCCGGCAACGGCCGTATTCCCTGCGGCGTCGTCTTCAAAGCCGACGTGCTCCCGTTTCGCCAGCCCAAACCTGGTGCAGAAGCTGTTACGCATAATCGTAAACATCCATGACTTCAGACGTGTTCCTTCCTTGAATTTGTCGGCATTCGCCAGAGCTTTCACCACCGTGTCCTGGACCAGATCATCGACATCATAAGGGGACGTATGGAAGCGGCGGGCGAACTTTCGAAGCACCGGCAGAAGTTGAATCACTTCGACCTGCATACGATCTTTGACAGAACCGCTTTGCATCGCTTCCCTCCTGCTCTCCAAGAGGAAAAACATCCACCCGCCAATTTCGTTCCTGCGTCGGAAGTTAAACAGTCACCTATAGTGCAGTGACCGATCGAAGGAATGCACCTTGTCCTTCTCGGGCGTTGCTGATCGGGTTACTTGACCTCCCCGACGATATGGATGGAACAATTGGGGCATCTCGCTGTTGAGCCTGATCACGAAAGGCCACCAGAATGCGTCCGGGCGCCACCAAGGACATTATCGCAGTCGGCGGATCGACTGGTAGCGGAGCTGTCCTCAGAGCGCTGGTAGCCGACCTGCCTGAAAACCTTCCCGCAAGCGTCTTCATCAGCACCCACATTCCATCAAATTCTCCCGGCTTACTTACAGAGCTGCTTGCGGCCAAGGCAAAGCTTCCTCTAACGCAGGCTCTGGACGGGCAGCCGATTCAGCAAGGGCATATTTATGTCGCGGCACCCGACCGCCATCTGCTGCTCATAGGGAATACGATAAAGTTCGGCACAGGCCCTCGCGAAAACATGGTGCGGCCGTCCATCGATCCGATGTTCCGCTCCGCAGCTCTCTCATTCGGACCCCGCGTAGTTGGCATTGTGCTGACAGGCATGCTCAACGACGGTGCGGCAGGCTTGCACTCGATCAAGTCCTGCGGCGGGACCACCGTGGTGCAACACCCGCTCGACGCCGAGGCGGGCCAGATGCCGCTGGCAGCGCTTGAGACCGTGGAGGTCGACTATGTAACGCCGGCGGCCGACCTCGGAAGCCTGATCGCGAAAATAGCCGGCTCCGATGCAAGCGGATCCCATACCCCCTCCGAGAACCTGCGCCTTGAGGTGGAGATCGCAGCGGGTGGGAGGTTGGGAAGCGCCGGCCTTCAAAAAATTGCCAGTCCGAGCGCTATAACATGCCCCGCCTGTCACGGCGTTCTCTCCGAAATTCGCGATTCGCGGCCTTTGCGATACCGGTGCCAGATCGGCCATGCCTACACTGCCGACGCGCTGGCGGCGCAGATCGATGAGGTCGATGAGGCTATCAGGGTCGCCATGCGGGTTATGGAGGAACGTGTGACCCTGGTGGAACGCATGGCACGGGATGCACGGGAAACAGGTCGCCACGCTGTCGCGGAACTCTACGAGGCGCGGGGCGCGGAATATCGCGGTGCGATCGTGATAGGACCTGCACAATCCGTTCGACGAGCATTTGAACTGCTCGAAGCTGCAAAAACGATCGATGCTGCAGTGCTGGACGTTAATCTTGGCGGGGAACTTGCTTACCCCGTGGCTGATTTACTTATCGAACGCGATGTTCCTTTCGTCTTCACAACCGGTTACGACGCCTCCGCCTTGCCGGCGAGATTCGTGTCGGTGAGGTGCTGCGAGAAGCCCGTAGATGCCGGCGCGGTTGTGGAAGCTCTCAGAGTTTCAACTGGATTTCGCTAGCATATTCACTCGACCGGCATGCCGTCACGGGCGCCGCCGCTTCGATTCCACTTCGACAAGTTCTAATTCGATCCTACTGAGGTGAGCAAGATCTTGAAGTTCTTCGAAGTTTGCCAGAAGCCGTTCTGCCTGGGCAGTATCTGCTCCATGCTTCTTGAGGTCGGCGATGATCGCGTATTGCCTCGATATGCACCGCTCTCCTAGCGCAATGTGTTGCTGTGCCTGCTCCAGATGTCCTTTGACAATGGATATGTCCATGCTCGCGTTCCTTCCCCTGGAGAGTTATACAAGCATGGCCCGGTCACGAGATGCGGTCCAAAAGCCGAGATCAGTCTGCGCCAACCACGTAGGATCGAACTCAAACTCCGGAAGATGCCGATCTGCGAGCTTGAAGATCATCGGGTAGGTCCGCCGCCTCCTCACCTCCGGAACTCGATCATAACACACATCCGACCAGCCCGTTACCGGATCCGGGATATTTGAGGATCCGCTTGAAAATCTATTGCCGCCTCTGGAGCAGATCCTGCTCAATCCGGGCCATATCCGGCAGCTCTGAAGCAATTTGCGGACCTGCTCCAGCCGCCACGATTTCCGACCTGCAGCTGAAATGGACATCACTGGAGGGTAGCTGGAGCGGGTGAAGGGAATCGAACCCTCGTATTCAGCTTGGGAAGCTGCTGCTCTACCATTGAGCTACACCCGCTTTTCGCATGCGGCCCCGAGCGAGACCGGTTTAGGGCAACTGCATGCGCAAAAGGACAAGCCGAGACTTTCAACAGATGAGGCCGGCTGTCAAGCGGCGCCTTGTCGCTCAGGCGCGAAAATGCTTCGAGAGCTTCAGGCCCTGCGCCTGATAGTTGGATCCCATACCCGTTCCATAAAGACCTTCCGGCTTTTCCTGCATGTGCTCGTAGACCAGCCGCCCGACGATCTGGCCGTCCTCCAGGATGAAGGGCACCTCATGGCTGCGAACCTCGAGCACCGCGCGACTGCCGCGGCCGCCTGCGGCTTCGTGGCCGAAACCGGGATCGAAGAAGCCTGCATAATGGACGCGGAATTCACCCACGAGCGGATCAAAGGGCGTCATCTCGGCCGCATAGAGCGGCGGCACATGAACCGCCTCGCGCGAGACGAGGATATAGAATTCGTCCGGATCGAGAATGAGTTCGTTGCGGCCGCGGCTATAGAGCGGCTCCCAAAAGTCGAAGACGTCGTGCTGGGCTTTCTTGTCGACGTCGACGACAGCCGTGTGATGTTTGCCGCGATAACCGATCAGCCCTTCCTGGTCGCCGGAGAGATCGATCGAAAGAGCGATGCCGCCGCCTGAGACGTTCGGGTTGCTCGCAGCTACGAGTATCTCGTCCTTGTGGAGCTGCAGCAATTCCGGCTCGCTCAAGAGAGCATTGCCCACCCGGAACCGGATCTGCGACAGGCGCGAGCCGCGGCGAACGACAATCGGAAAGGTGCGAGGCGAAATCTCGAGATAGAGCGGACCGGAATAGCCGGTCGGGATCTTGTCGAATTCCTGGGCGTAGTCGGTGATCACTCGGGTGAAGATGTCGAGGCGGCCGGTCGAGCTTTTCGGATTGGCCGAGGCCGACATTGTGGCCGGCAGGTCGAGCCGTTCCATCAGCGGCACGATGTAGACGCAACCGGTTTCCAGAACCGCGCCTTCCGACAGATCGATGACATGCAGCTTGAGGCGATCGAGCTTGTCGGAAACAAGGCTCGTCGGACCGGGCATGAAGCTGGCGCGGACGCGAAAAGCCTTGGCGCCCAGGCGCAGGTCGAGGCTCGCCGGCTGGATCTGGTCCCGGTCGAGCTCGCGCTCCGAGATCAGCCGTCCACTGTCGAAAAGCGCCGCGATTGCGCGGTCCGCCAGAATTCCTGTTTCGCGAGCCATCCTGTCTCTCTTAAAGTTTTCAAGGCGACAAAACCAAATGCCGGCCATTGACGCAAGCGGGACACGGCGCTATGCCACTCTTATCCCGTGGTGATTTGGCCGGTCGGCTTGCAGCCACGTTAAATAAGTGGCTAAAAAGACCGGGTGCGAAACCGGTCTGCTTATGCGACCGGTTTTTTTGTTCTTGATGGGGACACGCATGACCAACAAATGGCGCCCGGCAACTCAGCTCGTACACGGCGGCACGCTGCGCTCGCAATATGGCGAAACCTCGGAAGCTATCTTCCTGACCCAGGGTTTCGTTTACGACACGTCAGAAGCGGCAGAAGCACGCTTCAAGGGCGAAACCGAGGGCTTTATCTACGCCCGTTACGGCAGCCCCACCAATGACATGTTTGAAAAGCGCATGTGCGCGCTGGAAGGCGCCGAAGATGCGCGCGCCACGGCGTCGGGTATGGCCGCCGTCACCGCCGCGATCCTCTGCCAGCTGAAGGCCGGCGACCATATCGTCGCAGCCCGCGCCTTGTTCGGTTCCTGCCGCTGGGTGGTCGAGACGCTCGCTCCCAAGTACGGCATCGAATGCACCCTGGTCGACGGCCGCTTCCTCGAAAACTGGGAAAAGGCGATCACGCCGAAGACCAAGGTGTTTTTCCTGGAAAGCCCGACAAACCCGACGCTTGAAGTCGTCGACATTGCCGGCGTCGCCAGGCTCGCCAACCAGATTGGCGCCAAGGTCGTTGTCGACAACGTGTTTGCGACCCCCCTCTTCCAGAAGCCGCTGGAGCTTGGCGCCCATATCGTCGTCTATTCAGCGACCAAGCATATCGACGGCCAGGGTCGCTGCCTCGGCGGCGTCGTGCTCTCCGACAAGGCCTGGATCGACGAGAACCTGCATGACTATTTTCGCCATACCGGGCCAGCCATGTCGCCGTTCAACGCCTGGACGCTGCTGAAAGGCATCGAGACCCTGCCGTTGCGCGTCAAACAGCAGACGGAGAGCGCTTCGAGGATCGCCGACTTCCTCGCCGAACAGAAACAGGTCGCGCGGGTTATCTATCCCGGCCGAAAGGATCATCCGCAGGCCGATATCATCGCCAGGCAGATGACGGGCGGCTCGACGCTCGTGTGCTTCGAGCTGAAGGGGGGCAAGGAGGCCGCCTTCAAGCTGCAGAACGCGCTTGATATCGTCAGGATTTCCAACAATCTCGGCGACTCCAAGAGCCTGATCACCCATCCGGCCACCACGACCCACAAGAACCTGACGGATGAGGCTCGCGCAGAACTCGGGATATCGGCCGGCACCGTCCGCCTGTCCGCCGGAATTGAGGACACAGAGGATCTGATCGAGGACTTCGCCAAGGCGCTTTCCAGGATTTCGGCCTGACACGGTTATGGTAAATCCGGTCTTGCCGGATTTACCAACTTAGTTATCCCTAACTTCAAGAAACGCTCACACTCGCTTGTTCAAACCGCGAGAATTCTTGACGTTTCCGCAGCTCTGTACAATATCGACTAAGTAATTATTCTCAGGTGCTGCATGTATCGCGCCCGTACAAGAGACATCGAAGTTGCCGTCGAGCCCTACTATCTGGAGGAGCAATCCAATCCGGAAGAGAGCCGCTATGTCTGGGGTTACCGCATCGTCATCGAGAACCATTCGTCCCTGACCGTTCGGCTCGTTCATCGCTACTGGCACATCACCGACCAGAACGGTCTGGTCGATGAGGTAGAAGGACCCGGAGTCATAGGCGAGCAGCCGCGGCTGGAGCCCGGCGATTCCTACGAATACTCATCCGGCTGCCCGCTCGACACGCCTTCTGGCATGATGTTCGGCCATTACGACATGCAGACTGACCAGGGCGAGACATTCCAGGTGACAATTCCCGCCTTTTCGCTGGATTCCCCGGGTCTCACGCGCGTTCTCAACTAAGGCGCCGTCCGGCTGAACCCGCGAAGGATGGCATCCGGGCATCCGGCTTCTCGCGCCGCGGGCCGAGCCTTTGTCCGCCTATCAAAGATGCGATCGTCGGCAGGGCAAATTTAGCCTTATCTTAATTGTTGTGCAATTTATTCAATATGAACGAAGCGGCCCCGCCGCTCGCATGATGCGCTCGTCACCAGCCTGCCTGAGGCATTTCCCTCCCCCATTCCCAAACCACTGTCCTGTGGTCGTCAGCACCGGCGACATAGGCGACAAGGAACTTCCATGCTTGCAAGAATTGGAATCAAGGCGAAGATTCTCTCCGTATTGCTCCTGCTTGGGCTGATCTCCCTTTCAGGCCTCGGCTATATCTCGCTGCGGTTCAGCCAGGCGAACGAAACCTATCACGGCTTCATCACCAACGAGAGCAAGGCAGCAGTGCTCGGAGCACGCGCCGCAGCGGGCATCTGGACGGCCGTTTCCATGGCTGGTCGCCTTATGGAGCTTCCTCCGACCGCGCCGAACTACCAGCCGATGAAGGACAAGGTCAACGGCGACTTCAAGACTGCCATGGAGCGCTTCCAGATGATCGGCGAAATGGTGCCGAGCCGGAAGGAGGCGATGACGAAGATCCTGACGATCGTCGGCTCGGTGAAGACCAATTTCGACAAGGCAATCGAGCTGTCCGCCGCCGGCGACAAGGCTGCGGTTCAGCAAATCCTCACGCAGAACGACGAGCTCCTGAAACAGATGTCGTCCGAAACGGGGTCCAACAACACCGTGATGATGGACCTGCTGACGTCGGGTGGCGACAGGATGTCCGCATCGGTCCACTCAACGATCACCACCAGCATCGTTGCGTTGAGCATCGGCGTGGTGCTCAGCATCGCGCTGGCAATCTACGTGTCCCATGCCGGTATCACCGCTCCCATGGCGCGTCTTCGGGCACGGATGACGACGCTTGCAGAGGGGCAAACGAGCGGAGAAATCGAAGGCATCGACCGCGCCGACGAGATCGGCCATATGGCCGCTGCCGTTGCGGTCTTCCGCGACAACGCCATCGAGCGCACGAAACTTGCCCAGGAGGCGGATTCCACCCGTCAGATGGGCGAGACGGAACGGCTCCAGCGCGACGCCGAAAAGGCGAAGGAAGCGGCCTCCGTGCAGCATGCGGTCGATGAACTGGGCGCGGCGCTCAACCGCCTGTCCGACGGAGACCTTGCCTACCGGATCGAGACGCCTTTCCAGGGTCAGATGGACAATCTCCGCCGCAACTTCAACAACTCGGTCGACAAGCTGAACCAGGCGATGAACAGCGTCGGCACCAACGCCTCCGCGATCAATGCCGGCGCTACCGAACTGCTGAACGCGGCCGACGACCTGGCAAAACGCACGGAACAGCAGGCCGCCTCCGTCGAGGAGACCGCAGCCGCGCTGGAGGAAATCACCACGACCGTCAAGGACGCGGCCAAGCGCGCCGAAGAAGCAAGCCATCTCGTGTTGCGGACCAAAGGCGGCGCGGAAGTCTCCGGCAAGGTCGTCAACGACGCCATCGACGCCATGCGGCATATCGAAAAGTCATCGAACGAGATCGCCAACATCATCGGCGTGATCGATGACATCGCCTTCCAGACCAATCTTCTCGCGCTCAACGCAGGGGTGGAAGCCGCCCGCGCCGGCGATGCCGGCAAGGGTTTCGCGGTCGTCGCCCAGGAGGTTCGCGAACTTGCCTCCCGTTCCGCAAATGCTGCGAAGGAAATCAAGACCCTCATCACCGCTTCCAGCCAGCAGGTACAGTCGGGCGTGGATCTGGTAGTGCAGACGGGGACTGCGCTTCAAAAAATCGTCGGTGAAGTCCAGGAGATCAACCGCCACGTTCAGGCGATCGCCGAGGCATCACGCGAGCAGTCACTCGGCCTGCAGGAGATCAACACCGCCGTCAACACGATGGATCAAGGCACCCAGCAGAACGCCGCGATGGTGGAAGAATCCACGGCGGCAAGCGCAGCGCTGGCAAGCGAGGCCCGGAGTCTGACCGAAATGCTCGGCCAGTTCCGACTCTCTGCGGCAGGCGGCTACCGCCAATCGGCTGCCTCCGGCTCACGCCGCGCGGCGTAAACCTAGAAAAGGATACGGCGGTTCTGTGCAAGAACAGAACCGCCGCATTCGATGACTTTGGGCACTTTTCAGGCCGCGGCGAATTCCGCCACTTCGTAGTGATAGGTGGTCGAGCAGAATTCGCAGGTGACGGCGATATCGCCGTCTTCCTGGCTTGCTTCGATCTCTTCGGCCGTGAACCCGTTCAAGACGCTTTTGATCTTGTCGCGCGAACAGCTGCAGCGATCATGGACCGTCTGCGGCGCGTAAACGCGAACGCCGCGCTCATGGAAAAGGCGGAAAAGCAGCCGTTCGATGGCGACCTGCGGGTCGGTCAATTCGTCCGTATCGATCGTTTCCACCATCGAGCGTGCTTCATTCCAGGCGTCGTCGATCACTTCGGCATCCCGTTCGTCGCCGTCACCGCCATGGAGATCCGGCTGCCGCATGCGCTCCGGGGCCTGGGGCAGAAACTGCGCGACCAGGCCGCCAGCCCGCCAATTATGGCGCGGCTTGCCCTCCGCATCCCGATCGAAGAGTTCGGCGACCCCAAGACGTACCTTGGTAGGGATCTGCTCCGACTGGCGGAAATAGACGCCGGCGATCTCTTCGAGCGATGAGCCGTCGAGCGGCACGATGCCCTGATAGGGCTGCATGCCGCGACCCTGATCGATGGTGAACGCCAGCACGCCCTGCCCCAGAAGCTCCGGCGGAGAGGTGCGGCCGTCCTTGATCGCGTCAGCTAGAGCCTCCTCGTTATAACGAGCATAGGCGCGCAAGCTATCGGGCGTCGAAAAATCCGCGACCAATAGATCGACCGGGCCGTCGCCCTTGGTCTGGACGGTAAATTTGCCGTCGAACTTCAAGGACGTACCGAGGAGCGCGGTCAGCACGATCGCCTCTGCCAGCAGCCGGGCAACCGGCCCCGGATAGTCGTGGCGGCCGAGGATGGTGTTCAGCAACGGACCGAGCTGCACGGCGCGTCCGCGCACATCGAGCCCTTCTACCTGGAAGGGAACGACCCGGTCGTCTCCGGCAAAATGAAGATCGTTCAGGTTCACAGTCGCTTCCGCCATGACTTTGCTCCTTCGCGCCGAGCCCTTACGACTTTTACACAAGCGCCGGCCAGAGCGGAACCTCAGGCCGGAGGAAAAGACATCGACGAAGTGTGTTGAAACGCCGGTCGTCTGAAAACGCGGCGCAAATGATAGCCGGTAGATGGGCCCGGCTCTTCTGAAAATCAAGCTTTGGCCGGTTAAGGCATTCAGACGGCGCCGAAACACCAGGCGAGAATGGATTTCTGGGCGTGCAACCGATTTTCCGCTTCGTCGAAGACGACCGACTGCGGCCCATCGATTACTTCATCGGTGACTTCCTCGCCGCGGTGGGCGGGCAGGCAGTGCATGAAGAGCGCGTTCTCATCCGCCCGCTTCATCAATTCTCCATTGACCTGGAAGGGCTGGAAGACGTTGTGACCGCGAGCCTTGTGCTCCTGGTTCATGGAAACCCAGGTGTCGGTGACGACGAGATCGGCACCCGCGACAGCCCGTTCGGCATCGTGGCACAGCATGATTTCGCCGCCGTTATTGCGTGCCCAGTTCAGAAACTTGTCATGGGGTTCGGATCCCATCGGCACGGCCATGTTCATGCGATAGCCGAACCGCGCGGCCCCCTCCACAAAGGAATGAAGCACGTTGTTGCCATCGCCGGTCCAGGCGAACGTCTTGCCCGCAACCGGGCCGCGGTGTTCTTCGAACGTCATCAGGTCGGCCATGATCTGGCAGGGATGCGTATCGTCCGTCAGGCCGTTGATGACCGGTACGGTTGCGTGTTCGGCAAGCTCCAGCAGGCGAGAATGATCGGTGGTGCGGATCATGATCGCGTCGACGTAACGGGAAAGAACCTTCGCGGTATCGCCGATCGTTTCGGCTCTACCGAGCTGCATTTCCGTGCCGGAGAGGAAAAGTGTCTCACCGCCGAGTTGGCGCATGCCGACATCGAAGGAGACACGGGTGCGGGTGGACGGCTTCTCGAAGATCATCGCCAGCATCTTGCCGGCCAGGGGTTTTCCCGCCGTACCGGCCTTAGTTGCCTGCTTGCGGGTCTTGGCGTCTTCCAGGATCACACGCAGGTCTGCGGAGGAAACGGCAGAAAAATCAAGAAAATGCTTCGGAGATGCCATTTTGGTTCCCTGTCGAGAGGGAACCAGAAACGGCGCCCCCTTCCTACCCTCTCAGGCCGATTTTTTCATCAACGACGCGGAAAGCTTTTCCGCTGCCTTTTCGATACGGGCAAGCCCTTCTCGGGCCTCCTCCGCGGTAACCGTAAGCGGCGGCAGAAGGCGCACGACGTTGTCGCCAGCCGGAACACCCAGCAGGCGCTCGCCACGCATTGCACCGACCAGATCGCCCGCCGGGACTTTGGCCTTCATGCCGAGCAACAGGCCCTCGCCGCGAATTTCCTCGATGATCTCGGGGAAGCGATCCTTGAGACCGGCCAGACCCTGACGGAAAACCAGCGAGACATCGCGAACATGAGCGAGGAAGCCTTCTGCGAGGACGACATCCATCACCGCGTTGCCGACTGCCATGGCAAGCGGGTTGCCGCCATAGGTCGTGCCGTGGGTGCCGGCGGTCATGCCGGACGCTGCTTCAGCGGTCGCGAGGCAGGCGCCTAGCGGGAAGCCGCCGCCGATACCCTTGGCAAGCGCCATGATATCCGGCGCCACGCCCGACCATTCATAGGCAAACAGCTTGCCAGTACGCGCGACACCGCACTGCACTTCGTCAAAGACAAGGAGGATGCCGTTGTCGTCGCAAATCTTGCGCAGCGCCTGCAGGAATTCCTTGGGTACAGGACGAATGCCGCCCTCGCCCTGGATCGGTTCGATGAGGATCGCGGCGGTCTTTTCGCCGACCACGGCGTTCAAGGCATCGAGATCGCCAAAGGGAACCTGGTCGAAACCTTCCACCTTGGGACCAAAGCCCTCAAGATATTTCGCCTGTCCGCCAGCGGCGATGGTCGCCAGCGTGCGACCGTGGAACGCGCCCTCGAACGTGACGATGTGGAACCTCTCGGGGTGGCCCTTCACATATTGATAGCGACGGGCCGTCTTGATGGCGCATTCCAACGCCTCGGCTCCGGAATTCGTGAAAAACGCCTTATCCGCAAAGGAATTTTCAGTCAGGCGGCGGGAGAGTGTCTCCTGACCCGGCACCTCATAAAGGTTCGAGGTGTGCCAGACCTTCTCCGCCTGCGCCTTCAACGCCTCGACGAGATGCGGATGAGCATGTCCCAGCGAATTAACGGCAACACCGGCGCCGAAGTCGAGATATCGCTCGCCGCCTTCCGTCACGAGCCATACGCCCTCGCCACGTTCAAAACGCAACGGGGCCCGGGCAAAGGTGTCGAAAAGCGTGGCTTCAGCCATGGCGACATCACTCCTCTAGGCAGTTCAAAAGACCCGGCGAACGAGCCTGAAAAATTAAAAATGCCGCCCAATGGGCGGCCAGTTGCACTATCGATGTTTAGGCTCCGGATGTCAATAAAGCTCGGCGTTCCGCGGGGCTGCAACCGAAAACAGCCGGCACCCGCCCCATGTGACAAAAATGACTCTTCCCGACAGCAAGTTGGGGAAAACCAAGAAATCGATTCTCTGCGAATCCTGCGACTCTTGCCACGGAGTCAGCCTCACACTAGGTTAAAGATCAATTACTAGACTGCATGCGGCGGAACTAGTCACCTCAAACATATATGTAGTGGGTGCTGCGGAATGATGTCTGCGGCAAAGGTGGAAGGATTCTGCATGCCGATAACGTTCAAAGGCGGAGAACGGGCATGAATTGGACAGATGAGCGAGTCGAGAAACTCAAGAGACTGTGGTCGGAAGGTCTGAGCGCCAGCCAGATCGCCGCACAACTCGGAGGCGTAAGCCGCAATGCCGTGATCGGCAAGGTGCATCGTCTCAGCCTGCCGGGCCGCGCGAAAGCTGGAGGCACTGTCGCTACGGGCCGCACCGCGGCCAAGCGGACGACTTCCGCGCCTCGGGCCCCGAATTATGCATCCCGCGTCGCGACCCGGACAGTTGCCCGTGCTGTCGGCGCGACCGTGGTCAAGGAAGAGATCGAAGTCGAAGCCTTCGAGGAGATGGAATATCGCCCCGCTTCCAACGTGGTGGTGCCGATTTCCCGCCGCCTCGTGCTGACAGAGCTCACGGAGCGTACCTGCAAGTGGCCCGTCGGCGACCCGCTGAAGGAAGACTTCCATTTCTGCGGCTGCGAATCTCCGGATTCCTCGCCCTATTGCAGCTACCACGCACGGCTTGCCTATCAGCCGATCCATGATCGCCGCAGGGCTGCTGCCCGGGCCTAAGACTTATACCCCGAGACGGGAGTTGAAGCGGGCTGAGGCCCGCTTTTTTCATTTTGCATAGCAGCCATGCCCGCCAGAGCTTGCCTCGTCGCGCTTCAACGCCTATCTCAATAGGTGCGAGGACGACCTCCCCCTCATGGGTATCACTCCGGGACGACCCGGTACGAACAAAGGGCCTTTAGGGCTCCTTGGAGGTTATCATGCGCTCCACAGTCGACCGCATCCGCCACGCGATCAGCTTCGAATTGATCGGACTGGCTCTTGTCACGCCGCTCGGCGCTCTGGCTTTCGACATGCCGGTCGAAGATATCGGAATCGTGGGGGTCGGCTCCGCCACCTTGGCGACGGGATGGAACTACCTTTACAACATCGGTTTCGACCACCTGATGCGGCGGCTGACCAGCAGTACGCAAAAGAGTGCGGCGGTGCGCATAGCGCATGCGATCCTGTTCGAGCTTGGCCTGCTTATCGTGTTGCTGCCGCTGATCGCTTGGTATCTCGACGTGAGTCTCATTCACGCACTGACGATGGATATATCGTTCGCGGTCTTCTACGTGATCTATGCCTTCGTCTTCAATTGGGCCTACGACCGGCTGTTTCCGCTGCCGGAATGGTCCAAGGAAGCTACCGCCGGATAGCGGTTTCAACGCGTCCGGCATCTTGGCCGACGCACGTAAGATCATAGATCAACGTTCTGTTTTTGCTCGTAGAACCGGCATGGAACGTTCTATGTCATCAACCGTTGATGCGGGTATCCGATCACGGTTTGAAGGTTCGATCATGTCTTTCCTGCGAGCTAACGGCTTGACGATCGTGCTGGTGGTGGCGGCATCCGCCACGATCGCCGGCACGTTTATTTCCGGGTGGAGCGTTCATAACGACGAACTCGCCGAACACGGACAGGCCGCGCTCTCGGCTGTTGACTATCTCACCTCCGGACATTTTCTCTCCGCCATCTTTGAGAACTGGGAGAGCGAATTTCTGCAGATGTCCGCCTATGTGATGCTGACGGCGATGCTCTATCAAAAGGGCTCGGCGGAATCGAAGGATCCGGATCAACCCAACCCGCAGGATGAAGATCCCCGGAAGCATCTACACGATCCCGAGGCGCCGTGGCCGGTAAAGGCGGGCTCCTTCATCCGCGGCCTCTATTCCTATTCACTCGGGATCGTTCTCGGCCTATTGTTCCTGCTTACATTCGTGCTGCATCTTCGCTACAGCTTCGAGGCTGCAAAAGTAGAAGCGGCCATGCATGGACAGCCGACAATGCCGTTCTGGCGATATCTGGGAGACGCGCAATTCTGGTTTGAATCCTTCCAGAACTGGCAATCTGAATTCCTGTCGACCGCAGTGCTCGTGGTGCTGTCGATCTTCCTGCGCTTCAAGGGTTCACCGGAATCCAAGGCCGTGGCCGACCCGACCAGCAAAACCGGCTGAATGGGACCGCGACCAGGCACACCGCGTTCAGGACTCCATCGAATAACCGGCGCCGCGAACGGTGCGGATGACATCCTGCATGTTGGAGAAGTTAAGCGCCTTGCGCAGACGTCCGACATGCACATCGACCGTGCGCTCATCCACGTAGATATCGTGCCCCCAGACCCCATCCAAGAGCTGGGAGCGGGAAAACACCCGACCTGGCGAGGCCATCAGGAACTCCAGCAGGCGGAATTCGGTCGGGCCAAGGCGAACCTCCCGGCTCTTGCGATGCACGCGATGCGTCTCACGATCAAGCTCGATGTCGCCGCAACGCAGCACGCTGGACAGGACCTCTGGTCGGGCACGACGCAGCATGGCCCTGACGCGCGCCATGAGTTCCGGCGTCGAAAAAGGCTTCACCACATAGTCGTCCGCCCCGGTCGCGAGACCACGAACCCGTTCGCTTTCCTCACCGCGCGCGGTCAGCATGATGATTGGCAGGCGCTCGGTCTCCGAACGCATGCGCAAACGGCGGCAAAGCTCGATACCCGAGACGCCTGGCAGCATCCAATCGAGGATCAGGAGATCAGGGGTCCGCTCCTGGAGCCTGATTTCGGCTTCGTCGCCGCGCAGGATCGTCTCGACCTCATAACCTTCAGCTTCCAGGTTGTAGCGAAGAAGCACGCTCAGCGCTTCCTCGTCTTCTACCACAGCAATTTTTGGCAGCATCTCAGCTCTGCTCCGTCAGCATTCCGTCATTCGGTGATCGCACCCAGCGTATTCGACGTATCGTCCTTCGGGCGCTCGCCTTCCAGCTGGGCGCCCGTCGTCATGTAGTAGATCGTCTCGGCAATGTTGGTGGCGTGATCGCCGATGCGCTCGATGTTCTTGGCGCAGAACAGGAGATGCGTGCAGGTGGTGATGTTGCGCGGATCCTCCATCATGTAGGTGAGGAGTTCCCGGAACAGCGAGGTGTACATCGCGTCGATCTCTTCGTCGCGGATGCGGATCGCTTCGGCCTTTTCGGCCGAGCGGCTGGCGTAGACATCCAGCACTTCCTTGAGCTGCACAAGCGCCAGATCGGAGAGATGCTCGATGCCGCGCGCAAGCTTGCGTGGCACGCCGGTGCCCTGGACGGCGATGACGCGCTTGGCGGTGTTCTTGCCAAGATCGCCGACGCGCTCCAGGTCGGCGCCGATGCGCAGAGTGCCGACGATCTCACGCAGGTCCGCAGCCATGGGCTGGCGTCTGGCGATCGTGACGATGGCCTTGTCCTGGATCTCGCGCTCGGCATGATCCAGGATGACGTCATCCGAGATGACCTTCTGGGCAAGTGCCGAGTCGGAATTCACCAGCGCACGCACGGCATCGCCGCACATCTGTTCTGCGAGCCCGCCCATCTCCGAGATGCGGCGGCTCAGATATTTCAGTTCGTCGTCATAGGCCGACAGGATATGGGTCGATGCCATCGTCTAGTCCTCGAAATTGGGTTGTCAGGCGGCGCAGTCGGCAGATCAGCCGAAACGGCCCATGATGTAATCCTGAGTGCGCTGGTCGTCCGGATTGGTGAACATCTTGTCGGTGTCGTTTTCTTCGACAAGCTGCCCCAGGTGGAACATGGCAGTGCGCTGCGACACACGAGCTGCCTGCTGCATCGAATGCGTCACGATGACGATCGTATAGTTGGCGCGCAATTCGTGGATCAATTCCTCGACTTTGGCGGTCGCAATAGGATCGAGCGCCGAGCAGGGTTCATCCATCAGGATCACTTCCGGCGAAACGGCCACCGCACGGGCGATGCACAGACGCTGCTGCTGTCCGCCGGAAAGACCGGTACCGGATTCGTGCAGACGATCCTTCACCTCGGTCCAGAGGCCCGCACGCTGGAGGCTCGCTTCGACGATCTGGTCCATGTCGGCCTTGTTTCTGGCAAGACCATGGATGCGCGGCCCGTAGGAAATGTTCTCGTAGATCGATTTCGGGAACGGGTTCGGCTTCTGGAAAACCATGCCGACCCGGGCGCGCAGCTCGACGACGTCAATATTCTGGTCATAGATATCGTCGGTATCGAGCGTGATCCTGCCGGTGACGCGGCAGTTCTCGATCGTATCGTTCATGCGGTTGAGGCAGCGCAGGAAAGTGGACTTGCCGCAACCGGAAGGGCCGATGAGGGCAGTGACCGTGTTTTCCCGAACGTTCAGGTTAACGTCGAAAAGCGCTCTCTTTTCTCCGTAATAGACCGACACGTCCTTGCCGATCATCTTGTAGGAAGCGTCGTTCATCTTCTGATCCAGGGCCTTTTCAACTGCTGCTTCTGACATCATATTCATCGTGTCCTACTCCTTCTACCAGCGCCGCTCAAAGCGTCGCCGCAAGAGAATTGCGCCAACATTCATTACGATGAGGAACAGGAGCAGAATGATGATCGCTCCAGAAGTACGCTCGACGAACGCACGTTCCGCCTCGTTCGCCCACATGTAGATTTGGACCGGCAGCGCCGTCGAAGGATCGAGCGGCGTCGTCGGGTAGTTGGCCACGAATGCCACCATGCCGATCAAAAGCAGCGGCGCTGTCTCACCGAGCGCGTGAGCAAGTCCGATGATGGTGCCCGTCAGGATGCCAGGCATGGCGAGAGGCAGGACGTGGTGGAAGATCGTCTGCATCTTCGACGCACCAAGACCAAGGGCGGCAGCCCGGATCGACGGCGGCACCGCCTTCAGCGCGGCTCGCGTCGCGATGATGATCGTCGGCAGGGTCATGAGGGTCAGCACCAGGCCGCCGACCAGGGATGCGGAGCGAGGCAGGCCCATGAAGTTGACGAACACGGCAAGGCCCAGCAAGCCGTAGACGATAGACGGGACCGCCGCGAGATTGTTGATGTTCACTTCGATCAAGTCCGTGAACTTGTTCTTCGGTGCGAACTCCTCGAGATAGATCGACGCGGCGACACCGATCGGCAGCGACAGCACCAGCACGATCATCATCATGTAGAACGAGCCGATCAACGCGACGCCGACGCCGGCGGCTTCCGGACGGCTCGACGCGCCGTTGACGAAGATGCCGGTGTTGAAGTGTTTGGCGAGCACGCCGGTTTCGGCGAGCTGGTTCATCCAGGTCACCTGCAGGTCCGATACCTTGCGGTTTTCTTCGGCCACGGAGAGATTGATCTGGCCCTTGAAGGCAGAATCGATATCCCCGGCCGCCAGCAAGGCGACGTTCTGGGTCGTTCCGATGATCGCCGGGTTGGCGACGACCATGTCGCGAAGCTGGGTACGGACGCCATCCGACAGCAACTGGCCGACGGCGCGGATCTTCGTCCGGTCATCCACGCTGACGCCGAGTGCCTTGGCAAGCGAATTGCGGGCGACGACCGGGTAATTGGCCGTCAGCAGCTTCTGGGGATTGGTGGCGCGCTCGTTCTGCGGATCGATGATCTGCTCTGAGAACTCGACAGGTATCGTGATCATCGTCTGCTGGAAGGCAGTATAGCCCTTTGAGACGACCGACCAGAGCAGAACCATCAGGAAGATGATGCCAAAGGAAAGAGCGGCGATACCATAAGTCCTGAACCGACGCTCGGCGGCGTAGCGGCGCTTGATGCCGATATCCCTGCGGCCAGACTTGGTCTTGGGGATGCCTGAGACGGGAGAAACCACATCGGTCATTCGTACTGCTCCCGATATTTGCGCACGATGTAAAGCGCGTAGATGTTGAGGCAAAGCGTGATGGCAAAGAGCGTAATGCCGAGCGCGAAGGCCACCAGTGTCTGCGGCGACGTGAATTCGAGGTCGCCCGTCAGCTGGTTGACGATCTTGACGGTCACCGTCGTCATCGGCTCGAAGGGGTTGAGCTGGATGCGGGCGGCAACGCCGGCGGCAAGAACCACGATCATGGTTTCGCCAACCGCGCGCGAGGCCGTCATCAGCAGTGCGCCGACGATACCGGGCAGTGCAGCCGGCAGGATGACGCGTTTGATGGTTTCCGACCGGGTAGCGCCGAGGCCGAGAGACCCGTCGCGCAGGGCGCGGGGTACGGCGGTGATGATGTCGTCCGACAGCGACGAGACGTACGGGATCAGCATGATGCCCATGACGAAGCCGGCGGTCAGAACGCTCTGTGCCTGAATGAAGTTCGAATAGTCACCGGTCACGAGCCCGTTCAGCTGCGAGGACAGATCCCTGAGGAATGGGCCAACCGTCGTCAGAGCGAAGAAGCCGTAGACGATGGTCGGAATACCGGCGAGGACTTCCAGCAGCGGCTTGGCCACCGACCGTACCTTCGGCGAGGCATATTCGGCCATGTAGATCGCCGAGAAGAGACCGATCGGCACCGCGAAAAGCATAGCGACGAAGCCGATATAGAGCGTGCCGAGCAGGAGCGGGATCAGCCCGAACTGACCCTCCGAGCCCCCTGAGCCGGCAGCGGCGAAACGCGGGTCCCAAACGGTGCCGAAGAAGAACTCCCAGGCCGGCACATGCGTGAAGAAGCGCGTCGCTTCCGTCAGCATCGACAAGACGATGCCGACGGTCGTCAGGATCGCAATGGAGGATGCAACAACCAGGCTGACAAGGATCACCTTCTCCACCCGGTTGCGGGCACGGAAGCGCGGCGCGATCAGACGGTAGGCGAAAACTGCACCCAGGCCGGAAACCGCCAGCACCACGACAGTCATCGCCAGGCGGCTGACATAGGTCATAGTGTTCAGGTTGCCGGCAGCCTCGACCATGTAGGGCTGCGGGTCGCCGGCGAGCGGAACACCCTTGGCACCAAGCGCCGCGCGAAGGTCGACGGGATTGCTGCCGACCCGGTCGATCTCCTCGAGGCTCAGAACATTCATTCCGCGGGCGATCGACGTGATCATCCCGAACGCCAGCCCCTGCTCTGCTTCGGACTGCGCCTTCACCTCTTCAGGAAAGGCACCGCGTATCGAGGAACTGATATAGGTCGGGCTGGCAACCAGCCAGATGAAAAGGACAAAAACAGCGGGAACGATGGCCCATACGGCCACGAAGGACCCATAATAGCCGGGCCGCGAATGAAGCTTGGAGGAAAGCCCTCCAGCGACAGCCAGCGAGCGGCGTGCGCCAAGCACATAACCGGCAAGGCCGATCACCGCCACAATCAACAATATCAATGATGTACTCATCAAAATCCCCCGGCGTACCGCCTTCGGCGGCAATCCATCACCGCCCAGCTCCGCCCATCGGAGCCGATCGCATTCGCCGTCGAGCCTGCGCAACAATCACAGCAACAAGCTCGCTTGCCAGCCGGATATCCCAACCCCCGGCAACAAGGAAGCCGGCGCCACCTTCGCGGCGCCGGCTCTTGGCATTACATCGTCTTGCCAGCGGCAAAGTCCTTGCGGACCTGTTCGCGCTGAGCGTCCGGAGCCGCTACGAGACCATATTCGGCCAGCGGGCCTTCAGGACCGACCATGTCGTCGGAGACGAAGAATTCCACATATTCCTTCAGGCCCGGGATAACGCCGAGATGCGCCTTCTTGACGTAGAAGAACAGCGGGCGGGAAACCGGATACTTGCCCGAGGAAATCGTTTCCGTGGACGGAGCAACGCCGTTGACGGTAGCAACTTTCAGCTTGTCGGCATTGTTTTCATAGAAAGCGAGACCAAAGACACCAAGGCCGGTCTTGTTGGCAGAGATACGGGCTAGAGTCTCGGTGTAATCGCCGTCGATGTCGACAGCCACGCCGTCCTTGCGGACTGCAACGCACTTGGCAGCTGCCTGCTTGGCGTCCGTGATGGCGGCCTTGATGACGTCCTGAGCGCCAGCGTCCTTGCAGCCGTGCGTCATGATCTTCTCTTCGAAGACTTCACGGGTGCCGTGCTTGGAGCCCGGGATATATGCAGCGATCGGGCCCTTCGGCAGAGTCGCGTTGATCTCGGACCAGTTCTTGTAGGGGTTTGCAACGAGCTTGCCGTCCACGACGACTTCTGCAGCAAGAGCCTTGTAGAGGTCCTTCGGCTCGATCTTCATTTCGCCGTTGCTGGAGTCGGTGGCGAATACGATGCCGTCGTAACCGATGCGGATTTCCTGGATGTCGGTAACACCGGCTGCCTTGCAGGCCTCGATCTCGCTCTTGTTGATCGGACGCGAGGAGTTGGCGATGTCGATCGTAGCTTCGCCGACGCCCTTGCAGAATTCCTTCAGGCCAGCACCCGAACCGCCCGACTCGACGATCGGCGTCTTGTAGTTCGGGAAGGTTTCGCCAAAGGTTTCGGCGACGATCTTCGCGTAGGGAAGAACGGTCGACGAGCCAGCAACCTGGACCTGATCGCGTGCGGCGGCAGCGCCGGCAAACGCAACAGAGGCCACCAGGGCTGCTGCAGAAAGTTTCATGATGTTCATGAGGGATCTCCCATTATGGGGCTTGTGTGAATACGGACGTCACCGGCTCTCACTCTCGCCGGCGTTCAGCCCGCTTGTCTTAGCCGCTATTGCCCGTCCCTTTTATGTCAGTTCGGTGAAACATTTATGACATATCAAGTATATGGAACTGCTGAATAAAACTTATTTTTGACATAGAATAAACTGGTTTTATGTCAAAACCTGACGGTGAACTCGCTGCCCTTGCCAACCTCGGACTTCACAATCAACCGGGCGCGGTGGCGAGTGAGAATATGCTTAACGATCGCAAGCCCGAGACCGGTGCCTTTCTTGGAGCGGCTATCTGCCACGCTGACCCGGTAAAATCGCTCCGTCAGGCGCGGGACATGCTCCGCGGGAATGCCCGGCCCGCGATCGACGACGCTCACCTCAACGGGCTCCGCGCTATCATTCCGGACATAGACATCGACAACTTCGCCTTCCTGGCCGTATTTGCAGGCGTTCTCGATAAGGTTTTCAAAAACCTGCACAAGCTCGTCCCTGTCGCCCAGCACCTCGACCTTGCCCTCCGGCAGATGCGTGCGGATCTCCACGCCAAGATCTTCGGCAAGAGGCAGGAGTGCGTCGCGGACATGACCAATCAGCGGCTTCAGATCGACCGTCTGATCCGGTGCGATGTGCGATTTGAGCTCCAGCCGCGAGAGCGACATGAGGTCATCGACCAAGCGGCTCATGCGCGTCGCCTGATCGAACATGATCGCAAGGAAGCGCTCCTGGGCGGCCGGGTCGGACCGCGCCGGACCCTGCAGGGTCTCGATGAAGCCCCGCAATGAAGCAAGCGGGGTGCGCAACTCATGACTGGCATTCGCGACGAAGTCCGAGCGCATCCGGTCGATCCGGCGCAGTTCAGAAATATCCTTGAACGACAGCAGATAGAGCTTCTGCGGCGCCTGATCCGGTTGGCGGCCGATCCGACGGCCGAAATCGATCGGCGCGATGCGCAATGTGTAGACACGCTCGGACGGCAGCCGCTCGGAATGTTCGATCTGGTTCGGCTCATCGGTGGCGATCGTCTCGCGCACCATGTCGAGAATGCCCGGAGAGCGAAGTCTCGCGGAAAGATGCGAACCCGTCGGAAGGGCTCCGAGAGCCCTTTCCGCCGCCTTGTTCTGGAAAAGGACGATGGCATCCTGACCGAGTATGAATGCCGGCATATCCAACGCGGCCAAGGTTGCCGCCACCTGCGGCATCGGATCGAAGACCGGCTCGTCTTCCACAACTATCTGCCGCTCCGCCTCGGGAGCCGGGATGGGCTTGCGCGCCACGACCACCAGCAACAGCAACAGCCATCCGGCGAGCACGCCCGGCCATTGCATGCCGGCAACAAGAGCGAGGGTTGCGAGTAGCGTCAGGAGAAGCAGCAGGGGCCGTTCCTGACGTGCCCGCGCCGTGATTTCCCCAAACCTGTCCCACCAATTGGTCTGCGCCGACTCCACAATCCGACTCGCTGTTTTCGATGTTGAACACGCGCACATATACTGCCTGCATGACAGATATACATCGCCCGGAACGGTCAGCGCAAAAAACCACAGCCGCAGGATGGTGGCCGAATGTCCAAGCTGCTTTAGATATGAAGGAACCAGCACCTCGGAGGAATTGATAATGGCGGACGCGATCGGGAACCGGGCAGTCAATCTGGAAATCGACGGCAAGCTCAGGCGGTTCGATATAGACGATCCCGTACTGCCGGACTGGATCGAGGACGCGTCCCTGACCTCGGGCGGCTATCCCTATGACGACAAGATGGACAAGGACAAATACGAAAAGCAGCTTGAACACCTGCAGATCGAACTGGTGAAGGTGCAGTTCTGGCTGAAGGCCACCGGCAAGCGCCTAATGGCACTGTTCGAGGGACGGGACGCGGCCGGCAAGGGCGGTACGATCTTTTCGATCCATGCCTATCTCAATCCACGCTCGGCCCGGGTCGTAGCCTTGAACAAGCCGACGGAGACCGAGGCCGGGCAATGGTATTTCCAACGGTACATCGCGCATTTCCCGACGGCGGGCGAAATCGTTCTCTTCGACCGCTCGTGGTACAATCGAGCCGGAGTGGAACCGGTCATGGGATTCTGCACTCCCAAACAATACGAGGACTTTCTGGCGGCAGTGCCGCGGTTCGAGGACACGATCCACGACGAGGGCATCATCTTCTTCAAATTCTGGCTGGATATCGGCCGCGAGATGCAGCTCAAGCGCTTCCACGACCGCCGTCACGATCCATTGAAGATCTGGAAGCTCTCGCCGATGGACATTGCGGCGCTCGACAAGTGGCACGACTATACCAAAAAGCGCGACATCATGCTCGAGAAGACGCACAAGCAGGAGACACCCTGGACGATCCTGCTGGCCAACGACAAGCGCCGCGCCCGGCTCAACGTCATCCGTCACATGCTGCTGGCGCTCGACTACGACGGCAAGGACAAGAACGCCATCGGCGAGATCGACCACAAGATTCTCGGCCAGGGGCCGAAATTCCTGAAGTAGCGACTATTGTCCCGGCAGGATGCGGACGGAATAGAGCAATACCGGCAGATCAGGCCCATCGAGACCGGCATTGATGACCAGACGGCCGGGGGCATTCGGCGCAAGCGAGCGCTCGAATGTGACCCGGAAGAGCGCCTCCAGTTTTTCCTGCGTGGCCGTGAAGCGATGACGGCTGCAGTTGCCGAGGCTTCCGAAGTCGCAGCGTACCGATAGCTGCACGGAGCGATCCTGCGCCGATTGCAGCGTCAGCGCCACGGTCGAACTCTTGCCCGCCATGTCGCGGAGTACCTCGGCGGGCACCTCGATCGCAACGTCGCCCCCCTCGCCGCTCGTCATGGACAGGATGCGAACCGCCTGGCCCTCCGCTCCAGCCACGGCTTCGACGCGAGCCTGGCCAGAAGGCTTCAGCCTGGCGATGTCAGAAGGAACGAAAATTTCTACCCAATCGTCGGAAAATCCGTTACGCGGATCGAAAGCTCCTGCCTCCCGCCCAGTCTGCTGACGGCTCATAGACTGATCGGCAACCTTCATCGCCTCGTCGATGAACGACTGCACCATCCCGGATTGGTAGAACCACCAGCAGGCGCCGCCCACTATGGCGAGGGTTATCAACCAGGTGAGGAGATGCGACAGGAATCCGCGGCGCTTGCGCGGTTTGGCCGCTCGCTCCGGCGGCACATCCAGCGTTGTGCCGGAGGGCGCGGCCTGGCCTTTTCCGAATTTCCCGGGCTTGGGCGTCTTTACCGGCGGACCTGCTTCAATACGTTCGTCGCGCTCGACCGCAATCCGGCCGAGATCACTCTCGGGCGCAACCGAAGTCCCCGGCAGGGGTGTCGCATCAGGCGCAACAACAGGCGCCACGGGCGATGCCTCGGGAGTGACGGGCGCAACCTGATGGCCGGCTTGAGGCGTGGCGGAAGCGACGGAGCGCGTTTCGCCGCCCAGCGTCACCTCCGGTCCGAGCTCCGCCGCCGGGTGCTGAGCTTGGGCAGGCACAGGCGGCGCGACCGGCTCGGAGGGGGGGATATACGGCAGCTCCGTATCGAGCTCGATCTCGGGCGGCGGCGGTGACTCCTCAAGCCGGCGCACTTCTTCCATCTCGATCTGGTGGATCTTGTCTTCCAGCAGCTCGTGCTGCTGCATGATGATCAGCCGATCGCTCACGCCCTGCTTGCGAAGGCCCGCATCGAGCGCTTGCCGCGCCGACTGATAAATACGAACCCGGGTATCCCGATCCGCCCTGTTGGAGCGATCCAGTGCGTTCCTGATGGCCGTTTCCAAACCGCTCACTGCCGGTCCTTCTTCTACTCATTCCCGATACGCGGGGCTTTACCTTTCGGTAACCTCTCTCACCCGGAACTGCAAGCGCCGCACCATGCCGAGAAATAAGGTCAGGATATGTCTCATGTGCTGCTGGAACAAATGGGCGATAAATGTTTGCGAAATTTTTCCCCCGGCTTTTCCCGCGCGACTTGATCTGCTAGACAGATTGACGTTTGCGTAAACGTCAATCGGGAGGTTCTTTTCCGCATGCTTCCAGCAATCCTCAGGGACAGGCTGCGTCTGCCCGTCGTCGCGTCGCCACTTTTCATCATCTCTCATCCGGAACTGACGCTGGCGCAATGCAAAGCCGGCGTCGTGGGCGCTTTCCCTTCGCTGAATGCGCGGCCGGAAAGCCAGCTCGACGAGTGGCTTGCGATGATCACCGAGGATCTCGCCGCCCATGACGCGGCCAATCCTGAAAGGCCTGCTGCTCCCTTTGCCGTAAACCAGATCGTGCACACCTCCAACAAGCGGTTGGAACACGACCTGATGATGTGCGTGAAATACAAGGTGCCGATCGTCATTTCGTCGCTCGGCGCCGTACCCGAGGTCAACGCGGCGGTGCATTCCTATGGCGGCATCGTTTTGCACGACGTCATCAACAAGCGGCATGCGAGTTCCGCGATCCGAAAAGGGGCGGACGGATTGATCGCGGTTGCGGCGGGCGCCGGAGGCCATGCCGGAACGCTTTCGCCCTTCGCGCTCGTCCGGGAAATCCGTGAATGGTTCGACGGGCCGTTGTTGCTGGCCGGAGCGATCGCAACGGGCGGCGGCATTCTCGCGGCGCAGGCGATGGGCGCGGACATGGCCTATATCGGCTCACCCTTCATCGCCACCCGGGAGGCACGCGCGGTCGATGCCTACAAGCAGATGATCGTCGATTCGAACGCCGCCGACATTGTCTATTCCAACTATTTCACCGGCATTCACGGCAATTATCTGAAAGGCTCGATCACGGCCACGGGCATGGATCCCGATGCCCTGCCGGTCGCCGATCCCACCAAGATGGATTTCGACAAGGCAGTGAGCGGTCCGAAGGCCTGGAAGGAAATCTGGGGTGCCGGACAAGGCGTGGGCGCGGTGAAGGCGGTAGTTCCCGTCGCCGAGCTTGTCGGCCGGCTCGAGAACGAATACGAGGCGGCACGGAAGCGGCTCGCGCTTTGAGCGCGGGCCCAGGCCGCAGCCGACAGGAAAATCGCAGAAGGGATCAAATCACGGCTTGAAATTGCAGGTCATTGCCTGTATCAGCCGCATCACTCGCAGCCCGGCCGAGCCGTTCGCTGCCCGTGCCGCTTTAGCTCAGTCGGTAGAGCACATCATTCGTAATGATGGGGTCACGTGTTCGAGTCACGTAAGCGGCACCACTTTTCACACCATGAGACGGGTTAGAACGGGCGATAGAGCAAGTCCGCTTCTGCGATCAATGCCGGGTCCGGTGTGTTGGACGGCAGAAGTTCGCCCTTTGCCCAAACATGTTTCAGCTCATCGAGGTTCATTCCGGCGACATTGACGTCGATATCCGTCGACGTCCCAGGGACGCGGTACGGGCAGTGTCGTTTCGAGCAGTTCGATGCCGAGGAAAACTGCCAGAGAAAGTAGTTCGACCAGCTTCCCATCGGAAAGACCTGGGCGACATCCGGCTTGTAGCGGGCGTACCAGATCGGCAGCCGGGACAAGAGCCGGAAGTCGTTGCGGCGCGCGGCGATATAGCGGGCGACGCTGTGGTTCGTGTAGATAATGGGATAGCGGCCGGTCCTCGTTTTCAGATGGCGCGCGAAAATTTCGGCGTCCTCGAGCGACATGAACTTGTCGTTCATCTCCTCGATATCGAGAACCATCAGATCCTTGTCGTCCGGCTCCGCATAATCCAGGAAGTGGTTTGCCTGGTCGATCGGATTTCCCGGGCGTGCGAGATGATAGGCGCCCCAGAGCAGGCCGGCGCCACGTGCAACCAGACGGCGCGTCTGGTAGAGTTCGCGGCTGACCGCATATTTCCGCCACATGGTCTTGCAGTGGGCCACAGTATCGCCGCCGTGCTTTCCGGTGCAGCTGTAGCTTTCCGGAAGTCCATCCGACGCCTTGTGGATGAAACCCGCTATGCGTTTGTCGGTGAGAAGCTTCTGCCAGTCGATGATGTTGAGTTCGTAGGCATCGATGACGAGCGGAGCCTTGGTATCCCGCCAAACCTGCTTTTGCCCGGCATGCCCGTCCGCCGGGCTCACGAGGCTGAATGCGAGGGCGGCCAGCACAGCGGCCAATCGGAAAATCCCCTTGTCCATTTCAGGAGAGTAAGTCCTTAACCTTAAGCGAGGCTTAATTTAGAAATCGCTCAAAACCTGCCGCCCGGCCATCTGCGGCCTGGAACTGCCGCGGGAGTTTTCCGGTTCCTTGACGAAGGGAGCCAGCCGAAGGAATATCCCGCGCCGCCGACTCCGGCACTCAGCAATCCCCGAGGAGAATTCATGTCGCTGGACCCTGACATCATCAAGACGCTCAAAAGCGTTTCCACTGCCACGCTCACCACGGTGCTTTTGAAGAAGGGGCTGCGAAATGTCTGGATGCGCGGCACCAAGCCGCTGAAGCCCGGCCAGGGCCGGGTCGTCGGCAAGGCTTTTACGCTGCGCTTCGTACCGGCGCGTGAAGATCTCGCGACACCGGAAAGCTGGTCGTCACCGATCTCCACCCGCGCCGCGATCGAAGCCATGCCGGAAGGCTGCGTGGCTGTTGCCGACGCGCTCGGCGTGACCGATGCCGGCATCTTCGGCGACATCCTCTGCGCACGCATGGCAAAGCGAGGCGTCGCGGGCCTGATTACCGACGGGGTGATGCGCGATGCGGAAGGTGTCCTCGCCAGCGGCATGAAGATCTGGTGCAACGGTATTGCCGCACCGCCATCGGTCGCAGGCCTCACCTTCGTCGGCTGGCAGGAGCCGATTTCCTGCGGTGGTGTTGCCGTTTTCCCCGACGATATCGTCGTTGTGGACGAGGACGGGGCGGTTCTGATCCCCGCGAAACTTCTCGATACGGTGCTTGCCGAAGCGCCGGAACAGGAACGGATGGAAGCCTGGATCATGACCGAAGTCGATCGCAACGTGCCACTGCCGGGCCTTTACCCCATGAATGCCGAAACCAAGGCCCGCTATCAGGCCTGGAAGGACGGCCAGAAATGACATTCGGCGTGGAATCCAAAGGCGTTTATGCGATTGCGACCACGCCGTTTCTGGAAGACGGGGCAATCGACTTCAACTCGGTCGACCGTTTGACGGATTTCTACCAGGAAAGCGGCTGCACCGGCATAACCATCCTCGGCATCATGGGCGAAGCGCCCAAACTGGAGCCGGAGGAAAGCCGGGCGATCGTCAAACGGGTCGTATCCCGCGCCAAGATACCGGTGATCGTCGGCGTCTCGGCACCGGGCTTTGCCGGCATGCGGTCGCTGGCGCGTGATTCCATGGAAATGGGCGCTGCGGGCGTGATGATCGCCCCGCCGCCGGCGCTCAGAACCGACGACCAGATCGTCAACTATTTCGCCGGGGCCGTCGAAGCGGTTGGCGATGACGTGCCCTGGGTGCTGCAGGATTACCCGCTGACGCTGACCGTCGTGATGTCGCCCGGCGTGATCGCCAAGATCATTTCCAACCATCCGTCCTGCCTGATGCTGAAGCACGAGGATTGGCCGGGGCTGGAGAAGATCTCCAGACTTCGCGCCATGCAGAAGGCGGGCGAACTGCGGCCCTTCTCGATTCTTTGCGGCAATGGCGGCATGTTCCTCGATTTCGAACCGGAACGCGGCGCCGACGGCGCAATGACCGGCTATGGCTTTCCGGACATGCTGACGGAACTCGTCGGTCTCTTTGCAGACGGCAAGCGGGACGAGGCCCATGACCTCTTCGACGCACATCTGCCGCTGATCCGCTACGAACAGCAGTTGGGCGTCGGTCTTGCCGTGCGCAAGCATGTGCTGAAGCGGCGCGGCGTCATCGCAACAGACGTGCAGCGCGAGCCGGCACAGATGCTTTCGGCTACGGCCAAGGCGGAGGTGGACTATCTGCTTGGCCGGCTTGCGAAGCGGGACAAGCGCGCGGAGTTCTGAGACAGCCTCTGGACGCTGAGGAGCCCCTCATCCGCCTCCGCCGCTGGGGCGATGAGGGCTCCCTCAAGGTTCAGCCCAACATCAGGCGTCTTACCCGCTCCGCTATCGCCATGGAGGCCGTCAGGCCGGGAGATTCGATGCCGTAAAGTGCCGCATAGGCAGGATGGCCGGTCGTCTCCGGCCCTTGCATGATAAAATCGCCGCCGCCTCCCGCTTCCGGCCCCACCACCTTGGGCCGCATGCCGGAATAGGCAGGCAGCAGCGCGCCATCCGCCAGATCTGGCCAGTAGCGCCGGATTGCCGCATAGAACCTGTCGGCCCGGCGAGGATCAACGTCATACTCGATCGCCTCCACCCATTCGACATCCGGGCCAAACCTCGCCTGTCCCGCCATATCGAGCGTCAGATGGACGCCAAGCCCGCCCGGCTCCGGAACCGGGTAGATCAATCGTCCGGCGGGAGCGCGGCCGGCCAGGGAAAAATAGCAGCCTTTGGCGTAGTAGCGCTCCGGCACCGTCGTTCGATCAAGGCCGAGGATGCTTTCGGACACGGCCCAGGCGTTCAAACCCGCGGCGTTCACCACCAGCTTGGCCTCGATCTCGACTGGATCGCGGCCGCCTGCCGAAAGCCGAACTGCACCGGAGAGAAGCTCTCCGCCGAGCACGGGGGACTTCAGTACGATGGCACCGCTGTGAGCTTCGATATCCGCGATATAGCTTTCCATCAGACGATGGCTGTCGATGATACCGGTGGAGGGTGAAACGAGTGCCGCAAAGCCCGTGATCTGCGGCTCCAGCCGAGCCAGTTCGACGCTATCGATCAAGAAACAGTCGTCGACGCCATTTGCCTCGGCCTGCTTCAGAAGCTTTTCGAGATAAGCGACCTCCACCTCGCTCGAGGCGACGACCAGCTTGCCGCACCGCTTGTGCGGGATATGTCGCTCCCTGCAATAGTCGTAGAGCTTGCGCTTGCCGGCAACGCAGAGCTCGGCCTTGAGGCTGCCGGTCGGATAGTAAAGACCGGCATGGATCACTTCGCTGTTGCGGGAAGACGTCACGCTGCCGGTCATTGGCTCGGTTTCGAGAAGCACCACTTCGCGACCGGCGATCGCCAGTTCACGCGCCACCGCGAGCCCCACCACGCCGCCGCCGATGACGACGCAATCGAGTTCCAGCACTTCCCCCATTCCTTGCTCCGCACTTTTACCTTCCGGATGGCGGGCGGGATGATATACGAGAAATCGAACGCGGCCAGCGCTTTGGACGACGGGAGGATGTGATCAATGCGGGATTTCAGGCAATGCTGAAGGTGGTTTTTCTCGACCGCGACACGATCGGGCCGTCCGTCGAAATCACTCGGCCGGCCTTCGCTCATGAATGGGTGGAATACGGCAAAACGGCGCCGGAAGATGTGCCCGCACGTATTGCCGATGCCGACATTGTCATCACCAACAAGGCTCCGGTCCGCGAGGGGGCTATCGACGGCGCGTCGAAGCTGAAGATGATCGCGGTGGCCGCTACCGGCCATGATGTCATCGATCTCGCCTTTGCTAGGGAACGCGGCATCATCGTTTCCAACGTGCGCGGCTACGCCATCAATACCGTGCCCGAGCACACGTTCGCGCTGATTTTTGCGCTGCGCCGTTCGATCGTTGGCTTCCGGCAGGACGTGATCGGCGGCGAATGGCAGCGCGCCAACCAGTTCTGCTTCTTCACGCATCCGATCCGCGACCTCGCGGGCTCGACGCTCGGCATTTTCGGGCGCGGCACGCTCGGCAAATCCGTGGCCAAGATCGCGGAAGCCTTCGGCATGAAAGTGGTTTTTGCAGCCCGCAAGGATGCGGAAACTGTCGGACCCGGCTACACCGCTTTTGACGAGGTGCTGGAGACCGCCGATATCATCAGCTTCCACATGCCGCTGACGCCGACGACCCGCAACCTGATCGGCATGGAAGAGTTCCGCAGGATGAAACGGAAGCCGCTGATCATCAACACGGCGCGCGGCGGGCTCGTAAACGAGGCTGATCTGGTGACGGCTCTCGATGAGGGGCTGATCGCCGGTGCCGGTTTCGATGTGCTGACGAAGGAACCTCCCTTGCCGGACAATCCGCTGCTGACGATTCTCGACCGGCCGAATGTCATCGTCACACCGCATGTGGCATGGGCGAGCGACGAGGCTATGCAGGCACTTTGGACGCAAGTCATCAGTCATGTGGAGAATTTCGAGAAAGGTACGGCGAGCAACGCCCTGTAGCTCCGGAGGGACAATCGATGGATCAGAACGCGACCGTCACTCGTCGCCCGCTTTCAGCCTGCTCGCTGGACGACGCAGCCAGGGGATTTACGGAAGGTTTCGTCGGCTATGTCGTGCCGGTCAGCGTCAAGCCGGAGGCCTTGGCACTTCGTATTGAGCGGGAGGATGTCGACGCTGACATCAGCGAAGTATTCTTCGACGGCGGCAGACCCGTCGGCATCCTGCTCGTTGCGAGGCGCGGCGGACGCTCACGCATCAGCGCGCTCGGGGTTGGTCCGACGATTCGCTCCAAAGGTTTTGGCCGGCGCGTCATGCGAGAGGCCATAGAGGCCGCTCGCAGCCGTGGCGAAAGGCAACTGATCCTGGAAGTCATCAACTCCAACGTCAGGGCTCGCGACCTCTATCTGTCGCTGGACTTTCAAATCACCCGAAAGCTGGTGGGCTTCAACAGAGCCGCAACGCTCCCGGTACCGGATGTCGCACCGGCTGCGGAATGCGATCTCGCGACAGCAGTCGACATGCTGTCTCGATTTTCGGATGCCGGTCCCACCTGGCAGACGGACCCCGTTTCCTTTCGGCAGGCAGGCCCGCCTCTCAGAGGAGTTGCACTCGAAAACAAGGCGGCCGCGCTCGTCGACGACAGCGGCACGGACGTACGCCTCTATGGCTTTGCGGTCGATCCGGCTTATCGCCGTCAGGGCGCCGGCCGGTCGTTGGCGGATGGCCTCGCCGCCCGCTATCCGGGCCGCAAGCTCTACATCATCGAGAACGTGCCGGCAGGCCTGCTCGACCTGTTCATGCGGCGCATCGGCTGGCGCAAAAGCAGGCTGACCCAATCGGAGATGTCGCTCGATCTCGCCTAGTCGGCGATTTCGATCCAGGCCGGGGCGTGATCGCTGGCGTGATCCCGGCCGCGGACATGACGGTCGACACCGGCATCTTGCAGCCGGCCAGCGATCGAGGGGCTCAGCAGCAGGTGATCGAGCCGCAGCCCGGCATTGCGGCCCCAGGCATTCCGGAAATAGTCCCAGAAGGTATAGATGCGCTCGTTCGGGTGAAGGCTGCGAAGTCCATCCGTCCAGCCCCGATCGAGAAGATCGGTAAAGATATCCCGCACCTCGTGCCGGAACAGCGCGTCGTCGCGCCATCGTTCCGGTGCATAGACATCAAGATCGGTCGGAATGATGTTGTAGTCGCCCGCCAGAACGACCGGAGCGCCGGTATCGAGCAGCGCCCGCGCGTGGCTGAGGAAGCGCTGATACCAGGCGAGCTTGTAGTCGAACTTGGGCCCGGGCGCCGGATTGCCGTTCGGCGCATAGAGGCACGCGATCAACACGCCCCCAACCGCCGCCTCGATGTAGCGGCTGTGCTCATCGTCCATATTGTCGGGAAGGCCGCGCCGCGTTTCTATGGGATCTGTGTCATGAGCCAGAATGGCGACGCCGTTCCAGCTCTTCTGACCATGCCAGATGGCGCCGTAACCGGCCTTCTCGATGGCTGAAAGAGGAAACTTCTGTTGCGGAGCCTTCAGTTCCTGCAGGCACACGACATCCGGCCGCGCCTCCTCGAGCCAGTCGAGAAGAATGTCCAGGCGACCGTTGACGCCGTTTACATTGAAGGTCGCGATCTTCACCGATGGTCAGTGCTTCCGGTCGCCTCGATCGCCCTCGCCCGCCTTGACCTTCGTCTTGGCGCTTTTGCGGACATCCTGAGCCAGCGAGCGACCCACATCGTCGGATTCCTTGAAGCGGCCTTTTGCATCGCGCCGGACATAGCGCTTGTCGGTGCCCGTATCGATGAGTTCTCGTTTTGCCATTGCCGGTCTCCCTATTTGAAGTCTGACACAACGCAGAACCTCGCTTTTGGATGCAAAATCGGGAACAGTTCAAAACAACACAGCCACCTTAGCGAAAGATTCAGGACTATCGGCAAAGGATAGCCGCAGTAAAACCGGTGTGTCTTCGATCCCTGGCGGTTCGAAGGGGCATGGTGTGGCTTTTTGAAGGGGCTGTTCGATGACTGAACGTTTCACAGGTACCGTGCGCGAGTTTATTGCCGAGAACTTCCTCTTTCGCGCCGACGCCGATATTTCCAACAGCCAGTCGCTGCTCGATACGGGCGTCATCGACTCCACCGGCGTACTTGAACTGATCGCGTTTCTCGAAAGCACCTATGGCATCACGGTCGCTGACGAGGAAATCATTCCGGAAAATCTGGACAGCGTCGACAACATGACAAAATACCTCGCAAGCAAACTTCCCGCCGCGGCCTGATCCACCCGAAAGGCGACCCGAGATGCGGCTTGAGGCAAGGCTTCGCGACAGTGCCCGGCGCTTTGCCGGCAAGACGGCGCTTGTGGCAGGCGACGTGCGCCTGACCTACGGCGAACTCGATGCCCGTTCGGATCGCTTGGCAGAAAGCTTCGCCAGTAACGGAGTGAAGTCTGGAGATCGCGTCCTGATGCTCCTCGACAATGGGCCGGAGGCTGTTTTGAGCTTCTTCGGCGCCTGGAAGATAGGCGCCGTCCCCTGCCCCCTCTATCCCTCCATCAAAGCGGACAAACTGGCCGCCGTCCTCGACAGTACCGAGGCTTCTGTAATCATCACTCAGGCCCGGCTGCAGCCGACTGTCGAAGCGGCGGTCGCCGCGACGAAAATTCGCCCCGCCGTGTTCGTGGCTCAGGGTGAGGTGCACGACGAGGCTGGCCCCCCAGTGCGTTTCGAAGAGGCCGTCGATGGCTTGGCGAGCACGACTATCGAGATATTGAACGACACCGACAGCCTCGCGCTGCTGATCCATACTTCCGGCTCGACAGGCAAACCCAAGGGCGTGATGCTTTCACATGCCAATGTGGATTCCGCCTGCCGGTCGATCGTCAGCTATCTTGGCAATACCGCCGAGGATATCGTTCTGAACGTGCTGCCGCTCTCCTTCGGATACGGCATCACCCAGGTCGTCACCATGATCATGGTCGGCGGCACGTTGATCCTGGAAAAGAGCTTCGCCTTCCCTCGCAAGATCCTGGAGCGGCTGGCGCAGGAAAAGGTGACGGGCTTACCTCTCGTGCCGCCCATGGCCGCGCTCGTCGTCGGCATGAAGGATCTCGAGCCGGGCTTCCTGCCGCATCTGCGCTATATCACGAGCGCGGCAGCGGCCATGCCGCCCGCGTTCACCGAACGGCTACGGCATCTATTTCCCGAGACCCAACTCTTCCTGATGTACGGGCAGACGGAATGCATGCGCGCCACCTATCTGCCGCCGGCAGAAGTCGCTCGCCGGCCGCTCTCCGCCGGAAAGGCTATCCCCGGTACCCATGCCTATGTAATCGATGAAGACGGCAATCCCGCGCCGCCCGGCGTGATCGGCGAGCTAATCGTCGAGGGGCCGCATGTCATGCTGGGCTATTGGCACGACGCGTCGACGACTCTGGAAAAGCTCGTGCCGCTTCCGCTCGGCCGGCGCCTCCATACCGGCGATCTCTTCCGCGCCGATGAAGACGGCTTCCTCTATTTCGTCAGCCGGCGCGACGACATCATCAAGACCCGCGGCGAGAAGGTCAGTCCGCAGGAAGTCGAGCGGGCGCTCTACGAGCTGACCGAGATCGCCGAGGCAGCCGTCGGCGGGGTCCCGGACCCGGTTTTCGGCGAGGTCATCCGCGCCTATGTCGTGCTCCGCCAAGGCGCGATCCTTACCGAGCGCGATATCATACGGCACTGCGCAGGCCGGCTCGAAGACTACATGGTGCCCAAAAGCGTCGAGTTCCGCGACGCCTTGCCGAGAACCACCACCGGAAAAATCAGGCTGAACGCCAACAACAGCAACAACGAACCGACACAGGGGAATGTCGCATGATGCGAGCCGTGAAAATTGCCGACAGGACGGGAAAGTTCTCTCCAGATACGCTGAAGCTCGATGCGGAGGCGGAGATCGAGCGCATCTCGAACTGGATACGCGAAACGGTGATGAAGGACCTGAGGAAACGCGGCGCCGTGCTGGGGCTTTCCGGCGGCATCGATTCCAGCGTCACGGCAGCACTTTGCGCCCGCGCACTTGGGCCGGCAAAGGTGACGGGCATCTTCATGCCCGAGCATGACAGCGACCCGGAAAGCCTGCGCCTTGGCAAGGCGCTCGCCGAGGCGGTGGGCGTCGAGACCGTCCTCGAGGACATCGGTCCCGCACTTGCGGCAGCGGGTTGCTATACCCGCCGCGACGGCTTCATCCGCCAGATCGTGCCTGAATTCGGCGAAGGCTGGGGCTGCAAGGTAGTGCTGGAAGATGCATTGACCGGCCGCGGCTACAACATTTCCTGGCTGGTGGTAGCCAATCCGGCCGGAGAGCAAAGCCGCCACCGCATGCCGCTCGATGTCTATCTCGGCATGATCGCCGCCGCCAACATGAAGCAGCGGACACGCAAGCAGATCGAATACTACCATGCCGACCGTCTGAACTCAGCCGTCGCCGGCACACCGAACCGGCTGGAATACGACCAGGGATTTTTTGTGAAGAACGGCGATGGCGCGGCCGACTTCAAGCCGATCGCTCATCTCTACAAGAGCCAGGTCTATCAGCTTGCCGAAGCACTCGGCGTGCCCGCCGAGATCCGTCGCCGCCCACCGACCACCGATACGTGGTCGCTGCCGCAGGGCCAGGACGAATATTACTTCTCGCTCCCCTATGACCGGATGGACCTTTGCCTCTACGGCCTCGACAACGGCATTGCCCGCGAAGAAGTCGGCGAGGCGGCCGGACTGACGCCGGAGCAGGTGGATGCGGTCTGGCGCAATATCGCGTCGAAGCGCAAGGTCGCCGAATATCTGCACGCCCACCCGGTGACAATGCTCGGCTGAGGCTACGGATTATTTGATCGGCAGGATGAGGGCGGGAAGCGGACAACTTTCCGCCTGGAAGGCAGCCTAACCGAGCGCCGCGCCGGCTGCCCTCGGTGTGGCATATGCCGGAGGTTTGCGCTTGTTCGAAGGCCTCGTAGCCTCGATCTGGCCAGCCAATCGGAAAAGGGTCTCCTCTTCGGCAAATCGTCCCACAACATGCATGCCGATCGGCAAACCGCCGGCGGACCAGGACAGCGGCACGGACATGGCGGGCTGTCCTGTTACGTTGAAGACGGGCGTCCACGGGATGAAACCGAATGTTTCCGCCGCCACTCGCTTCACGAAGCCGAGCTTCGTGAGAAGCCATCCCGCATTCGTTCGCGCCAGAGCGCGAATGATCCGCTTCTCGTTTGCTGAAGGCTGAAGTGCGCCGATTGGCGGAGGAACTGCGGAAAGCACCGGCGTCATCAGCACGTCGAACGAGCCGAAGAACGCCGAAACCCCTCTGGCAGCCAGCTTGAGATAACGCAATGCCGTGGCAAGCTCGCTTGCCGAAATGGTTTGTCCAAGCATTCCAAGCCCAAACGTAGACGCGTCGAAATCACCGGAGCGAACTGGTACGCCCGCCGCTTTGGCCGCCCCTTCGATGTCGGCGCGCATCTCCGCAGCAAGCACCGTCAGGAATGACAGCGAGAATTCATCCGCATCGACAACGGGTGCCGCCTCGACCACTTCGTGTCCAAGCTCTTCCAGCAGTTTGACGGCTTCGGCAAATGCCAGGACGACCTCCGGGTCAACTTTCGTGCCGAGCATCGGGCTGGAAGACACGGCAATCCGAAGCTTGCCCGGTGGCCGCTCAAGCGCCTTGAGGAACGAACCCGAAAAAGGCGGGAGATAGTGAGGGGCGCCGGCATCGGCGCCCTGCGTGAGATCAAGCAGAGCAGCGGAATCACGTACCGAGCGCGTCAGAACATGCTCCACGGAAAATCCTGCCCAAGGTTCGCCCATGAACGGGCCGGCGGGCGTTCTGCCGCGCGTCGGCTTTATTCCGAAGAGACCGCAGGCGGATGCTGGGATACGGATAGATCCCCCGCCATCTCCCGCCGAGGCGATCGGGACCATTCGGGAAGCGACCGCCGCCGCCGAACCCCCGCTGGACCCGCCGGGAGTTCGAGCCGGGTCCCAGGGATTTCGCGTCGGACCAAAGGCCTCGGGTTCCGTATAGGGTGTCAGTCCGAACTCCGACGTATTTGTCTTGCCAAGGATGATCAGCCCTGCCTTTTTCCAGCGCTTGACGAGTTCGGAGTCACCCGACGCCGGGAGCTTCGCCAGAAGACGGTTACCTTGCGATGTGGGTACGCCGGCCACCATCGAAAGCAGGTCCTTCAGCAGAAAGGGGACGCCCGCGAATGGCGCATTGCCATCGGCCGCAAGCGCCGCCCTTAGTGCTTCGTCGAACATCGGCCGTATGACCGCATTGAGAGCCGGGTTCCTCGTCTCGATCCTGTGGATGGCGGTTTCGACGACCTCGGCGGCGGATACCGCTCGCGACCTGACCAGTGCGGCCAACCCCAGGCCATCAAGATCGTCATATTCAGCGATCACGCGAACCTCCCCGCCCGGATTGCCGGCAAGCCAAGGATACGCGTACTTGAGTGACCGATCCATGCAGCCTTCCGCATGAAACGAGGAGGTCCTAAGAAGTCCGCGATGCTATCAAACTGTTGCGATCAGGAACAACAAGTTCGGCTTTCGAGATTCGGTGGTATTTAGTCGAAATCGTCGCCGATCAGGCGGGTCCAGTTTTCGCCGGCGAGGCCGCTGATCAGGCCTTGCCCTGTCTTGACCGGCTCCAGCAGCGACTTGTCCTTGGCGTGGGCGACAAAGAAGGCGCGGCCATAGAACATTGTCTTGCGGCTGATGAGTTCCGGTGTCAGCCAGGGGTGACCGGCACCACGGATCGCGGCGCAACCGCTGGCATCGGCGTGGGCGAAAAGATCCTCCACAAGGTCGCCCGCGACGGCCGGCGAGCAGAGCGCCTGCAGAAGCCAGGCAATACCGCCCGGACGCCCATAGTAGACGTAACAGCCGACGAGCTGACCGCTGCGGGATTCAGCGATACGCCAGACGGGCTTTCCATACTGGCGTTTCTGTTCCGCCTGATCCATGAACCATTCAAGCGTCGACCGGTCCCATTGCGGCTTCAGCGGGAAAGTGTCAGCAAGTTTCAAGACCGCCTCGATGAACTCCTCGCGCGGCGCATCCCAGAAGTTCGCCCGGCCCACACCATGGACTTTGGGCGCGCGGAAGGGCGAAGCCCCCATCTTTTCGATCAATCCGTCGGCAAGGGCACCGACCGGACGCAAGAGGCGGGCAGCCTTTACCGCACGTTCGGCAACCTGAACGGCAGCCGATGCTGGGCGCAAGACGCGAAGCCAGTTGAGGCTGTAGGCGATATCGAGTGGCAGAGCGAGCTTCTGCCACATGCCAAGGGCAAGCGCATTGGCGGTTTCGGTAAGCGAAATATCCTGCGGTCCGGCCAGGAAGGAACGCAGAAGGCGCGCACCCGCCAATGGGTTCTGTTCCGGCCGATCGACCATCATCGACCCCGCGAAGGCCGCCCGCAGCGATCTGCCGTCAAGCTCCAGCCGCGATGGGAAAACGCCTATGAATCCCTCGACCTCGCCGGCCGCGCTGACAAACACTTTCGAGCGGATTTCGTCGTCGTACCAGGGATGATCGAAATAGATATCGCGGAAATACTGGATCATCGACGGCCGCAGGGGCTCGGAGTCCCGGAAGGTCTTCTGAAACAACTGAGCGACCGACGGCAGATCCTCCCGCTCCAGATCCCGGACGCCACCCGTCTTATCCGCCGTCATGCCCATTTGCCGTCCTCTCGCCTCGGTTTCCATCGGGGCGGAGGCAGCGTGCCAGAATAGATTTAAGCAAATGAAAAGAGGCCCCGCGAACGGCGGAGCCTCCTGAAGCTTTCAAATGTCGAGTTACATCCAGTACGGTGGCACGCCGTAATAGTCGTAGATCGTCCGGCCCTTGTCATTGTACCAGGTATCATCGTTCAGATCGCGATAGCGCGGGGCACCCGTGATCTGGTCCTTGGTCAGATCGATGCGATATCCGTCGAGTTGTTCGTCGTAGCGCAGTTTCTCCCACGGCAGCGGATAATAGTCGTCGCCCATTCCGAGAAAGCCGCCAAAACTCAGGACCGCATAGGCCACCCGACCGCCGCGCTTTTCGAGAAGCACGCGCTCGATCGAACCGATGTGCTTGCCGTCCGCGCCATAGACCCGGGTGCCTTCCACCTTGTCGCTCGCAATCAGCGACGGCGTATCCTTGACGTAGGGATCCTGACCGGCTCGGGGTTCATGATGCAACATTACGCACCTCCTTGGTTTCCTCGTGTTACTTTGATGTTACCAAGGGGAAAACGTCTTGCCGTCTCGTATGTTCCTCCCCGTCGGCATAGGTACCGGTCCCACTCGGCCAGGTTGACGTTTACGTTAAGGTTATATAGCTGTTCAAAACAGAGACTATGGCTTTACGCCATAGGACCATGGCATAATCTGTTTCTGGCGGCAGGGTGGAGGACTTTGCTGCACGCTTTGGCAAGCGCGAAACAAGAAGAATGATGGAGGAGGTTCCATATGAGCGAAGTCACTGCACGCACCGACGCCAATCCCGACAAGATCTGGCTGGCCTCATATCCGCCGACGGTGCCGGAGGAAATTCCGCCGCTGACGCATCGCTCGCTGGGCGAACTTTTTGAAGATAGCTGCTCACGCTTTGCGGACCGCCCGGCCTTTTCCAGCATGGGAAAAGCACTCACTTTCCGGCAACTTGAAGCGGAAAGCCACAAAATTGCGGCATGGCTGCAGGCGCAGGGACTGGTCAAGGGCGACCGCGTAGCGGTGATGTTGCCGAACATCCTCCAGAACCCGGTGATCGTCTACGGCATCCTTCGCGTCGGCCTGGTCGTCGTGAACGTCAACCCGCTCTATACGCCGCGGGAGCTGGAGCACCAGTTGAAGGATGCCGGCGCCAAGGCGATCTTCGTCCTGGAAAATTTTGCCCGAACCGTGCAGCAGGCGCTGCCGAACACGGAAGTGAAGCATGTGGTTGTTGCAACCATGGGCGACATGCTGGGCCTCAAGGGACATATCGTCAATCTGGTCGTGCGCAAGATAAAGAAGCTAGTGCCGGAATGGTCGCTTGCCTCGGCCAAGAGCTTCAAGCAGGTGCGTGACGAGGGCGCGCGACTGACCGTAAACCCGGTCGAGGTGAACGGTCGCGACATCGCCTTTCTGCAATATACCGGCGGCACGACAGGTGTCTCCAAGGGAGCGATCCTCACCCATTCGAACCTGCTCGCCAACAAGGAGCAGATGGGGACTTGGCTCGAGACGGCATTCCTGACCAAGCCGCGGCCGGATCAGCTCCAGTTCCTCTGCGCCCTGCCCCTCTACCACATCTTCGCACTCACGGTGAATTCGCTGATGGGGGTCGCGACGGGCAGCCACAACATCCTGATCGCCAACCCACGCGACATCCCGGCCTTCGTCAAGGAACTTCAGAAGTACAAGATCCACGTCTTTCCCGGTCTCAACACGCTGTTCAACGCGCTGATGAACAATCCGGATTTCCAGAAACTCGACTTCTCGTCGCTGCTGCTGGTGTTCGGCGGCGGCATGTCGGTGCAGCGTCCGGTCGCCGAGCGCTGGCTGAAGATGACCGGCTGCCAGATCACCGAAGGTTACGGCCTGTCCGAGACATCTCCCGTCGCCACCGCAAACCGGCTGGATGCGACAGAGTTCAGCGGCATGATCGGCCTGCCGATATCATCGACGGAGATTTCGATCCGCGACGACGACGGTGCGGAGGTCGAACTGGGCGGTGTCGGTGAAATCTGCATCAGGGGGCCCCAGGTCATGGCCGGCTATTGGAACCGTCCCGACGAAACCGCCAAGGTGATGACCGCCGACGGCTTCTTCCGGACCGGCGACATGGGCTACATGGACCGCCAGGGCTATACGAAGATCGTCGACCGCAAGAAGGACATGATCCTGGTTTCGGGCTTCAATGTCTATCCGAACGAGGTCGAGGAGGTCGTCGCCAAGCATCCGGGCGTGCTGGAATGCGCTGCGATCGGGGTACCTGACGAACATTCCGGCGAGGCGGTCAAACTCTTCGTGGTCAAAAAGGACCCCAACCTGACGGAAGCGCAGATCAAGGCCCATTGCGTCGAAAATCTCACGAATTACAAGCGGCCACGCTTTATCGAATTCCGCACCGAACTGCCGAAATCGAACGTCGGGAAGATCCTGCGGCGCGAACTGCGCGGCTGACGCCGTTGCATCGCGGCGACAGATCGACAACAAGGACCGGTCCCACTGCTTGAATCGAAGCCTTGGCTCTGGACGCAACAGCGTTCCTTGACTAGCGCTTCCGTCAGGGGTGGGCAAAGAGCATGTTGGAGTTCGCTTGGTGAGCCGCGCCGTTTATCCGCTTCGTCTGATTGCTGTCGTCGCGACACTGGCTGTCTTGTCGGGCTGCGCCGGGCGGCCGGAAGGCGTTTTGATTCCGACCGCGGCTCGAGCTGATGGCGCTACCAAGGTCGATGTACTCGTGGCCACGACACGGCGGCCAACCGAAACGCCGGGCGTGCTGTTTTCCGGGGAGCGTGGCAAGGAGCCGCAGATCACGGAAATCGCCGTCTCCATTCCTCCCGACCGCGCCCGCAAGGTCGGCCAGGTTCAGTGGCCTGCCAGGCTGCCCGCCAATCCCGCCAAGGAATTTGCGACCGTTTCCGTAACGCCGCTCGATCGGCCCGGTGCGCAGGGCTGGCTGAGACAGCACCTGCCGAAAAGCCGGCGGGTGATGGTCTTCGTACACGGATTCAACAATCGCTACGAGGACGCGGTCTACCGGTTCGCCCAGATCGTCCATGATTCCAAGGCGGACGTGGCACCGGTGCTCTTCACCTGGCCCTCGCGCGGCAGCATTTTTGCCTATAACTACGACAAGGAAAGCACGAACTATTCGCGCGACGCACTGGAAGAGATGTTGCATCGCCTGTCCAAGGAGCCGAGTGTCGGCGAAGTCACCATCATGGCGCATTCGATGGGCTCCTGGCTGACGGTCGAGGCCTTGCGGCAGATGGCGATCCGCGACGGACGCGTTGCGCCTAAAATCCAGAACGTCATTCTCGCTTCGCCCGATCTCGACGTGGACGTGTTCGGCCAGCAGCTTGCCGAGCTTGGCAACAGGCGACCGCATTTCACGCTCTTCGTTTCCCGCGACGACCGCGCACTCAGCCTGTCCCGGCGGATCTCCGGCAATATCGATCGTCTCGGCCAGGTCGATCCGACAGTCGAGCCTTATCGAACGGAATTCGAAAAAGCCGGCATCGTCGTCCTCGACCTTACGGCTTTGAAGGGTGGCGATCGGCTCAATCACGGGAAATTCGCCGAAAGTCCGGAAGTGGTACAGCTGATCGGCAACCGACTGATTGCCGGCCAGGCGGTTACCGACTCGGACGTTGGGCTCGGCGATCGCCTTGGTGCCGTGGCGCTCGGCGCCGCGCAAACGGTCGGAGGTGCGGCGAGCGTCGCCGTCAGTACCCCGATTGCCGTCTTCGATCCTGCGACGCGCCGGTCCTACGACGAGCAGATCCTTCGCCTCGGAACTGCTGCCGGCAATACGGTGACGACGGCCGTCGGCCAGTAGAAGCTGCCAGACCACGGCTCTTAATGGGTTGATTTGACCGGGAAAGCGAATAGGTTCCCGTTCATCATTTCCCCGACCGCGAGGAACCTCCATGCAGGCCATCATCCAAGACCTGAAATCCGCAGTGGCGAAAACCAATGCCACGAACATTCGCGCTGCATTCGCGTCCGATCCCGGCCGCTTCGAACGATTCAGCGCGTCCTTCGATGACCTGTTGATGGACTATTCCAAAACGGCGGTGAACGACGAAGTGCTGTTGCTCCTCGAAAGGCTGGCCGAGGTCGGAGGCGTCGCCAAAAAACGCGAGGAGATGTTTTCGGGCGTTCCGATCAACTTCACCGAGGGGCGGGCCGTGCTGCATACGGCGCTCCGCAACCGATCCAACAGGCCGGTTCTGGTCGACGGCAAGGATGTCATGCCGGATGTCAATGCGGTCCTCGCCGCCATGGGCACTTTTGCAGACGGCATCCGTGCCGGCGCGTTGAAAGGCGCTACCGGCAAAAAGATCACCGACGTCGTCAATATCGGCATCGGCGGCTCCGATCTCGGCCCTGTCATGGCGACGCTGGCACTTGCTCCTTTCCACGACGGCCCCCGCGCGCATTTCGTTTCGAACGTCGACGGAGCGCATATTGCCGACACGTTGAAGCTGCTCGATGCGGAAACGACCCTGTTCGTCATCGCCTCGAAAACCTTCACGACAATCGAGACCATGACCAATGCGGCTTCCGCCCGTGCCTTCATCGCCGAGAAACTCGGAGAGGCGGCGGTGAAGCATCATTTTGCGGCCGTCTCCACCGCGCTCGATAAGGTTTCGGCCTTCGGCATCGAAAGCGACCGCGTGTTCGGCTTCTGGGACTGGGTCGGCGGCCGCTACTCCATCTGGTCGGCGATCGGCCTGCCTCTGATGATCGCCATCGGGGCCGAAAATTTCGGACGGTTCCTCGACGGCGCCCATGCGATGGATGTGCATTTCCGCACCGCCTCGACACGGCAGAACCTGCCGATGCTGCTCGGGCTGATCGGCTTCTACCATCGCAACGTGCTGGGTTACCCGACACGCGCCATCCTGCCCTATGATCAGCGGCTATTGCGCTTTCCCGCCTATCTGCAGCAGCTCGACATGGAATCGAACGGCAAGGGCGTGACGATCGACGGCAAGCCGGTCGAAGGCAATTCCGGCCCCGCTGTCTGGGGGGAACCGGGCACCAACGGCCAGCACGCCTTCTACCAGCTGATCCACCAAGGCACGAGCATCATCCCCGCTGAATTCATGATCGCGGCCAACGGTTTCGAACCGCATCTGCGCCATCAGCACGAACTGCTGATCGCCAATTGCCTTGCCCAGTCTGAAGCGCTGATGAAGGGCCGCACCTTCGGCGAGGCCAAGGAACAGCTCACCTCCAAGGGCATGGATGAGAAGCAGGCCGATTTCATCGCCCCGCACCGCGTCTTTAACGGTAACCGCCCATCGATCACCTTCGTGTACGACAAGCTGACCCCGTTCGCGCTCGGCCGCCTGATCGCGCTTTATGAGCATCGCGTCTTCGTGGAAGGCGTCCTGTTCCGCATCAACTCCTTCGACCAATGGGGCGTCGAACTCGGCAAGGAGCTCGCTACAGGCTTGCTGCCGGTCGTCGAAGGCAGAGAAAGCGCCGCCGGGCATGACAGCTCGACTCAGGGGCTGGTGAAGGCATTGTTGTCAGCCCGAAGCTAGGACGAGGGTGCGCAGGACGGAATGCTCGCGACGCGCCACTGCTGCGCGAGCTTGCGCACGTCCGTCGGCGAGACGACTTCGGTGAAGGCTTCGTCCGGCGCCATCCGGATATAGGCCGAAATCGGTAGCGGCCGGCCATCCGCGGGGAAATCGCCATTCCAGCAGGCACTGCGGAAATCCACCGCGATACTGCCGCGCCCTTCCTGCCCCCTGGCTTTGCGGTCGAGGATGAACAGACGAAGCTTGCGGAAATTCTCGGCATCCGTCTGCCCGAAATAAACCAGCCGGACATGCTGACCGGCAGCAACGCGGACGGGCACGTCCGGTCTTGCCGCGCCATCGGCGACATCCAGGTGGTAGTCGCCCTTAAGCGGCGCACCCTCCTTCGGCTGCCAGGCAAGAGACAGCACCACATCACCTTTCTTCAGGACCAGGTCCTTGGGCATCACGATTGCAAGCTGGACATGATGGGGATCGGCCTCCAGCGGCGAGGTTTTAAACGAAGGGAATGACATGCATCCTGCTAAACCGATCGCAAGACTTTGGGCAGCGGCAAGAGCCGCAATACGGGACAACGACCTCATGAGACTTGGCTCCGATATTGATTGACGCGAATCAATTATCGTTTTACATTAATTTATGCAATTGGGACGTGGAAACTATGTCAGGCGAGCCATTTCGAAGGATCCGGCAACTGAGCCGGTGGATGAAGATGCTGGTGACGGCAATTGCCGCACTTCTCGTGGTCTCCGCGATCTACGTCATCTGGCAACCGTTCTTCGATTGGCCGGGTTTCCGAGCGACCATCCAGGAACACCTGATGGCAGGATCGTGGCAAATGACCATCACGCCGTTTGGTATGGCTGGACTGATCATTCTTGCCACGGCCAATTTCCTGCTCATCTTTGGTGGCCTTGCTACCGTGTGGCGCCTTTTCGACGGCTTTGAAAAAGGTAACGTCTTCACGGCGGAAAGCGGGATGCTGCTTTGGCGCTCCGGTCAGTTTGCGCTGGCCGGTGCGATCAGCATGATCCTGTCCCGGACAGTGGCCATTCTCCTCGTGACCTACGCCAACCCGCCTGGACAAGGCATTCTCGCCATCAGCTTCGGCACCACCGAAGCGATGCTTCTGGTCGTCTGCGGCCTATTGCTCGTGATGGGACAGGTGATGATGATCGCAACGGAGATAGAGGCCGAGAACCGGAGCATCATCTGAAATGCCGATCGTGGTCAATCTCGACGTGATGCTGGCAAAACGGAAGATGCGTTCCAAGGAGCTTGCAGAGCGCATCGGCATCACCGAACAGAACATCTCGCTTCTCAAGTCCGGCAAGGTGCGCGGCGTGCGGTTCGAGACGCTGGAGAAGATCTGCGAGGTCCTGGATTGCCAGCCGGGCGATATCCTGGAATTCCGGCCTGCGGAACAGCCGCAAACCGAGGTCTGAAGCCGCCTTCGATTTCTCGGAAGAAGCCGTTAGGCGGTCTTTTTACGCGCCAGCTTTTCAACTCGCCGGCGTATGAAAACCAGAAAGTCGGACAATCCGGCTCTCATTGGAGCTGGATTAGAGCCCGATCTCGTTTGCGAAGGGCGGATTGGCGCCGGCGCGCGACACGGTAACGGCGGCGGCCTTGGCACCGAGTGCCAATGCGTTGGCGATCTGGTCCTGCGAGAGGTTGGCGACCTGGTCCTTCGTCAGAAGGTTCTGCTTCTTCAGCGAAGCAAGAACGCCGGCGTCGAATGTATCCCCGGCGCCCACGGTATCCACTACGGTTACCTTCTCGCTCGGCACGGTCACTTTGTGATTGGCCGTGTAACCGGCCGCACCTTGTGCACCGCGCGTGACGACAACCAGCTTTGCGCCGTGATGCAGCCAGTGGCGGGCCAGCGTCTCCTCGTCGCCCTCGAGGCCGAACCAGACCAGGTCTTCATCCGAAAACTTGACGATATCGGACATCGCCGCCATGCGACGGATACGCGCCATGTGGGACGCCTTGTCTTTGATGAAACCCGGACGAATGTTCGGATCCAGCGATATGACCCGCTTTGCATGCTCCCGCACCAGCAGGGCCTCATAGGTGGAGCCGCAGGGTTCGGGGATGAGGCTGATCGCGCCGAAATGAAGGGCTTCGCAATCCTCGCCGAGAGCGGGCAGGTCGGCCTCGGTGATCATCCGGCCGGCGGTGTTTTCGTCATAGAAAGCGTAGGAGGCGTGGCCGTCGACCAGCTTGACGAAGGCGATGGTCGTGGGCCTGGAGAGCGTCGCGCAGTAGCTGAAATCCACCTTGCTCTTGCGCAACGTGTCCCGCAGGATATCGCCCATCATGTCGTCCGACAGACCGGTGAAGAAGGCGGTGGGCTGCTCCAAGCGGCCGAGCGCGATGGCAGTATTGAAGACCGCTCCGCCGGCGTAAGGGGCAAAGCCGTTTTCGCCGAGCATGGTTTCGCGCGGAAGCATGTCGATCAGGGCTTCGCCGCAGCACAAAATCATAGGAGCCTCCCGCGCCAGTCCAAGGTGTATTTCAATCGATTAAGCGAGCTTTTGTAAAATTGCCAGAGCAAAAATTCAGAGGGCGAGTTCGCTGACGCCGCCGTTGCGCCCCGACCAGGCGAGCGGCGCATCGAGAAACGCTTCGACTTCCGAAAGCGTCTTGTCATCGAACAGCCTGCCTTCGCGGGCAGCAGCCAGCACGTTCCGCCATGTCGCGATATGATGAAGCTGAACCTTACCGTTCGAGAAGCGCTGTTCGGCTTCCGGAAAGATGCCGTAGAAAAAGAGCGCGATGCCGTGATCGACCACGCCGCCGGCAGCTCGGATTGCGTCGATGAACTTGAACATGCTGCCGCCAGCGGTTGTCAAATCCTCGATGACCAGAACCCGGGCTCCCTCAGGCATATGACCTTCGATCTGGGCGTTGCGGCCATGGCCCTTCGGTGCCTTGCGGACATAGATCATCGGCAGGCCGAGGCGCTCGGCCAGGAAGGCCGCGAAGGGAATGCCGGCCGTCTCGCCCCCTGCCACGCAATCGAATTTCTCGAAGCCGGCATCGCGCATCACCGTCGCGGCGGCAAAATCCATGATCGCCGAGCGGATGCGCGGATAGGAGATCAGTTTGCGGCAGTCGATATAGACGGGGCTCATCATGCCGGAGGAAAGCTTGTAGGGCTTATCAGCGCTGAAATGGACTGCTCCGATCTCCCAGAGCATCTTCGCCATCAGTTCGGCCATTACGCCGCGTTCCGGAAATGTGGTCTGAATCATGCGCCCGCTCCTGTTTGGCAACCACGGGCCGCAATAGCAGCATGCGGGCCGGCGCGCCAGACGATGCGATAAATAACGGTGGGATCAGGCGCTGCTGCGCGTGTCGGAAAGATCGACGGGCCGGAGATAACCCGCCACCTCGACGCGGTTGCGGCCGGCGCGCTTGGCTTCATAGAGCGCCCCGTCTGCAAGGCCCAATACGGTTTCGAAAGACTGCCCGCCCGCGGCACCCGTTGAAACACCTGCGCTGACCGTGCACATCACGACGCATTCGCCGACCAGTATTTCACGCGCCGCGAAACGACGGGCGATATCATTGGCAATCCGTTCCGCCCTGCCAGGCAGCACGTTATCAAGGATCAAGGCGAATTCTTCGCCGCCCAGGCGCGCGGCAGTTTTGACATGCGACGTCCCTTGCAGCAGATTCTCGGCAAACGTCTTAAGCACCATATCGCCGGCGGCGTGGCCGTGCTCGTCGTTGATGGACTTGAAGCGATCGATATCGAAAACGACCACAGCGGTGGAAGGGCCTATCCGGCGCGTGCCATGCTCCTCGAAAAGGGCTCGCCTGTTCAGGAGACCGGTGAGCATGTCGGTCATGGCCTCGCGCCGATGATGAGCGGCCATGCGCCACTGGTGCAGCGCGAGCGAGAGGGATCCGATCCCCGTCATGCCGGCAATGCAGACGCCGATATTGAGATTTTCGGCCCAATTGTCCGGAGCATGGCCCATAACCCAGTTGCCATCGCTGATCAGGACGCCGGCGCACAATACGAACGACAGACCGCTGAGCACGTAGAGAACCGCCATGCCGCAAAGGGGACCGGGCGCTTCCGCGCGGGTGCGCCAATATTGCCAACCCGTACCCGTCAACAGCAGCGCAGTGAGGATGTTCATCACAATGAGCCCGACACCGTCGAACCCGGCAATCAGCAAAGGAAGACCGAAAAGGATGGCGGCGACGGTGAGAGCGGTCGCAAGCCTCCACGGCTTCTTGCCCGTGCGGAACTGCACGGACGCAGCATAGGTGGTGCAGAAGCCGGCCATCAGGAATGCATAGGCGATGGATACGCGCAGGATGCCTGTTGCCACGGTATAGGAGCTATAGGCGATGATGCCCGAAACGATGAAGCAGAGGGCCACTACCAGTGTGAGCAGGAAGGAATCGGTGCGGCGCGAAACCCAGGTGCCGAACAGCGTCACCATCAGGCACGCCGCCGAAACCCCCAAGGCGAGGAGAAGAGATTGATAATCAAGCATCATGCCAGCGTCTCTTCGGGTCTACCCACCGGAAAATCTTGCGCCGAAGCTAGATCTCGATCCTCTCTAAAAGGTTACTTACAAAGTATCAATGCTACTAACCCCGCCTTGATTAGTAATCACTTTTAAAGTGCCTCCCAATATAATGGGAACCCAGGATCGAAGACTGTGATCGCCCCAGCCTCAGTATCGCGTTTGCTTGGAAAATCCACCGGCTGATCCCGCTTCTCAAGTGTGATCATTTCCTCATTCGGCTTCAGCCCGTACCATGCTGGACCGCTGAGCGAGGTAAACGCCTCGAGCTTGTCCAGGGCATTTTCCTGCTCGAATACGTGGGCCAGGCAGCTCATGGTATTTACGGAGGTGTATATGCCGGCGCAGCCGCAGGCGCATTCCTTCAACGGATCGACATGCGGAGCGGAATCGGTACCGAGGAAAAAGCGCGAATCGCCAGAGGTCGCCGCGGCACGGAGCGCTAGGCGGTGGTTCTCGCGCTTGGCGACCGGCAGGCAATAGTAATGCGGGCGAATGCCGCCGACTAGGATGGCATTGCGGTTGATGATCAGATGGTGGGTGGTGATCGATCCCGCCAGATTACTCTTGGACGACTTGATGTAGTCGATCCCGTCCGCGGTCGTCACGTGCTCCATGGTGATCTTGAGTTCGGGCAAGCGCCGGCGTAGCAGGTCTAGAACGGTTTCGATGAACACGGCTTCACGGTCGAAGATATCCACCTCCGGCGTCGTTACCTCGCCATGCACGCAGAGCGGCAGGCCGATCTTTGCCATGCGCTCCAGCACCGGCATGGCCTTGTCGAGGTCCCGGACACCGCCGTGGGAATTCGTGGTGGCACCGGCGGGGTAAAGTTTTACCGCGGTGATGAGGCCGCTTTTGCGGCCCTCCTCCACGTCGCGCGGATCGGTGTGCTCCGTGAGGTAGAGCGTCATCAACGGCTCGAACCGGTCGCCCGCGGGAAGGGCTGCGAGGATGCGATCCCGATAGGCCCGCGCGTCCGCCGTCGTCACGACCGGCGGCACAAGGTTGGGCATGATGATGGCGCGGGCGAAATGGCGGCTTGAATCGCCGATCACGCCTTCCAGAACCGCGCCGTCGCGCAGATGCAGATGCCAATCATCGGGGCGGCGGAGAGTGAGTGTCTTCATCAGGAGCTTCCGGAAGTGTTCGATTGCACCCGCATACCACCAACGACTCATCCAAAACAATCACATGTGATGATTGAGGCGGTCCCGGGCATCTCATCTGCCAAATATCACGCATCACGCAAATGTGCAGAATAGGAAGGAGAGATCGCGGCGGAAAGCCCGAGGCGCAAGGAACCCGCGTCCGCTTTAGGCGTTCGTTAGTCAATCTTAAGGATCTGTGAAGCGGAGCACACAATGAAATCCCGCGTCTTTAAAGTCAACAAGGGATTCGCCTTTGCCACTGGTACTGTCGTTGCGCTTTGCGCACTGACGGCTTCCCCGGGCGCCGAGGAGCGCGCAAGCCTGAAGCTCGTCTCGACCATGCAGGGCGAATGCGACCGGCTCGCCGGCAGCCCCTATGATCAGCAGCGCAACAATGCATTTGCACCAGTCGACATCGGTGAAATCGATGGAACCGCCGTCGACGCCTGTCGCGTGGCCTTCGAAAGCACCGGCAATCCGCGTTTCGCCTACCAGCTCGGCCGCGCTCTCAACAAGGCCCAGCAGGCGGACCAGGCGATGAGCGCGTATAATGTCGCCGTCCAGGCCGGATATCCGGCAGCCAAGGTGAATTTCGGCATGTTGATGGGCCGGTTGGGCGACGAACAGGCGGAATTCAAATTTTACCAGGAAGCCGCCCAAAGCGGTAACGTGCTTGCGGCCTACAACCTCGGCGTCGCATACCGCGATGGGCTCGGCACCAAGCCGGACGTTCAAAATGCCCTGCAGTGGTTCGGCAAGGCCGCGGCCGAGGGCGACGACACCGCCGCCTTCAACATCGGCGCGATCTACGACGAAGGTCATCTCGTGCCCGAGGACGATCAGACCGCTATCGCCTGGTACGATCTGGCCGCCCAGCGTGGCAATACGGATGCCATGATCAATCTCGGCCTGATGTACGAAGCCGGCGAAGGGATCGACGCCAACGTCGTCAAGGCGGCCGAAATGTACCGCGAGGCCGGAGAGAGCGGCGACGTTTTCGGAGCCTACAAATTCCTGCAGATGCAGGAACTCGGTGCCGTTCCGGCGCCGGCCGACCCGGCCGAATCTGAAAGCGTCAACTCGCTCGTGCTGAAACCGGGCGACATGAACACTCCCACGACCACCGGCAAGGAGATCTAGATCTCCCCGGCGGAGGGGCCCCAGACATCGGTCATTGCGAAACCTTCTGCCAGCGGGTCAAAGGGATCGAGCGCAATCTGGTGAAGCCCAAACGTAAAGCCGCGGCCGGTGATCGTGGGAATGATCGCCGGCTTCCCCGCAACTGTCGTTTCTGCTGCAAGCCCCACTTCGAACTGGGAGCCGATGATCGATCGCGACCTGAATATGTCGCCCACCTTCACCCGGCCGCGCGCGTGAAGCGCCGCCAGATTGGCCGAGTTCCCGGTTCCGCAAGGAGAGCGGTCAGCACGGCCCGGCCACATGGTCGTGCAAGTACGGACCGTGCCGTCGGCCTCCGTATCCCGGAACATGACGTAAGCGACGCCCGAGATCGCCGGGATCTCCGGATGAACGACCGGGATTTTGCTGTTGATCAGATCCTTTAGCACCATTCCGGCCTGAACGAGCGCCGCAGCATTGCTCTTTTCGATCGTCAGGCCGATCTGGCTGACATCGACAAGGGCGTAAAAGATGCCGCCGTAACAAAGATCGAGCTTGATCTGGCCCCATTGCGGCGTCTCCAGCGTGACGTCGAGGTCATGCACGAAAGACGGCACCATGGTGAGCTTCACCTTTTCGCAGCGTCCGTCGCGGCAGGTTGCCGTTGCCTTCACCAGGCCGGCCGCTGTTTCCAGGGTCACGACCGTCTCCGGCTCTTTCACCTCGACGATTCCCGATTCCAAGAGGGCCGTCGTGACGCAGATCGAATTGGAGCCGGAACTGGCGTGCGCCTGGTCCGGTTGCAGGATGATGAAGGCGGCATCTGCATCAGGGTGTTTCGCCGGCAGAAGCAGATTGACGGAACCGATCGGCGCACCCCGCGGCTCGAGGCAAAGAAAGCGACGAAGCTCCCTGCCCTTCGGATCAGTATTCAGCCACTGAAGCTGCGCAGCGAGCGTTTCGCCCGGGATTTTCGGAACTCCCCCGATCGCGACCTTGCCGATCTCGCCTTCGCAATGGACGTCCAGCAGTTGAATGGTGCGTTTCCACCTCATCTCATTCCTCCGATCAGACGTGACGCGTGACACCGCCATCGACGCGGATGTTCTGGCCGGTGATATAGCCAGCGCCGTCGGAAAGAAGGAACGCCGCCGTCTTGGCGATCTCCTCCACATGACCGATTCTTTTCATCGGTATTTTTTCGGCCGTTTCCGGCTTGTGGTTGAGGCTGTCGATATAGCCGGGCAGGATGCAGTTCATCCGGATATTGTCGGCCGCATAACGATCGGAATAAAGCTTGGTGAAAGCGCCCGCCGCCGCGCGGTAGGTGCAGGAAACGGGGAAGACCAGCGACGGCTCGTAGGCCGCGAAAGTGGTGATGTTGACGAAGGCGCCCTTGCCCTGTCTCTGCATGACCGGCGTGACGAGTCGGGCCATTCGCACCAGCGACAGGATCATCATGTCGGACCCAAGGGTCCAGGCCTCGTCAGAAATCTCCAGCAGATCTCCCTTCGGCGGATGGCCCGTATGGTTCACGACCGCGTCGATCCGCCCGTAGGTCTTCATGGTCAGGTCGAATATCGCCTGGATGTCCTCCGCCTTCTCGGCAACGCCGCGAGAAGCTACGCCGCCCAGTTCTCCGGCCAGCTTTTCGCAGCTTTCAGAAGGCGACATCAGCGCCAGTTTATATCCTTCGGCATAAAGCTCGCGGGCGATCGCTTCGCCCATGCCGCGCCCGCCACCGGTGATCAGCGCCACTTTTTCCGTTTCAGCCATCCGGGGATCTCCTTGAGGTTTTTCTGGTCGCCTTGCGACCTTGGCCAGAGATATATCAGGTTGCCTCCGGTCTTCAACGAAGCCAGAGATAACCGAGCTTCAAGCCGGTTCTGCCATCACCATATTCATGCGGAAGCGACAGGGCTTGCAGCGGAGAAGCCGTAAGGCCCAGCGCCGACACTTCCGGCGGAAGAGCAAAGGGCGGCTGTTGCACCGTGTCCGCATTGATCGGCCAGATAAGCAGGATTGGCGATTTTAGAGACTCCGCAGGCGGAAATCCCGCGATCGGCCGGCCCGGATCGACCACGGGAGTGCCGGGGAACCGCAGGCGCATATTCCCGCCAAGATGAGTGCCGCCGGCAACGATCAGTGACGGCTCCCCCTCCGCTTTCAGCGTTTCGGTGATAACTGCGAATGGATAATTGATCCTCGTATAACCGCCGGTCATTCCTGCGGTCACCGTCTTTGCCGCCAGCGGGATCAGCGTAACCACCATGATGACCAGGAAAACCGGCACGAACCGCTTGAGGCTTCCCACAATGTCCGCTCCGGCCCCTCTGAACTTCAGGAGCAGGTAAAGCGGCAGCACCAGAAGATAGGGATCCAGCCAGCGTTCGGTGATTTTCGTCGTGCCGGCGAAAAGGATTACCAGAACCACGCCAAGCAGCGAAACCAGCATCATGACGCCCAGGAGACGCGTCCAGCGGGTGCTCATTTTCAATGCCTGCTTGACCTGCCCTTTGAAGGCTACCGCGAAAATAACCACGGTCAGGGCGCCGAAAGCGAGGCAGGCGAGCACGAGCGAGCCAAGAGCGCGGGCAATGCGGGCAATTCCATGCGGAGCGTTCGCTTCGACCATCTTGCTGATCGTGCCCTTGGTTGCCAGGTCCAGATTGCCGAGCAGCCAGAGCGCATGCGGCATGATGATCGCCAGGCTGATCACCGCCGTCAGCAGGATACGGATGTCGAAGAGGCGGGCGCGCCATTCCCTGTCGGCAAAGACGGCAACGACCGTTGCTGCGGGAAGCAGCACGAAATTGTATTTCGATATGGTGCCGATGCCGATCGCCAGTCCCAGCACGGCATAACCTGCCCAATCCGGACGGGCGAGGGTTCGGAACAAGCCGTAGAGAAACAGCGAGGTCGCCATCAGCACCGCGACCGTATGCGTGAGATCCTGCTGCGGCATGTAGGAGACCTGCGGCAGCGTCAGCAGGCTCAGCATCGTCATAGCCGCAAAGCCCGGCCGCCCGTCGATTTCTCGCGCCGCGAAACCAAAGAAGAGATAGCAAAGAAGCAGCATCGCGAACTTCGGCAACGTCAACGCGAGCAGCGAGATCCCCATGACGCTTACAAAAGCGTTCTGCAGCCAATTGTAGAAGGGCGGCTGCGGGCCGTAACCGGCAAGCCAATATTGCGAGAACAGCGACTGCTCAGCCTCATCGAGTGTCAGCGAATGGGGCAGAACCAGGCGCGTACCGATGCTGAGGATAAAATAGAGGCCCAAAAAAAGCGTCGCCGGCCACAATCCGCCCGCCAGAAAATTCGCAAGCCAGCCACCCTGCCCGGGCCGTTCCCGCAGATCCACAACGCCGCCATCTCGATCCATTGCCGCCCCTCGCGGAAGAACACTTCACCTTGCACGTGGCACGGCCAGCGACGAGGATCAACAAGCAAATGGCGGTTAACCGGCGCTTCGGGAGAGTATCATTGATGTGGGGAAAAATGGCGCACCCGAAGAGATTCGAACTCCTGACCCCCAGATTCGTAGTCTGGTGCTCTATCCAGCTGAGCTACGGGTGCGTAGGCAAGCAGTGCGTCACCGCTTGCGTGGCGATCCTCTAAAGGGTGCCGCGAAAGATTGCAAGCGATTTTACCGAGAGCAACGTCATTTTACTGTCACTTCTCGCTCAAGCCGTTGAGAAGTAACACCTATTAGCATCAAGCGCGGGCCCGGTAGTCATCCAGCGAAACCGGGCGGTCGGGAATCTCGATCCTGAACTGCGTTCCGGGGCCGGGCTTTTCGACCAGCGCGATCGTGCCGCCATGCGCGAGAACCAGCTCGCGGGCGATCACCAGGCCAAGACCCGTGCCGCCGGAACGGGCCGAGCCGCGGAACGCGGAAAACAGGTTTTCACGTGCCTTGCGCGGCATGCCGGGGCCGGTATCGTCGACCGTAATACTGACGACGCTGCCGATCCGATGCGCCGAGACGGTAATGCGCCGGACCATCGACGTGTCCTCGGGGTCGAAGTTCATAAGGGCCTGCAGGGCATTGCGGCAGATATTGTGGATCACCCGGAAAAGCTGCTCGCTGTCGCAATCCACCTCGACATCGGAGGGGATCTGATCGAGAAATTCGATGCTGGCGTCAGGGTCGATCGCAAGGATGTCGCGCACATCCTGGCAGAGATCGGCGAGACGAATACGGCGGCGGCGCGGGGCAGCTTCCGATGCCTGCCCATAGGCCAATACTTCGCTCGTGTAACCCACGGCCCGATCGATCGTCCGCAAGAGCTTCGGCGCAAAACTGCGCACCATCGGGTCGTCGACGTCAGTCAATCGATCGGACATCAACTGAGCCGACGCCAGGATGTTGCGCATGTCGTGATTGATCTTGGAGACCGCCAGACCCAGATCGGCAAGGTTCTTCTGCTGTTTCAGGGTGCGCTGCAATTCCACCTGCATGGCTGCGAGGTGCCGCCCGGCGACAGCGAGCTCTCCGCGTGACCGGTCGCCGGTAAAGACGCGGTTCGGATCTTCCGGATATTCGGAGAAAAGCTGCATGCTGTGGGTCAGCCTGCGGATCGGCATGATCATCATCCGGTTGATGGCCAGGAAGATGAGCACCGCCGTAATCAGCGAAATCAGCAAAGACAGCAGAAACATCATCTTGGAATATTTCAGCATGTCCTTGCGCAGCGCGTCGTCTGTCATGACCAGCTCGATGATCATGTCGCTGTCGCCGATCGGCCCGAAAACGCGCATGACCCGGCCGCCGCCCAGGAAAAGGGTATCGAGAGCGTCGAGCATGGAAATCAACATCGGCACATCGGTGAGGTCAAAGACCTGGTCCACCTGCGGCGGCATGTCGGCAGCGGCCAGCAGACGGGAGGTGCCATCCTTCTTGAGCGCGATGACCTTGGTGCCGGTGGCCAGAAGCGTGTCGTCCTGCACCGCGCGGGGAAGCTCCGACGGCTGCAAACCATCGATCACGATACCCGCAGCCGCAGCCGTATCCAGCCTGTCGCGCAGCCAGTTCATGCGCATGCCTGCGACGGATGGGACGAAGATCAGGATTTCCGCCAGCATGACGAAGATGACGGTAAGCCAGAGAAGTCTGCCGGAAAGGCCGCCAAAAAGGCGCGGCATGGGTTCCAGTCCTGCGCCTTCCGGCGAGGATCCCGAGTGCCCCGAGGTATGAACCTCGCCGTCCATGCGGGTCTCCATTTCCGAATTCCGGTTCGGCCACATCAGGCCAACTAACCGGATGATCGACTATTTTAGAGATTCAACGCTTTTTTACCAGCCCCTCTTTCGGCAGCGCAAAAAGAGAAAGCGGAGACGACACCCGTCTCCGCTTTCGTATTCGTTTCATGAGGGCGATCGGATCAGAATTCTTCCCAATCCGCCGCGGCTGCGGTTGCCGGGGCGGCAGAACCTCCTCCGAAGGCACGCGTCAGCGCGCCAGTCATCGCCTTCACCGGAGAGACACGAGGGCGAGCTTGAGTTGCGGCCGCGGCGGGGCGCGACGATCTTATAGGATCGACCGCGCGATGCTCCTGGTGACCGATGTTGAACTTCGAAACAATGGCAAACAGGACATCAGCTTCCGACGAAAGCTTCTGCGTCGCGGCCGAGGTTTCTTCCACCATGGCGGCATTCTGCTGGGTCACCTGGTCCATCTGGTTGACGGCGGTATTGACCTCCGCCAGCCCCGTCGCCTGTTCGCGGGAGGCAACCGCGATCGAGTGAATATGGTCGTTGATGCGCAGCACGCGGGTCTCGATTTCGGACAGCGCCTCGCCGGTCTTCTGCACCAGCATCACGCCGCCGGCGACCTCGTCGCCCGATTTGCTGATCAGCGCCTTGATGTCCTTTGCAGCGTTTGCAGAGCGTTGGGCGAGCTCACGAACTTCCTGCGCCACGACCGCAAAGCCCTTGCCAGCTTCGCCCGCACGGGCAGCTTCGACGCCGGCGTTGAGTGCAAGCAGGTTCGTCTGGAAGGCGATCTCATCGATGACGTTGGTAATCTGCGCGATCTCGCGCGACGCCTGCTCGATGCGGCCCATGGCGTCGACGGCATTGCGCACGACCTCGCCCGACTGCACCGCGCTTTGCTTGGCCTCGCCCACCATCACGGTTGCCTCATGGGCTCTTTCCGTGGAGGTCCGCACGACAGCCGTGATCTGGTCGAGTGCGGCGGAAGTCTCCTCCAGCGCGGCGGCCTGCTGTTCCGTGCGCCGGGACAGGTCGTTGGTGGCCTTGCTGAGTTCGGCGGCGCTGCCGTTCATGGAGCCGCTGGCGTGCCGAACATTGTTCATCGTTCCGCGCAACGTTTCCATGGTGGCATTGACGTTGTGCTGCAGCTCGGCGAACGCGCCCTTGAAATTGCCGTTCATGCTGTCGGTAAGATCACCCTCGGCGAGGCTCCTGACGACCCGCCGCGTTTCCGAAACACCAGCGTCGACGCTTGCGACCAGCTGATCGACATTGTTGGCGAAACGGTCGAGGCTCTCTTCGCCCCACTGCTTGTCGATGCGGCGGGTGAAGTCACCCTCGGCGGCTGCGGCGACCACGGCGGACATCAGCGCCTGCAATTCGTTGTTCTTCCCGCGCATGGTGGATTCGGAGGCATTCATCCGTGCCACCTCGATGCCATTCTTCTTGAAGACCTCGACGGCGGCCGCCATGTCCCCGACTTCATCCTTGCGGCCGACCAGCGGAACGTCCACGGAGTAATCTCCATCCGCAAGCGTCTTCATCGACGACGTGAGGTCGAGAATGGGCTGGCTCAGTTCCTTGCGTCCGAGATAGAGGCCAAAAGCCATGCCGCCGGCAACGCCGACTACCGTCACGACAAGCACGCTGTAGAAGACCATGCTGCCGAAAGCATCCATGCCGGCGCTAAGCTCGTCGAGCTGTGCCTGGTCCATCTTCACGACCGCATCGATCTCTGCCTGGTAGGCTTTGCGGTTGGCGCGGTTTCCTTCGTTGTTGCCCTGGACGTTGGCGGCCGCCGGGCCCTCCGTCTGGCTAAGCCGGACCGTTTCGCTGCGGAACTGCTTGAACTCCGCCGAACGAGCCACCAGTTTTTCGAAGATCGCCTTCTGCTCCGCCGGCACTTTCGGCTGCCACACGGCAAGCAGTTTTTCCATTTCGGCCAGGGACTTCGTGACCCCTTCACCGAACTGCTTGGCGGCTGCGGAGTCTTTTGCCGCGTAGATCCCGCGCGCATCCATAACCACTGCCGTGACCAACCGGTTGAGATGCTCCCCATTATGAGCGCGATCAGCCACATCGGCATATTGCTGGCTCTGGGCTCGGTACTTCTCGACCGCGAAAAGCGAGAGACCGCCGATGAGGCAGGCAAACAGGCTCATCAGCCCGACGAGAAGATTGATCTTGGCTCTAATTCTCACTGCAGTATTCCCCCTGCAAGACACCACGGGATGCTGGCGACACGACACACTGACGCGGAAGAGCCGCGACATCACCGCGAGAATTAGCACCTAGTCATTAATAATCCTTGAGCAGAAAGGCGTTCAGCGCATCGGAAGGAAGAGGAAAATTTATCACCCAGCGTCGAATTTCCTCCAAAATTTGCCATGGAAGATGAGCACCAATCGCAAACGTGAACTTTTTTGCCAGATTTGAGCTATTTTCAGTTGAGCAAGCAAATGCCACAACCTTTAATGGATTTGATAAAATTGCGCGTTTTGCGGGGCTCCATTTACCGCAAAAGCTGCCCGGCAATTGACTTTTGCGACAGAGTCCTCTTATAAGCCGCGCACGTTCAGCTCCGGGGCTTGCACGAGTGCAGCTGCCTGCGCAGATCGTTTTTTCTAAACGCTCTTGCTTCCTTTGCGGAAGCAAAATCCAAGAAGGGCCGCACACCGCGGTATTAAATAAATGAAGCGTACGTACCAACCGTCCAAGCTTGTTCGCAAGCGCCGCCACGGATTCCGTGCCCGTATGGCCACCAAGGGTGGTCAGAAGGTTCTTTCCGCACGCCGCGCCCGTGGCCGCAAGCGTCTCTCGGCCTAAGCGCTGAGATGCCCGAGACCAACGGGCGATGACAGACGAGACAAAGAACAAGAAGACTGTCGGGCGGCTGAAAAGCCGGCCGCAGTTTCTTGCCGTTCGGCAGGGCGAAAGCCGTCGGGGACGCAACTTCCTTCTGGAAGTGCTTGACCGAAATGCGCCAGACGAAGCGCCGCGCGTCGGCTTCACCGTCACCAAGAAACACGGCAACGCGGTCGAGCGCAACCGTATGCGTCGGCGCCTCAAGGAAGCCGTCAGGCATTCGGCCGGATTTGCAATGAAGAGCGGACACGACTATGTGATTGTCGCGCGTCGGGAGGTGCTGTCGGTTCCCTTCGCTGATATGACGGCTCAGCTCATCGAGCGCATTGAAAACAGGCCGAAGCCGAAGCGGTCCGAGGAGACCCGTTCCAGGAAAGCATGATGGAAAAAAACCGTAACTACTTCATCGCGATCGCGCTCTCGGTGCTGATCGTCATTGCCTGGCAGTTCCTCTACATGAATCCCAGGATGGAAGCGCAGCAGCGTGCCGAAGAGGCTCGTCGCGCTCTCCAGGGAGAAACCGCCCAACCCGTTTCTCCGGAAAGCCCGGGCGCGTCGAGTGCGCCGACCGGCAACCTCCCGGGCGCCGCTTCCGGCCAGACGACCATCACCCGCGATCAGGCCCTTGCAAGGTCGCAGCGTGTTCAGATCGAAACCCCTGCCCTGATCGGCTCCATCAATCTGACCGGTGCGCGTTTCGACGACCTGAAGCTGCGCGAATATCATGAAACTGTCGATGACAAGAGCCCGATCATCACGCTCTTTTCGCCCTCCGACACCAAGGACGGGCACTTCACGGAACTTGGCTATATTCCGAACGAATCCATCGGCACCGTGCCGGGTGCAGGTACCCAGTGGACGGTAGCAAGCGGCGACAAGCTGACCCAGCAAACGCCCGTGACGCTGTCCTTCACCAATGAGAAGGGCATTACCTTCACCCGCACGATCTCGGTCGACGACCATTACATGCTGACGGTCAACGACAAGATCGACAACACCAGCGGTGTACCCGTCACATTGGCGCCTTATGGGCGGGTCCTTCGCTACAACAAGCCAGCTACCCCCTCGGTCTGGGTCATCCACGAAGGCTTCATTGGCGTGATGGGCGAAAACGGCTCGCTCAGCGAACACACCTACGCCAACATCGAGGAAGAGCAATATACCCACGAGAAGGCGACCACCGGGTGGTTCGGCATCACGGACAAATACTGGGCCGCGACCATCGCTCCGCCCCAGTCGGTGCCTTACGTCACCCGTTTCTCGCATTTCACCGACGGCCGACCGAGCTACCAGGCGGACTACAAGGGCAGCGATGTGACGATCCAGCCGGGTCAGTCCACCGAACTCAAGAACCTCGTTTTCGCCGGCGCGAAGGAAGTGCCCCTGATCTCGCGCTACGAGACAGAGCTCAAGATCCCGCAGTTCAACCGACTGATCGACTGGGGCTGGTTCTACTTCATCACCAAGCCGATGTTCCAGCTGATGGACTTCTTCTTCCGTCACGTGGGCAATTTCGGCGTCGCGATCCTGCTCACGACCGTCGTGGTCAAGGCGATCTTCTTCCCCCTTGCCAGCAAGCAATACGCCTCCATGGCCAACATGAAGCGCGTGCAGCCGAAGATGGAAGAGCTGAAAGCCAAGTTCGGCGATGATCGCATGGGCATGCAGCAGGCGATGATGGCGCTCTACAAGGAAGAAAAGATCAATCCGATCGCCGGCTGCTGGCCGGTCCTCCTGCAGATCCCGGTCTTCTTTGCGCTCTACAAGGTCATCTACGTCACGATCGAGATGCGGCATGCGCCTTTCTTCGGTTGGATCCAGGACCTTTCGGCCCCGGACCCGACGTCGCTCTTCAACCTGTTCGGCCTGCTTCCCTACGACGTGCCGCACTTCCTGCTGATCGGCGTCTGGCCGCTCGTCATGGGCGTCACGATGTTCCTGCAGATGCGCATGAACCCGACGCCCCCGGACCCGACCCAGGCGATGATCTTCACCTGGATGCCGCTGGTCTTCACCTTCATGCTGGCGTCCTTCCCGGCCGGCCTCGTCATCTACTGGGCCTGGAACAACACGCTCTCGATCACCCAGCAGGCGATGATCATGAAGCGCCACGGGGCAAAGATCGAGCTCTTCGACAATCTGAAGGGGCTCTTCCGGCGAAAACCGGCCGCCTCGAAATAGCTTCCGAAAACCCCGGTCCGCCGGGGTTTTCTTTTTGCGTCGATAGGCAAATATCCCCGATCGCTTGACATTGGCAGGCAAAACCCGGAAGCCGTGTCGCTTCGATTGAGACAGGACCGATACGCCGATGCCCGCAGACAAGAACATGGACGAGAAGCCGCTCTTCGGCCGCCCCTGGATCTTCATCCGTGGCGTGCCCTCGATGAAATTCCTGCCGCCCGAGGGCCCGTTCGAAGTGGCCTTCGCGGGTCGTTCGAATGTGGGCAAATCGTCGCTCATCAACGCCCTTGTCGGCCACAAGGGTTTGGCACGCACCTCCAACACGCCGGGCCGCACCCAGGAGCTCAACTATTTCGTGCCGGAGGGCTATTCGGGCGAAGGCCTGGATCTGCCGCCCATGGCCCTGGTCGATATGCCCGGCTACGGCTATGCGCAGGCGCCGAAGGAACACGTCGACGCGTGGACGAAGCTTGTCTTCGACTATCTGCGCGGCCGTGCCACGCTGAAGCGCGTCTACGTGCTGATCGACAGCCGCCACGGCCTCAAGAAGAACGACGAGGAGGTTTTGGACCTGCTCGACAAGGCGGCCGTTTCCTATCAGATCGTGCTGACCAAGACCGACAAGATCAAGGAGCCGGCGGTTGACAAGCTGATCGCCGAGACAACGGAAAAGATCCGCAAGCGGCCGGCTGCCTATCCTTTCGTGCTCTCGACATCTTCCGAGAAAGGCAAAGGCCTGGACGAACTCCGTCAGGCGATTGCGGAGACGATCGGGCAGTCCCTGTAAATCAAAAAGACAAGCCGGCCGCTTTCAAGGAAAACGGCCGGCTCGGATGCAAGGCGAACTTCTTGCGACCTGGCCTTACATCTTGGGCAGCACGACCTTGTCCACGACGTGGATGACGCCATTCGACTGCTTCACGTCGGCAATCGTCACCTGCGCGACATTGCCGTTCTCGTCAGTCAGGGTGATCTTGCCCATGTCCTGCTTGGCTTTCAGGACGCAGCCGCCGACGGTCTTGACGTCATGCGTGCCCTTGTCATCCTTGATCATCTTCCCGATGGCAGCCGACATGGCGTTCGCGGCGACAACGTGGCAGGTCAGGACCTTGGTGAGCTGCGCCTTGTTTTCCGGCTTCAAAAGCGTGTCGACCGTGCCCTTGGGAAGTTCGGCGAACGCGTCATTGGTCGGCGCGAACACGGTGAACGGACCCTTGCCCTGCAGCGTTTCGACCAGACCGGCCGCTTTGACGGCCGCGACGAGCGTGGTGTGGTCCTTGGAATTTACGGCGTTCTCGACGATGTTCTTGTCTTCGAACATGGCCGCGCCACCGACCTTCGGGTTGGCCGCGTAAGCGGTGATTGCGGCCGCAGAGAGAGCCGTTGCGACGACAAATGTGCGGAGTGCAAATTTCGACATTGTGCTTTCCTCTTCCTCTCAAAGGATATGATCGCCCCGGCACGGATGCGCCTCCCAGGGCGGTTGGCGTCCCGCTCTCGGCGGGAACGCAACAAGGGACGGAAGGCAGAGGAAAAGAGTTTCAGCTGCCGCGGAGAAAACGGCAAAAAATCTTCAACTAGCTGAATTTTACAGTTATTTTTAATTGGAGCGCCGCGTCTGGCCCACCGCGATCACCGGCCCTGTGGCTTTGCCGGTCGGAGAGCCGCCAAACGGCTCGAGACTGACGGCAAGGGTCACGCCCTCGCTAAGTCTCGGGCGGAGGTTGGCCGGAATTTCGACCGTTCCCTCGCCTGTCTGAGGCAGTACGCCGAGGGAGATGGCCGGATCATCGCCGCCAGGCACCAGCCAGAGCTCGAGCGAATGCTGATCCGCCGCACCGGCCGCAACCGGGGTGACCCGCAAGCGGCCATCGGCGACGTCGTAGGCGGCGACCAGGCTGATCGAATTGCCTTCCCCTGCAAGCTCGGCGATCAGCGGGGGGGACTGCGGCCTGCCGCCTATCCACCCTGTATCAAGCGCAACGTAAGTGATCAGCACAGCCAGTGACCCGAGCGCGACGCCGCGCCACAACAGAAGCGAGTTCCACCATCTGCCGGTCGCGATGAGTTCCTGCGCGAAGGTTGTGTGCGGGAAAAGCCGGGTCTCTATCTTCGAATAAACGCCCGGGGGTGGGCGAACCTCATCATAATCGTCGTTGAAGCTCGCCAGATTGTCCTGCCACCGAGCGACGATCGCCGCAAAGGCACGGTCTCGCGCGATGCGCGCGGCGACGCGCTCTCGATCGGCAAGCGAGAGTACGCCCAGGACGTATTCCCCTGCGAGCAGTTCATCGCGGGAGCGGTCTCCTTCGCTCTGTTCCGGCGTCGTCATCGGTCGAGACACTCTCTCAATTTCAAAAGGCTGCGCCTGAGCCAGGTGCGCACCGTATTCAACGGCACGCCGTGGCGGTCCGCGAGCTCCTGATAGCTCAGACCTTCCACATATGCGCTCCGCACGGCGCTGGCCCGTTCAGATTCCAACTCTTCCATGCACCTGTCAATGCGTTTGCCCTCTCCTTTGAGGACAGCCGCGGTTTCGGGATCGCGCGCCGCATCCGCAACGTCCCAGGTTTCGTCGATGCTGTCGGCAACGGGCTTGCGGGCACGCATGAGATCAATGGCCTGATTACGCGCCACTGCCACAAGCCACCCCAACGGGCTCGCACCGGAAGCGGCGAAACGATCGGCCCGCTGCCAGATCTTGACGAAAATTTCCTGCAGCGCATCTTCCGCGTCGGCTCTGTCCTTGAGGATACGAAGACAGACGGAAAAAAGTTTCGGAGATACCGCGGCATAGAGCGCCGCCAGACCCGCTCGATCGCGCAACGCGACGCGCCCGATCAGCTCGGCTATTTCGGTGTCTGTCGCCAAGCACATGTCTCCCCGCGGCGTCTCGTTGACGGTATACGGGCAAATCTTGTCAGCGGATTGTTTCCCCCGTCAAAAACATGCGCTAAAAGGCGCCCACTCACATCACGGGGAAATCGATGACGACTTCCGATAGCGAACTTCAGGCCAAGCTTCTGGCGCAGGCGCTGCCCTATATGCAGCGGTATGAAAACAAGACGATTGTCGTGAAATACGGCGGTCACGCCATGGGCGACTCCGAACTCGGCAAGGCCTTCGCGGCCGATATCGCGCTTCTCAAGCAGTCTGGCGTCAACCCGATCGTCGTGCACGGCGGTGGCCCGCAGATCGGCGCGATGCTGAGCAAGATGGGCATTGAATCCAAATTCGAAGGCGGATTGCGCGTTACCGATCGGAAAACGGTCGAAATCGTCGAAATGGTGCTGGCCGGCTCCATCAACAAGGAAATCGTCGCGCTGATCAACCAGACCGGCGAATGGGCGATCGGCCTTTGCGGCAAGGACGGCAACATGGTGTTCGCCGAAAAGGCGAGAAAAACCGTCGTCGACCCGGACAGCAATATCGAGCGCGTGCTCGACCTCGGTTTCGTCGGCGAAGTGGTGGAAGTCGACCGCACGCTGATCGACCTGCTCGCCAAGTCCGAGATGATCCCGGTCATCGCTCCGGTCGCGCCCGGCCGCGACGGCGCCACCTACAACATCAATGCCGATACGTTTGCGGGCGCCATCGCCGGCGCGCTGAATGCTACCCGCCTGCTTTTCCTCACCGACGTCCCGGGCGTGCTGGACAAGGACAAGCAGCTCATCAAGGAGCTGACGGTCGCTCAGGCCCTGGCGCTGATCAAGGACGGCACGATCTCCGGCGGCATGATCCCAAAGGTCGAAACCTGCATCGACGCTATCAAGGCCGGCGTCCAGGGCGTTGTCATTTTGAACGGCAAGACCGCTCATTCGGTGCTGCTCGAAATCTTCACCGAGCACGGGGCCGGCACGCTGATCGTGCCGTAACCCCTTAACCCTGAGACTTAAGCGGCGGCGGTGAAGACCGCCGCTGCATCCTCCTTGAGCTTTGCCATCATTGCCCGGTAGGGACCGGGACCATAGCTCACGCGTGCGACGCCGAGTTCGCCCAGACGCTTCGGTGTCGAAACGCCCGGCATCATCATGATATTGACCGGCACCGGCGACGCTTCGCAAAGCTTGCGGATCAGCTCTTCGTCGGCAAGGCCCGGCGCGAAGAAGCCGCTGCCGCCCGCTTCAGCATAAGCTTTCGACCGCTCGATCGCCTGATCGAGGAGCGCCGCGTGCTTTGTCCGGTCGCCTTCCTGAAGGAAAAGATCAGTTCTGGCATTGATGAAAAGCGGAATTCCCCGCGCGTTTGCCAGAGCCCGGATGGCACGAATGCGCTCCGCTTGCTGTTCTACCGGATAGACGCCGCTTCCGCCGACCACCTGGTCCTCGAAATTGATGCCGATGGCACCTGCATCGATAACCTTGGCAACATTTGCGGCAAGTTCCGCCGGATCTTCCGCGTAGCCGCCTTCGAAATCCACCGAGAGCGGCAGATCGACAGCGGACGTGATCGATTTCGCGGTCGAAAGCAGCGCTTCCATCGGCAGGTTCTCGCCATCGGCATAACCCTGGGCCGCGGCCACCGACCAGCTTCCGGTACCCAATGCCTTGGCGCCGGCATCTGCCACGGCCTTTGCCGTGCCGGCATCCCAGATATTGTAGATGATGAGCGGATTGCCCTTTTGATGAAGCGCAGCGAATGCGGCTGCCTTGCCTGCCTGATCCATGATTCTCTCCCTGTTGACCCCTGACTATAGCCGCATATGCGCTTCTCGCCGCCGTTTATCGGGCGCCGATATGTAACCTAGAAGGTGGTTCTCAGAAGAACAACAGCCCGAGGATGCCGCAGACGATCAGCAGGCAGCCAACCGCTTCCATATGATTCACCCGCTCATGGAAGAGGAAATAGGACGCCATGAAGGTGAAGACCAGTTCGATCTGGCCGAGCGCCCGAACATAAGCCACCTGCTGCAGCGTCATTGCCGTGAACCAGCAGGCCGATCCGACCACGCCGGCAACACCCACCAGAGAGGAGGACCGCCAGGTGCGGATCACCTGGACGATTTCATGCCTGTCTTTCCAGAACATCCAGACCAGCATGAAAGCCGTCTGGAAGATCGTCACGCAGGCGAGCGTGACTGCCGCATCCATGACCGGCCCCGGCCCCCCGAGGGAAAGCGCAGCACTTCGATAGGCGACCGCCGAGATGCCGAACACCGCCCCCGAAGCAATACCGATCAATGCGGTCCGGCCGGTCAGTGCAGCGGCAAGGTTGCGCCAGGACAGCGGCATCCGCGCCGTGGAAATCATCATCACGCCGAGGACGCCGACGATGATCGCCACAATGGCGCCGAGGGTGAGTTTCTCTCCGAGGAGAATGAAGCCGAAGATGGCAGCCTGCACCGGTTCGGTCTTCGAATAGGCGGTGCCGACGGCGAAATTCCGAAGTGAAAAGAGGTGCACCAGCATGATGGTGGCAAAGATCTGCGCCAGACCGCCGATCACGGCCCATAGGGCGAAGGTCAGGTTCAGCGTCGGATAGGGATAACCGGCGATATGGCGCAATGCCAGGACATAGAGGATTGCGATCGGAAACCCGTAACCGAAGCGCACGAAGCTCGCGCCGCGCGTGCCGAGCTTCCCTTGCAGATGCTTCTGCAACGCAGAGCGCAGGTTCTGCATAAAGGCGGCGGCTATGGTGATGGGTATCCAAAGTTCCATGGTGGTGGCGGTAGCATGCCGGCTGTTTGGCCGCCAAGTCCGGATTTGACCTGAACCAGTCGCCTTTTCGATTTTCTTCGAGGTCCAAGCCGTGCATAAGTCGGGGCATGGACAGACAACCGAAGACATCCCCCGATCCTGCCGATTTCGCCGATATCCGTGAATGGGTGTTCGATCTCGACAACACGCTCTACCCGCATCACATCAATCTGTTCGCTCAGATCGACAAGAACATGACGGCCTATGTGCAGGAATTGCTGCAGCTCGAGCCGGAGGACGCGCGCGCTGCAGAAGCGCTATTACCACGAGCACGGAACGACACTGCAGGGCCTGATGCTGAACCACGGCATCGATCCTGACAGCTTCCTCGAGCGTGCCCATGCGATAGATTATTCGGCGCTGCTGCCGCATCCGGAACTCGGAGAGGCGATCACGGCGCTGCCCGGCCGCAAGTTCATCTTCACGAACGGAAGTGTGCCACATGCCGAAGCAGCCGCCCGGGCGCTCGGGATCCTCGATAACTTCGACGATATCTTCGACATCGTGGCCGCCGGTTATGTTCCAAAGCCTGCGGGCGCCACCTACGACAAGTTCGCTAGCCTGCACCGGGTCGATACCAAGCATGCCGCAATGTTCGAGGACCTGCCGCGCAATCTGCAGGTTCCGAAGGCGCTCGGCATGCGCACCGTCCTCCTCGTTCCCCGCAATCTCGACACGGTCCTGATGGAGCGTTGGGAAACACTGACCGACGAGGACGATCATATCGATTACGTCACGGACGATCTGGCAGGTTTCCTTGCCGGTGTCCGGATTAGCTGAGTTCTTGCAGCCTTACCAAAAGTTCATCCACATTACGGATGTTTAAGTGGTTCCGGCCGATTGCCGGGCGTACTTTCAGGCTATCGGAATTAGCCGGAAAGGAACCCCTCGATGACCGCGAAGAAGATCGTTTTGGCGACCCTCAGTGCCGTTCTGGTGGCGGGAGCCGCTCTGCCGGCCCTCGCTGGTCCGGGTCGCGATGGACCTGGCCGCCACGGCGCCGGCCGCGCAGCCATGCAGGACGTCATGTTCGTTCGCCTCCTGAAGAATGCCGACGGCAACAAGGATGGCAAGATCTCCAGGGAAGAGCTGACCGCCCGCCAGGATGCGCTGTTTACGGAAATCGATGCCAACAAGGACGGGACCGTTACCCGAGGCGAACTGATGGATTTCCGTCAGGCCAAGCTCGACGAGTTCCGCAAGAACAACCCACAGCCGGAGCAGGCGGAAAACCGCGATGGCGATCGTCACCACCGGGACCGGGAATCGGCGGACCGTCGTGACCCGGATCACCGGGACCGGGATCGCCATGAGGCGCGCTGGGATGGCCAGCGGCATGGCGGGATGATGGGACGTGGCCTCTTCCGCATGGTCGACGAGGACCGCGACGGCAAGATCACCAAGGCCGAAGTAACGACCGCCGGCGACCAGCTGTTCACACGCATGGACGTCAACAAGGATGGCACCATTTCCATCGACGACCTGCCGGACCGCCCCCTCTAGTTCCCCGCCGCTTTCGGAACTAGTACCGGCTGTCGTCCTGAAGAACCCGTCCCTGGCCAAGGGGCGGGTTCTTTCGTTTAACGCTCGTATTCGTTTAATGCTCGTAGAAGTCCGAGATGATTTTCCAGGCCTGCTCGGCGGTTTCGACGAAGCTGATGAGGTTGAGGTCCTCGGGCGCAATCGTGCCGAATTCCGCAAGCGCCCCGAAATTGATGATGCCGCGCCAGAACGCCTCGCTGAACAGGATCAGCGGAATACGCTCCATGCGTTTGGTCTGGATGAGCGTCAGCGCCTCAAACATCTCGTCGAGCGTCCCGAAGCCGCCCGGGAACACCGCGACAGCCTTGGCACGCATCATGAAATGCATCTTGCGGATCGCGAAATAGTGGAAATTGAAGCTGAGTTCGGGCGTTACGAAACGGTTCGGCGCCTGCTCGTGCGGCAGCATGATGTTGAGCCCGACGCTCGGGGCACCGGCATCCGAGGCTCCACGATTTCCCGCTTCCATGACGCCCGGTCCGCCGCCGGTCACCACCACATATTCCTGGTGATTGTATCCGGCCGAGTGTTTTCCGCAGAGTTCGGCGAATTTTCGGGCTTCCTCATAGAATACGGAAGCCGCCTCCAGATTCTTCCGCTGGGTTTCATTCCGTGCCGCCCAGGCGCTCTGCCCGGGCGCCGGAATGCGCGCGCCGCCGAACAGCACCACCGTCGATTTGATGCCGCGTTCGGCAAGCATCATCTCGGCCTTGGTAAGCTCCAGCTGAAGACGAACCGGCCGCAGTTCCTCGCGGCTGAGGAAGTCGTCGTCCGCATAGGCGAGGCGATAGGACGGAGATTCCGTTTGCGGCGTCCTCGGCTGGCCGGCGGCTGCGTATTTGTCGGCCTTGTTGTCCTTCAGAGGATCCCAAACGCCATCCTTGCGCCGCGGTCCGTCCTTCTTCGCCTTTGCCATTGCATGACCCTTCCGGCGCCAACATACGTTGACGCCAATTCACATTGACGCCTGAGTGGCGGTCGCTTAGAGCAAATAGAACTAAATGGCCACCTCTCCACCATCACGATACCGAGTGACGTTTAAGGATTTCCCATGAGCAGCGCTGACCTTTCCTCCCTCGAAAAGACTATCGAGACCGCCTTCGAGAACCGAGACGATGTGACGGTATCGACCAAAGGGGAGATCCGCGATGCAGTCGAGGAAGCGTTGAACCTGCTCGACAGCGGCAAAGCGCGCGTTGCCAGCCGCGACGCCGACGGAAACTGGACGGTGCACCAGTGGCTGAAGAAGGCGGTGCTGCTTTCCTTCCGTCTGAACGACATGGAAGTGGTGAAGAACGGCTCCGGCAATTCCAGCTGGTGGGATAAGGTGCCCTCGAAGTTCGAAGGCTGGGGTGAAACGGAATTCCGCGCCGCCGGCTTCCGCGCTGTGCCGAATGCCGTCGCTCGCCGTTCGGCCTATATCGCCAAGAATGTCATTCTCATGCCCTCCTTCGTCAATCTCGGCGCCTATGTGGACGAAGGCACGATGGTCGACACCTGGGCCACCGTCGGCTCCTGCGCCCAGATCGGCAAGCATGTCCACCTGTCGGGCGGCGTCGGCATCGGCGGCGTGCTGGAGCCCATGCAGGCCGGCCCGACCATCATCGAGGACAATTGCTTCATCGGCGCGCGATCCGAAGTTGTGGAAGGCTGCATCGTGCGCGAAGGTTCCGTGCTCGGCATGGGCGTTTTCATCGGCAAGTCGACCAAGATCGTCGATCGCGCGACCGGCGAGATCACCTATGGCGAAGTGCCCCCCTATTCCGTCGTCGTCGCGGGCTCGATGCCCGGCAAGCCATTCCCGAACGGCGAACCGGGCCCGAGCCTCTACTGCGCCGTCATCGTCAAGCGCGTCGACGAAAAGACCCGCTCCAAGACCGGCATCAACGAACTTCTGCGCGACTGATTTCAAGGCTGCTCATCCGAAATGTCCGCATCCGATCCCGTCGCCAATCTTCAAGACCTCATCCGCTGCCCTTCGGTGACCCCGGAGGAAGGTGGCGCGCTCACCGCCCTGGAATCCATGCTCATTCCGCTCGGGTTCAAGGTCGAGCGCATGGTGGCGACTGAGCCGGGCATGCCGGATATCGAGAACCTTTATGCGCGGCTCGGCACGGACGGTCCGCATCTGATGTTCGCCGGCCACACCGACGTCGTTCCGCCGGGGGACGAGGCGTCCTGGAGCCATCCGCCTTTTGCCGCCGAAATCGCAGGCGACGAGCTTTTTGGTCGCGGCGCCGTCGACATGAAGGGCGGGATTGCCTGTTTCGTCGCGGCTATTGCCCGCCATATCGAGAAGCATGGCGCGCCGAAGGGTTCTATCTCCTTCCTGATCACCGGCGACGAGGAAGGTCCCGCGGTCAACGGCACCGAGAAGCTGCTGAAATGGGCTGCCGAAAAGGGCGAGCGCTGGGACGCCTGTCTCGTCGGGGAGCCGACCAATCCGGATCACCTCGGCGACATGATCAAGATCGGTCGGCGAGGATCCGTATCCGGCAAAGTGACCGTCTTCGGCGTGCAGGGTCATGCGGCCTATCCCCATCTCGCCGACAATCCGGTTCGGGGCCTTCTTCCCTTGGCGAGCGCGCTGATGGATCCGCCCTTTGACACGGGCACGCCGGAATTCCCGGCCTCCAATCTCGAAGTCACCTCTGTGGATGTCGGCAATTCGGCCACCAATGTCATACCGGCCAAGGCGGGGTTTGCCTTCAACATCCGTTTCAACGACACGTGGACGGCCGATACGGTAAAGGCGGAAATTGTTCGGCGGCTCGATCTCGCAGCGGCCGAAAGCCCACTGCGTCCAAGGCGCGATCCGGCACGCTACGAGATTGTCTGGGCCGAACGCCCCAGCCACGTCTTCCTCACCCGCAACAACGCGTTGATCGCCTCGCTCTCGGCTGCTGTAGAGAAGGTCACCTGCCGCACGCCGCAGCTTTCCACCACCGGTGGGACATCGGACGCCCGCTTCATCAAGGACTATTGCCCGGTCGTGGAGTTCGGCCTGGTCGGTCAGACCATGCATATGGTCGATGAACGGGTGGCCCTTGCCGATCTGGAGATGCTCACCCAAATCTATGGGACCTTCATCTCCCGCTGGTTCGATAATGCCCTCCTATGACGAAGTGCGATTATATCTCGGCGGCATCTGGCTGTTGATCAAGGGCGACGCCCGCGGCCTGAGGCCGTTCGATATTTCCGATCGCGGCGTTGCCCGGTCCTTCTGGGCTTTGGTCTGGGCATTTCCCGCGTTCGCAATTTCCGGGGTTTATTTCAGGAACCTTTATATCGAGGAGTTTCCGGAAGCCGCCGAATCAGCCCTGACATATATCGCGAAGGCCATGGTCGTGGACCTGGCAGCCTGGTTTTTGCCGATCGTCGCGCTCATGCTGGCCGCTCCGCTTCTCAGGATCCGACCGCTTCTGAGGACCTTGATCGTCGTGTGGAACTGGGCCTCGATGGCAGCACTCTATTTCGGTTCCGCGCTGGTGATACTTTTACTGTCTTTGCCGGAACCTCAGGATGAAAGTTGGATGACGATAGCTGCATTCGGTTGGGTCGGAGCCGCAATCCTGCTCCTGGCATTGTCCGTTGCACTCTCCTGGCGGATTTTGCGGACGATCGTAGGGGGCAGCGTGCTGATACGACTTCAGGTGTTTGCAGTCGTATCGCTTCCCATGCTGCTGCTGGAACCACTCGAAAAACAGTTGGGCATCTACGTACCATGACATTGCCCCCGTTACTGGAGCGTGACCGCTTTGCCCTCGTACGCTGAAGTCAGGTTGTATCTAAGCGGCCTATGGCTGTTGATCAAAGGCGATGCACAGGGATTCCGCCTGCTCGACGTTTCCGACCGCGGCATGATGCGTTCCTTCTGGGCCTTTGTCTGGTGCCTGCCGGCGGTCTTTTTGTCCTGGATCTGGCTGCGGTCCCTGCTGGTTCAGAACATACCGCCGGGCACGCGGCTCGGAGGCATGTTCTTTGTCCGCGTTGCGATGCTGGAAGTCCTCAACTGGCTGCTGCCGATCGTATTGGCAGCCCTCATCTGCCTGTTCATGGGCATCCACCGCAAATTCCCGGCAATCGTGGTTGCGATCAACTGGCTCGGCGTTCCCTTCGCATGGATCTACGGTCTGTTGTGCCTGGTCATGCTTCTGCTGCCCGTCCTGACGCCGCTCATCGGGCTGATACAGCTCATGCTGCTCATGGCTTTGGTCTTTGCAGTGTCGCGGATCATGCGGATGATCTGCGGTCCGCAGCTGCTGATGATCACCGCGCTGGTGCTTGTTCTGCTGGTGCCGAACATGATCTTGACCGGTGCGCTGCAGCGCTTCCTCGGGATATATCCCTTCTGACGCTCAGGGATCGCCGGGATAATCCACCTTCAGAAAGTAGAGGCCTTCCGGCGGCGCGACAGGTCCGCAGGCGGCGCGGTCCCGCGCATCCAGCGCCGCGCGAACATCGGCTGGCGTCATCTTGCCCTCACCCGCCAATTTGAGCGTGCCGGCGAAGGAGCGGATCTGATTGTGGAGGAAGCTCTGGGCGCTCGCCCGAATTTCGATCAGATCTCCGGTGCGGGTCACGTCCAGCCGGTCGAGCGTCCGCATCGGGCTCGTGGCCTGACAGTGAGCGGACCGAAAGGTCGTGAAGTCGTGATGTCCCACCAAGGTCTGCGCGGCTTCATGCATGATCCCATGGTCAAGCTCGCGGGTCACCCACCAGGCGCGCTTGGCTTCGAGCGCAAGGGGCGAGGGTCGATTGAAGATGCGGTAGAGATAATGCCGGCGAAGGGCCGAGAACCGGGCGTCGAAACTGTCGCCCACGGCCTGGACGTCGAGGATTGAAACTTTTTCGCCGGCCATCATCAGGTGGGCGTTCAACGCATTGCGCAGCTTGTAGGGCTTCCAGTCGCGGGAGAGGTCCGCATGGACCACCTGCCCCACGGCATGTACGCCTGAATCCGTCCGGCCCGCGCCGCGGACCGAGACCGCCTCTCCGGTCAAGGACAAGATACCGCCCTGCAGAGCTGCTTGGACGGAATGGCCGTTCTCCTGCATCTGCCAGCCCACATAGGGCGTGCCGTCATATTCGACGGTCATGCGGTAGCGGGGCATCAGAGAAGCCTCGTGCCGGCGGGAATTGACGTTCCGCGCAGAAATTCGGTCGCCGCCAGGGGCTTGCCGCCCGCTTTCTGCAGCTTCAGGAGCCGCACGGCGCCTGCGCTGCAGGCCACGGTCAACGCGTCATCAAGAACAGCCCCGGCCTCGCCCATCCCTTCCGCCACTTCCGAAGCGAGTACCTTGACGCGTTCAGGCCTGCCGTTGATCTCGGCTTCGAACCAGGCGCCCGGGAAGGGCGACAATCCGCGGATATGGTTGTGTACGTCGCGAGCGGGCCTCGAAAAATCGATGCGGGTCTCGCTCTTGTCGATCTTTGCGGCGTAAAGCACACCATTGTCCGACTGCGGTGTCAGCGCCAGATCGTTGCCTTCAAGCTTGTCCATCGCCTCAACCATGGCGCGCGAGCCGGTGAGCATCAGCTTATCGTGCAGCTCCCCCGCCGTCATGTTTTCGCCGATCTCGACTTCTCTGGTAAGGGCGACCGGTCCGGTATCGAGGCCTTTCTCCATCTGCATGATCATCATGCCCGTCTTTTTATCGCCGGCCATGATGGCGCGCTGGATCGGCGCAGCACCCCGCCACCGCGGCAGGAGCGAGGCATGGCCGTTGTAGCAGCCAAGTTGCGTGCCCGTGAGGATCGTTTCCGGCAGCAACAGGCCATAGGCGACGACTACGGCCACATGCGCATTCAGCGCACGGAATCTCTCGCGCTCTTCCGGATCCTTGAAATTGACTGGCGTGAAAACGGGAATGCCCAGCAAATCGGCCGCCTGATGGACCGGCGACTTCACGAGGTCGAGCCCGCGGCGGCCGCCCGGACGCGGCGGCTGGGTATAGACCGCAAGAATCTCGTGCCCCGCGTGCTTCAGCGCCTGCAGCGTCGGCACGGAGAATTCCGGCGTGCCCATAAAGATGATGCGGAGAGACATGGCGTTTCGCGCTTTCAAAAAGCGCGCCTTCGAACTGAAGGCCGTTTGGCGTGAAGCCTTAGACGGCCTTCGCCTTGGCGGCCTTGGTGAATTTCTTGATGACCATTTCGCGCTTCAGGCGGGAGATATAGTCGATGAACAGCACGCCGTTCAGATGGTCGATCTCATGCTGCAGGCAGGTTGCGAGAAGGCCATCGGCCTCGACCAGATGTTCCTTGCCGTCGCGGCCGATATGCTTGACGGTGACGACGGCCGGGCGTTCCACTTCCGCATAATATTCGGGAATGGAGAGGCAGCCTTCCTCATAGACCGAACGTTCGTCCGAAGACTTGACGATCTCCGGATTGATGAAGATCTGCGGGTTCTTGTCTTCGCCCTCGCGAGCGATATCCACCACCAGAATCCGGCGTGGAATACCGATCTGGATCGCCGCCAAGCCTATGCCCGGAGCGTCATACATCGTCTCCAGCATGTCGTCTGCAAGCTTCAGGATTTCGGAATCGACCTGCTCGATAGGCTTGGACACCTGGCGCAGGATCGGGTCGGGCAAAATAATCAGCGGCTTGATCGTCATGATCTCCCCATAACGCAACTCTTTTTCGGATGGAACAGGAATTGCGCGGCAGTGCCCGCAAATGTTCACGTTTTGATCTTTTCACCCTGCGAAAATCTGTTAGGTTGAAGAGATGAACGATCTCTTCAACCGTCTTTCTTCCTTTTTGGCGCAGCAGCAAACGGTTATGTTTTTGGCAGCCGGGGCGGTTGCCGTCCTGCTTTTCATCGTGCTCGTTCTGCGCAGCAGCAGCCGCCGGCAACAGGACGCCGCGCGACAGGCTGCGGAAGCGGACGCGCGGCTTTCCGAACTCATCCGGGCGCAGAGCGAGATGCAGGGGCGTTTGTCGGCGATGGCCGAAACCCTGTCGACCCGCCAGTCGGAGCTCAATCAGGCTGTCAGCCAAAGGCTCGACGGCATGACGCATCGGATCGGCATGACGATCACCGAGCAGACCAAATCGACGCATGACAACCTGCGAAAGCTGCAGGAAAGGCTCGCCGTGATCGACGCGGCGCAGAACAACATCCAGACGCTCGCCAAGGACGTGGTCGGGTTACAGGCCATCCTTTCCAACAAACAGACCCGCGGCGCCTTCGGCCAGGGGCGCATGGAGACCATCATCGCCGACGGCTTGCCGCTCGGCGCCTATTCCTTTCAGTCGTCGCTTTCCAACGGCACCCGCCCGGACTGCACGATCCGCATGCCGAACAACGCGCCGCCGCTGGTGGTGGACGCCAAGTTCCCCCTGGAAGCCTGGAACGCGTTTCGGGAGGCTGCCGCGCCTGAAGCACGCCGGTCTGCAGCCCAGCAGTTTCGGCGCGACCTGGAGGTCCACATCAAGGATATTTCCGAGAAATACCTTCTGCCCGGGGAAACGCAGGAGATGGCCTTCCTCTTCGTCCCCTCCGAGTCGGTCTTCGCGGAAATCCATGAGCACTTCGAGACGGTCGTTCAGAAGGCGCAGCGTTCGCGCGTCGTCTTCGTATCGCCCTCCCTCCTGATGCTGTCGATCCAGGTCATCCAAGCCGTCCTGAAGGATCAGCGGATGCGCGAGCAGGCGCATCTCATCCAGGGTGAAGTGGCACTGCTCATGGAAGATTTGACGCGCCTCGACGATCGGACACGCAAGCTCCAGGGGCATTTCCTGGCAGCCCAGAGGGATGTCGAGCAGATCGTCACGTCGAGCGAAAAGCTCAGCAGGCGCGGTGCCAAAATCGGAGCGCTGGAACTCGAAGCACCGGAACAATCCGAAACGCCCGCCGAAACGCCGCAAACCAAGGTCGTCGAAAGCAGGACCGGGCTTCTGAAATTGAGGGTGGTTGACGAGGAGTGATCCTCTCGGGCAGTGTGCCGCGCATTCAACAAGCAGCAACAGGCCGCCCATGATCACCGTTCTCGGCTCCATCAATATGGATCTTGTCGCAACCACCGAACGGCTGCCGGAGCCGGGCGAGACGGTGGCCGGATCGAGCTTTTCGACCGCGGCCGGCGGCAAGGGAGCCAATCAGGCGCTTGCAGCGCGACGCGCAGGCAGCGTGGTGCACATGGCCGGCGCTGTGGGAGAAGATGACTTTGCGACCCAGGCGCTGATGCTCCTCAAGGAGGCCGGCACCGACCTTTCTGCAGTCGCGCGTGTCGCCGAACCTACCGGTACGGCCCTGATCCTGGTCGGCGGCTCGGGGGAAAACATGATCGCCGTCGTCCCGGGCGCCAACGGCACCGTAACTGAAGCACAGGCGCTTGCAGCGATCAGCCCCATGCAGTCTGGCGATATCCTGATGCTGCAGCTCGAAATCCCGGCCGCCACGGTGGAGGCCGCCTTGGGGGCTGCTCGCGCCAAAGGGATCACAACGATGATCAACACCGCTCCCCTGACGGCAGACGCGGCACGGCTTGCGCGTCTCGCCGATATCGTCGTCGCCAACGAAACGGAATTCGAACTGCTGGCCGGCGAACCGCTGGACGATCAGGAGGCGCGGAAAACCGCGCTTGAAAGGCTCCACGCGGAAACGGGGCAGACATTGGTTGTCACGCTCGGCGCCGACGGCGTCATCGCAATGCGCGATGGCGGATTCGCTTCGGCCAAGGGCCTGAAGATCGATCCGGTGGATACTGTTGGCGCGGGCGATACCTTCTGCGGCTATCTGGCTGCAAGCCTCGAACAGGGCCTGGATTTCAACAAGGGGCTCCGCCGAGCGGCCGTCGCCGGTTCGCTTGCTTGTCTCAGCCACGGCGCGCAGCCATCCATCCCATATGCCGGCCAAGTGGACAGTCAGGGCTGAGAGCGAACGGGACATCAATTGGTGTTGCCGACGCGCAGCGGCCGATGCGTCCGATTTTAGTTAAAGTTAACATATCGCAGCTAGGGTCACGCCAGCACCTCTGCGGCAGCGATTTCGCGTCCAGCTTCTCCCTCCGCGGGCAGCCTCATGAAGGGGCAATCTCCGATCCAGGTGTATTACCCGTCATTCCGTAGCGAGCCGCGCGCCCATGTCTCTGCTCAAGATCAAGTCCCTGTCCACCAAGCTCATTCTGGTAACGAGTCTGGCAATCGCCGTCGTCCTCGCCATCTCCAACCTCTTCCTGATCTCACAGACACGCGACCGCGTATCGTCGCTGACCATGGCGCAGGCAGAGGCCGAAGCCCGCTCGATCGCCAATGAAGTCGCCGTCGATATCGGCCAGCTTGCCGGTGCTGCCCGTGCGATTGCAGGCGTGATCGGTCGCGGCCATGCCGGCGGCTATCTCGATCGGAAAGGCGTCATCGACGCGCTCAAGGCGAACCTGGAGCAGAACGCCTTCGCCTTTGGAAGCTGGTTCGCCGAAGTGCCCGGCACATTCGACGGCAAGAACTCGGAGCTTGTCGGCAACAAGGAAATGGGCGGCAACAAGAAGGGTGAGCTGGCACCCTACTGGACGAAGAGCCGTTCGGGGGAGATCGCCTACAGCGTCTTCGAAATAGACACCCAGGCGGAATGGTATTCGCTGCCCGCCACTTCCAAGAAGGGCTCTTTGACGCAGCCTTACGTGGAAACCTCTACCGGCGACGCAACCGCAATGAGTTCGGTCGCCTACCCGGTCATGTCCGGATCCAAGTTCCTCGGCATCGCCGGCCTTGATGTCTCGCTTGCTACGCTTTCGAAGAAGCTGCAGGCCATGCGTCCCTTCGGCTCCGGACGCGTTCTTCTCGTGTCCCAGGGCGGCAAGTGGATCGTTCCCGTCAATGCCGACAAGCTGATGAAGCCGGTGGAGGGAGAAAGGGCCAGCGAGCTTCTCGCGGCTTTGAAGGCAAACACGCCTCTGCACCTCACCAATCTGACTGCCGATGCTCCCGAGGCCTATGAGCGGGTCGTCTATCCCTTCACAGTGCCGGATCTCAACGCCACATGGGCCATCGTTCTCGATGTGCCGCATAGCGTCGTCGCCGCGCCTGTCCGGGATCAGACGTGGATGATGGTCATTGGCGGCGTGATCATTATGGGTGCCTGCATCGCGACCCTCTATTTCGGCAGCACCGTATTCGTGCGCCGTCCTCTGGGTGCGCTGCTTGGCAGCGTCGATCTCCTCAGCAAGGGCCGCTATGAGAAGCCGGTCGAGGGGCAAGACCGTTCCGACGAGATCGGTTCTCTTTCATCGTCGCTCGAAGGTTTCCGGCACACACTCGCCGACGGCCGTCGGCTGGAGACAGAAGCGGAAGCACAGCGCAACGCCGCCGAAAACGAGCGGAACCGGTCGGAAAGCGAGCGGGAGGCGAATGCCCACGAGCAGCAGCGCATTGTCGCGTCGCTTGCCAAAGGCCTAGCCGAACTCTCCAACGGCAACCTCGGCTATCGGGTCCAGGAAGAATTTCCGGGCGAATATGCAAAACTGAAGATCGATTTCAACAGGGCATTGGAGAGCCTCGAAGATACGATCGCGACCGTCAATTCCACAGTGCACAACATCGGCGACGGCACCCGCGAAATTGCGTCCAGCGCACAGGATCTGTCGCGCCGGACGGAACAGCAGGCGGCCAGCCTCGAAGAGACCGCCGCCGCGCTTAACGAACTCACCGCACAGGTGAATTCGAGTGCCGAAAACGCGGGCTCCGCAGCCTCGACCGTCAATCTTGCTTGCGACGACGCTGAAAAGTCGGGCGAAGTGGTACAAAAGGCCGTCGCCTCGATGCAGGGCATCGCCCAGTCCTCGCAGGAGATTTCCCGCATCATCGGCGTCATCGACGAAATCGCCTTCCAGACCAACCTGCTTGCACTCAATGCAGGCGTGGAAGCAGCCCGCGCCGGAGAGGCCGGCAAAGGCTTCGCCGTGGTCGCTCAGGAAGTGCGTGAACTGGCACAGCGCTCCGCCAATGCCGCCAAGGAGATCAAGGCGCTTATCAACGCCTCGACGACGCAGGTCGGCGAAGGTGTCGAACTGGTTGGCAGAGCAGGTGACGCGCTGCAGAAGATCGCGGTCCAGGTCATGCAGATCAACGGGTTGATCCGTCAGATCTCCGCCTCTGCCAGCGAACAGGCGACCGGCCTCAAGGAGATCAATTCCGCCGTCAACCAGATGGACCAGGTCACCCAGCAGAATGCCGCGATGGTGGAAGAGACCACCGCCGCCAGCGCCGTGCTGAGTTCCGAGGCGGATACGCTGAGATCGCTCGTTGCCCGCTTCCGCGTCTCGACCCAGGCAAACGGTCATCAGGCGCCGAGCGCTTCAAGAGCATCACGGCAAGTGGCTCAGACCCGTCCGCAACCGATGAACGCGGCCGCGCCGGCACCTCGTGTCCGGCCGGTTCCGAAGGTCGCTGCAGCCTCCCACGGTTCGGCAGCGGTTGCCGACGAGTGGCAGGAGTTCTGATCGCCGAAGCAAGACACAAATCAGGCCGCCGGTCGGCTTCCGGCGGCCTTTTTTTCCAGGTTCAGAGACGAGCTACCCGCTCCGTCAAAAGCGCGAAAAAGCCGTCGGCATCCACATCCCGCATGACTTTCGCGTTCGGCTCGCGGCCGGAAACCCGCCACCAGTCCACGACGGTCATTCCGACCGTCAGTTCCGACTGTGTCTCGATCTCGACATTGCAATCGCGCCCGGAAAAGAGTTCCGGCTTCAGAAGATAGGCAATCACTGTCGGGTCATGCAGCGGCCCGCCGTCGGAGCCGTATTTCTCCACGTCGAACCGTTCGAAGAAGGCCAGCCAATCGACCAGAACCTGCGCCGGACGTGTGCCCAATGCGGCGATCTTCTCCACGCGAGCCTTGGTGGTGAGAAGCTGGTGGGTCACATCGAGCGGCATCATGACGATCGGCATACCCGAGGAGAAGACCGTCTTTGCCGCTTCCGGATCGACGAAGATGTTGAATTCGGCCGCGGGCGTGATGTTGCCCCCTTCGAAGAAGCCGCCACCCATCATGACGAGTTCCTTGACACGCCCGGCGATGTCCGGAGCCTTTTGCAGCGCCAGCGCCACATTCGTGAGTGGGCCAAGGGTGCAGAGCGTTACCGTTCCCGCAGGTTCTGAACGGAGCGTCTCGATGATGAAATCGACAGCGTGCTGATCGCGAACCGGCATGGTCGGTTCCGGCAGTTCGGCGCCGTCGAGGCCCGTCCGACCATGCACATGCTCGGCCGTCACCGGCGGACGGACCGTCGGCTTTTGCGCTCCTTCATAGACCGGGGCATCCGGCCTGCCGCAGAGCTCGCAGACGATCCTCACGTTGCGGCTCGTATAGGAAAGCGGCACATTCCCTGCAACCGCGCTGAGCCCCAGCACCTCGAGCTCCTCCGGGCTTGCGAAGGCCAACATGATCGCTGCTGCATCGTCCTGGCCGGGATCGGTATCGATAATGATCTTTCTGCGCTGCATCTTCAGCCCCTTCATTTGCTGCGGTTTGTTGGCCTCCGGGCAAGGCCTTGTCAAGTATGGACAACCGGCGGATCAAACCCTCTCGGGACCAGCCTCGTAATCCTTGCGGTCTCTGCCGCCGCTCCCCATATAGTTTTTCGAGCTGGCGCGCCGACTTCCGGGCGCCGGCAGGGTCGCTTGTCGCAAGGACTGGATAATGAGCCGAATAACGCCGTTTGCGAGCCCCTTGCTTCTGGGCTTCGACGCCATGGAAAAAACCCTCGAGCGCCTTGCGAAGGCAAACGACGGATATCCTCCCTACAATATCGAACGGGTTCGCGCGGATACCGTCGGCAATCCGGAACGCCTGCGCATCACGCTTGCGGTCGCCGGGTTTTCAGAGGCGGACCTCGACGTGATGACCGAGGAAAACCAGCTCGTCATCCGAGGTCGCCAGGTGGAGCAGGCCGAGCGGGATTACCTCTATCGCGGCATCGCGGCTCGCCAGTTCCAGCGTGTATTCGTGCTGGCGGACGGAATGCAGGTTTCCGGTGCGACGCTTAAGAACGGCCTTCTCTCAATCGATCTCATCCGTCCAGAACCCGCCCGTATGGTGCGAAAAATTAACATTTCCGTCTCAGAGTAGGTCAACGGCGGTAATGCCGTTGCATCCTCACCATGGAGGCTGGAATGCTCCTGAAAGAAGCGAATACGCGTTTGACGCAGTCCGAACTTGCTCATCTGGGCGCTGGAGAGGTCGGATATATTCGCAAGATGCGGTCGGACGAGGTGTCCCGCTGTTTCCCCGAAGCCCCCGAAATCGATCCCACTCTTGATCTTTGGGCTCTGTTCGGCGCCGATGGCACGCCGATCCTTTTGACCGACAACCGCTCCAGCACCTTTTTCAAGGCTGCTGAAGACGATCTGAAGACCGTCAGCCTGCACTGACCTTCAGACTTTGCGGAACGTCAGATAGGCCGAGGAACGGCCTTCGCGGCGGGCCTTGTTTTCGTATCGCGTACCTGGCCAGCCGGCGAAGGGTGTCAGCCAGTCGGATGACTGGTCGGCCAGCCATTCAAAGCCGCCGTGGTTGCGGCAGTGAATCAGCGTCCAGTTGACATAGGTGTCGATATCGGACGCAAAGCAGAACATGCCGCCCGGCTTCAATACGCGGTGGAAGCGGTCGAGATTGACCTGCGAGACGAACCGCCTTTTCCAGTGCTTCCGCTTCGGCCAAGGATCCGGATAGAGCAGATCGATGTGATCGAGCGATGCGTCCGGCAACCAGTCCAGCGCCTGGGTGGCGTCATCGTCATAAACCCGGATATTCTTCAGCTCCAGTTCGTCGACCCGTGACAGAAGCTTCGCCATCGAATTGACGAAGGGTTCGATGCCGATGAAGCCCGTCTGGGGGTTTTCCCGGGCGCGGTGAACCAGGTGCTCTCCGCCGCCGAAACCGATTTCCAACCGCAGCTCTTCCACCGAGACAGGGAAAAGCTCGGACAGCTCCGCGGGGGCTTCGCTCTGGAGATCGAGCTTCAGGGCTGGCAGCAGCGTCGCCATGCCTTCCGCCTGCCGCTCACGAAGCGGCTTTCCCTTGCGGCGGCCGAAAAAGGCTTCGGTGGCGCGATTAGGGTGCTGCTGTTCGGTCATGGGCTATCTCTTATGATAAAAGCGGGCGCCTCGCTCGCGAGGCACCCGCTTTACAGTCTTCTTGAGCGATCCGTAAAGGCCGATCAGGCGGCTTCCAGCGTCTCTTCCTTCAGCGCATCCTTCAGCGGCTTGACGAGATCGGTCTTCTCCCAGGAGAAGGAACCGTCGCGGCCGGCCTTGCGGCCGAAGTGGCCGTAAGCGGAGGTCTTAGCGTAGATCGGCTTGTTGAGGTCGAGGTGGCGGCGGATGCCCGACGGCGACAGATCCATGACCTTGCGGATCCCGGCTTCGATCTGGTCTTCCGTGACACCCTTGCCGGTGCCGTGCAGGTCGACATAGACCGACAGCGGCTGGGCGATGCCGATGGCATAGGAAAGCTGGATGGTGCAGCGGTCGGCAAGGCTGGCAGCAACCACGTTCTTGGCAAGATAACGGGCAGCGTAGGCAGCCGAACGGTCGACCTTGGTCGTGTCCTTGCCGGAGAATGCGCCGCCGCCATGGGGTGCCGCACCGCCATAGGTGTCGACGATGATCTTGCGGCCGGTCAGGCCTGCATCACCGTCCGGACCGCCGATGACGAACTTGCCGGTCGGGTTGATGTACCACTTGCAGTCCTCGGCGATCTTCAGGTCACCGAGCGCTTCGCGGATATAGGGTTCCACCACCTGGCGGACCTTCTTGGAATCCCAGGCCTCGTCGAGATGCTGGGTCGAAAGAACGATCGAATCGACGCAGGAGGGCTTGCCGTTCTCGTAACGCACGGTCACCTGGCTCTTGGCATCGGGGCCGAGCTTGGCCGCATCGCCCTCGCCCTTCTTGCGGGCAGCAGCGAGAAGCTGAAGGATCTTGTGCGAATAGTAGATCGGCGCCGGCATGAGGTCCGGGGTTTCCTTGCAGGCGTAACCGAACATGATGCCCTGGTCGCCGGCACCCTCGTCGCCCTGCTTGTCGGCGGCGCTGTCCACACCCTGTGCGATGTCGGCCGACTGCGAATGCAGCAGCACGTCGATCTTCGCCGTCTTCCAGTGGAAGCCGTCCTGTTCGTAGCCGATATCACGGATCGCCTTGCGGGCAGCGGACTTGAACTTGGAAGGATTGATGACATCGTTGCCATCCTTGTCCTTCTTCATCAGGCTCAGCGGCAGGCGGACTTCACCGGCGATCACGACGCGGTTGGTGGTCGCGAGCGTTTCGCAGGCGATGCGGACCGTCCACGGGTCGACGCCCGTCTTGGCGGCCTCGCGGTAGACAAGATCCACGATTTCATCGGAAATACGATCACAGACTTTATCCGGATGGCCTTCGGCAACGGACTCGCTGGTGAACAGGTAGCTAGCGCGCATTACGGGATTCCCCTCAAAGAAAGATACGGCTCTGTGTAGTGATTTTTGCGCACAAAAACAAGCGTACAACCACATAAATATATCTTTATGTGTGCATCCTAACAAAATCCTGCAGTGACGGATCCAGCAAATAACCAACAAAAAAGCGGCCTTGAAGGCCGCTTTTCAGGCAGTTGTGGCGATTCGCCTCACTCGGTCTCAGCTTCCGCCGCAAGCGCCTTGACCAGATCGACGAGACGCCGCCGCACCTTCGGATCTGCGATCTTCACGAAAGCCCGGTTGAGCTGCAGCCCTTCCGCGGAAGACAGGAAATCGACGACATAGTTCGAGCTGGACGCTTCGGCCATGCCACCCTGGCCGGAATGGTCACCCGGAGCATCTTCGAAAAAGAACGAGACAGGGACGTTCAGGATGCTCGATATGTTCTGCAGGCGGCTCGCGCCGACGCGGTTGGTGCCTTTTTCGTATTTCTGGATCTGCTGGAAGGTGATTCCGAGGCTTTCGCCCAGCTTTTCCTGGCTCATTCCGAGCATGGTCCGGCGAAGGCGAATCCGGCTCCCGACATGAATATCTATCGGGTTCGGCTTCTTCTTATTCTCAATCATAACGACGTCCTGTCGAGTTTGCTGTTCAATCCCCATAACCCGGTCTGCGTGTAAGATACACTTCGTGAGTTGGTCACAACAAGCTCAACCTGGGAAGCATAACGGGCACGACGAGAGGCTCAAGCCACTATGCATTTTTAGGGGTTTTTGGTCAATTCTTTCGAAAATTAAAACCAGCGCGCGAGATCGCTGCAATCAGCGACATAGACGCCATAAGCAACCAGAAGTATTTTAGGCGCGTATTACTATCCCAATGAGGAACAGGATCACTTCCGACGGTTGCATCCATCACACCTTTTTGATTGTAACCTAAACCGGCTACTATTCTTCCGTGGGGATCGATGACTGCGGAAATGCCGGTATTCGCCGCACGAATCAGCGGCCGGCCGCTTTCGATGGCGCGGATTCGCGCCTGCTGGAAATGCTGATACGGACCGGGAGTGGCACCAAACCAGCCGTCATTGGTGACATTCAGCAACGCGCTCGTCCGCTCGACGTCATTACCGATCTCGTCGGCAAAGATCGCCTCGTAGCAGATGAGCGGATAGAAAGTTCTGCCTCCCGGCAGCGTCAACAGAGCCCGCCCGGGCGCCGGCGTGAAGCCGCCCGGCATGGCGATTGCGTCGGGAATGCCGATATTGCGCAGCAGATCCTCGTAAGGGACGTATTCGCCGAACGGCACGAGATGCACCTTGTCCGACGCGGATATGATCTGTCCGTCGCTGTCGATCGCATAGATGGAATTGTAGAAGCGCGGTGCGAGCCCTGCGCCTGCATCTTCGGAGCGCACGGCCCCCGTTATCAAGACCTGCCCGTCCTCAAGAACTTCCGCAATTCGGCTCAGGGCGTCGGGATTCTGGGTCAGGATGAACGGCACGGACGTCTCCGGCCAGACGACGATGTCCGGCCGCTTGCCGCCATTTTGGGGCGGAAGGGCTGAAAGAGAAAGATGTTCCTCGAAGATCGCCGCACGCTCGGCATCGTCGAGCTTGCGAGCCTGATCGATCACCGGCTGAACGATGCGGACCGTCATTTGGCTCGCGACCGCCGATGCGGGGATACGGTCGGCGATGTACAGCCTGTAACCTCCGAAGCCGAGATGCGCGAAGAACAGCAGCGCAGCCGACACCAGGCCGATACGCATGCCTTTTCGCGTGCCGATGAGGGCCGGCGCGGAGAAAACAAAAACGGCGAGGACAGTGACGCCGCCGATCCCCAGCACCGCTGAGGATTGCATCATCAGGGGAATGGGCATTGCCCCATAACCGATGGCATTCCAGGGGAAACCGGTCGCGACGAAGCTGCGCAGCCATTCCGCCAGACCGAAGCTGAAGGCGAGCGCTGCAATCCGGCCGACGCCATCGGACCAGAGAAGACGGGCGACCGATGTCGCCAGACCATAAAACAGGGCGAGATAGGCGGGCAGGCCAAGGACCGCCAGCGGCAGCGCCCAGGCAAAATCCTCCGCCTCCACCAGAAGCGCGTTGCCGAGCCACCAGAGACCAGCGACGAAATAGCCGAAGCCGAAAACCCAGCCGAGCATGAAGTCTGCGCGCAAGCGCGGCCAAACCCCGCCCGCGGGATTGCCGGTCGAACCGTCCATCAGCCAGACGAGCAGCGTGAAGGAGACGAAAAAGACTGCGAAGAATCCTACCGGCGGCAGGGCCAGGGCACCGATAGCCCCGGCAAGAAAAGCGACGATGACGCGCGGAAAGCCCCAAAGAAGCATGATCCTGCCCGCCAACCGCTCCATATCGTCCCCTTCTTCCCCGAATCAGCCGCCGCAGTCTTCCAAAAAACGGCCGACTTGTCGTGAGCCAAAGAGGCCGGATGCCTCGGGTTGCTTACTGATGAGGCCTATCCGCCTCGCGGGTTGATGGAGGGGGCAATACAGCCGGTGCCGTCTGGTCGGTAAGAAGCAGTTCTCCCTCGCCCTTCGGACGGCGGCGAGCGAGAGCGCGCTTGCGCATGATGCGCACGCGCTTGATGCGGCGGGGATCCGCGTCGAGGATCTGGAATTCGAACCCTGGCACCGCCTGCACCACTTCTCCACGAACCGGAATGCGGCCGAGAGCCGAGAAGATCAGGCCGCCCAGCGTATCGACGTCGTCCAGACGATCCCGGATGTCAAAATCGGAGCCGATCGCCTTGGCGATTTCTTCAAGTTCGATGCGGGCATCGGCGACGAAAACATCGTCCCCTGCGCGGGAGAACATGACCTCCTCGTTGTCATGTTCGTCTTCGACGTCGCCGATTACCATCTCGACGATATCCTCATGCGAGACGAGGCCGTCGGTGCCGCCGTATTCGTCGATGACGAGCGCAAGCTGCGTACGCGCCGCCTGCATGCTCTGCAACAGATCGGAGGCCAGCATGGATGGCGGCACGAACAGGATCTTCCGGATGAGCCCTGCCTCGGCTACCGTCTGCTCAAGATCGACGCGGCCGAGATCGAAGGCCGGCCTCGGCGTGCGAACCTGCTTTTCCACCTTTTCAGGCTTGTCGGTTGCAAGCGGCATCGGCTGAGCGGGCGCTGCGCGCGCGCTGACGCGCCGCTTGTTGCGGGCCTGCTTTGCGAGATAGGAAAGAAGATCCCGGATATGCACGAACCCACGGGCGTCGTCGAGATTGTCGCCGTAAACCGGCATGCGGGAACGCCCGGTTTCCTCGAAATGGATCATCAATTCGCCGATCGTCATGCTCATGTCGACGGCTTCGATATCGGCGCGCGGCACCATGAGATCCTCGACGCGAACTTCTCGGAAGCGGAGGATATTGTGCAGCATCGCCCTTTCCTCGGGCGAAAAGGCGTTGCTGACATTGGTATCGGTCAGCAGCGCGTCGGCGAGATCTTCACGGAGCTTCTCGCCTTGCGATGGACGCAGCAGCCTGAGGACGCGCGACCAGAATGAATTATGAGATCTGGGCTGGTGTTCGGATCGTGACGGACTACTGCCCTCTTCCGAGGAACTGGTGTCGGCGTCCTTGCCCTCGCGGGCAACATTGCTCGAAAAATCGTTCATAGGTCCAATACTATACTATCGGGTCCTGCCCCGCATAGGGGTCAGATAGGCCGAGCTTCGCCAAAATGCGAGTCTCCAGCGCTTCCATTTTCTCCGCTTCGTCCGACTGCATATGGTCGTAACCGAACAGATGCAGGAAACCGTGGACCAGCAGATGGGTCAGATGATCCTCGAAAGTCTTGTCAAGATCAACCGCTTCGCGTTCCACGGTCTCGCGGGCGATGACGATGTCGCCGAGCATCGGTCCCGGCATCTTGCCCGGCGCCAGCGGAAACGCGGGAAAAGACAGAACATTGGTCGGCTTGTCCTTGCCGCGCCATTCCGCATTGATTTCCCGGATGGAGGCGTCGTCGGTGAAGACGAGCGAAAGCTCCGGCGTAGTTTTCGGGAACGGTTGCGCTTCTTCCTTCGAGAGGAGTTCGGCGGCGGCGCCGAGGGTTTTTTCGCTCAGAGCCAAAAGGGCCGGCTCATCAAGCCAACCCTCGTCTTCGACACTGATCTGGATATCCAAACTCGGCATGAGGCTGCGACTTCGATCTCAACGATCGAAGTCCTCGCTTTCCTCGTGAACGGCATATTGCGCGTCGTAGGCCTTGACGATGCGGCCGACCAGCGGGTGACGAACGACATCGGTGTCCTTGAAGCGGATGACGGAAATGCCTTCGACTCCCTTCAGCACCTGCAGCGCCTCGACCAGTCCGGATTTGACGCCACGCGGCAGATCGATCTGGCTCGGATCGCCGGTGACGATCATCCGGGAGTTTTCGCCAAGACGCGTCAGAAACATCTTCATCTGCATCGACGTGGTATTCTGAGCCTCATCGAGGATAACCGCAGCATTGGCGAGCGTCCGGCCGCGCATGAAGGCGAGCGGCGCAATTTCGATGACGCCGGCGGTGATCGCCCGCTCCACCTTGTCGCCCGGCATCATGTCGTAGAGCGCGTCGTACAGAGGCCTGAGATAGGGATCGACCTTTTCCTTCATATCGCCGGGCAGGAAGCCCAGGCGCTCGCCGGCTTCGACCGCCGGACGGGAGAGAATGATCTTGTCGACAGCGCCGCGCTCCAGAAGCTGGGCGGCATGGGCGACGGCAAGATAGGTCTTGCCGGTACCGGCAGGCCCGACCCCCAGAACAAGCTCCGACCTTTCCAGCGCCCGCATATAGGCATCCTGGGTGGGAGTGCGAGCCGCAATCGTCTTCTTGCGGGTAGAAATCTGAGCCATCGACAACTTGGCTTTACGCTCCAATGTAGGAAGAGTGAGCTGATCGTCGGCCGCCTGCGCCATGCGAATGGCGCCTTCAACGTCGGACACCTCCACAGAACCGCCTTTCTGAAGCCGTTCGTAAAGAAAATCCAGAGCCCGACGTGCCTGGTTGGTGGCGATCAAGTCACCGGAAATGGCAACCGAATTGCCGCGGGGACGAGCATCGATATGCAGCCGCTCCTCGAGCAGCTTCAAATTCTGGTCGAACTGGCCGAAAAGTTCGCTTGCGAACCTGTTGTTCTCGAACGTCAGGACAAAATGGTTGGCGTCGGTCACGGCGGATCGGGGTTGGCGCGCGGGTGAAGAAACCAATTCATGTCCGTTCAAGCAGGCAAGCTCCCATTCTTGGTTCAGGGCCCGATTAAACTCTCTGCCGGTTCGGCAAACAAGCTGTTTGGGCCGGTTCCGCTGATTCGCACCTTAACAATGTCACCGATTTGCGATGTTTTTGCATCAACATTCACAGACTGCAGCCATGGAGAACGTCCAATAACCTGTCCGGGCATTCGGCCGGGCTTTTCCAGCAACAGGTCGATGACCTTTCCAACGCAGGATTTGGCGAAGTCGGCCTGCTGTTTCAAGAGCAGGGCCTGCAATCTTTCCAGCCTTTCGGCCTTCACATCCTCGGGAACCTGATCGGAGAGATCCGCACCGGGAGTGCCGGGACGGGTCGAATACTTGAACGAGTAGGCTTGCGCATAGTTCACGTCTTCGACAATGCGAAGCGTGTCCTCGAAATCCTGATCGGTCTCTCCCGGAAAGCCGACGATGAAATCGCCGGACATCGCGATGTCCGGACGAGCGGTGCGGATGCGCTCGATCAGGCGGAGATATTCCGCTGCCGTGTGGCGCCGGTTCATGGCTTTCAGGATGCGATCCGATCCCGCTTGCACCGGCAGGTGGAGATAGGGCATCAGCGCACGCAGATCGCGATGCGCCTCGATCAGCTTGTCGTCCATGTCGCGCGGATGGCTGGTCGTGTAGCGCAGCCGGGCAAGGCCGGGGATCTCCGCCAGCCTGTAGAGCAGATCGCCGAGGCTCCATTCGCCCTTTGCGCCTTCAGCGCGCCAGGCGTTGACGTTCTGGCCGAGAAGCGTGATCTCGCGGACGCCGCCGTCCACCAGTCGCTGGGCTTCGTCGACAATCTGCTGCACCGGCCGGGAGACCTCGGAACCCCGCGTGTAGGGGACCACGCAGAAGGTGCAGAACTTGTCGCATCCTTCCTGCACCGTCAGGAAAGCGGTCACGCCGCGGGCGCGGATCTTCGCCTTTTCCGTCGCCGGCAGATGTTCGAACTTGTCCTCGACCGCGTATTCGGTGTCGACGACGCGATTGCCGGCCCGGGCGCGCTTCAGCGCTTCCGGCAGCCGATGATAGGTCTGGGGACCAATGACGACATCGACGGCGGGCGCACGACGGAGGATTTCCTCGCCTTCGGCCTGCGCGACGCAGCCCGTCACGCCGATCATCAGCTCCTTGCCCTCGGCGGCCCTCGCCTTCTTCATGTCGCGCAGACGCCCGAGAGCGGAATAGACCTTGTCGGCGGCCTTTTCGCGAATATGGCAGGTGTTGAGGAGGATGAGGTCCGCCTCACCCATCTCTTCGGTCGCAACATACCCGTCGCCCGCCAGCGCATCGGTCATGCGGCCGGAATCGTAGACATTCATCTGGCAGCCATAGGTCTTGATAAAGACCTTGCGGCTATTGCTGCGCTCATTCTGACGCGCTGGCGGCCCATCGGCCGGGACTGCGAGGGAGACGTGTTCGTTCATGCGGGCTCTTTAGCGCAAGAGAGCCCGGAAATGAAGCATTTCCTACTGGCGTTCATAGTCGCGGCCGCGCAGGTGCCTGATCAGCATGCGTCGGATGCGGCTGGTAATCGCCTGGCTCAGATGTTTGCGATTGTCGCCGGTGCGAAAATCGACCGTTTCGCCGAAGGCCACGTCGACGTCGAGCGCGCCTTCCTTCAGCACGCCCATCAGGTGGGGGACGAGCTCGATATCGCCCGGCCAGGCGGCGATCGGCCGATGAAAGCGCCCCATCGCCATGCCGTGCACACGGGTATAGGCAAGCGCCACCGGCTGCACATGCACGACGCCTTCGGACGTATAGGGCGCGGCTGCGGCAGCCGCACCAAAGAGCGACGACTTAACCTCCATGAGCCGGTTGCCGTCCGATGTCGTGCCCTCGGGAAAAAGCACAACGATCTCGCCCGCCTTCATCCGCTCGGCAATCTCGTTTACCTGTTCTCCCGTTTTGCGCTTCTGCTCCCGCATGACAAAGATGCTCTTCTGGAGCTTTGCCAGCGTGCCGAAAATCGGCCAATCCGCAACTTCCGCCTTTGCGATGTAGACGACATCAGCCACCGCGCCCAGGACCAAAATATCCTTCCAGGAAACATGGTTGGCCGCGAGCATCAGCGGCCGGCGATATTCAAGATGCCCGTGTACGTGAATACGGATGCCGAGCAGCCAGCATGCCGCCCTATGCCAGTAGCGCGGGACACGACGCCGAATCTTGAGATCGAAGAGGAGGCCGACGAGCTGGAACGGCAAAAGGATCAGCGTGACCGCGAAAAGGGCGATGACGATGAGGCCGATCCGCAGCCAGGTTATCACTTATCGTCCTTGTCGAGCGGGATGCCGTAAAGCTCCAGCCGGTGGCCGACGAGACGGAAGCCATGTTCGCGGGCGATGCGCTCCTGCAGCGCTTCGATTTCCGCCGAACGGAATTCGATGACATTGCCCGTGGTGAGATCGATCATGTGGTCGTGATGTTCTTCCGGCACGGTTTCGTAACGCGAGCGGCCATCACGGAAGTCGTGCCGCTCGATGATTCCCTCATCCTCGAACAGCTTGACGGTGCGATAGACGGTCGAAATCGAGATGCGCGGATCGACTTTGGAAGAGCGACGGTAAAGTTCTTCGACATCCGGGTGGTCAGCGGATTCCTGCAGGATACGGGCGATCACACGGCGCTGGTCCGTCATCCGCATGCCCTTTTCCGCACACAGCTCCTCCAGGGTTTTGGAAAGGTCTGTCATGTCGTTTGGTCCCGAAACGTTCCAGTCTGGGACTAGGGACTAACGAAGAACGCGGCTCATGACAAGCGCCGTGGACCGCGTCCCATCCGTCCCCGCATAATAGGCCGGTCGCTCCCCAACCTTCTCGAAACCGAGCTTGCGATAAAGCCCGACCGCCGCGCGGTTTGCAGCCTCGACCTCGAGGAACATGCTCTCGCCGCCGCGCGTCGCGGCTTCCCGCAGGGCGGCCTGCATCAACCGCCAGCCGAGCCCCTGCCTGCCGAATTTCTCGTTCACCGCCAAAGTGAGGATTTCCGCTTCACCCGCCGCCTCGCGCGACAGGACAAACCCGCCAAGCGGCCTCGAGAAGAAGGCATTGGTCTGGCGGGCGACGAAGCCGAAAACGCTCTGCTGCAGAAGCAGGTTCTGAAACTCGCCGTCGTTCCACTGGCGCGGAAACCGCTGACCGTGCAGCTGGGACATTTCCGAGCAGTCGCCGACCTCCATCGGCACGATTTCAAAAAAGGGCTTCCAGCTCAGGTAATCGTCGAACATCGGGCAGTCAGGTGGTCATGAGCGAGCAAGCGCGAATCCGGTCTGCGGCTTCGCATCGGGTCCACGAAGATATAGCGGTTTCGGGCGGCTGATATCCAGCGGTTTTTCCGCCCCGATACGGGCCACCGTGGCAATGTCGAAGCGGTCCGAACCCGCGCCTTCGCCGGTGCCGGCAGATGCGGCCGCACCGGAGCCGATGACGACGGCGGAAAAAGACCGGGCAAGCTCAGCCACATTTTCGGCAGAAAGCGCCGCCGCCTGGTTGAGGGCCGTACCGTCTCCGGAAAATGCCTGGGCATAAATCTCGCCGCGCTTGGCATCCATGGCGGCAACGACCTGTTTTTCCGGATGATCCGCCAGATAGCTGTGGGCCAGAACCTCCAGCGTCGTCACGCCGACGGAGCCTATGCCGAGAGCCAGGGCAAGGCCACGCGCTGTGGCAACCCCCACCCGGATGCCGGTGAACGAGCCGGGGCCAATGACGACGGCAATCCGTTCCACTCTTTCGAGCGGGAGATTGGCGCCTGCAAGCGCCTGATCGATCACCGCCATCAGGCGTTCGGCATGGCCCTTGCCGATTGTTTCCGTAACGGCGGACAGGACCTTGCCCTCCGCGCTGTCAAACAGCGCGGCGGAACAATCCACCCCGGCGGTGTCGATGGCCAAAACGATCATGCGAAAGGATCGGCTGAGGCTCAGAGAGCCTCGACCGCCTGCACTTCCGGAACGAAATGGCGCAGCAGGTTCTGCACGCCGTGCTTGAGCGTGGCCGTCGAGGACGGGCAGCCCGAGCATGCTCCCTTCATGTTGAGATAGACCGTGCCGTCGCGGAAACCCTTGAAGGTGATGTCGCCGCCATCCTGAGCGACGGCCGGACGAACGCGCGTCTCCAGCAATTCCTTGATCGTCGCAACGATGGTTTCATCGTCCTCGTCGAAGAATTCGCCCTCTTCGTCCGAAACTTCGGCAAGCGTCGACGTGCCGCCCATGACCGGCTGACCCGACATGAAATGTTCCATGATCGAGCCGAGGATCGCAGGCTTCAGGTGCTGCCATTCGGCGCTTTCCTTGGACACGGTGATAAAATCGTAACCGAAATAGACACCGGTCACCCCGTTGATTGCGAAGAGACGGGCGGCGAGCGGCGAGACTTCCGCCTCTTCGGCATTGCGGAAATCGGCAGTGCCCTTTTCCATGACCACCTTGCCCGGCAGGAACTTCAGGGTCGCCGGATTGGGCGTGGCTTCCGTCTGAATGAACATTTTGTTTCTCCCGGGCGATGCCGCCCCTGAAATTTAGAATTCTTCAAAAGAAGATAAGCCGTATCATCTTTTGGTTCAAGTGCGTCTTTACCACTTAAGGGTCAAGCGGGCTCTTTGTTACGACGCAACTCCGACGGAAAACAGCTACGCCTTTCCGGGAATTGCACTAGCAAAGGGCGTCGATTTCTTCATCCGTCAGTGTATCCGGAAGCACGGTGACGGGGATGGGAAAGGCAGCCCCCCGGCCGGCGACGGAGGATACGAGCGGTCCCGGCCCTTCCTTGGCGGAACCGGCAGCAAGGACGAGGATCGCGACATCGCGGTCTTCCTCGACCAGCTGATTGATCTGTTCGGTGGCGCTGCCTTCGCGGATGACGATTTCCGGATCGATGCCGATCGTCTCACGCACCCGCTGCGCCGCTTTTGCCATGATGGCTTCGGCCTCTTCCATCGCTTCGGCGCGCATGATCTGCTCGACGCCGAGCCATTGCTGGAAGTCGCCTTCCGGAATCACGAACAGGAGAACCAGGCCGCCGTTCGAATTCTTGGCGCGGCGGCCGGCATAATGGACGGCCTTTTCGCATTCCGGCGTGCCATCGATGACCGCCATGAACTTGCGACGATGCCCTTCAAGCCGAGAAAGCCGTTTTGATACCATGCTGCCTCCTCTTGGCCGGTTCACGACCGAGCGGTCGTGATGCGAATTTATACCAACAGCGAAAAATGAAAACCCGCCACAAAGCCGTGGCGGGTATGCAATCTTTGCGTGACGGCTACCTTATTTCAGGAAGCCGATAACATCGAAAACCTCGCCCATGACCTTCTCGGCCCGGGCGCGGGCGCGCTCGCCGCCATCGCGAAGGATCGCATCGATGTGGGTCGTGTCGCCCAGAAGCCGCCGCATCTCGGCGGTGATCGGCGCAAGCACATGCACGGCGAGATCGGCGAGCGCCGGCTTGAAGACGGAAAACTGCTGCCCGCCGAATTCGGCAAGCACATCCGCCTTCGTCCTGTCCGCAAGCGCTGCATAGATGCCGACGAGATTGTCCGCTTCCGGGCGGCCCTTCAACCCCTCGATCTCGCTCGGCAAGCCTTCCGGATCGGTCTTGGCCTTGCGGATCTTCTTGGCGATCTCTTCCGGCTCGTCCATCAGGTTGATGCGCGAAAGATCCGACGGATCGGACTTCGACATTTTCTTGGTGCCGTCACGCAGCGACATGACGCGCGGCGCCGGTCCCTCGATCAGCGGTTCGACCAGCGGGAAATAACCGTGGATCGGCTCCTCGCCAACGACCATGTCGACGCCGGTGCCGGTCGCGCGGATCTTCTCCTGGAAGTCGATATTGAACTTCTGGGCGATATCGCGGGCAAGCTCCAGGTGCTGCTTCTGGTCGTCGCCGACCGGCACGTGGGTGGCGCGGTAGACGAGGATGTCAGCCGCCATCAGGCTCGGATAGGCAAGCAGGCCGAGCGAGGCGTTTTCACGGTCCTTGCCGGCCTTGTCCTTGAACTGGGTCATGCGGTTCATCCAGCCGATGCGGGCGACGCAATTGAAGACCCAGGCCAGTTCCGCATGCTGCGGCACGGCAGACTGATTGAAGACGATATGTTTTTTCGGGTCAATGCCCGAAGCGATGAAGGCTGCGGCAATCGAGCGGATCTGACCACGCAGGTCGTCATGAACGAGCTGGGCGGTGATCGCGTGCAGGTCGACGACGCAATAGATGCAATCGTTGTTTTCCTGAAGCGCGACGAATTTGCGGATTGCGCCGAGATAGTTGCCGAGATGGAGATTGCCGGTCGGCTGAACGCCGGAAAAGACAAGCGGCTTGAAAGAATTCATATCGTCCTCGATAGGCTGGTGGAGGGCCCCAGGCCCAAAGGGCCATGTTGCTAACGCGCGGGCTTATGCACGGCGGACGGGGCGGGATCAAGAGGCCCAAACCCTTTATTTCAAGACAGACTCGTCCCTTGGCGCTGTCGCGTTTTTTTAGATCGGCCGGGACACGTCGGGTGCCTCGAATTGAATTTTTTAGGTGACACGCGACGTGTCCCGTTCGGTGTGTTTTTCCACGCAACTCCGGTTCCTCTGCCTCCGTTCATGTTGCCATGCCCGGTTTGTGTGCGACACACGCACGCCCCGCCGTTTCCGGCGAGAGGGGAGCCATTTTCTGCGCAGCCCCTGACGATCCGCGTGCATAAGGGCGGCTCGCCAGATCACCGGTCCCGCCTCGCCGGTAATGCAGGCCGGTGTAGCCGAAGCGGGACGCCCATAGTATTGGCACAGGTTCGAGGTAGGCGGATAAAGGGGAAAGAAATTTTTCTCGTCACCTCCGACGATCAACACCGGCCACCGCCAAGGCCGGGAAATCCATCATCTGCCCCCGGAAGAGGAGAGCGATCCATCTACCACTTTTGGCTTCGTGTCTTCCGCGTCCATACCTAAAACGGAGAATTTTCTTGCTCCGCCTCATCCGAAAAGATTAACGGGTGTTAGCCTTTAAGGCAGAGACTTTCCCATTTTTGAGCAAAAGTCTCCTTACTCGCGCCTTTTTTCGAAAAGAAATACTCACCCCGTACCACGGTTAATCCGTCATGAACGACGGTCTCATCTCGGGGGATGTCATGCGCATCATTTTTCGCGTCGCGCTTACCTGCCTTGTGGCACTTGGGTTCAATGTGAACGCAGAAGCTGGCGAAAGCCAGAAACGCCGAGGCAACATTTTCAGACACGACTATACTGCATTTTATACCGTGCAACGGGTGAGTGTCCGGACAAACTGTTTTCCGGAAAAACTCGGAGCCATTCTCGCCCATATCGCAAAACAGACCGGCCGAAAACCAATGGTGACGTCGGGCCATCGTCCGCGTTCGGGCCGATCTCAGCACAGCCATTGCTACGCGGCGGATATCCGCGTTCCAGGCGTTTCGGAACGGACGATCCTCGCGGCAGCCTCCAGCGCACCGGGTATCGGTGGCATCGGGCGCTACTGCAACGGCATCGTCCACGTCGACATCGGCCCGAAGCGGCGCTGGGTGCATTGCGGACGGCGGTCAAGAGGCTAACCGCCCTTCGGCTTCCGCTTCAGGTTCCGCCGGATCATGCCGATGTCAGCGCCGCCGATCAGGAAAGCGGCTGCAAAATAGACGATCATGGCAAGTACCAAAAGCACGGCGAGCGCCGCGACCTGATAGAGCAGCGAAACCTCGGGAGCCAGCCACGGTCCGGCATAGGGCAGCGCGTAGACAAGCGCTGCCGACATGATGCCGGTCGCGGCGAGCAGCAGGCCGAGGCGCTTTGCAAGCGCCCATTCCCAGTTCAGGTCGCCGCGCCAGAGAAGCGTCGCAAAGAGCAAGGTGGTATTGATCCAGCCGGCGGCGGCCTCGGCGGTTGCGATGCCGCGTTCGGCGATCAGCGGGAAGAGCGAGATCGCCAGAACGGTGTTGAGGACGACCGAGATCATGGTGAAACGCATCGGCGTCCGGGTATCCTCGCGGGCATAAAAACCCGGCTGCAGCGCCTTGATCAACACGAAGCCCGGGAGCCCTATCCCATAGATGGCGAGAATGGAGGCCACGACGGCGGTATTGTCCGCGGAAAAGGCACCGCGCTCGTAGAGCACGCGGATGATCGCCTCCGACAGGATCCAGAGACCGGCAGCGGCCGGCAGCGTCAGGAACAGCACGAATTCGATCGACCGGTTCTGCGTGTTGGCGGCTTCCTTGACATGACCGGCCTTCAAGGCTCTTGCGAGTTCCGGCAGCAGGACGACCCCGACCGCAACGCCGACCACGCCGAGCGGAAGCTGATAGATCCTGTCAGCATATTGGAGTGCCGCGATCGCTCCTTCCTTGCCCGACGCAATGGCCTGGCCGATGATCTGGTTGATCTGGGTAATGCCGCCGGTAACGGCTGCGGGCACGGCAAGCACCAGGAGGCGTTTGACATTCGGCGTCATCTTCGGCCGGCGGAAGCCGATATTGATGCCGGCATGGCGCACGCCGACATAGACGACGGCCAATTGCAGGATGCCGGCAACGAGCACGCTCCAGGAGAGATACCAGGCAATGGTGAGCGGGTCGGCGCCGATCCAGAGCCCGTAGAACAGCGCCGCGATCATCACCACGTTGAGGAAGACCGGCGCGATCGCCGCCGCAAAGAAATGATGCAGCGAATTCAGCATGCCGCTCATCATCGCCGTCAGCGACATGCACATGAGATAGGGGAACATCACCGCCGCCATGCGGATGGTGATCGACGTCTTTTCGGCGTCGTCGGCAAAACCCGGCGCGATCACCCACTCCACCAGCCAGGGCATGGCCAGTTCCATGGCGATGGTGATGATCAGCAGGGCGGAAAACAGGACGCCGAAGACCTCTTCCGAAAACCGCTTGGCGCCTTCTATGCCGTTCGCCTCGATCTCCTTGGAGAACAGCGGCACGAAGGCTGCGTTGAAGGCGCCTTCGGCAAACAGACGCCGGAAGAGGTTCGGAAACCGGAAGGCGGCATAAAAGACATCGGCCATCGGCCCGGTGCCGAGGGCCGCCGCCATCAGCGTCTCACGGGCAAAACCGAAGATGCGGCTGCCGAGCGTCGCCCCGCCGACAGTCGCGAATTTTCTGACAAGGCTCATGGGACGGGGCTCATTGTATTGTGCGAAATAACATCGGCTTTCGCGAACCAGCCCCCCTCTGGCCTGCCGGCCATCTCCCCCACAAGGGGGGAGATTACAAGCGGCGCGCTTTTCCCGCCAAATTGACGACCAGCCGAATAGCGGCGCCTATTGTTTGGCGACACCGTTGCCGCCAGCCGATCCCCCCCCTTGTGGGGGAGATGCCCGGCAGGGCAGAGGGGGGTGCTCTTCGAAGCAAAACTGTTCATCGAAGGCGGCTCACGCACTGGCCTTGGTCTTGCGTTGGGCAGGCGTCGGTGCCGGGGCGATGATGCCGGTCGGCATGCCGCTTCTCAGCTCGTCTTCCTGCTCCGACATCACGGCCTTCAGCCGCGCAGAGATATTGCCCTGGCGGTTCTCGTTGGTGATCTTGGAGCCGACGAGGTCGATGACATAGAAAGTATCGATGACCTTTTCACCGAACGTGGTGATGTGGGCAGAATGGATGTCGAGCGACAGATCGGCGAGAACCGCGGTGATATCCGCCAGGAGCCCGGTGCGGTCCAGGCATTCCACCTCGATAACCGTGAACTTGTTCGAAAGCGTGTTCGAGATCGTAACGGAGGGCGGCAGGACGAAGGTCTTGTTGCGCTTGCGAGACTTGGCGCGCGTCGCGATGACCTCCGGCAGGCGCTTCTTGCCCGACAGCACGTCCTCGATCATGCGGCTGATCGTGCCGGCGCGGCGAAGCTCGTCCTCATCCACCTGAAACTCGCGGTTGATGAGGATCGTGTCCAGCGCACGTCCGTCGGACGTCGTGAATATCTGCGCGTCGGCGATATTGGCGCCGGCCGCGGCACAGGCGCCCGCAATGATCGACAGGAGACGCGGATGGTCGGGCGCCAGAATGGTGATCTCGGTTATCGCATGGAAGCTGTCGGTGCGTACCATGGTGGCAAGCGCCTGGCCGGCCTTATCCGCATCGCGGATGAATTTGGCGTGACGGACCTGATCGTCCAGCGATACCGACAGCAGATAGGGCTGGTAGTGCAGCTTGGAATAGGTGCGGCGATCCTTCTGGCTCCAGTCGTCGAGCGCCTTGAAAAGCTCCTCTTCCGCCTGCTTGGCGCGCTCCTTGCGCGACAGTTCCGAAAAACCGCCGGACAAGAGCAGTTCGGTCTCGTAATAGAGCGTGCGCAGGAGCTGGCCCTTCCAGCCGTTCCAAACGCCCGGGCCGACCGCGCGGATATCGCAGATGGTCAGCACGAGCAGCAGCTTCAGCCGGTCCATCGACTGCACTTTTTCCGCAAAGTCGGTGACCGTCTTGCGGTCGTGCAGATCGCGCGTCTGGGCGGTCATCGACATCAGGAGGTGCTCCTCGATCAGCCAGACGACCAGTTCGGTCTGTTTCGGGTTGAGCCCGAGCCGCGGGCAGAGTTTTCGCGCGATCCGGGCACCGGCGATAGAATGATCCTCCTGGCGGCCCTTGGCGATGTCGTGCAACAGGACCGCGACGTACAGCACCGTCCTGTCCTCGATCCCGGGCATCAGTTTGTTCGAGAGCGGATGAATATCGGCGGCCTTGCCCTGGTCCACCTCGGAAAGCGCCTCGACGGAGCGGATCAGGTGCTCGTCGACCGTATAGTGATGATACATATTGAACTGCATCATCGCCACGACCTTGCCGAACTCCGGAATGAAGCGGCCGAGAACGCCCGCCTCGTTCATGCGGCGGAGCATCAGAGCCGGATCCCGCCGCGAGGTCAGCATGGAGAGGAAGAGGCGGTTGGCCTCTTCGTTCTCGCGCACGCCGTTGTCTATCAGCGCGAGCGAGCGGGTCATGCGCTTCAAGGCGTCCGGATGCAGTTCGAGCCCGTGGATATCCGCCATATGGAAGAAGCGGATGATATTGATCGGGTCGCGCTTGAAGACGTCAGGATCGGCAAGCGTGATGCGGCCGCGATCCTCCACGAATTCCACCGTGCCGGGGATCTTGTGCAGCCGCTTGGTGAAGCGCGAGATGACCCGCTTCGTCAGCCCCGGCGCCGCCTTCGCCTGATGCTCCTCGAGTGCGGCGCAGAGGATGCGGGTGAGATCGCCTACATCCTTGGCGACTAGGAAATAGTGCTTCATGAAGCGCTCGACGGCGGACATGCCGGGGCGCGAATGGTAACCGAGGCTCTCGGCGATCTCCCGCTGGATGTCGAAGGACAGCCGTTCCTCGGCCTTGCCGGTCAGGAAATGCATGTGGCAGCGCACCGCCCAGAGAAAATCGTCGGCCTTGTCGAACAGCCGCCATTCCTCCCGCGACAGGACGCCGAGCTTGACGAGATCTGCCGTGTCGCGGACGCGGTAGTAATATTTGGCGATCCAGAAGAGGGTGTGAAGGTCGCGTAGCCCGCCCTTGCCTTCCTTGACGTTCGGTTCCACGAGATAGCGGGTATCGCCCGCCTTCTGGTGGCGCTGGTCGCGCTCGGCAAGCTTGGCGGCGATGAACTCGGGGCCGGTGTCGGCGACGATCTCCTTGTCGAAGCGGGCCTCCAGTTCCTTCACCAGGCGCTCGCAGCCGCAGATGTCGCGGCTTTCGAGGATGGCGGTGCGGATCGTCATGTCCGTCTTGGAGAGCCGGATGCATTCCTCCACTGTGCGGGTGGCATGGCCGACCTTGAAGCCGAGGTCCCAGAGAACATAAAGCAGGAACTCGACGGCCTTGCGCATGTTCTCCGAATTTTTCTCCGGGAGCAGGAAGAGAAGGTCGATATCGGAGCCCGGGGCCAGCGTGGCGCGGCCATAACCGCCGACAGCCGCAATCGAGATCGCGCTGCCTTCGGGATAGAGCCCTGTCGCGATGGTCTCGTGGAGGATGCAGATGAGCTGATCCTGAAGCCAGGAAATGCGCCTTGCGCAGCCGAGCCCGCTGCCATCCCTGGCCAGCAGTTCACGCGCCTTTTCGCGCCCCTCGACGCTCGCGCGGCGCAGGACCGGCAAGAGAGCGGCGCGCAGTTCGAGCTGCGAGCGGCTCTTGTCCTCGGCGATCGCCTTGCACTCGGCCCTCAGTTGGGTTGCGTCTAGCAGTTCAGAAAAATCGATATCGTGTCTGGCCATGTTATCCTGCCGGTGCCGGCCTGCCGGGGAGGCTATAGCGATTTCAGGGCACCTTGACCAACAATTATCGCTGCCGGTCGTTTCAAAGTTGTTTCTTCCCGACACAAAGTTCAAGCCCGTTTTTGTACTGCGGAGCCGCTTTGCACCGCGCCGCCCTGCGTTCGATACTGTGCCGGACTGAGGCCGGTGACGCGGCGGAATTCGCGGTTGAAGTTGGATTTCGTCGAAAAGCCGACATCGAGCATGATCCCGGTGACCGTCCGCTCGCTCTCCCGCAGGAGGCGGCAGGCTTCCGCGATGCGCCGGTTGTTGACGAATTGCGAGGTGTTGAGGCCGGTCGCGCGGTTGATGGCGGCAGACAGTTCCCGCGCCGGCAGGCCGCTTCTGCGGGCAATCTTCGCCAGACTCAGGTCTTCGTTTTTATAAAGCTCGCGCTCATCAAGGGCAGCCTCTACGCGGGCGAGGATGGCGCGGTCTTCCTCCGTCGCCTCCACTGCCGGGGTGGCGGAGCGACGCTGCGAGAAATCCGGCCCGAAGTAATAGGCCAAGACAGCTGCGACCGCGATCACGTTCATCAAACCGACAGCCAGCGGCACGTCGCCCGGGCCATAGAGGCTGGTGTATAGCGCCAGTGTGGCATCACTCAGAGCAAAGAAGAGCATGAGAACGGCGGTCAGGCGCGCAGCACGGAGCGCGGGCAGCATCCGCTGCAACGAGGCTTCCGCCATCACCTCACCTCCGCGAGACATCGTCAGCCGCCAGAGCGCGACACCATAGCCGAGAAAAACCACCAGCAGCAGCAAGTCGACAAGATCGCGCTGAAAGCCCACGGCGAAAGCAACCGCAAGAGGCGGCAGAAGGTGGAGCCAGGGCCTTGGCGGGGGCTTCGAGGTCATGCCGCGGAACGCCAGAAAGGCGAGCGGCGGCATCAGCGATGCCGAGACCGGGAGAAAGGGTATCAACGCCTCGACACCATAACCGAAGCGCAGGCCGACACCGATGCCCTGCAAGGCATAGAGCACCAGGAAGGCATGGAAATAGCGCCGGGTTCCGGAGACCTCCACGCCCTTCAGGCTGCGGTAAAGCGTCAGCGCGAAGACGAGGCCGGCGAGGAAGGGCAAGGGAATGGACGGCAATGCAGATATCCGACGAAGGTCGCCTCAAATCCAGATTTGGATGCCCTAGCATGTTCCAAGTCGAAAAGCATGAGGGGACCGCCGCAGGACGAGGCGGCCTTCTTCACCACCACTCAATCGTGGTCAGTTCAGCTGCTTCTTCAGCGCGTAAAGCGCGTCCAGGGCCTCGCGCGGGGTCATGTCGTCGGGGTTGATCGCTTTCAGCGTCTCTTCCACCTTCGACGGTCCGGCGCGTTTGGCTTCCTCGCGGCGCACCGCGACCTGGAAGAGCGGCAGGTCGTCGATCAGCTGGCTTGCCGGGTTCTTGCGGTCGGAATCCTCGAGCTTCGTCAAGACGTCGCGAGCGCGGGCGACGACGCTGTCCGGAAGACCGGCGAGCCGGGCGACCTGGATACCGTAGGAGCGGTCGGCCGCGCCCGGGCCGACTTCGTGCAGGAAGATCACCTCGCCGTCCCATTCCTTGACCTTCATCGTGGCGTTGGAGAGACGATTGAGCTTTTCCGACAACACGGTCAGCTCGTGAAAGTGGGTGGCGAAGAGGCCGCGGCACCGGTTCGCCTCATGCAGGTGTTCGACCGCCGCCCAGGCAATCGACAAACCATCGAACGTCGCCGTGCCACGGCCGATCTCGTCGAGGATCACCAGCGACCGGTCGCTCGCCTGGTTGAGGATGGCCGCCGTCTCGACCATCTCGACCATGAAGGTGGAGCGGCCGCGAGCCAGATCATCCGACGCGCCGACGCGTGAGAAAAGCCGATCGACGATGCCGATATGGGCGGAAGTCGCGGGTACGAAGGAGCCCATCTGCGCAAGGATGGCGATCAGGGCGTTCTGGCGCAGGAAAGTCGACTTACCACCCATGTTCGGGCCGGTAAGCAGCCAAAGCGCGCCAAACTCGCCAGTGCCATATGGCGACAGATCGCAGTCGTTGGCGATGAACGGACCGGAAGACTGGCGGCGCAATGCCTGCTCGACAACCGGATGGCGGCCCCCTTCGATCGCGAACATGCGCGAGGAATCGACCACTGGACGGCGGTAGTTCCACTCCTCGGCCAGCATTGCCAGGCCCGCCGCCACATCGATGACGGCGAGCGCGCGCGCGCCGGCCTTGATCGCCTCGGCTTCGGCGGTCACGGCCTCGACCATTTTGCCAAAGGCTTCCAGTTCGATCGTCAGCGCCCGATCGGCGGCGTTGGCGATGCGGCTTTCGAGATCGGCAAGCTCGGTCGTGGTGAAGCGCATGGCGCTCGCCATTGTCTGGCGATGGATGAAGCGCGCCTTGCCTTCCGGCGTGTCGGTCATGGTGCCGGAATTGCCGGCAGCGACTTCGATGAAATAGCCAAGCACGTTGTTGTGCTTGATCTTCAGCGATTTAATGCCGGTTTCCTCGGCATATTGAAGCTGGAGCGCGGCAATGACCCGCCGCGACTGGTCACGCAGCGCACGCACCTCGTCCAGTTCCGAATGAGCGCCGTCAGCCAGGAAGCCGCCGTCACGCTTCAGAAGCGGCAGCTCCTTGGCCAGCATGTTGGAAAGCATGGATTCCAGATGCAGCGGCAGGCCTTTCAGATCAGCGAGCGCCTGACCGAGCTCTTCGGGCAGCAGAGCGCCATCAAGAAAGGCCGCAACGCCGCGCGCCGCTTCCAACCCCTGCAGGATGCTGCCGAGATCACGCGGACCGCCGCGATCCAGCACCAGGCGCGAAAGCGCGCGCGGCATGTCCGGCACGTGTTTGAGCGAAGACCGAAGCTCGGAACAGAGCCCGGGCTCCTCCAGCAGGAACGAGATGGAATCGAGCCGCCGGGTGATGCGGTCCGGGTCGGTCAAAGGCGACATCAGCCGCTCCGCAAGCAGGCGGGCGCCGCCGCCTGTGACGGTACGGTCGATCGCCTTCAGGAGCGTGCCTTCGCGCTCGCCGGAAAGCGTGCGGGTGAGCTCGAGATTGCCGCGCGTGGCGGGATCGATGAAGAGCGTCGAGGCGCCGCTTTCGCGCTCCGGCCGGCCGAGCGGCGGTCGTTCGGCGATCTGGGTCTTTTCCACATAGGCGACGGCAGCGGCGGCGGCGGCCAGTTCGGAACGGGAGAATGTGCCGAAACCATCCAGCGTGCCGAGACCGAAATAACGGGCGATGCGGCCTTCGGCGCTGGCGCTGTCGAAGAGCACGGACGGCTGTGGCACGGCGACCTTGCCCAGCACGTCGAAGACCGGCTTCAACTCCGCATCGTGGAAGATCGTGTCGGCCAGGATCAGCTCTCGCGGATCGATGCGCAGGATATCGGCGAGCAGGCGCGCCGCATCGGTTTCCGCAACCCGGAAGACGCCTGTCGAGATGTCGATCCAGGCGAGCGCCATTTGCGGGTCGGAAGAACCGCGGATGCGGGCGAGCGCCATCAGATAATTGGATTCGGATGCGACAAGCAGCTTCTCTTCGGTGATCGTGCCCGGCGTCACGAGCCGAACGACATCGCGTTTTACGACCGATTTCGAGCCGCGCTTCTTCGCTTCCGCCGGGTCCTCCACCTGCTCGCAGACGGCAACCCGGAAACCGAGCGAGATCAGCTTCTGCAGGTAGTCATCCGCCGCATGCACGGGCACGCCGCACATCGGGATATCTTGGCCCATGTGCTGGCCCCGCCGGGTCAGAGTGATGCCGAGCGCGCGGGACGCATCGATCGCATCTTCGAAGAACAGCTCGTAAAAATCCCCCATGCGATAGAAGAGCAGCGAACCGGGATTGTTCGCCTTGATCTCTATATACTGCTCCATCATCGGCGTGGCCGACGCGCGGCTTTCCTCCGAGGCGAGCTCGGCGGCATTCAGGGCTTCGATGGAGAATCTTTCAAATTGGGTCACAGAACCGATTTTTTGTTGCGCACAGGAATTGGCGACACTATCGATGTTGGCCCCTGAAAGACAATATCTGCTGCGGCCTAGAGGACGGCTGCCCACAAAAAGCTGAAAGCTGGAGGAGACATGCCCGTCAACGACAAGGCCCGCACGCGCGCATCCGTGACCGAACAGGAAGCGCTCGACTTTCACTCCGAAGGTCGACCCGGGAAGCTGGAGATCAATCCGACGAAGCCGATGGCGACGCAGCGCGATCTTTCGCTTGCCTATTCGCCTGGCGTCGCCGTGCCGGTCAAGGCAATCGCGGCCGATCCAGCCACCGCCTACGACTACACGACGCGCGGCAACATGGTGGCCGTCATCTCCAACGGCACGGCGATCCTTGGCCTCGGCAACCTTGGAGCGCTCGCCTCCAAGCCTGTGATGGAAGGCAAGTCGGTCCTTTTCAAGCGCTTTGCCGACGTCGATTCCATCGATCTTGAGGTCGATACCGAAAATGTCGACGAATTCATCAACTGCGTGCGCTTCCTCGGGCCTTCGTTCGGCGGCATCAATCTGGAGGATATCAAGGCGCCGGAATGTTTCATCATCGAAAGCCGGCTGCGCGAGCTGATGGACATTCCGGTATTCCATGACGACCAGCACGGCACGGCGATCATCGCCGCTGCCGGCCTCATCAATGCGCTGGAACTGACCGGACGCGACCTCAAGACCACCAAGCTCGTCTGCAACGGCGCGGGCGCTGCGGCGATCGCCTGCGTCGAGCTCATCAAGGCGATGGGTTTCAATCCGGAAAACATCATCCTCTGCGACACCAAGGGCGTCATCTTCCAGGGCCGCACCGAGGGCATGAACCAGTGGAAATCGGCGCATGCGGTGAAGACCACCAAGCGGACGCTCGAAGAGGCGATGAAGGGCGCGGACGTCGTGTTCGGCCTGTCGCAGAAGGGCGCCTTCAGCGAAGAGATGATCCGCTCCATGGCCGACAAGCCGATCATCTTCGCCATGGCGAACCCCGATCCGGAAATCACGCCGGAGGAAGTCGCCCGCATTCGCGACGATGCGATCATGGCGACCGGGCGTTCGGACTATCCGAACCAGGTCAACAACGTCCTCGGCTTCCCTTACATTTTCCGAGGAGCTCTCGACGTTCGCGCGAGCCAGATCAACGATGCGATGAAGATCGCGGCCGTCAGGGCCCTTGCCAATCTTGCGCGAGAAGACGTTCCGGACGATGTCGCCGCGGCCTATCAGGGCAACCGGCCGCGCTTCGGCGCTCAGTATATCATTCCCGTACCGTTTGATCCGCGGCTGATTTCGGCTATCCCGGTCGCCGTCGCGGAAGCGGCAATGGAAAGCGGCGTGGCGCGCAGGAACATAACGGACCTTGCCGCCTACGGCCGCGAGCTTTCCGCCCGCCGCGACCCGATCGCCGCCACCACGCAAGGCATCTACGAGCGCGTGCGCCGCTTCCAGAAGCGCGTGGTCTTCGCCGAGGCCGAGGAAGAACAGGTCATGCGGGCAGCCATTTCCTTCCGTCAGCAGGAGCTCGGAACCGCGATCCTGCTCGGCCGCGACGACGTGATCCGCGCAACGGCGGAAAAAGGGGGCATCGATCTCGACCGCCCCGGCATCGAGATCGTCAATGCCCGCCTCTCCAACCGGGTGGAGGCCTATGTCGACCACCTTTACGCCCGACTGCAGCGGCAGGGTTTCCTGCATCGTGACGTCCAGCGCCTGATCCATAACGACCGCAACCATTTCGCCGCGACCATGGTGGCGATCGGCGACGCGGATGCGATGGTGACCGGCACGACCCGCAACTATGCGACGGCGCTTCAGGACGTTCGCCGCTGCATCGACCCCAAACCGGGTCATAAGGTGATCGGGGTCTCGCTGGTGATTTCCCGCGGGCGCACGATTTTCGTGGCGGACACGGCCGTGCACGACATGCCTAATGCCGAAGACATCGCCGATATCGCCGTCGAAGCCGCACGCGTTGCCAAGCGGATGGGTTACGAGCCGCGCGTCGCGTTGCTTGCCTATTCAACCTTCGGTCAGCCGATCGGCGAGCGTTCCGAACGGGTGCGCGAGGCAGTGAAGATCCTCGATCAGCGGCGGGTCGATTTCGAATATGACGGCGAGATGGGGGCCGACGTGGCGCTCAACCCGCACCGGATGGAGCAATACCCGTTCTGCCGTCTCTCGGGGACGGCAAACGTACTGGTGATGCCGGCGATCCACTCGGCATCGATCTCGACCCGCATGCTGCAGGAGCTTGGCTCTTCGACCGTGATCGGGCCGCTGCTCGTCGGGCTCGACAAGTCGGTGCAGATCACCTCGATGGGGGCCAAGGACAGCGACATCGTCAACATGGCGGCGATCGCGGCTTACAACGCGGGGACGTGAGTCGTCTTGAAAGCAGCACCCGAGTGGACTAAGTTCAGTAGACTTAGTCCACTCGGGGCCTTGCGATGAAGACCGTCAACATTCATGAAGCGAAAACTCATCTGTCGCGTCTGGTCGAGGACGCGGCGAAGGGAGAGGGTTTTGTTATCGCCAAGGCCGGCAAGCCGATGGTGAAGGTCGTGCCCCTGGATGAGGCGCCTGCCGAAGAGCCGAAGAAGAAGCGTCGGATCGGGTTTCTCGAGGGGCAGTTTTTCGTTCCCGATGATTTCGACACCATGTTCGCCCAAGAAATCGAAGAGATGTTCTACGGCGATCATAAATGAAAATCCTGCTCGATTCCCATCTCCTCGTGTGGCTGGCCGCTGCCACTACCAAGCTCCCGCCGGCTGCACGAGTATTTATCGAAGATAATGAAAACACACTGTTTTTTAGCTCCGCGAGTGTGTGGGAGCTGATGGTAAAGTATTCACTGGGGAAGAATGACATTCCCGTTCACCCCCGCGTTTTGCACCGAGCCTTACTCGACAACGGCTTCGCAGAACTTCCTATTACGAGTGAACACGCATTTACCGTCGAAAGCCTGGCATCCATCCACAAGGACCCATTCGACCGCATCCTGATCGCGCAGAGCATGACTGAGGGCATGCTGCTGCTGACTTCGGACGAGACGATCGCAAGATATAACGGGCCGATCCGGCTCGTTCGTTAGCTCGCAAACCGGCCGGCGTCGGCGCCGTAGTAGTTGACGTAGCGGCTCGAGATCGAGGCGATCGGCAGCACGACGAGCACGTCGGTCGTGTTGAAGGCATGGTCGACGACGGCACCGTCGCCGATCATCGCGCCGAGGCGCAGATAGCCCTTGATCAGCGGCGGCAAGGCCATCAGCGCCTTCTTGGCATTGACGCCTTCGAACGGCATCAGGTCCATCTTGCGATAGAGGTCCGGAAGGGCGGACACTGCCCAGTCCCCCTTGGTCGAAACCGTGTGATGCAGGAAGGAGAGCGCCAGCGCATGTTCTTCCGGATACACGCCCGGGAAGGAAGCGCAGCCGAACATGGCGTTCATGCCATGCTTCAGGGAATAGGCCCAATTGCCCTGCCAGAGCAGCTCAACCGTCCGCTTGGTGCGGTAATCCGGCAGCACGCAGGAACGGCCGAGTTCCATGAACTGCTTGTCCGGATGGCGGGCGAGCAGCGGCTCGATGTCGAATTCCGACGCGGAATAGAAGCCGCCGTTGGCGAGCGCCACTTCCTGCCTCAGCAGGCGGTAGGTGCCGACGATCTGGTCCTCGATATCGCCTTCGATCGCATGGTCGATCACCAGCAAATGGTCGCAGATCGCATCATATGAATCGACATCGCGCCGAAGGCGCATGGCATCCGAATTCAGGGTCGCGCCCATTTCTTCGACAAAGACGCGGTAACGCACGGCCTGCGCGGCATCGATCTCGCGATCAGTGCGTGCAAGACGGGTTTCCAGCGTGCCGATGCGGCCGAAGGTATCGCCGTTTGCCGGAACAGGTGCCGGCGACTGGGTTTTTTCAGAGGTCAAGTTACGGTTCAGGAGTTCAAGTGTCATGGTGATTCGTCCCGTACCGGTTGGATCACCGCCATAAATCACGTCACTGCAACAGGAACGTGACAACTTTTGTGACAATATGTTCCGGTACTGATTCCGTCAACGGATCTGTTGACGGCCCGATGCCAGCACGCCCAAAGCCTGGATCTCCTCCAGAAGCTTCAGCGGGTCGACCGGTTTGCCCAAGACAATGCTCGCGCCATTGAGAAGAGCCTCCCGGCGGACATTCTCGCGACTTTCTCCGGTGAGGACGATCACCGGAAGAGGTGCGCGGCCGCCCTGGCCTTCGGCTTTGCGCAATGCCGAAAGGAGGTCGAGCACGGTCCCTCCCGGCATGTGCATATCCGAAACAATGAGATCGGGCCGGTCCGCCTCCTGCAGCGCAGCGTCCAGCAATGCGGGAAAATCTTCGGCGAGGAGGACGCGATGCCCCGCCTTCACAAGAACGGAACGGGTGAGCAGCGCACTGACCGGATCATCTTCGCCGAGCAGGACAGAAAGTCCATCGGGGTGTTTTTCGATGACGGGCGGCGGCGGTACCTGGTTGTCGTTCAACGCATCGCGCGTCCCGAAGCCCCTGAGCCGGCCGCTCAGCACGTCGATCAGCGATTTCTCGCGAAGCGGCCGGATGAGCCAGGCGTCGAAGAAATCCTGGGGCTGTGAGGCCCGCTCCTCCGGGTTGACGAGCAGGATACGATGCAGCGGCGCATGGGCTTTTTCGTTGGCATAGTCGGACGCAAGCCGATGGTCGACGATGAGATCCGTATAGGGCACGGCTCCCGCCTCCGCCCTGTCGATCAGCATCTGCGCGTCCGCCGTATTCGACACATGCCGGCAGCGGCCGCCCAGCGTCTCGATGGTCGAAACCGTCGCCCGCGCGGCAGGGCCGTCGGGTGCCAGAAGCAGGACGCGGGAGCGGGCCAGCAACTGGTTGCGCTCGACGGTACCGGACTGCGCGACCTCGGCGAGCTGCAGCGGAAAACGGACTGTGAACGTGCTCCCGCTTTCCTTACGGCTCGCAACGGAGAGCGAACCTCCGAATTCGGTGAGGATGCGCGAAGCAATTCCCAGGCCGAGGCCAGTGCCTCCGCTCCTCGTCTCGGCGGTACCTATCTGTTCGAACTCCTGGAAAATCCGCCGCTGTTCGTCGGGCGTCATGCCGGGACCGCTATCGACGACCGCAATGGCTACGTTCCCGTTGTCGACACGGGCCCGCACCAGAACGCCGCCCTCCGTGGTGAATTTCACGGCGTTGCCGATCACGTTGAAAAGCACCTGCCGAATGCGCGCCGGGTCGAAATCCAGCAGATCGGGCAGATTGGCGTCCACCGTGGCGGCGATCTCGATGCGCTTTTCATGCGCGCGGGGCGCCAGCAGTTCAACCACGCTTTCGATCACATGCCTGAGGTTCTCGGCTCGATTATTGAGCCTGAAACGACCGGCTTCCAGCGTCGAATAGTCGAGCAGATCCTCGACGAGCTGCGCCAGCGCATAACCGGACTGGCGGATGCCGCTCAGATAGTTCTGCTGCTCCGCAGTCAGCTTCGTCTGACCAAGCAGATGCGTCATCCCGAGGATGCCGTTCAACGGCGTGCGGATTTCATGTACAACCGTCGCGATCTGCCGGGACTTTGCCGCGCTGGCGGACTCGGCATCTTTCCAGGCCTGATGCAGGCGGGAAACGGTGCGCTTGCGGCGCCACTCGAAGATGCGGGAAAACAGCGCCGCGACGGCATTGGCGGGTGGGCGGGGCTCCTCGCGCGGACCAAGCCCTAAGGCAGGCACGGCCTGCTCCGCCAGCGGTTCGGCACTATCGGCCGAGGCGGGAGACGCGAACGCTTTGGCGATACGCTCATGTATTTCGGCAATGTCGCGCATATGGGAAAGACTAGGCGAGGTTTCTTTCCCAATCCTTAGAGCAATCAGGTAAAATTTTACTGATCGACCGTTTTCGGTCCGAAAAGCTCGTCTACGATCACCAGGCCGGCACCGATGGTGATGAAACTGTCCGCCAGATTAAATACCGCGAACGACCATGTTGCCGTGTGGAACAGGATGTAGTCGATCACGTGGCCATACAGGAACCCGTCGATCAGATTGCCGATCGCACCCGCAATGATCAGCGCGAAACCCGCATGGGCGAAGGCCCGATCCTTCGGAGTGCGGCGCCAGAGCCAGACGACGAAGGCGACGATGACGATCCGCATGCCGATGATGAATTCGCGCTCCATCCCGGACAGGAGAGAGAAAGCGACGCCCAGATTATAGGTGCGGTACAGCGCCAGGACGGGCAGCAAGGACACCGCCTCTTCCATCGGAAGATAATTTTCGACGGCGATCTTCACCACCTGATCGAGGACAACCGCAACGACGATGACGATCAGGGCCGCCAACGGCCGCGAAAGAAAGGAGGCGCGTTCCTTCATTTCTTCTCGTCCAGGGTCAGCAGATGGCGGCGCGCCTCAAAGAGCATTACAGCGGTGGCGACGGCAAGGTTGAGGGAATCGGCCCTGCCCTGCTGCGGGATACGAACCGTGCGGTCAGCCGCCTTGGCAAGATCATCCGGCAGCCCGGATTGCTCATTGCCCATCAGCAGCACGACAGGCTTTCTGGCATAATCGACGGTGCGGTAATCGACGGCGCCGGCGAGATGGGTGGCGACGACCTCCACTCCCGAACGCTTCTGCCAGGCGAGAAATTCTTCCGCCGAACATTTCACCACAGGCATGGCGAAGACCGAACCCATGGTGGCGCGCACCGTCTCCAGCGAGAACGGGTCGGTGGATTCGCCGACGAGGACAACGGCAGACGCTCCCGCCGCATCGGCCGTCCGGATGATCGTGCCGAGATTGCCGGGATCCCGGACCCGATCCAGCGCAACAAGGGTCTCGTTCCTTGACGGCCTCAGATCGTCGAGCTTCTTCCAGCGCTGTTCAAAGATCCCGACCACCATCTGAGGATTATCGCGGCGGGTGACCGACGACAACACCTTCTCGCTCACTTCCAGAACCAGCCCGCCGTGCGCCACGGTTTTCGCCGCCACCTGTTCGACAAGCGGCTTGCCCTTTGCAGCCTTGGAATAGACGAGCGTGCGGATCGACCAGCCGAGTTCCAGCGCATCGATGACGAGCTTCAATCCCTCCGCCATGAAGGTGCCGCTCTCCTCGCGGTCCTTCTTGTTGGTGAGCGCCTTGATATCCTTGATGATCGGGTTGGCGAGCGAGGTGACTTCCTTCACCTGGCCGACACGTCGTGGGCCTGTCTTGTGATATTCGTCGGTCATGCGGGTACCCAGCGACTGAAAAGCGAGGTGGACAAGGCTCTGCCGGGGCTTTTGCCGTCCAGCCCCGCCTCGCGGATGACGAGCTCTCCGGATTCCACCACGCCACCTGCACCGCGCATCGTCTCGCGCATCAGTTCGTGGATGGAATAGAAGCTCGCGCGGATCGAATAGGCCGTGAGAACAAGGCCGATCGCTTTCGGCGAAAGCAATTCCCGGCAGATGTCCAGCATCAGCGGCAGGTGATCGAAGAGATGCCAGACCTCGCCATTCGGGCCGCGACCGAATTTCGGCGGATCGGTGAGGATGATGTCGTAGCGGCTGCCACGGCGCTCCTCCCGCAGGATGAACTTCATGGCATCCTCGCAGATCCAGCGGATCGGCGCCTTTTCAAGCCCTGCCAGCGCCTGGTTTTCGCGGGCCCAACCGATCGCCTTCTTGGATGCATCCACATGCGTGACTTCGGCGCCGGCGGCGGCCGCTACAAGCGACGCAACGCCCGTATAACCAAAGAGGTTCAGCACCTTGAGAGGGCGCTTCGCCTCCTCGGCCCGGCTTTTCATCCAATCCCAATGGACGATCTGCTCGGGAAAGACGCCGACATGGCGGAAGGCCGTGAAGCGGCCGAGAAAATCAACGCCGAGCAGCGACAGCGGCCAGGTCTCGCCGAGCGCGTCCTTGGGAAAGCGCCAGCGCCCCATGCCGTCTTCGTCCGTGTCACCGGTAAAAACCGCATCCGCCTTTTCCCATAAATGGGGCGGCAGCGAGGGCTGCCAGAGCGCCTGCGCCTCTGGCCGGACGATACGATACGGGCCGTATTGCTCCAGCTTCAAACCGTTACCGCTGTCGATCAGGTGGAAATCACCGGCGCCTGAGGATTCCAGAATGACCGGCACCCGTTCGGGCGGCCTCTCCCCCTGGCGGGCAAGAAGCGCACGCGTTTCCGCCGGTACTGCCGCAGATGCGGGCTTTGCGGCCTTCTCAGGGGAACGGGATGCCTGCCTGGCCGGTTGCGGCTTGACTGCCGCCGCCGGACCGCGTGCGGGCCTGTTTGGGGCAGCGGCCTGAACCCTCTTTGCCGGCCGCCTTTCCTTGTTCTTCAATGCGTTCATCCGCTCAGATTGGTGATCGTGGGGCAGCAGATAGCATTTGCCCGGCATTCTTCAAAGTCACTGGCGGACAGATGCCGCGTTTTCTTCATCGGTTCGCAGACCCACCTAATGTTCCCCTTGGCAAAGCGGCACGCCCCGGCAATATTACTGCCTTAGGTTTCGGGAGGACCACGACATGGATATGGGCGGCGAAGAACGTATTGCAGCACCGCGCCGAGTGGTATGGGAGGCACTCAACGATCCGGAGATTCTCCGCCAGTGCATTCCGGGCTGTCAGACCCTGGAGCAGAAATCGCCGACTGAACTCGTCGCGGCGGTCAAGCTGAAGATCGGGCCGGTTTCGGCGAATTTTTCCGGTGAAGTGACGCTGTCCGACGTCAACCCGCCGGAGAGCTACACGATTTCAGGAGAAGGCAAAGGCGGTATCGCGGGCTTCGCCAAGGGATCGGCGACCGTGACGCTTGTGGAAGACGGCCCGGAAACCTTGCTGCGCTATTCGACAACGGCGCAGGTGGGCGGCAAGCTCGCCCAACTTGGCTCCCGTCTCATCGACTCGACCTCGCAAAAGCTCGCCGGGCAGTTCTTCGCAGACTTCAACAAAGCGGTGATGGCAAAGAGCGGCCAGGCCTAGTCTATTTCGAGGCCAGTTGCCGAGAAGCCGGCCGCCCGGCCACGACAGCCTTGTGCTCATTCTGCCAGCGGGCTGCCTCGCGTGCCTCAACGCGCGCCTGCTTGCGGTGTCTGCCCTGGCTCCACCAGGTGACCGCCGCGCCAATCAACATGCCCAAAAGCACCGCAAGGAGCAGGAACAGGAAGAAAGGCGCGCTGACCGACAGCACGCTGTCTTCCGGCCGGAACGGATTGAGCGCAAGCGTCACCGTCTGACGGTTCGCCACCGCGAGCACGATCAGTATGATCCCGAGCGGCACGAAGATCACGAGGCTGAGGATCTTTTTGAACTTGTCCATAGGTATCTCCGGCAACAGGCAATCGCCGCTTTACCGGCGTCTGTTGCAGAATAGGCGCGCTTTATGGGGTTTCAAGGGCGGCGCAAAGCCGCGCCACGGAGAGTTAGTCCTCTTCGTCGGCGAGATCCGGATTCAGACGCTCGCGGAGTTCCTTGCCGGTCTTGAAGAAGGGAACCCACTTCTCTTCCACGAAGACGCTTTCGCCGGTGCGCGGATTGCGGCCGGAACGGGAAGGACGGTTCTTCACCGAAAAGGCGCCGAAGCCGCGCAATTCCACCCGGTTTCCGCCAGCAAGGGCATCCGTGATCTCGTCGAGCACGGCATTCACGATGTTCTCGACGTCGCGATGGTAAAGATGCGGATTGCGAGCTGCAACGATCTGCACCAATTCTGACTTGATCACGGTTGCCCCCTGAAAAAATTAGATTTTCAACCGCGACCAACCTGCCAAACGGAGACAAGACCGTCAAGGAACAACTTGTCCGCGCCGAAGACGCGGAGCATATCCGGCGCTATCGCCTCCCCCAAACCAGTCTGCTTGACGAGCTGGGTCAGCATGCTCGCGAGCCAGAAGGACGAGGAAGAATTCTGCTCCTTCCAATCCACGACCGGCAGGTCCTTGGAGACGCCGCGCGATTCCAGATAGACGCGGATGTCCTCGTCGCCGCCGAGTTTGTCCACCAGCTTGGCGGCGAGCGCTTGCCGGCCTGTGAAGATCGCCCCGTCGGCGAGCTTCAACACCTCCTCGCGCGGCAGCTTGCGGCGGTCTGCAACGAGATCGACGAACCAGGCATAGCTGTCCATTACCATGTTGCGGATCATGGTCTTTGCTTCTTCGCTGGCCGGATGGAAGGGAGACGGCTCGGCCTTCAGCGGCGCCGACTTGATCTCCTCCAGGGAAATGCCGACCTTTTTCATCACCTCGTCGACCTGCGGATACTGAAAGATCACACCGATCGAACCGGTAATCGAACTCTCGCCCGCGATGACCTGATCGCCCGCTGTGGCGATCATGTAACCGGCGGAGGCGGCAAGGGTGCGAATATCGGAGACGACCGGCTTCTTTTCGGCCACCTTGCGAATGGCTTTGAAGATGCGCTCCCCGCCATAGGTGGTGCCGCCGGGAGAGGAGATCGAAACGACGAGGGCCTTGACCCTGTCGCTCTCGGCGATCCGCTCAAGTCGCTCCAGAAGTTCCTTGTCATCGGTGATCATGCCGGAAATCTGGACGCGGGCAACATGAGGCGCCGCGGATCCGGCGCCCTCGCCGAAGGTCCGATAGAGCGCAAAACCGATGCCGACCAGGAAAACCAGGGCCACGACACGCCAGAAGCTCAGCTTGCGGCGCAGGTTCCGCCTGTCCGCGATTGCCATTTGATCCATGGAAAATGCCCTTCGCAATGCGCTTTCGTTGCTAAATAGGCTCTCTAGCGCGTTTTGCAGCGCCGCACATCACGTTTTTATATTGTCCGTTATTGTTTGTTGATGAATAAAAACCATATTGGCGGACAACGAGAGCCTGCCCAATGCGTGCCGGCGCCATACTGGATGGCGAGGCGGCGGTGGCGGGCAAAGAAGGATCTATCCGGCACCCATGCTGCAGAATATCCGAAAAACGGCAGGCCTTGCGGTGGCGCTGCAGCCACACGCGGATGCATATCAGGCAGCGCTTGCGCATTCCTCCATGGTGCGGAAGCTGAAAGTTCTGTTGCCCATCGCCGCCGCAGTGATCTCGGCGGCATTCATCGGCGTTTCCATCATCCGCGCCTATCTGCCGGAAAACCTGAGCATCGAAAACGCCCGCATCGAGAATGGCAAGATCGTTATGGAACGTCCGGCGATCTCCGGCCGCAACAACGACGGCATCAGCTATTCCATGACCGCCAACCGCGCCCTTCAGGATATCGAGAACCCGAACAAGATCACGCTCGAGAACGTGAAGGCCGCCGTTCCCGTCAACGACGACGTCATCGCCCGGGTGATCGCCACCGGCGCCGATTTCGACCGCGGCACCGACATGCTCGACCTTACCGCTCCCTTCGACGTCAACCTCTCCAACGGGATCACCGCCCGGTTCAAATCCGCACATCTCGATGTCAATGCCGGCGTCATGGATACGCCCGACCCCGTCGACATTTCGATGAAAGAAGGTTCGATTGTTGCAGACTCTTTAAAGATAACGGATAAGGGACGCACCATCACCTTCAAAGGTCAGGTTCGCGTCCATCTCGATCCTACCGCCATCCGCAACCAAGGCAAATAGAGCCCGGCCGTCATGACCAATCGCCGCCTTTTCAACCGGAATACTGCATTTGTGATCGCGGCAGGCTTCGCGTGCTGTTTCGCCGCGACAGCCTCTGCGCAATCGACAACAAGCCAGATGGAGGGCCTGAAGCTCTCCAACGACCAACCGATCCAGATCCAGAGCGATCAGCTCGAGATCAAGGAACAGGAAAAGAAGGCTTTCTTCACCGGCAACGTCCAGGTCGTGCAAGGCTCGACCACGATGAAGGCCGGCAAGATGACGGTCCTCTATACCGGTGAAGGTGCGTCCGTGACGTCTGGCAATGCCAATATCGACAAGATCTTCCTGGACGACACCGTTTTCCTGACCTCCGGCACCCAGCAGGCGACCGCGGAAAAAGGCGAGTTCAACATGGCGACGCAGACTTTCGTGCTTTCGGGCAAACAGGTCGTGCTGTCGGAAGGACCCAACGTCTTCAAGGGCTGCAGGCTTACGGTGATGATGGAAACCGGCCAGGCCAAGCTCGATGCCTGTGGCGGCCGCGTCGAAATCCTGCTCGACCCGAAGTCGCGGCAGCCGCAACCGAAGCAATAATAGACGTATCTCGTGAAAACAACGCTGCTCTCCCGTCTGTCGGCCAGGAAGCCGTCTGCGCCCGAACCCTTCGTTGCACGCGACAAAGCGCGCTACGAGGGGACACTGGTCGCGCACGGACTTTCCAAGACCTATGATACGCGCCGTGTCGTCAACGGCGTGTCCCTGGTCGTGCGCCGCGGCGAAGCGGTGGGCCTGCTTGGGCCGAACGGTGCCGGCAAGACCACCTGCTTTTACATGATTACCGGACTCGTGCCGGTCGATGAAGGCATGATCGCCATCAACGGCAACGAGGTCACCCATATGCCGATGTATCGCCGCGCGCGGCTCGGTGTCGGCTACCTGCCTCAGGAAGCGTCGATTTTCCGCGGCCTGACGGTGGAGGAAAACATTCGCGCCGTGCTCGAAGTGCACGAGCGGGACAAAGACAAGCGGGAACGCAAGCTCGACGAGCTTCTGGAAGAATTCCATATCAGCCAACTCCGGAAGTCCGCAGCCGTCGCGCTCTCCGGCGGTGAGCGGCGGCGGCTCGAAATCGCCCGCGCGCTTGCGACCGATCCGGCCTTCATGCTGCTCGACGAACCTTTTGCAGGCGTCGACCCGATCTCGGTCTCCGATATCCAGAACCTCGTGCGCCACTTGACGGCCCGCGGCATCGGCGTTCTGATAACAGACCACAACGTTCGCGAGACGCTGGGTCTCATCGATCGCGCCTATATCATTCATGCGGGCGAGGTCCTGACGCATGGCCGGGCTGACGACATCGTCAACAATCCCGACGTCCGTCGCCTTTACCTGGGCGACAAGTTCAGCCTGTAGCGCGGACGAAATTTACTTTCCCGCCCTGCAGCGCTTGACCAAATCTTTCAAAAAAGCAATTCTTGTGCCAGATGCAAATCTGGCTCCGTGCGGAAGTGGCCGAGGCGCGTTGGGCTGTCTCATGACGGGCCGCAAAGGGGATTTTACGGGAGTTTCGCGTCCGCCATGGGTTTATCCACCAGCCTTTTCCTGAAGCAGACCCAATCGCTGGTGATGACGCCGCAGTTGATGCAATCCATTCAACTGCTGCAGATGACGCATTTCGAACTCAACCAGTTCATCGCGCAGGAAGTCGAGAAGAACCCGCTACTCGAAATTGCGTCAGGCGAGATCGAAGGCGGCACGGAAACAAGTTTTGAAAGCGAGGAAAGCTTCTCCGAGACCGAAAGCGGAAGCGGCGAAGCTCCCCACATGTCCAGCGACGGCCAGTGGTACGAGGGCAATTCGCCGCTGACCGCCGAGCGTCTTGGAGAAGGTCTGGATACGGGATTTGAAAACGTCTTTCCCGACGACGGACCGGTTCGCCGTGCCGATGCGCCGGAACTGCTGAGCCAGTGGAAGTCGATGCCGGGAGGGGAATCCGGCGACGACTACGATCTGAGCGAATTCGTGGCCGGCCAGGTGACGTTGCGTGACCACCTGAACCAGCAAATCCCGTTTCTCATCACCGGCGCGGCCGACCGGCTAATCGCCCAGCATCTGGTCGATCAGCTCGACGAGGCGGGTTACCTGCAAGGCGGCGTCGAGGAAACCGCCGCCCGGCTCGGCAAGCGCGCCGAAGATGTGGAAGCGATCCTGAACAAGCTGCAGACGCTCGATCCCCCCGGGGTCTTCGCGCGGTCTCTAAGCGAGTGTCTGGCGATCCAACTTCGCCAGAAGAACCGGCTCGACCCCGCCATGGACGCCCTCGTCCGGCACCTCGAATTGCTCGCCAAACGCGATTTCGCCTCTCTGCGGAAGATCTGCGGTGTCGATGACGAAGACCTGATCGATATGCTCGCCGAAATTCGCGGGCTTAATCCGAAGCCGGGCGCCAGCTTCGAACGGGGCGCGTCGGAGACGATTTCCCCGGATGTCGTCGTGCGTGCCGCCCCTGACGGTACCTGGATGGTCGAGCTCAACCCGGATACGCTGCCGCGCGTCCTCGTCAACCAGGCCTATTTCCAGACGGTTTCGAAGAGCTCCCCGAAAGGTGGCGAGGACCATAATTTCCTTTCGGAATGCATGCAGAATGCGAACTGGCTGACCCGCAGTCTGGACCAACGCGCCAAGACGATCATCAAGGTCGCCGCTGAAATCGTCCGCCAGCAGGACGCCTTCCTGATGCACGGCGTCGATCACCTCAGACCGCTCAATCTGAAGACGGTCGCCGAGGCGATCAAAATGCATGAATCGACGGTAAGCCGGGTCACCTCGAACAAATACATGCTGACGCCACGAGGCCTGTTCGAGCTCAAATATTTCTTCACCGTCTCGATCGGCTCGGCGGAAGAAGGGGGAGACAACCACTCCGCCGAAGCGGTGCGCCACCGGATTCGCCAGCTGATTGCACAGGAAACGCCCGAGGCGGTTCTTTCGGACGACGATATCGTCATCAGCCTGAAACGCGGCGGCGTCGATCTCGCCCGCCGGACCGTTGCCAAATACCGGGAGGCGATGAACATTCCGTCTTCGGTTCAGCGGCGCCGGGAGAAGCGGGCACTTGCAAAAGTTGCCGCGTTCTAAATCGCATTGCGAAGCTGGTGCCTGAACCGGGGCGAACGCGGTAAATGCCAGAGATTTCGAAGCCCCTCTCGACGCATCCGGGTGCAAAATAGGCTCGGGTCCTCCCTTGGCTACGTAGAATTCCCGAGCTCCGCGACCGTTGACATTTGGGACCGCGAGAGCTAGAAGCCCGCCGCAATTGCTCGGGACACGGCTTTAAGGATCCCAACAACCAGCCAGGCAAAGATTGAAGCAATTTGACCTTGTCGCATGCGAGTGGCTTGGATGAGGGGGCGGCTTGGCGTAGACTGAAACACGCAAGTCACGACAAGAAGGAAAAATTCCATGGGTGTCCGTGTATCCGGTAAGCATATGGAAATTGGCGACTCGTTCCGCCTTCGGATCGAGGAACAGATTGGTGAGGCGGTTACGAAATATTTCGACGGGGGATATTCGAGCCAAGTCATCGTAGAAAAATCCGGCTCGCGTTTTTCGGCCGATTGCAAGGTGCATCTCGACACCGGGATCGTATTGCATGCGGCAGGAGAGGCAAATGATCCACAGGGCAGTTTCGATGCCGCGGCTGCGCGGATCGAGAAGCGGCTGCGTCGCTACAAGCGGCGCCTCAAGGATCATCACGCCGGCAACCACCTGAATGGCCATGCCGAAGTCGCATATACGGTCATGGACCGCGTACCGGATGAAGCAGACGAAGTGCCTGAGGATTTTGCGCCGACCATCGTCGCGGAAAGCTCGAAACCTTTGAAGACGATGTCGGTTGCAACCGCCGTGATGGCGCTGGACATGACCGACGAGCCTGTGCTGCTGTTCCGCAGCCCGGGCAAGGAAGAGTTGAATATCGTGTACCGCCGCAACGACGGCAATATTGGCTGGATCGATTCCACCAATATCAAGAACTGAACAATCTTGGGGAGAGCGTCGGAAGCGGCGCTTCCCCTCGCCTGGAGCGGGAGCTCTTGCGGCACAAAGGATGACTAGAATGGCATTGGCAGATTTGCTGCAGCAAGATGCGATTATCCCTGCCTTGAAAGTGAATTCCAAAAAGCAACTCCTTCAGGAACTGGCGGCCAAGGCTTCCAAGCTCACCGGCGTCGGCGAGCGGGAAATCTTCGACATCATCCTGCAGCGCGAGCGGCTTGGTTCCACCGGCGTCGGACATGGGATCGCCATTCCGCACGGGAAGCTCAACAGCATTTCATCCATCAAAGGCATTTTCGCGCGCCTTGAGAGCCCGGTCGACTTCGAGGCGCTGGACGACGAGCCGGTGGATCTCGTGTTCCTGCTGCTTGCTCCCGAAGGGGCTGGCGCCGATCACCTGAAAGCCCTGTCTCGAATTGCGCGCGTTCTCAGAGATCAGGAACTGGTGGCAAAGCTTCGCAAGACGGACTCCGCCACCGCCATCTACGCTTTTCTGAACGAAGAGCAGGCAAACCACGCCGCCTGAGGAAAGCTCGACGATTTTCGTGGGGACGAACGAAGCTGCCCGGCCTCCGATCGAGCGCCGGGCAGATTTACTTCGACCCTCAATCCTTCAGGTCCGCCTGAAGCCGGCCCAGCAGGCCGACGGCGTGAGCGGCATAATCGCCAATCCACCGATCCTGGATTGCCTTGATGGGCAACGCGTTGAGGTAATTCCAGCGCTCGCGCCCTTCCCTTCTCACGATCACCAGATCAGCCTCCTCCAGAACCTTCAGATGCTGCATCACCGTACAGCGATCCATGTCGGAGAAGGTTTCGCAGAGCGATCCGGTGGTTTGCGGGCGGTCCTTCAGCTGGTCGAGAATCAGCCTTCGCCGAGGATGGGCGAGAGCTTTGAAAACGGCATCGATATCCGAATCGGCTGACACGTTATATTTTTATAACCGATCTTGACGATCAGCAAGCCATGCGGGCTGCAACCACGTTGACCTGTATCCCGGCGGATATCGTCCGTCGTTGGTAGGTTCAACACGTGGCGTCCGACACTGTGGAAAGGCGGGCGAAGCGCCCGCCTCCCGAACTTCTCAGGCGTTCTTTTCGCCCGCCTGCTCCGCGGCCGTGGCTTCGGATTTCGGGCCGCCCTTGGCAACACCAACCATAGCCGGACGCAGCACACGCTCACCAATCGTGTAGCCCGCCTGGACGACCTGAACGACCGTGTTGTTCGGTACAGCGGCGTTCGGAATTTCGAACATGGCCTGGTGGAAGTGCGGGTCGAATTTCTGACCCTCCGCCTCGATCTTCTTGATGCCGTGACGCTCGAGCGCCGAGAGCATGGAGCGCTCCGTCAATTCCACGCCTTCAAGCAGCGTCGTCAGCGCCGCGTCGGCAGCGGCGCGCATTTCCGTCGGGACGGCATCCAATGCACGGCGCAGATTGTCGGAAACGGCGAGCATGTCGCGCGCAAAACCAGCCACGGCATAGGACTTGGCATCCTTGACATCGCGGTCGGTACGGCGACGCAGATTGTCCATCTCGGCGGCGAGGCGCAGAAAGCGATCGCGCAATTCATTGTTCTCCGCCCTCAAAACCTCGATGGGATCGGGCTCGGCGGCGGCCGGCGCTTCAGCGTCCTGGTTGGCCGCGTCATAGAGAGCAGACGCCACGGCTTCCGCCGTGTTCTCGGCGGCAGTTGCGTCAGGTCCGTGCTTCTTGGTTTCGTCGGTCATGACGGTCTCCGGTTATTCTTCACTAGGATGTGTGGCTTTGGATTTGTGCCCGATATCGAGGTTTAAAGTGGAAAAATCAAGGCTCGCCGGGAAACTTGGGCCCGCATTCGGCCGGTTTCAGCGTGACAACCTTGCCAGAAGCTGGGCTGTATAATCCACCATCGGCACGATGCGGGAATAATTGAGGCGGGTCGGCCCGATAACCCCGACGGCTCCGACGATACGGTCTTCGCCATCGCGATAGGGCGCGACGATCAGGGACGAGCCTGAGAGCGAGAAGAGCTTGTTTTCAGACCCGATGAAGATACGAACGCCGGGGCCTCTCTCGGCAAGCTCCAGGATTTCGATCAGGCTGTCCTTCTTTTCGAGATCATCGAAGAGGAGCCGCAGCCGGTCGAGATCAGCGGTCTCGTCGAGCCCCTGAAGGAGGTTGGCGCGGCCGCGGACAATAAGCTGGCTCGGCTTGCCTTCCTCGCTGTCGCCCGACCAGACGGCTAGCCCCCGCTCGACCAGATCCTGGGAAAGGGCGTAGAGCTCACCCTGCACCGCGTCTTTCAGCTTGGTAAGCTGATTGCGCAGTTCCGGGAGGGTTTGACCCGTCAGGTGGGCGTTCAGAAAATTTGCCGCCTCCACCAATTGCGAGGACGTGACGCCTGCCGGCAATTCGATGATGCGATTCTCGACCTGGTTATGGTCGCCGACCAGCACCGCAAGCGCCTTTGTCGGCTCCAGGCGGATAAATTCCACATGCTTGAGAACTGGATCGCTCTTGGTCGTGATGACGAGCCCGGCGCCACGCGACACGCCCGAAAGCATCAGGCTTGCTTCCGCCATCAGGCTTTCCATCGGCTGATCGCGATCGGCACGGCGAACCTGCCGGTCGATTGCGGCGCGCTCCTCATCCGAGAGGTTACCCACCTGCATGAAGGCGTCTACAAAGAAACGGAGGCCTGTTTGCGTCGGCAGACGGCCGGCGCTGACATGGGGCGAATAGATGAGGCCCAGCTCCTCCAGATCACTCATGACATTACGCACGGAGGCAGGCGAGAGCGACATGGGCAGGAGACGCGAAAGATTTCGCGAACCGAGCGCTTCACCCGTTTCGAGATAGCTTTCGACGATGCGACGGAATATTTCCCGCGAACGGTCATCGAGAACAGACCCGCCATCTCTACCCGTCGGTCCAGAAAAACCCATCTAATCCTTCACCGTGCCGTTGATCTCCAAGGGAAATATAGTCATTCCCCCGGCCGGCGCAAATTGGAAATAATCGTTCCTGCCATGACGCATCCCGCAAACGACAGGGGTTTTCCTTTGCAAAAGCGCGGCTGGAGTCTTAGAAGACGCCAACGTAATTCAGGAGTGAAGCATGAGGCCTTCAGGCAGACAGACAAACCAGATGCGCAAGGTCTCGTTCGAGCGCAATTTTTCCAAACATGCGGAAGGCTCGTGCCTCGTCAAGTTCGGCGATACGCATGTGCTGTGCACGGCGAGCCTTGAGGAAAAGACGCCGCCTTGGCTGCGCAATTCCGGCAAGGGTTGGGTGACTGCCGAATACGGCATGCTGCCGCGCGCCACGGGCGAGCGCATGAAGCGGGAAGCGGCGGCCGGCAAGCAGGGCGGACGTACGCAGGAGATCCAGCGCCTGATCGGCCGCTCCCTTCGTGCCGTCATCGATCTCGAAGCGCTCGGCGAGCGGCAGATCACCGTCGACTGCGACGTTATCCAGGCCGACGGCGGCACGCGCACGGCGTCGATCACCGGCGGCTGGGTGGCGCTTCACGACTGTTTGAAGTGGATGGAAGCCCGCTCGATGATCAAGGTCGAGAAGGTGCTGAAGGATCATGTGGCGGCGATTTCCTGCGGGATCTTCGCCACCCAGCCGGTGATCGACCTGGACTATCTCGAAGATTCCGCCGCCGAAACGGACGCGAATTTCGTGATGACCGGCGCCGGCGGCATTGTCGAAGTTCAGGGAACAGCGGAAGGCGCACCGTTCAGCCAGGAAGAATTCCTGAAGCTGCTCTCGCTCGCCCAGGCCGGGACGCAGGAGCTGGTGGCGCTGCAGAAGCAGGCGATCGCCTGACGAAAAGGAGAGCGCGTTGATCGAAGGCATTCTCGAAACCGCGCTCTATGCCGATGATCTCGACGCCGCCGAAGCTTTCTACGGCGGCGTTCTCGGCCTTGAAAAGGTCTTGCGCGCCGGCAACCGGCACGTCTTCTTCCGCTGTGGCCCCGGGATCCTGTTGATCTTCAATCCAGCCGAGACGGTGAAGCCGCCGTCCCGGGATGCGCTGCCGGTGCCGCCGCACGGCACCACCGGATCAGGCCATGCCTGTTTCCGCGTCAGCGGCGAGGCGATTGACAGGCTCCGGGAAAAGCTGAACAAGGCAGGCATAGCAATCGAAAGCGACTTTCACTGGCCGAACGGCGCCCGCTCGATCTATTTCCGCGATCCGGCGGGCAATAGTCTGGAATGCGCCGAGCCGAAGCTGTGGAATATCGAATAGGAATTTTGATGCGCAAGCTCGATACCAAGACCATCGTCGTCGCCAGCCACAATGCCGGGAAAATCCGCGAGATCGCCGAGCTGATCGGCCCGCTGGGCTTTTCAGCGAAATCGGCTGCCGAACTGGAATTCGCCGAGCCGGACGAGACGGGCACGACTTTCGAAGAGAATGCTGCGATCAAAGCGCTCGCCTCGGCCAAGGCGTCCGGCCTGCCGGCGCTATCGGACGATTCCGGCCTGGTGATCGACGCGCTGGATGGCGCGCCTGGCGTCTATACCGCCAACTGGGCGGAGCGCGAGGACGGCACCCGCGATTTCCAGATGGCGATGGAAAAGGTCGAAAAGGCGCTCGAAGAACGCAGTGCGAGAACAGCCGAGCAACGCTCCGGCCGCTTTGTCAGCGTGCTCTGCCTTGCCTGGCCCGACGGTCATACGGAGTTTTTCCGCGGCGAAGTGGAAGGCGCGGTCGTGTGGCCGCCGCGCGGCACCCAGGGTTTCGGCTATGATCCCGTATTTCAGCCGCAAGGCTATGACATCACCTTCGGGGAAATGAGCAGCGAACAGAAACACGGCTGGCGGCCCGGCGAGCCGGAGGCGCTGTCTCACCGCGCCCGCGCCTTCAAGCGCTTCGTCGAAACCTGCCTGGAGGCCTGAGCTGACCCCTTCCGTCTCCCTTCTTTCCGATACACTTCTGCCTGACACGGGCGAACCGGGGTTCGGCGTCTACGTGCATTGGCCTTTCTGTGCGGCCAAGTGTCCCTATTGCGACTTCAACAGCCATGTACGCCATAAGCCGGTGGACCAGCCGCGCTTCACCGCCGCCTTTCTGAAAGAGATGGAGGCGATGCGGGCGATGAGCGGCCCGAAAACCGTGACCAGCGTCTTCCTGGGCGGCGGCACACCCTCGCTGATGGATCCGGCCACCGTTTCGGCAATCCTGGACGGGATCGCCAGACACTGGCACATGCCCAACGGCATCGAGATCACCATGGAGGCCAACCCGTCGAGCGTCGAGGCGACCCGCTTCCGCGGGTACCGGAGCGCCGGCGTCAATCGCATATCGCTCGGCGTCCAGGCGCTGAACGACGCGGATCTGAAATTCCTCGGACGTCTGCACGACGTCGCCGATGCGCTGAAGGCGATCCGGCTCGCGCGTGAGATCTTTCCGCGCATGAGTTTCGACCTCATCTATGCGCGGCCGAAACAGACGGTCGAGGCGTGGGAAGCAGAACTCAACGAGGCCATTTCTTACGCTGTCGATCATCTGTCGCTCTACCAGCTCACGATCGAGGAAGGTACGCCTTTCTACGGGCTCCACAAGGCGGGCAAACTGATCGTGCCGGACGAAGACCAATCGGCCACGCTCTATGAAGCGACGCAGGAGATCATGGCAAGGAATGGCATGCCTGCCTACGAGGTCTCCAACCACGCCCGGCCGGGCGCCGAAAGCCGCCATAACCTGACCTACTGGCGTTATGGCGATTATGCCGGCATCGGCCCCGGCGCGCATGGCCGGCTGAGCCGCGGAAACCAGAAGATAGCCACCGCCACGGAGCGGCGCCCGGAAAGCTGGCTCGATCTCGTCGAGAGCCAGGGGCACGGTATGCTGGATCAGGAGGTTCTCGGCTTCGAAGAGCAGGCCGACGAACTTCTGCTGATGGGTCTTCGGCTCCGCGAGGGTGTCGATCTCGCGCGCTGGCAGCAGCTCTCCGGCCGCGATCCCGATCCGGTGCGCGAGGAACGGCTGCTGGAGCACGGATTTATCGAACGGCTCGGCAATTCGCGGCTACGCTGCACGCCATCGGGAATGCTGATCCTCGATGCCGTGGTGGCCGATCTGGCCTGCTGACACCTGAAAGCTAGGGTCTCGCCGCCAATACATGAAGCCAATCGGTCGGCCGATTGTCATAGGCGGAGCCATGCTCCTCGGCGATCTCGATCGAGGTCCAGGACAAGCTTTCGTAGAGTTCCTTCAACCACCCCTTGGACGGGTAGTTGTAGAAGCGGCCGAGGCCGTCGTGGCCTTCTGCCTCGCCGGCCTTGAAGCTCGCGTAAAACAAGCCTCCCGGCCGGAGCGCGGCGCGAATCCTTTCGAGAATGCCGCCGAGTTCCGCGCGAGGGACATGTAGCAGGCAGGCATTGGCCCATACGCCGTCGAAGGCTTCGATCGCATCGATATCTTCGAAACGCAGCACCGAGACCGGCACGCCGAGGCGCTTTGCCGCTTCTTTGGCCATTTCCGGCGTGCCATCCGTCGGCGTCGCGCGGAAGCCACGTTTGATCATCTCGGCGCTGTCGCGCCCATTGCCGCAGCCGAGTTCGAGGATTTCCGCGCCGGGCTGGAGCTTCGCAAGGAACAGGTCCAGCTGCCGCGTGCTCGGCCCGGCCAGGTTTCCCGCATATGCCTCGGCATTTTCGGCATAAAATGTGGAGGTCGGATCGCTCTGCATCTGCGCTTGTCCTATCGCTGCGACAACAAGAGTTTCGTACCAAAACCTACGAAGATCAGGCCCACGCCGACATCTATCTTCTTTTTGGCCTTCAGGTAACCGGCCGCGATCGTCGGGTGGGTTATGAGACCGATCAGGCAGGCATAGTAGACGGTCGAGACGACAAGCATGACCGCAATCGCACCCAGACCATAAAAGAACGGAGTTCCGGCCGGCATGGTCGCCGCAAAAAGGCTGGCGACGAAAAGTGCCGATTTCGGATTGGCGAGATTGGTCGCCAACCCCATTCGGTAAGCAGTCTTTAACGGCACATCGACCCGCTGCGCCGGCAGATCCGTCGCCTGCCGCGCCTTCCGCGCATCGAGAAAAATCTTTGCTCCCAGCCAGACGAGATAAAGCCCGCCGACGATCTTCAGAGCCAGATAGGCGAATGGAGCCGCCTGAAACAGAACATTGATGCCAAGCCAACCGGCAAGACCCCAGCAGAATGTACCGGTGATGGTGCCGATCGCCGCGAGGATCGACACTCGTCTCGGGGCGGTCAAAGCGTAACGCATGACGAGCAACGTGTTAGGCCCCGGCGTGATGCACGCCAAGGCCCATATCGTTGCGACGGACAGAAGAAACATGGCCTCAGGCGTTGTTTTCGTTGATCAGCCGCTTCAAAAGTTCGACCTCGTGGCTGAGCTTGGTGTCGCCGGAGATCAGTTCCTCGATCTTTCGGACGGCATGGAGCACGGTGGTGTGATCCCGGCCGCCGAACCGGCGCCCAATCTCCGGGAACGAGCGCGGAGTGAGCGTTTTCGAAAGATACATGGCCACCTGACGGGGCTTCACGATCACCCGCGTGCGGCGGTTCGACACCAGTTCCTGACGCGAGACATTATAGTGGCGCGCGACGATGCGCTGGATGTCCTCGATGCGGACACGCTTGGCTTCGCCGGCTCCGACCAGATGGGCCAACAACTCATCCACGCGCTCGATCGACAACGACGGCTCGAAAGAGCGGCGGAAGATCAGCTGGTTGAACGCGCCTTCCAGTTCACGACCGCTGTTTGCGACGTTGCGCGCGACGTGGGAGAGGATTTCCACCGGAATGTCGAGCGACGGATCATCTTCGCGGGCGACGGCCAGTCGCTGCTTCAGCATTTCGAGGCGCATCTCGTAGTCCGGCGCCTCGACTTCGATCGCCACGCCACCCTGCAAACGCGAACGGACCCGCGGATCGAGCGATTCCAGTTCCCAAGGAGCACGGTCGGCGGCGACCACCACCTGCTTGGCGCTGTCGAGCAGCATATTGAGCAGATGGCAGAATTCGTTCTGGATCATCTTGCCCTGCAGGAACTGCATGTCGTCGATGATCAGGAGATCAATGTTGCGCAGCGAATCCTTGAGCGTCAAGGCATCGTTATCGCGAATGGCGGTCGCAAAGCGCCACATGAAATATTCGGCCGTCAGGTAGACGACACGCGGCATGCGCTCGCTGCAGACCGCAGCATTGGCGATCGCCTGCAGGAGATGGGTCTTGCCGAGACCGACGCCGGAATGAATGAACAGCGGATTGAAGCGGACCGCACCGGCGCCGGCTTCGGCGATGGTTTTCGCTGCAGCCAACGCGACACGGTTCGATGCGCCTTCCACGAAGGTTTCAAAAGTGAAGCGGCTATCCAGCGGCGAGCCGAACAGCGGGCTTGGGGTCTGCGCCGGACGGGCCGAAGCCGTTGGCGTCGGAAAAGTTGCAATCTTGCCGATTTCGCGCGGCATCTGCGGACGCTGGAAAGATTGGGTGGGGGCGGGCTCCGCCGAGACCGCGCGCTCTTCTCCCGCTACGGGGACGCGGGTATTGCGGCTTGCGCTACGCACCAGGATTTCCACCTTCAGGATTTCAGCGTCTTCCGCCTGAAAGATGGAAGTGATGAGATCGAGATATCGATTGTTGATCCAGGACTTCAGAAAGGTCGTCGGCACCGTCAGCCGAACGACGCTCTTCGAGACCGAATGCAGCTTCAAACGCCCAAACCAGCTTGCATAAACGTCCTGACCGACTTGTGCCTTCAAACGCGTGCTGAATCGCTCGAAAAGAGCATCATGCTTCATTTCTGATGTTTCCCCTGCCGCCTGAGAGCAAACTGAATCAAATGCTTGCCGTGACTGGTCCCCATTACCTGCACGGGTCGATACGATATTGATATGCATTATGCGCCGCCTTCCAATTCATAGCCCGGCGGTCTCGTTTACGCCGCCAGGACAAACCTTGTTTTCCCAGGCACAGCAAAACACTCCCAATCATTGAGAACATCGCCGCCCGGTCTTTTTATGCTTCCCCGCCTCAACAGCAGATCGAAAGCTTTGCCCAGTCCGCCTCGTACTCGGACCAAACCTGCGGAAGCCACTCCGCATGCACCGAACGCCCATCCTCGTCATGGCCGCTCGAACCTGCCCTCTCCTCCTTTGCGCCAGCTCCGCGATGCGCGGTCCGGCCTCGACAATATCCGGCCGTCTCGGGAAACGGGAAATTTCCGGATCACAACCGATGGTTATATGGAAAACGGGCAAGATTTGTCCCGTTGCAAGGGGCAGAAAGTCTCCGCGCCGTTCTGAAAGAACGGCCGCCGGCAGCCCTCTGAAGTAATCCCCACGCCCCTTGCTGGAGGGCATTTAGGCAGGATCAAATGCCAAGATCAATGATGAATTTTACGCAAAATTAAGAGCTGGGCGTTGACTCTCTCAGCGTGATTTGAATGTCACAGAGGCCTTCATGGAGAATCGCTTTTGAATCAATGGGATTCAAAAATGACATACATTCGGCGTGATCGTTCACAAAAAAAATAAAAATCTTCTTGACTCAGTTGAGGGGCATCCGCTGGACGCCCTAGTCGCAGCCTCGCTTAGACACCTCCACTAACATATTGAAATACAATATGAATTTCTGTCACGCCGCTGACACGAAATTGTTATTGAGCCGGGTAAATATAAGGTTAGCTGAGAGAATCAGAAAAAGCCCGGTCAAGGGACCAGGCTTTTTTGTGACGCAAATTTGACTAAGCGATTAGGCCGATAGAGCCTTCACACGAGCCGCCAGGCGAGACACCTTGCGGGACGCCGTATTGCTGTGAAGCACGCCCTTGGTCGCGGCACGCTGGATCTCGGGCTGCGCCACCTTGAGAGCTTCGGCTGCAACGGCGATGTCACCGGTTGCGATGGCTTCTTCTACCTTGCGGATGAAGCCACGGACGCGCGAACGGCGAGCCTTGTTGACTGCGGTACGGCGAGCGATCTTGCGGGTCGCTTTTTTCGCCGAAGTTGTATTGGCCATTTCATGCCTCTCTACGAATTCGAACCAAAACTCCGCCGTTGCCGCGTCGGTCCTGCGACCCTCGATCCAGCAATTCGGGAGCAATAGAGGAAGCCGTGATCAGGCTTTCCCAACTGTGGGCGGGCATATAGCCGGAATACCCGCTCCAGTCAACGCGCAATTTGACCAATCGCGCGCCTGTTTCACCGGTTTGAGAATTGCGGCTTACGCTTTTCGACAAAGGCGCTCATGCCTTCCTTCTGATCGGCAGTGGCAAACAGCGAATGGAAGAGCCGCCGTTCGAAACGCAGGCCTTCTCCCAGCGTGGTCTCGAAGGAGCGGGCGACCGCTTCCTTGGCCATAAAGACAGCGGCCCGCGGGAAGGAGGCGATCCTGGCGGCCGCTTCCACCGCCTCATCGACCAGGCGTTCCGGCGGCACGATCCGCGATACCAGGCCGGCGCGTTCGGCTTCGGCCGCATCCATCATCCGTCCCGTCAGTACCAGGTCCATGGCCTTCGCCTTGCCGACGGCGCGGGTGAGACGCTGCGAGCCGCCCATGCCGGGGATGACGCCGAGGGTGATTTCCGGCTGGCCGAACTTCGCGGTTTCCGAAGCGATGATGAAATCGCACATCATGGCTAGCTCGCAACCACCGCCAAGGGCGAAACCGGATACGGCCGCGACAATTGGCTTGCGGGTCGCGGCGACCGCCTCCCAACCGGAAATGAAATCGTTCACGTAGGCGTCGACGAAATCGATACCCTGCATTTCCTTGATATCAGCGCCGGCGGCGAATGCCTTTTCCGAGCCGGTCAGAACGATCGCACCAATGCCTTCGTCCTTGCCAAAGCCCGCCAGCGCCTCGGTGAGCTCAGCCATGACGGTGGAATTGAGGGCATTCAGCGCCTTAGGCCGGTTGAGCGTTATCAACGCCACGGACCCGCGGGTCTCGGTCAACAGAGTTTCATAGCTCATCCGGTGTCTCCTCTCCTATTTCTGGCAGGCCGGGCAATAGAATGTGGAGCGGCCCGCCTGGGTGATGCGGGCGACCGTACCGCCGCAGCCGGGCGTACGGCAAGCCCCGCCTTCGCGGTCGTAGACCGAGAAGGAATGCTGGAAGTAGCCGAGGGAGCCATCGGTCTGAATGTGATCCCGAAGCGACGAACCGCCGGCGGCGATTGCATCCGCAATGACGTTGCGGATGGCTTCGTTGAGTGCCAGGAGTTCCTTTTTCGGCTTTCCCGTCTTTGTGACGACGCTGCCGGCGGCGCGTTTCGGGGAAAGATGCGAACGCCACAGCGCTTCGCATACATATATGTTGCCGAGGCCGGCGATCACCGTCTGATCGAGCAGGGCGCCCTTCAGCGGCTGGCTCTTGCCGGCAAGCCGCCCTGCCAGATAGTCCGCATGCAGCGCATTGCCGGTGGGTTCGGGACCCAGTTCGGAGAAGGCCGGATAAAGATCAAGCTCACTGCGCTTCCATAGGTGCATGAAACCGAAGCGGCGCGGGTCATTATAGATGATCCGCAGCGGCCCGCTCTCCCCCGCAAGATGAAAGACCACGTGATCGTGCTTGCTGTCCTTGGACCGCGGATGATGAAACTCGCCCGGCGTCTCATTCTCGATCCGGAAGGAGCCGGACATGCCGAGATGGCTGATGACCGTCAGGTCGTCCTCCAGATCGATCAGCAGATATTTGGCACGTCTGCCGAGCGACACGATCCGGCGCCCTTCCACCCTTTCGGCGAAGTTTTCCGGAAGCGGAAAGCGCAGATCGGGGCGATTGAGTTCCAGCTGGGAAATGACGGCGTCTTCCATTGCCGGCGCGAGACCACGCCGGACGGTTTCCACCTCTGGCAATTCGGGCATAGCTACCTAACTTCCTGTTCCAACCATCCCGTTCCTGCTCTATAGAGCGGACCGGATGTCGCATGCATCTATAATGGGTGGACCACAGATAGCGAGGTGCAGGTGATTTCGCTATGGTTGCTCGCGAATGAAGTCAAGGAGTTCACCGATGACCGAAGCCCGTACCAGCGCTGAAGGCGGCATGGAAACCTCCTACGGCTTCCGCCGGGTTGCAGAGGGTGAAAAGCAGGGGCTGGTCAACGACGTTTTCCACAAAGTGGCCAAGCGCTACGACGTGATGAACGACGTGATGTCGGCCGGCATGCACCGGGTCTGGAAAGACGCCATGATCGCGGCGCTCAATCCGCGCAAGGAAAGCGCCTACAGGACGCTCGATGTGGCAGGTGGCACGGGCGACATCGCCTTCCGGATCGTCGAGGCTTCGGGACGCAAGGCCCATGTCACCGTGCTCGATATCAACGGTTCGATGCTTGCTGTCGGCGCCGAGCGGGCCACCAAGCACATGCTTTCCGAGAACCTCGATTTCGTCGAGGCGAACGCCGAATCCCTGCCTTTCGAAGCCAATTCCTTCGATGCCTATACGATCGCATTCGGAATTCGCAATGTCCCGCATATCGATGTCGCGTTGAAAGAGGCCTACCGCGTGCTCAAACGCGGCGGGCGGCTGCTGGTGTTGGAATTTTCTGAGGTCGAGATGCCGCTGCTCGAGCGCTTCTATGAGGAATGGTCCTTCAAGGCGATCCCCCGCTTCGGCAAGATGATCACCGGCGATGCCGAGCCCTATCAATATCTGGTGGAATCGATCCGCAAATTTCCCAACCAGGAAAATTTCGCCACGATGATCCGCGATGCCGGGTTCTCCCGCGTGACCTACACCAATTATACCGGCGGCATTGCGGCGCTGCATTCAGGTTGGAAACTTTGACCGCATGAGCACGATCGGCGCTTATTTCCGACTTGTGCGTGTCGGCTGGGTCCTGGTGCGCGAAGGAGTGGTATCGGCCCTTCCTTCGCAAGGCTTACCGCCATCGGTCGGCCTCGTGAAGTCGCTCCTGGAGCCGTTGGCCCGCAATCATTCGCTCAAGCAGGCACGCAGCGAACGGCTGACGCGCGCCGTCGACAGACTGGGGCCCTCCTACGTCAAGATCGGCCAGTTCCTTGCAACCCGCCCGGACGTGGTCGGTGTGGATTGGGCGGTGGATCTCGCTCTCCTGCAAGACCGCATGGCCTATTTCCCGACCGAGATCGCCAAGGCCGCGATCGAAGGTTCGCTCGGCCGACCCATCGGCGACCTCTACTCCTCTTTCGGGGAGCCAATCGCCGCAGCCTCCATCGCCCAGGTGCATCCCTGCACGATCGGCGACAGGACGGTGGCGGTGAAGGTGGTGCGGCCAGGCGTCCGCCAGCGCTTCGCCCACGACATCGAAAGCATGTACCTGCTGTCTCGCATGCAGGAGCGCTTCGTGCCTTCCAGCCGGCGCCTCAGGCCCGTCGAGGTGACGCGGACGCTCGAGCAGACCACCAAGGTGGAGATGGACCTTCGCCTGGAAGCGGCTGCGCTTTCCGAGATTGCCGAAAACATCAAGGATGATCCGGGTTTCCGCGTGCCAGCCGTGGACTGGGAGCGCACTGGCCGCGATGTCATCACCATGGAGTGGATCGACGGCATCAAGATGTCGGATGTCGGCGCCTTGCAGGCTGCCGGCCACGACCTGGAAAGGCTTGCGGAGATCCTGATCCAGTCGTTCCTTCGTCACACGTTGCGCGACGGCTTCTTCCATGCCGACATGCATCCCGGCAATCTCTTTGTCGATAAAACCGGCACGATCGTCGCTGTCGACATGGGCATCGTCGGTCGGCTGGGCAAAAAGGAAAGACGCTTCCTCGCGGAAATTCTCTACGGCTTCATCACCCGCGATTATGTACGTGTCGCCGAAGTTCATTTCGAGGCGGGTTATGTGCCGGCCCACCACGACGTTTCGAGCTTCGCCCAGGCGATCCGCGCAATCGGCGAGCCGATCCACGGGCAGCCGGCGGAAACGATTTCCATGGCGCGGCTGCTTGCGCTGCTCTTCGAGGTGACAGACCTTTTCGAAATGCAGACGCGGCCGGAGCTGATCCTCCTGCAGAAGACGATGGTCGTCGTCGAGGGCGTGTCGCGCATGCTGAACCCGCGCTTCAACATGTGGAAGGCATCTGAACCTGTCGTCGGCGACTGGATCCGCGGCAATCTCGGACCGAAGCGAGTGGTCTCCGATCTGAAGGACGGGCTGAAGGCTGTGGTCAAGCTTGCGGAAGCCGCGCCGGAAATAGCCGCAAAGACGGAAAGATTTCACGAAGAACTCGTTCACATGAGCGAGCACGGCTTGCGTTTCGACCCCGAAACGGCAGAGGCGATCGGCCGGGCAGAAGCCCGATACAGCCGTTCCGGCCGCGTCGCATTGTGGATTATCGCGCTCTCGCTGCTGTATTTCGTCTTTACGCTCGGCTGACACGGCGCAACGGGACCACAAGGCGCCTTTATTCCGCCCGGTTCTTCATTCTCTGTTAAGGAATACATTCCTCTCCGGAGACCTTGCCCATGGCGCTCGGCGCATCCCAACGCTTGCAGGACGGCGTCGCGGCCGTCGAAACCATGACCCGGTTTGCGCTGGCCGTGCTGGCGCTCGCCTCCGGCGTCTATACCTATCTCGGCGTGCGTTCGATCCTCGACGGCTCGCCGACCGCCGTCTTCTTTGCGGCGATCATCTATTCCGCCTCGGTTTCCGTCGGCATCTATGCCTTCTGGTCCTATATGGCCCGCTTCTATCCGCACGTTACGACGCATGCGGGCCGCGTCGCCATGCTCGGGGTCATGGCAGCAGGTGCGGCGATGATCCTGGCCATGTCGAGCTGGCTCAATGCTGCCGCGCTGGCGGGCTCTGCGGCGGTGGAACAGCATCTGGCCGAGACGGTCGAGGACTACACCGCAGATCTCGACCGCGCCCACCAGAACGCGCTCGCCGCGCAAAGTCTTCTGCCTGACATCCAGCGCGCCTCCGAGCGTTTCTCGCAGCTTGCTGCCGTCGAGCGGCAATCCGGTGCGCTTACCGGCACGACCGGATCAGGCAGCGTCGTACAGCTTCTCTCGCAGATGTCTGCGCAGATGAAGGAGCTGGAGAACGGCATCAACGCCTCACGGGAACAGGTGAGCGATCTTTTCGCGCAGGGGCAGAAAAGGCTCGAAACCATGCGTTCGCTGGTTTCGGCGCCGGGCACGATCGAACCACGGGCCGATCAGTTCTCCGCCGAGGCCGTTGCGCTCACCGGCGTCATCACCTCGCTCGCCCAAACCTCCGTGGCACCCTCAATCCGGCGTGCGGCCGACGATCTCTCGCTTGGTTTCATTGCGCCGGTGGCCGACGGAGGGGACGCAAACCTCGTCAACCGGCAGGGCCAGGTGATGGAGACGATCCGCAACTCCGTCACCGCGCAGTCCAAGGCGCTCGCCAAGGCAGCGGACGAGATACTCGCCCGCCCGTCGGTTCAAGAGCGCCGTTTCGTACCGCTTTCCTCCGCTGAAGCCGTCCTCCATTACGCACAGGATTTCATCCCTGCCTGGGCAGGCGCGATATCGATCGACCTTCTGCCGGGGGTGATGGTATTCATCCTCGCCGTCGTGCACGGCGCGATCCGCAAACAGGAGGAAAAGCTCCCGTTCGCGGAACGCATTACCGCTGCCGAGCTTCTTCAGGCACTGGAAGTCCAGCGCGCCGTTTCTGCAAAAGGTCTCGAAATCGAGGATGCCGTCGCCAGGACGGAAGCGGAAAACGAGGCCCAGGAGCTGAACAATATCACCAATCTCGACCTGAAATCGCGCACGAGGGACCGGTCGCATGAGGATCGATGACGCGTTCAAGGCACTCCTGCGGCTCGATGACGGCGTTCTCATGCGGGGCGCCTTCTATGTCCTGCTGTCGGCTGCGGCGGTATTTCTTGTCATCGACGTGCGCGACATCACGGCGATGAATGCGGAGCTTCCCGGCTACGACCCGTTGCACCGGGATCAACCTGTTTTGCCTCCGGCGCTGACGGATGGAGTGCCCGCCGCGCCACCGGTTCAGCCTGCGAGCCCCAAAGAGGTGCTGCGCCAAGCCGTGAAATTCGAGCTGAAACCGGGGGGCGTACTTCTGGCGGAGGGGACGATCGATCCGGGCGCCGCCAGCCGTTTTGCGCAGGAGATCGAGGCTCGCGGCGAGTATGTGAAGACGGTGATGCTCAACTCGCCCGGCGGCTCGGTCGAGGATGCGCTCGCCATGTCCAAGCTGATCCGGGAGAAAAAGCTGGATACCAAAGTGGCCTCGAAAGGCCTCTGTGCCTCCTCGTGCCCGATCGTATTCGCAGGCGGCATCGGACGCATGGCCGAAAAGGACGCGGTTGTCGGCGTGCATCAAGTCTTCAACGGCGGCAAGGATCGGCCGACGGCCGAACAGGCCATGTCCGCCGCGCAGGCTACCACCGCGCGGGTAGCCCGGCATCTGGATGCCATGGGCATCGGCGCCGGGCTCTGGATCAATGCCCTCGAAACGCCGCCGGGCCGGCTCTACTATCTGACGCCAAAGGAGATGGCGGACTTCAAGCTGACGACAGAGCCGGTCGCGACGGCGAAGAAAAAGGGATAGTCCCTGAACAGCGATCCGCTGCGGCGAGCCGTCGCGGCAAGCGGAAAAGCGTATGGCTGTCCGTCCGGATCAGCCTTCCTTGATTTCCCGCTCGCAGAAGGTGATGCGATTGCTGAACGGATCGATGACCGTTACCTCGAGCCCCCACGGCGCCTGTTCGAGCCCGGGCCTCATATAGGAATAGTTCTTGCCGATCAGTTCGGCATGGAATTGCCTGATGCCCTGCATCGGCACAAAGACCCGCGCACCGGGTGAAGCATCGCCCGCATGCTCGCTCAGATGCATCAGCATGCCGCTGCGGGAAATCTGGCAATAGAGCGGGAAGTTGTCGCCGAAGCGGTGCTCCCAATCCACCTTGAAGCCCAGAAAGGTGCAATAGAACTCTGTAGCCTTATCGACGGAGAATATCCGGAAGATCGGGATCGCGGGCTGGATCGACACAGCCTCCTGCCTCTGCGAAGGCTCTGCCGCCTCGATCTTGGCGGCAAGCACATTCCAGTTGTCATAGCCGAACTGGTTCGCGACGAGTTCGAGCGCCTGGCTATGGGTAAGATCTATCTTACGCTCTGCCAGCGCCTCACGCAGGCTTCTGGCCATCAGTTTGGCATCGCGAAAATCATGCATTTCATCACCCTCCAAAGGACGAACGCAAGATCAGGGTCCGGATTGCTGGTCCGTTCGTCATCATCGGCCGGGTGGCGAAGGATGAGAGGCGGTGGATGCGTTCACCATGGGCTGAAAGCCCGCGGACGGCTGGCCGCATCCGGCCGACCTATCGTTAGCATCACACCTGCAGGGTGATCAATCCGGCCTCATGGCTTGGAAGAAGAAAGTTACTTCAGACGGTTTTCATCTCCGCAGGGGTGTTGGGAGACGCAGCCGGAGCGGCAACGTTTTCCCCCTCTTGCGGGTCGCGGGACGGCATCACGGCCGCCTTCACTTCCTGGAAACCCACGCGGCCGGCCTCGCCCAAACCGGCACCTGCCATTTCCAACGCCGTCTTCGGGTGGCGCCGGACAAGCACGCCGAGCGCCTTCAAGACTGCAGCGGCCCCTATGCGGCCCGCCGGCGTTTTGCCGTACCGTTTCAGAACCAGGCGCGTCAACGGTCGCGGCAGGCGAGATTTCCGCTTGCGGCGGGAAGAGGCACTTCTCGTGGCTAGTGCCTTACCGCCTCCCCTAAAGGGCGATCGTCTTTGTCCTTCTTCTTGTTGGCCGGAAAAATCGAGCGGGTCTGATCGGCCACCACGTCCATGGCCGCATGCGCCGCACTTTGGATCGCCTCTCCGGCAATACCCACGACCCTGGCACCCTTGCGAGCGCCCTTCTTTCCGGCATGGGCAATCTCGCTACGCTCTTCCGCCAACACGGCGGCTGCAGCACCGGCACCTGCGAGCAGCGCCTTGCCCAGGATATCCCGGCCTGTCTTACTGGCCAGCATGCTCTTCAGAAACGAGGATTTGCGGATGGATCTCGGTATCTTGAAACCAGCGACCTTTTTAGGAATTGCGTTCTTCTTGGCCATGAAAGTTCTCCTTTGCGGAAAAAGAACGCCCACCCTCTCGTCACAGTTCCATGACACCCGAGGTCGCGCCGATTGCAACTTTGCGGACAAGGGCTTAGCTTCCGTCACACATCTTCTATCCGGACAAGAGCATGGCACTGACAGGCAAGCGCATCCTTCTGATCATCTCCGGCGGCATCGCGGCCTATAAAAGCCTCGATCTCATCCGCAGGCTACGCGAACGCGGCGCCTCCGTCAGGCCGATTATGACGAGGGCAGCCCAGGAATTCGTCACTCCCCTTGCCGTCGGCGCACTGTCCGCCAGTCATGTCTATGTCGACCTCTTTTCGCGCGAGGACGAACAGGATGTCGGCCATATCCGGCTTGCCCGCGAGAATGATCTGGTAATCGTGGCGCCCGCAAGCGCCGACCTGATGGCAAAGATGGCGCATGGGCTTGCCGACGATCTCGCCAGTGCCGTATTGCTCGCAACAGACCGCCCGGTGTTGATCGCGCCCGCCATGAATCCCAAAATGTGGGCCGCAGCCGCGACCAGGCGCAATGCCGAGACGCTGAAGGCGGACGGTATCCATTTCATCGGCCCAATGGCCGGCGAGATGGCCGAAAGCAACGAGGCGGGGATCGGGCGCATGGCCGAACCGCTGGAAATCGTCGCAGCAGTGGAACGATTGCTGGACGGCACGGCAAGGCCATTGGCCGGGAAGACGGCAATCGTCACGTCAGGTCCGACGCATGAGCCGATCGATCCGGTCCGCTACATCGCCAACCGCTCTTCCGGCCGCCAAGGCCATGCGATAGCTGCGGCACTTGCAAGACTTGGTGCCGACGTGACGTTGGTCTCCGGCCCGGTGACCGTCCCCGATCCGGCCGGCGTCAAGACCGTGCATGTGGAACGGGCGGAAGAGATGCTCGATGCCGTGCTTTCCCGCCTGCCGGTCGATATCGCGGTGATGGTGGCGGCCGTCGCCGACTGGCGCGTCGCCTCCTCAGCGGACCAGAAGATCAAGAAGCGGCCGGGCGAGGCGCCGCCTCCGCTGCAACTTGCCGAAAATCCCGACATCCTGAAGACGGTGGGTCATCACGACAAGCGGCCAAAACTGGTCATCGGCTTTGCCGCCGAGACGCAGGATATCGAGAAGAACGGCCGCGCCAAGCTCGAACGCAAGGGCGCCGACATGATCGTCGCCAATGACGTTTCCCCCGAGACCGGCATCATGGGCGGTAGTCGCAATCGCGTAAAGATCATCTCTGCCCAGGGGATCGACGAATGGCCGGATCTCGGCAAGGACGAGGTCGCGGAACGACTGGCACAGCTTATCGCCGAACGGCTGGCGGGAGCCTGACATGAGCGTTTTTGAGCGCAAGGGCTTCGATGCCTTCGTCAAAAGTCTGCCGGGCACGTCCTTTGTCGATCAGTGGGGCAGCCACGTTGCCAAGGTGGGCGGCAAGGTTTTTACATTGCTCTCAGGAGAAGGCGACGAGGCCCGCATTGTGGCGAAATGCCCGGAAGAGAGTTTCGAGATCCTGACGGCGCTCGAGGGAATTGACCAAGCTTCCTATTTTGCCAAGCGCAAATGGGTGGAGATCGGAAGCTCATCGCCGCTTTCAGATGACGAGCTCGTCCACTACCTCACACAATCATATCACCTTGTGGCGGCCGGCCTGACCAGAAAACTCAGGCAGGAACTGGGGATTGCGCCGACTTCCTGACGGTTTCTGCGTCCTTGCGGCGAGGAGCGAAGGCAGATACCTGGGCGCCTTCACTGCCGACCTTCACGGCACTGCCGTCGGGTATTTCCGCCCATGCATCGACATCATCGTTCAGCGGCTCGGAGACAAGGCAATAACCCGTCTTGCCGCCCATCGGCGCCGCATAAAGGGTCGGGGGCTTGTGATCGGTGGCATAACGCACCGCAAAAAGCTCCTGACCATTCGAGAACGCCGCGGTAAAGCGCACCAGCGCGTCGCCGGATTTTTCGACGGAGAGGTCTTCGACCGTTGCTATAGCCTTTTCCATCGCTCCAAAGGGATCGGTCTCAAGGCCCAGCTCCAGCGCAAGCAGAAAGAGAAGCTCGGAGTCCGTCGTGCCGGTGCGGACGTGAAAGAGCTCGTCGGAAAGCATGCTTTCCATGCTCCGGCGAATACGTTCGAAGCCGGAAATCTGGCCATTGTGCATGAATGACCAATTGCCGTGCACGAAGGGATGGCAGTTGTCGCGCCGCGTCCCGCCTGCCGTTGCGGCCCTGACGTGGGCAAGAAACAGCGGGGAGCGGATCTGGCGGGCTATGCTTCTCAGATTGCAGTCAGACCAAGCAGGCAGGATATCGCGATAGCGGCCAGGATCCGGCCGGTCTCCATACCATGCAATGCCGAAGCCGTCGCCATTGGTGGCCGTCTTGGCACGGGTGGCGCAATGGGACTGTTCGATGAGGGAATGGGCCGGCGAGGATACGAGCTCTTCGAGATAAAGAGGTTCACCGCGATAGGCTGCCCAACGGCACATGGGTCTGCTGCTCCGACATCGCCGCCCGTCCGCGGCCAGAAACTGGTAAAACTCAGAGTCCCGGTAAATGGTTAACAGAACTTCAACCGGGATCCTTGATGACAGGTTTTCGGCAGAGCGGACATCACTTTTTGCAACGTAATGTTGCCATGCACGGTTGCCGGCGTGAACTTGTGGCCTAAATCAGGCACTATGTCGCATCAGCAACATCCCATTCAGGCAGGGCAAACATCGGCTCTACCCGGAGAGCAGGTCCTCTCCAAACTGGCAAACCAACCTCACGAGTGGGCCTTATTCCTCGACATCGACGGCACGCTGATCGATCTGGCGGAAACCCCTGACGGTATAGTCGTGCCCCCGGATCTGCCGGTGCATCTCCACCGGGTTTCCCTGAAACTCGGCGGTGCGCTCGCCCTGGTAACGGGTCGGGCGCTGCCTTATGCCGACCGGCTTTTTGCGCCCTATAACTTTCCGATTGCGGGGCTGCACGGGTCGGAACGACGCGATCCGTCAGGCGCTATCAGCCGGATAGAGCCGGACACCTCGTTCGAGGACTTGAAAGCTGCGCTTGCTCGCGAGGCAAAACAATGGCCCGGCGTGCTGGTGGAGGACAAAGGCGCTGCGGTCGCCGCTCACTACCGCCTGGCGCCCGAGCAGCAGGACATGCTCGAGGACGTCATGCCGCGCTATCTTGAAATGGCCGGCCCCGACTTCACCCTTCAGCGCGGCAAGATGGTGATGGAGATACGGCCCGCACGCGCGAGCAAAGGCCATGCCATCAAAGCTTTCCTCGACCAAGCCCCGTTCAAAGGCCGCAGGCCGATAGCCATCGGCGACGACGTGACCGACGAAGCCATGTTCCACATCGCCAATGAACTCGGCGGACAGTCGATACGGATCGCCGAGACGCTGGATGGGACCAAGGCAAAATCGATCATCCGATCGGCCCAAGCGCTCCGAGGCATCATTGCTGCGCTTGCCGACGACAAAACCGCTGCATGAATGAATAAAGGGAAGAAACCTTGAGCCGTCTTGTGGTCGTATCCAACCGTGTCACCGTTCCGGAAAAAAGCGGGGCCGCCCCGGCAGGCGGATTGGCCGTCGCCCTGCAGGCGGCCCTTGCCGAACGCGGGGGCATCTGGATGGGGTGGTCCGGAAAGTCGAGCGGCGGGAAGGAGCCTGCCGCCCTTCATTTGCAGACGCATGGCAACATCACCTACGCGCTGACCGATCTTACCAAGACCGATGTGGAGGAATACTACCACGGCTTCGCCAACCGGGTGCTCTGGCCGATCTGCCATTACCGGCTGGACCTCGCCGAATACGGACGCAAGGAAATGGCCGGCTATTTCCGCGTCAACCGTTTTTTCGCCCATCGGCTGGCGCCGCTTATCAAGGAAGACGACGTCATCTGGGTGCATGACTACCATCTGATCCCGCTCGCTTCCGAGCTTCGCCAGATGGGCTTCAAGAACAAGATCGGCTTCTTCCTGCACATTCCCTGGCCACCCGCGGACGTGCTGTTTTCCATGCCGGTGCACGAGCAGATCATGCGCGGACTGTCCCAGTACGATCTCGTCGGATTCCAGACGGATTTCGACCTCGACAACTTCGGCGGCGGACTGGTGCGCGAGGGCATTGGCGAACGCCTCAGCGAAGGCAAGTTCAGCACCTATGGCCGCACCTTCAAGGGCGGCGCCTATTCGATCAGCATCGAGACGGCCGCCTTCGCGGAATTCGCCCGCAAAGCCGCCTCCAACGCGATCGTGCGTAAGGCGCGCCAGAGCGTCGAAGGCCGCGACCTCATCATCGGCGTCGACCGGCTGGACTATTCCAAGGGAATTACTCAACGTATCGACGCCTTCGAACAGTTCATCACCATCAATCCCGCCTACCAGAACAAGGTGACCTATCTGCAGATCACCCCGAAATCGCGCTCGGAAGTGCCGGAATACGAACAGATGCAACGCACCGTCGCCGAACAGGCCGGGCGGGTGAACGGCGCGATCGGCACCGTGGACTGGGTGCCGATCCGGTACGTCAATCGCTCCGTGGCCCGACCCGTTCTGGCTGGCCTCTACAGGCTGGCTCGGATCGGGCTCGTGACGCCGCTGCGCGACGGGATGAACCTCGTCGCCAAGGAATATGTCGCCGCCCAGGACCCGGAGGATCCAGGCGTGCTCGTACTGTCGCGCTTCGCCGGCGCCGCCCGCGAACTTACCGGCGCGCTGCTCGTCAACCCCTACGATATCGAGGGCACGGCACACGCGATCGCACGCGGGCTGACGATGTCGCTGGAAGAGCGCAAGCAGCGCTGGGAGAAGATGATGGACCATCTCCTGAAATACGATATCAACCGCTGGTGCGAGGACTTCCTGAAGGATCTCGCCGCCGCCTGAACTGGGATTCGCAGGAATATGGCCCCACCAGCGGCATCGGGGGATATCCAGTCGAATATCCCCCACACGTCCTTTCTCAAGCTGCCTGCTTCAGCGATCCCAACGCCTCGTCGAGGCTGACATGTCCCAGGAACTTGCCGGTGGTCTTCGCATCCTCTTCGTGCTCGACCGCCCAAGCGAAGCGCACGGCAGGATCTTGCTGAAGCCGCTCGTAGAGGTCATTCAGAGCCGGGAACTTCCGCCGGTCGACAACCTGGTGAAAGTCGTTCCAACGGGCGATGCCGGCGAAATAGGCGTCCGCGAAGCTCTTTTCCTCGCCCAGCAGCCATGGGCGGCCGCCAAGCAGCGTTTCCAACTGAGCATGCGCCTTCGTCACCTTTTCAATGCCGTAGGCTCGCAGAGCGTCCTTGGCTTGTGGCTCCAGATCATGCTCCACCGTGTGCCAGAGCGGGCCGAAGGCGCTGAAGAAGCTGGTGTTGAGAAAAGCCAGCATCTGGTTCAGCCGGTCGAATTCCTCCGAGTCCGGAGGAAAACCCCAACCTTTATGAACGGTGCGTGCCGCAATATGGTTGAGAATTGCCATGCTCTCGCTCATCACCCGGCCATCCGGCAGCATCAGCGACGGCGTCTCGCCAATCGGGTTCAGCGGCCTGTAAGTCTCACTCGTAACTACTCCCGGCATGTCGATACGGCAGAGACGATAGGGGGCGCCGGTCCATTCCAGCGCGACAATCGAACCGAACGAACATCCTTCTGGCACACCATAAAACAGGATCGGTGTCATGATTTCACTCCTTGCGTTGATACCGAAAGGCAATATGATTTTGTAGACGCTGGATGTGTAGACGCCGTTTCAGCACCTCAAAGTTCACAAATCTGGAAGCTGGCATGAGCAATCCGCTCAACCTCAACGACCTGCATTTTTTCGTTCAAGCGGTGGAGCATGGCGGCTTTTCGGCTGCCGGACGAATGCTCGGCGTGCCAAAGTCCACCGTGAGCAAGCGGGTGGCAGAATTGGAACGCCGGCTCGGGGTACGACTGATCCAACGTACATCCAGAAGCTTCGCTCTCACCGATCTGGGACGGGAATTCCTCCGGCATGCCCAGGCCTCGGTCATCGAAGCCGAAATGGCCGAGGCGATCGTCCGCACCCATCTCGGCGAGCCGAGCGGCATCGTGCGGATGACCGCCGCGGTGCCGACCGCCCAGTTCGTGCTCGCCGAACATCTGGTTGAACTTCCCGCGCGATACCCCAAGCTGCAAGTCTCGCTGCATGTCAGCGACCGGTTCGTAGACATCGTGCAGGAGGGGTTCGATATCGCAGTCCGCAGCCATCAGGCACCCTTGCCGGATTCGACGCTGCTGCAGCGCAGGCTGGCTACTCATGCTTTCTTCGTCGTCGCCTCGCCGGACTATGTCAGGCTTCATGGCGAACCGCGGCGGCCGGAGCATCTTGCCGGACATCAAGCTATCACGGCGGGTCTCGGCGACACCCGCTGGCAACTGACGTCGGAGGACGGAGAAGAGGTTCAGGTCGCGCCGACGCCGGTGATCGCCGCAGACGAACCCATGGTGATGATGAAGGCGGCGATTGCGGGGCTTGGCGTGGCGTGTCTGCCGACATCGGTTTGTCAGGCAGCACTTACTGAAGGAAAGCTTGTTCACCTGCTACCCGCCTGGACGGCCGGCAGCATCACCACAACGATCCTGATGCCGCATCGGCGCGGGCAGCTTCCGGCCGTTCGCGCGGTCGTCGACTTCCTCGCAGAGCGGGTGGGTGACTGAAGCGCTTTTCATTCGCCGAATTACGGGCTACCCATCGCCATCCAACCAACGAGGCCATCATGTCGATCGAAAATCTCGTCACGCCCGAACGCATTTCCGAAGCCGAGACGCAGATCCGGCCGTTCATTCGCCGCACACCGGTGATGCGGGTCGACATGAAGGATTTCGGCGGCGCGGCGCGGCCGGTCGACCTCAAGCTCGAACTCCTGCAGCATTCCGGCTCCTTCAAGGTGCGCGGCGCCTTCACCAGCCTGCTTACCCGCGACGTCCCGGCGGCCGGCGTGGTGGCGGCATCCGGCGGCAATCATGGTGCGGCAGTCGCCTATGCCGCCCGCGAACGTGGCGTGCCGGCGCACATCTTCGTGCCGAGCGTCGCCTCGCAGGCGAAGATCGATCTCATCCGCTCCTATGGCGCGGAACTGGTGGTCGGCGGAGAGCGATATGCGGATGCTCTGGCGGCAAGCGAGACCTATGCGGCGGCAAGCGGCGCGCTGCAAATCCATGCCTATGACCAAGCGGAGACGCTAACGGGCCAGGGCACGCTCGGCAAGGAGATCGAGGAGGACCTGCCGCATATGACGACATTGCTGGTGGCTGTCGGCGGCGGCGGGCTGATCGGCGGCATCGCCTCGTGGTTCCGCGGCCGGGTGAAGATCGTCGCGGTCGAATCGGATGGCGCGCCGACGCTCGATCACGCCTTCAAGGCCGGCAGGCCGGTGGATGCGCCGGCCGGCGGCATCGCAGCGGACTCGCTTGCGCCGAAGCAAATCGGCGCCTTGATGTTCCCGGTGGCACAAAAATTCGTCCAGCCGCCGGTGCTGGTCTCCGACGAGGAGATACTCAATGCCCAGAAGGCGCTATGGGCCGGCGCACGGATCGTGGCCGAACCCGGCGGGGCCGCAGCCTTCGCCGCTCTTCTCTCGGGCAGATATGTGCCTGATCCGGACGAACGCATCTGTGTGCTCGTCTGCGGCGCCAATACGACCGCGGTCAAATTCGGCTGATCACTCCTGCGGCAGCGGCACGGACGGCCAATCCTCAGTCACCTCCGCCTGCACAGGACGGTCGAGATAGGTGGAGAGCGCGACATAACTGCGGGTGCCGCGCACGCCGGGTACGGAATGGATCTGCCCGAGCAGGAATTCCCGCGCCTGCGGGTTTTCCATCCGAACCTTGAGGATCATGCTCGCATCTCCCGCGACGGAATGCATTTCCTCTACTTCCGGGAAGCGGGCGATCTGCATCAGCCGCTCGCTCTTTCCCCATCCGGCCGCCTCCACATGCACGAAAGCCAGGAGCGGCTTGCCGGCCGCAGTGCCGTCGAGCCTCGCGACGGTGTCGCGGATCACTCCGGAGCGCTTTAGGCGCTTCACCCGCTCATGCACCGCCGGCGGCGAGAGCCCGACCTTTTGGCCGAGCGCGGCATAACTCTGATCTGCGTCCGTGGCGAGTGCGGCTAATATCTTTCGGTCGAATGTGTCCAGCGCGGCCGCCTCTCGCCGTTTCGGCCGAATGCCGTCTGTATTTTCCATTGTGCGGCCCCTTCTGCTTTCGCGCCGAATAATCTTCGGGAAGAATGACGGAATGCCAGAGGAAATTCTACAGGAACAGAGATGGAAATGATTGCCAGAAACCCGCGAGACGGCATCTATGCCGCGACACCGGATTATGTGCACGCCGTGGAAGTGCGCCGTCCGGATCGCTTTCTCTTCGTCAGCGGCACGATGGGCCTCGATGAAACGGGAACGGCCGGTGCCGATCTCGACACGCAACTGCGGCTGATCTGGTCAAATCTGAAGCGAATTCTCGCTGAAGCGGAAATGACGACGGACAATATCGTGCGCGTGACGAGCTACCTGCGCGACGGATCCTATGTGGAGGTGAACCAGAACGCCCGGCTTGCCGAACTCGGGCACCACCGCGTACCGACGACCGCCATTGTCGTCGAGACACTGCGCGACGACTGGCTGGTGGAGATAGAGATCATCGCCGCTGGCTGACGGAAATCACGCCGCCTTGGCGACGTGATATTCCTTGATCGCGACCATCTTGATGGTTGGATAACGCTCTGCCTCGTAGCGCAGCGAGAAGGCATCCTGCGCCAGGAAGACCGGATCGCCGTCCAGATCGCGGGCAATATCGCCGCGCTTGACCGTGAGGAACTTTTCAAGATCGGCCGGTTGCTCCGAAGAGATCCAGCGGCAGACGGAGAAGCGAGACATTTCGAACGAGACCGGCAGGCCGTATTCGGCGGACAACCGCTCCTTCAACACGTCGAGTTGCAGCGCGCCCACGACACCGACGATGGCTGGCGAGCCGTCTTCCGGCGAGAAGAGCTGCACGACGCCTTCTTCCGCCATCTGCTGCAGGGCTTCCTTCAGCTTCTTCGCCTTCATGGCATCCTCCAACCGCACGCGGCGAAGGATTTCCGGCGAGAAGTTCGGCACACCCTGGAAGACCAGGGGTTCGCCCTCGGTCAAGGTGTCGCCGATCCGGAGCGTGCCGTGGTTCGGGATACCGACCACATCGCCCGCATAGGCGGTGTCCGCCAACTGACGCTGCGAGGCGAAGAAGAACTGCGGCGCCGTCAGCCCGAGCTGCTTTCCGGTTCGTGCCAGCCGTGCCTTCATGCCGCGTTCCAGCTTGCCGGAGCAGACGCGCGCAAAGGCGATGCGGTCGCGATGGTTGGGATCCATGTTCGCCTGGATCTTGAAGACGAAGGCAGTCATCCTGTCCTCGGCGGCATGGACCTTACGGATGTCGGCGACCTGGTCGCGCGGCGGCGGCGCGAAATCGCCGAGCGCATCGATGAGATCGCGGACGCCGAAATTGCGCAACGCAGAGCCGAAGAAGACCGGGGTCATATGGCCTTCGAGGAATGCCTGCCGATCAAAAGGCCTGCAGGCCTCGATCGCGAGTTCCGTTTCCTCGATAAAAGCTGCCCGCTCGTTTTCCGGCAGGCGATCGGCAACCGACTGCGGGCCGTTGACCTTGGTCGGCTTCACCTCAGTGTCCGACCCCCGCACGGTGTTGTCGGCGAGATGATAGGAGCCGCAGAAGGTCTTGGAACGGCCGATCGGCCAGGTCACCGGCGCCGTGTCGAGGGCCAGTTTCTCTTCCACCTCGTCGAGGATCTCGAAGGGATCCCGGCTTTCGCGGTCCATCTTGTTGACGAAGGTGATGATCGGGATGTCGCGCATACGGCAGACTTCGAAGAGTTTCAGAGTCCGTGGCTCGATACCCTTTGCGGCGTCGATGACCATGACGGCCGCATCCACCGCGGTCAGCGTGCGATAGGTGTCGTCGGCAAAATCCTCGTGACCCGGCGTATCGAGAATGTTGAAGACGTTGCCGCCATATTCGAAGGTCATCACCGAGGTGACTACCGAAATGCCGCGCTCGCGCTCGATCTTCATCCAGTCCGAACGGGTCTGGATGCGATCCTTCTTCGCCTTGACCTCGCCGGCGAGCTGAATGGCACCTCCGAAAAGCAGCAGCTTTTCAGTCAGTGTCGTCTTGCCGGCGTCCGGGTGAGCAATGATCGCGAATGTGCGGCGGCGGGCAACCGCCTCGGCAATGGTTTCGGGCATATCTTAAATCCTGTGAATTGCCGGGGTATCTAGCGATTAAAGCCCGTCATTGCAATTGACCTGCCGGCTACGGGGGCAAAGTAATACCTTATGAACATGCACAGCCCCTCCGCGCCGAAGCTCAATCTCATCCGCCTGCCGCATGGCGCGGGTATCGACCTGCCGTCCTACGAGACGGCCGGGGCGGCCGGAATGGACGTGCGGGCGGCCGTGGCCGAAGATGCGCCGCTCACCATCGCACCGGGCAAGCGGGCGCTGGTGCCGACCGGCTTCATCTTCGAAATCCCCGACGGATTCGAAATGCAGGTGCGCCCGCGTTCCGGCCTGGCCTTCAAGCACGGCATTACCTGCCTCAATACGCCTGGTACGATCGACAGCGACTATCGCGGCGAGGTGAAGGTACTGCTGATCAATCTCGGCGAAGAGGATTTCGTGATCACGCGCGGCATGCGGATTGCCCAGCTGGTCGTGGCACCGGTGACCCAGGCGCGCGTTGCGGAGATCGCAGAGGCGACCGCGACCGCCCGGGGCGCTGGCGGCTTCGGCTCGACCGGCGTTTGAACCGCAACGCCATTTTCGGGTTCCGCCTTCTCCGGAAACAAAATTTCCATTTCTCGCTTCCGCCGGTGTGACGTTGCTGGCATTCGACCCGAACAAGCCCTACCTTCTCCCTCAAACTCAGGGAGAGCACCATGGCAGAGACGAGAAAGCCGGGCCGCGGCAGGATCTATTCTTCGATTACCGAAACCATCGGCGACACGCCGATCGTACGTCTCGACAAGCTCGCCCAGGAGAAGGGCATCAAGGCAAATCTCCTGGCCAAGCTGGAATTCTTCAACCCGATCGCATCGGTAAAGGACCGTATCGGCGTTGCGATGATCGAAAGCCTGGAAGCCCAGGGCAAGATTGCGCCCGGCAGGACGACGCTGGTGGAGCCCACTTCCGGCAACACCGGCATTGCGCTTGCCTTCGCCGCTGCCGCGAAGGGTTACAAACTGATCCTCACAATGCCGGAAACCATGTCGATCGAGCGCCGGAAGATGCTGGCGCTGCTCGGCGCGGAACTCGTCCTGACAGAAGGACCGAAAGGCATGAAGGGCGCGATAGCCAAAGCCGAAGAGCTTGCGTCGACACTGCCTGACGCGATCATTCCGCAGCAGTTCGAAAACCCGGCCAATCCGGAAATCCATCGCAAGACGACCGCTGAAGAGATCTGGAACGACACCGACGGTCAGGTGGATATTTTCGTTTCCGGCATCGGCACCGGCGGCACGATCACTGGCGCGGGCCAGGTGCTGAAGGGCCGCAACCCCAACCTCCAGGTCATCGCCGTCGAGCCTGAAGAATCTCCCGTGCTTTCCGGTGGGCAGCCCGGCCCGCACAAGATCCAGGGCATCGGCGCCGGTTTCGCGCCAAAGATCCTCGATACGAAGATCTATGACGAGATCGTCACCGTCAACGGTCCGGAGGCTATGGAGATGGCCCGATTGGTAGCCAAGCTCGAAGGCGTGCCGGTCGGCATTTCCTCCGGTGCGGCTCTCGTCGCCGCCGTCAAGGTCGGCAGCCGCGAGGAGAACGCCGGCAAGAACCTCGTGGTCATCATCCCCTCCTTCGCGGAACGTTATCTTTCGACCGCGCTCTTCGAAGGGCTGGGAGGGTAAGCCCCTACTCTGCCGTCACGCCGCAGCCGTTGCCAGCCGCTCGCCGGCCATGCGGTATGAGATGGCTTCGGCCAGGTGGATGCGGCCGACCGTATCCTTGCCGTCGAGATCGGCAAGCGTGCGGGCAACCTTCAGGACCCGATGATAACCGCGGGCGGAGAATTTCAATTTCTCCGCCGCATCCCGCAGCAGCTGCAGGCCATTGGCGTCCGGCTCGGCGAATTTCTCGATCAACGACGTGGAACACCGGGCATTGGTGAGGATAGCCGGGTAGCCGGCGTGCTCCAAACGCTCCCGCTGTCGTTCTCGCGCAGCGGCGACGCGTCTGGCGACGTCGGCGCTTTTTTCCGCGGGCATGGGGCGGATAAGATCGGCCGCGGAAACGGCCGGGACATCGATGCGGATATCGATGCGATCCATCAACGGCCCGGAAATGCGTGCCTGGTAATCGGCAGCGCAGCGGGGGCCTCGGGCGCAGGTGTGCCCCGGCTCGCCCGCCATACCGCAGCGGCAGGGGTTCATGGCGGCAACAAGCTGGATACTCGCCGGATAGGAGACCCTATGATTGGCGCGGGCGATGATGCATTCGCCTGTTTCGAGCGGTTGGCGCAGCGCATCGAGCGACTGCGGCGAGAACTCTGGAAACTCATCCAGGAAGAGCACGCCGTGATGGGCGAGCGAGGCCTCGCCGGGCCTGGCGCGCAAGCCGCCGCCCACCAATGCCGCCATGGTGGCGGAATGGTGCGGCGTGCGATATGGGCGGCGATCCGAAAGCTTGCCGCCGGAAAGCTGGCCGGCGATCGAGTGGATCATCGACACTTCCAGAAGCTCGACAGCCGAAAGCGGCGGCAATATGGACGGCAGCCGGGCGGCCAGCATGGATTTGCCCGATCCCGGTGGGCCGACCATCAAGAGGTTGTGGCCCCCGGCCGCCGCGACTTCCAGCGCCCGCTTGGCACTTTCCTGTCCCTTGATATCCACAAGATCCGGCAGGTTGGCCGGTAGCGCACGGATTGCCGGTTGCGGCCGCGAGATAACCTGCGTACCGCGGAAATGGTTGGCGAGTGCGATCAGGCTGCGCGGCGCGAGAATGTCCATGTCGGGACCAGCCCATGCGGCCTCCGCGCCGCTATCGGCAGGGCAAATCAGGCCCTTGCCGATCGCATTGGCGCCGATGGCTGCCGGAAGAGCCCCGGCCACGGGCGCCAGCGTGCCGTCGAGATTGAGTTCTCCGAGCACCACATAGTCGCTCAGTGCATCGCCGGGGATAGCCCCGAGAGCCGCCATCAGTCCGAGCGCGATAGGCAGGTCGTAGTGAGAGCCCTCCTTCGGCAGATCGGCCGGCGCAAGGTTGACCGTCACCTTCTTCGGCGGCATGGCAAGCCCCGAAGCGTGGAGAGCCGCCTGCACGCGCTCCCGGCTTTCGGCCACCGCCTTGTCGGGCAGGCCGACGATATGCATGTTCATCTTGCCCGGGCCGACCATGACCTGCACGTCGACCGGAACGCCCTCTATGCCCTGAAACGCAACCGTGCTGACGCGCGAAACCATGTTACCCCTGCCCCCAAACATCATGTCCGGAGCGTCAGCGACACACGCTTTCCGCGCCAGCGATTGCAACCTGACATAGGATCAGCGGAAATACAAGAACATTAAGGGAACAAATTCACGCATGCGATGCAACTGAGTTGTATCGGGTTGCATCACTGGAACAAAAGCGAACGAGAGAGCCGGTTAGCCTCAGCCTCGCTTCGCCTCGATGGCATCCCACAGCAGGCTTGCCACGTCCGCGCCACCGAATTTCTTGACTTCGCGGATGCCGGTCGGGGAGGTGACGTTGATCTCGGTCATGTAGTCGCCGATCACGTCGATGCCGACGAAGAGGAAGCCGCGTTCCCGCAATGCAGGTCCGATCCGCTTGCAGATCTCCTGTTCGCGCGCAGTAATCTCGGTCGCTTCCGCGCGACCGCCGACATGCATGTTGGAGCGGCTGTCATGTTCGGCCGGCACGCGGTTGATCGCGCCGACCGGTTCCCCGTTCACCAGCAGGATGCGCTTGTCTCCCTTGCGCACAGCCGGCAGATAGGCCTGGGCGATATAGGGCTCGCCGCGATACATCTGGCCGAACATTTCCAGAAGAGACGTGAAGTTCCGATCGTCGCGCGCCGAATGGAAAACGCCCGCACCGCCATTGCCGTAGAGCGGCTTGAGAATGATGTCGCCCATCTCCTCCCGGAAGCGTGCGATTTCCGCAGCGTCCCGTGAGATGAGGGTAGCCGGCATCAGATCGGCAAATTCGGTCACGAAGATCTTCTCCGGCGAGTTGCGGACCCAAGCCGGATCGTTCACCACGAGAGTCTTCGGATGGATACGTTCGAGCAGATGCGTCGAAGTGATATAGCCCATATCGAAGGGCGGGTCCTGGCGCAGATGGACGACGTCCATGGTCGACAGATCGACGCGTTCCTTTTCGCCAAGCGTGAAATGATCGCCCTTCAAGTCCCGGACCTGCAGCGGCTCGACGGTCGCGAAGATCCTGCCATCTCGCTGTGTTAGCCGGTCGGGCGTGTAATGGAAAAGCTCGAAGCCACGCGCCTGCGCTTCGAGCGCCATGGCGAATGTGGAATCTCCGGCTATGTTGACGCCGGAGATGTGGTCCATCTGGAACGCGACGGTGCGGATTTTCGCCATGACTTCAGCCCCTCAAAAAATGCCCGCCTGATGTAGGACGGCGGGCGCTCGAAGGCAACGGAAATCAAACCGATATCAAGCCGCCAGGCCGACCTGGGTCTTGGGGCGCAGCATGTTGCGGAGACGGTAGAGCACCGCCAGCGGCGCCGGAAAAGGTTTGCGCAGGAACGCGACCTTGCGGACATAGTTATCGATCCGCCAGGTGGCCCAGGTGCCGCCCTTGAAATAGGCCACATCGCCGCTGCGCAAGGTGCTCTGGGTACCGTCTTCGGCCGTTACATGCACTTCGCCTTCAAGGATCACGACCGTCTCGTCCCAGCCGAAAAACCAGCGGAAGGTGCCGGCGGTGCAATCCCACACCCCCGTCGCTGCGCATTGGTCGTCGGCCTTGGAATGGGAGGCAGCGCGCGCCTGCGGGTCGCCCGAGATAATCCAGGACGGCTCGATCGGCAGCGGCGCCATTTCGAGAGAATCCGGACAGGCGCCAACGAATGCTTTAACCGGCGTCTGCTCCGGCGCGTAGGACTTGTGCCGAACGGCCATGGCCGCCACACTCGCAGCAAGAATTTGCCAGCTCATATTGCCCCCCTGTAGCTGTCAGATCGGGAGACGATAGCGGCAAAGCCTAACCTGGTTGTTCAAGCCAATGCTACAATTTTAGCGATCGCACGATTTCAGGACGCCGGTCAGACGACCGGCTCGATAGGAGCGAGTTTCGCCTCTGCCGGCAGATTGCCGGGCAGGCGCTTACCGGTATCGACCGAGAAGAAATGCAGGCGGCTCGCATCGAAAGCAATCTGCATCTCGGGCGCAAGTTCGATTTCAGGCGATACGGCGGCGGTAATCTGCTGATCGCCCACCGTGCCGTGGATAAGACGCTGAGCACCCAGTTCCTCCGCATATTCCAGACGGAAGGGCAGAGCCTCCTCATCCGCACGGGCAATCCGGATATCCTCGGCGCGGACACCCACGGTAACGGTGCCGGACGTGGGCGCAAAACCGTTGAGGACGACCATCGCCGGGCCGATCGCCAGCTTGTCGCCGTGCAGTTCGCCCTTGACGAGATTCATGGCCGGCGAGCCGATGAAGCTCGCAACGAAGGTGGACGCCGGCGCGTGATAAACTTCCAGAGGCCTACCGATCTGCTCGATCCTGCCGCCGTTCAGCACCACCAGGCGGTCGGCGAGCGTCATCGCCTCGAGCTGGTCGTGGGTGACGTAGATGGACGTGGTGCCGAGGCGGCGCTGCAGGCGCTTGATCTCGCCGCGCATGGAGACACGCAGCTTCGCGTCGAGGTTCGACAGCGGTTCATCGAACAGGAAGGCGGCCGGCTTGCGCACGATCGCACGGCCCATCGCGACGCGCTGGCGCTGGCCGCCGGAAAGCGCACGCGGCTTGCGATCGAGATACTGGGTGATCTCCAGCATTCGAGCCGCTTCCGTCACGCGGGCATCAATCTCGGCCTTCGACGTGCCACGGTTTTTCAGGCCATACGCGAGGTTGTTGTAGACCGTCATGTGAGGATAGAGCGCATAGTTCTGAAACACCATGGCGATGTCCCGATCGGCCGGCTCCACGTTATTGACAACACGGTCGGCGATCTTCACCTGACCGCCGGAAATCGTCTCCAGCCCCGCGACCATGCGCAGAAGTGTCGACTTGCCGCAGCCGGACGGACCGACCAGCACGATGAACTCTCCGTCGGTGATGTCGATCGACACCGAATTTACGGCTTTTACGCCGCCGGCATAAACCTTCGAAACCTCGGCGATATGAATACCGGCCATGTCATTTCTCCGTTTCAGTAAGGCCGCGGATGAACAACCGCTGCATGAAAACCACGACCAGGATGGGGGGAAGCATGGCAAGCACCGAACCTGCCATGACAAGGTGCCATTCGATGACGCCGTCCTGCACCGTGACCATGCGCTTCATGCCCATCATCAGCGTGTAGTAGCCGGGATCCGTGGTCACCAGGAGCGGCCAGAGATACTGAACCCAGCCGTAGATGAAGAGGATGACGCACAGCGCGCCGATATTGGTGCGCGAGAGCGGCAACAGGATGTCCCGGAAGAACTTCAGCGGGCCGGCTCCGTCCACACGGGCCGCTTCGAGAAGCTCGTCCGGCACGGTCATGAAAAACTGGCGGAACAGGAAAGTAGCCGTGGCCGATGCGATCAGGGGGACCGTCAGACCGGCCCAGGAATTCAGCATGCCGAGGTCGGCCACGATCTTGTAGGTCGGCATGATGCGCACCTCTACCGGTAGCATCAGGGTGACGAAGATGATCCAGAAGGCCACCTGCCGGAAGGGAAACCGGAAATAGACGATCGCGAAGGCCGAAAGGATCGAGATCGCAATCTTTCCTGCGGTGATCACCAGCGCCATGACCAGGGAGTTCAGCGCCATATGCGAGTAGTTCGGGAGACCATGGGCGGCCGAGGCGCTCGTCAGGATGGTCGAATAGTTCTCGATGAAATGCGAGCCCGGCAGAAGCGGAACGGGACCGCTCATCAGCGTCGAAATATCATGGGTCGACGCCGTAATCGCGACATAGACCGGCAGAGCGACCACCAGAAATCCCAGGATCAGGAAAGCGTGGGTGAGGAAGGTCAGGAAGGGGCGATTTTCAACCATGATCGTTCCTCAATACTGGACGCGGCGTTCGACGAAGCGGAACTGCACGAAGGTCAGCAGCATCACGATCAACATCAAAAGCACCGACTGCGCGGAGGAGGAGCCAAGATTAAGACCCACGTAACCATCCTGATAGACCTTGTAGACCAGCGTGGTCGTGGCCTGCGCCGGTCCGCCGCCCGTCGTGGCATCGACGATCGGAAAGGTGTCGAACATCGTGTAGTTCACGTTGATGATGAACAGGAAGAACGTCGTCGGCGACAGAAGCGGCAGGGAAATCGTGAAGAAGCGTTTCACCGGCCCGGAACCGTCGATCGCCGCGGCTTCGATCAGCGACTGGGGCACCGACTGCAAGCCGGCGAGGAAGAAAAGGAAATTGTAGGAGATCTGCTTCCAGGCCGCGGCGACGATGATCAGGATCATGGCATGGGTGCCGTTGAGGTCATGATCCCAGCGAATGCCGAAACGTTCCAGAAAGTAGGGCAAGAGGCCTGTGGACGTGTTGAACAGGAACCACCAGAGAACCCCCGCCACGACAGGCGCGACGGCATAGGGCCAGACCAGGAGCGTGGTGTAGAACTTGGCGGAGCGTGCCAAGCGATCGACCGCAGCCGCGAACGCAAGACCAAGCACCATCGCAAGAACGGTTACCGATACGGCAAACACGGCAGTGCGCCAAAGAGAATCCAGATAATTCGGGTCCGCGAGAAGCCGCTGATAATGAGTGAAACCGACAAAGACGGTGGAGAAGCCGAAGGGGTCTTCCCGCTCGAAGGAGGACTTCACGGCCTGGGCGGCAGGCCAGATGAAGAAGACAAGCGTGATGGCGAGCTGGGGCGCGAGCAGCAGATAGGGCAGCAAGCGGTTGTTGAAGGTTGTTCTCTTGGTATCCACCGTTCCCTCACCACAAAACAATAAACGAGCGAAGGAGGCCCGGCGAACGCCGGCCCTCCCTGCAGTGATCGGGACTATCAGTTCGAGTTGGCCGCCTCGAACTCACGCAGAAGCGCGTTGCCGCGCTGCGCGGCGCTGTCGAGCGCCTGCTTGGCGTCCTTCTTGTTGGCGAGAAGTGCCTGGAACTCCTCGTCGACGATCGTGCGGACCTGGGTGAAGTTGCCGAAGCGAACGCCCTTGGAATTTTCCGACGGCGTGCCGCGGGTGATCTGCTTGATCGCGATGTCCGAACCAGGGTTCTTTTGATAGTAACCCTGCTTCTGGCCGAGGTCGTAGGCAGCATTGGTGATCGGCAGGTAACCGGTGAACTGATGCCAGTCAGCCTGGACTTCCGACTTGGAGAGATAGCTGAAGAACTTGGCTACACCCTTGTAGGTGGCCTTGTCCTTGCCGTTCAGCACCCAGAGAGTGGCGCCGCCGATGATGGAGTTCTTCGGTTCCTTGATCTCGTCGTCGTAATAAGGCAGCGGCGCGAAACCCGGCGTGAAGGTCTTGGCGTTGTTGATGACGCCAGCACGGCCTGCGGACGAGTTCATGGTGATTGCGCATTCCTGCGCGTAGAACATCGTCGCCGCCTGGTCGCCACCGACCGGACCGCCATACTTGAACAGGCCTTCGTCCTGCCACTTCTTCAGATTTGCCCAGTGCTTGACCTGAAGCGGACCATTGAAGGTGAATTCGGACTTCACGCCACCAAAGCCGTTCTGCAGGGTGCCGAAGGGCTTGTCGTGGAGAGCCGAGAGGTTTTCGGTCTGAACCCAGGTGATCCAGGCGGAGGTGAAGCCACACTTGGCCGCGCCGGAGGAAACGATCTTCTTCGAGAATTCCTCGACTTCCTTCCAGGTCTTCGGAGCGACTTCCGGATCAAGGCCAGCCTTCTTGAAGACGTCCTTGTTGTAATACATGATCGGCGTGGACGAGTTGAAGGGCAGCGAGAGGATGTTGCCCTGCGTATCGGAATAATAACCCGTGACCGGTGTCAGGAATGTTTTCGGGTCGAAGGTTTCGCCCTCGTCGGCCATCAGCTTGTAGACCGGGTAGACGGCGCCCTTGGCGGCCATCATCGTGCCGGTGCCAACTTCAAAGACCTGAACGATAGCCGGCTGCTGGTTGGCGCGGAAGGCAGCAATCGCAGCCGTCAGCGTTTCCGGGTAGCTTCCCTTGTAGACCGGAACGACTTTATAGTCGGCCTGGCTTTCGTTGAATTTCTGGGCGATCTCTTCCAGCTTCTTGCCAAGTTCGCCACCCATGGCGTGCCACCAGGTGACTTCCGTCGCGGCAAGCGACGACGTTGCCGAAAGCGCGACCGCGAATGCGGCCATCGAAAGTTTTTTCAACATTGTTATGTCCTCCACCTTGATTGGTGCCGGCCCCCAATAGGGTCCTCCCATGACACCGCCTTTACAGTTTTATGTCAGTTTTGTGACAGTGCAAGGATCAAATATTCCAAGGATCAAAACAAGTTATTAGAATGCGTCCGGAAAATGGCGGGGCAAGCGCCCTGGCAACACCGCAACTATGTCATAGCGCTGCGAAAGCGTAGCCGCATCCTTACGCTTTGAGAGCCAGAGATCACTCGCCGCCTGGATTCGCCGCTGGGTGATGTAGCCGACTGCATCGATGGCTTCGCGCTCGCCTATGCGTGCCTTGACCTCGACGAAAATTACCAGGTCGCGCTTGCGGGCGATGAGATCGACCTCGCCCAGCCTGGTGCGATAGCGAATGGCAAGAATGCGATAACCCTTCGCCATCAGATAAAGAGCAGCCAGATATTCCGAGAGATGGCCTCGGCGTTCAGCCCTGCGCCGCTTCAGACCCGGATCATTCTCCGTTGTCATCGGCTTCCTTCAGGTCCAGAAGTCGCTGATAGAGATCCTTTCGGCCAAGACCTGTGAGACGGGCGGCTTCGGCAGCCGCCTTGGCCGTCGGCATCGTGGCCGAGAGCTCCCGCAGCAGCGCTTCCACCTCGACCTCGCCCGGCGCTTCCTCCGCGTCGGGCGGCGCGACAAGCAATACGATCTCGCCTTTCACGGTCCGCTCTTCATCATAGTAGGCAGCAAGCTCGCCCAGCGATCCTCGACGGAACTCCTCGAAGGTCTTTGTGAGTTCCCGGCAGACGCAGGCCCGGCGGCTCTTGCCAAGCACTTCCGCCGCCGCCGCAAGAGTGGCGCCGATCCGATGCGGAGATTCAAAGAAGATCAGCGTAGCAGGCACTTTCGAAAGCTCCGCCAGCCGGTCGCGCCGTCCCTTGTCCTTGACCGGCAGAAAACCGGCAAAAAGAAAGGCATCCGAGGGCATGCCGGAGCCGACAAGAGCCGCAAGCGGAGCAGAGGCACCGGGGATCGGCACAACCCTGTGACCGGCCTCGATTGCCATCTGCCCCAGCCGATAGCCGGGATCGGAGACCAGCGGCGTGCCGGCATCGGAGACCAGCGCGACCGATTTTCCTTCCTCCAGCGCCGCGATCAGCTTCGGCCCGACCTCGTCGGCATTGTGTTCATGATAGGCAAAGGGCCGGTTGACGATGCCGTAACGGTCCAGCAGAACCCTGGTGACACGCGTATCTTCGCAGGCGAGCACGTCGGCACCGGCAAGCGTCTCCAGTGCACGCAGGGTGATGTCCCCGAGATTGCCGATCGGCGTCGCCACCAGATAAAGCGCCGGTTCCTGCGGTCTGGCAGGCACGAATGTATTGGCAACGCGATAGCCGCGCTGGGCGGCTTTATGTTCGTCTGCCACGGGATACCATAGGGAATAGGATGCTCATGCCTCTTTATGAGCAACCCAGTCCGGTTCGGCAAGTAAACGCAGCGGATGTTTTCTGTGTGCAGTGCAGGCCGATCTGGCGATTTGCCGTCGCAACTCCTTGTTCACCTCTTGCTTTTCGCCGCCGTTCTCTGCCATTTTGCGCGTCCACATCATCCGGCTGCGTTGCCGGCACAATATCAGGGTCCGGCCCTGCCGGATCGTCACGGTCGAAAGCGATAGCGTCCATGCGTATTACTCTTGAGCGGTCCAACCTTCTGAAATCGCTGAACCACGTGCACCGCGTGGTCGAGCGGCGGAACACGATCCCGATCCTCTCCAACGTGCTGATGCGCGCCTCCGGGAACAGCCTTGATCTGAAGGCGACCGACCTCGACCTTGAGATCACCGAGGCACTCCCGGCCATGGTCGAGAATGCGGGGGCGACGACGGTCCCGGCGCATCTGCTTTATGAAATCGTCCGCAAGCTGTCCGACGGCTCCGAAGTGCTGCTCGCCACCAATCCCGACGGCGGCTCCATGACCGTCCAGTCCGGCCGCTCGAAATTCTCGCTGCAGTGCCTGCCGGAATCGGACTTCCCGGATCTCACCGCCGGCAGCTTCACGCATACCTTCAAGCTGAAGGCGACCGATCTGAAGATGCTGATCGACCGCACGCAGTTCGCGATCTCGACCGAAGAAACCCGCTACTATCTGAACGGCATTTTCTTCCACACGATCGAGGCCGGCGGCGACCTGAAGCTTCGCGCTGTCGCGACCGACGGACATCGTCTGGCTCGGGCCGATGTTCAGGCACCGGCCGGCTCGGAAGGCATGCCGGGGATCATCATTCCCCGCAAGACCGTCGGCGAGTTGCAGAAGCTCATGGACGATCCGGAAGCAGTGGTCACCGTCGAGGTTTCAGACGCCAAGATCCGCCTGACGATCGGCACGGTGGTGATGACTTCGAAGCTGATCGACGGCACCTTCCCCGACTACCAGCGGGTCATTCCGACCGGCAACGACAAGGAAATGCGGGTCGATTGCGAAAGCTTCACCAAGGCGGTGGACCGCGTCTCCACCATTTCCTCGGAGCGTGGCCGCGCAGTCAAACTGTCGCTTACGGACGGCCAGCTCATGCTGACGGTCAACAACCCGGACTCCGGCAGCGCTACGGAAGAAGTGGCGGTCGGCTACGACAATGATCCGATGGAGATCGGCTTCAACGCCAAATACCTGCTCGACATTACCGCGCAGTTGTCCGGCGATGACGCGATCTTCATGCTGGCAGATGCGGGTTCTCCGACCCTGGTGCGGGATACCGCCGGCGACGACGCCCTTTATGTCTTGATGCCGATGCGCGTCTAGAATCATCGAAGCGGCTGACAATCAGCTGCTTTTTTCATGACCTGTGCCAAATGCGACATTTGCTCTTGCCTTTGCGGCATGAACGTCCACATAGGGCACTAAGAGGGAGGACAGGCGATGGAATTGCGTCTGAAAGAGCGGCTGGGCCGCAAGTTCGATGAGGAAATCCGGTTCTTTAAAGGCTGGATCGACGGGCCGAAACAGGTCGGCGCCATTCTTCCGACTTCCTCCGTCACCGCGAAGCGAATGGCAAGCGTCATCGATACCGGATCGGGTCTTCCTGTTCTGGAGCTCGGCCCCGGCACGGGCATCATCACCAAGGCTATCCTGCGGCACGGCGTTCGGCCGGAGGAGCTCGTCTCCGTCGAATATTCGACGGACTTCTATCAGCATCTCCTGAAGGCCTTTCCAGGCGTGAATTTCATCAACGGCGACGCCTTCGATCTCGACCGCACCTTGGGCAATTTTAAAGACAAGACCTTCGACAGCGTGATCTCCGCCATTCCGCTGCTGAGCTTCCCGATGGAGCGTCGTATTGCCCTACTGGAAGACCTGCTCGACCGCATGCCGGCGGGCCGGCCGATGATGCAGATCACCTATGGTCCCATTTCGCCGATCATCGCCAATCCGGACCGCTACAAGATCAAGCACTACGATTTCGTCATGCGCAATATTCCGCCGGCGCAGCTGTGGACCTATACGCGGCCCTGATGTTCGGCCTCTACATTACCCATCCTCAGGTTCGGATCGACCCCGACGTGCCGGTGCCGGAATGGGGGCTTTCGGACGTCGGACAGGCGCGTGCCGAACAGGCCAGCCGCTCGGACTGGGCGAAAAAGCTCGGCCGGATCGTTTCGAGCGATGAGGTGAAAGCCGTGGAGACCGCAAAGATACTTGCGTCTGCTGCGGGCATCGAAGTCGAAGTCGCCCCTCGGATGCACGAGAACGACCGGTCAGCCACCGGCTTCCTGCCGCCACCCGAATTCGAAAAAGCGGCGGACTGGTTCTTTGCCCATCCGCAGGAGAGCTTCAAAGGCTGGGAGCGGGCTGTCGACGCGCAAGCCCGGATCGTCTCCGCCGTTGTTCGTATCCTCGACAGCCATGACCCCGACGTGCCTATCGCCTTCGTGGGCCATGGCGGCGTCGGCACCCTTCTGAAGTGCCATCTTCTCGGCATGCCGATTTCGCGGGACCGGGATCAACCCGGCGGCGGCGGAAATCTCTTTCAGTTCGCCCTTGCGGATCGAACCGTCTCATGCGACTGGACGGCCATCGAGACATGGCAGGGAGCTGGAGCCGATGAACGCGCGTAACCGTCTGATCGTAGGCCTCGACATTCCGACCGTCGGCGAAGCGGAAAAGATGGTCGCGACGCTCGGCAGCGCGGTTTCCTTCTACAAGATCGGCTATCAGCTCGCCTTTGCGGGCGGGCTCGAATTCGCCCGCGATCTTGCCAGGGACGGCAAGAACGTCTTTCTCGACATGAAGCTGCTCGATATCGACAATACGGTGGCGAAGGGCGTCGAGAATATCGCCAAGATGGGCATGACGATGCTGACCCTGCACGCCTATCCGAAGGCGATGCGTGCCGCGGTCGAGGCAGCAGAGGGCTCGGGCCTCTGCCTGCTTGCGGTGACCGTCCTGACGTCGATGGACGAAACCGATCTCGTCGAAGCAGGCTACGAATACGACCCGCACACCCTGGTGCTGCGCCGCGCCGAACAGGCGCTTTCAGCCGGCATGGGGGGCATCGTCTGCTCGGCCGAGGAATCGGCTGCCGTGCGCAAGATCGTCGGCCCGGATATGGCGATCGTCACGCCGGGCATCCGCCCGGCCGGCTCGGACGCCGGCGATCAGAAGCGGGTGATGACGCCCGCAGACGCGCTGCGCGCCGGATCGAGCCATCTCGTCGTCGCCCGCCCGATCGTCAAGGCACCCGATCCGAAGGGGGCAGCGGAGGCCATTTTGGCCGAGATGCAAACCGTCCTTTCTTGAAGGCCTTTGCGTCGCAGCTAGCCGGCATGGCGGCATATTGTCGGCCTTGATCATATTGACTCGCCGCATAATTTGATCGAAGCCAGCTTTTTCGCATCGTATCGGAGGAATTCTCATGGCCAAGGGATACTGGATCGCCCGTATCGATATTCGCGATCCGGAACGTTACAAGGATTATGTTGCCGCGACGAAGGTTCCTTTCGAGAAATATGGGGCGAAGGCGCTCGCCCGCGGTGGCGCGTTCACGGAACTGGAGGGCAAGGCGCGGGCGCGCAATGTCGTCCTCGAATTCCCCTCGGCACAGGCAGCGATCGACTGCTATAATTCGCCGGAATACCAGATCGCCGCAAAAATCCGCCAGGAAGCGGCAGATGGAGAACTGGTCGTCGTCGAAGGCGCCTGAAGCTCTGAAACCTTCGGGACTGCGGCAGTGTAGGCACTTCCACCTCTGTCGCGATTCGGCTAAAGACCATTCAACCTTTCCAATCGGCTCCCGGAGCATGTCATGACCGTCAGTAACCTTCCGCCCCTCGTCACCGTTTTCGGAGGATCCGGGTTCGTCGGGCGGCATGTGGTAAGAACGCTCGTAAGGCGGGGCTACCGGGTGCGGGTCGCGGTGCGCCGCCCCGATCTTGCTGGCTTCCTGCTGCCGGCCGGGTATGTCGGTCAGATCGCGCTCGTACAGGCGAACCTGCGTTATCGCGAGTCGATCTTCCGGGCTGTCGAAGGCGCTTCTCATGTGGTGAACTGCGTCGGCATCATGTTCGAGGCGGGCCGCAACACGTTTGATGCGGTTCAGGATTTCGGCGCCCGCTCGATCGCGGAGGCCGCCCATGCGGCCGGCGCCAGGCTTACGCATATCTCCGCAATCGGTGCCGATCCGGATTCCAGATCGTCATACGCACGCAGCAAAGGCCGCGCCGAAGCGACGATCTTCTCTGTTCTGCCCGACGCCGTCATCCTTCGCCCATCAATCATGTTCGGTCATGAAGACAGTTTCTTCAACAAGTTCGCCGCGATGGCGAAGGTGTTTCCGGCTCTGCCGCTCGTCGGCGGCGGCCAGACCAAGTTCCAGCCTATCTATGTTGAGGATGTTGCCGAAGCCGTCGCCCGCTCGGTCGACGGCACGATCGGCGCCGGCAAGATCTATGAACTCGGCGGTCCGGAAGTCATGACGTTCCGCGAATGTCTCGAGACGATGCTGCGGGTTACCAATCGGTCGAATAAGCTGGTCTCGCTGCCCTTCGGGATAGCATCGCTGATCGGCAGCATTGCATCGCTCATCCCCTTCGTGAAGCCGCCGATCACCAGCGATCAGGTGCAACTGCTCAAGGTCGATAACGTCGTCTCCGAGGCAGCCGCCAAGGAAGACCGCACAATCCAGGGGATGGGCATCCGTCCGACGCTCGCGGCGTCCATCCTGCCATCCTACCTCGTCCAGTATCGTCCCCGGGGTCAATATACCGGGTCCGGCCGGGCTGCCTGACTTTTCTTATCTCGCTGGAAGTTTTAGTTTCCCTTGTGGAAAGAGGCCCTGCTCGCTCAAAAAGCGAGCAGGGCTTTGTTTCGGCTTATCTTTCAAGCACGAAATGTGGCACAAAGGCCGCAGTGAGCAATGCAGTGGCGTTAACGCCGGGTTCAGCAAAATCCTTTATTGAATTGTTTGAATGCGAGCAATAAAGCTCGCCTCCCAACAAGACATTCACCCGTGACGATCAAATCATCCTTGGAAAGGCATTCCTCCATGGGCAAGCCCATCGCCCTCTTTTTTGCATGCGCGGCATTGATCATCCTGGCGGGCTCCTTCATGGCCCCGAAGACGGGCGCAGCCACCAAGAGCGGATGCGCGCCAGCCTATGGCGTCGACCCGTGCAGCACGGCGTCTGTTCAGCACTAAGGTGACCTGATCGAAAAAAAGGCGGCCTTCCGGGCCGCCTTTTTTCATTCACGCTCCCAAAAGAAGGGCTATGAGACCAGCGGCACCAACGGCGATCCGCCACCAGGCGAAAAGCGCGTAGCCTCGGCTCGATACGAAATCGAGCAGGGAGCGCACGACGACGATGGCGGTGACGAACGCCGCGACAAATCCCACGGCGATTACCGCACCGTCATCGAAACTCAACGCCCCGCGATTCTTATAGAGATCCAGCGTGAACGCACCGAGCATGGTCGGCATGGCAAGGAAGAAGGAAAATTCGGCCGCCGATCGCTTGTCGGCACCGAGAAGCAGCGCCCCCACGATGGTAGCGCCCGAACGGGATGTGCCAGGAACCATCGCAAGGCATTGGAAAAGTCCGATCTTGAAGGCGAGCGACGGCGGATAGTCCATCACGTCGTGATAGACCGGCTGGAATTTCATCTTGTCGACAGCCAGCAGTACGAGACCCCCGAGAATCAGTACGACGCAGATCAGCATCGGCGTTTCGAAGAGTACCGTCTTGATGAAATCATGCGCCAAAGCGCCGATGACGGCCGCAGGCAGGAAGGCGATGAGCACGGTCGCGACGAAGCGCCGGGCCTTTGCGCTGGTGGGTAGGTCGGTGGCGATCTGCAGGAGCTTGTGGAAATAGACGAGCAGGATCGCCAGAATCGCACCGAGCTGGATCAATACCGCGAATGTGTTGCCTGGAGATTGAAATCCGAGAAAATGGCCGGCTAGCAGAACGTGGGCGGTGGACGAAACGGGAAGAAATTCCGTGAGCCCCTCGATCAAGCCAAGAACGAGGGCGCTGAAAATGGACTGATCCGCCATTCTTAATCCTTTATTGAGTAGATAAGGGCAGTTTTAAGCACTCTATGAGCCGTTGCTTGTGTTGGCCCTACCAAATCCATATAGCTGTCATATGTCAGGCGGGCGCAAAAAGCAGCCTTACCCTTCCTAGACGATATTCGTGAAGTTCAATTATCCATGCCCACTCTCTACCATCACTCCATGTCTTCAGCTTCCCGCTTCGTTCGGCTGATTCTTGCCGAATACGGGTTTCAGGCGGAACTGGTCGAGGAGCAGCCCTGGGAAAAGCGCCGCGAATTCCTGACACTCAATCCTGCGGGCACACTCCCCGTCTACGTCGATGACAGCATGCGGGTACTTTGTGGCCCTTCCGTGCTCATGGAATTTCTGGACGAGACACACGGCGTCTTGAAACGCGACCGCCGGCTCCTCGCCGAGGATCCCTGGCAGCGCGCCGAAATCCGCCGCCTCATGGAATGGTTCCTCCAGAAGATGGAACAGGACGTGACGCGGCCGCTGACGCGCGAACTGATCTACAAACTGCAGATGACAGCGGCGCAGGGGGGCGGCGCGCCGGATTCAAAAGTGCTGCGCACCTCGCGCGCCAACATCCGGCAGCATATGAAATATCTCTCCTGGCTCGCCGGCTCGCGGCCCTGGCTCGCCGGAGATCGTTTGACCTACGCGGATCTTGCTGCCGCCGCTTCGATTTCCGTCCTCGACTATCTCGGCGAGATCGATTGGGCCGAGACGCCGGTCGCCAAGGAATGGTATCAGCGGCTGAAATCCCGCCCTTCCTTCCGGCCGCTGCTTGCCGAACGCATCCGCGGCATCACTCCGGTATCTCACTATGCGGACCTTGATTTCTGAAGCGAGAGCGCGAGAGGAGGATAAGGCGCTTAGGCGGCGGGAGAAGCTGACCGCCTTCATCCGCGAAGAGGCCGCCGCGCAGGGCTTCGACCTCTGTCGTATCACCGGCTCGGACAGCATCCCCAGAGCTCCCGAACGGCTCGCCACCTTTCTGGCTGACGGGCATCACGCCACCATGGAATGGATGGCCGAGACCCGCGAACGCCGCGCCGACCCGAAGGTACTCTGGTCGGAGGTGCGGTCGATCGTCATGTTCGGCCTCAACTACGGACCGGATGAGGATCCACGCGGCATTCTGGAGAAACCCGACAAGGCGGCGATTTCCGTCTATGCGCGGAACCGCGACTATCACGACATCATCAAGGGCCGGCTGAAGGAGATCGCGACGCGCTTCGCCGCCCGCGCCGGCGAAGACGTCAAAGTCTTCGTCGACACGGCCCCCGTGATGGAAAAGCCGCTGGCGGAGGCGGCCGGCCTTGGATGGCAGGGCAAGCATACCAACCTCGTGAGCCGCACCCACGGCTCCTGGCTCTTCCTCGGCAGCCTGTTCACGACCGCCGACCTTCTTCCGGATGAGCCCGAGGGCGATCATTGCGGCTCCTGCCGCGCCTGCCTCGATGCCTGCCCGACAGCCGCTTTTCCGGCGCCTTACCGGCTCGATGCGAACCGCTGCATTTCCTATCTCACCATCGAGCACAAAGGGCCGATCGATCCGGAATTCCGCCCGCTGATCGGCAACCGGATCTATGGCTGCGACGACTGCCTGGCCGCGTGCCCCTGGAACAAGTTCGCGGCAAGCGCTTCGGAAATGAAGCTGAAGGCGCGGGAAGACCTGAAGGAACCGTCGATCGCCTTCCTGTTGACTTTGGACGATCCGACCTTCCGCACCTTCTTCAGCGGTTCTCCGGTAAAGCGGATCGGCCGGGACCGCTTCATTCGCAACGTGCTGATCGCTGCCGGCAATTCCGGCGACGCAAATCTCGTTGCGCGCTGTCTCGACCTCTCGCACGACCCCTCGCCTGTCGTTCGCGGTATGGCTATATGGGCATTGAAGCGCCTGATGCCGGGAGATGAATTCCTGAAGTTTGCGCAGACGCGAAACCTCGAGGACGACCCGGGAGTCCGGAACGAATGGAAGCTGGCGGGAGTTGCCTGATGCGCGTGATGATCTTCGGATGTGGTTATTCGGGCCAGGCAATTGCCGAGGTATTCAAAACCGAGACCTTCCAGGTCTCCGGCACAGTCCGTACCCCGCAGAAAGCGCTCGACCTGGCCGCAAAGGACATCAGGGCCTTCGTCTTCGACGGCGGTTCCTTCAGCGAGGAGCTTCTGGCTGAGCTTGGGGAGGTCACCCATCTCGTTCAATCCATTCCACCCGGCAACGAAGGCGATCCGCTGCTGAAAATCGTCTCTGGGAAACTGCTCGAGCTTTGCCCGAAATTGGAATGGATCGGCTACCTCTCCACCGTCGGCGTCTATGGCGACCACGGCGGAGGTTGGGTGACAGAGGAGACGCCCGGCAGCCCGATCCTCGGCCGCTCCATCGAGCGGGTCGACACGGAGGAAGCCTGGGCCGCCGAAGGAAAAAGCGCGGGCCTACCGGTGGCCAGCCTGCGGCTCGCCGGCATTTACGGTCCGGGCCGGAACGCCTTCGTCAATCTCGCACGCGGCACCGCGCGGCGGATCATAAAGAAGGACCAGGTCTTCAACCGGATCCGCGTCGAGGACATCGGCGGAGCCGCGCTGTTTCTCGCAAAGAGCAAGGTGGGAGGCGTATTTAACGTGACGGACGACGAGCCCGGTCCGCCGCAAGACGTCATCGTGGAGGCTGCGCGGCTGATGGAGGTGGAGCCACCTCCCGAACAGGATTTCGAGACGGCCGACATGACACCGATGGCCCGGTCCTTTTACGGAGCCAACAAGCGTGTTTCCAATGCCAAGATTCGCGCCTTGGGGTTCAAATTCCGCTTTCCGAACTATCGCATGTCTCTCCAAGAAATGTGGGCGACGGCCCGCTGGAGAGGATGATTTTCCCATTTTGAAACGGGTGAAAATTCCATCTTTCGCCATTCTATCGGTTATTATTTCTTAAGATCTACGGCAAGTCGCCACAATATTTGCCCAAATGAGGCGAAGAATCTTGCATTGCAACAAATTTTTTTCTGCGCTTTTCGTGAACAGGCGGGCTTTAGGAATCATTCAGGAATAGCTTTCCGCTTTCTGTCTGTTTTTAAAGGTTTTCTTCCGTAGAACGTTAGCTGGCTTCTTAAAAGAATCGACGTAATTATAATCACGAATGTTACACTCAGTAATATTCCGTGATCGAAAGTCCCACTTTTCCGCCACTTTTCGCCCCGCTTAGCCATTCTTGCACGCAACGTGCAGGGACCAATCGAACGGGGACGACCGACTTGACAACAATTCGACGCTCGACTTTCGCCGTGGCCGCAACTGCTGCTTTTGCACTTCTCGGCTCCGCGCAGGCCAATGCTGCGCCCGGGTGCGGTCACGCATCCTGGTATGCTCTGACTTCCAAGACTGCATCCGGTGAACGGATGAACGCCTCACTGCTTACCGCCGCGCATCGTTCGCTGCCTTTCGGTACGAAGGTGAAGGTGACGAACAAACGCAACGGCAAGAGCGTCGTCGTACGCATCAACGACCGCGGACCGTTTATCCGTGGCCGGGTGATCGACGTCTCCAGAGCCGCCGCCAAGAACATCGGCATGGTAAGCTCCGGCACCGCACAGGTCTGCTATCAGATCGTCGACGCCGGAAGCCAGAAGATCGCCGGCAAGGGCCTGAAAGCAATCGACGGCTGAGGCTGGACGGCACCGCCTCTTGCTCTTCGGAGCAATCGCAGCTAGGAGCCCTCCCATACGGGTGCAACCGACACGGAGAGCGACATGCGACTGGGCGGACGAGTGGCCGGAGCCATCGAGGTTCTATCCGACATAGAGACGCGGAAGCGCCCTGTCGCCGACGCCCTCAAGGACTGGGGCCTCGCGCATCGTTTTGCCGGCTCGGGCGATCGCGCCGCCGTCGGAAACATCGTCTATGATGCCTTGAGGATGCGGCTCTCGCATGCCTGGCTCATGGACGACGAGAGCCCTACTGCTCTCGCCTATGCGGTCCTCATTCGGCAATGGAGCCTCTCGCCCGAAGCTCTTCATGCCGAGTTCGCCGATGACCGCTTTGCGCCGCCTGCTCTTACCGAAGCGAACCTCTCGGCACTTGCCTCGCGCAATCTCGAGGATGCGCCGCTCAATGTTCAGGGCGACATCCCGGACTGGATACAGCCGTCCTTCGAAGCCAATTTCGGCGAGGACTGGCTTGTCGAGGCCAAGGCACTTAGTGGCCGGCCGACCCTCGATCTCCGCGCCAACACGCTGAAGGCGTCACGAGAGAAGGTCGTCAAGGCGCTGGAACGCTCCGGCGCCAAACCCGCGCGCATCGCCCGCAACGGCATCCGGATTGCCGCCGGCGAAGGAGCATCCCGTCTTCCGAACGTCACGGCCGAGCTTTCGTTCCAAAAAGGATGGTTCGAAGTTCAGGACGAAGGCTCGCAGATCGTCGCCGAGCTCGTGCAGCCGGGCGAACATGATCAGGTTCTCGACTATTGCGCCGGTGGCGGCGGCAAGACCCTCGCCATGGCGGCCGCCATGCACAACAAGGGTCAGATCCACGCCTACGATACCGATCGCAAGCGGCTTGCACCAATCATCGAGCGGCTGCGCCGCGCCGGCACCCGCAACGTTCAGGTCCATGACGACGCACGTCAGCTCGAGCCCTTGAGAGGCAAGCTCAACGCCGTCCTCGTCGATGCGCCCTGCACCGGCACAGGGACATGGCGCCGACGTCCGGATACGAAATGGCGCCTGACGCCAAAGAATCTCGATGAGCGCATCGCCCAACAGCAGGAGGCGCTGGCGGAGGCGGCAGCCTTCGTAAAGCCGGGCGGCGCGCTGCTCTATGTCACCTGTTCTATCCTGCCGGAGGAGAACGACCGGCAAGTCGCGCGGTTCTGCGCAGAAAACCCGCAGTTTTCGATCGTGCCGACCGAGCCGCAATGGGCCCAGGCATTCGAAAAAGACGCGCCGCAGCCGCGATCGAAAGATCATCTCTCCGTCACGCTTACCCCTGCAAGCACCGATACCGACGGTTTCTTTTTCTGTCGGATGCAGCGCAAGCTTTGACCGCGAGCGGCAGGGTCAAAACTGCCTTTCCTTCTTTCAAAACGTTCTAAACTAGATCGTTTGACACCAGTTTCCATTTGCGCGAAGAACGCGATAGGCGGCAAGGGAACCTCGGCCGCCCAAGGAGAGGGATTATGATCCGCAAGACCGTTCTGCGCGCCGCGCTGGCGCTTTTTGCCGCCTCCGCGGCCTACACCGTCACGCCGGCAAAGGCCGCCGATGCCGCCGCCGTCCTCAAGCATTATGCCGAGCTTGCGCACGCCAAATACGAGGACTCGCTGACGACGGCCAAGAAGCTCGACGCCGCAATCGATGCTCTGATCGCAAAGCCGAGCGAGGAAACGCTGAAGGCCACCAAGGCCGCCTGGGTCGCTGCGCGCGTTCCCTATCAGCAGACGGAGGTCTATCGCTTCGGCAACCCGATCGTCGACGAATGGGAAGGCAAGGTGAATGCCTGGCCGCTCGATGAGGGCCTGATCGACTATGTCGACAATTCCTACGGCAAGGAAAGCGACGAGAACGAGCTTTACACCGCCAATGTCATCGCCAATCCGAAAATCAAGGTCAACGGCGAAGAGATCGACGTCACCAACATCACGCCCGAGACCCTTCAGAGCCTGCACGAAGCCGGCGAGATCGAGGCGAATGTCGCGACCGGCTATCATGCCATCGAATTCCTCCTCTGGGGACAGGATCTGAACGGCACGGGCGCGGGAGCGGGCAAGCGCCCCTTTACCGATTACGACAAGGCAAAGTGCACCGGCGGAAACTGCGACCGCCGTGCCGCGTATCTGAAAGCGGCATCGACCCTGCTCGTTACCGATCTTGAGGACATGGTGAAGGCTTGGGCTCCCGATGGCGATGCCACCAAGAACGTCGCCGGTGACCCGAAGGCGGGGCTGACGGCGATCCTCACCGGTATGGGCTCGCTGTCCTACGGCGAACTTGCTGGCGAACGCATGAAGCTCGGCCTTCTCCTCCACGATCCGGAGGAAGAACACGATTGCTTCTCCGACAATACCTATGCCTCGCATCTCAACGACGCGATCGGCATCAAGTCGGCCTATACGGGCGAATACACCCGCATCGACGGCAAGAAGCTGAAAGGCCCCTCGCTTTCTGAACTGGTCGCCGCCAAGGACAAGGCGCTCGATACGGAGATGAAGAGCAAGCTCGATGCGACGCTTGCCGCCATGAACGCCATGGCAGACCGGGCACAGAAGGTCGAGGCCTATGACCAGATGATCGGCGAGAACAATGCCAAGGGCAATGCCGTCGTCCAGAAGGCGATCGATGGCCTGATCGATCAGACCAAGACGATCGAGCGCGTCATTGCGTCGCTGGATCTCGGCAAGATCGAGCTTGAAGGTTCCGACAGCCTTGATAATCCTGACGCCGTTTTCAAGTGATTTCCAATAAAAGGCGGGCCGCGGCTTGACGAGCTTGCGGCCCGATGACCGATGAGAGCGCCAATATCCTCGCTGTTCCTGCTACCGCTTGTTTCGGGCGCTCTTCTTCTCGCACCGCTGATAGCCGTCGGCGGCGAGACGCTTCTTCCAACGATACGTACGGATATCAATCCGAAAGACCTGCGACGCGCGGAAAGTGTCACGCGGCCTGCAACCGATTTTTCCAAGCCTGAGCAATTCGAGACCATGCAGGGTGGCGCCGCGACCACGAAGGCGCTCGTCAACGGCGATGCCTTTTCGCATTTTTCCACAAATCTCGACTTCGACGAGGAAGAGAAATTCAAGCTCGGCAACGCGTTGTTCCGCAAGCTGTGGGTTTCATCGCCTTCATCCACCCAGGCGTCCGATGGGCTTGGACCGCTCTTCAACGCCCGGGCATGCCAAAGCTGCCATCTGAAGGATGGGCGTGGCCATCCGCCCGAGGGCTCCGCAGATTCGACCTCGATGTTCCTCCGGCTTGCCCGCCCCGCTCGCACTGACGACGAGCGTGAGGCAATCTCGGACTACCGCAAACTCAATTTCCCTGACGCGACCTATGGCGAGCAGTTGCAGGACCTGGCGGTGCCCGGCCTGAAATCGGAAGGCCGGATGCAGGTTTCCTATGAGGAAATCCCGGTGACGCTTGGTGATGGGCAGGTCGTACAGCTGCGCAAGCCGACCTATTCCGCCGTCGATCTCAGCCATGGCCCGCTTGAGGGCGACGTGACGCTGTCGCCGCGTATCGCACCTCCCATGATCGGCATGGGGCTCATCCAGGCGATCCACGAGGCGGACATCCTCGCCAAAGCCGATCCCGACGACAAGGACGGCGACGGGATATCGGGTAGGCCCGCGCTGGTACGCGACCACAAAACCGGCGACCTGAAGCTTGGCCGCTTCGGCTTCAAAGCCCAAAACGCCTCCGTTCGAGACCAGAGTTCCGGAGCCTTTGCCGGCGATCTCGGCATTTCGACACCGGACAATCCTTTCGATCACGGAGACTGCACCAAGGCGGAGGCCGAATGCCTTGCGATGCCGACCGGCGTACAGGAAAGGCTCGGACCCGTCGAAGCACCGGACCCCGTTCTGGAACTCGTCACCTTCTATTCCGAGAACCTCGCCGTACCTGCTAGACGCGATATCGCCGACCCGACGGTGCTCAAGGGCAAGGAGCTTTTCTACCAGTCCGGCTGCACTGCCTGCCACACCCCTAAATTCGTCACCCGCCGCGATGCCGGCAACAAGGCCCATGCTTTCCAGCTCATCTGGCCCTATTCGGATTTCCTCCTGCACGACATGGGCGAGGGACTGGCTGACGGACAGCAGGTCGGCGTGGCCGATGGACGCGAGTGGCGCACCCAGCCGCTCTGGGGCATCGGGCTGACAGAAACCGTCAACGCCCATACCTTCTTCCTGCATGACGGGCGGGCTCGCAATCTCACAGAAGCCATCCTGTGGCACGGCGGCGAAGCCCAACGTGCTCGCAACGCGTTTGCATCGCTTTCCAAGGACGACCGCACCGCGCTGATCAAATTCCTGGAGTCGCTCTGATGCGCATGATCTTTGCCGCCGGTCTGATTTCGCTGCTGCACACTATCGCTTTTGCGCAGGAGGTCGAGCCAACGCCATCTGTCGACCTGCCGGAGGCGGAGGTCACCAAGGTCATGACGGCTGCAGTCGATGGATTTATCCGGCCGGGCTATGGGGCCTTTCATCGATCAGCAGAGAGGATGACTGCCGTCATGAAGACGCTTTGCGAAGCGCCTTCGCCGGCAAACTACGATTCGGCCAGGAACGCCTTCCGTGCCGCTGCGGTGAGCTGGGCCCATATCGAGATCATCCGCGTCGGCCCTGTCATCGAGCAGAACCGCTTTGAACGCATCCTGTTCTATCCCGATCGCAAGAGTACCGGCCTCAAGCAGGTCCAGGGAATTCTGTCGAAATCGGACGAAACGGCGGCCGATCCCGCCACGCTCGCAACGAAGAGCGTCGCGACGCAGGGCTTCGGCGCCCTGGAATACCTCCTCTTCGGCACGGGGTCGGAGATCCTTTCTACCGAGAAGAACGGCTTTCGCTGCCGATACGCCGCTGCGGTTGCCGGCAATATAACCAATGTCGCCAAGGAGATTTCGGGCATCTGGGATGCGCCTGATGGCATTCAGAAAGCCTGGGAGCAGCCTGGGCCTGCCAACTCGGTCTTCCGCAATGGGGGCGAAGCGGTCACCGCACTGCTCGGCATTCTGGTCCATGGTGCCGAAACCGTGCGCGACCAGCGCATCGAGACGTTCTACAAGGGGCCCGAGAAGGCGAAATTCCCGAAGCAGGCGCTGTTCTGGCGCTCCGAAAACACCTGGCCTTCCGTCAAGGGCAATCTAGAGGGTCTTGCCGCATTGTTGCAGGCGTCACGCATGGAAAACCTCCTGAAACAATCCGATCGGCCGATCATCGCTTCGACGCAAGCACTCCTCAAATCCATGATCGAGCTTTCGGAGCAGGTCGCGCCTGACCTCGAGACGGCGGTTGAGGACCCAAGGGAGCGCGAAAAGCTCGACACGCTGCTCCGGCAAGGCCGCGAAGTGATCACCAGCCTGAATGAGGGCTATGGCGGCGCGATCGGCCTCAGTTCCGGCTTTTCCTTCTCGGATGGAGACTGACAGCCATGTGGCGCGGCGAGACCATCGACCGGCGCGGCTTCCTGAAGGCGGCAGGTATCACCTTCACCGCCGCGCTTTCGCCACGCGCGCTGATGGCGCTGGAACGGGCGGACGCGGTCTATGCCGCGGGTTTCCGCGCCCCTGACGGTTCCTTCGGCATCGCCACGATTTCCGAGCGCGGCGAAATCGTCGACCGCGTCGCTTTACCCGCCCGAGCCCATGGCATGGCCTATAGTGCCGCCACCAACCGCGCCGTCGCGTTCGCACGCCGGCCGGGTACTTTCGCCATGGTCTTCGACGCCGATGGCCAAGCCGAGCCGCTCGTCATCACCTCACCCGAAGGCCGGCATTTCTATGGCCACGGGCATTTCTCCCCGAATGGTGCTCTGCTCTACGCCAGCGAGAACGATTTCGACGGCAATCGCGGCATGATCGGCATCTACGACGCGCGGGATAAATTCCGCCGCATCGGCGAATTCGACGCGCATGGTATCGGCACGCATGACATGACAGTCTCGGATGACGGCACGCTCCTGGTCATCGCCAATGGCGGAATCGAGACGCATCCGGATTTCGGCCGTACCAAACTCAACCTCGACCACATGGAGCCGTCGCTCGTCCTGCTCGACGCCAGGACGGGCACGCTCGTCCAGCGGCACGGTCTGCCCCCCGCGCTTCGTCAGCTTTCGACGCGACATCTCGATATCGGCGCGGATGGCCGCATATGGTTCGCCTGCCAGTGGGAAGGCGCGCGCAACGCGCTGCCGCCGCTCGCCGGATGGCTCTCGCAAGGAGAGGATATTTCCTTCGTTTCGCTGCCGGAGGAGACAACGATCCGGCTCGGCAACTATGTTGGTGCGATCGCCGTCAACCGCCACGAAGGCATCGTCGGCATGACCTCGCCCGTCGGCGGCGCAGCCGTCATCCTCGATGCAAAGACCGGGGCCGTTCTGAAAGAAGAGGTGGTCCGCGACGCTGCCGGTGTCGCCCCCGCCGCGCGCGGCATCGCCGTTTCCTCCTACGACGGGCGGTTCAACGAGACCCGCAGCCGCGTCGCCTGGGATCAGCACATCGTTCGGCTCGCCATTTAAGCCAATCCACAGCATTCGCTTGCCGAACCTCTCTCCCCATGCCAATTTCGCACCTGCGAAAGGAATTGGGCATGAACGGGAGAGATACGGGCGACTTTCGCCAGCGCATCAGGCAAAGCTTCGCACGTCAGGGCGCGATGGGTCTGCTTGGCGCCGAACTGGCGTGCGTCGAACAAGCCATGGTGGAAATCGAGCTGCCCTTCGACCCGAAACTCACGCAGCAGCATGGTTTTCTGCATGCCGGCGTCATCTCGGCCGCGCTTGATTCCGCCTGCGGTTATGCCGCCTATACGGTGATCGAGCCGGAAGCGTCCATTCTGACGATCGAATTCAAGGTGAACCTGATGTCGCCCGGCCGCGGCGAACGTTTTCTCTTTCGCGGCGAGATTACCAAGCCGGGCTCAACCATCATCGTCGCAGACGGCCGTGCCTATGCCATCGGAGACGGCCCGGCCAAGCTCATTGCATCCATGACCGGCACCATGATGGTGATCCGCGGTCGGGAGGACGTGACCGGATGAATGTTTCCCTTTCCATGGCTGAACCGGCATTCGTCGGCGGCAAATCCATTCTCTTTGTCATGGCGGTTGACGCCGAATATGGCCCGACCCTCCAATCGCGCATCAAGCCGTTGATGACCGGTGTCGGTCCGGTCGAGGCTGCCGTCGTGTTGAGCCATGTGCTGACGACGCTGAAGACCTCGGGCGAATTGCCTGACCTCATCGTCTCGCTCGGCTCGGCCGGTTCCCGAAACCTCGAACAGACCGAAGTCTATCAAGTCTCCTCGGTTTCTTACCGCGACATGGACGCTTCCCCGCTCGGCTTCGAGAAGGGCCGTACGCCTTTCCTCGACCATCCGGCGATCATGCCGCTTCCCTTGCGCATCCCCGGCATTCCGTACGCCTCGCTCTCCACAGGCGGCAATGTTGTCTCCGGCGGCGCCTACGATCTTATCGACGCCGACATGGTGGATATGGAAACCTTCGCCGTGATGCGCTGCTGCCAGCTCTTCGCAATTCCGCTCATCGGCCTGCGCGGTATTTCCGACGGAAAGGAAGAGCTCAAGCATGTCGACGACTGGAGGGAATACCTGCATATGATCGACGTAAAGCTGGCGGATGCGGTGGATAGCCTTTTTAACGCGCTTGAGGATGGCGAATTGGCCTTCTGAGCAGTTGCGTTAAAAACAACTTTTCTTTAAAGGCTCGCCATGACCCAGATAGCTCATCCCGACAGCATCCTCATCATCGATTTCGGCAGCCAAGTGACGCAGCTGATCGCGCGTCGCATCCGTGAATCCGGCGTCTATTGCGAAATCCACCCCTTCCAGAACGCGGCCGCCGCGTTTGAGAGACTCCAGCCCAAGGGTGTCATCTTCTCCGGGGGGCCAGCCTCCGTGACGTCGGAAGGCAGCCCGCGTGCACCGCAGGCCGTTTTCGATTCGGGTATCCCGATCCTCGGCATCTGCTATGGCCAGCAGACGCTCTGCCTGCAGCTCGGCGGGGAAGTGGAAGGCGGTCACGCGGCAGAATTCGGACGCGCCGATGTGGAGATCAAGGCAAAGAGCCCGCTCTTCGACGGCATCTGGGACGTCGGCAGCAGCTATCCGGTGTGGATGAGCCACGGCGACCGCGTAACCAAGCTCCCCGAGGGCTTCGAGGTCATCGCAACGTCGGAAAACGCTCCGTTTGCAATCGCAGCGAACGAGAGCCGCCGCTACTACACCACCATGTTCCATCCCGAAGTGGTGCATACGCCTGACGGTGCGAAGCTCCTTTCCAACTTCGTGCACAAGATCGTGGGGCTGAAGTCTGACTGGACGATGGCCGCCTATCGCGCCGAGATGATCCGCAAGATCCGCGAACAGGTCGGTTCCGGCCGCGTGCTCTGCGGCCTTTCAGGCGGGGTCGATTCCTCCGTCGCGGCGGTACTGATCCACGAGGCGATCGGCGAGCAGCTCACCTGCGTCTTCGTCGACCATGGCCTGATGCGCCTCAACGAGGCCGAGGAAGTGGTCAAGATGTTCCGCGACCACTACAATATTCCGCTCGTGCATGTGGATGCCTCCGACCTGTTTCTAACAGAACTTGCCGGCGTCTCCGACCCTGAAGTGAAGCGCAAGACGATTGGCCGCTTGTTCATCGAAGTTTTCGAGGCGGAAGCCAAGAAGATCGCCGAGGACGGCAAGGGCGCGCCAGCCTTCCTCGCCCAAGGCACGCTCTATCCGGACGTGATCGAAAGCGTCTCCTTCTCCGGCGGCCCTTCCGTGACGATCAAGAGCCACCACAATGTCGGCGGCCTGCCTGAGCGCATGAACATGAAGCTCGTCGAGCCGCTCCGCGAACTCTTCAAGGACGAAGTCCGTGCGCTCGGCCGCGAACTCGGCCTGCCGGACCGTTTTGTCGGCCGTCATCCTTTCCCCGGTCCCGGGCTCGCAATCCGCTGCCCCGGCGGCGTTACGCGCGAAAAGCTGGACATCTTGCGCAAGGCGGACGCGATCTATCTCGACGAAATCCGCAAGGCGGGCCTCTATGACACGATCTGGCAGGCTTTCGCCGTACTTCTGCCGGTGCAGACGGTTGGCGTGATGGGTGACTACCGCACCTACGACTTCGTCTGCGCACTGCGCGCCGTGACTTCGGTCGACGGCATGACAGCGGACTTCTACCCTTACGACATGAACTTCCTCGGCCGCACGGCGACCCGCATCATCAACGAAGTGCGTGGCATCAACCGGGTCGTCTACGACGTAACGTCAAAGCCGCCCGGCACGATCGAGTGGGAGTGATTTTATCCGTAGCCGGTAGCAGGATCAGCCTCAGTTGGCGCGATATCCTTCATTTGCGCCAAGTGTCGACGAGGTCTGACCGGACGCATGCGCGAATCCATTTCGCAGCCGATCTGTAGTGCGATGGGCCTGCCGCCTCGGCCCAGCGCCCGGTCGTCCACGGACTGTTTCCGCCTTTCATGGCGCCTGTATAGAGATCATCATCGCTGTGACGTTCGATGAAGTCGAGCAGTTTCAAATGAGAGCCTTCCAGTAACGCCTGAGCGTCAAACCAGCCCAAGCCCGCCTGCCTTGCCCGCAGATCGGCATTATACGTCTTGAGATCCGACCATTTGTAGCCCTTGGCGGGAATATCGGCCTTCCGGCCGGCCTGGCCGTCACGATACCAGCCAAGGAACAGTTCGATCCAATTGGCGCGATGAGCGATGACGTCCTTGATGGACGTATCCTCTTCGCGGGTTCTCATCGCCTGCTTGTCGCCGATCCCGTCGAGCAGGCTCCTGAGTTTGGCATATTCCTTGACCGTGATGTCTTTCAATGCGGATTTGGTGGTAGCGGCAGGCATGTCCTCCCTCCTTTCCCACCTTCTGCCATTCCTACCCGTGCCGCACTTTGTCCTGCATCAACCGACATCGTTGCAGCGACGCGAATGGGAGGGGAGTCCCGGAAATCCGTGCCGCCATCTCGGCATAATACTAGTTCCGAGACCTAGAAGCCGAGCGATTGCTGCGCGGGTTCCGGCGGGCCGAGCCTGACGCCTTCCAGTTCGAGCATCCGGGCCTTGGACATGGCGCCGCCGGGTGCCGAAAAGCCGCCCAGCTTGCCGCCGGCGGCAAGGACCCGATGACAAGGAATGAGCAGCGCCACGGGGTTCTTTGCCATCGCCTGGCCGACATCCCGCGCCGCCTGCGGACCTGCACCCAGCTCCTTGGCAATGGCGCCATAGGTGGTCGTGTGGCCCCAGCCAACCTGTCGAGCGGCCGAATAAATCTCCCTGAAGAAATCGTCCTGATCATCGAGGTCCAGCGGGAAGCCCGAAAAATCCACTGATTCTCCGACAAAGTAGCGCTTCACTGCTTCGACGGCTTCCTGGATTTTCGCGGTCGGCATTCCCGGGCTGGCCGTCGGCAGGCGGCGGAGAAGCAACCGTTCCGTCGACTCCGCGGCCTTGGTCGGGAGCTGAAAACGCGTGATCCCCTTGTCGTTCCAGGCAATTCCACAGAAACCGCCAGCCGTTTCAAAGACCAGATATTGATGCGCAGCCATGGGCAAACCTCCACATGTCGATGTGCCGAGAATCGTGCTTCTTGCCAGGATATTCAACCCGTTTCTTGCCCCAACGGTGTGGGGCCGTGCAAAAAAGCCGTCTAACCGGCGAGGCGTATGTTCCTCTTTTGTTCTTTACTCCCGGCGCCAATCCGATTAGTCTGCGCGCAACACAAATCCGGAGCGTGGGGATGGGAAGCAGGGGGACCAATCGGAAAGTCGCTGCCGACCAGCTCCTGCTGTTCGGCAAGGACGAATGGCCGTCCACGCCGACTGCCGTTACCGGACCCAAGAGCAAGCTTATGTTCGTCCTTGGACCGACAAATCCGGTAGCCTTGCGGATGCATGAGGACGCTGCGACTCATTTGGCAGTTCAGCGCGGACAGAACGCCTACCCGCCGCATCTGCTGCATATGAGCCTGCTCTGCATGGGTCAGTTCGACAAACCTCCGACACGGCTCATCGAGAGAACCAGAGCGATCGCAGCCGGAATACAGGCGCGGCCGATTCCGATAACCCTCGATAGCGCCGGCCTGTTCGGCAATAGCCGGCATCTTGCCCTCTATCACCCGAAGGGCAACACGTTGGTGAACCAGTTCGTGCGGATGCTTGGCCGCGCCTTGGCTCAAAACAATCTTCCGGGCTTTCAAGCCAATGCATTCATGCCGCATGTGACGTTGGCTTACGACTGCAGAAATATCGAGCCCTTGCCACTCACGCGTAACTACGCGTGGATCTCCGGCGAATTCATGCTCGTCTACAGCTACCACGGCCAAGCCCGCCACGAAGAGCTGGGGCGATGGGCTTTCGATCCGAAAGCCGTGCCCTACCCGGCGAACTTCGAACAATTGAAGCTGGCGGTCTGAATGAAGAAATATTTTTGGCGCCATGTCGGATCGGCCGGCTCCGCCACGTTCTAAGACGGTCAAAAGATAGAGGAGAGCAAAATGGCCATCCAGAAGAACAAGATCGTCCCGCATCTCTGGTTCGAGGACAATGCGGAAGAAGCCGTGAATTTTTACATATCGGTCTTTGAAAACTCACGCATCACCGACGTTTCCCGTTATGGCGATGTCGGACCCGGCCCCAAGGGCCAGGTGATGGCCATGGGCTTCGAGCTGGAAGGCCAGAGCTTTGCCGCGATCAACGGAGGGCCGTGGGCAAAATTCAACGGTGCGGTCTCGTTCCTCATCCATTGCGAGACGCAGAAGGAAATCGACGGGTATTATGAAAAGCTGGCCGAAGGCGGGCAGGAACAGCCATGTGGCTGGCTGACGGATCGGTTCGGCCTCGTCTGGCAGGTCAACTACGCCAAGCTGCCGAAAATGCTGACGGACAGCGATGCCCTGCGGGCCAACCGCGTGATGGAGGCGATGCTGTCGATGAAGAAGATCGACATCGCCACACTGGATGCAGCTTACGAAGACAGTACTGCCTTGGAAGCCGCGCGGGCTTAGACCCGTATCGCCAGGCGCAGGCCACCCCAATGGCGGCCGTTGACGGTGATCGGGGCGGAAATATCCTTCATCAGCACGAACTGACCGCCGCCCATGTCGCGACGGTAAGTCTGCAGGAGAAACGGTTCCTTATTGCGGCCGGCGGCAAGCCCAACGCGATCGTTGAAGATGCGGCGATTGCGGCAATTGGCAGTGTTCCAGGTCGGATCACCGGGACGCTGGCGCTGCGAGAATTTGCGGTTGTGGGTCGGCAGATAGCCATTTTCGTCTACCGCCGCGCAGAATGCGACCCGCTCGTCGCTTTCGGGCGCGCCCTCCTGGATTGGCGGCAGGACGGCGTCTGTGAATTCGGTAAAGCGGGTCATGTACTGAACGGGGTCGGAACCGGGTATCGCAGTATACTGCCGGTCGAAGAGCGAGGCCATGTCGATACGGCCGGATTTGACGCCCGCTTCGAAAGCGGCCGAGACATCCGCGGCGAGCGTAATCACCTGCCGGATGTAGGGACTATCAGGAGTTTCCACGCCGGCATTGGCCGTCGCCTGGATCATGCGCTCGGAAATCGTCACCATATCGCCGACGCGAACAGAGGTTTGTTGAAGCTGATCGTTGGATTTCAGGATGGCGTTAGCAGCGGAGGCAATCGAGGAAGCGAATTCGCCGCACTGCCGATCGACGGTTTCGGTGGTGCCGGCCAGGGCGGATGCATTGTCGAGGATCCGTGTCATGACGTCTTCGACGCCCTTGAAGGACCCCTGCACTTTCACCGCCGTCGTCTTTACACCTTCGGCGGAACGGCTCGCACCCTCGCCGGCAGCCACAAGCCGGTCGATACGGCTGTTCAGCTGGTCGAGCGTTGCCTGAATGGAGCTGGTCGTTTGAGAGGTCTGCAGGGACAGCGCCCGAACCTCGGCTGCGACCACCGCGAAACCCTTGCCAGCGTCGCCTGCTCGCGCAGCTTCGATCGCCGCGTTGAGCGCCAGAAGATTGGTTTGCCGGGCAATCGTGCCGATCGCGTCCGCCAGCCGCCCGACGTCACCGAGCGCCGAGGAAAACAGCTTGATCTCCGCTCCGATCTCCTGCGAGGCATTGACCATATGGTCAATCGCGGCGACGGAGCCGGAAAGCTGCTCGGCCTGGGCACCCAGTACCTGGCGCGCACTTGCAGTCAGTTCATCGGATTCGTGCAATGAGCGGGCGATCTGCCCATTGGCTTCCGCAATCGATTGGGCGGATTGCGTCAGACGCCCCAGAAGTGCAGCATGCTGTGAAGACTGAGCGGCGGTATCCTGGACAGCCCCGGCAATATCGACAAGGTGGAGGCCAAGAGCCGAAGCCTCGCCGGCCAGCTTGATGACGGAATGCTTCAATACTTCCGCATCGAGCGCCTCCGTATCCGGCCGCTCGGCAATTTTAATGACCTGTCCGCTCACGCTCACCTCGACCTCCCAAATATTAGGAGACAATAGGATAGCTATGGTTAACGGACAGTTTCCGCGCGCAATGCGCGCGAAACTATACTTTAGGATGAAGCCTCTACACTCGCGGCTGTTACACCGGGAGCAGGTTAGCCGAGCTTGTCGAAAGCGTTGGGATCAATGCCGAGGGTGTTCAGATCACGGCTCTTCGGCCGACGATGGTTTTCTACAGCGGCCGAAACTGCAATTGCGGCGCTGACGACGGCAAAGGCGCGACCAAAGGCACCACGGCTCTTCTTCTGTACGGTCATGATAATCTCTCCTTTTCTTTCCTTCTGCTGAAATATGAGGTCGGGAGGTCTTTTGTGCAACGCACAACAGAACAAGGGAGCCATGCAACTCTCACATAACGCCAGTTGAGTCAGATCAACGACTTGCATGGAGAGGGTGCCTCTTGATATCGATCCCTCATGACATAGGGATATTCGATGGCAATCACGATCTACGGCATCAAGAACTGCGATACGATGAAGAAAGCCCGCGAGTGGCTGGACCGCAGGGGTGTCACGTATGACTTTCACGACTACAAGGTAGCCGGCATAGATCGCACGTTTCTGGAAGCGTGGACGAGCCGCGCCGGCTGGGAGATCGTGCTCAACCGCGCCGGGACGACCTTCAAGAAACTCGATGAAGCCGACAAGGCTGACCTAGACCGTCAGAAGGCGATCGATTTGATGCTCGCTCAGCCTTCGATGATCAAGCGCCCGGTACTTGAGGCCGACGGCAGGCTGATCGTCGGCTTCAAGCCCGAGATCTACGAGGAAGCGTTCGGCGGGAACTGAGCATGTCCAAGACAACTCGCGCTACACAGACTCTGGAGAAGGCGGGCGTCGCCTTTACTGTCGTGACCTATGACTACGACCCGAATGCCGACCGGATCGGTCTGCAGGCGGCGGAAGCGATCGGCGAAGACCCTTGCCGGGTTCTGAAGACACTCATGGCGGAAATCGACGGCAAGCCGGTCTGCGTCGTCGTACCGTCCGATCGCGAGGTCTCGATGAAGAAGCTGGCTGCGGCCTTCGGCGGCAAGTCGGCGGCTATGATGAAGCCGGCGGAAGCGGAGCGCGCCACCGGTTATCACGTCGGTGGCATCAGTCCCTTCGGCCAAAAGAAGTTGGTACCCACGACAATCGAAATCACTGCACTCGACGAGCCGCACGTGTATATCAATGGTGGACAACGCGGCTTGCAGGTCCGGCTTGATCCGAAGGCGGCGCGCGATGCCCTGAAGGCGGTTGCCGCCCCATTGGTCGCGTGAGGCTCCCCATGCTTGAGATGACCGAGACGCTTCGCATCCTCCAGCCCTTTCCGGGCATCTTCGCCTATTACGACGGCCGCGTGGCGGCCAAGCGGCTCTATTCGGAAGCTGCAAACTGGTTGGACGACGGCGCCTATTCTCTCGGCGTATCCTCCTATGCCGTTGTCGACCAAGGCGAGGCGCTGGTCTATGACACGCATATCTCCCTTGAGCATGCGAAGGCGATCCGGCGTCATCTTCAAGGTCTTGGCGTCACCAAGATTCGCGTCGTGCTGAGCCACTGGCACAAGGATCACATCGCCGGAAATGCCGTATTCGCCGATTGCGACATCATCGCCCTCCAGCTGACTGCAGAAAAACTCAAGCAGAACCGCGAGAAAATCGAGAAGGCGAAGCCGCCGATCCTGCCGCTCGTGATGCCGACAACGATTTTCGAAGAACGACTCGAACTCACGGTCGGCCATCGCAACGTGGAACTGCATCACTTCGCAATCCATAGTGCCGACGGCAACGTTCTGTGGCTACCCGATGAAAAGCTGCTGTTTGCCGGCGACACGCTCGAGGACACGGTCACCTATATTTCGGAAGCCCCTGAGATCGGGACGCATATCGCCGAACTTGCGCGCATGCGCAGCTGGCCGATCGGAAAAGTGCTGCCGGCGCATGGCGATGCGGACCGTATCGCCTCCGGCGGGTATGAACCGAGCCTGATCGACGCCAACCGCGCCTATCTTCAGCGCTTGCAAACCGCTTTCGCCGCCGGCAGACCGGTGGAGCCCTCACTTCGGTCCTTCGTCGCGGAAGAGATCGCCTCGGGTGCGGTTATCTATTTCGCACCCTACGAGGCAGTTCATGCGAGCAACATTGCGGCGGTCGAAGCCGCTCCGAGGCAACCTTAGCGCGGGCTGCGGTACCTTCAGCCTAGTTCTTGGTGCCGGTTTCTAAGCTCCGCGTCTTCATTTTCGCCCCAAAGCTCTTTAAGTCTCATCACCCGGATAGAGAAAGCAGAGGGCCATCCATGACAATCGTGCCGAATTTTCAAACCGTCGTCGATCCTCAGAAACTCGAAAAGCTGGCGGAAGTCGCCGTCAAGGTGGGTCTCAGGCTCGAAAAGGGGCAGGATCTGGTGATCACGGCACCGCTTCCCGCCCTGCCGCTCGTGCGCCTCATCACCAAACATGCCTACAAGGCCGGGGCTGGTCTGGTGACGACCTTCTATTCGGACGAGGAGACGACGCTCGCCCGCTACGAGCACGCTCCGGACGCCAGCTTCGACAAGGCCTCCGAATGGCTCTACGAGGGCATGGCCAAGGCTTATGCGAATGGGGCGGCGCGGCTTGCGATCTCCGGAGACAATCCGATGCTGCTCGCAGCTCAGGACCCCACCAAGGTGGCTCGCGCCAACAAGGCCAATTCCATGGCCTACAAGCCGGCACTCGAAAAGATCGCCAATTTCGACATCAACTGGAACATCGTCTCCTATCCCAATCCCTCCTGGGCGCGCCAGGTCTTCCCGGGAGTTCCTGATGATGTTGCCGTCGGCAAGCTGGCGGAGGCGATTTTCGCCGCCTCGCGCGTCGATGTCGCCGATCCCGTGGCAGCATGGGAGGAACACAACGCCAACCTCAGGAAGCGCTCGGCCTGGCTGAACGGCGAACGGTTCGCAGCGCTCCACTTCACCGGACCCGGCACCGATCTGACGGTCGGCCTTGCTGATGGCCATGAATGGCATGGCGGAGCGTCCACCGCCAAGAACGGCATCACCTGCAACCCGAACATTCCGACCGAAGAGGTCTTCACGACGCCGCATGCGCTCAAAGTCGAGGGTTACGTCTCGAGCACCAAGCCTCTGTCACACCAAGGCACGCTGATCGACAACATCCAGGTGAAGTTCGAAGGTGGCCGTATCGTCGGAGCCAAGGCTTCAAAGGGCGAGGAAGTGCTGAACAAGGTGCTCGACACGGATGACGGCGCCCGGCGACTTGGCGAGGTGGCCCTCGTGCCGCACTCCTCGCCGATCTCGAAGAGCGGCGTGCTTTTCTACAACACACTCTTCGACGAAAACGCCTCCTGCCACATCGCGCTCGGCCAATGCTATTCGAAATGCTTCCTGGACGGCGCGTCACTCAGCCAGGATCAGATCAAGGCGCAGGGCGGTAATTCCAGCCTCATCCATATCGACTGGATGATTGGCTCCAACCAGGTCGACATCGACGGCATCAAAGCCGATGGCGTCAAAGTTCCGGTCATGCGCAAGGGTGAATGGGCCTGAGGCGCCGGACCGGCGATCTCTCGTCGCCGGTCCCATCCAGGTTATTCATCAGATATCGAGATCGACCCAGATGGCTGCATGATCGGACGCCGCTTGGTTCGGGCTGGTGACCTGCGGGTAGGTCTCCCAGCGCTTCGGTCTTGATCCGGGCCAGGCGCCCTTGCGGAACACCCCGCCCTGTTCGACCGTCTCGAAAAGTTTGGGCGAGAGCAGAAGATAATCGATCTTGTTGTCTGCGTTGCCGAGCCCGAAAGTTCCCGGATGACCTCCGTCGTCGAATTGCGGATGGACAAAGGCGTCCTTGAGCGACGTCTGCATCAAGGGCGCGAGGGGCGCGCTGTCGGGCGTATCGTTCAGGTCACCGATGACGGCGATGTATTCGAAGCCGGCCGACAACAATTGTTCGTAGATCTCCGCAACCCGGGTTGCCTGGGCCTTGCGGCGTGCATCGGACGACTGAGCGCTGCCAAAACCCTTGCTCTTGAAGTGGTTGACCAGAACCACGAGCTTCGTCCCCTTTGGGGTGGTGATGTAATATTCCGGGCAATCGCGGGAAAAGATCGGATCCCCGTTTGTACCGCGATCGTCAACATGGCTGCGCATCGTGTCGATGACGTAGTTCTCGCGGGTCATGATGCCGACATCGATCCCGCGATCGTCGTTGCCGTCGATGACCATCACCTGACGATAGGGCTTGCCTTCGACCGCAGGAAGAATCTGGTTGTTGAATGCCCAGAGGACCGGCCGGCTCTCCGCTTCGACAACTCCCAGAACATCCGCTTCGATGTCGTGCATCACGCGGGCGGTGTTGCGCATGGCCTCTTCGTCCACGGGCTCTTCACGCAATTCGAGCGATCCCACCCAGTCTATTCGCCCGTTGGCGGTGATAGTGACACCACCGGTCCTCGGCCGCTTGAGGAGGTTGCCCCTATTGCGCCTGAGAATGACGAAAGGGCCGATGTCGCTTTTCTCCATGCCAAGCTCGATCACCAGTTCCGCCATCCGAGCCTTGTCCGCAGGTCCATACGTTACCTGCCCCAGAAGTTTGTCCAGCTCGGCGAACCGCTCCAGCACCTTTCGTCCTTCGGCCCAGGTATCGAGGTTCATCGCCTTGGCGCGATCGAACAGGTTCTCCACATTGAATGCCGCCAGCCTCATGTGTCCCTCCCGTGGTATCGTGTGAAGGTAACACGCCTCTGTTGCATTTGCATGTCTGGCGGGGCTGGCCGACGGCGGCGCCGGGTCGCCGGATCTAGCGGAGGTCCTGGAGCGAGGCCTTTACGCGTTCCAGATGTCGCCTGCGCTTATCCTCCGTGGCCCGATCCATGTCGTGCAGCGCCAGCATGCGGAAATCGACCTTCCTGTTGCAGAAGATGGCAATGCCGCGCTTGAGCTGTCGTCGCACCGGATCGCCCATGTATAATCTGACGACCCACCATGGCGACCCGGTGGTCGTGAAGACGCGGAAATGTCGGATATTGGTAAGAAGCGGTATGATCCTGCCGCCGTCCTTGTCATGCCGGAATGCCACGCCGGGTGCAAAAACGCGATCGAAGAAGCCTTTCAGCACCGCCGGCAGATTGAACCACCATTGCGGGAAGACCAGCATCAATGCCTCCGCGTCACGCAGCCGCTTCACCAGACCGGCGATATCGGAGGTATCGTAAGGCACATCGAAATAACCGCGCCTTTCCTTCTCCGTAAGCCGTGGATCGAAGTTCTCGGCGTAAAGATCGAGAAGATCGACCGTGTGGCCATTCGCCTCCAGCGTCTCACGCACGGTGAGCGCGACCGACGCGGCGAAACTTTCCGGCAAGGGATGAGCCAGAACCAGAAGCACATGCATCAGAAAAGACTGCCCTGTTTCGGCACGTCGCCTGTGGGCTCGGCCTTGGCCGACCGCTTCTTCGGCTGGGGGGGAGAGCCCGGGTGCGGGCCTGTGGCCTCGCCTTCCTCGCCCGTGATGGCGGCGATGCGGCCGTCGGCAAACTCCAATGACAACGCAAGCCCTTCGCCGATCCCGGCAGCCCGAGTGAGCGGCTTGTCATCCTCGCCACGCACCACCGCAAAGCCGCGCTTCAACACGTTCTTGTAGGAAAGCGACTGCAGCACCCGATCCTGCGCCACGATCGCCGAGCGGCTGCGCAGGAGCGTATGCGATATGGCCGTATCTGCATGACGGCCAAGCGAGACCAGATGCTGACGTTCGCGCGCCAATTGGCCGAGCAGCCGCGGCGGCAGGGCTGACAGCGAAGCGCCCGCTTTAGAAAGCCGGTTATGCTCTTTCAGCAATTGCCGTTCCAGGCAGCGCTCGCTGCGCGTGAGGCGGTCCGCCAGCAATTGCCGATGCTGGGCGAGCCTGTTGGTGAGCAGGTCCAGCCTCAGACCGGAGGAAACGCGCTCGAAACTGCGCCGTTTGACGACCGTGGTGCGCTCAAGTCCGCGGCCGAGGCCTGCAGCGGCCTCATCGAACCGGCGGCGCGGCAAAGCCAGCAACTGGTCGAGCGAAGGCAGCGCGCGAACGAGCGCCCGCGCCGATTGCCGCCGGTGGTCCATCTGCCGGCTGGCGCAGCCGCGCAGGCGGGCCGTCAGGTTCGCCAGCTGAGCATCCAGATCGGCCTTTACCGGCACCGCCATTTCGGCCGCACCTGTCGGGGTCGGGGCGCGAACATCGGCCGCATGGTCGATCAGTGTCCAATCCGTCTCATGGCCCACGGCGGAAATCAGCGGAATCCGGCTATCGGCCGCGGCACGAACGACCGCTTCGTCATTAAAGCTCCAGAGATCCTCCAGACTGCCGCCGCCGCGCGCGACGATCAACACGTCAGGCCGCCTTACAGGTCCGCCAGGCTCGATCGCGTTAAAACCGCGGATGGCCGCCGCCACCTCGTCACCGGAGCCCTCCCCCTGCACTTTCACCGGCCAGACAATAACATGCACCGGGAAGCGATCCGAAATGCGGTGCAGAATATCGCGGATCACCGCTCCCGTCGGCGACGTCACGACGCCGATGACATGCGGCAGAAACGGCAAGAGGCGCTTGCGGTTCTGGTCGAACAACCCTTCCGCGGCGAGCCTACGGCGCCGCTCATCCAGCAGCGCCATCAACGCGCCTGCACCTGCGGGCTCAAGATTCTCGATAACGATCTGATATTTCGACGAACCGGGGAAGGTGGTGACCTTGCCCGTGGCAATCACCTCCATGCCCTCCTCCGGCCGGAACTTGATCCGGGGGAAAGTCCCCTTCCAGATCACCGCGTCGATGCGCGCCCGGTCGTCCTTGAGGGAGAAATAGGCATGTCCCGACGAATGCTGTCCACGGTATCCGGAAATCTCGCCCCTCACCCGAACATGGTCGAACGCAGTCTCGACCGTGCGCTTGATCGAGCCCGAAAGCTCCGACACTGAAAACTCGGTCAGGTTCGTCGGCGAATCGTTGGAAATGAGACTGGTCATTTCTTCCTTTTAGAGGATATGCCCGGCAAATTCATCACCGCAGTCGCCACAGAACCGTGGACGATCAAACCCAAACCAGCTCGCCTCGAAGGCAATTTCCTGAGGCACCTCGACAACGTCGTTCCCGTCGCGGCACCGATCAACTACTTGAGGGCGCACCTTTTCTTTTTTTGCCCCGGCTACATCTTGTCCTGGAGAACGGCCAGCCACTTCCGGACCACACGATATCTCGCGCCTGCGATTTTCCCCGGGGAGCAAAGGAGAGCGACAATGGCAACGAACGACATTCAAGGAGATCTCGCTCATGCCAGACCGTTTCGCCAATTCCGAAGCCTCTCTTTCCGGCCCAGCCTCGTCCGGGTTCTCCATCTCACCCAGCGACGTCAACGCCCTGCCGGAAACGACGCGGGCGCTCTATGTCGGAGCAGGCGGCAGTCTTTCGATGCGGATGCTTTCCGGCGAAACCCTGACGCTTTCGAACGTCACATCGGGAAGCCTGCTCCCGCTGAGGGTCACCCATGTCTTTGCAACCGGCACAACGGCAGGAGCGATCGCCGGGTTGCTCTGACGACGAAGATAGCCCGTCATGCTGCCTGAACGTCTGTTGCTTCGCTTCCAGGACCGGCCACAGGCGGTTTCCGTGCTGAGCACGGTCGGCATTCCCGCGGATGCCATTCCCAACGAGGGCACGCTCCGCGAAAACACAGGCGAAACCGCCGCGTTCGAAGGTGAAGTGGTTGCCCTGACATCTGCCATGTCGGGCTACCACATCAACCTCCTCTGGAGGGGAGAGGTACCGCACGCACTAAGGCCGCACGTCTTACCTGATGCGTTCGCAGCCCGATTCTCCGTTTCTGCTCTGGGTCAAATCGAGCCAATTCTGCCCAAAACAGGGAAATTTTGAACGGAAGCGGGTAAACATTTCTTAGGACGTGCTCCATATGCTTCCGGCAACACAGGGCAAAACGGAGATTCAAGGTGCTCTTCTTGACCGCTGCATCGATAGGCATCTGTGCCGGCATCATGCGGTCTGCCTTCTCCATGGCCTTTGTCGCATTCCTGATCGTCTTGACTTTCGCGCTCGCAACAATCACTTCGCCCGGCCCGGCGTCCTACCTAAATCTTCTGATTGCGATGCTCGGATACAATGCAGGTCTCATCAACTTCCTGATCGGCTCCCTCATCATCCGGCGCCTGCGTTCCGATCAATCGCCTGCCCGCAACACCCGATAGACCTGGAAACTTCCTTTGCCGGCGACATCCATTGGCTGCAGATAGTTCGGCACTTGACCGCGTGCGAGGCTCGCATATAGGCCATCGGCCTTCAGACGGATCAGGCTTTGCGTCTGCGGGTCCGTCTTGCAAAACGCCACGATCGTCACACCTGCACCTCTGAGGAAAGCCTCGGCTTCTGCTGGCGGGGCGAGACCGATATGCAGTTCCGTCAACATGCCTCTCTGGTTGCGATGGTAGGGCGCAGACAAGACCCTGTGCGGCGTCCAGCGCAGGATTTCCGCTCCGCTGTTCGACGGAGCGGCGATCACACCGGTGTCGAGTGCATTGAGGCTGACCATGTCCGCTGCGCTGCCGCATTCGCCCGTCTCGGCATGGGACTCTCCCGGCTGGGAAAGCGTAGAGAAGTCGAAGCCGTCTCTCCAGCCGTTGATCACGATCACCCCGCCGAAGGCCCACATGATCGGAACGGAAGCCAAAACCGTGCCTGCATAACCGAGCGCAAGGCCAATATGTTTTGGTTTGGCTGCGGCACGCTGCCTGAGGTCTGCGATCAACAGCGACAACGGCAGGATGCTCAGCATATTGGCAAAGAAGGCGCCGCGCACCTGCAACAACGCCACGCCCCATGAGACACCGATCAGGGCTGCAAGGATGAAATGGAGTTCGGGCGCTTCACCTCTGAGGCTGCGGCACAGACATATCACGATGGCAAAGAAGCCCACGGCGTAGAAGCCGGCCGCGACGCCGGGTTCGGCGGCGATCTCCGCCAGGAACGGCCGCGCCTCGGTCACGGCCTTCAGCCACAACTCTACAAGCATGGGATCCAGCGATCCGAGCGGATCCCCGAGGCAGGCCGGCGCGACGAGGAAAGCAGCCAGAAGGACAAGAGCGCCGGTTATCGCGATCAACAGCAGGCGCCCGGTCCGCGAGGGCGTTTTCGGCAGGCTCGCCATGAGGAAAAGTGCCGTGCCTCCCAGCGCCGAGAGCGTATAAAAGCCGAACGAGAGATTGTCGCAGGTGACAACGCCATAGGAATGCGGTGGCACCGTCAGGAAGAAAAAGGCTGAAATCGACAGGGTCAGAGAAAGGCCGAAGGCACGCGCTGGACGGGCGTATGCCTCTCCATGCCACAGCCACTGCAGCGCGACGATGATGCAGGCAACGGCTACGAGTGGCGTGGTCTCGGCGCCGATCGCCATGGCCAGGGCGCCGGCGAAGGCCGCAACACCGTAGCTCAGAACCCTCTTCTCCGGATCAACCAGCATGGCGGCGATCCACATGGACAAGACGAGCTGGACGTTGTGATGATCAAGGGCTCCAGGGGAGAAGCGCACGCAGGTGAAAATGAAGATCGCGCCAAGCCCAAGCCCGATATGCATGGCGGGCGGGCCGCCGAGCCGCCGGCAGGCAAGGCCAAGCGGGAAAAGCAGGAATGGCATCAGCAGGATCGGCCAGAGCGTCGCCGCCACAGCCTCCGCCTGAGACCGCTCCAGAAACAGCGAAAACAGCCTGATCAGCGCCGCGATCGGCAGATCGACCAGACGCGACCAATGCATGAGCGTGCCTTCGGCAAGCCCGAGCCGGTATTGCATCAGGTCGAACCAGTTCTGGCCGGCCAGAAAATCGCGCACCTCGACGAGCCGCATGACATCGTCGTTGTCGCGGCCGATATAGTCCTCGCTTCTTGGAAGAAAGATGAGAAGGCTCATTGCGGCAGTCGTCAGCCAATAAACTGCGACCGAGGGCAACAACCTGGAGAACAACGGCGCGACCAACCGATCCGCCGCATTTCCACCGGCTCTGTCCGTCGTGTTTTCCGCCATAATCATCCGGGAAGTTTCATCTGTTGAGGTAGCAGAAACCTAGCCTTAACCTTCCCAAGAAATAGTAAAGCCAACGGCGCAGGCAGTCCCTGCGTCGGATTTTCCGTGTATCGAGTGAAAATCATGACCGACGCGCTGACAGGCCATCCGGATATTGCCATCCTGCTGCCCTGCTACAATGAAGCAACGACGATCGCTTCCGTTGTCCGCGGTTTCCGGGAAACGCTTCCGCGTGCACGCATCTATGTGTACGACAACAATTCCACCGACGGCACGGCGCTGCAGGCCATGCTCGCCGGCGCAGAGGTGATGCGCGAACGGCGGCAGGGCAAGGGTCATGTGGTGCGGCGGATGTTTGCCGATATCGAGGCCGATATCTACGTGATGGCCGACGGCGACGGCACTTATGCCCCGCAGGATGCCGAAGAGCTGATCCGCACACTGCTGACGGAACGCGCCGACATGGTAGTCGGCACCCGCCGGGGCGTACATGCCGATGCCGGGAGACAGGGCCATGCGGTCGGCAACAGACTGTTCAATCTCCTCTACCGGACGATCTTCGGTTCCGATTTCACCGACATCTTTTCCGGCTACCGTGCCTTCTCGCGGCGGTTCGTCAAAAGCTTCCCCGCCGTTTCCGGAGGCTTCGAAATCGAGACCGAGATGTCGGTTCATGCCTCCCGGCTCAAGTTGCCGGTCTGCGAGATCGAACTCGATTACGGTCGGCGTCCGGAAGGCTCACATTCCAAGCTCTCGACATTCGGAGACGGGTTCAGAATTCTCTGGATGTTCGCCATGCTGATGAAGGAGACGCGGCCATTCGCCTTCTTCGGCATCATCAGCAGCGCCTTCATGGCGGCGAGCATGATCTTCATGGCGCCTGTACTCGTCGCCTATTTTCAGACCGGCCTCGTCGAGCGCATGCCCACCTGGGTCTTCTCCCTGGTGCTGATGCTGATGTCCTTGCTGATATTTACCGCAGCGCTGATCCTTGATTCCGTCTCGCGCGCCCGCGCTGAACAGCTCCGCATCCACTACATGAACCTGCCGCAACGCGGCATGTCCTCAGAACCACAGCCGAAAACGTTATCCGATAGACGTACCAGAACCGACAAGAGTGCGGCATGAAACGGCTCTTCTGGTTCGTGGTCGCCGGCGGCAGCGGGTTTCTCGTGGATGCCGCTCTCACTCATTTCCTCATCACCGTCCTCGGGCTCAGTCCCTTTGCTGCCCGTGTTCCGGCAATCATGGCGGCCATGGCCTGGACCTGGTTCATCAACCGCAACCGCACGTTCGGCCGCTCCCGCCATTCACTGGCAGTCGAGGGCTTCCGCTATTGGGCGGTCGGGATCACTTCGGCGCTCCTCAACTACGCCGTCTATTCCCTCCTGCTCTATCGTGCACCCTTCCTGCAGCCCGTGGTGGCGATCGTGTTCGCGTCGCTTACCGCCATGCTGTACAGCTTTTTCGGCTATTCGCGCTTCGTCTTCCGCCGATAGTCGGCCTCAGACCTTTTCCCAGCTGTCGTGCTCACTCGCACGGTAGATAGCGTCAATAAAACGCTGGTTCAGGAGCGAGTTTTCGAGCGTCACCACCTCAGCCGGCTCGCCCTTGACGGCACGCGCGAACGCTTCCGCCTGCCGGCGATACTGGCGGCTGTCCTGGAAACGGAAAATCTGGGAAACATTGTGCTTCTGGTTGGTGAGCTCGATCTCTTCCGCGCCCCAGCGATCGGCGTTGAAGGGGGACTTCACCTCGATATAACCTTCCGTTCCATGGAAAACCATGACCTGACGCCCGGCCATCTGGGTCGCAACGTAGAAGGTCATTTCGAACGAGCCGAAGTCGGCCTTGACGCTCGAATAGATGTCGGTGCCGAATTCCGGATCCCGTTTCGTCACGGCCTGCACGCGCTGAGGCTCGGCGCCCGTCACGAAGCGCGTCGTGATGGTCGGGTAAACGCCGATATCCGGCAGAGCGCCGCCGCCGAGTTCGGGGATATTGCGCATGTTTGAGGGGTCACGGTTGAAATAGGTGAAGGCGCCCTGCACGTGTCTCAGCTCGCCGATCGCTTGCTCCTTCAGAAGCTCGCACACCTTCAGCCAGACCGGCGCATAGGTCACCATGAAGGCTTCCGCAATCAGCACGTTGTGGCGGTCGCGCGCGGCAATCAGCCTTTCGATTTCGTTTGCCTTGAGAGAGATCGGCTTTTCACAGAGGACATGCTTGCCGGCTTCCGCAGCCTTCAGCGACCATTCCACATGCTGGCTCGTCGGCAGCGGAATATACACTGCATCGACGAAATCAGAGGCGAGCATTTCTTCGTAGGAACCAAAGGCATGCGGTGCCCCGAAGCGATCGGCCATGGCGCGGGCCTTGGCGAGATCGCGGCTGGCAATTGCAGTCACCACACAGTTTTCGGCGTCCTGAATAGCCGGCACCACCAGTTCGCGACCGATCCTCGCGGTCGACAGGATTCCAAAGCGCAGCATAGTGCCCTCCATCACATATTGCGGGGCCGCACCATATTAAGCCGCTCCGAGAGGCGCAATGGACGCAAGAGCCGCCCGCGCTTGAAAAAGTGAACGGGCGCTCGAAATAGAAGCTGGTCGGCGGCGGAACATCCGTTAATCTCGGGTTCCTTTCCTACACCTATCCGCTCATCTAGAAATTTTGGAGAAATGTCATGGAGCTGCGCGCACTCGGCCGGACTGGCCTTTCCATTTCCCCTGTCGTGTTCGGCGGCAACGTGTTCGGCTGGACAGCGGACGAAAAAACCTCCTTCGATATGCTCGATCTCTTTTTCGACGCGGGTTTCAACACGATCGACACCGCCGATGCCTATAGCCGCTGGGTCCCCGGTCATCAGGGCGGAGAGTCGGAGGCGATCATCGGCACCTGGCTGAAGAAAAGCGGCCGCTCCCGCGACAAGGCGATCATCGTCACCAAGGTCGGCTCGGATATGGGTCAGGGAAAGAGAGACCTCTCGGCCAAGTGGATCCTCGAAGAGGCCGACAATTCGCTGCGCCGCCTGCAGACGGATTATATCGACCTCTATCTCGCCCACTGGCCCGACGAGACCACCTCTCACGAGGAAACGCTTGGCGCCTTCGCGAAGCTCAAGGAGCAAGGCAAGATCCGCGCGATCGGCTGCTCCAACTACGACGCCAGGATGATGCGGGACTCTTTCGACGCCGCCGGAAAATCCGGGCTACCCCGCTACGACGTACTCCAGCCGGAATATAATCTCTATACAAGGAACACCTTCGAAGGGCCGCTTGCCGACCTCTGCATCCGGGAGGATATCGGCGTCATCAACTATTTCGGCCTCGCCTCGGGCTTCCTGACCGGCAAATACCGCGACAAGTCGGATGCGGAAGGCAAGGCCCGCGGTGGCCGCGCGCTTACCTATCTCAACGACAAGGGCTACCGCATCCTGGCCGCTCTCGATGAAGTGGCCGTGGAGACCAACGCCGAACACGCCTCGATCGCGCTTGCCTGGCTCATCCAGCGGCCGGGCGTTACCGCACCGATCGCCAGCGCCACCAGCATCGATCAGCTCGACGCGATCATCGCCGCCGGCAATCTCCAGCTTTCCGACGACCAGATGACATTGCTCAACGAAGCAGGCGCCTGATATCCCGGCACGCCGCGCCCGCCGTTATTCCCGCTCGCACAGGAGAACCCCCATGAAAACGAGGAAGCTCGGAAAAGAACTCGAGGTCTCTGCAATCGGCCTCGGCTGCATGGGCATGAGCCATGCCTATGGAGGCCAGGACGAACAGGAATCCATCCGAACCCTGCACCGGGCCGTAGACGTCGGCGTGACGTTCTTCGACACCGCGGAAGTCTATGGACCTTTCGTCAATGAGGAACTCGTCGGCCGTGCCCTCAAGGCGATCCGCGGCAAGGTCGTGATCGCGACCAAGTTCGGCTTCCGGATCGATCCGGAAAAGAAGGATTCCAGTGCCATGTCCGGCCTGGACAGCCGACCGGAACACGTGCGCGACGTCGCGGAAGCATCGCTCAAGCGGCTCGGCATCGAAGTCATAGACCTCTTCTATCAGCACCGCGTCGATCCGAATGTCCCGATCGAGGATACGGTCGGCGCCATGTCGGATCTCGTCAAAGAAGGCAAGGTAAGGGCGCTCGGGCTTTCCGAGGCGGGCGCCGACATCATCCGCCGCGCCCATGCGGTGCATCCGATCTCGGCGCTGCAGAGCGAGTATTCGCTCTGGACGCGCGATCCGGAGGGTGAGATCCTCGATACCTGCCGCGAGCTCGGCATCGGTTTTGTGCCATTCAGCCCGCTCGGCCGCGGCTTCCTGACCGGCAAGATCCAGAGCCCCGACCAGTTCGGCGCGAATGATTTCCGCAGCTCGCTTCCCCGCTTCAGCGCGGAGAACATGGCGGCCAACGCTGCTGTGGTGAAATTGCTCGAAGAGATGGCCGCCGACAAGGGCGTGACGGCCGCGCAGCTTGCGCTTGCCTGGGTGCTGCATCAAGGCGATTTCATCGTTCCCATTCCCGGCGCACGAAAGATTCCGCATCTCGAACAGAACGTCGCCGCAACGGAGATCACGCTCTCAGCCGAGGAAGTGAAGACCCTGGGAGACATGCTGGCGCCCGAGAAATTTTCCGGCGCACGCTACGGACAGCAGGCGGCGGCCTGGACCCCGAAGCGGTGATAGCGCCCGTCTGGACTGGCTTTGACTCCGCGCTATACTTCTTTCAGGAGGTACGGACATGTCAAGAACAGGCAGTCCAGGCTGTCGTCCATCTTTATGTGGACGGGATGACGTTTGCCCATGAAGGGGCGCTTCGCAAGGCTTTCCACCCGAAGGCCTGCATCATCGGCAATTACGAAGGCACCGTCGAATGGTTGTCGCTTGACGACTTTATCGCTGCGATCGCCTCGGAAGGCGCGGCAGCGGCTGGCACCCAACCCCTCATTCAGATCGAGACGCTCGACGTCACCGGCGACGCCGCGACCGTCAAAGTGGTCGACGAGTTCGCCGGCATGCGCTTTTCCGACTACCTCTCACTCCTGAAGATCGACGGGCGCTGGGTGATCGTCAACAAGCTTTACTACCTGCATTCCTGACAGGCCTGCGGACTATCGTTTCAGCTCGGGAAAGCCTGCATAGGCTTCGGAATGGTCACCCTCGTTGTTGGCCATGCCGATCTTGGTGAGTACGCCGCGCGGTTCGGCAAAGCTGCGGATACGGCGTGCCGGCGTTTCGTGCCACTGGATGTTCATCGCCCAGAGCTTCGGAAAGACCATGATCGACGAGTAAGGCAGGTGATCGTGGATCCACCAGGCGAGCTTCTGCCAATCGCCTTCCCGCTCGTGGATATCAATCAGCCAGGGCACCACGACACAGGCCGTGGCGCCCATGAAACCCTTGGCGTCACGCCGGTCCCAGATGTGATCGGCTGCCGTGTTGGCGTTGGATGAGCAATTGAGGTTGTTTCGGTTGCCAAACTCGTTGACCTTGGCCGACCGGTAACCGGAGCGCAGGTGCAGCCTGCCGAATGTCGCCTGGAGGGGCTCCAGCAGTTCCTCGCAAAGATGGCGGCCTGCCTCTATCGCCAGATCCGGGTCTTCCGGCATATTCGGAATTCCGTAGAAGTTGGCGATCTCGGAAAACAGGAAATCGCGGAAGAAGAAATTCTTCGACAAACGGACCCGGCCGAGCTCCTCAAGCCCCTTCATCGATCCTGGTACGCGCATCATCCCTCCAGCAAAAAAGCCTGCTCCCGAAGGAACAGGCTATCTTTCAAGAGTGATTCAGGCCACCCGTTTCAGGCGCGTAAAACGCCGCCTGTCGTCTTTTCGACATTGGCGACGATCTTGGCCGTCAGTGCTTCGAAGTCCTCGTCGGTCAACGTGCGCTCGACCGGCTGGATCAGCACTTCGATCGCCACCGACTTCCTGCCTTCGCCGAGCGACGCGCCTTCAAAGACGTCGAAGACGTTGACACCGGTGATCAGCTTGCGGTCCGCCGTAACGGCGGCTTTGACAATCGCGCCGGCTTCGACATCGCTTCCCACCACGAAAGCGAAGTCGCGCTTCACTACCTGGAAGGGCGAAAGTTCGAGCGGCGGCTTCGTGCGGGTGGCCTTTTTCTTCGGGTCCGGCATGGCATCGAGGAAGATTTCGAAGCCGCACAGCGCGCCGGAAACGTCGAGCGCGCCCAGCGTCTTCGGATGGAATTCACCGAAATAACCGAGTACGACCTTCGGCCCCATCTTGATCGTGCCGGAGCGGCCGGGATGATACCAATCCGGCGCGCCCTTCTCGATCTGGACATTGCTCATCGGAAGACCACAGGCTTCGACAACTGCCAATGCATCGGTCTTGGCATCGAAGACATCGACCGGCTTGCCGCCGCCCTTGGCTGCATTCGACCAGGAACGGCCGGCGCCGTTGAGCGAGGCTGTGCCGCGACGCACGCCGCCCGCCACACGCCGCTGGCCTTCCGGTTTGTCGTTCTCATAGGTGCCGGAGACCTCGAAGATCGCCACGTCGCCAAAGCCCTTGTCGGCATTGCGCTGCGCTGCCGTCAGCAGGCCCGGCAGCAGCGAAGGCCGCATGTCGGACATGTCGGCCGCGATCGGGTTTGCGAGCTTCAATTCACGCTGGCCGCCACCGAAAAGCTTGGCCTGATCCTCGGGAATGAAAGACCAGGTAACCGCCTCCAGCATGCCGCGGGAAGCGAGCGCCCGCTTGGCCGTGCGGGTGCGGACCTGCAGGACGGTCAAAATCTTGGCATTGACGCTCGAAAGCTTGTCGATAGCCTCGGGCTTGATCTGGTCGACGCCGTGGATGCGCATGACCTCTTCCACGAGGTCGGCCTTTCCGTCCACATCCGGCCGCCAGGAGGGAACGCTAACCGAGACGCGCTCGCCCGATCCCTGCACGGTGAATCCGAGGCGGGTCAGGATCTGCCGGCTTTCCTCGGTCGAGACCTCCAGCCCGGTCAGACGTTTCACCTCGGAGAAGGGGAAATCGACCACTTTCGGCTGATGGCCTCTGTAGCCGACGACTTTTGCCTCCGCCGCCGTGCCGCCGCAAAGCTGCAGCACCAGTTCCGTCGTGCGTTCAAGACCCGGGACCATGTATTCCGGATCGACGCCCCGTTCGAAGCGATATCGCGCATCGGTGATAATGCCGAGCGAACGACCGGTCTTGGCGATGTTGATCGGATCCCAGAGCGCGCTCTCGATCAGCACGTCGGTCGTGTTCGCGTCGCAGCCGGAATGCTCGCCGCCCATGATCCCACCGATCGACTCGACACCGTCTTCGTCGGCGATCACGACATTGTTCGGGTTGAGCTTGTATTCGCGCGTATCGAGCGCGAGAACGGTTTCGCCCGCCAGTGCCCGCCGCACCGTCAGGTCACCCTTGACCTTTGCGGCGTCAAAGACGTGCATCGGGCGGCCCTGATCGAAGGTCATGTAGTTGGTGATGTCGACCAGCGCATTGATCGGGCGAAGACCGATTGCCTTCAGGCGCTGCTGCATCCAGGCGGGGCTCGGGCCGTTCTTGACGCCGCGCACCAGACGCAGGCCGAAGCCAGGGCAGAGCCGCTCATCGTCGAGCACGATCTTTAGGCCGACCGAGGTCTCGCCTTCCGTCTTGAAGGATGGTTTCGCCCGCGGCTTCAGCGTGCCGAGGCCGGCGGCGGCGAGATCGCGCGCAATACCATGGATCGAGGTGCAATCCGGACGGTTCGGCGTCAGGTTGATCTCGATGACCGGGTCATCGAGGCCGGCATAGGAGGCGAAAGGCGTGCCTACCGGCGCATCCTCTGGCAGATCGATGATGCCGTCGTGATTGTCGGACATGTCGAGCTCTTTTTCCGAGCACATCATGCCGTGGCTTTCGACGCCGCGGATATTGCCGACCGCCAGCGTCACGTCGATGCCTGGAACGTAGGTGCCAGGTTTCGCAAACGCACCGACCAGGCCGGCGCGAGCGTTCGGAGCACCGCAGACGACCTGTACCGGCCTACCGTCACCGGCATCGACCATCAACACCTTCAGCCGATCGGCGGACGGATGTTTTTCGGCGGAAACCACCTTGGCGATCACGAAAGGCTTGTATGCCGCCTTGTCGTCGACGTCCTCGACCTCGAGGCCGATCGCCGTCAGGCGCTCGCAGATTTCGTTGAGGGTGGCATCCGTCTCCAGATGATCCTTCAGCCAGGAAAGCGTGAATTTCATGTGTCAATCCTCCCTTAAGCGCTCAAACCGCCGAACAGCGTCGGCATGTCGAGCGGGCGGAAGCCGTAGTGGTTCATCCAGCGGACATCGGCGTTGAAGAAGTCACGCAGGTCCGGCATGCCGTATTTCAGCATGGCGATACGGTCGAGGCCCATGCCCCAGGCAAAACCCTGGAACTCGTCGGGGTCCAGCCCGCCGGCCTTCAGCACGTTCGGGTGCACCATCCCGCAGCCTAAAATTTCCATCCAGTCGGTGCCCTCGCCGAACTTGACGATCGGACCGGAGCGGTCGCACTGGATGTCCACCTCGAACGACGGCTCTGTGAACGGGAAGAATGACGGGCGGAAGCGCATCGTCACCGACGGCACTTCGAAGAAAGCCTTGCAGAACTCTTCCAAGATCCAGCGCATGTGGCCGACATGCGACTTGCGGTCAACGACCAGCCCCTCGACCTGATGGAACATCGGCGAGTGCGTGGCATCGCTGTCCTGGCGATAGGTCTTGCCTGGAATGATGATCCGGATCGGCGGTTTCTCAGCTTCCATTGTGCGTATCTGCACCGGCGAAGTATGGGTGCGCAGAACCTTGCGCTCGCCGTTTTCGTCGGGCTGGAAGAAGAAAGTGTCGTGCATTTCGCGGGCCGGGTGGCCTTCCGGGAAATTGAGCGCCGTGAAGTTGTAGTAGTCGGTCTCGACGTCCGGACCCTCGGCGATCGAGAAGCCCATGTCGCCGAAGATCGCCGTGATCTCGTCGACGATCTGGCTTATCGGATGGATGCGGCCACGCTCGGCGGGCGACGATCGCACCGGCAGCGAAATGTCGACCGTTTCCGCCCTCAGCCGGGCGTCGATCGCAGCGTCCTTCAGCACCGTCTTGCGGGTGGTAATCGCGTCGGTGATCTCATTCTTCAACGCATTGATCGCCGCTCCGCGCGTCTGGCGCTCTTCCGGCGACATCGAGCCCAATGTCTTCAAAAGCTCGGAGACGGAGCCCTTCTTGCCGAGGGCACCGACGCGTACGGCCTCGATCGCCGCCTCGTCGCCGGCGCCGGCGATTTCCGCCAGAAGCGAGGTTTTCAGGTTTTCCAGATCGGACATGATTTCTTCCGTTTGATACTCGGCGAGGTATGGGGCGAGGTCGTGACGGGCAAAAGAAAAACCCGCGCCAGCCGTAACCAGCGCGGGTTTCCCAAAATCAGTAAAGCAATAAGCTTGGGAAGCGCTGGTTAACGAACCGCGCTTTCAAACTCGTTGGTGGTGCCGGCATCCTTGAGGTACTCAAGAGCCTTCTTGGAGGCGGCAACCAGAGCGCCGAATGCTTCCGGCTCATGGATTGCCATGTCGGACAGAACCTTGCGATCGACTTCAATGCCGGCCTTGTTGAGGCCGTCGATGAAGCGGCCGTAGGTAAGGCCGAATTCGCGGACGGCAGCGTTGATGCGCTGGATCCACAGGGCGCGGAAATTGCGCTTCTTGACGCGGCGGTCGCGCGTGGCGAACTGCCTGGAGCGATCCACAGCGGCCTTGGCGGCGCGGATCGTGTTCTTGCGGCGACCGTAGAAGCCCTTGGCTGCCTTCAAAGTCTTGGTGTGCTTGGCGCGGGAAGTGACGCCCCGTTTTACGCGTGCCATATCATGATCTCCTTAACTGATCCAAAAGTGACGAGGGGTCTCAGAGACCGTTCGGCAGGTAGTTCTTGATAACCTTCTTGCCATCAGGTTCGGCAAGGATCATCGTTCCGCGTGCATCGCGGATGAACTTGTTGGACCGCTTGATCATGCCGTGGCGCTTGCCGGCGGCGGCTGCAACGACTTTGCCGGTTGCAGTGACCTTGAACCGCTTCTTGGCAGCGGACTTCGTCTTCATCTTGGGCATTTTGCTACTCCATTCTTGTATCGAAACCGGCAGACGAGGCTGGCTTCAAGCATTTAGAACGGCCACGGCATGCCCTGCCGGACCGTTCGGACGCGCGCTTATAACCGCAGCCGGTCAAAAGCGCAATGGGGAAAGAAAGCGCGGTAAAAACCCGGCTGGACTGCCGGTAATCCGCAAGCAGGCGGGTGACCGGCGCTTATTTCGGCGCCAGCACCATCATCATCTGGCGACCTTCGAGCTTCGGTTCGGCTTCCACCTTGGCAATTTCCGTGGTGTCGTCCTTTACCTGAAGCAGAAGCTTCATGCCGAGTTCCTGGTGGGCCATTTCGCGGCCGCGAAACTTCAGCGTCACCTTGACCTTGTCGCCGTCTTCGAAGAAACGGTTCATCGCCTTCATCTTCACCTCATAATCATGGGTGTCGATGTTGGGGCGCATCTTGATTTCTTTGATTTCGACGATCTTCTGCTTCTTGCGGGCTTCGGCCGCCTTCTTCTGGTTCGCATATTTCAGCTTGCCGAGGTCGAGGATCTTGCACACCGGCGGTTCGGTGTTCGGCGAGATCTCGACGAGATCGAGGCCGGCCTCTTCTGCCATGCGGAGAGCCTGGTCGGTCGGAACCACACCGAGGTTCTGTCCTTCGGCATCGATAAGCTGGACCTTGGGAATGCGAATTTCCCTATTGGAGCGCGGCCCCTCCTTGACGGGGGCATCGGCTTTGAATGGTCTGCGAATGGTCGTATTCTCCATGTTGTTTCGGAACGCAAGCGGCGACTTTTGCTCGCCCGGCATGCGGCCGAGGGCAATGTCGTGATCACTCGCGCGAAGTCAATAGCATATCGTCATAGAAAAATCACCTGCTGTCGGCACGTGGCGAATCTGTTTTATAAGCCGCGCCAGGACCGAGGAAACCGCCATGACAGAGGCCGCAGCCAATACCGTTGAAATGAGGATCGTAGTAGGCACGGGTCTATCCGCCCGCGAGATCGCCGTACTCCATCGTCCGGCGCAAAAGAAAACCGCGGGTCCGGCCCTCGTCTGGCTCGGCGGATACCGGTCGGACATGTCCGGCACGAAGGCAATGGAGATCGAGGCACTGGCGGGAGAGCTCGGGCTTTCGGCAATCCGCTTCGATTATTCCGGACACGGAGCCTCCGGCGGCGCTTTCCGGGAGGGAACGATCTCGCGCTGGCTGGAGGAGGCAATCGCCGTCCTCGACAACATCAAGCCGAAACGCGTTGTCCTGATCGGCTCTTCCATGGGCGGCTGGATCGCGCTGCGCCTCGTACAGGAACTGAAGAGCCGGAAACGGGCGCCGAAGATCGACGGGATCGTGCTGATCGCGCCGGCACCGGATTTCACCGCCGAACTCATCGAACCCCACCTCACGGAGCCGCAGCGGCAATCCCTCACCGAGCGAGGCTACTTCGAGGAAGCGTCGGAATACAGCCCGGAGCCCAATATCTATACCCGCGACCTCATCGACGACGGACGCCGGAATCTTGTGATGACAGGCATTATCGAAACGGGTTGCCCCGTCCATATCCTGCAGGGGATGAAGGACCCCGACGTTCCCTATCAGCACGCGCTGAAGCTCGTCGAATTCCTGCCTGCCGACGATGTCATCGTAACCTTGATCCGCGACGGCGATCACCGGCTCTCCCGCCCTCAGGATATCGAGAAACTAAGGGCCGCGGTTCGGAACCTAATAATGAATGATCAAATTTTGGGCTGAGGCAAAAATGATGCAGCCTTAACCATAAGAAGTGATCCCCGAAGATTAACAAAGCCTAAATGATTGACTCAGCCACCGTTCACACCTTAACTTTTCATTAGGATTTTAAGGGACGGGTCCATGATGATAGCCTTGCAGGCACGGCGACTTGCCGTGATCCTAGTTAGCGTACTTGTACCAGTGAGTGCAGCAGTGCCGGCCCCACGGCCGATAGCTTCCATGGTTACCGGGGCCATTACTTCCCAGCCGATCGGGCACTATGAATTTTGCCAGAAGTATCAGGCGGAATGTTCGGTCAAGAGCCGTTCCGCTCCGGCTCCCAAAGTCAGCGCCAAAGGCTGGGCCATCGTCCGCCAGATCAACCAGGTCGTGAACGCCCGCTACATCGCCAAGACCGACAAGCAGGTTTATGGCCGCGAAGAAGTCTGGAGCTATCCGACCAATTTTGCCGATTGCGAAGACTTCGCCCTCGAGAAGCGCAAGGAACTGGTAGCCCGCGGGTTTGCCCTGTCGGATCTGCTGATGACTGTTGTTCGCAAGCCCGATGGCGAGGGTCATGCGGTCCTGACGCTTCGCACCTCCGAGGGAGACTTCGTCCTCGACAATCTCGATGACCAGGTCAAACCGTGGTATCAGACGCGTTACACCTTCCTGAAGCGCCAGGCATCTTTCAATACCGGCCGCTGGGTCAGCATCGAAAACGGCAAGGATCTGCTGGTCGGTGCATTGAAGTAACAAACGTTACCGGACAGTGAAATTTGAACCGCCTGCAATTCAACCGATTGCAGGCGGTTTTGTTTTGCATGAGTTCCGCACCGGCGCCCGGCCTTTCGCCTTGGGATGAGAGCGTTCGTCGCTGCAATCGATTCACTGGCGCGAGTGCCCGAGCTTTGCCCGACCGTTCCTCACCCGTTCCCGATCAGGATGCCCGCCGCCAGTACAAGCGAGCCACCGAACACCACCTGGAAAACGGCCCGCATGAAGGGCGTCTCCATGTAGCGGTTCTGAATGAAGGCGATCGCCCACAGCTCCACGAACACCACCACTGCAGCGATCGTCGTCGCGATCCAGAAATGCGGAATGAGATAAGGCAGGGCGTGACCGAGACCGCCGATCGCCGTCATGATTCCGGATGCGAACCCGCGCTTGACGGGCGAACCACGGCCGGAAATCTTGCCGTCATCATGGGCGGCCTCGGTAAATCCCATGGAAATGCCGGCGCCAACGGAGGCCGAAAGACCGATCAGGAAGGTCGACCAGGTATCGCCGGTCGCAAAGGCGGCGGCGAAGATAGGCGCCAAGGTCGATACGGAGCCGTCCATCAGGCCGGCGAGCCCCGGCTGCACGTAGGTGAGAATGAACTGGCGGTGGGCGGTCGCATCCTCCTCCGATTTCACTTCACCGGGCGTGTGCTTCTCGTCGAGCATCCGTGCGATATCTTCGTGTCCCTGCTCCGCAAGCGCCAGATCGCCAAGGAGTTTCCGCGTTGATGCGTCGGAAATGCGCTTGGCTGCCTCCGTATAAAAACGCGCCGCCTGGCTCTCCATGGCTTCAGACTGCGCCCTGACCGTCTCCAGCGGCAGGTTCTTGCGCAGCCAGTCCGGCTTGCGCTCGTAGAAGCCGCGCACGTGCTCCCGCCGGATGAGCGGAATTCTCTCGCCAAAACGGGAGCGGAAGATTTCGATCAAGGAATTCTTGTGGGTTTGCTCGACCTCCGCCATGTCCTCGAAAACCTTGGCCGAGGCGGGATATTGCTCTCTGAGGCTGTCGGCATAGGACAAGTAGATACGGGCATCTTCCTCCTCGGAGGCGATGGCAAGGGCGAGAATTTCCTCTTCGCTCAGCGATTCAAACGAACGCTTGGAAGTGGGCAGCAGACGGCCGAACATGAGGATCCTTTGTTTAGAATAATTCTAATCTAAGCCGTAATCGGAAAAGTTCAAGCGGTTTTTTGAGGCAGGGAACGGCGTCTGCCGCGCGGGCGATCACGCAATATCTGGAAAGATAGGCCGCGTCGCATCGCAATCTTCAGGATTTTCCGCTTGCTGTTCCAGAAATTAAAGGATTAAGACCGGCCCGCGCGGGTGAAAATCCGAGCACCTCCTAAAGTCAACAAGGCATTATTCCGATGAACCGCAGACATTTCTTCCGGCAGGCAGCGACCGCCGGCGTGGGCGCCGCCGCTGCGACCGCGCTTGCCGCACCAGCTATCGCCCAGGAAAATCCGAAGATCACCTGGAGGATGACGTCGTCCTTCACCAAGAATACCGATGTCCTCTTCACGGCATCCACCGAGATCGCCGAGAGCGTGAAGGAAGCCTCCGACGGCAACTTCACCATCCACCCGTTCGCCGCTGGTGAAATCGTGCCGGGCCTGCAGGCCGCGGATGCCGTTTCCAGCGGAACCGTCGAAATGGCGCATACCTGCTGCTATTATTACATCGGCAAGGATCCGACTTTCGCGCTCGGCACGGCGGTCCCTTTCGGCCTCAACGCCCGACAGACCAATTCCTGGTTTTCGGTCGGCGGCGGCAACGAGCTGATCAACGAGTTTCTCGCCGGCTACAATCTTTACGCTCTGCCGGCAGGCAATACGGGCGTCCAGATGGGCGGTTGGTACCGTAAGGAAATCAACACGGTAAGCGACCTGAACGGCCTCAAGATGCGGATTGCCGGCCTCGCGGGTCAGGTCATGCAGAAGCTCGGCGTTACGCCGCAGCAGATTGCCGGCGGCGACGTTTACGCGGCCCTCGAAAAGGGCACCATCGACGCGACCGAATTCGTCGGCCCCTATGACGATCAGAAGCTCGTCTTCGTCAAGGTCGCGAAATACTACTACTATCCCGCCTGGTGGGAAGGCGGCCCGGCGGTGCACGCCTTCTTCAATCTCGAAAAGTTCAAGGCTCTGCCGAAGAGCTACCAGCGCATGTTGAAAGATGCCTGCGCCAACGCCAATCAGAACATGCTCGCCCGCTACGATGCACAGAATGCCAAGGCGCTGAAGCAACTCGTGGCAGAAGGTGCGATTCTGAAGCCTTTCAGCCAGGAAATCCTCGACGCGAGTTATAAGGCTGCCCAGGAGGTCTATGCGGAACTGACCGCCAAGAACCCCGCCTTCAAGAAGATCTACGACAGCCAGCAGGCCTTCAAGAAGGACGGCTATCTCTGGAACCAAATCGCCGAATACACCTACGACACCTACATGATGGTGCAGCAGCGCAAGGGCACGCTGTAATCGTCACCCCCACGCCGATCTACAGGAAGCCCGGAGCGAACTGAACTGACCCCATAAAGTT
>UBYX01000021.1 GCA_900469955.1 Hyphomicrobiales bacterium | reverse complement strand
TGTCAGCGGTCTGAAGGCCGCCTAGAAGGCGGCCTTTTTTGTTTCGGATTGGCTCGTTTACTCGCCCAGGAGGGGGAGCGGCGTCTCACATGACTTTTAGCGCCCAGTCGACCATCTCTGCGCCCACCTTGGCGAAAGCCTTGTCGAGCGCTTCGATGAAGTGACGGTTCTCCGATCCGGACACCGGCGCCGTAGCCTTGAAGACGCTTTGGGCGCGCACTGTCCCGTTGCGATCGTTGAGCAGCTTTGCCGAGATCTCCACGATCGCAACACGGGGACTGCCGGCGCTCACTTCGAAGGCCCGGATGTCGGTCACCACCTGATAGTCGATGGCGAGGCCCTGTCCCGGTTTGCCAACGCCGCCGACACGACCGGAGTTTTCGAAGGCTTCTACGAGCTTCGACTGAACGAGAGCCGGCAAACGGTCGCCCCACTGGGAATTGGCAAGATACTGGATTTCCGAAGGAGAAACGCGCACCACTACCTGCTCGCTGTTCAACAGCTTGACCGCAGTCGGCTCGGGGATCAGGATCTGTCGATTGCGTGCCGCAGGCCCTTGACCTGAGGATGCGATAGAGAGGTCGAACGTGTCGTTGTTCGCGCTGCCGCCGCAGCCGGTGACAAGCACTGCCACCAATGGCAGCGCGACGAGGAGCGGGCGGCGGTTCGCGCGTCGCGTCAATAACTCCATACCAGTCATCAAAATCCCAGTCTCCAAATCGCGGCTCGCGTCACCGGCGTGTCCTGCCATCATACTGTTTCACTGTCTCCCCGCCGAAGATCAGCCTTTGCGGGTTCTGGTCGAAGTTGTTGATTGTCTGATCGAGCGACTGAACGGTGCGCCGGGCGTCGTTCACCAAGGTCTGGATATCTCTCAGCCCTGTTGCAGAGAAGCGCGTGAGATTGTCGGCGATCGGGCCTACGCGCGCATTGATATTGTCGGCCACGGTCCGGAAAGATTCCAGCGTTCTACGGGCTTCAGCAAAAAGCCCCTGTGAATCGTCGCTCGAAACGAGGCCGTCGACCTTGGCGAGAATGCCATCTACGCGGCTGGATGCCTCATTCAGCTTGCGCGCGAGTTCGGTGAAGTCGCCAACCGCCCGGTCGATGTCTTCCCTGCGATTGGCGAAGCTGTCGACCACGTCGCGAGCGGAACTAATCGTCTGCCGGGCGTCTTCCGAGGCAGCCGTTATGTTGCCGATGGTGGTTTTGACCTGCTCGGGATTAACCGAACTCATGACCGTATCGACACGCCGCAATACGCTCTGGGCCTGAGTACCTGCCTGTTCGAAATTTGCCGCTGCATTCCTGACATTGGCGACAAGATCGCCGAAGTTGTCCGAAGCGTTCGCGATATTTCGTGTAGCCCGTTCGGTATTGGTTACGACCGCATTGATCTTCTCGGCATCGATCGCGCTCACCAGTCGCTCGGCAGCCTGAAGGGTCGAATTCAATGTGCCGGAGACGCGATCGATCGTCGTCGACAGCGTGGCCAAGCTGTTCAGGAATTTATCGATGCTATCGGAGTTCTGCGCAAGAGCGCCGGTGAAGGTTTCGACATTGCGAATGGTTTGAGTGAGGGGCCCGCGCGCATCCGCAACGAATCCCTGGATATCGCCGATCGCCCCGTCGGCTCGGTCGAGGATCTTGTCCGCGGTGGCGAGCAGGTTCGTAACGCTCGATTGCTCGGCGATCAGAACGGCGGGACGCCCGGTCTCGAGCGACTTCTGAAGGATATTCTCCTCGCCCTTGGCGCCGCCTGAAAGCTCGATATAAGCCGCCCCCGTCAGTCCCTGCACTTCAAGAGCAGCTTGAGTGGACTGATAGACCGGGGCATCCGCCCTCACTTCGGTAAAAGCGATCGAGTAGCGTGGATCGTCCGGATCGATCGTAAGGCTGCGGACCGAACCGACCGGAATGCCGTTGAAACGAACCGGCGAGCCGACCGAAAGGCCGTTTGCCGATCCCGGGATGCGGATCGCAAGTTCAGCCGTAGGTCCACCGCGACCGGACTGCGCCATCCAATAGACGAAGCCAAAGGCGGCTGCGATCACCAGCAGCGTGAAGAAACCGACAAGGGCGTAGTTGGCTCTGGTTTCCATGGATTAAGTCACTTCTCTACTTCCGCAGCCGGCTGCTTTTCGTGGATCACGACCGACCGCGCCCGCTTCCCGCGGAAATAGGACTGTACCCATGGATCGTCATGAGCAAACATATCTTCAAGGGTACCTTCCACCAATACCCGTTTCTCGCCGAGCACGGCAATACGGTCACAAACCGAAAAAAGGCTGTCGAGGTCGTGTGTTACCATATAAACCGTCAGCCCCAGAGTGTCGCGCAGCTTGGCAATCAGTGCATCGAAATCGGCAGCCCCGATTGGGTCGAGACCCGACGTCGGCTCGTCGAGGAATACCAGGTCCGGGTCCAGCGCAAGCGCCCGTGCGAGCGCAGCGCGCTTGATCATGCCGCCTGAAAGCTCCGATGGATATTTGTCGGCTGCGTCCGGCGGCAGCCCCACCATTTCCACCTTCAGATAGGCCAGTTCGTCCATCAGCGACTGCGGCAAATCCAGATATTCGCGCATCGGAAGCTGGATGTTCTCCTTGACGGTCAGCGCCGAGAACAGTGCTCCGTGCTGGAACAGCACACCCAAGCGCATGTCCACCTGCATGCGCTCCTCTTCGGATGCGTTGTCGTAGTCGATGCCGAGGATTTCGATCACGCCCGACCGGTGCGGCAGAAGGCCGAGAACCGTGCGCATGAGTACGGACTTGCCGGTGCCCGAAGCGCCCACGAAACCCAGGATTTCACCGCGATAGACGTCGAGGTTCAGACGATCGAGCACCAACTGCTCGCCAAAACCGACAGTCACGTCGCGCACCGAAAGCACGACCTTGCCGCCGTTTGGCTTATCCCTGACGCTGCCCTCTGCCGCCTCTTCCAACCCCGCCCCCATCAGAAATCGATTGCCGAATAAAAGATGGCGAAAAGCGCATCCATCAGGATGACGACGAAGATAGCCTTCACGACCGACGTGGTGACGTGCTGTCCGAGAGATTCGGCGCTGCCGCCGACCTTCATGCCCTCTACGGCGGCAACGATGCCGATCGCCAGCGCCATGAACGGCGCCTTGATCATCCCAGATGCAACGGATGTATGGTCGATCGCCTCGTGCAGACGTGAGAGGTAGGTGTCGAACGTGATGCCCGAATAGGCCCAGGCGACGACCGCGGCACCGAAAAGGGCGGCAAAATTGGCGATGATGGTCAGGAGCGGCAACGCCACGGTGAGCGCCACAAGGCGCGGAAAGATCAGCACGCCCACCGGGTTGAGACCGATGACGGTCAGCGCATCAATTTCCTCCCGCATCTTCATCGAACCGATCTCCGCGGTGATCGCGCTGCCCGACCGGCCGGCGATCATGATCGCCGTGAGAAGAACCCCGATCTCGCGAAGCTGAAGTATGCCGACAAGGTCGACCACGAAGATTTCCGCGCCGAAGTAACGGAGCTGGAAAGCACCCTGTTGCGCGATGATGGCGCCGATCAGGAACGACATCAGCACGATAATCGGGACGGCCCGAACGCCCATGCGATCAATATGGGTGACCACCGATGCAGGAGATACCCCGGCCCCTCGCCCGAACTTCATCTGCGCGCCGCGGACTGCCGAACCAAGAATGTGCATGGCGGCGTAAAAGTCGCCGCCAAGCCCCACCATGACCTTGCCGCTCGGGGCAAATACCCGCTCGAAAAGCGTTCCTCTGTTCCCGCTATCGACAGGAGGAGCCGGCGCCTTTTCCGGCAACGCTCCGATGAGTTCCCGGATCGGTCCTTCGCCCCCGGTAAGCACGGCCTCGCGGCCCTGTTCGACCTTCGAGGTCATCAGCCGTCGAATCAGCCACGCGCCCGCGGTATCGACACCGCCGACCCCGTTAAGGTCGATCTCCAGCCTGCCCTGCCCCTCGGCGCGCTCCAGCCGTTCGAGATCTTTCAGGATCGGAGAGATTGTCGAACCTCGCCAGTCACCGGCGAGGAGGTAACGTTCGCCGCCTGGCAGATCTTCGGCCTTGATTTCGGCTGCCTTGGACGTCACGGCTTCTTTCGCAGTCATTGATCATTTGAGGATTCAATACGATACGGTTGATCGCATTTTCAGGATCAGCAATAAAGTCACCTCACAGGTATTTGCATCAAAGGGATGCGTAAAACCATGCGCCGTCACCTCGAAGCCACAATAGAAACTTTTCCGATCGCCGGACTGTTCACCATTTCGCGCGGCTCAAAGACCGAAGCCGAGGTCGTTACCTGCACGATCCATGAAAATGGTTTGTCGGGGCGCGGCGAATGCGTGCCCTACAAACGCTATAGCGAAAGCCTGGGCGGCGTTCTCTCGGATATCCAGTCGATCGCAGATTCTATCGACAGCGGCCTGACCCGCGAGGAACTGCAGACCCGGATGAAACCAGGGGCCGCACGGAATGCGGTGGATTGCGCGCTTTGGGATTTGGAGGCGAAGCGCAGTGGCAGCCGGGTAGCGGATATGATCGGCGCCGCCGGCCGGAAGCCCCTCGTTACCGCCTTCACGCTTTCACTTGGCGAACCGGCGGCGATGGCCGCCGATGCCCGCAAGAATGCGCAACGCCCGCTGCTCAAGGTCAAGCTCGGTACAGGGGATGACGAATCGCGGCTCCGCGCTGTTCGCGAGGCAGCTCCGAACTCACGCATCATCGTTGATGCAAACGAAGGATGGACAGAAGAAAACCTCGCTCATCACATGGCCATCGCAGCGGAAATGAACGTGTCGCTCATCGAGCAGCCTCTGCCTGCCGGCAAGGACGCGGCCCTGGCGGGAATTCGACGGCTGGTCTCGGTTTGCGCCGATGAAAGCGTGCACGCTACCGAAGACCTGGAGAGCCTTCGCGACCGCTACGATGCGGTCAACATCAAGTTGGACAAGACCGGCGGTCTGACCGAGGCGCTGGTTATGAAGGCCGAGGCTCAACGCCTCGGGTTCCTGGTCATGCTCGGCTGCATGGTCGGCTCTTCGCTTGCGATGGCTCCGGCGGTTCTGTTGGCACAGGATGCCGATTACGCCGATCTCGACGGGCCGCTTTTGCTTGCAAAGGATCGGCCGAACGGCCTCCGGTACGAGGGCTCGCTGGTTTATCCGCCCGATTCTGATCTCTGGGGCTGAATGCGAGCCGCAAATGCAATGGTTGCGAGGCCGATCAAGGCGAGAAGCGACATCGCAAGGTAACTGGTCACGCCAAATTGCCGGTATAGGTAACCGGACAATATGGTCGCCATTGCCAGGAAGACGCCGTTGTAGAAGACATATGCGCCCTGCGCAGTGGATTCCTGATGCTCCTGCACCGATTCCACCAAGCGTTGTTGAAGTCCGAGATGCACAAAGGCGAAAGAAAAGGCGTGCATGCCCTGCAGTGCCATATAACCCCAGAACCCCAGCGAGATAGGAAACAGGCTCCAGCGCAGGATCGCCGCCGCACAGCCAATACGCAGCAGGGTCCAGGGAGACACGGACTTTGCAAGCTTGCCGGCCGTCAGAAAGACAACGATTTCGAAAATGATGGCTGCGCTCCACAAAATCCCGATCGATCCGCTCGAGAAGCCGATCTGCTGCCAGTGGATCGTGCCGAACGTATAGAACATCCCATGACTTGCCTGAGCAATCGACGCTCCTATCATCAACACATGCAAGTCTAGACGGCGGGTCGGACCGGGATGGGAGTCGGTTTTGCTTGGTCTTGCCACCGATTGACCAAGCCTGGGCACGGCAAAAGCAACCAAGACGGTGAGCAGAAATCCTACCGCCACCGCGGGTGGGATTACTTGGGAGCCCCAATAGCCCTGAAACTCTCCGACGATCAGCGCTACAGCCATGAACCCGACCGAGCCCCAGACACGCATGGCGCCGTACTGAAATCCCCAGCGCCGGACACCTGTAACTGCAACCGATTCGACAATCGGAGCATAAGGGGCGAAGACTGCGGCCTGAATACCGACGATCAGAAGGACCGGCCAGAATTCGCGAGTGAAGAACATGGCAAGTGCCGTCAACAACGACAACGCGCCGGACCAGGCGAGCATCAATGTCCGTTCGCTCATTCGGTCGGCAAAAACGCCGGCCAGCGGAGCTGCGAATACCCGCAAGAGAAGTTGCGCGGCAAGCACAACCCCGATTTCAAACTCGGAGAAGGCAAGTCCGTTGAGCCACACCGGCAGGTAAGGCAAAATGACGCCGTTTACTCCCAACGGCGCACCATAGGCGAGCGCGCAGCGCAATTGGAAGAACCGGGGCGCAGCGGGCGCCGTCTGTGCAGGAATCACGATTTCACGGGTAGGTTGCTGAAACTTGCAGCTTACCTAACACAGAGCCCCGGCCCTGCCTATGGCAAGAAATGACCCTAGGCACGGCTATATAAGTCGATCGCGTCAGGCGGCCTGCATATCCTCGAGGACCGGCGGTTTCGCCAGTGTCTTGATCTCGGCGACGGCGCTATCTCGCTGCCAGGAGATCATTTCGAGCGTGCCATCTGGATGTTCCGCGATTGCCGTGCAGCTTTCCACCCAGTCGCCGGTATTGACATAGTGGATGCCGTCGATGTCTTCCATCACCGCATGGTGAATATGACCGCAGATCACGCCTTCCACATTATGGCGGCGCGCCTCTTCTGCCACGACGCGCTGGAATTCGCCGATGAAGTTGACGGCGTGCTTGACCTGCAACTTTGCCCAGGCGGAAAAGGACCAGTAGGGCATGCCGAGACGTCTGCGGATGGCCGCGAGGCCGAGGTTGATGACGATCGCCGCATCGTAGGCCCAGTCGCCGAGATAGGCGAGCAGGCGGGCATTGCGAACAACCACATCGAACTCGTCACCGTGCAGCACGAGGTATTTCCTGCCGTCTGCCATCTCGTGGATTGCCCGCTCGGCCACCTCTATTCCGCCGAAATGGGTGCCGGGGAACGACCGGAGGAATTCATCGTGATTGCCGGGAATATAGACGATGCGGGTTCCCTTGCGCGCCTTGCGCAGAAACTTCTGAACAACGTCGTTGCAGCCCTGCGGCCAATACCAGTTCCGTTTCAGCCGCCAGCCGTCGATGATGTCGCCCACAAGAAAAATGGTATCGGCTTCATGATAACGCAGGAAGTCCAGCAGGAAGTCAGTTCGGGCGGCCTTGGAGCCGAGATGCACGTCCGAAATGAAGAGCGTTCTGAAATGCCTTGTTTCCACTTGCCCGGTCACGAAGTCGTCCTTTCGTTGCCGCTTCTTTCGTTTTCAAAACCAGACTCGTGTTTCAGGATGATGACACGGCTCCGGAAAACCCCGCTCGCCGGCTCTTCCGCGTGGCTCCAATTTCCGCCACGAGCGCAAATTAGCTGCTGTCGCACCCGGCTGATTGATGTAAGGAGGGGTCTCTCCTTACCACCAGCCCATGCAGAACAGACAAGCCAGGAGGAACCATGAACGCGCAGGATAAACCGAAATCGCCGGCCGTGCCGGTCAGCGGCGATCTCGACGAGCAGGCGCTGTTCTTCCACCGCTATCCTCGCCCCGGCAAGCTCGAAATCCAGGCGACCAAACCGCTCGGCAATCAGCGCGACTTGGCGCTCGCCTATTCTCCGGGTGTCGCCGCCCCCTGTCTCGCGATCCGCGACAATCCCGATGCGGCTGCCGACTTCACCGCCCGTTCCAATCTCGTCGCGGTCGTTTCCAATGGCACCGCCGTCCTCGGCCTCGGCAATATCGGCCCGCTGGCATCGAAACCGGTGATGGAGGGCAAAGCCGTCCTCTTCAAGAAATTCGCCGGCATCGACGTCTTTGACATCGAAATCGACGCTCCCGGCATCGAGGCGATGGTCTCTACCATCTCGGCGCTGGAGCCGACCTTCGGTGGGATCAACCTTGAAGATATCAAGTCGCCGGAATGCTTCGAAGTCGAGCGCCGGTTGCGCGAGAAGATGAACATTCCGGTGTTCCACGACGACCAGCATGGGACGGCGATCATCGTCGCCGCTGCGATCCTGAACGGGCTGGAACTTGCGGGCAAGAATATCGGCGACGTGAAGATCGTCACATCCGGTGCCGGTGCCGCAGCGCTCGCCTGTCTGCATCTCCTCGTTTCGCTCGGAGCGAAGAAGGAAAACATCTGGGTCCATGACATCGAAGGCCTTGTCTATGACGGCCGCAACACGCTCATGGACGAGTGGAAGGAAATCTACGCCCAGAAATCTGACAAGCGCGTCCTGGCGGACAGCATCGACGATGCCGATGTCTTCCTCGGATTGTCCGCTGCCGGCGTGCTGAAGCCTGAACTGCTTGCACGCATGGCGCCGAAGCCGCTCATCATGGCGCTCGCCAACCCGACACCGGAAATCATGCCGGAACTCGCCCGCGCCGCCCGCCCGGATGCGATGATCTGCACCGGCCGTTCGGACTTCCCGAACCAGGTCAACAACGTGCTGTGTTTTCCCTATATCTTCCGCGGCGCGCTGGATTGCGGCGCCCGGACGATCAACGAGGAAATGAAGATGGCGGCGGTGAAGGCGATCGCGGCACTTGCCCGGGAGGAAGTCTCCGACGTTGCCGCTCGCGCTTATTCCGGCGAAACACCGGTCTTCGGCTCCGACTATCTCATCCCCTCGCCCTTCGATCCGCGGCTCATCCTGCGCATCGCGCCGGCCGTGGCAAAAGCGGCCGCCGAAACCGGGGTCGCGTCGCGGCCGATCCAGGACTTCGATGCCTATCTGGATCTGCTGAACCGCTTCGTCTGGCGCTCGGGCTTCGTCATGAAGCCGATTTTCGCCGCCGCCAAGACCTCTGAGAAGAAGCGCGTGATCTTTGCCGAGGGCGAAGACGAGCGCGTGCTTCGCGCTGCCCAGGTGCTGCTGGAAGAAAAGACAGCGGCGCCCATCCTCATCGGCCGCCCTTCGGTCATCGAGGCACGCCTGCAACGCTTTGGCATCCGTATTCGGCCTGAGGTCGATTTCGCAGTCGTCAATCCGGAAGATGATCCGCGGTACCGTGAATATGTCGATGATTATATCGCTCTGGTGGGACGCAGGGGCATCAATCCGGAGACCGCGCGCACGATTGTGCGCACCAACAGCACGGTCATCGGAGCTCTTGCCGTCAAGCGCGGCGAGGCCGACGCACTGATTTGCGGCGTGGAAGGCGGCTATGATCGGCATCTGCGCGACGTCGAGCAGATTATCGGTAAAAGAGAAGGGGTCTGCGCCTTCTCGGGCCTGAGCCTCCTGATCTCCCAACGCGGTGCGATTTTCTTCACGGATACATTCGTGAACTACAATCCTTCGGCGCAGGAAATCGCCGAAATCACCGTTCTCGCCTCCCAGGAAGTCCAGCGGTTCGGCATCGTCCCGAAAGCGGCGCTAATCTGCCATTCCAATTTCGGTTCGCGCGACTCCGAGAGCGCCCAGAAGATGCGTGCGGCCCTCAGCCTGGTGCGCAAACGGGCTCCTCAGCTGGAAGTCGACGGCGAGATGCAGGGTGGCTCCGCCCTATCGGAGGAACTGCGCAAGCGCGCTTTGCCACACAGTTCGCTGACCGGAGAGGCCAACCTTCTGATCTTCCCGAACCTGGACGCAGCCAATATTTCACTGGGCATCGTTCGCAATCTCACCGATGCACTTCACGTCGGGCCGATTTTGCTGGGAACAGCACTGCCGGCGCATATTCTCTCCCCCTCGGTCACGTCGCGCGGCGTGGTGAACATGGCGGCTCTGGCGGTGGTGGAGGCCTCGCAACCGGATTTCGCCCTGCCGTCCTAGGTTTGCACGGCGTGAACCCGCTGATAGCGTTGGCGTGCTTATGATATTGTCAACCGGCTTGTCTCATGATGCGGTTTGCCGACTCTAGAGAATGCCGGAAACATCGACCATGCGTATCCGCAGCCTGCTGCTCGCTCCTATTCTGCTCGCGCCCAGCGTCGCTTCTGCGCGGGATGTGGCGGTCTGCGCGGCGCTCTACCGGCAACTCAACAATGCTCCCCAAATCATCGGCAGCACGGCCGAGACGCGGCGCTACTCGCAACATCTCGGCGAGATCAACAGCGACATTCGTCAGCTCCGCATCGAGATGCGCCGCAGCGGCTGCGGCGGCAGCATCGTCGTCTTCGGCAGCGCGAATGGCGGCGTGTGCGACGAAATGCGCGATGCGCTTGGCGCCGTGGAGCGTGAGCGCGACGCGTTGACGGCGGAGCGCCAGAATGCACGCCAACTCTGGCGCACGTCAGACGAACGCAATGCCATTTTGGCGTCGATCCGATCGAACGCCTGTGTTCCCTCCGATGTCGAGGAAGAGCGGAAAGAACGGCTGAAGGTACAAGGGATCGAATTGCCGAAGCCGGAGCCCTATTCCGGAATCACCGATTTGCGGACGCAGGATCCACGGGAAACGAAGGCGGCTAACCTGCCGCTGGAGCGCGCTTACGACCCGAATAGGAAAGTCCGGATGGTCGGCCCCCAGTTTCTGCCGGATGAAAGCATTGATCTTGCCAATCCGAAGTCTACCGGTCCACAGCCTCAGCAGTGATCAAGATCGACCCCATTGATCGTTGAACACCAGGTCCTCCAGCGAAAGCCGCTGACGCCAGCCCTTCACTGCCAGCTCCGGCTCTTGATAAAGCCGGTCGACATAGCCGACGCAGAGCCAGGCAACGATCTGGATTTTCTCGGGAATACCCAGCAGTGCCCGCAAGTCTGCCTCACGGAAGATGCTGACCCAGCCCACTCCGACACCTTCGGCTCGCGCCGCCAGCCAGAGGTTTTGCACTGCGCAGACGGTTGAGTACGTGTCCATGCGCGGATCATGAGTGCGCCCGACGACAACGGGACCTGCCCGGTCGGGATCGCAGGTGACACAAATGCTGAGCGGCGCCTTGCGGATGCCCTCCAGCTTCAGGCTCCGGTAGATATCGCGCCGTTCTTCCGGAAACATCTCTGCCGCTTCTTCGTTTGCCCGCGAAAAAGCCTGCCACGCGGCCTCACGTACCTCCGGATCACGCACCAGGATGAAATTCCACGGCTGCATGAAGCCGACAGACGGTGCCGCGTGCGCCGCCCCCAGCAATCGCCCAATGAGATCATCCGGAAGCGGCTTTGGCAGAAACTGGTCGCGCACGTCGCGGCGCGTCTCTATGACCCGGTACACCGCGGCACGGTCTCGTTCCAGAAATTCTTCCGCAGGCATCAAGGCATCGGCAAAAAGGTCAGGTCGCATCGTCAATCCCCAACAATGCTGACACCCCGCGCGATGACGCAGGGCATCAAAGAAACCTTGCCGCCGTCCATGCGGGTCGGTCTATCTTGGCAGGCCGGTCTTCTGACTTGGCTTCCTTCGCTCGCCGCTGCCTTCCCGGAAATCCAGTGGCATCTACCTTGCGGCAGGCGTCCGCCTCACAGCGTTGGGCACGTTCCGGTCTTGCACCGGATTCCCGATTCTCCTGCCAGCGGCAGGCACCTGACATCTCGGGTTATGCCCGAGAGGCCTCGCGCGTTCAAGCCTCTCATGCGACAGGGAAATAGCGCACATAGGCAAACTCGTCTCCGTTCGGCGACCAGTTCGGCGAATTCATCGTGCCCTGCCCGCCAAACAGCTCAAACAGGGTCTCGACATTTGCTCCATCCATGTCCATCAATCGCACGCGGACGTGTTGATCACGCGGATGGTCGAATACCGCCGCGTCGTAAGAGACGAAGACGATCTTATCACCCTTCGGTGACGGATGAGGAAACCAGTCGCCGTAATTGCTGCCGGTGATCCGTTCCGCTGCGCCGCCCGCCGCAGGAACGCGCCAGATCTGCATCAAGCCGGTGCGGCTGGAGTTGAAATAGATCCACACCCCGTCCGGCGAATAATCGGGCCCATCGTTGCGGCCCTCTCCGAAAGTCAGCCGCGTCTCTTCGCCGCCGTCGATATCGATCGAATAGATGTCAAAGAGATCTTCGCGGATGCCGCAATAGGCGAACTTGCGACCATCCGGCGACCAGCCATGCCAGTAGGACGGCAGGTTCTTGGTCACCAGCCGGGGATGCCCACCTTTTGCCGGAAGCACATAAATTGCCGACTTGCCGAATTCCACCTTGTCGGAAATGGCGATCAGGGAGCCATCCGGCGAAATGCCGTGATCGTTGTTGCACTCGCGCGCAAAGCCCGTATCGACCAGTGCTGGCTCATCGTCACCCTGCGGTGACAGCCGATAGACCAACCCATCGCTGTTGAGCATCAGATAGCTGCCGTCCGGCGACCAGTTCGGCGCTTCGAACAGAGCTTCAGTCTGCCACACCACCCGGTTTTGCCGGGTGCGAACATTGTAGATCTCGACCGAACTCCGCAGCGCCATGCTCGTTACCGATCCCTGAACCGGTTGGTGATCGGGTAGCGCCGGTCTCGGCCGAAGTTCTTTTTGGTGATCTTCACGCCCGGAGCGGATTGCCTGCGCTTGTATTCGGCCAGGTAAAGCAGGTGCTCAATTCGGTGGACGGTCGCCAGGTCGTGCCCCCGGGCCACGATTTCTTCCGTGCCCATTTCCAGTTCGACCAGGCATTCGAGAATGTCGTCGAGCACCGGATAGGGCGGTAGCGAATCCTGATCGGTCTGGTTGGGGCGCAATTCCGCGGACGGCGCCTTGGCAAGGATGTTCTTCGGGATGACTTCACCACCGGATCCCAGCGCACCGGGCGGGAGGTGCGCGTTCCGCCATGCCGATAATCCGTAGACCTGCATCTTGTAGAGGTCCTTGATCGGATTGAAGCCGCCGTTCATGTCGCCGTAAAGCGTCGCATAGCCCACCGACATTTCCGACTTGTTGCCGGTCGTCACCACCATGGAACCGAACTTGTTGGAGATCGCCATCAGGATCGTTCCGCGCGCGCGGCTCTGCAGGTTCTCCTCCGTGATGCCTTCGTCCGTTCCCTCGAACAGTTCCCCCAGTGCGGACGAAAAACCGTCGACCGGCTCGGCGATCGCCACGATGTCGTAGCGGCACCCAAGGGCTTTGGCACAATCAGCCGCGTCCTTCAGCGATTCCTCCGAAGTGTAGCGATAGGGCAGCATCACTGTGCGCACCCGCTCCTCGCCCAAGGCATCCACGGCGATTGCCGCGCAGAGAGCCGAGTCGATACCACCGGAAAGGCCCAGAACGACCGATTTGAACCCGTTCTTGTTGACATAGTCGCGGAAGCCCAGCAGGCAGGCTCGATAATCCGCCTCCTCCTTTTCGGGAATACGGGCCATCGGGCCGCGGGTACAACGCCAGTTGTCGTCGACCTTCTTCCATTCGGTGACTGCGATTGCCGGTTCGAACTGACTCATCTGGAAGGCGAGCGTCTTGTCAGCGTTGAAGGCGAAGCTTGCGCCGTCGAAGACAAGCTCGTCCTGTCCCCCCACCTGGTTGGCAAACAGCAACGGCAGGCCGCTTTCGATCACCTGACGCAGGGCGACCTGATGACGGACATCCACCTTACTGCGATAGTAGGGGGAGCCGTTCGGCACCAGCAGGATATCGGCTCCGCTTTCAGCCAGCGTCTCACAGACGCCCATATCGTTCCAGATCTCTTCGCAGATCGGGATGCCGATCCTGACACCGCGGAAGTTGTACGGTCCTGAAATAGACCCTTCTGCGAAAACGCGCTTCTCATCGAACTCGCCGTAGTTCGGCAGATCGACTTTGTCTCGTATTGCGACGATCTTGCCGCCGTCCAGAAGAGCCACTGCATTGTGTCGGCCCGCCTCACCCTGACGCGGAAAGCCGATGATGACACCCGGGCCGCCGTCGGCGGTGTCGGCGGCAAGCTGCTCGACGGCCTTCTGGCAGGCCGCCAGGAAGGCTGGTTTCAGGACGAGGTCCTCTGGCGGATACCCGGAGATAAAAAGCTCGGTAAAGAGAATGAGGTCCGCCTCTTCGCCCGAGGCGTCCCTGCGCGCTTCCCGCGCAAGGGCCAGATTGCCGGCGACATCCCCGACAGTCGGGTTGAGTTGGGCGACGGCGATACGAAGAGTCTGGCGATTATCCTGGGTCATGGCAAACGATCTAGCGCCCGCGGATGACGCCGGCAACATTGTTCCAGGGAATTTTTGCAATCTTTCAAACGGATGACGATCTGCAGCAGGTTGTGATGGACGTTCACAACCGAAGAGCACCGAACCCGCCTTTGAAGAAGCTTTGCATTCGGCCGCTTGATCCTTCCGGCCATGATTGGCATTTTGTCGGAAGCAAGATTCGGAGGAAGTCGCAATGAAAGCGCTGCTGCTGATCGACATCCAGAACGGCTTCTGCCCCGGCGGCAACCTGCCCGTGGCTCACGGTGACGAGGTGGTGCCGATCGCCAATCGGCTGATCGAAAACGGCGGATACGACGTTATCGTTGCTTCCCAGGACTGGCATCCGAAAAATCACGGCAGCTTCGCCTCACAGCACCCAGGCAAGAAGCCTTTCGAAATGGGGGAGCTTTCAGGGAAGCCGCAGGTCATGTGGCCCGACCATTGCGTCCAGGAAACGCCCGATGCGGAGTTCCATCCCGATCTCAATACCGCCGCCGTAGACTACGTTCAGCAGAAGGGCGAAAACCCGGCGGTCGACAGCTACTCCGCCTTTCGGGACAACGATCAGGCCGCGTTCACAGGACTAGCGGACTATCTGAGAGCACAGCAGGTGAAGGAACTCGACATCTGCGGTCTCGCCACCGACTATTGTGTGAAATATTCCGCGCTGGACGCGGTTGAAATGCTTCCGGGCGTCACCGTGTGCTTCATCGAGGATGCAAGCCGCGGGATCGATCCGGAGGGCGTCAAGGCGGCCATTGCCGAGATGAAAACCAAAGGCGTCGGCATCGTGACGAGCGCAGAGATTCTGGCGGATTGACTAGAGCGACACCCCCACAGTTCAGCGGAATCGATCGTTCCATCAGCCATATTCAATTGCGCTGAAAGCTGCGCAGCCCTAAAGCGTCCTAAAAGGACTTTTTCATGAATCGCGAAGACGTCATCGAGGGCCTGAAGGGCGGAGCTATCATTGCGATTTCCTCCGCGCCCTTTGCGATTCTGTTCGGCGCCGTCGCTGTCGACAACGGCTTGTCTGTTCTGGACGCGGCCGTCATGAGCGCCACCGTCTACGCAGGCGCAAGCCAATTGGTCGGCATCGAGCTTTTTGGCCATCACGTCGCGCCCTGGCTGATCGTGCTCTCGATCTTCGCAGTCAATTTCCGGCATATCCTTTATTCCGCGGCGCTGACCCGCTTCATCAGCCACTTCTCGCCGATCCAGAAGTTCTTCGCCTTCTTTTTGTTGACCGACCCGCAGTTCGCCGAGTCGGTAAAACGCGGCGAAGATGGCCGAGGCGTGAGCTTCGCGTGGTACCTCGGTTTCGGGCTCTCGATCTATTTCCCCTGGCTGTTCTTCAGCGGCGTCGGAGCGTGGTTCGGAAGCATGATAGGCGATCCGCGAACATTGGCGATCGACGTCCTGTTGCCGACATATTTCATGGGATTGGTCCTCGCATTCCGCCAGCGCATGGGATTCTATCCCGTCGTTTTTGCCAGCACGCTCGGCTCCATCGCCGCCTATCATCTCGTCGGCTCCCCATGGCATGTCAGCATTGGCGCGGCTGTGGGGGTCGCGGTGGCGGCATTGCTGCCGCTACCCGCAAGCGAACCGAAGCCCATCGCCGAAGAGGCGGAGGCCTGACGTGAGCGACATTCTCAACCCGGAAATGCTCCTGCTGATCTTTGCCGCGGCGGTTGCGACCTTTCTCACGCGTGTCGGCGGTTATGTTCTGATCACGCGGATGAAGACGATCCCTCCACGGATGGAACAGGCCCTGAATGCGGTGCCTGCTGCCGTCCTGACCACGCTGGTTGCTCCTGCCTTCTTCAATGGTGGATGGGACGTAAAGACCGCCATGCTGGTGGCACTTATGGTCAGCTTGCGATATCCGGGCCTGATCATGCTCGCTGCCGGCTGGGCGGCGGCAATGACCAGCCGCCACCTCTTCGGCTTCTGATCGCTCCGCGGCTCAAGCCAGCGGCTCGGTGGCCTCCACAAGCCAATCCTTGACCGCCTGGTTGTCGATGAGCGGCAACAGCTTCACCCGCACATCGGCGTGATAGCGGTTGAGCCATTCGAGCTCTTCCGACGTCATCAGCGCCGGCAGGACGAGCCGACGGTCGATCGGGCACCATGTCAGCGTCTCGAAGCCAAGCATCGGCTGATCCCCGCCGTCGATCTCTTCCGCCGCCTTCACATAGATCAGGTTTTCAATGCGGATACCGAAAGAGCCAGGGCGATAGTAGCCTGGCTCATTGGAAAGGATCATGCCGGGCAATAGTTCCTGGGTTGCAAGCCGTGAGATGCGTTGCGGACCCTCATGGACCGAAAGATAGGAGCCGACGCCGTGGCCGGTGCCATGCGCATAGTCGCCCCCTGCCTTCCAGAGCGCGATGCGGGCGAGCGGGTCGAGATCGCAGCCGCGCGTCCCCCTCGGAAAACGCGCCGCGCTTATGGCGATCATGCCCTTCAACACCAATGTGAAGAAGCGCTTTCGGTCTTCCGCCACCGCGCCGACGGCGACGGTGCGGGTGATGTCGGTCGTACCGTTGATATATTGCGCGCCGGAATCGATCAGGAAAAGTTCACCTGCTTCGAGCTTGCGATCCGTCTCGGTCGTCACCCGATAATGAATGACGGCACCATGTTCACCGGCACCTGAGATCGTGTCGAAGGAAATGTCCCTCAACGGGTTCTGCATGTTCTGTCCGACGCGAACGCGAGCTTCCTCCAGTGCCTTCACCGCACCGATCTCAGTGATCGAACCCACCGGCTGCGCATCCAGCCAATGGAGAAATTCGACCATGGCCGCACCGTCCTGCAGATGTGCCTGAGCCGAACCGTCCAGCTCCGCCTTGTTCTTGCAGGCCCGCGGCAGCTTCGCAGGATCGGAGGTCTCCACCGCCTCCCCGCCGGCGGCGGCGATCGCCTTTGTCAGTGCCAGCGGCGTAAGTTCGGAATCGACCAGGATTTTTCCGCCATCCTTAGCAAAGAGCGAAAGACGGGCCAGAAATTCCGATGGCGGATGCTGGACGGAAATCTGCGCAAGGTAAGCGGCAGTCTCGATGCCGGTCTTCATCTGGTCCAGAAAGATTTCAGCCTGACCCTCGGCCGGAATGATCGCGCGGCTCAAAGGATGCGGCGTATGCGGAACGTCATCGCCGCGAATGTTGAAGATCCATGCGACGGACGAGGGGTCGGTTATGAGGACCGCAGCCGCATTCTTCTCCTTCACCTGTCTTGCGATCTCCGCGATTTTCTCGCTGGCGAGCAGCCCCGTATGCTCCTGTTTCTGGATCGAAACGGCGCCGAGCGGCTCGGATGGACGATCGCTCCAGATAGCATCGAGCGGATTGCCGTCCAGAAGCACCAGCGAGCCATCAATCCCCGCAAGCGCCTTTTCCAGCCGCCGCGCCTCGGCACCCGCATGCAGCCACGGATCGACACCAAGCCGGAAACCTTTGGGCGCATGACGTGGCAGCCAGACATGCGGTGGTTCGTTGACGAGGTCGCCGCCGGTGAAGACCGTGCCGTCCACCTGCTCCACAAGTTGCGTGACGTAACGTCCATCGACGAAGACCACCGCCTCACGCTGCGTGATGAGCGCCATTCCGGCTGAACCGGTGAATCCGGTAAGCCAGGCAAGCCGTTCGGCCGATGCGGGTACGTATTCGCCTTGATATTCGTCCGCACGCGGCACGAGAAGCCCGTCAATGCCAAGCTCCGCGAATCTCGCCCTCAGCGCGGCAACACGCTCGCGACCGAATTGTGGGGCGGACTTTACTTCGAAAGACTGAAACATGGCTGCAAATTTCCGGCTGCTTGATTCCGAGTAGATCATGCCATGTTAGACGATCTTCGATGGGATGTGCCAGCCGGGTGAGGCATGATCAGCGATTATGCATTTCATGCGCGGTAGGGGCACATGGGCAGCCGTCTATGCGCTGAGTGCATACCACCAATGAGGGAAACCCCCTCACTGTGCAGTGCAACATAACCTATATCTGGATCATCGAACGGGCGCCCAACAAGGCCCGCTCTCAAAGGATCACTCCGATGGCAAACTCCTTCTTCCGCAATGCCTTCAACCGCGTGGTAGAAGCTCGTGAACGCCAGGTTGCCCGCTACGTCAACGGCGCTCTTCTGAACCTCGACGACGAAACGCTGAAGGGTCTGGGCACCAGCCGCGAAGAGCTGCGCCGCAAGGGCGCCACCAGCTACGTATTCTGAATTAAGGCCGGCGCGACGATCCTCCCTCAATCGCCCGGCTTTCAGAATACGAGACCCGCTTGAGCATCTCCTCCTCCCGGCTCGCGGGTAAGATCAGCGTTTAAGCTGATCGCAAGGCGGCACCACAGGTGCCGCCTTTTTGCTATCTAGGCTCTTCAACCGTGCAGCGACATCAATGCTGCAGTGCAAAATGCCTCAGCCGTGCCGGAGATGGATCGTCACCCAGCCGTTCCGCCAGATCGTCCGCACGTGGCGGAGCCTCACGCCGTTATAGGCGGCCAACACCTTCCAGCGCTGCCCGGCTAGGATGCCTGACAGGATGACAGAGCCACCTGGCGCCAGATGCGCAGCAAGTTGCGGCGCCATCTTCATAAGTGGACGCGCCAGAATGTTGGCAATAATCAGATCGAATGGCCCCTCCTGAAGGAAGGCAGGCGAATGGAAGCCGGGCGCTGTTTCCAATCGGATTCCGGTCGCAATCCCGTTGCGACGCACGTTTTCCTTGGCGACGCGCACTGCGACCGGGTCGATATCCGTTGCGAGAACGGGGATGTTCTTCAACTTGCGCACCGCAATCGCCAGCACGCCGCTACCCGATCCAAGATCAAGCGCATTACGCACGGTACGAGCTCGCATGACCTCCTCGATCACTTCGAGGCAGCCGGCGGTCGTGCCGTGATGACCGGTCCCGAACGCCTGCCCGGCATCGATTTCGATCGCAATATCGTTGACCTTGACCTTGTCGCGGTCATGCGAGCCATGAACGAGGAAGCGCCCTGCCCTAACCGGTTTCAGGCCTTCGAGCGATTTGGCAATCCAGTCGATATCCGGAATGACTTCGCGCCTGATCACCGCATCGGGAAAGGCATGGCCAATGCCTTCGGCCATGCGCACACGCACAGCCTCCTCTTCATCCGCCATCATGTAGACGGAGGCTTCCCAGATATCCTTCTTTTCGTCGACCTCAGTGGTCGCTATGGCCAGATCTTCCTCGCCGAAGACTTCCGAGAGGATATCGAGGATTTGTGCTGCGCCCTTTTCGGTGGACGTGACGTAAAGGCGGATTTCGCTCAAGGAGATAATCTCTCAGCTGATGATCAATGGCCGAGAGGATTGCCACAGAAGCATGGGCGGCTTCAACCGCGAAGGCGTCACCCCTTGATCAGATTCTCGAGCTTCTTGACTGCGACGTCGGAATTCTCGCCGTAAGCGATCGTGCCTGCGAAGCGTCCGCCGTTGTCCAGCAGGAAGACGGATGCGGTATGATCCATGGTGTAGTCGCCATTCGGGTTCTTTTCGTCCACCGGTACTCTTTTCGCATAGACCTTGAAGCCCTTGATCATCTCGTTGACCTTTTCGGGAGGACCCGAAATGCCTTTCACCCGATCGGTGACATTTGAGATATATTGGCCGAGCAATTCGGGAGTATCGCGCTCGGGATCAACGCTGACGAAGAAGCCGTTGAGCTTGGTGCCATCAGGATCGACCTGCCGCAGCCAGCCGTTCAATTCGAAAAGGGTGGTGGGGCAGACTTCCGGGCAATGCGTGAACCCGAAGAAGAGCGCCGTCGGCTTGTCCTGAAACGCTTTTTCGGTGACCGGCTGTCCGTCCTGCGCGACGAGTTGGAACGGAACGCCGAATGGACCTTCTGCAAGTTCCTGTCTCGACTGGGTCATTTCCATCGTCAGCCAGACAAGGACGCCGGCAAGTGCCACGACCGCGACCCAAAGGATGGTGCGAAAGGTCTTCATTGGAATTCTCTCAGTTCGCGCCTGCTAATCAGGCTGCCGTTCCTGGAGAGATAGATGGGAAGTCGTCGACACGCAATTCAACAAGCTGTCGTCGCGCTGATTTGTCCCACGGCACTAGGGCCCGGTCAGAAACACCAGGACAGGCCGCTCTCATCGAGCGCAAGTACGATGGAAGAGCCGAACCGCAGCCAGCCATAGAAAACCACTCCCCCGAGACCGAGGAAAAGCAGGCTCGCAACGGCGATTATCGGGACGCGATGAGCGTTGGTGGCGTTGGCGTTCATGGGCATCATTGTAAGGCCGCTCAGAATTTTTCGGAAGCCCCGCGCCGAACAAGATTAGCAGAGGATTAATATCTTTCTGAGAGCTTAAGGATGCGAAGTGGTTCAGCGAGTCGGCCCGAAGCGAGAAGCCACGCCATCTAAGCCGGCAACCTTCCCGCTGCCTCTGCGACAACCCGCTCACCAAGACATGATGTCGCGCAATTGGTTCGCCTGCCCCAATCGTACTCAAAGATCCGCGGAATTCATCCGGCGTCAAGGAACTCAAGCAGCATGACGAATAGTCGTTCTCGCAAGACACTGTCCGTGAACCAACGTCTTTGGACCTTGGCCGGATCTGCCTTTGCCGGTATTGGCGCCATGCTCATTGTGGGATGGCACGAAGGTCATCAGGTTGAACTGGCCCTTGAGCGGGCAACGCACATTCACAACCAGGTGGATTCCGTCAACCAGATGCGGATCGCCAATTCGCAGCTCATACTCGCTGCGATGGACACGATCGTGGACCGCGAAGAAAAGCGGGTGGCACCCGAGCGCTTGGAAGCGATCGCATCCTCCCTTCGCCAGATGAGCCTTGGCGTGACGGAAATGAGAACTCTCGCTGCCGAGATCGGCACACCAACTCTTGTAGCGACCTTCGAAGCTGATCTCGCCGCGGTCGGCAAGGCAATCCAGAGCGATCTCAAGGCGATGGTCGAGGCTGGCGCGCCCGACGAGGAATACGCAAAGATCGACGACGCGATCGACGGCGCCGGCGAGCGGCTGGATACAGCGTTGCGGGCCCTTGCGGAAAAAGGCAGCACGGTCGTCAAGGAACGGGTCTCGGAAGCCAATTCGGTCTCAAGCAGGTCGCTTTACGCTCAAATCGGATGCGGGCTTGTTGCCCTGGCCATTATGGCGATTCTCCAGATCATCCACGGAGGCGCTATCCGTCGGGGTATCGCCGGCGTGCGCGCCAGCATGCAGCGGATCGTCAATGGCGACTATACCACACCGGTCGAGGGCGCAGAACGCGGCGATGAGATCGGTGAAATGGCGCGGGCGACGGATATCTTCCGTCTGTCCGCGATCGAGAAACGCCAACTTGAATCAGACAGCGAAAAGCAACGGCAGCTCAACGATCAGGAGCGCCTTGCCCGCGAAACAGACCAGCGAGCTGCGGCGGACGCGATTCGCGATGCCGTGCAGTCACTCGGCAAAGCGCTCAACCTTCTCGCCGAGGGCAATCTCTCCGTCACCATCGATCACCCCTTCCGCGGCGATCTGGAGCGGCTGCGCGAAGACTTCAACCGCGTCGTCGCACGACTGCGCCACACAATGAGCGAAGTCGCCGCCAATGCCGGCTCGATCAGCGCAAGCGCGAACCAGATGCGCTCGGCCGGCGACGATCTCGCCAAGCGCACCGAGCAGCAGGCTGCGTCGCTCGAAGAGACCTCGGCAGCGCTCGAACAAATCACCGCGACCGTCCGCAGCGCCACCCACCGCGCTGAAGAGGCGAGCGAGATGGTTACCCACACCAAGACCTATACGGAACGCTCCGCAACCGTCGTTCGCGATGCGACGGCAGCCATGGGACGGATCGAGGATGCCACTGCCGAAATCGGCAAGATCATCAACGTCGTCGACGAAATTGCCTTCCAGACGAACCTTCTGGCGCTGAATGCGGGTGTAGAAGCAGCCCGTGCGGGCGAAGCGGGCAAGGGTTTTGCCGTGGTGGCTCAGGAAGTCCGCGAGCTCGCAGGACGCGCGGCCGGCGCCGCCAAAGACATCAAGGCGCTCGTCACCCGCTCGAACCAGGAGGTCAAGACCGGGGTGGATCTGGTCAAGGCTACCGGCGAGGCCCTGACCCGAATCGGCGAGGATATTCTGAAAATCGATGGCCATGTTCACGCGATTTTCACTTCTGCGCGCGAACAATCCACCGGACTGACAGAGATCAACAGCGCAATCGGCCAGATGGACCAGGCAACCCAGCAGAACGCAACGATGGTGGAGCAGAGCACTGCCGCAAGCCACTCGCTTGCAAGCGATGCGGAAAGCCTGAACAGGCTGATGAGCCAGTTCCAGATTCGTGGCGCCGGCGGTCCGCGCCCCGTCGACACGGCGGGCGCCTCGACGCCCAGCAAACCATCCCCCGCATTGAACTTGATGAACAAGCTCGCGGGAGCCTTCGACAACAACCCGACCTCCGCGAAGCCGAAGGCCGTGGGTTCCTCAAATCAATGGGAAGAGTTCTGACATGACGAATGCCATCAAGCAGTCCGGCGCCTACCTGGAAATCGTCTCCTTCCATCTTGGAGACCAGGAATTCTGCATCGACATCATGGCGATCCGCGAAATCCGGGGCTGGGCGCCGGTAACACCGATGCCGCATACGCCCCCTTACGTTCTGGGCCTGATCAACCTGCGCGGCGCCGTGATTCCGGTTATCGACATGGCCTGCCGCCTCGGCATGAAGATGACGGAACCCTCCGAGCGTTCCGCCATCATTGTCACCGACATCGCCGGCAAGCTGGTAGGCCTGCTGGTTGAACAGGTTTCCGACATGATGACGATCCGCGGGGAAGACCTGCAGCCGGCGCCAGAGATCATCCCGGAAGCCCAGCGCGCCTTCTGCCGCGGGATCGTGGCGCTTGAAAAGACCATGGTCTGCTTCCTGAACCTCGATACGGTCATCGCCGACGAACTGTCTCGCGAAGCCGCCTGATTTTTGCACCGCAAAAGATGCTGCACAACTTCCGCCACACGCCAGCGTGGCGGAAGATTAATTTATTGTAATCATTACATATTTTTAAGAATATTATTCGGAACCACTCTTTCGCATCGCGAGTTCTCCGACCGCAAACGCCCAACCGAACCGCTTCAAAACTCTTCGGCTGGTTACGAAGATAGGAGAATGACCATGAAAAAGGCTTTTGCTCTCGCAATTCTGATATCTACTGCCACCCTGGGCGGCGCTTATGCCCGTGACATGGGCAGCGCCGTAAGATCCGCAACCGATTTTTCCATCGTCTATACTGACCCGGAAATCGACAACAGCGCCAAACGCCTGGATATCCCCGACAGCATCGTCCATCCCACCCCGGCGATGATTCGTCACGCTCAGGCCGAGCTCAACCGGGATTCGGCTCTTCGCGCCGGCCTGCTGCAGAAGAATGTCGAATTGAACAATGTCGTAGCGATCGATACCGCTGCGGATGGCAGCCGGATCGTCTACGTCCGCTGATCCGCAACCTATAACCGTCTGAAACCGGGTTCGTCCGCGAGCCCGGTTTTTTCATAGCCTCAGTCAGATTGACTCATGTCGCGCCTCATGACTGTATTTGACCGGATGCTGCGGCAGGACCTGTCGCCATCCGCGCTTTGGGAGGAGCGGTGTGAGCGATGTAGCAGACGTCATCGTCGTCGGCGCGGGTCTGGCTGGCCTCGTGGCAGCCACTGAACTATCCGATGCCGGCCGCTCCGTCATTGTCGTCGAGCAGGAACCCGAGCAGAACCTCGGAGGCCAGGCTTTCTGGTCGCTCGGTGGCCTGTTCCTTGTTGATTCGCCCGAACAGAGACGCATGGGCATCAAGGATTCGTTCGGCCTCGCCTGGCAGGACTGGCTTGGGACGGCGGGGTTTGACCGGGACGACGATTTCTGGCCTAGCGCCTGGGCGGAAGCCTATGTAGGCTTCGCGGCGGGCGAGAAGCGTTCCTGGCTTCGGCAGATGGGGCATCGTCTCTTCCCCGTCGTCGGCTGGGCCGAACGCGGCGGCGGACCGGCGACAGGGCATGGCAATTCGGTGCCCCGTTTCCACATCACATGGGGAACAGGCCCAGGCGTGCTCGAACCCTTTGAGCGCCGGGCGCGTGAAGCCGAGAAAGCCGGGAAAATCCACTTCCTGTGGCGCCATCGCGTGGATCATCTCATCACCGCGGGCCATGCGGTGATTGGTGTCGCGGGCGCCATCCTCGAACCCAGTTCAGCCGTGCGCGGCGCTGAGACATCAAGAACGCCGGTGGACGACTTCGAAATTCGCGCGCCCGTGGTGATCGTCGCGTCCGGCGGCATCGGCGGAAATCAGGACCTCGTGCGGCAGATGTGGCCCGAGAGGTTGGGCAAACCACCGGCATACATGGTCTCGGGCGTACCGAAACACGTCGATGGACGGATGATCGGAATCACCGAAGCGGCAGGCGGCCGGGTGATCAACCGCGACCGCATGTGGCACTACACCGAAGGCCTTCGGAACTGGAACCCGGTCTGGCAGGATCATGGTATCCGCATTCTCCCCGGTCCCTCATCGATGTGGTTCGACGCCATCGGCGGGCGTCTGCCGGCACCGTTTTTCCCCGGCTACGATACGCTCGGAACGCTGCGGCACATCTTGAGTACAGGGTACGACTATAGCTGGTTCATCCTGAACCAGAGCATCATCCGCAAGGAGTTCGCGCTTTCCGGTTCCGAGCAGAACCCCGATCTGACCGGCCGCGATTGGAAGCTGACAGCGCGCCGCGCCGTCGGCAGGCGCGCGACCGGACCGGTGGAAGCCTTCAAGGAACACGGCGAAGACTTCGTGGTCGCTCCGACGCTTGCGGAACTGATTGCCGGCATGAACCGATTGACGGGCAACAACCTCCTGAAACTGGAAGACCTGGAGCGCGAAATTCTCGCGCGCGACAGGCAGATCGACAATCCCTTCTGCAAGGATGCGCAGATCATGGGCATACACAATGCCCGACGCTCTCTCGGCGACAAGCTGGTGCGCACCGCCAAACCGCACAGGATTCTCGATCCCGCGCACGGGCCGCTGATCGCGGTAAAACTCAATATTCTGACGCGCAAGACTTTGGGCGGACTTGAAACCGATCTCTCCGCCCGCGTTTTGGGACAGGACGGCCAGGCCATTTCCGGCCTCTACGCGGCGGGAGAAGCGGCAGGCTTCGGCGGCGGAGGCCTGCACGGTTACCGCTCGCTCGAAGGCACCTTTCTGGGAGGCTGTCTGTTCTCCGGCCGAGCGGCGGGGCAAGCTGCGGCGGCCGCCGTAGCGTAAGATCTCACGGCTTGGGCTTGCCGTTCGTCCAGACCACCTGCTGGCCGTAGAGCGGTACGGTCGAGATCGCCATTTTGGCCGATCCTTCGACGATTTGCCGTGAGTGAGCAAGATAGACCAGAGTGTCGTTCGCCTGGTCATAGATGCGCTTGACGAGAAGATCCTTCCAGATCAGCGAACGGCCTTCACGAAAGACCTCCTCACCTCCGCGCGACAGGTCGATTTCACCGATCTCGATCGGACCTGTCTGGCGGCAGGCAATGGAACTGTTCGACGGGTCCTCGAACCAGTTGCCCTTCTTCAGGCGATCGATAATGCTCCGGTCGAAATAGGTAACGTGGCAGGTCACGCCCTTTATTTCCGGGTCGGCAACCGCCTCGACGATGATGTCGTTACCAATCCAGTCGACCCCCACCTTGCCGATCACTTCGGCGGACGTGGGTGCCGCAAGGGCGCAGAACGAAAGCGCGGCGGCAGATGCGAGGCAGGCTAGTCGGTTCATGGGTGCGGGCTCCGGTAAACGATCCGTGATCTGAGATAAGAAGCGCCGGAGCAGAAACAAGCAGCTCCCTCGGAGTACGTCCTATTTCAGCCTGCAGGTGCAGGGATCATAACCGCCGGAAAAGAGCCTCCCGACCTTCATTCCGATCATCGCGGGTATATCGCGCACATGCGGCACCTGAAGTGACCGTGCGATCGCGATCGCCGCCTGGCCACAAACCGCGGCATCCTCTGCCGCATTGTGATGGGCAAAACGCAGTCCCAGATGTCCGGCCAGCACATTGAGTTTGTGCGAGCCAAGATGCGGCCAGACCTTCTGCGCCATCTTCACGCTGCAAAGGTAGGAAAGCTCGGGATAGCCCAGGCGATAGACATCCAGACAAGCGCGCCAGACGCTGAAATCGAAGGCGGCATTGTGAGCGATCATCGTCGCCCCGCGGAAATCCTCGGCAAATTCCTCCATCACCTCCGGAAACTCCCCGGCGTCTTCCACATGTTCCGGTCGGATTCCGTGGATCGCCACGTTGAATGGGGAAAAGCGCATGCCCTTCGGGCGGATCAGCCTCTCTTCCACACGCACGACCTGGTCATCTTCGATCCATGCAAGCCCCACCGAACAGGCGCTGCCGCGCTGTTCGTTGGCTGTTTCGAAGTCGATGGCGATGGTCTTCAAGGGCGCTTCCGAATGGGGTTCCGCCACTTCTACCGTCCGCAATTCGATTCGGCAAAGGTGCCTGTGATTCTCGTCGTCTCTTGACGCATTGGAACGTATCTGGCTTGATGTGATCCATGATCAGCTTCGCCGCCCACTTGCATCTTACCGTGACCATTCACCCCGCAGGGTGCGTGGCGGTATTGGCGCGTTAGCCGGTCATCCGTCCCACCAACCCTGCCGAAGTACGGCGGGGTTCGGCTCTCCCGCTCAGCTTCGGCAAGACACGAAGGAGAGCGCGATGAAACTCAATGAAGACCGGGGAAAACCACCGCGACGGGAAAGGCTGGAACGTCTTGTCGTTCGTGCGGTGCGCGCTACCGACGCCGAAGCCCTGGACGCGCTCATCAATATGCCCGGCTATCGCCATGGCACGTTGCGTGTCCCCTACCAACGCCTGGAAGAGACCCGCAAGCGGCTGGAAAACCCGACACTGGGAGCAATGAACTTGGTGGCACTTTACGAGGACAGGATCGTCGGTACCGGCGGCATCAATCGCTTCTCGGATAGGAGGCAGCATGCGGCAAGTCTCGGCATGGGGGTCCACGACGATTATGTCGGCCAAGGCATTGGCAGTGTTCTCATGAGTGAGATGGTAAAGGCGGCGGACGACTGGCTGGACATCCGCCGACTGGAACTGACGGTCTTTATCGACAATGAACCGGCATTAGCCCTTTACAGAAAATTCGGGTTTGAAACGGAAGGTATTTTGCGCGCCTTCGCCTTCCGTGAAGGCCGCTATGTCGACGCCTACTCCATGGCTCGCTTGAGGGCTTAACGATCAGGCGCTGATGAACGCCAGCCATTCATCCTCGTCCATGACCTGAACGCCGAGCTCCCTCGCCTTGTCGAGCTTGGAGCCGGCGCCTGGGCCTGCAACGACGAAATCGGTTTTCTTGGAAACAGAACCTGCCACCTTGGCACCGAGACCTTCGGCTCTCGCCTTGGCCTCGTCCCGGGTGAACTTTTCCAGTGCTCCGGTAAACACGACAGTTTTTCCGGCGACGGGGCTGCCGCTGGCAGCAATTTGCTCGACCGCCTGCGGCGTCACCTCCTCGAGGAGACGCGCTATCACCTCCACATTGCGCGGCTCCTTGAAAAACTCCACAATGGCACGCGCGACCACTTCGCCTATGCCCTCGATATTGTTGAGATCATCCCACGCGTCGCCGGAGAAACTCTGCGCTTCCCTCATGGCGGCTTCAAAGGCCTCATATGTGCCATAGGCGCGCGCCAGCAGCTTGGCCGTCGTCTCGCCGACGTGGCGGATGCCGAGCGCGTAGATGAAGCGGGGAAGGGCAATATTGCGGCGCTCGTCGATCGCGTCGAAGAGCTTCTTCACGCTCACTTTGCCGAAGCCCTCGATGTTCTCAAGCTTGGCAAACGGCGACGCTTCCTGCCTTTTCTTCAGCGTGAAGATTTCGGGAGCGGTGCGGATCTGCAGCGCCGGATCTTCACTCTCGAAGAAAAAGTCGATCTGCTTTGCGCCCAGGCCTTCGATGTCGAAAGAGTTGCGGGCGACGAAATGTTTCAGATGCTCGACCGCCTGCGCCCGGCAGACGAAACCGCCGGTGCAGCGCGTGACCGAATCAAGCTTGCCGGTCTTTTCGTTGCGCTCGCGCACCGCATGGCTGCCGCAAACCGGACATTTCTTTGGAAACTCGTAAGGCAATGCATCGGAAGAGCGTTTCTCCATGACGACGTCGAGAACTTGCGGAATGACGTCGCCCGCCCGCTGGACGATCACCGTATCGCCGATGCGGATGTCATGTTCGTCCTCGCGGATGCGCTCGCCGGAATTGCCGATGCCCTTGATATAGTCCTCGTTGTGCAGCGTCGCATTGGTGACCACGACACCGCCGACTGTAACCGGCGTCAGGCGGGCGACCGGCGTCAGCGCCCCGGTGCGGCCGACCTGGATGTCGATCTTTTCCACCTTGGTGAAAGCCTGCTCCGCCGGGAATTTGTGGGCCGTCGCCCAGCGCGGGCTGCGCGAGCGGAAACCGAGACGGGCCTGCAGGTCGAGCCGGTCTACCTTGTAGACCACGCCATCGATCTCATAGTCGAGGTCGGGCCGCTTCAGGCCGATATCGGTGTAGTGCGCGATGATGTCTTCCACGGAATTCAGCCGCTTCATCAGCGGGTTGACCGGAAAACCCCAATCTCTGAACTTTTCCACCATGCCCATTTGGGTGTCAGCGGGCATTTCCGACATTTCGCCCCAGGCGTAGGCGAAGAATTTCAGATTGCGGCTCGCCGTCACCTTGGCGTCGAGCTGGCGCAGCGATCCGGCGGCGGTGTTGCGGGGATTGACGTAGGTCTGCTTGCCTTCCGCGGCCATCTTCTCGTTGAGCGCGAGGAATTCGCTCTTCGTCATGTAGACCTCGCCCCGGACCTCGACGACGTCAGGCGCGCCAGCCGGCAGGCGGTTCGGGATTTCCTTGATGGTCTTGATGTTCTCCGTCACGTTCTCGCCCGTCGTGCCGTCGCCGCGGGTGGCGGCATTCACCAGCCTGCCCTGCTCGTAGCGGATCGACATGGAAAGCCCGTCGATCTTCGGCTCGGCGGTGAAAGCGATCGATCCATCCGGAAGCTGGCCCAGGAACCGATAGACGGAGTTGATGAAATCCCGCACGTCCTCGTTGGAAAACGTATTGTCGAGCGACAGCATCGGCCGGGAATGGGTGATCGGCGCGAAGGTCGGCAAAGGAGCCGCGCCAACCCGGATCGACGGGCTATCGGCGCGGATGAGCTGCGGAAACTGCTTCTCGATCGCGTCGTTGCGCCGTTTCAGCGCGTCGTATTCAGCGTCCGAAATCTGCGGCGCGTCATGACCGTGGTAGAGCTCGTCATTGCGCGCGATCTCCGCCGCCAGATAAGCGAGCTCGGCTGCGGCCTGTTCTTCGGTCAGGTTCTCGACGGGCGTCTGTTCGGCGGGCATGGCAACGGCTCCTCGGGTATCGCGGAGTCGTTTTTGTAGAGCAATTTTTGCCGATGGGAAGAGACGAGATCAGCCGTTCCCGGCCAGCAGGCGCTTCGCCGCTGCGCGCGCCTCGTCGGTCACCGAAGCGCCGGCGAGCATACGCGCGATTTCTTCGGTCCGATGTTCGGGTTCCATGGTGGCGACGCGGGTGGCGATCTTTTCGGAACCTTCGCCCGCCGGCCCCTTGGAGATAAGGAGATGCGTTGCGGCACGAGCGGCAACCTGCGGCGCGTGGGTTACGGAGAGCACCTGCACCTTGTCGGAGAGCCGCTTGAGGCGTTGACCGATCGCATCCGCGACCGCGCCGCCGACGCCCGTGTCGATTTCGTCGAAGACCAGCGTCGGGGCAGAACCCCGGTCCGCCAGCGCGACCTTCAGCGCCAGAAGAAAGCGGGAAAGCTCGCCACCGGAGGCAACCTTCATGATCGGTCCCGGTCGCGTGCCGGGGTTCGTCTGGACGTGGAATTCCACCGTGTCGATCCCCTCGGCGGTCGCCGCATCGGGATCGCTCGTCACGTCGACCATGAAGCGGGCGCGTTCGAGCTTCAGCGCCGGCAGTTCGGCCATGACAGCTTCTGCCAGGGCCTCGGCACCGTGCCGGCGCTTTTCTGAAAGGCCGGCAGCCGCCCGGTCATATTCGTTCTTTGCCGCCGCCGCGAGCTTCTCCAGTTCAGCGAGCTTCTCTTCGCCCGCATCGAGATCCGCAAGATCGGCCACCATCTTTTCTGCAAGCGCCGGCAGGTCGGCCACCGCGACAGAATACTTGCGGCCGGCGGCGCGAAGCGCGAAAAGCCGCTCTTCGACGCGCTCCAGCTCCCGGGGATCGAATTCCGTCTTGCGTAGAGCGGCCTCGACTTCCATCTGCGCATTCGAAAGATGGTTCAACGCCTGGTCGAGAAGTTCGACGGTTTCTTCAAGAAGGCCCGGCGCCTCGTGGCTCTTGCGCTCCAGGCGACGAACGAGCGAAGCGATTGGCGGCACGGGCGACGCGTTGCCGTTCAGGAATTCCGAGGCTTCCGAAATGTCGCCGGCAATGCGCTCGGCCTTCTGCATCCGGGAGCGCTGCTCGGCGAGCTCATCTTCTTCGCCGTCGCGCGGCGCCAGTGCCTCGAGTTCCTCGACGGACGCGCGGATATAGTCGGCCTCCCTCGCGGCAGCCTCCACCTTGGCACGGTGTGTCCTGAATGCCCGCTCCGCGTCCCGCCAGGAGCGATAGAGGCCGGAAATATGCTGCACCTCGTCGGTCAGTCCGACAAAGGCGTCGAGCAGTGTGCGGTGAATATCCGTATCGATCAGCGCACGATCGTCATGCTGGCCGTGGATCTCGACGAGCAACTGACCCGCCTGGCGCATGAGCTGCACGCTCACCGGCTGGTCGTTGATTGAGGCGCGCGTGCGGCCGTCGGCCGATTGGACGCGCCGGAAGATCAGGTCGCCATCATCATCGATCCCATTTTCACGCAGGAGCTGGCGGGCGTCGTGATTGCCGGGGACGTCAAAGACGGCCGTAACCTGCCCCTTGTCTTCGCCATGCCGGACCAGGCCGCCATCGCCGCGACCGCCGAGCGCGAGCGAAAGACTGTCGAGGAGAATAGATTTACCCGCGCCCGTTTCGCCGGTCAGCACAGAGAGGCCGGTCTCGAAGGCAAGATCCAGCCGCTCGATCAGAACGATATCCCGAATCGATAACTGGCTCAGCATGTTTCCTCGATACCGCGCCTTGTCCTAAGCGCCGATGAGCTTGGCTCCGGCACGCGAAATCCACGAGCCCCGGTTCTCGCGGGGCTCTACACCACCGCTCTGCAGCAGCTTGTAGGAATCCGCGTACCACTGGCTGTCAGGATAATTGCGCCCGAGAACGGCCGCCGCAGTCTGAGCTTCTTCCACGATGCCCATCGCATAATAGGCTTCGGCGAGTCGCGCCAGTGCCTCTTCCACCTGATTGGTGTTCGAAAACTGTTCCACGACATTCCGGAAGCGCCGCACCGCCGCAAGATATTCCTTGCGCTCCAGGTAATAGCGGCCGATCTGCATTTCCTTGCCGGCCAGCTGGTCGCGCGCAAACCGGATCTTGGCCTGCGCATCCTCGACATATTCGGAGGTCGGATAGTCCTTCACGACCTTGTTCATCGCTTCGATCGTTCGGTTGGCAGCACGCTGATCCTGCGTTACGTCCGCGATTTGCTTCGAATAGGAAAGGCCGATGAGGTACTGCACATATGCCGAATCCTGCGACTGCGGATACTGGTTCATATAGCGGTTGCCCGCCGCGATCGCCTCGTCGTTGCGGCCGAGTCGATATTTGGTGAATGTGCTCATGACCAGCGCCTTGCGGCCCCATTCCGTGAACGGGTTCTGCTTGTCGATGGCGTCGAATTTCCGCGAAGCCTCCGACAGATTGCCGGCCTTCATGTTGGCGAGCCCCTGGTTATAGAGGGTCTCCGGCGGGTCCGTCTCCATGCCAAGCTTGGTAATGTCGATATCTCGGTCCGACTGGCAGGCGGTGATGCCAAACCCGGCGCCGATAAGCACCAGCGAGACAAGCGCTGATCTTGCCATCTTACGCATTCCAACAGACCTTACATGATACATTCGACAGTTCCTGATCGTCCCGCGCACAAACGCCCTGCCCCGAGCAGGCCGTTCTAGCCATAAAAGCAAAGGGAGAGCAACGCAATGCTGCGGCATTAATGCATTTTTGTGGCATCGATGCCAGCATCAGCATCCTCCCAAAAGAAAAGGCCGCTTCCGAAGAAGCGGCCAAGTCGACTGGATCAGATTTATCTCAGGCGGACCAGGGTGCCATTTCCGGCATGCTGACCGGTACGAACTCACCTGCCCGCAGACGCGCCGTACGCGAGGACGGAGCCTCGACCACTTCGTAAGCGGTCGGATCACTCATCAATGCCTTCAGCGCATTGGCATTCATCTTGTGGCCGCCGCGATAGGAACGGTAGCAGCCGATAAACTGGGCACCGGCCAAGGCCAGATCTCCAACGGCGTCCAGCGTCTTGTGGCGGACGAACTCGTCCTCGTAGCGCAGGCCTTCGACATTGACGATCGTGTCGTCGTCGGAGATCACGACGGAATTTTCGAGCGAGGAACCAAGCGCATAGCCGGCCGCCCAGAGCCGTTCCACATCACGCATGAAGCCGAAGGTACGGGCGCGCGAAAGTTCCTGCTTGAAGGTAGCAGCCGTTAGGTCGCCCTTCCAGGTCTGTCGACCGATGAGCGGCGAGGAAAAATCAATTTCGACTTCGAAGCGCGTGCCGTCGTAGGGGCGAAACTCAGCCCAGGAAGCACCGGAATCGATACGCACCGGCTTCAAGACGCGGATATAGCGCCGCTTGACGCCCTGGTTGACGAGGCCGACCTGCTCGATCGCTTCAATGAACGGCAAGGAACTACCGTCCATGATCGGCATCTCGCCACCATCGACCTCGACAACGGCGTTGTCGATACCAAGCGCGTAGAGCGCCGCCATCACATGCTCGATCGTGGCAACCCACTTTGCAGGCGAGCTACCGAGAACGGTGCAGAGGTCCGTTGGACCTACATGAGAGGATACGGCGCGATATTCGACAGAGTTGCCATCATCGAAGATACGGCTGAAGACTACGCCTGTACCCGCTTCCGCAGGCTGGAACGTGATACCGACGGGGGCTCCAGAATGAACGCCGGTACCCTTGAGGCTCACCGGGGCGGCGATGGTGGTCTGGAAACCGAGCAATCCGATGGTCATTCCTGCTGCCTTCTCTTCACCGGATCCGCAAAGCAACGGCATCCGAAATTCTTAGCGCCTTGTAAGCCGATCGCCTGAATCGGCGGGTCTTTTCGGCGTCTCTTCAGCATCCTTCATACGCAGCCATCCGGAACATTCCAAATCACTGTTCGTTTCGGATTGTTACGTTGCTAACTCTTAGTGCTGATTGAGAAAACGGGGAAAGCCCGGATCTGTGATCCGGGCCTTCTTCACGTTTGGTGACTGCCGTTAAATCAGTTCGACTGGCGCCGGAGGAAGGCCGGAATTTCCAGCTGATCTTCCTCGTGATGAGCCTGCGGAACGGCGCGGCCGTGATCGTCGAGATTGCCGCGACGCGGAGCGTAGAGGCTTGCCTCCGGCGAAAGCGGACGACGCTGCTGCGAAGCTTGAGCCGGTGCCGGCGCGGTCATGTCGGCATTGACCGGCTCTTCTTCCTCGCGGCGGCCTAGCGAATTGGTGATCCGCTTCAGAAGGCCCATCGGACCCCGCTCTTCCTGCACATGCTGCACCGGCTGAGAACGACGATCCATCTCAGCCTTCACCACTGGCGGAAAATCCTCCACCTTCGGCATGCGTACAGGCTCCACGACCGGCGACATCGACGGAGCAACCGGCTGCTGCGGCTGCGCCATGCGCGGTGCAGGCTGGCTCATCTGAGGAGCCTGCGGCTGGATGTGAGCCTGCGTCGGGGCAGGCTGCGGAGCCGGCACAGGACGGCTGACGACAGGAGCCGGAGCTTCGACCGGAGCGGCACCGAAGATGCGGCTCTGGGGGCGGAATTCTTCCTGCGGCTGCTGCATCACCGGCTGAGGTGCCGGGGCGACGCGCTGGGGTTCGGCGATTGCGAGCTCGCGCTCCATTTCGGCTTCGGCCATACGGATTGTCTCGGCGATCGGATCGAAAGCCGGTTTCGGAGCTGGAGCAGGAGCCGCCTGCATGACCGGAGCGGGAGCCGGCTGTGCAAAGGTCGAAGCTGCCGGAACCGCAGCCGACGGCCGCACGATCGGTTTCGCAGCAGCGCGCATTTCCGCAGCGCGGATATCGATGGAAGCTGCGCCGCGATCGATGCCGGTAGCAACGACCGACACGCGGATGAGGCCTTCCAGCGCTTCGTCGAACGTCGCACCAAGAATGATATTGGCGTCCGGATCGACTTCCTCGCGGATACGGGTAGCTGCTTCGTCCACTTCGAAGAGCGTCAGGTCGCGGCCACCGGTGATCGAGATCAAGAGGCCCTGGGCGCCCTTCATCGAGGTCTCGTCGAGGAGCGGGTTGGCGATAGCCGCTTCCGCTGCCTGCATGGCACGGCCAGGACCCGAAGCTTCGCCGGTGCCCATCATCGCGCGGCCCATCTCGCGCATCACCGAGCGGACGTCGGCGAAGTCGAGGTTGATGAGACCTTCCTTGACCATCAGGTCGGTGATGCAGGCCACGCCCGAATAGAGAACCTGGTCGGCCATGGCGAAGGCGTCCGCGAAGGTCGTCTTGTCATTGGCGATGCGGAAAAGGTTCTGGTTCGGAATGACGATCAGCGTATCGACCGACTTCTGAAGTTCCTGGATGCCGGATTCGGCGAGGCGCATGCGGCGCTGGCCTTCAAAGTGGAACGGCTTGGTGACCACACCCACCGTCAGGATGCCCTTGGAACGGGCAGCCTGCGCGACGACCGGAGCTGCTCCCGTGCCCGTGCCGCCGCCCATGCCGGCGGTCACGAAGCACATGTGGGTGCCATTCAGATGATCGACGATCTCGTCGAGGCATTCTTCGGCGGCGGCGCGACCGACTTCCGGCTGCGAGCCTGCACCGAGACCTTCGGTAACCCGGGCACCCATCTGGATGATCCGTTCCGCCTTCGTCATGGTCAGCGCCTGGGCGTCGGTATTGGCGACGACGAAATCGACGCCCTCCAGCCCGGCCGTGATCATGTTGTTGACAGCGTTGCCGCCGCCACCACCCACGCCGAACACGGTAATCCGAGGCTTCAGCTCGGTGATGTCAGGCTTTTGCAGCTTGATGGTCATTGCACCAGTTCCTTCTCTCTCAGGCCGCATCGCCGCCGGCCAATTCATTCCAACTCTTCTCTGATCCAGCCGGCTAAAGCCGCTGCATCAAAAACTTTCTTTCAGCCATTGGCCGACGCGGGCCAGCCGGCCGTTTCCGCTGCCAAGCGAGGCGATCAGCCCGCTCTGCGAAGCGTGTGTTTCCATGTCCGCGACCTGCGGATAGATCATCAATCCGACTGCGGTCGAAAATGCCGGTCCCTTAGCTGCCGCAGGCAGACCTGAGACTCCCATCGGGCGACCGATACGGACGTTACGCGCCAGGATACGGCGCGCCGTTTCCGAAAGACCCGTCAGCTGGCTCGCTCCGCCGGTAAGCACGACGCGCTTACCGACGATCGGGCTGAACCCGGACTTCTGTATGCGGTCTCGGATGAGCTCCAACGTCTCCTCGATCCGGGCCCGAACGATGCGGGTGACGAGGGAACGCGGCACCTGGGTCGGCTGATCGCGATCATCCTCGCCAATCGGAGGAACGGAGATCACGTCGCGTTCGTCGCCACCGTTGGCCAGCGCCGAGCCATGAACCACCTTCATTCGCTCTGCATCCTCGATTCGGGTCGAAAGGCCACGTGCGAGGTCGGTGGTGACGTGATGGCCGCCGAGGCTGATTGCGTCGGTGTGGACGAGCTTGCCTTCAGCAAAGACCGAAATCGTCGTGGTGCCGCCGCCCATGTCGATCGCCGCGCAGCCGAGTTCCACTTCGTCATCGACGAGAGCAGCAAGACCGCTGGCATAAGGAGTGGCGACAATGCCCTCGACGGAAAGATGCGCGCGGTTGATGCACAGTTCGAGGTTCTTCAGGGTTGCGCGCTCTGCAGCAACCACGTGCATATCGACACCCAGTTCATCGCCGAACATCGCGAGAGGATCCCGGATGCCGCGCTCGCCGTCCAGCGAGAAGCCAGTCGGCAAGGAATGGAGAATAGCGCGGTCCTGGCGCAGAGACTGCTGGCTGGCCGCAAGCAGAACCTTCTTGAGGTCCGCAGCCTCGACTTCCTGGCCGCCCAGATCGATCGTGGCGGTATAGACGTCGCTGGCCAACCGACCGGCGGAGACGTTGACGATAAGGCTGTCCACGGTGAGGCCGGCCATACGCTCGGCAGCGTCGACCGCAAGCCTGACGACGCTTTCCGCCGCATCGAGATCTGCGATCACGCCGGACTTCACTCCACGCGAACGCTGATGGCCGATGCCGATGATCTCGATATGGTGCGTGCGGCCAGGCAATACCTGGCTTTCCTGACGCGGGGTCAGCCGGGCGATCATGCAGACCACCTTGGTGGAACCGATATCCAGGACTGAAACGACATGCGAACGCTTGGAAGACAATGGCTTCATGCGCGGCAACCCAAAATGCGAGGAACCAAAGACGCTCACAACTGCTCTCCCTGCTTCTTCAGGGTCTTTGCCCGCGCCTCCAGGGCCTCCTTGCGGCGTTCCGTGGCGCCGGAAGTCAGTTGGACGGTGGTGCGGTCTTCGAGGCGCAGATCGACAGCCGCGACATCGCGCTCCAGCACACCCTGCTCTTTCTCGAGACGGGCGAGCACGGCAAGTGCCTTGCCGACATTGGCTTCCGGCAACTTCAAGACGACGCCGTTGTCGAGATGCAGATCCCAGCGGCGGCTTGCAACGCGGACATATGCCTTGACCCGATGCTTCAGCTCCGGCCAGGCGGCCATTTCATCTTCGAACGAGGCCGCCGCCGACTCGGCATCACGACCGACGAAAAGCGGAAGCGACGCGAACTTGTTGTCGCGCAATGGCGCGATGATGCTGCCATTCTTCTCGATCAGGGAAAGCTCCGAACCATGCTGCCAGATACCGAATGCCTGGCGCTCCTGTAGCATAACCTCGATCGTCTTCGGGTAGACCTTGCGCACTTCGGCATACCGCACCCAGGGAAGCTCGGAAAGCTTGCGGCGCGCCGCATCGACATCGAGAGCGACGAGCGAAGTCGTCCCATCGAGGCCGAGAAGCTGAAGGATATCGATCTCCGAGGTCTGGTCGTTGCCGGAAACACGAACATCTTCGATGGCAAAGCCGGCGGCAGCCGTCGTCGCCTGGGCAACAGTCTGCGTGTGGCCGCCAAGGGACATACCGTAGAGCCCGACCACGGCGAAGAAGCCGAAGGTCGCAATCGTCCCGGTATGCTCTGGAATATGAATGCGGCCAGTCGCAAGACTGACACAGAAACGTACGGCGCGGCGCAGCGGCCGCGGCAGCACACGCCGCTCCTCCGCACCCAGATAAAATCCCTGAGAACGGCCGCGCGGTCCATCCGCTCTTTTGCCGATCAACGCAAGCACGAAGCGTCCTCCACCATCCAACGAACGAGTTCACCAAACGAGTGACCGGCATGTGCGGCCATTTCGGGCACCAGAGATGTCGGAGTCATGCCTGGCTGCGTATTGATCTCGAGCCAGATAACCTCGCCACTCTCGGAGAAGCGGTCGTCGTAGCGGAAGTCCGAACGACTGACGCCCCGGCAGCCCATCGCCTGATGCGCCTTAAGAGCCAATGTTTGAATCTTTTGGTAAACATTCGGTGAAATTTGCGCAGGAATGACGTGCTTTGAACCACCGGCTGCGTATTTTGCGTCATAGTCGTAGAAGGCGTTGCCGGTCGGAACCACTTCCGTCACGCCGAGAGCCACACCGCCCATGACGCCGCAGGTCAACTCCCGGCCATAGATGTAGCGCTCCACCAGAACACGGTCGCCATAGCGCCATTCCGGCGATCCGATCACTTGCGGCGGATGCGACTGATTCTCCTGAACGATCACGACACCAAAGGACGACCCCTCTCGCACAGGCTTCACGACGTAGGGCGGCTTAATCGGATGCTTATTGCCGATCTCGAATCGATCCATCACCTTGGCTTCCGCCACTGGAATGCCCGCCGCCTTGGCAACATGCTTGGCCTGATGCTTGTCCATCGAGAGAGCGGAGGCGAGCACGCCCGAGTGGGTGTAGGGAATCTCGAGGTACTCGAGGATGCCCTGGATCGTACCATCCTCACCGAATGGCCCATGCAGCGCATTGAAAGCCACGTCCGGCTTAAGTTCGGAGAGAACGGCGGCGACATCCCTGCCAACATCGACGCGCGTGACGCGATAACCTTCAGACTCGAGCGCGTCAGCACAGGCATTGCCCGAGGACAGGCTGACAGGCCGCTCGGAGGAAAAACCTCCCATCAGAACAGCCACATGCTTGTCACTCATCAATCACTCCCGAAAAAAGGACTTCACGCTACGTTGCGGCGCTTGCGCCAACCTTGTTCGCCAGCGATTCCCGCCACACCCAAGGCACGCCTATATTAGTGCCTTAATATGGTTAACAAACCGTTTACTTTCGTTAATGCCTGACTTCAAACCAAAAATTACCTAATAAATTTCAATATGTTGTCTAATAATCCTAATTAAGAAGATGAAAATGAAAGCGATGGCAAGCGCATGAAAAAAGCCCGCCGGAGGTCGTCCGGCGGGCTGGAAACAGAAGAATCGGACCTACTCAGCTTCCCCGACAGCCTTCCAGGCAATCGCGCCCAATACCGCACCCAGGATCGGCGCTATCCAGAAAAGCCAGAGCTGTCCAAGCGCCCAATCACCCACGAACAGAGCGACGCCAGTGGAACGGGCCGGATTGACCGAGGTGTTGGTGACCGGAATCGAAACCAGGTGAATCAGGGTCAAAGAGAGACCGATCGCCAGCGGCGCAAAGCCGACCGGGAAACGATGGCTGGTGGCTCCGAGAATGATGAACAGGAAGAAGGCTGTCATTACCACCTCCATCACCAGCGCCGAAAGGAGGGTATAGCCGCCGGGCGAATGTTCGCCATAACCGTTGGAGGCAAACCCGCCGAGCTGAAAATCCGCCTTGCCCGAGGCAACCAGATAAAGCACCGCGGCTGCGGCGATCGCTCCCGCTACTTGCGCAATCACATACGGAAGCAAATTGGAGGCAGGGAATCTGCCTGCGACCAGCAGGCCGAAGGATACCGCCGGGTTGAAATGCCCCCCGGAAACGCTGCCGACAGCGTATGCCATGGTGACCACCGTCAGGCCGAACGCCAGAGAAACGCCGAGAAGGCCGATGCCGACTTCGGGAAAGGCCGCAGCCAGAACTGCGCTGCCGCATCCGCCGAAGACGAGCCAGAACGTGCCGAGAAATTCGGCGAAAAGCTTCTTAAACATCTTGTATCCCCCAAGAGCGACGCCGGCCCCTGCCGACGCTACGACTCGCTCGATGCCGGGGAATTATCTGACTAATGCTCATGAATGGCGGGTGAATGAGCAAACTCTAAAGCGCCGCTACTCCATGGGATGCAAATGGTCGAGGGCCAGGAGGCTACTCGCCACTCAACGGGCAAAGATCGTAGCCGCAGATCACTCCGTGACCACGCCCTGGAGCGGTTTCACCTCACGCCCTGGCATGAAGATGCCGAGCCGTTTGATCTCCCATTCCAGCTTGATTCCGGAATGTTCGAAGACCTTTGCGCGCACGGTCTCACCGAGATATTCCAGATCGTAACCGGTCGCATGGCCGATATTGATCATGAAGTTGCAGTGGAGCGACGACATCTGGGCACCGCCGCTCATCAGGCCTCGCCCGCCTGCCTCGTCGATCAGTTTCCACGCGGAGTGACCCTCGGGATTCTTGAAGGTGGAACCGCCGGTCTTTTCCTTGATCGGCTGCACCGTCTCGCGATGCTGGCGAACCGTATCCATTTCGGCGCGGATCTTGCCGCGATCCTCGGAATAACCTTCGAAGATCGCATGCGTGAAAATCAGGTCCTTCGCAGCCGATGAGTGCCGATAGGAATATCCCATGTCTGCCTTCGACAGGACATGCTTGTTGCCCTTCCGGTCGACTGCGTGAACCTCGACCACCCGATCCGTCGTTTCGGTGCCGTTCGCGCCCGCATTCATGCGGAGCGCACCCCCGATCGACCCGGGAATGCCATAGTAGAAGGCGAAGCCGCCGATGCCGTTGTCCATCGCCATGGCGGCGATATGCTTGTCCGGGCAGATCGCGCCGGCCTGGATGCGGTTTTCGCCGATGAGATCGACACTACCAAATCCCTTTGCCGAAAGCCGCAATACGACGCCGGGAATGCCGCCATCGCGGACCAGCAGATTGGAACCCACACCGACCACCGTCAGCGGCACTTCCTCCGGCAGGAGCTTCAGGAAGCTGACAAGATCGTCGGCGTCATGGGGCTGGAACATGAGTTCCGCCAGACCACCGGCCTGAAACCAGGTAACGCGATCCATCGGTGCATCGGGCGTCAGGCGCCCGCGCAGTTGATTGACGCCATCCCCCAGCGACGCCAGCAGCTTTTCCCCATTCACCTGTTTCATTCCTGTCGTCCCGATATGCTTTCCAGTTCCTTCGGCAAGGCAGCCGCCCATTGCGTAATGTTGCCCGCTCCCAGAAGAACCACGAAATCACCCGGTTTCGCAATGGTAGATACAATCGTAGCGAGTTCTGCCGGCGATTCCAGATGGCGGGCATCCCGATGGCCGCCCGAACGGATCCGGCTGACGAGCGCTTCGGAGTTTACTCCCTCGATCGGCTCTTCGCCTGCCGCATAGACCGGCGCCAGAATGATGCTGTCGGCATCGTTGAAGCAGTTGGCGAAGTCCTCGAACAGGCTGGACAGACGGGTATATCGATGGGGCTGGTGCACAGCGATGATGCGCCCCTGGCAGGCTTCGCGTGCCGCCCTCAAAACCGCCTTGATCTCGACGGGGTGGTGCCCATAGTCGTCGAAAACAGAAACACCATTCCAGGTGCCCGTCAATGTGAAGCGACGCTTGACCCCGCTGAAGGCAGCAAGGCCCTTCCGTATGTTCTCTTCGGAGATACCGAGGCGATTGGCGACCGCAATCGCTGCTGTCGCGTTGGAAATGTTGTGGCGGCCCGGCATGGGCAGCGCCAATTCCTTGAACGTAAAGACACGGCCGGTGCGGCGGCGGCGGATTTCCACGTCGAAAACGGATTTCGTGCCTTCCATGCGCACATTGAAGAACCGCGCGTCGGCCTGCGGGTTCTCGCCGTAGGTGACGATCTTGCGATCCTCGATGCGGCCGACCAGCGCCTGCACTTCCGGGTGATCGAGGCAGAGGACGCCGAACCCGTAGAACGGTACGTTCTCGACGAATTGCCGGAAAGCCGCGCGCACCGCGTCGAAATTGCCGTAGTGATCGAGATGTTCGGGATCGATATTGGTGACCACGGCGACGTCGGCAGGCAGTTTCAGGAACGTGCCGTCCGATTCGTCGGCTTCGACGACCATCCACTCACCCTCGCCCATGCGAGCATTGGTGCCGTAGGCATTGATGATGCCGCCGTTGATGACCGTGGGATCGAGCCCACCGGCTTCTAGCAGCGCCGCGACCATGGAGGTCGTCGTGGTCTTGCCGTGTGTGCCGCCGATGGCGATCGCGTTGCGGAAGCGCATCAGCTCGGCGAGCATTTCGGCGCGGCGGACAATCGGCAGCGACTTTTCACGTGCCGCGACCAGTTCCGGGTTGTTCTTCTTGATGGCTGTCGAGACGACCACAACCTCCGCATCGCCGAGGTTTTCGGCCTTGTGACCGACGAAGACCGGAATGCCTTTGTCCCTCAGGCGCTGGACGTTCGCGCCGTCCGCCTGGTCCGAACCCTGCACCTTGTGGCCAAGATTATGCAGCACCTCTGCAATGCCGCTCATCCCTATGCCGCCGATGCCGATAAAATGAACGAGCCCGATGGCCTTCGGCATCTTCATGTGCGCACTCCCTTGAATTCCGCGATAGACTTGCGCCCGGCAATAGCCACAACCATGTCCGCAAGCAAGATCGCCGCGTTGGGTCGTCCAGCCGACTTGGCGGCTGCTGCCATCTTTTCGAGGCGTTCGGGCTCTTTCATCGCTGCGGAGACGAGGGCGGCCAGCCTCTCCGGCGAAAGGTCCGATTGCGGCACGACTTGCGCTCCGCCGGTCGCGACCAGTGCCGCCGCATTCGCAGCCTGGTCATGATCCAGAGCATGCGGATAAGGCACCAGAATGGCCGGCCGGCCGATCACGGCTATTTCCGACACCGTCGAGGCCCCCGAACGGCAGATGACCAGATGCGCCGTGGCGAGACGCTCCGCCATGTCCGAAAAGAAGGAGGAAATATCCGCCGGCGCCTTCAGCTTGGCAAAGCACGAAGTCACACGATCCTTGTCTTCCGGACGAGCCTGCTGGGTGATGGCAAGACGGTCGCGCTCGGCCTGATCGAGCAGACTGAGCGCCGTCGGCACCGCCGAAGAAAAATATTGCGCGCCCTGGCTTCCCCCGAAGACAACGAGCCGGAACGGATCGCTGCCACGGGATGCCACATAGGGGACAACAGAGGCAGCAAGGACCGCCGGGCGCACCGGATTGCCGGTCGTCACGGTCTTGCCCGCATAGGGTCCTTCTGTCTCTGGCAGGAAGCCGCCGGCGATCGCCTGAACCTTCCCAGCCAATGCCTTGTTGGCGCGGCCCATCACCGCATTCTGCTCGTGGATCATCGACGGCACGCCCATGGCAGTCGAGGCCATCAGGGGTGGCACGGTCGGGTATCCTCCGAAGCCCACGACGGCGAGCGGCTTCAGCCGACCGATCAGGCGGCGAGCGGCCCGCAAGCCCGTCCACAGCTTCCAGCCGGTACGGGCGAGCGCGATCGGGTTCTTGGATCCGAACGTGGCGGAAGGGACGACATGAATTTCATCGGCCGGAAAGGTGCCGGCATAACGCTCTGCACGGCTGTCCGTCACGAGATGGACGGAATAGCCGCGCGCCCTCAGCTCATGCCCGAGCGCCTCGGCCGGAAAGACATGGCCGCCGGTTCCCCCGGCGGCAAGAAGGATGATGCCTTTGGTCATTCACCTTACTCCGCCGGCACGCTCTGAGTGACGCGGAAGAGGCTCCGCTCCTGCGCCCGCTTTTCCGGCCGGTGCCGCGTCAGCGCCAGAATGAAACCTGCTGTGACGCAGATCGCGATCATCGAAGAGCCGCCATAAGAAATCAAGGGTAGCGTCATGCCCTTCGCCGGCATGAGTTCCAGATTGACCCCGATGTTGATCATCGACTGCATGCCGACCTGGAGGACGAGACCTGCGACTGCAAAGCGGTTGAAGTCGTTGCCTTCCTTGAAGGCGTGATTGAGGCCGCGCAACACGACGAAGGCGAAGATCGCCACCAGGGTCATGCAGAAGATGATGCCGAATTCCTCGGCAGCAACGGAGAAAATGAAGTCGGTGTGACTGTCGGGAAGGATCCGCTTGACGATCCCCTCGCCCGGCCCCTGACCGAACCAGCCGCCCTGCAGGATCGCTTCATGCGCGGTCTCGATCTGGAAACGATCGCCCTCGCCCGTCAGGAACTTGTCGAAACGGGCGGTGACATGCGGCAGCATGTAATAGGCCGCGAAGATGCCGCCCGCCCCGACGCCGCCGAGCAGGAAGATCCACAGCCACGGCATGCCGGCCATGAAGAACATCCCACCCCAGACGACGCTGGTCAGGATCGTCTGGCCGAGGTCCGGTTGGGCGACCAGCAGTGCCGCGACGATGCCGAAGAGGATGATGGCGAAGAGATTTCCCGGGATTTCCGGCTGACGCGCATGCTCGGCAAAAAGCCAGGCGCAGACGACGACGAAAGCGGGTTTCATGAACTCCGAAGGCTGGATCGAAAAACTGCCGACCCCTATCCAGCGGCGCGATCCCTTGACTTCGACGCCGAAGAACAGAGCCAACACCATCATGGTCAGCGAGATGACGAGCAGGATGACCGCTGTTCGGCGGACCTGCCTCGGCGTCAGGAAGGACAGGCCGATCATCACCACCAGCGAGGGCAGAAGAAAAAGAGCGTGCCTCTCTACGAAGTGGAAGCTGTTGAGGCCGATTCGCTCGGCGACTGCTGGCGAAGCCGCGAAGGAGAGCATGAAGCCGATGCCCATCAGCAGCACGAAGGCGACCAGGAAGAAACGGTCGATCGTCCAGAACCAGTCTGCGAGCGGCCCTCGATCTGCGCGGCTTACCATCTTCAGCTTCCCTTTCCGGTCTCGATCAACATCGTGACGCCATCGAGTGCCGCGACATGGCCGACGAAGGCATCGCCGCGGACCTCGAAATTCTTGAACTGATCGAAGCTGGCGCAAGCCGGCGACAGCATCACCGCAGAAGGCGCCGGGTCGGCCCCGGCATCCGCTGCGGCATGGATCACCGCCCTTTCGAGCGTGCCCGAAATCTCGTAAGGCACCGCCTCACCGAGAGTTGCCGCGAAAGCCGGCGCCGCCTCTCCAATCAGATAGGTTTTTACGATACGGGAAAAGAGTGGAGCGAGGCTGACTATCCCGCCCTCCTTCGGCAGACCGCCTGCGATCCAGTAGATGCGCTCGTAGCTGGAGAGCGCGGGGGCTGCCGCATCCGCATTGGTCGCCTTGGAATCGTTGACGAAAACAACCTGCCCGCCGCCACTGTTCGTCAACTGGCCCACTGGCTGCATGCGGTGCTTCAGGCCCGGGAAGGAATTCAGCCCGACCCGGATATCGTCTCTGGACACGCCAACTGCAAGGCAGGCGGCGACCGCGGCTGCGGCGTTCTGGGCGTTGTGGCTCCCTCGGAGCGTCTGAATGCCGTCGAGATCCGCGAGCAACGATGTCGTGCCCCCATGCGCTTCGATGATCCGGCTGCCTTCGGCGTAAAGCCCTTCGGCAACGAAACTGCGTTTGGAAATCCGCTTGACCACCACACCGGCGCGCTCCACCCGGTCGGCGATGAGCGCACAATAAGAATCGTCGACGCCGATGACCGCGATATCGCTGCCAGCAACCAGCCGCTCCTTGATATCAGCGTAATGCTGCATCGTGCCGTGCCGATCGAGATGGTCCGGCGTCAGGTTGAGCAGGATTCCGGCAGTCGGATTGAGCGTCGGGGCAAGATCGATCTGGTAGGACGAGCACTCGACGACGAAATAGCGTTCTGCCTTTGGCGGATCGAGCGTTAGGATCGCCGTACCGATATTCCCGCCGAGCTGCACGTCGCGGCCGCTCGATTTCAGGATGTGGGCGATGAGAGCGGTGGTCGTCGATTTGCCGTTGGTGCCGGTAATGGCGATAAACGGGCAATCGGGCGCATGCGCTCTGCGTTCGCGAACAAAAAGCTCCACATCGCCGATGACCTCGACACCGGCAGCATGAGCGAGATCGGCGGTCCAATGCGGCTTGGGGTGAGTAAGCGGCACACCCGGCGACAGAACGAATGCAGCCTGTGCCGACCAGTCGATCGTGCGCAGATCCGCGGTTGCAATCCCTTCGGCGCCAGCCTTTGCGACACTGTCGGGATTGTCGTCCCATGCGATGACATCAGCACCACCGGCGACCAGAGCCTTGGCGGTCGCAAGGCCCGAACCCCCGAGACCGAAGAGAGCGATCCGTCTATCCTTGAATGTGGTGACCGGAATCATCTGGTGTCACCGGAGCTTGAGGGTCGAAAGACCGAGCATGGCGAGACCGACGGCGATGATCCAGAAACGGATCACGACTTGGCTTTCCGTCCAGCCAAGCTTCTCGAAATGGTGATGGATAGGCGCCATCAGGAAGACGCGGCGGCCGGTCATCTTGAAGAAGCCGACCTGGATGATGACGGAGAGCGTCTCCATCACGAAGAGTCCGCCGATGATCGCCATGACGATTTCGTGCTTGGTGGCGACTGCGACCGAACCAATCAGCCCGCCGAGCGCCAACGAGCCGGTGTCGCCCATGAAGATTGCTGCGGGCGGCGCGTTGAACCACAGAAAGCCAAGACCCGCACCGATCACCGCACCGAGGATAACAGCGAGTTCACCGGTGCCGGGGACAAAATTGATCTGCAGATAGTTCGCGAAGACGGCGTTGCCGGCGAGATAGGCAATTACCCCGAAGGAGGCAGCCGCGATCATCACGGGAACGATCGCCAAGCCATCGAGACCATCCGTCAAGTTCACCGCATTGCCGGCGGCAACGATCACGAATCCGCCGAACAGCACAAAAAAGATGCCGAGATTGAGGATCAGATCCTTGAAGAAGGGAAAGGCGATCGACGTGCCGAGGGTCGGGTTGGTCGCCGAGCCGCTAGCCAAGGCCATGCGCATCATGAAGAAGACCGCGATGGCCGCGATGACAAACTCGATTGCGAGTCTCGCCTTGCCCGAAAACCCCTTCTCCGTCTGCTTCGTGACCTTCAGGTAATCGTCGTAAAAGCCGATCGCACCGAAACCGAGGGTGACCAGCAAGGTTGCGACGACGTAAACGTTGGAAAGATCGGCCCAGAGCAACGATCCGCCGACGATGCCGGCCAGGATCATCAATCCGCCCATGGTCGGCGTACCGGCCTTCTTGAAGTGAGTCTGCGGCCCATCGGCGCGGATCGGCTGGCCCTTGCCCTGCCGAACGCGCAGCGAAGCGATCATTTGGGGGCCGAAGAGGAAGACGATCAGGGCCGACGTGAAGAGGGCGGCACCGGTCCGGAAGGTGATGTACCGGAACAGGTTGAAAAATTGAAATTTGTCCGCCAGTTCCACAAGCCAGATCAGCATTCAGCGCCCTTTCTAAAGCCGCGTCTTATCAAAGTCGGCGCTCCGTGTCGGAGAATGCCGGGTAGTTGTCAAGCAGGCCGGCCACAATCTTGCCGAAGCCAAGCCCTAGCGATGATTTCACCATCAACACGTCACCCGGGATCACCGAGCGGATGACAAAATCCGCAAGATCCGCAGTTTTCTCGCAATATTGCACCTGAACACTCTCAGGCAGAGCATCGCGAAGCGCCGACATCTCCTGCCCCGCGAGCCAGACATGCTCAATGCCGGCAGCCAGCAGCGGACCGGCAAGTTCTTCATGTACTTTCGCGGAGAACTCTCCCATTTCCAGCATGTCGCCGAGCACCGCGATGCGCCTGCCGGCAACCTCGGGTGTGGCCGAGGCAAGCAGGGCGATCGCCGCCCGCATGGAAGCCGGGTTCGCGTTATAACTCTCGTCGATCAGCGTCAGATGTCCCTCGCCAATGCCGAGCAGGTGACGCTCGCCCCTGCCCTTCACCGGCTTGAGGAGGGCTAGTGCCTCTATGGCCTTGGGCATGTCCGCACCGACGAGCAGGCAGGCCCCAAGCGCGGCCATGGCGTTTTCGGCAATGTGCCGCCCCGGCGCGCCGATCTGTATCTCCGACGTTTCGCCGTTGATCACGGCCCATACCGTGGAGCTTTCCGCATTGCCTTCGAAATCCGCGAGCCGGAAATCTGCCTTCGCGTGCTGGCCGAAACTGTAGACGCGGGAGACGCCTTCTTCCTGCGCCTTTTTTTCAAGAAAATCGAATTGCTTGTTGTCGCGGTTGAGGATTGCCGTCCCGCCGGGTTCCAGGCCCTCGAAAATCTCGGCTTTGGCGGCGGCGATTTCCTCGAGGCTCTTGAAATGCCCGAGATGAGCAGCGGCGATAGTGGTGATCATCGCCACATGCGGACGCACCATCTTCACCAGAGGCCGAATCTCATCCGGATGGTTCATGCCGATCTCGAAGACGCCGAAATCCGCATCCGCCGGCATACGGGCGAGCGTCAACGGCACACCCCAATGATTGTTGAAGGAAGCAACCGCGGCATGCACCTTGCCGGAGGGCGCCAGCACGTGACGCAGCATTTCCTTGGTCGTCGTCTTGCCGACTGAGCCGGTAACCGCGACGATCCTCGCTCTGCTGCGCTCGCGCGCCGCAAACGCCAGTTTTCCCAACGCCGCGAGTACGTCTTCCACCACGATCATCGGCACTGTCAGTTTGCCGAGAGCCGGCAATTTCGCCTCGTTGACCACAATGAGCGGCGCGCCGTTTGCAACCGCAAGGCTCGCGTAGTCGTGACCGTCGACACGGTCGCCCTTGATCGCGAAGAAAGCCTCCCCCTCGCCGATCGAGCGGCTGTCGATCGAAATGCCGGTAATACCTGCGGGTAGCGTACCGATCGGCCGACCGCCCATTGCAGCGACCATATCCTCAGAAGTCCACAACCAGCTCAAGATCTTAGCTCCTCCAGCGCTTTGCGCACCTCCACATGATCGGAGAACGGCAGAACAGTAGTGCCGATCGTCTGGCCTTCTTCATGGCCCTTGCCGGCAACGATCAGGGTATCGCCTGAATGCAGCATCTTCACCGCTTCGCGGATTGCCTGCGACCGGTCGCCGATTTCGATAGCTCCCGGCGCCGCCGCCATGATCTCCGCGCGGATTACCTCCGGCACCTCGGACCTTGGATTGTCGTCGGTGACGATGACGACGTCGGCAAGCCGCGTCGCCACATCCCCCATGATCGGCCGCTTGCCCTTGTCGCGGTCGCCTCCGCAACCGAAGACCACGATGACGCGCCCGGTCGTGAAAGGTCGTACGGAGGTCAATACATTTTCAAGCGCATCCGGCTTATGCGCATAGTCGACATAGGCCAGCGCACCGTCCTTCGTCTGACCAAGGAATTCAAGGCGCCCGGAGGCGCCGACCAGCTTCTCGAGCGCGGCCATCGCGGCGGATGCCGGGACCCCCGTCGACATGGCAAGACCGGCCGCGACGAGCGCGTTGGCAACCTGAAAATCGCCTGCAAGCGGAATGTGGACCTCGAAGATCTCATCGCGGAAATGCACTTCCGCCACCTGCTTGTGACGGAAATGCTCGACCCGCTTGAGGCACAGATAATCGCCCCGTCGGCCGACGGTACGCACGTCGAGGCTGGACGCAGTGGCGACGCGAATAGCCTCTTCCGACCAGGCGTCGTCCGCAAAGATCACTGCCGCCCCACCCTTCGGCATCAGGGTATCGAACAGTCTCATCTTGGCGGCCATGTAGCTTTCGACCGTCGGATGGTAGTCCATGTGGTCACGGCCGAGATTGGTGAATGCCGCTGCCGTCAGACGCACCCCATCGAGCCTGCTCTGGTCAAGCCCGTGACTGGAGGCTTCCATGGCGGCATGAGTGACGCCTTCGGCGGCAAGCTCCGCCAGCAGCTCCTGAAGCTCGACAGGGTCCGGGGTGGTGAGCGATCCATAGTCGTTGCGGCTCGGCGACACGACGCCCGTCGTGCCGATTTGTGCTGCGACAAAGCCCGCATGCGCCCAGATCTGACGCGCGAAGGAGGCGACAGAGGTCTTGCCGGCCGTCCCCGTCACCGCCACCATTGTCTCCGGTTGCGCTCCATAAAATCGCGCCGCGGCAAGCGCCAGAAGCCTGCGAGGGTTGGAAACGGTCAGCACCGGAATACCGGCATCCGCCGGCTGCGCGGCTATAGCCGCAATTGCGCCACGGGCCGCAGCATCGCCGATATAGCTGGAACCATCAGCCTTCGTGCCCGCAAGTGCCGCAAACAGCATGCCGGGCTTAACCTTGCGGCTGTCGGAAGTAACGCCAGCTATGTCCAGATCGCCCGCCGGGCCGGCCATGAATTCGGCCAGCTCCGGGAAGTCCTGTCCGACAAGGTCTCGCAATTTCATCGCTTGAATGTCCCTCTTGAGCGTTTCCCCACGAATCGTGCCGTCGATTTGTTGTCGCTCAATAAGACACAAGCAGGGCAGAACCGTCATTGCCGAATTTCGGCTTTACACCGAGAATGGGTGCCGCGCGGCTGATGATGTCGTGTGCCATGGGAGCAGCCGAGCTGCCTGCTAGTGCCGCGCCGTTGCCCTTATCGGTTTTCGGCTCGTCAATAAAGGTCAGCACGACATACTCGGGATTGTCGATCGGAAAGGCTGCCAGGAAGGCATTGAAGTTTTTGTCATGGACATAGCGCCCATTGACGACCTTGTCGGCCGTACCAGTCTTGCCGCCTACGTTGAAACCCTCGACGCGGGCATTTTTGCCCGAGCCTTTCACTCCGTTCACGTGGAAGAGATAGCGCATGGAGTCGCTGGTCGACGGTTTGATGACCTGTTTGGCTACGAGGTCGGCCTGTTCCCGCGTTCGCGGCAGGAAGGTCGGTTCGACGAGCTTCCCGCCGTTGATGAGGGCGGCCCCGGCGACCGCCGTCTGCAACGGGGTTGTGGAGACGCCATGACCGAAGGAAATGGTGATCGAGTTGATTTTTTTCCATTCGCGCGGCTGGCTCGGTTGGGCCACCTCCGGCAGTTCGGTCTGCATCCTGGTCAGGAGGCCGAGCTTGGTCAGAAAGGCTTTGTGGCCTTCGATACCGACGACATCCGCCATTTTGGCGGTGCCGATATTGGAGGAATACTGGAAGACTTCCGGTACGGTAAGAAACCGGCCTTTGCCGTGGAAATCCTTGATGGTGAAGCCCCCGATGCGGATCGGATAGCGGGCGTCGAAACTGTCCCGCATGGTCACCTTGCCCGAGTCCAGCGCCATGGCGATGGAGAATGACTTGAACGTGGACCCCATTTCGAACGTGCCGTTCGACATACGGTTCAACCAACCTTCCTCCGCACCGGCAGCCGGATAGTTCGGATCGTAGTCGGGGGCCGAAGCCATTCCCAGGATCTCACCTGTATGGACATTCAACACGACTGCGCCCGCACCGATCGCCTTGAACTTGTCGATCGAGGACATGATCACTTCGCGAACGATAGCCTGAACACGCAAATCGATGGACAGCTTGACCGGCTCTAGCGGCTGGCTGGACGTCATCCCGACGGCAGCGAGATCGGCCAGGCCTTGACTATCGACATAGCGTTCCATGCCCGCAACGCCGCGGTTGTCGATATTGACATGACCGACCACGTGAGCGGCTGTTGCCCCGCCGGGATAGAAACGGCGCTTTTCGGGCCTAAATCCGATGCCCGGAATGCCGAGCGCGAGAATTTGACTCTGCTGCTTGGGCGTCAACTGACGGCGGAGCCACTGGAACCGGGAGTCCGACTTGAGCTTGGAATAGGTGGATTTGACGTCGAGATCATTGAGAACGGTCGAGAGCTTCTCGATCACTTCATCCGGATCGACAATCTTGTGAGGCTCGGCAAAGAGCGAGACAGTGCGGATGTCAGTGGCAAGAACTTCGCCATTGCGGTCGACGAGATCTGGGCGCGACGCCATCAGCCGATCCGGCGGTAGGATGCTGGACGTCGTCAAAGGCTCGGCCATGCCATACTGCACGAGGCGACCGCCGATGACGCAGTAGAAGACAGCGAATCCCGCGATCAGCAGGCCAACCCGATTCTTCGCCTGTGCGGACTTGCGCTTGCGACTACCCTCGAAGGAGGACCCTCGGGTGGGGGAGCGGCCGCCTGCGGAAAAGTGTGCGCGGCTCTTCAGGACCATAATGCGGGACAGGAAAGACATCAGCGTTTCACCGATCCGGTAGAGATGACTTCGATGGAGCCGCGCCCGCGCGGGGTGGGTACGGGAACTTTGGAGCTGGGCTTTGCCTTGGCTGCCTCGACGCCCTTGAGAGCCGCTGCGACTTCGCTGCTCTTGCCGGCGATGATCTCTTCGATCGTCGTCTCCGGCTGCGGAAGCTGCGCCTTCAGCATCGGCAGCTCCTTGGGCATGGCGAGCTGGGTCGGCACCGTGGGGGTCAATTGAAGCTCGGAATTATAGACATTGATCAGCCGGTGCAGACGGTTCGGCTGCGTCAGCAGCGCCCAGTCCGCCTTCAGGAGATCTATCGTGTCCTTCTCCAGCTTGATTTCCGCCTCGAGCCGGCGGACTTCGGCAAGCTTCTCGTCGGCGCGATGCTTGATCGTATAGGTGACGACCGCGGTTGCCGTCATGACGCCGATCAGTACGAGATCGAAGCTGCGCAACATGTTTCAGGCTCCCATCTTTGCAAGGCTGGCGAGGTCGGGCAGATCGAAAATGGAAAGGTCTGCCGCCCGCGGCGGGGCGGCGGAACGAACACCTGCGCGCAGCTTTGCCGAGCGGGCGCGCGGATTGGCTTCAGCCTCCTCATCGCTCGCGGTGACCATAGACTTTCCGACAGGCTCGAATATCGCAGGCTTCGCTTCGACCATCGGCAGATGGCGCGAACCTGAAGCCTTTCCGGAGCGGTCGGCAAAGAACTGCTTGACGATCCGGTCTTCGAGCGAATGAAAGGTGACGACGACGAGACGACCACCGGGCTTCAGCGCGCGTTCGGCAGCGAAAAGAGCCTGGGCAAGCTCGCCCAGTTCGTCATTGACGAAGATGCGCAACGCTTGAAAGACCCGCGTAGCCGGGTGAATCTTGTCCTTGGCCTTGCGCGGATTGACGCTCTCGATGAGGTTTGCCAGATCCCGCGTCGTCGCGAATGGCTCCGAAGCGCGACGCTTTTCGATGGCTCGAGCGATACGGCCGGCCTGCTTCTCCTCGCCCAGGAAACCGAAGATGCGGATCAGATCGCTGACCTTGGCACGATTGACGACATCGGCCGCGGACACGCCCTCCGCCGACATACGCATGTCGAGCGGACCGTTTCTCTGAAACGAGAAGCCACGTTCCGCCTCGTCGATCTGCATGGAGGACACACCGATATCGAGCACGACACCATCGATCCCTTCTTCGGGTACGTGATCGGCGAGATTGGAGAATTGCGAATGGATAAGGGTGAGACGCCCCTTGTGGGCATCGACCAGCTTCTGCCCGGCGGCGATCGCCGTAGGATCGCGATCGAGCGCGATCACTTCCGCGCCGGCAGCAAGCAGGGCGGATGAATATCCACCCGCCCCGAATGTGCCATCAAGAATGACCTTGCCGGCTTGAGGCTCGAGCGCCTCGACAACCTCTTCAAGGAGGACTGGAATGTGACGAACCAGTCCGCCTTCGGCCTCGGTTTCTCCGCTGCCAGAATTCGCCGCCATTCCGCACCTCTGCTCTATACAGGGCGCGAACCAAAGCGCCCTTCTCTCGCCGCCGCCTGCGCCTCGTGAAACGCCTGCGGCCGCCAAAGCTGAAAATGATCCGAGCGCCCGACGAAGGTCACTTCCGAGCTGATTCCCGTGAAGTCCCGGATGAAATCCGTGACCATCAGCCGGCCTTCCGCATCGAGCCTCATGAAGACGCCGCCACCATGCACAAGCAGCGACATCCTGTTGGCTTCCGGCGAGAACGGATCGACCGAGGCGATCTGCTTTTCGTACCGATCGAGCAGATCCGGACCCCCTACGCTGATCGCCGGATAGATGAAATCCTGAAGACAATAAAGCTCCTGGATCCCGGACTCCAAAAGAACCGCACGAAAACTCGCCGGAACGGAAACCCGCCCCTTCGCATCGATCCTGTTCGTCGCATTTGAAAGGAAGCGACCCACCACGCCGAACACCCGCTCCCTTGCAATCCAAGACGGATACCCGCCCGTCACAACGCACCGACCCAGACAAAGCTTCGCCATCCGGATGAACGGAAATCCGCCCGGCCGACCGACCGAAACTTTGGGATTGACGGGCGCTCATACGCCCTTGTGCAGTGCGATTTTGGGATACCATGGGACCATATGGGCGTCAATGGGAGAGGCCCCGCTAGCCGCTCCCAAACCTGATTTATTTATAAGCTGTTAAGTTTAACAAAGGGTTATTGGAGCAAGCGGAGAAACCGGCTCCACCGACAAGCGCAAGTGGGATTTCGACAGCTTCTAACGACTTGTAGGCAAAGGAAAATTCGCAGGCACTTACATGCGCGTCACTGCCTGCGGCGCACCCATATAAGCCCTCATCGGGCGACATCCCCGAATCCATCTCGCTCAAAGCGGGAAATTGCCAGTTGGCCTGTAAGCCGGGTTCTGTATGGCCCTGGTGCGAGCACCGGAACGTGGCAGCCATTCATCTGGGACGATGTTTGCACATCGCCTCACGCAACCCACCCGGATGACTGGCCCGGAAACAGGCTGTAGCCTCGCTTTCGCGAAGCTCGCGTCATCCCTATTCGGTCTTGCTCCCGGTGGGGTTTACCATGCCGCCGCTGTTACCAGAAGCGCGGTGGGCTCTTACCCCACCCTTTCACCCTTACCCCGCCATCTCAGCCGCCCGTCGTGGCAGTTGAAAAAGCGGGGCGGTTTCCTTTCTGTGGCACTTTCCCTGGGGTCGCCCCCGCCGGACGTTATCCGGCACCGTGTTTCCGTGGAGCCCGGACTTTCCTCACCCTATCGCCTTTCGGCATTGATAAAGCGCGGCTGCCCGGCCAACTGGCAAGCGGTCCATAACCGAGATAGGCATCGAATGCCAGAGCTTAGAGGTAGCTCGCTGCGAAATCCGTCAGATAGCCTTCGTCGATGATCCGGCCATGGAAGATGAGCTCTGCACCGAGCCGTCCGATTTCATCCGAACTCTTGGCGGCAGCACCGCATCCGCCGCTCAAGATCCCGATCCGATCCGATTCCGTCATGGCGATCGCGGGATAGCCCGTCGGAGTAAACGAGGTGACGCATGCGGCTCTCGACGTTCGGGACGTATCGAGCGACGGCATCAGCCGGCGAATGACCTCGGTCAAATGCGCATGGGTGCTCTCGCGGCCTCCGGAACGAAACCATCCTCGGACTTCCGGCTCGGTCGGCAACAGCAGATCATCCGGATCGCCGCCGATTTTTAAATAGAACTTGCCATCGGGATAGCGCACCGGCGGCAGAAGATAGATGCCGTCCTCGGCCTCGTCCCATTTCCAGATCAGCGACGGAACCTTGCCCAGCACATCCATGGCTGCTTCATCGATCTCGTAAAAAGCAACGGTTCGGGCATAGACGTTTAGATGAAGACGTCGTGGCAACAGATTCTCGTTTATTGAAAATCCGCCGGCGGCAACGAGCACCTTCTCGCCGAGATAGCTGTTACCTTCAGCCGTCGTCACCGTTACGGCATCGCCCACCTGCCGAATGGAGGAAACCGTTTCGGGAATGATGGCGGCACCCTGCCGTTCCGCAAGCAGAGCCTGGGCTTTGACCAGACGGCGCGGGTTCACATAGCCCGCATTTTTCCGCTCCCAAACGCCCTCGCTGCCGAACGGAAAGGAAAAAAACGGAAAACGGTCACCGAGATCGGCATCGCCGGCTGTTTCGGTTGCAACACCGAGTTTTCCTGCCGCATCTAGGACCCTGGCAACATAGGATGGGCCGCCGGCGCGGGCCGGGCCAACGATCAAGCACCCGCATTCGGAATAGAAGTCGATCCCGCTCTCTGCGGCAATTTCGCCGTACCGGGCAATGGAACGGTTTGCGAGGCGTGCCCAGGCCGGATCGGAATCGATCGTCCTGGTAATGCGCGCCTCGTCGTAGTGGCTGGCGAAGACGCCCTCATGGCGCCCATAGTCCGCCGGCTCACCTGGACCGATCAGCGCGACGCCATCGGTCCATTTTGAAAGGTAACGAGCAGCCGCGGCGCCCATCATGCCCTTCCCGACAACAATATACTTAAACCGCCCCGACATGCTCTGCCCTTTCGATTCCTTTAGCTGAAATGCCCTTTTCTTAAAGGCACTTCTAGCCATTTCCGGAATCAAAATACCAGAGGTGTCGTCGTCCGGATGAGGTTCGAGGCGAAATCGAATTCCGCAGTGTCGGCTATTTGCGGCTGCATGACCGGCTGCTTGGTGGCATCGATAACCGCGAGCACTTTATCGCAGTAACGCTTGGAGACGGGGTTCATGCGTTTGGCGGCATGACCTGCATTGTATTTCAGGATCGTCCCGCAGACCTTGCCGCCGCCACGCTCGTGCGCTCCGGAAAGGTATTTCATTCCAAAGCGGATGTTCGTCTCGGGATCGTAAAGACCATAGTTCGGCCCCTTGTACCCCATCAACCTCGCCGTTGCGGGCTTGATCTGCATGAGGCCAATCTCGCCGGCCTTGCCCTTTACGGTGGGGCGGAAATTGCTTTCGATCTGGACCACCGCATTGGCCAATTCAACTGGAACGCCGTACTCGGTTGCATATTTCTCGATGATTTTCGAGTAGTGAAGCTGCCGAACGAGACGCTTTGCAACGTCGGTAGGCGCGGCAAAGCCTGTCTCGCGTGTTTCCCAGGGAATGATGAGCGGTTTGGTGTAGACGGTAGCCTTGTCGGCGTCTTCAGCACGCACGAATTCGGATCCCGCGACGACCATGGCCAGGCCCGCCGCGGCTATAACAGCCAGTTTTTTCATTCCGTTAGTTTCTCTCCGGACTAATAGGCTCGCCGGCGTCAAATACGCAGACCCCCTCACCGCGTCGCCGGATAGACGGCGCGGCGCTTCACGATGACCTATCGTTTATCTCTGCAACCCCCGTCCAACATGGTGGCTGCGTTAGCCCGTCCTTTAGAAAGACCTAATGAGGAAATGATGTGGCGGCGCAATATTTTTGCTTAAACCGGTCATTTGAGATCCAATCATCGCCTCTACGGGCGACGATATTTCGGCAATGACGTCAGCAGCCGATGCAAGGTGTCGATCGTTGAAAAATCAGCAATACCATCCACGAGCCGCGGTCTGAAATGTCGTTGGAACGCTTCCACGACACCTTTCGTTCGATCACAAAAGTTCCCCGTAATTTCAATAGCATATCCATATATGGACAGCATGGATTGGAGCGCCTCTACCGGTTGACCACTCTCTCCATACTGAAAGAAGCGCCCTCCACTGATTTGCGTCGGATCGATCCAATGCCCCACGCCGTCAATATGCAATTTTTCCCAGGGAAAATTTTCCCCCGGATCGACCTTGCGGATCGGGGCTACGTCCGAGTGACCGAGAACCCTTTCAGGCGGGATGCCCCACCTTTCGCCACAATTGAGACACAAATCGCCGACCGATTTGATTTGTGCGTCCGGAAAGTCTGGGAGACCACCCGGATGTCCGGGATTGGCGATCTCTATTCCGATTGAACAGGAGTTGATGTCGGTTTCGCCGGCCCAGGAACTTTTGCCGGCGTGCCAGGCGCGGCGCCCTTCCGGCACGAGCTGGACAATCCGCCCGTCCTCATGGACGAAATAGTGGCTGGAAACCTGGCTCTCTTCGTTGCAGAGCCAGGAAAGCGCCTGATCGGCGCTGGGCATTCCCGTATAGTGCAGGACGATCAAATCGGGCTTGCGCCCGTTCGAGCGCTCACCGTGATTGGGAGAAGGGTCCACCGAAGCGCCGGGATAATCGGCGGCAAAAACCGTCATGCAGCGCGGCGCTCTTTCGAAATCGCGGCGTAAGCGGCGTTCAAGGCAGCCATGCGTTCGTTGGCCGCAGTGTGGAGGGCGACAGGGACGCCGCGTGCAATAAGCCGATCCGGGTGATGTTCGGAAACCAGCAATCGGTACTGCTTGCGGATCTTCGAGAAATCGTCCTGCGGCGAAACGCCCAGCACAAGGTAGGGATCCGCTCCATCGAGATGCACATGACGCGCCATGATGCGGCGGAAATGCTCCTCGTTGATATGGAAAATTTCGGCAATGCGTCCGAGGAAGATCAGCTCGTCCTCGTGCACGAGACCGTCCGCCTTGGCGATGTGAAATAGGCCATCGACCACGTTTTCCAGCATCGGGCAGTTGTCGCCGGCTCCGGGACTGCAGAGGCCCGCGAGCTTCAGCGCATAGGCTTCATAACCCGCAACATCCTGGCGCGCGAGATTATAGAGACGCGCTACGTTCCGTGCCTCTTCATCGGGGAAATCGAAGATCTGCTGAAAAGCCTTCACCTCGGATTCGCTGACGATCCCGTCGGCCTTCGCCATCTTTGCAGACAGAGCGATGATCGCGACCGAGAAGGAAACCTGCCGGCGGGTTTCCGGATCGCCCTCGAAAACCGTCCGAACGGCCTCCACCATGCGGCCCAACACACCGCCAGCCGCGTCGCCAATTGCGCCGAGGAGCCGGTCCCAGAGGGAGGAAATTTGGAGGCAGGCAAAATCGAATATCATTGCCCCAATGGACCAGATTATCCCAATGATTGCAAGGCAGCGGGCGGCCCATCTCAGATTAAACTATGTTCATGTTTTCCGAACAATCACCGCCGTTCACGGCCGCTTTACCTGGTCCGTCTGGCTGATCGACTGGCCTGCGCGCCGGTAGTCGCGGAGACGATTTGGGAGCTTTTTTCGGGGGGCGACAGTTCGCGTCGCTCCGGCACGAATGCTACAGGCCGTTAAAGTGGTTTGCTTTTCCACAGCCACGCCGGGGAGGCTGTCGGAGTTGAAACGATTATATCAGCGCCTGCTGTCGCCTTCTCGGTCACTTTGGACGAAAGTCCGGATTTTCTTGAGAAATTCACTTTACAGGTGCCCGTCTCTGTCGCATCCATTCGGGCGGTTTTGAACTGTACGCGACTGTGCGCGTCAAGGAGGATCGATGGCCAAACAGAAAGTAGCGATGTTGACCGCCGGAGGCCTTGCGCCCTGCCTTTCGTCCGCCGTGGGCGGACTGATCGAGCGTTACAACGACATCGCGCCGGAGATCGAAATGGTCGCCTACCGCTCGGGATACCAGGGCGTACTCCTGGGCGACCGCATCGGCATCACGGCCGATATGCGGGAGAAGGCCCATCTGTTGCATCGCTACGGCGGCTCACCGATCGGCAACAGCCGCGTCAAGCTGACAAACGCCGCCGATTGCGTCAAACGCGGCCTGGTCAAGGAAGGCGAAAATCCGCTCCGCATCGCCGCAGAGCGCCTTGCCTCCGACGGCATCACCATCCTGCACACTATCGGCGGCGACGACACCAACACCACCGCAGCAGACCTCGCCGCCTATCTCGGCGCCAACGGCTATAACCTGACAGTGGTCGGGTTGCCGAAGACGGTCGACAATGATGTGGTGCCGATCCGTCAATCGCTCGGTGCCTGGACGGCTGCGGAGGTCGGGGCGCATTTCTTCGACCACGTTTCGAACGAACAGAGCGCGGCTCCTCGCACACTTGTGATCCACGAAGTGATGGGGCGTCATTGCGGCTGGCTTACCGCCGCCACCGCGCGCGCCTATATCCAGAAGACCGGAGGCAATGAATATGTCGAAGGCCTGATGATGAACTCGGAGTTGAAGAACATCGATGGCATCTATCTTCCTGAAATGGCCTTCGACATCGAGAAGGAAGCTGGTAGATTGAAGGACATAATGGACAGGCGCGGCTTCGTGACCCTTTTCGTTTCGGAAGGAGCCTGTTTGGACGCGATCGTCGCCGAGCGGGAAGCCGCAGGCGAGACGGTCAAGCGTGACGCCTTCGGTCATGTGAAGATCGACACGATCAATGTCGGCAACTGGTTTCAGAAGCAGTTCGCCGCCCTTCTCGGCGCCGATCGCTCCATGGTGCAGAAATCCGGTTATTTCGCTCGTTCGGCGCCTGCCAATGCCGCTGATTTGATGCTGATCAAAGGCATGGTCGATCTGGCGGTAGAAAGTGCCCTTAACAAGGTTTCAGGCGTGACCGGCCACGACGAAGACCAGAACGGAAAATTGCGGACGATCGAATTTCCGAGAATCAAGGGTGGAAAACATTTCGATCTGACGGCAAAATGGTTCGGCGAAGTGATGGACCATATCGGCCAGCCCTTCGAAGCTGCGTGATACAAGACGATTGACGAGCGTCCTCGGGCGTTCGGGAGGAAATGCAATGACGGCTGATATCTGGCTCGCTTTTGCCGCGACCGCGATCTTTTTCGTCCTCCTCCCGAGCCCTCTTGCTTGCCTTACCGCCAGCTTCTCGCTCCAGCGCGGCCGCCGCACCGCGGTCGCCACCCTGCCCGGCCTGGCGCTTGGGCTGACGACGGCATTGATGCTGGCAAGTGTACCGATTGCCCTTGTGGCTCTTTATGCCCCGCGGCTGATGGAGACGATTTCCTGGGCCGGCCTTGGCTATCTGATGATCTACATATTGTGGTCCTATCAGGACCCGAAAATCGCCGGCCCCATAGCCGACAACGACAATCTGCCGGAATGCCGCCACGCGCGGATTTTCGGCTGTCTCTTCAGTCAATCCGCATTCAGTCTTCGTTATGCACTGGTGCTCGCCGCCATACTTGCGCAGTTCGTCGACCTCAAAACCCCGATTCTGCTTCAGCTTCTCGAAATGCAGGCGATCTTTGTCGTCTGCATGATGATCGGAGGCACTGTCCACGTGCTGTTGCCCCGCCGCGTGCTCGGCCGTAAACGCAACGCCGCAAACATCAACCAAGCCGCACGCAAGCCCCAGACGCGATTCATATCGCGGCGTGCGGTCACGGCCGGTTATCGCCGGATCGCCGCGTAGGTCTCACTGTCTTGCCGGACGCTGCCCAATAGGTTAATTAAACCACCCATTCGATAGTGGTTCGGCGGGCTGGGGTAACCATATTCATGAAAGCAACCCAATGGCGATAATCAGATTTCTCGGCCGTGGAACGGCTGTGGCCTGCGCCATGTCTTCGGTTCTCGCTTCGTGTTCAAGCGTTGAGCGTGAACAGAAACTCGCCGCGACTCAGACGCAAACGCCGACGAATACCGCGGTCGCCGGTTCCGTCCAGACAGCATCCGCGGACGGACAGTTGACTGTCCAGTACAGATCGGATCTGCCGGTCAGTCAGCAGACGCAGACGGCGGCAGCCCAGCTTCCGGGTGCTCCGGGCGCGCAGCCCACCGTCGCGCTCGCAAAGACGTCGAGACTTCCGGTTCCTGTTCCGACGGCCGCCGAAGCTGCCTCGGTCCAGACTGTAGCGATGGCATCTGCAACAATGGCGCCATTCGTTGCCCTGGTACCCGCCCAGAGCGCTGTAGCGACGGCAATGCCCGCCAAGACCACCTCGACCCTTGTGGCAGCAACGCCGCCCGCGGCGCCAACCGTTCCCGCGACGTCGACGATTCTCGCCTCCTCCAAGGGCGGACGTCTGGTCGCCCCGACCGTCGCCACCGCCGTTTCGGAAGGCAAGATCCAGCCGGCCGCAGCCCAGGCGATTGCATTGGACGAGCCGGAGCTGACACCCGACATGGTGGCGCTGCAGTCCGTCGTCCCCACACCGCGCCCGCAACGCCCGGACACGTCGACGCTTGCCTATGCCGCTCAGCCGAAGGCCGTCGCCGCACTTTCCGCGATGGAATTCCCGCCGGCACCCGGCGATCCGCTGCCGACCACCGCTGCCGCGGCGCCTGCGGATTTGAGCAAGCTCATCAAGCGTTATGCAGGACTGTACGGTGTGCCGGAATCGCTGGTGCACCGTGTTGTGCACCGTGAAAGCAAATACGATCCCAAGGCCTACCACAAGAACGGCTACTGGGGTCTCATGCAGATCAAATACTCTACCGCCAGGTCCATGGGATACGAAGGGCCTGCCTCGGGCCTGCTCGACGCCGAGACGAACCTCAAATACGCGATCAAATATCTGCGTGGCGCCTGGCTCGTAGCCGACAACAAGAACGACAACGCCATCAAGCTCTATGCGCGCGGTTATTACTATGATGCCAAGCGCAAGGACATGCTGCACGTCCTTGAGAAATAGCAGCAGTTGACGGCGCCTCAGGGCGCCGCTGTCACCTTCACAATCTCGGCGACAAGCATCGACGGATCGTAGCGCTCCGGCGTCAGGCCAAGCCGCACGACCACGAGGTCGAGCGAGGGAATGACGATGATGTTTTGTCCGTCATGGCCGTCCAGGATGAATGTGCCGGCAGGCAGGCCCTTGCTTGCAACCGGCGGCAGCCAGGTTTGCATCATGGAATAGCGGCCATTGGCGGTCCGGTTCGGCTGGCGCATGGCTTCTGCGAAGCCTTCCGGCAGAATCCGGTTGCCGTTCCAGACGCCGTCCCGCGCCAGCAGCAGCCCCATTCGCGCCCAATCCCGCGCGGTCGCGTACATGTATGAACTGCCGACGAAAGTACCGGCGGCATCGACCTCCAGTACCGCGCTCGCCATTCCCAACGGTTCGAACAGCGCTTTTCGCGGATAGGCAAGCGCCGCCTTGTCTTCCAATCGGCTCATCCAAATCCGGGAAAGCAACACGCCCGTGCCGGAGGAATAGTTGAAGCGGGTACCCGGATCGGCCTCAAGCGGCTGATCGGCGGCGAAGTTTGCCATATCTCTCTCGAGATAGAGCATGCGAGTGACATCCGCGACAGTGCCGTAGTTCTCGTTGAACGCAAGACCGCTTTCCATCGCCAGGAGATCGGCGAGGCTGATATCGGCCCGCTGATCGTTCTGCCATTGCGGGAAGAGGGTTTTATCACCCGCCGACAGCCGACCGTCCCGAATCATCGTGCCGATGATCGCTGCGGTGACCGTCTTGGTCATCGACCAGCCGAGAAGCGGCGTGTCCTTCGAGAACCCGGCGGAATAGGCCTCTCCCACGATGCGGCCACCCTTCACGATAACCACCGCCCGCATGCCGGATCCAGCGAGATCATCACGTGAAAGAAGCGCCGCAACTTCCGGATGGGATTCAGCTTTTCCGCCCTCCGGCCAAAGCGCAGTCTCGTCGACCGGCGTCTGCGCATTCGATGCCGTTTCCACTCCAGGCAACGTTTCACCATTGGGAGTGACGGTACATCCTAAGCCGTCGCGATGGACTGCGTCGTTGCCGGCAAGGACCCCGAGCAGCGCCGCATGGACGCGTTTCCCGTTCCGATCGACGGAAACGTGCATCAGCCTGAGCAACGGGTGACCCGGCGCCTGGACGTCGACCGCGAGCACTTCCTCCGCGTCCCGCCCGGCAATGAAGACATTCGAACAGACAATCTTGGCCGCATAGCCACTGCCAACTCTCAACAGCTCCGGTGGAATAAAGTAGAGCCAAGCCGCGACGCCGATGAGGCCAACCAAAACGGCACCAGAACAGACCTTCACAATCCGGTTCAACAATCGCATGGCTCCCTTCGCTGCCGCGTGCATGCAATCAGGATTCTCGCCTTCAAGGAAGCGGTTTCGGGTCACGCAAGTCGTGTTCTGGAATTCGGCACAGGCCGCGTCATCAATCTGTTGCACGATCGGGCTACACGCCCTGCAACTCTGGACTAGGCGGGACTCGATTATGGCGGATATTGCTCAGGAAGCCGGTTTTCGGAAAAATAAGAAGCTCAAGGATGCGCTTCTGCAGCATAAAGCACTTTCGCGACAGGGTTTTTCGGAGAGGCTTTTCGGGCTGCTGTTTTCCGGTCTCGTTTATCCGCAGATCTGGGAAGATCCGGACGTCGACATGACGGCGATGGAACTGGCCGAAGGGCACTCGATCGTCACAATCGGTTCGGGGGGCTGCAATATGCTCGCCTATCTATCCCGTGCGCCGAAGAAGATCGATGTGGTCGATCTTAACCCGCATCACGTCGCCTTGAACCGCCTGAAGCTCGCGGCCTTCCGTCATTTGCCGGGCCACGGAGACGTCGTACGTCACTTCGGCATGGACGGCGTTCGATCGAACAGCAAGAGCTACGACAAATTCGTCGCGCCGCACCTCGATACCGCCACACGCACTTACTGGGAGAAGCGGTCTCTGTCGGGTCGCCGCCGCATCGGCGTCTTCAACCGCAACATCTACAGGACGGGCCTGCTCGGCCGTTTCATCGGCGCCGGCCATCTGATTGCCCGCCTGCATGGAACCGACCTTACCGAGATGGCAAATGCCCGCTCCTTGCACGAGCAGCGGCAATTCTTCGACCAGAAGATCGCTCCTCTCTTCGAGAAACCTCTGATCCGCTGGGTCACCAGCCGCAAGAGTTCGCTTTTCGGCCTCGGTATCCCGCCGCAGCAATATGACGAGCTTGCAAGTCTTGCCGCCGACGGATCCATTGCGCCGGTGCTGCGCCAGCGGCTTGAAAAGCTCGCCTGCCGTTTCCCGCTGCGCGACAACTACTTTGCCTGGCAGGCTTTCGTACGCCGTTATCCGAAGGCGGAGGAAGGCACGCTGCCGACTTATCTGAGGGCGGAAAACTTCCAGACGATCCGCAACAACACCGATCGCGTCACCGTCCACCACGCGAGCTTCACCGAGCTTCTGGCCAAGAAGGCTGCGGCTTCCGTGGACCGGTACGTCCTGTTGGACGCCCAAGACTGGATGACGGATCAGCAGCTCAACGACCTCTGGACGGAAATCACCCGCACGGCGGCTTCCGGAGCCCGCGTGATTTTCCGCACGGCCGCCGAAAAGACCGTCCTCCATGGTCGCCTGGCCTCAGCACTTCTCGACCAGTGGACCTATCGCGAAGATCGGTCCGCCGAACTGAACCTCCAGGATCGGTCGGCGATCTATGGCGGCTTCCATATTTACGTGAAAAAAGCCTGATGGCGCGGCAGATCACAGGGGCCCTCCCCGGGGAGCATGCAGAACGCATGGATCGGATGTACCGCTACCAGCGCCACATCTATGACGCCACGCGCAAATATTACCTCTTCGGCCGCGATCGGACGGTCGAGGGACTGCATGTGCCGCCGGGCGCAACACTGCTGGAAGTCGGATGCGGCACGGGCCGCAATCTATTGCTCGCCCACCGGCACTACCCGACTGCCAAGCTCTATGGCCTGGATATCTCCGCCGAAATGCTCGAAAGCGCCCGGGCGAATTTTCGCGGCATACCGACAGCACCGAATTTCCAGGTAGCGGATGCCACGAATTTCAAGGCAGAGGAATTCGGCACGACGGGCTTTGACCGTATCCTGATCTCCTACGCGCTCTCGATGATCCCAAACTGGGAAAGTGCAGTCGATGCCGCGCTCGCCGCGCTTGCCCCGAACGGCTCGCTGCATATCGTCGATTTCGGCCAGCAGGAACGTTTGCCCGGCTGGTTCCGTCAACTGCTGAAGGCGTGGCTGACGCGCTTCCACGTAACCCCCCGGGCAAACCTGCATGACGTTCTGGAAAGCAAGCTCACCGCGGCGGATGCAGACATGATCTTCGAGGAGATCGGCCGGGGCTATGCGTGGCACGCGGTGATCCGCCGCCGCGGCTGACCATGCGATCGCGGCGCATACGGCTGGCTTCCCTCTTGCCATAACCGATTTTTTACGACGTTATGATGAACATGGCGTTCGCGCTTCCTCGTTGCGGAATCATGAGGCGAGAGGCTTTGGTCGGCATCAACACGGGACTTTCATGCCTCGGCTCCTTTTGACGCTTCTTGCGACAGTCATGTTCGCGGCCGTTGGCTGCACTTCGACCGATTACGATCTGGTTGAGACCTCATCGGTCAAGCAGACGAAGTTCAAGGATAACGATCCTCAGGACTTCGGCAGGTACCATCCCGGACGCCACGAAATCCACGGCATCGACCTTTCCAAGTGGAATGACGGCGATATCGACTGGGCGCAGGTGAAGGGCTCCGGAGTCGCATTTGCCTTCATCAAGGCGACTGAAGGAAAGGATCGTGTCGACGGCGCATTCGAACGGCATTGGCGCAACGCCGCCGCGGTCGGAATTCCCCACGCGCCCTACCACTTCTATTATTTCTGCTCGACGCCCGAGGAGCAGGCTGATTGGTTCATCGCCAATGTGCCGAGGCAGTCGACCAAACTGCCGCCGGTGCTCGACGTGGAATGGAATCACGCCTCTCCCACCTGCAAGCTGAAGCCTGACCCTGCAACTGTGCGCGACGTGATGAAACGCTTCATGGACCGTATCGAACGCCACTACGGCAAGCGCCCGATCATCTACACCTCCGTCGATTTCCACCGGGACAACCTGGTGGGGGCCTTCAACGATTATCATTTTTGGGTGCGGTCGGTGGCAGCCCATCCCGGCGAAATTTATGCCGGTCGCCGCTGGGCCTTCTGGCAATACACGTCGACAGGCATCGTTCCGGGGATCAAAGGTCAGACGGACATAAACGTCTTTTCCGGCACCTCGAAGAGCTGGAACAGCTGGGTCGCATCCGTCGGCAAGTAAACCTCAGCCTCCGGTAAATCGGCGTCTGGAAATATGTGAGCAGTTGCGGTAGAACCTGCCCGACGCCGCTGCCGCCCATTTTTTTGTCAAGAATTTCGTCCACATGCGGCGGTGCTTATTCATATTGGGAACGCCTGATGTCCGCTGTCTTTGTCCGCCGCCTCTCCCTCGCATCCGTTGTCGCCGGCTGCCTTGCTTCCACCGCTCTTGCTCAGACACCGGCCCCCGCCTGCGGAGGTGATCTCTCCACCTTCCTTGAGGGCGTGAAGGCTGAGGCGATCGCAAAGGGCATTCCCGGTGATGCAGCCGATAAGGCTCTTGCCGGCGCGCAGATCGATCAGAAAGTGCTCTCCCGCGACCGCGCCCAGGGTGTCTTCCGCCAGACCTTCCTCGATTTTTCCCAGCGCACGGTCAGCCAGGCCCGGCTCGATATCGGCCGCCAGAAGCTGAAGCAATATGCCGATGTCTTCGCTCGCGCCGAGCAGGAATTCGGCGTGGCTCCGGGCGTCATCACCGCCTTCTGGGCCATGGAGACGGACTTCGGTGCAGTCCAGGGCGACTTCAATACCCGCAACGCTCTTGTGACGCTCGCGCACGACTGCCGGCGCCCCGAACTCTTCCGCCCGCAGCTTATTTCGCTGATCGAGATGGTGCAGCACGGAGACCTCGATCCGGCTACCAATACCGGTGCCTGGGCAGGCGAGATCGGCCAGGTGCAGATGCTGCCTGAGGACATCATCGCGTTCGGCGTCGATGGCGATGGCGATGGCCATATCAACGTGAAGAACAGCGCCGCCGATGCGATCCTGACCGCTGCCAAGTTCATCCAGAGTCTCGGCTTCAAAGCCGGTCAGCCCTGGGTTCAGGAAGTAACGCTGCCGGAAAACCTGCCATGGGGCAAATCGGGGCTTGGCAACGAGATCGCCGCCAGCGAGTGGTTCAAGGCCGGCGTCACGCCACGTGACGGCAACACGGGCTTTGGCGACCTGCCGGCGGCTCTCGTTCTGCCGCAGGGTCGAAAGGGCCCGGCTTTCCTCACCTATCCCAATTTCCGCATTTACCTCGAGTGGAATCAATCGTTTATCTACACGACCTCGGCCGCCTACTTCGCCACCCGTCTGTCCGGCGCTCCACCCTATCTCAAGGGAACGCCTGAGCCCGGCCTCGACGATTCCGGCATGAAGGCGCTGCAGGCCAAGCTGCAATCGCTCGGTCACGATGTCGGAAAGGTCGATGGTATCCTCGGGTCCGGTACGCGCATGGCGGTGCAGAAGGAACAGGCCCGTCTGGGACTGCCGGCGGATGGCTGGCCGACCCTGGGGCTGCTTTCGGCTCTCTGAGGCTCGCAATCCCGTTGCGCAAGATTCGGGTGGCGATCTGCTAGTCCTGGCTATATTCCTTGCTTTCGATACGAAGGAAAATTCCATGACGACCGCCACCGTTTCGAGACCCACCGCAACCGTCTGGGCGCTTCTTCTGCTGCTGGGCTTGATCTGGGGCGGTTCGTTCTTCTTCGCACGCATCGCCGTGCTGGAAGTGCCTCCCTTCACCCTGGTCTTCTTGCGTCTCTTTTTGGCGGCGCTCGCGCTCCACATCTATCTCCACGGACGCTTTGGCCTCTATCAGTCCCTAGCGGCCCACTGGCGCTCCTTCGCCGTCATGGGTTTCGTCAATAATGCTCTGCCCCACACGCTGCTCTTCTTCGGCCAGACGGAGATCGGTGCAGGCCTCGCCTCGATCCTCAACGCAACGACGCCGATCTGGACGGTCCTGATTGCCAATCGTTGGACGGCGGACGAAAAGCTGACCGCGGGAAAAATCGGCGGCTGCCTCGCCGGCCTCGCGGGCACGGCTGTTTTGATCGGACCGAGCATTACAACGGCAGCATCCGCTCCGCTCTGGGCTCTGGTCCTGCCGGTGGTCGCCGCCATGTCCTATGGAGTAGCCGGAACCTACGGTAAGCGTTTCCGCAGCCTTCCTGCTCCTGTTTCCGCCACCGGCCAACTGACTGCCTCGACGCTGATGATGCTGCCTGTTTGCGCGTTCGCCGACCAGCCCTGGACGCTGCCCGCCCCTTCCATGCAAGCGGTTGCGGCAATCCTTGCGCTGGCACTGATCTCGACGGCATTTGCCTACCTGCTTTTCTTCCGGATCCTGGCTACGGCCGGCGCCACCAATGCATCGCTGGTGACGCTCATCTTCCCTCCGAGCGCAATTCTGCTCGGCGCCATATTTCTCAGGGAACGATTGGAGGCACCCGATATAGCAGGCATGCTCCTGATCGGTTTCGGCCTCGTCCTGCTCGACGGACGGGTCCTTCGCTACCGCAGCAAATGGCTTCCAAAAGTGTCAAAAAGAAGCGAAGCGCTCACGGAATATGACGGGCGGTAACACTCATACACCACTTTTTAAGCCTGCGGCAATTAAGATTAACAAGAGATTTATCCATAAGATTCAAATATTTAGATAATTCAGACTTATCCATCGAAAGTTCGCCAACGGCAGTGCAGCATAGAATCTGCTTTCCAATCGACACAAAACCGACATAGACTTTAACGGTCAACGCAAGGAGGCAGACATGGGACGTACATACTCTCTGAATGTCCTGGTAGTCGGTGTAGCGTTCGTGTTCGTGGCATCTATGCTGTTTATTTGAACGCTACAGATTCCACTGCCCGGTCATAATTTTGCATCCATGACCGTTTGATATCAGCACCTCAATTAAACGCATGCTCCTCTCGTAGAAGCATGCGTTTTTCATTCAGGCCGCGGCGGTGCGAGGACTGGCAATCTGCCGGCGACCGAGACGCTCCAGCACGGCCGAAACGAGCGGCGCCCGGTTCATCGTATAGATGTGGAACTCATGGATGCCGCGGCGGCTCAGATCCTCCATCTGCTCCGCGGCAACGTCGGCGGCTACTTTCGCGCGGTCCTCCGGATTGTCATCGAGCCCTTCGAAGCGGGCATCGAGAAAGGCCGGCACGGAGGCGCCGCAACGGCGGGCGAACCGCTTGAGCTGGGTGAGGTTCTGTATCGGCATGATGCCTGGCACCACGGGAATGGTGACACCGGCCGCCTGCACCTTTTCGAGATACCGCTCGAAAATATCGTTGTCGAAGAAGAACTGGCTGAGCGCGCGCGACGCACCTGCATCCGCCTTGGCTTTCAAGGCCTCTATATCCGCGGCAAGATCAGCGCTCTCCGGGTGCTTTTCCGGGTAGGCCGACACGGATACATCGAAATCCCCGTATTCCATCAGAGCCCGCACCAGATCCGCCGTCTGCGCATAACCCTCGGGATGGGGAAGATACTCGGTTCCGATGCCGGTCGCCGGATCGCCCCGAAGAGCAACGATACGACGGACCCCGGCGGCACGATATGCCTCGACGACCGAGCGCGTTTCCTCTCGAGAAGCATCCACGCAGGTCAGATGCGCCGCTGTCGGAAGCCTCACCTCACCTATCATCCGCGTTACCGCTGCAAGCGTCGGCTCTTTGGTGGAGCCGCCCGCGCCATAAGTCATGGACACGAATTCCGGCGCCCAGCCCGCAAGCTGCTCGACGGCCTCCCAGAGCTGGGCCTCCATCTCGTCCGATTTCGGCGGAAAGAATTCGAAAGAAACGCTGAAGGGTTCGCGATTGGCAGTCATGGTCAGCTCCCTTATGAGGCGTTCTGGGTTTCGGCGGATGCGTGGGAGGAAATCAGCAGCCTGCGGTCTCGTGCAAGCCAGACAGTCGCCGTAAGCGCGCCCTCCTTGCCGGAGCCGAGATCAATCGCCTCCTCAACCTCAAGCCCCACCTTGTCCAGCCACTCGGCCATGACCTGGTGGGAAAAACCAAGCCGGATATGCGCATGATCCTCGCGCAGATAGTCAAGCTTGTGAGGTGCCAGGTCGACGATGATGATCCGGCCGCCGGGACGCAGCACCCGGGCGGCCTCCGCGATGGCCAGTTCCGGTTGATCGAGGAAGTGCAGTACCTGATGGATCGTGATCAGATCGAAGTCCTGGCCTTCCAACGGCAGGTTCAGGATATCGCCGTGCCGAACGGAGGCTTTGACGATGCCGGCCTTGTCGAGATTGGAGCGCGCCACCGAGAGCATGTCGCGGCTCGCATCGATACCGACAGCCCGACGGTAAAGATCGGACAGGAGCTGCAGGATCCAGCCTGTTCCTGTTCCGAGATCAAGCAGCGCGTCGATCGGTGTCTTGCCGATCAGCTTCAGCAACGCCGCTTCGACCGCTGCATCGCTCACGTGCAGCCGCCGCAGCTCATCCCATTCCGAGGCGTTGCGGCTGAAATAAGCCTGTGCCCGCTCCGCCCTCAGGCGCTTGACTGCCAGGAGCCGCTCACTGTCGCGCAGCAGGACGGGGTCTTCTTCGGACGCGGCAGCCAGCAGCGTACGGACCAGAACTGCAGCCTTGCCTTCCTGTCTTAGACGGAAATAGGCCCAGGCTCCCTCTTGATAACGGTCGATCAGCGATTCTTCGGCCAGAAGCTTGAGATGGCGCGAGATTCGTGGCTGCGATTGCCCGAGGATATCCGTCAGATCGGTCACCGTGAGGTCGCCCTCCGCCAGAAGCGCGAGCAGGCGGAAACGAGTAGGCTCGCCCGCCGTTTTAAGCACATCCACCAATGTATCGAGCGCGAGACCCATGGAAGCCGCATCCCATCCAATCAAGATATAAAGATATCTTTATGTGATTTGACCGCCCGACGCAAGTGGGAACTCGCCCCAGAGCCTTCGCCGCAAAAGAAAAGGCGGCCGATAGGCCGCCTTTTCCAACGAGGTAGATCGGATGTCAGAATTCTTCCCATTCATTCGCGGCCTGCGCAACGGCCGCGTTGCCTTGAGAAACCGGTAGCCGCGCCTGCAGAGGGCGGGGTGATATTCGCGCCACCGGCCGTGTTGCCTGCGATGGAGGGGCCGCGACGGCGCGACGTCCGCCGGCATTCTCGCCGAGCTGGAAATGGGACAGCAGATCGTTCAGCTTGTCGCTTTCCTGAGCAAGGCCTGCACCCGCCGCATTCATCTCTTCGACCATCGCTGCATTCTGCTGCGTCGACTGGTCCATGTGATTAACGGCTGTATTGACCTCGGCCAGCCCTACCGACTGCTCCTGCGCGGCAATCGCTATGGCGTCCATATGAGTCGTCACGCTCTGGACAAGCTGCTCGATCGCGCCCAGCCCCTCGCCCGTATCGCTGACCAGTTTCACGCCTTCGCCGACGGCAACCGCCGAATTGGAGATCAGAGCCTTGATCTCCTTGGCAGCATTGGCCGACCGTTGCGCAAGCTCGCGGACTTCCTGCGCGACGACGGCAAAGCCCTTACCTGCCTCACCGGCACGTGCTGCCTCCACGCCCGCATTCAGCGCCAGGAGATTGGTTTGGAAGGCGATCTCGTCGATGACGCCGATGATCTGGCTGATCTGTTGTGACGACTTCTCGATCCGCTCCATGGCCACGACAGCATTGCGCACCACCTGGCCGGATTGGTCGGCCCGAGCGCGGGCATCACGAACGACATCGCGGGCTTCGGCAGTCCGCTTGGAGGTGGCGATCACGTTGGAGGTGATCTCCTCGAGCGCCGCTGCGGTTTCTTCCAGCGAAGCCGCCTGCTGTTCGGTACGCTTGGAAAGGTTGTCCGAAGCACTCGAAATCTCGCGCGACCCGCTGGTCACCGTCGAAACAGAACTGCCGACGCTGAGCAGGGCTTCACGAAGCTGACGTACGGACGTGTTGAAGTCCTGACGCAGTGCCTCGAACTGCGGGGCGAAGGGTTCATGCACTTCACAGAGCATGTCGCCGGCCGCAAGCCGCCGCAGGCTGGCGGCAAGTGCACTGGTCGCCTGATTGAGGCGTCCTTCGGCTTCGGCTTCGGTACTGCGCTGCATCTCGATACGCTCGGCCTCGGCACGGCGGCGATTGGCTTCGGCTTCCGCTTCCAGCTCGCGGTTCCGGCTTGCCGCATCCCGGAAAACCTCGACGGAACGCGCCATCTCCCCGATCACATCGCTGCGCTCGGCGTAAGGAATAGCGGCCGCGATGTCTCCCTCGGCCAGATTAGCCATGCAATCGCCGATCTTACGTATCGAGCCCGACAGGCCGCGGGTAATCATCACGCTGACGGCGATCGAAACCGCCATGAAGATGCCGAGAGCAGATAACGTCAGTTGAAGGGTTGAGGACGCATCACTCCACTTTTGGGTGGCAAGGCCGGCGATCTTGCCGGCATTTTCCTGAATGAGCCCGGCGACGAAGTCCCGTCGTTTCACCATGGCCCCAATCCAGGCGTCGAAATCGCCGGGTGCCGGGGTGTAGGACTTGAGGGAATCCATTGCCTTTATCGTCTTGTCGATCAGCTGACCGTCCGCCCCCTGCAGGAACGCATCATATCTTTGCAGCAGATCGGCCGGCGTAAACTGGCGGAAGGCCTGTTCATAGATGCGGATCTGATGCTTGCCGTGTCCGAACTTGGCGAGTTCCTCGGCGTTCAGCGCGCCATTGCGGGTGTATTGCTGGCCGATGCGATTGATAATCAAATAACCTTCATTCACCTGCATGAAGGCATGGTAGCCCTGCACGGCCCGTGAAAGTTCCTGGTTGTCGATGAGGTTGCCGACCCGACCTGCAAGCTCGAGACCGGAGGCCGATATGGGTTGAAGATATCGGAGTGACATCAGCGGATCGGCACTGCCGGCATCGATGGCGGAACGGTATTCAGGGAGCTTGCTCCACCGTTCATCGAGCGATGATTTGATCTTTGCAAGGCCGGTGTCATCTATCCCGAAAGCTACGGTCTTGCCGTAGATATCGACAAGCGCCCTGTATGCGTTATCGGCCTTTGTCCTTATGTCCGCCCTCGTGGCTGTCGTCGCGGCACCCTCGACAGGCATGACCAGCATCAGTTCGCCGCCCGCGCGGGCGAGCTTTTCGAGCGCCAGTGCGCGTTCCAGTTCCCGGTAGCTTGAATAGGAATTCCAGCTAACGAACGCTCCGAGAGACACCACTGCCAGCAGTGGCACCAGAGCCAGAAGCGTCAGCGAAGCGCGAAAAGGCAGCCGCTCGATCAAACGCGACATGAGTCAACCCTCTAAGACGGGCTGTCGTCATGACAGCATAGCTGGCCCGGTGAACATGAGCCTCCCCCGTCGCGAGCCTGCACTGCCAATCTTTGCAATTGTCTTGATTAGTCGCAGCAAGAATTACCTCTAAATCTAGGGGTAGTGAATTCAGTATTCCTTTACCGCTTCGAGAAAGCAGAAAGCCCCGGAGGGCCGGGGCTTTGCTCAGAACGCTACGAGAAGGTATCAGCGCGTCAAACGCTTGTAAGTCACACGTCTGGGGTTGACCGAATCCACCCCGAGCCGGCGAATTTTGTCCTGCTCGTAATCCTCGAAATTGCCTTCGAACCACTCCACGTGGCTGTCGCCTTCGAAAGCCAGGATATGGGTGGCCAGGCGGTCGAGGAACATGCGGTCGTGGCTGATGATAACCGCGCAGCCGGCGAAGTTTTCGAGCGCGTCTTCCAGGGCTGCCAGCGTTTCCGTGTCCAGGTCGTTGGTCGGTTCGTCGAGGAGCAGCACGTTGCCGCCCGCCTTCAGCATCTTGGCGAGATGCACGCGGTTGCGCTGGCCACCCGAAAGATTGCCGACCTTCTGCTGCTGGTCGCCGCCCTTGAAATTGAACGCGCCGCAATAGGCGCGCGAGTTCATGTCATACTTGCCGAGCTTGATGATGTCGTTGCCGCCGGAGATCTCCTCCCAGACGGTCTTGTTGCCGTCGAGCGAGTCGCGGCTCTGGTCGACATAACCGAGATGCACGGTATCGCCGATGCGGACATCGCCCTCATCCGGCTTTTCCTGGCCGGTGATCAGGCGGAAGAGCGTCGTCTTACCCGCACCGTTCGGGCCGATGACGCCGACGATGCCGCCGGGCGGCAGCTTGAAGGTCAGGCCTTCGAACAACACGCGATCGCCATAGGTTTTCGAGATGTTCTCCGCTTCGATGACGACCTGCCCGAGGCGCTCGCCGATCGGGATGATGATCTGCGCGTCGCCTGGACGGCGGTTCTCGGCAGCCGCGACCAGTTCGTCATAGGCGCGGATACGCGCTTTCGACTTCGCCTGACGCGCCTTGGGGCTCGCGGCAATCCATTCCTGTTCGCGGGAGATGGCCTTCTGGCGGGAAGCCTCTTCGCGGCCTTCCTGCGCCATGCGCTTGGCCTTGGCCTGCAGGTAGGCCGTATAGTTGCCCTCGTAAGGGATGCCGCGACCACGGTCGAGTTCGAGAATCCAGCCCGTGACGTTGTCGAGGAAGTAGCGGTCGTGGGTGATCATCAGCACCGAGCCCGGATATTCGCGCAGGTGCTTTTCCAACCAGGCGATCGTCTCTGCGTCGAGATGGTTGGTCGGTTCGTCGAGCAGCAGCAGGTCCGGCTGGGAGAGCAACAGCTTGCAGAGGGCCACGCGGCGCTTTTCACCGCCCGAGAGGTTGTCGACGGGGGAGTCGCCCGGCGGGCAGCGCAGCGCGTCCATGGCCATCTCGACCTGGCTTTCGAGATCCCACAGATTCTGGCTGTCGATGATGTCCTGCAGCTTGGCGCCCTCTTCCGCCGTTTCGTCGGAATAGTTCATCATCAGCTCATTGTAGCGGTCGAGAATCGCCTTTTTGTCGGCGACGCCTTCCATCACATTGCCCATAACGTCCTTGGAGGGATCGAGCTGCGGCTCCTGCGGCAGATAGCCGAGCGTCGCGCCCTCGGCGAGCCAGGCCTCGCCGGTATATTCCTTGTCGAGCCCCGCCATGATCTTCAGCACGGTGGATTTACCGGCGCCGTTCGGGCCGAGGATACCGATCTTGGCATCCGGGTAGAAAGAAAGATGGATGTTTTCCAATACCTTCTTGTTGCCGTAGGCCTTGTTGAGGCCGGCCATGTGATAAATGAACTGACGTGCCATAGGATGAACTGCTCCGGGAGGGGATTTGGTTTTGCCGCTATGTAGTGCATCCGACCGAAGAGTGTGAAGCACTTTTCGGAAAAAACCGATGCACAAGCGGGAAAATCGCGCATAAAGCGGTGCAGGAGACGGGAGGATCGCATGTTCGACGAAACCAGACAGCTCGCCAGCCCCACCGGCGCGAGCCTCGCCTACCATCATCAGCCAAGCGCCGAACCGGTGACGGCAATCCTCCTGGTCTGCCACGGTCTTGCCGAGCACTCGAAGCGCTACAAGCCGTTCGCCGAAGCCATGGCCGGCCATGGCTTCCATGTCTACGCGTTGGATCATCGCGGTCATGGAGAGACAACGGCGCCGGATGCGCCGCTCGGCCGTTTCGCAAGGCGGGACGGCGTCCGGCTCGTTTCCGAGGATGTTAAGGCCATGCGCGACATGGCCGCTAAAAAACACCCCGGTCTGCCGGTCTTGCTCTTCGGTCATTCCATGGGAGGCCTGATCGCGCTCAACGCAGCAGTCGATCATCCCGGCAGCTATGATGCCGTCGCGGTCTGGAATTCGAATTTCAATCCCGGCATGGCCGGACGTGCCGCGCAGGCAATCCTTCTTGCGGAAAAAGCGCTCAAGGGCTCGGACGTGCCGAGCGGCCTTCTTCCCAAACTGACCTTCGACGCCTGGGGCCGCTCAATCCCCGGCCATCGGACTGCGTTTGACTGGCTCAGCCACGATCGCGAGATCGTCGATGCCTATATTGCCGATCCACTTTGCGGTTTCGATGCCAGTGTTTCTCTCTGGCTCGACCTCTTCGAAATGACTTTTCGCGCTCCGAAGCTCATCGGCAACCTGCGGAAGGATCTGCCGATCCACCTCATCGGGGGAGCCGAGGATCCGGCCACCAACAATGGCCGCGAGATCCTCTCGCTCTCCGAGCATCTGAAGAAGAGCGGGCTTTCGAACGTCACGACGAAAATCTGGCCGGCCACCCGCCACGAGACGCTGAACGACACCGTCCACGCTCGCGCTGCCGCCGAATTCGCCGCCTGGGCGAAAGCTGCTCTTCCCCTCCCGATGCTCGCCAAATCGGAATGAGTTCATGACATTTAATCAAGTGCTTCCGGTGTCTCCGCCGGCTATAGGAAGAGCATGAGTTCGCAGCCCACAAGCCTCGCAGGGTCGATACCCGAGAGCCGCACCGTTCACGGCCTCGGTCTGATGCTCCTTGCAATGCTGATCGCGCCGCTCATCGACATATTTTCCAAGCTTGCGACTGACACCGCCTCCCCGACCTTCATCACCGCAGCCCGTTTCGTTTTCCAGACGCTCTTCATGCTGCCGATCGTCCTCTGGAATGGCTCCTGGCGCACGTTTTCCTGGCGACTCAGTGGCTATCACGCCATCCGTGCCGGCCTGATCACTCTCGCGATGATCTGCTTCGTGGCAACCCTTGCCGTCATGGAAGTGGCCGATGCAGTCGCGATCTTCTTCGTCGAGCCCATCATTCTGACGGTGCTGTCCAGCATCTTCCTCAAGGAGATCATCGGCTGGCGCCGCTATACCGCCTGCACGATCGGCTTTCTCGGCGCGATGATCGTCATTCGCCCGAGCTTCGAGGAAATCGGCTTCGTCGCCGTGCTGCCGATCGTCACCGCGTTCTGCATAGCGATCTTCGCCCTCATGACACGCGCCCTTTCGCATCGCGAGGACCCGTGGTCGATGCAGTTCCAGATGGCGCTGTGGGGGATCCCTATCTCTGCCGTCCTGCTGCTTGTTGGCAGCCTCACCGACACCGCCTTCCTCGCCCCATCGTTGCCTGATTGGCTGACCGTCACCTGGCTCGTCGGTGTCGGTGCGTTTGCGGCCATTTCCGGTATCCTGGCCGTCTATGCCTATCGGGCGGCCCCCGCTTCCGTCGTCGCGCCGCTGCAATATTTCGAGATCGTTTCCGCCACTCTCTTCGGCTGGCTCGTCTTCGGCGATTTCCCCGACCCGATGAAATGGCTCGGCATTTCAATCATCATCGGCTCCGGCCTCTATATCATCTGGCGCGAGCGGCGGGTCGCATCGACGAAACCCGTGACCCGCACTGCAAAGACAGCCGTGGCCCCATGACCGAGACGAACATGAGCGAGAAGAGAAAGAACCCACCGCTTGACGGTATACGCGTCATCGAATTGGCCCGGGTGCTCGCCGGTCCCTGGGCGGGCCAGATGCTGGCCGACATGGGCGCCGATGTCATCAAGGTCGAAAATCCCGACGGCGGGGACGATACGCGTGCCTGGGGCCCCCCCTTCGTCGAAGACGCCACGGGCGAGAACCTGTCTGCCGCCTACTATCACTCGACGAACCGTGGCAAGCGCTCGATTGCAGTCGACCTGAAGAGCGAGGACGGCCAGGAGATCGTACGCCGTCTCGCGGCGACGGCGGACGTATTGATCGAGAATTTCAAACTTGGCGGGTTGGCGAAATATGGGCTCGACTACGAAAGCCTGCGGAAAATCAATCCGAAGCTGATCTACTGCTCGATTACCGGTTTCGGCCAGGACGGACCCTATGCGAACCTGGCGGGCTACGACTACATCGTCCAGGGCATGTCGGGTTTCATGTCGATCACCGGCGCCCCGGACGGCGAACCGATGAAGGCTGGTGTCGCGATCGCCGACATCTTTACGGGCATTTACGCGGTCACGGCAATCCAGGCGGCGCTGATCCATGCGATGAAGAGCGGTGAAGGCCAGTTCATCGACATGGCGCTGCTCGATGTGCAGGCCGCCGTTCTCGCCAACCAGAACATGAACTATCTGATTTCCGGCAAGGCGCCGGGCCGGCTCGGCAACGCGCATCCCAACATTTCGCCTTACGAGGTCGTGCCGACGCAGGATGGCCATCTCATCCTTGCCATTGGAAACGACGGCCAGTTCCGTCGCCTCTGCCGCATCCTGGACATGGAGCACGTGGCCGACGACGAGCGCTTCTCCACCAACAAGGCCCGCGTCGCCAACCGCGACGAGGTCCGGCGGTTGGTTTTGGCCCAGACAGCCAAATGGAAGAAGGCGGATCTGCTGGCTGCCTGCGGCGAGAACGCCGTACCGGCAGGCCCGATCAACTCGATCGAAGAAATGTTCGGCGACCCGCAGGTCAAGGCTCGCGGGCTCCGCATCGATCTCGAAGCTGCCGACGGGACAATCATACCGGGTGTCCGCAGCCCGGTTATGCTATCTGAGACGCCGCTTGCCTATCATCGGCCAAGCCCGGCACTTGGGGAGCATACGGCCGAGGTGATCGGCGAACTGGAAGAAATGGAAAAGAGGGGGAAGCAGAAATGAAGACCGGCGGTCAGCTCATCGTCGAGGCGCTCAAGGCAAACGGTGTCGAGCGCATCTCCTGCGTCCCGGGCGAAAGCTACCTGGCCGTGCTCGACGCGCTTTATGAAAGTGGCATCGAGGTGCTCGTCTGTCGCCAGGAAGGCGGCGCGGCGATGATGGCCGACAGCTGGGGCCGGCTCACGGGCGAGCCCGGCATCTGCATGGTGACGCGCGGTCCCGGCGCGACCAATGCCTCGGCCGGCCTGCACGTAGCCAAGCAGGATTCCATTCCCATGATCCTCTTCGTCGGCCAGATCGGCCGCGACATGAAGGAACGCGAAGCGTTTCAGGAGGTCGAGTACCGCCGCGCGTTCACCGAGTTCGCCAAATGGGTCGGTGAGATCGACGATGCCCGTCGGATACCGGAATTCGTGACCCGCGCCTTTGCGGTCGCCACCTCCGGTCGCCCCGGCCCGGTCGTGCTGACGCTGCCCGAGGACATGCTGGTCGAGGAAGTCGAGGCGCCTGAAGCCCGGCCCTATATGCCGGTCGAAAGCCATCCCGGCAAAAGCCAGATCGCGGCATTCGAAACCATGCTGAAGAACGCTCAGCGCCCGATGTTCATCCTTGGCGGCACCCGCTGGAGCGAAGAGGCGGTTGCGGATTTCCAGGCTTTCGCCAGTCGTTTCAAGATCCCGGTCGGCTGCTCTTTCCGCCGCCAGATGCTCTTCGACCACCTGCATCCCTCCTATGCAGGAGACGTTGGCATCGGCATCAATCCAGCGCTCGCAAAGGAAATCCGGGAATCGGATCTGCTGGTGCTGCTCGGCAGCCGGATGTCGGAAATGCCCTCCTCCGGCTACACGCTGATCGACATACCCTATCCGAAGCAGAAGCTCGTCCACATCTTCCCCGATCCGGAAGAACTCGGCCGCATGTATCGGCCCGATCTGGCGATCTGCGCCGCGCCGGCTGAGTTCGTCGCCGCATTGAAGGACCTCGAACCACCGGCCCTGCCCCTGTGGGCGGAACGAAAGTCGGCGATGCACGACGCCTATCTCAAGTGGTCGACGCCGCCGGAAGCGGGCCCCGGCCCGGTCAAGATGGGTCCGATCATGCACTGGATCGAGGAGAACGTACCGGACGACGCGATCTTCACCAATGGCGCCGGCAACTACGCCACCTGGCTGCACCGCTTCCACCGCTTCCGGAAATACAACACCCAGTCTGCCCCTACTTCCGGCTCCATGGGTTACGGCCTGCCGGCGGCGGTCGCGGCAAAACAGCTCTTTCCGGAGCGCGAAGTGGTCTGCTTCGCAGGCGACGGCTGCTTCATGATGCACGGGCAGGAATTCATCACCGCGGTCCGTTATGGACTGCCCATCATCACCGTGCTGGTCAACAACGGCATCTACGGCACGATCCGCATGCATCAGGAGCGCGAATATCCGGGACGCGTCAGCGCCACCGATCTGGTCAATCCGGATTTCGTTGCCTATGCCGAGGCCTTCGGCGGCCATGGTGAACTGGTGGAGAAGACGGAAGAGTTCGGGCCGGCCTATCTGCGTGCCCGCGCCAGCGGCAAGCCGGCGATTATCGAAGTGAAGCTCGATCCGGAAGCAATCACGCCAAGCAAAACGCTTACCCAGATCCGCCAAAGCTCATAATCCGGACTGGGTAACCGGGGCATCAGGGAACCGATCACTTGACCGGTCGTTGATCGGTCATGGCAAAGGATACGAAACGTAAGGCTCTCGGCGGAATGACGACCTTCGTCGTCGTCATCTTCCTGATCGCAATCGCGCTGGCCGCTTTCTATTTCTTTGGCCTCACGCCCGGTGAAGCCTGAATCCTTGAGGAAGGACGCGGGACCGGCCCACACCGATCCCGCGTCGTCTGCTTAGATTGCAGCCGTGACGATGAACTCGACCTTATATTTCGGAGCAGCGAGCTTGGCTTCGCTGGTGGCGCGGGCCGGCGGATTGGCCGGATCGATCCAGGCTTCCCATACGGCATTCATTTCACCGAAGGTGGACATATCGGAGAGGTAGATGATCGTCTGCAGGATCTTCGACTTGTCGCTACCGGCAGCGGCGAGCAGGCGGTCAACTTCGGCGAGCGCGTCCTTGCACTGATCGGTGACGCTTTCGCCTTCGCCTACCTGACCGGCGAGATAGACGGTGTTGCCGTGGATCACGGCGCCGCTCATGCGGGCGCCTGGCTCGATGCGCTTGATGCTCATGGAACTACTCCTGAATTCTGAGCTGGGGGAAGTCCTCGCGCTTGAGGCACGAGGCACGATGAAATCTCAGCCGCGAATATGCTGGCTCTTTTCGTAGATTGCGGTCGAACGGGCACCGGAACGGCAGAAACCGAGCATCGGGCGCGGGAATTCGTCAAGCGCGTCAACCATGGCATGGATGCCCTCCGCTTCGACGCCCATGCGACCGACCGGAATGTGGCGGATGTCGAGGCCAAGTTCCTTGGCGCGTGCCGCGATATCGGCGAAATGCGGCTGGCCCGGCTCTTCATCGTCGGGCCGGTGGCAGACGATCGACTTGAAGCCCATCGCCTTGATCTGATCGAGCTCTTCGACGGTGATCTGACCGGTGACGGAATACTCGTCGTTGATCTGGCGGATATCCATGGCTGAGCCTCCGTTTTTCAATGTGGCGCAAGCATTACGACGCTGCTGCGGGGGCGTCAATCAGGGAGGCGCCACGCCTTAGCCGAAGCTGAAGCGCAATCCGTACTCGATGCTCTCCCCGGGTTTCAACAAGCCGAGCTCACCCTTTTCCGCGAGTTCGTAACGGCTCACCCAACGGTGAGAGACTGGTTCTATGCCGAGCACATGCGCCGGCTCCTTCTGGTTCCGCCAGATCTGCAGGTGCGGCAGCGTATCCGTCTTGAACTTGACCTTGAGAGTGAGGCCTCCGATTGCGGCTATGGGACCAAGGGCGATCTCAGCCCATTGTTCACCGTTCTCTTTCGCCGGCACACAGAAGACACCACCGGGATCGGCACCGAACTTCCAGGGAAAACCTCCGCCCTCCAGCATCCTGCCTTTCAGGCGAACATGATCGTCAAACAGCCAGGCCCCGACATTCATGTGATACATGTGTACCGGCGCAAACGCCTTCGTGCCGCTATTTGTGATCTTGTCCGAAAGCGTCACCTCTCCTGTGGAGCCGTCGATCCTCCAGTGGCGCTCGAGCAATGCAGGCTCACCTGACGCCATCGTCACAGGCACCCGGGCACGGCATTCCGCATCGCCATCCTGAACGTCCCAGAAGAGTATCTCGGCAGGGTGAGAAGAAAAGGAGCCGTGCAGCGGATATTTCCGCCCGTCGCCCGCACCCTCGATCGGCTCGGGGTGACGGATATGATCGGGCCCGCAGGTGAAAAGGAACCCTTCCAGCGAATGATCGATTCGCGGATCGCCGTCGTCGGGAATGGCACGGCCCGGCGACAGGTCGACATCACCGATCAGGCAACCGCCGATATCCAGCACGGATGTCTCGTCGAGGAAAAGTGTGGGACCTTTGGCCGCCGAAAACGCCTTCATAATCATTCCCTTCACGGTTTCGTCAAAAGTTCTACCCCATCGTGATATGAATTTAACGGGTCATTCATGACGAATTCACTTTTTCCACACTACGGTCAAATTTACCTTGTCTGTGGCGACAGGTGCGGGCTGGGAACGAAGACCCGAGTTCCCGATTTTACATATATTAGGAAACCAGGAAGTCGGTGACACAGTGAAGCGGCTATTTTTTGCGGGAATCAGCCTCGTTGTTTTGACGGCTGCCCAAGGCATTCCATCTGCAGAGGCGCAGAGCCGTTACCGTTACCCGTCGGAGACGATTCTCGTCGCCCCCGATGGTGTGATCCTGGACTATGTTCCAGATCGCGGGGATGTCGTCATCAGCCGCGACGGCATGGGCCGCCGCGTTTTTATCGACCGCTACGGCAATGTGCTGGCCACCGAAGTCCGCCAGGAGACCTATCGGCCTGCCCGCTCCGACGAATATCCGCCTGCACCCGGCGGCTATCGCAACTCCCGCAATCTCGGCGGCTATCAGGATGGTTACGGTTATCGCGACTATCGAGAATACCGGCCGGGCGAGCCAGGCGACGTGACCGGCACCGTTCCCGATCGCGGCTCGATCACCCGATTGCCACTGGAAGACCAGCCGCTGCCGGATGCCGACAGCGACTATCCGCAAGAGGCCTCCATCGAACCGGATCAACAGGCGATCGAGGCTCTCCATCCGAAGAAACCGATCATCACCGTAACCAAGAAGCCGCAGGCCGAGATTGCCGCGCTTCAGGTCTTTCTCGATCGCGAGGGCATCTCCCCGGGCGTGATTGACGGACATCTCGGCGACAACGTCAACAAGGCCATAGCAGCTTGGCAGGAGATGACGGGCGAAACGCTCGACCCGAACAATTCCGAAGACATCATGCAGCGGTTGACCTATTCGGGCGGCCTGCCGATCGTGGACTACACGATCACGCCGGCAGACGCCGCCGGCCCCTATGTCGCATCCATCCCGGATGACTACGCGCACAAGGCGCAGCTCCCGGCCATGTCTTATATGTCGGTGACGGAAAAGCTCGCCGAACAGTTCCATATGGACGAGAATTACCTGAAGGCGCTGAACCCGGGCGTTGACTTCACAATTCCGGGGGTGACCATAAAAGTCATCCATCCAGGCCAGCCGAAGATCGGCCAGGTGACGCGGATCGTCGCCGACAAGGGCCGGAAACAGGTCTTCGCCTATGGTGAAGATGGACGCCTGGTCTCGGCCTATCCGGCGACCATCGGCTCGACCGATACGCCGTCGCCGACAGGCACCCATACGGTTCAGCGCATCGCCTTGGACCCAGGCTATACCTATAATCCCAAAATCAATTTCAAGCAGGGCAACAATGACCAGATCCTGCAGATTCCACCGGGCCCGAACGGCCCGGTCGGGACGGTCTGGATCGCATTGTCCAAGCCGACCTATGGCATCCATGGCACACCTGAGCCCTCCAAGATCGGCAAGACCAACAGCCACGGTTGCATACGCCTGACCAACTGGGACGCGACCGAACTCGCCAAAATGGTGAAGCCCGGAACGACGGTGGAATTCGTCGAGTAAACCAGCTGAATAGTTGAGCGAACTACCCGGCCTTTCCGCCTCATTCTCGCCGGCAGTTGGGTGCCGAACCCAAATCCAATCAAGCAAAACGGCCGGTTCATTGAACCGGCCGTTTCACATAAAAACCTTGGGCTGAACGAGGCTCGATAACGGGTGCCTCAGGCGGCGCGGCGGCCGAGTCCGAACAGGCGCGACACGGCCGAGCGGGTGATCTTGACCGGCATGAGACGCAGGACTTCCTTCGCAAAGGCACCGGCATTTTCCTTCGCCTTGTCGAGATTGCTGACCTTGCCAGGATCCAGCGTATGAAGCGTGCCGCCTGTCTCGAAGAGTTCCTTGAAGGCTATCCGTTCGCCGATCGGCGTATCCAGCACATGCACGCCACGGGATGCAAGCAGGCCTTTTATGGTCAGAAGCGCCTTGGTGGTAACCATTGACGTGACGCGCGTCAGCACGACCGAATGCGGGATCACCAGGCCGGCCTTCTCCTTCATGTAAGACAGAAGATCGAGGATCTGCGCCGCCCCCTTGGCGTCCATGGCCGAACCCTGGACGGGGATCATCACGTGATCGGAAAGGCCTATCGCGGTGGTGACCAGCGCATCGCGGGCGCCGGCGAGGTCGATGATGAAATAGTCGGTGCGCGATGCCATTTCCCGGAGATGACACTGCAGCGATGCAAGAGTGACTTCCGACACCACTTCGATGTTGCGCACGGTGCCTGAAGTTTCGAACCACTGACTGATCCAGCGCTGCGGATCGGCATCTATGACGGTGACGCGAAACCCCTGATGGGCGAGTTCGGTAGCGAGCAGGAGCGCGGCCGTTGTTTTTCCGGCGCCGCCTTTGGCATTTGCAAATGATATTACAGGCATTTTCGGTCCTCGAAGAAATCCTGAGCCGCATCGCTCACGAGGACACCGGGAAGCATGGTGTCGTGAAGCCATCCTTTCCAAACATGGTTAACGAATTGTAAAATTAGTCACCACGGAAATAAACCAAAAGATTTAGTTCGAACCTCAAAATGCAGAAAAGCCCGGAGATTTTGGCCTCCGGGCCTTGGTTAATATTGATCCTACCGGGAGAAAAAGTCTTAAAAGCAGTCGAGGAAAAGCGCTTTGGTGTTCTCCATCGTCATCGTGACGGGATTGCCGCCGCAGCTCGGATCCTCCATCGCCATGGCCGTCAGCTCATCGATTCGGTCCGGCTTGATTCCCATGGCCGTAAGATTCTCCGGCACGCCGAGTTCGGAACGCAGCGAAAGCACGTAATCATAAAAGCCGTCGAACCCGCCGGCGATCCCGAGATAGGCCGCGGCACGGGCGATCTTTTCCTCGATCGCAGGGCGGTTGAAACGCAGCACCGGCGGCATGACGACCGCGTTGGTCATGCCGTGATGGGTGTTGTAGACGGCGCCGATCGGATGCGACAGCGAATGGATCGCGCCGAGCCCCTTCTGGAAGGCGACCGCCCCCATCGCCGCGGCCGACATCATATTGGTGCGGGCTTCGAGATCCTGTCCGTCCTTGTAGGCGCGCGGCAGGAATTCCTTGACGAGCCGCATGCCTTCGAGCGCGATGGCGCCAGACATCGGATGATAGAAAGGAGACGAATAAGCCTCCAGGCAGTGGGCAAAGGCATCCATTCCGGTGCCGGCAGTGATTGCCTTCGGCATACCCATCGTCAGTTCCGGATCGCAGATGACGACGCCCGGCAGCAGTTTCGGGTGGAAGATGATCTTCTTCACATGCGTGACCGAGTTGGTGAGCACCCCTGCCCGTCCGACTTCCGAACCGGTTCCGGCGGTGGTCGGCACGGCGACGATCGGCGCGATCTTCGAGGCATCGGCGCGGGTCCACCAGTCGCCGATGTCCTCGAAATCCCATACGGGCCGGGTCTGGCCGGCCATGAAGGCGATGAGCTTGCCGAGATCGAGACCGGAGCCCCCTCCGAAGGCAACCACGCCGTCGTGTCCGCCATCTCCATAAACCTTGATACCGGCTTCGAGGTTCTTCTCGTTCGGGTTAGGATCGACATCGGCGAAGATCGCCCGGCCGAGGCCTGCCTCTTCGAGAACATCGAGAGCGTGGCCGGTGATCGCCATCGGTGCAAGTCCCCGATCGGTGACCAGCAACGGCTTCTTCAGGCCGAGCGTCTTGCAGGCGTCCGCCAGTTCCTTGATGCGGCCGCGGCCGAGCTTGATGGCGGTCGGATAACTCCAGTTCGCGACGATATTCATTTCGTGGCCTTCTTCAGGTGATAGGATTTCGGGCGGGTCAGATTGTGGAAGCCGAGCACGGAAAGCGAACCGCCCCTCCCGGTTTCCTTGATACCTGTCCAGACGAGCGCCGGATCGAGATAGTCGGCGCGGTTCATGAACACGGTTCCCGTCTCGATCTCCTGGCCAAGCCGGCCGGCGCGTTCGGCATCCCTGGTCCAGAGCGATACGGTCAAACCGTACTGGCTGTCGTTCATCAGGCGGAGCGCCTCTTCGTCGCTCTTGACCTTCATAATGCCGACGGCCGGACCAAAGGTCTCCTCCCGCATGAACGGCATGGAATGATCGACATCGACGAGGATCTGGGGAGCGAGATAGGCGCCGCCGTCATCGGCCGGGAAAAGCTTGGGATCAATCAGAGCTTTGGCGCCCTTCGATACGGCGTCGGCGATCTGCTCGCGCACCACCTTGGCGAAACGCTTGTTCGCCATCGGCCCGAGCGTCGTTTCCTCGTCGAGCGGGTTGCCGAGCTTGTAGTTCGACACCCAGGCCACCGACTTCTCGACGAACTGGTCGTAGAGCGTTTCGTGCACATAAATGCGCTCGATGCCGCAGCAGCACTGGCCGGAATTGTAGGTCGCGCCGTCCATCAGCACGTCGACCGCCGCATCGAGATCGGCGTCTTCCATGACGTAGCCGGGATCCTTGCCGCCGAGTTCCAGGCCGAGGCCGGTGAAGGTACCGGCAGCGGCGCGTTCGATCGAGCGCCCGCCTTCGACGGAACCGGTAAAATTGATGAAGTTGAACAGGCCCTGCGATATCAGTTTCGCCGTGGTACCGTGATCGAGAAAGAGGTTCTGGAAGACGTCTTCCGGCACACCGGCCTCGACGAAGGCGCGCACCAGGCGTTCGCCGACAAGCAGCGTCTGGGAGGCGTGTTTGATGACGACGGTATTGCCGGCCATCAAAGCCGGGGCGATGGTGTTGATCGCAGTCATGTAGGGATAGTTCCATGGCGCAATCACGAAGACGACCCCATGCGGCTCGCGCTCGATGCGGCGTTCGAAGCTGGCGCTGTCCTCGATGCGCAGCGGGGCCAGCGCATCGGCCGCGATAGACGCGACGTAGTTCGAACGTTCGTTGAAGCCCTTGAATTCGCCGCCGTAGCGCACCGGGCGGCCCATCATCCAGGCAAGCTCCGGAACCACCTCGTCGGCCATCTCGTTCAGCCGCGCCACCCCCTTCAATACGAGCTGGACTCGCTCTTCGAGCGGCCGCTTCGCCCAGGCCTTCTGCGCATGCCGAGCCCGGCCGATTGCTTCCGCCGCCGCTTCCGCCGACATGGCCCCGCGCTCGGCATAGACCGAGCCATCCACCGGCGAGATACATTGGATCATCGTCATGATCTCTATTCCCATTGCTCTGTGATTTTATGTGGAGAGGTCTACACCCTCTCGAATCCGCGCGCTACTTCCCAATCCGTCACACGCCGGTCGTATTCTTCCTGCTCCCACTGAGCTGCCCGCACATAGTGATCGATGACATCGTCGCCGAAGGCGGTACGAAGCAGTGCCGAACCGTGTAGCAGATGGGTCGCGTCGCGAAGTGTCTTCGGGATTTCCCGGATATCCTTGCCGGCATAGGCGTCTCCGACGAAGGCGGGTTCAAGCTCCATCTTCTTTTCGATCCCGTCGATCCCGGCTGCCAGCAGCGCCGCCATGGCAAGGTAGGGGTTGAGGTCGGAACCGCCGACACGGCATTCGACCCGGATGCCGCGGGTAGCCTCGCCGCAAAGCCGGTAGCCGGCGGTGCGGTTGTCCTTCGACCACACGGCCTTGGTCGGCGCGAAGGTGCCTGCCATGAAACGCTTGTAGGAATTGATGTAGGGCGCAAGGAAATAGGTGATCTCGCTTGCGTGGTTCAGCAGACCGGCCACGTAATGCTTCATGGTCGTAGACATGCCGTATTCACCCTCCTTGTCATGGAAGAGCGACGTCTTGCCGTCGGTGCTCCAAAGGGATTGGTGAATGTGGGAAGAACTACCGGCCGCGCTGTAATTCCATTTTGCGAGAAAGGTGATGGCCTTGCCCTTGGCCCAGGCGATCTCCTTTGCTGCATTCTTGATGATCACGTGGCGGTCGGCCATGGTCAGCGCATCGGCGTAGCGGACGTTGATCTCTTCCTGGCCCGGTGAGGCTTCGCCCTTGGAATTCTCCACCGGGATGCCGGCGCCCTGCAGACCGGTGCGGATCGCCCGCATCACCTCCTCCTCCTTGGTCGTCTGGAAGATGTGATAGTCTTCGTTATAGGCGCTCGCGAGCTTCAGGTTGCGGTAGCCGCTTGCACGCGCCTCATCATAAGTCTGGTCGAAGAGGAAGAATTCGAGTTCGGTCGCCATGAAGGCCTTCATGCCCATGGCTTCTAGCCGGGCCACCTGTTTCTTCAGGATCGCACGCGGCGAATGCGGCACTTCTTCGTGCGTATGATGATCGAGCACGTCGCAGAGGACCAATGCGGTGGCCTCGAGCCAGGGCAGTTTCCTGAGCGTCGAGAGATCGGGTTTCATGGTATAGTCGCCGTAACCCTTCTCCCAGCTGGACGCCTTGTAGCCCGGGACAGTCTCCATCTCGAGGTCGGTGGCGAGCAGATAATTGCAGCTATGAGTTTCTTCGTAAGCGCTCGCGACGAAATATTCCGCCTGGAACCGCTTGCCCATGAGGCGGCCCTGCATATCGACTAGGGCGGCGATAACGGTGTCGATACGGCCTTCCGCGACATCGCGCTTCAGATCGTCGAAAGAATAATTGGCGGTCATGCCTTGCATCCGTTCCTATTGAAAGATGGGAGGCGCGGCCTGCAGACGCAGGCCGCGCCGGCAAATGGATCGATCAGGCGAGCGAGGCCGCTTGCTTGTGCTGCATCGCGAATTCTTCCTCGGGGGAGAGGATCAGGCGATGGCGGCCGACGAATGCGAAATAGGCAATCGCGATCGCAAACCAGATGACGACCCAGAGCACGCCCTTGGTGAAGTTCGGGTCCTGGATCTGATAGAGCAGCGTGACGACGGCGATGACGATCGTCAACGCAGCCCCGGGAATCCCCAGCGGCGAGCGGAAAGGCCGCTCGATGTTCGGGAGCTTCTTGCGCAGGATGATGAAGGAAATCGCCTGCATGATGTAGGAGAACATTGCTCCGAACACCGCCATGTTGAGAAGCACGCTGCCGATGATGCTGCCGCCCTGCTCCGCGCCGAGCGAGAACCAGATCACGAGCATCACCGCAAGGCCGACGATCGCACCGGCGATCATTGCCACGTGGGGCGTCTTGTAGACGGGGTGCGTCACCGACAGAACCGTCGGGAAGTAGCCGGCACGGGACAGCGAATAGACCTGCCGCCCCTGGGCGTAGAGGATCGTGTGGAAGCTCGCGATGAGGCCCGTCAGCGCCACGAGGCCGAGGATCACCACGCCGCTATCGCCGTACACCGCCTTGAAACCGTCAAGCAACGGCTCCAGCGACGACCCGAGATGGAACGAGCCGACACCCGGAACGGACGGGTTGAGCAGAACGATCATGAAGGCGGAGACCATCAGTGTCACCATGCCGAGAATGATACCCTTCGGCATGTCCCGCTTGGGATCGACCGATTCTTCGGCAGCCAGCGGCAGTTGCTCGATGGCGAGGAAGAGCCAGACGGCGAAGGGAAGCGTGGCGAGTACGCCGGAGAAGCCGAAGGGGAACCATTCGCCATTGCCTTCCGGCAGTTCGACGGCCTTGCCGTCGGGGCCCATGCCGATATTCAGCGCCCAGCGCGAGAAATCCATGCTCGGGATAGCGCTGATCCAGAAGAACACCAGAACGGCCAGTGAAAGAACGGTAATGACCAGTGTCACCTTGAACGAGAGTTCCAGCCCGAAGACATTGAGGGCGAGGAAGATCGCATAGAAGATCATCCACACAAGCGGCGAATAGGCCGCGTCGAGCCCCAGGATCGAGTTCACATAGGCCGTGATGAACGTCACGATAACCGCTGGCGTCAGCACATATTCAACGTTTTCGCAAAGGCCGGTGATGAAGCCGCCCCAGGGCCCCATTGCCGTGCGGGCGAAGGAATAGGCCGCACCCGTATGCGGCAGCGCCGGGCTCATCTCGGCAATCGAGAACGTGAGGCCGAGATACATGATTGCGATTATGATGCCGGCAACCAGCATGCCGCCCCAGCCGCCGGTCGCAAAACCGAAGTTCCAGCCGGAAAAATGTCCGGAAATAACCGCCCCGACGCCGAGCGCCCAGAGCGACCATACGCCCGCATAGCGGGAGAGCCCGCGCTTTTCGAAATAAGAAGCGTCAGCTTTCTTGTAGCTGACCCCCGCAGATGAACTTTCCATGCCCTTTTCTCCTGATCAAGAACCGGGCGGCCAACCATCATGATCAGCCCCCACCCCAGTCGACATGTCTTGGCGCCGCCCGTTTTTTCCCGGTGTCGGCACCTGCAGCTTTCACTGCTCCCCAGGGTCTTATCTTGGGATTTCTGCGAGGCTTTCCCGCAGCAGTCCTGTCAAGAAATCGGCCGCGACCCCCTGGCCGGTTTCGTCTGCAATCAAATCGTTTCTCACCTCGATCATCACGTTGAGCAGCCCCGCGGGCAAAGCGTGAACTTCAAGCGTATGGGTTACACCGTCGGCCGGTCCGTAAGGCTCGTTGCGCTCGACCCGGTAGAGGTCGGTATCGGAAGCCGCCTCCAGCATTCGATCTGCAAGACGGCTGTCCTTGTCGTGCAGGATGCCGATCTCGACCGAACGCGCCTTGCCGAAATAGATCGGCGTGAAACTGTGGATGGTGACGAGCACGCTCGCCTGCCCTCTTGCCCGCCTCGCGGCAATCTCTTCGCGAAGGCGACCGTGAAACGGCATGTAAAGTGCCGTGGTGCGCCGCGACTTCTCCGCATCCGAAAGGTTTTCATTGCCCGGAATGCGAAAGACTTCCGAAACGTCGCGCATTGCTGCAGGCGAGTCTGGCGGGCGGTTGCAATCATAAACGAGGCGGGAGAAGCGCTGGCGGATGAGCGTAGCGTCGAGCCCCTTCGACATCAGCCGCGCAACAGCAAGCGCACCTGGATCCCACGCAATGTGGGAGGTGAGCGCTTCCTCCGGCAGACCGAGATTGCCGTAGCGCTCCGGCAGACGCCGAGAGGCGTGCTCGCAGACCAACAGGACGTCGCCCCTGCCGCCGGAATTCTCCACGGCAACGGGTTCACCGTCCGCCTCTGTGAAAAATTCCGATTGGACCAGCATGAAAGGTTCCCGCGAAATCTGACTGAAATCGTCCCAAGAAGAGAATTCTTCACTTTTTGATGATCGTCAACGTGAAACTGAAAAATTCTCTTCAGTAAGGCCGTTGACTTCTCTCCAGAAACAATCGTTAATCCTGTCACAAACCGGCGAAGACCGGAGGGAACAGCTTTCGTGCCACCAACAGCACGCACCGTATCGGATGTCATTCGTCGTCGTTACGACGGACTGACTCGTGCGGAAAAACAGTTGGCGGACAGCCTATTGGAGAATTATCCCGTGTCGGGGCTCGGCAGCATCACGACGATCGCGGAAAACGCCGGCGTCTCGACTCCGACCGTCGCACGCATGGTGCAGAAACTCGGCTACAAGGGTTACCCGGAATTCCAATCCCACCTGCACCAGGAACTGGAAGAAACGATCTCCAATCCGATCGCCAAGCACGATCGCTGGGCCTCCAATGTGCCCGGAACCCACATCCTGAACCGCTTTGCCGAGGCGATTACGGCGAACCTTCGCGATACACTTTCGGATCTGGATACCCGGACTTTTGAGGGCGCTGCCGCACTCCTCCGGGACCGGGACCGAAACATCCACTTCGTCGGTGGCCGCATCACCGGTTCGCTGGCGGAGTATTTCTTCACCCACATGCAGGTCATACGCCCGAAGACCACGCTTATCACCAACAATTCAAGCTCTTGGCCGCAGCATGTGCTCAACATGAACGCGGGCGACGTTCTGGTGATTTTCGATATCCGCCGTTACGAGCAGGAGATGGCGACGCTGGCAGAGGCCGCCAGGGCCAGTGGCGTCGTCATCATCTTGTTTACCGATGTGTGGGCCTCGCCGGTCGCCCAACAGGCGCAGCACGTGTTCAAGGTGCGTACCGAAGCTCCTTCCGCCTGGGATTCGTCCGTCGTCACGCTCTTTGTCGTAGAAGCGCTGATCGAGGCGGTTCAAAACGCCACCTGGGAGGAAACCCGCGAACGCATGAACTCTCTTGAGGGCCTTTTCGAACGGAGTCGCCTCTTCCGCCGGCCTGGCCGTCAGAACTTATCCTGAATGAATATCATGAGGCTGGAAATCGCAGGCAGATCAGGAACTTCATGAGCAAATACTGATGCTTCCGAACTGTCATAGACGATACATAAACTGACTCTACGAGTCGCGCCCGACACGACCTGAACCCTAGGAGGATAACGTGCTCAACAAGACCCAACGTCTTCTTTCGATGACGACCGCCCTCGTCATTGCTTCGGCCAGCCTTGCTGCCGCCGAGCCGAGCGCCGAACTGATTGCTGCCGCAAAGAAGGAAGGAACGCTGACGACGATCGCACTGCCCCACAACTGGTGCGGCTACGGCGACGTGATTGCCGCATTCAAGACCAAGTATGGGATCGAGGTCAACGAATTGAACCCCGATGCCGGTTCCGGCGACGAAATCGAAGCCATCAAGGCCAACAAGGGCAACAAAGGCCCGCAGGCTCCGGACGTGATCGACGTCGGTCTTTCCTTCGGACCCTCGGCAAAGGCCGAAGGCTTGCTTATGCCCTATAAGGTCTCGACATGGGACAGCATCCCCGATAGCGCCAAGGATGCCGAAGGCTATTGGTACGGCGACTACTACGGCGTTCTCTCCTTCGTCGTGAATACGGACATCGTCAAGGACGTACCCAAGGACTGGGCCGACCTGAAAAAGTCGGAACTGGCAAATTCCGTCGCGCTTGCCGGCGACCCGCGCGCATCGAACCAGGCCGTCCAGGCCGTTTATGCAGCCGGTTTGGCTGCAGGCCAGAAGGACGCGACGAAGGCTGGCGAAGCCGGTCTCTCCTTCTTCGCGGACGTCAACAAGGCCGGCAACTTCGTGCCCGTCATCGGCAAATCCGCCTCGCTCGCCCAAGGATCGACCCCGATCGTAATTGCCTGGGACTACAACGGTCTTTCCTGGCGCGACAGCCTCAAGGGCAACCCGCCGGTTGAAGTCGTAGTCCCGGCTTCGGGCGTCGTGGCCGGCGTTTACGTGCAGGCGATTTCCGCTTTCGCTCCGCATCCGAACGCAGCAAAGCTCTGGATGGAACACCTTTATTCGGATGAAGGTCAGCTCGGCTGGCTGAAGGGTTACTGCCACCCGATCCGCTTCAACGATCTTGCGAAGAACAACAAGATCCCGAAGGCGCTTCTCGACGCGCTGCCGCCGGCTGCAGCCTATGAAAAGGCCGTTTTCCCGACGCTCGATGAACAGGCCGCCGGCAAGACCGCCATCACCACCAAGTGGGACAGCGTCGTCGGCGCCAACGTCAAGTAATCTTGCGAACATTGGTCTTCCCGCTTATGGCGGGAAGACTTCCCTTCCTGCGAAAGACCCCCGCATCATGAGCGCCGCTACTACGTCCTTCATCGACCGCCGCACTGTCGTCGATTGGCTCGGCATCGTCCCGTTCATGATCTTCGCGTTGATGTTCCTGATCGTTCCGACGCTCTATCTGGTGACCGGGGCCTTCTTCACGCCAGACGGCCAGTTCACCTTCAAGAACATCGCCGACCTCTTCACGCCCTCCATCATCAGCGCCTACTGGATTAGCATCAAGGTCTCCGTCGCCTCCTCGCTCGGGGGCGCCTTGATCGGGTTCTTTCTGGCCTGGGCGATCGTGCTCGGCGGCGTTCCCTCCTGGGTGCGCTCCGGGCTTTTGACCTTTTCGGGAGTTGCGTCCAATTTCGCCGGGGTTCCGCTTGCTTTCGCCTTCCTCGCCACCCTCGGGCGGACCGGCCTCGTCACCGTCTTGTTGCGCGACTGGCTGGGCTTCAATCTCTATTCCACCGGCTTCAACATCCTGTCCTTCTTCGGGCTGACCATCACCTACATGTTCTTCCAGATTCCGCTGATGGTGCTGATCCTGACGCCGGCGCTCGACGGCATGAAGAAGGAATGGCGCGAGGCCTCGGAAATCCTCGGCGCCTCCACATGGCAATATTGGCGCATGGTGGCGCTGCCGATCCTCTGGCCGAGCCTGATGGGTACGACGCTGCTTCTCTTTGCGAACGCCTTCGGAGCGATCGCCACCGCCTACGCCCTCACCGGCTCGTCGCTCAATATCGTGCCGATCCTGCTCTACGCGCAGATCCGCGGCGATGTATTGCACAATGCCAATCTCGGTTATGCGCTGGCGCTCGGCATGATCGTCATCACCGGCATCTCCAATCTCCTTTACATCCTGCTGCGCATGCGCGCTGAACGGTGGCAGAAATGAAGACGCAGAAGATATTGGCCTGGATCGCCATCGCCATCGGCGTCATCTACTTCTTCGTTCCCCTGATCGGCACCTTCGAGTTCTCGCTTCGCATGCGGCGCGGCGAATATTCCGTCGACGCCTATCAGTCCGTCTTTTCGGACATGCAGTTTCGGGAGACCTTCGGTTTTTCGATGGTGATGGCACTGCTCACCATCGTCTTCGGAATGCTGCTTGTCGTGCCGACCGCCTATTGGGTGCGGCTGCGGCTGCCGCAAATCCGCCCGGTCATCGAATTCATCACGCTGCTGCCGCTCGTCATCCCGGCAATCGTCATCGTGTTCGGCTACCTGAGGCTCTACAATTCATCCTCATGGCTCCCCTTCACGGGCTCCACCTCCGGCACCAATGCGCTGCTGGTGTTGTCCTATATCACGCTCTCCCTGCCCTACATGTATCGCGCCGTGGACACGGCGATGCGCGCGATCGATGTCCGGACGCTGACGGAAGCTGCCGAGATATTGGGAGCAAAGTGGCCGACCATCATGCTTCGCTGCATCTTCCCCAACGTCATGTCGGGCGTCCTCTCGGGTGCCTTCATCACCTTTGCGATCGTCATGGGCGAATTCACCATGGCTGCCCTTCTCAATCGCCCGGCCTTCGGGCCTTACCTGCAGCTCGTCGGCGCCAACAAGGCCTACGAGCCTGCGGCCCTCGCCGTCATCGCTTTTGCGATCACATGGTTTTCGATGGGCCTCCTTCAACTCGTTTCCCGTTTCAGCAAGATGGCACCCTCCCGGCCATAAGGAATTTCCTGCATGTCTTTCCTCGCCCTTGACAACATCAAGAAGAGTTTCGGTCAGACGCAGGTCGTCAAGGACTTCAACATGTCCATCGAGAAAGGCGAATTCGTTTCCTTTCTCGGACCTTCCGGCTGCGGAAAGACGACCGTCCTGCGAATGATCGCCGGATTCGAAAGCCCGAGCGACGGCACGATTTCCATCAACGGCAAGAACCAGAACCGCCTCAAGACCAACCAGCGTAATATCGGTATGGTTTTCCAGGCCTATGCGCTTTTCCCGAACATGACAGTATTCGACAACGTCGCCTTCGGTCTCAAGGTCGCCGGCAAGCCGAAAGAGGAAATCGAAACCCGCGTGAAGGAGATGCTAGCACTGATCCGGCTCGACCATCTTGCCGACCGTTACCCCTATCAGATGTCGGGCGGTCAGCAGCAGCGTGTTGCGCTGGCTCGCGCGCTTGCCCCGAAACCCCAGGTTCTGCTCCTCGATGAACCCTTGTCCGCGCTCGACGCGAAGATCCGCGTCTCCCTGCGCGAGGAAATCCGCCAGATCCAGCGGCAGCTCGGCATCACCACGGTCTTCGTCACCCACGACCAGGAAGAAGCGCTGTCGATCTCGGACCGCATCGTCGTGATGAACGCCGGCCGCGCCGAGCAGATCGGCACGCCGTCGGAAATCTACAACCGACCGAACACTCGCTTCGTCGCGTCCTTCGTAGGTACGCTCAACATCATCGAAGCGATCGTCGTTGATCCGTCCGCCAATACCGTGAAAGTCGGCGACAATACCGTCAGGCTGCGTGAACCGGTCGGCGCATTGAAAGTCGGGGACAAGATCTCGATCGCGCTCCGTCCGGAAGCCGGCTCGCTCTCCGAAAGCGCCAAGGGAGACACCGCGATCGTCGGCAACGTCATATCTTCGCATTTCCTCGGGTCGGTGATCCGCACGAAGATGGATGTCGGCGGCAACCAGATCTCCTTCGACATGTTCAATGCCCCGGATGCCGTACTGCCGCAACCGGGCGAAGTGCTGACCCTTCGCTTCTCGTCCGGAGATTTCCTGATCGTCAGGGACTGACCCGCAAGCGATCGCTCCGCCGCCTGGCCAGGAAGGGGTGATTCTCTAAATCACCCCCTCTAAGCATCGCTATCGATTTCAGGCGGCATCCTCGACAAGCGAGGACGGCACGTAGTTGAGAACCGGGCCGAGCCAGCGCTCGACCTCTTCAACCGACATGCCCTTGCGCTTGGCGTAGTCCTCGACCTGATCGCGCTCGACCTTGGCAACCCCGAAATAATACGAGGCCGGATGGCCGATATAGAGACCGGATACCGAGGAACCGGGCCACATGGCGTAGCTGTCGGTGAGTTCCACACCGGTTGCGTTCTCGGCGTCCAGCAGCCGGAAAAGCGTCGCCTTTTCCGTGTGGTCCGGCTGCGCCGGATAGCCGGGCGCCGGACGGATGCCGGCATAGGCTTCGGTGATCAACTCGTCGGAAGAGAAGCTCTCCTCCGGCGCATAGCCCCAGAACTCCTTGCGCACGCGCTCGTGCATGCATTCGGCGAAAGCCTCCGCAAACCGATCCGCAAGCGCTTTCACGAGGATCGACGAATAGTCGTCGTTGGCGCGCTCGAAGCGCTCGGCGATCGCGATCTCCTCAATGCCGGCGGTAACCACGAAGCCGCCGACATAATCCTCGACGCCGCTTGCCTGCGGCGCCACGAAGTCGGAAAGGGCCACGTTCGGCCGGCCGTCCCGCTTCGAAAGCTGCTGACGCAACGTGAAGAACGTTGCGAGCTCATGCTTTCGGCTGTCGTCCGTGAAGAGACGAATGTCATCGCCGACCGTATTGGCCGGCCAGAAGCCGATCACCGCCCGCGGCCGGAACCACTTCTCCGCAATGATCTTGTCGAGCATCGCTTGTGCATCGGCATAAAGCTGACGCGCTGCTTCGCCCTGTGCCTCATCCTCAAGGATCGCGGGGAAGCGGCCCTTCAATTCCCAGGTCTGGAAGAACGGGGTCCAGTCGATATATTTCGCCAACTCGGCAAGATCGTAGGTTTCAAACACCTTCGTGCCGGTGAACTGCGGCTTGACCGGCTTGTAGTCGACCCAGTCGACCTTTTCGGAATTGTCGCGAGCGCGGCCGATCGGCAAACGCGTCTTTTCCGCTTCCGAGCGCGCATGGGCGGCGGCCACTTTGCTGTATTCCGCCTGAATGGTGCTGATGTAGTTCTGCTTCGCCTCCGGCGACAGCAGCGACGATACGACCCCAACGGCGCGACTTGCGTCGGTGACGTAGATCGCCTGGCCACGATCGTAGCGCGGATGGATCTTGACCGCAGTGTGGACGCGGCTGGTCGTGGCGCCGCCGATCAGAAGCGGAATGTCAAAACCCTGACGCTCCATCTCCGAGGCCACGTGCACCATCTCGTCCAGCGACGGCGTGATCAGGCCGGAAAGCCCGATGATGTCGACCTTCTCGGCAATCGCCGTTTCCAGAATCTTGGTCGAGGGCACCATGACGCCGAGATCGATGATCTCGTAATTGTTACAGGCGAGCACGACCCCGACGATGTTCTTGCCGATGTCGTGGACGTCGCCCTTGACGGTTGCCATCAGCACCTTGCCGGCGGACTTCCTTTGGTCGCCGCCGTTGAGCCGCTTCTCTTCTTCCATGTAAGGCAGCAGCACCGCCACCGCCTGTTTCATGACCCGCGCCGACTTCACCACCTGCGGCAGGAACATCTTGCCCGAGCCGAAAAGATCGCCAACCACGTTCATGCCGGCCATCAGCGGCCCTTCGATGACATCGAGCGGGCGCTTGGCCTGCTGCCTCGCCTCTTCCGTATCCTGTTCGATGAAATCCGTGTTGCCGATGACCAGCGCATGGGAAAGACGCTTTTCGACAGGCCATTCCCGCCATGCGAGATCCTGCGCCTTGGCCTCCTTGGTGCCGGTGCCGCGATAGCGCTCGGCGATATCCAGCATCCGCTCCGTCGCATCGTCGCGCCGGTTGAGCACGACGTCCTCGCAGGCTTCGCGCAGCTCCGGGTCTATGTTCTCGTAGATTGCCAGCTGACCGGCATTGACGATGCCCATGTCCATGCCCGCCTGGATGGCGTGGTACAGGAACACCGCATGCATCGCCTCGCGCACCGGCTCGTTGCCCCGGAAGGAGAAGGAGAGGTTCGAAACGCCCCCGGAGATATGCACGAGCGGCATCCGCTCGCGGATCGTGCGGGTAGCCTCGATGAAGGCGAGGCCGTAGCTGTTATGCTCTTCCATGCCCGTGGCGATCGCGAAGATGTTGGGGTCGAAGATGATGTCTTCCGGCGGGAAGTCCGCCTCCTCGGTCAACAACTTGTAGGCACGCTCGCTGATCGCGACCTTCCGCTCATAGCTGTCGGCCTGTCCCTGCTCGTCGAATGCCATGACGACCACGGCAGCCCCGTAATTGCGAAGCAGACGCGCCTGGGCCAGGAACTTCTCCTCGCCTTCCTTGAGCGAGATCGAATTGACGACGGGCTTGCCCTGCACGCATTTGAGGCCGGCTTCCATGATCTCGAACTTCGAGGAGTCGAGCATCACCGGTACGCGGGCAATATCCGGTTCGGCGGCAATGAGGTTCAGGAACTCGACCATCGCCTTCTGCGAATCGATCAGTCCCTCGTCCATGTTGATATCGATCACGGACGCGCCGTTTTCCACCTGATCCCGGGCGACCGCCAGGGCAGATGTCAGATCGCCAGCGGTGATCAGCTTGCGGAATTTTGCCGAGCCGGTGACGTTGGTGCGCTCCCCAACGTTCACGAACGGAACGTCCTTCGTGAATACGAAGGGCTCGAGGCCAGCGAGCGACATGAACGGTTTGTGCTCCGGCACCTCACGCGGCTTGTGGGGCGCAACCGCTTCGGCAATCGCGCGGATATGCTCCGGCGTCGAGCCACAGCAGCCGCCGACGACATTGACGATGCCCTCTTCCGCAAAGCCCTGGATCTGCCGCGCCATATCGTCGGGCGTCTCGTCGTAGCGGCCGAACTCGTTCGGCAGGCCCGCATTCGGATAGGCGGAAATGAATGTATCGGCGACTGCGGAAAGTTCCTGCAGGTGCGGCCGCATCGCATCGGCGCCGAGCGCGCAGTTCAGCCCGATCGTGAATGGTTTCGCGTGACGGACCGAATACCAGAAGGCCGATGGTGTTTGGCCGGATAGTGTCCGCCCCGACAGGTCGGTAATTGTGCCTGATATCATCACCGGCAGGTGAATGCCCTTTTCGGCAAACCGCTCTGCGCAGGCGAAAATAGCCGCTTTGGCGTTCAGAGTGTCAAAGATCGTCTCGATGAGGATGATGTCGGCGCCGCCATCGATGAGCCCGTCGATCTGTTCGCCATACGCGCCCCGCAGATCGTCGAATGTCACCGCCCGGTAACCGGGATTGTTGACATCAGGCGAGATCGACGCCGTGCGGTTGGTCGGCCCGATGGCGCCGGCGACGAAGCGGCGACGTCCGTCTTCCTTCTCTGCACGAAACGCCGCGCGTCGCGCCAGTCGGGCGCCGTCGCGGTTCAGATCATAGACGGCATTCTCCATCTGGTAGTCGGCCTGGGCGATCCGCGTCGAGGAGAAGGTATTGGTTTCGATGATGTCTGCGCCGGCCTTGGCATAGCGATAGTGAATCTCCTCGATCGCCTGAGGCTGGGAGAGAATCAGAAGGTCGTTATTGCCCTGCTGATGACAGGCGCATCCGACAAAGCGCGATCCGCGGAACTGTTGCTCATCGAAGCCAAGACCCTGGATCTGGGTTCCCATGGCGCCGTCGATAACAAGGATTCGCTCCCGCGCGGCAGCCTGAAGCGCGGCAAGAATTTCCGCACCATCGCGGCGGGCATCTTCCGGACCAAACAGCTCATCCAACATAGCAGCACTCCCAAATTGCAGCAGGTGACTTAATCATATAAAGATGTCTTTATGTGAAGTCCAGCTTAGTTGGCGCATTCTGTCCAAGTTTTGCCGATGACAGACTATTGCGGGGAAGTTATAGCCTCCAGTCAGAAACGGCGAACGCATCAGGGAGAAGAGCATGAGCGACGGCGGAGCGACGGCACAAAAATGGAACAACCTACCGTACCATCGCCGCTGGCTGCTCGATCAGGCCGACGGCCTCTTTGATTTTTTTCAATACCGTGCAGTCAATCCGGCAGGCGGATTTTTTGACCTCGACGATACCGGCCTTCCCTTGGGAGGAGCCAATCCGACCCGCGGCATTCATGCATCCGCTCGTATGGTGCATTGCTTCTCGATCGGGTACCTGCTCGGCCGTCCAGGCTCGGGCGACATCATCGATCACGGAATGCGCTACCTTTGGGAACGCCACCGCGACAGCGAACATGGCGGCTATTTCTGGCAGGTCAACGACGACGGCGCCGTGGATTCCGCCAAACAGGGCTACGGGCACGCCTTCGTCCTGCTCGCAGCCTCCTCTGCAAAGGTCGCTGGCCACCCGCTTGCCGACGAGATGCTGGCGGATATCAGCGAAATTCTCGAGACGAAGTTCTGGGAAGCCCCTCACGGGGCGATTGCGGAAGAATTCAATCGCGATTGGTCGCCGATCGACGGCGGCGGCTATCGCGGGCAAAACTCCAACATGCATCTTACCGAGGCCCTGATGGCCGCGTATGAGGCGACCGGAGAGAAGACCTACCTCGTCAAGGCCGAGAATATCGCGGAACTTATCATCCGCCGTCTCGCCGGCAGCGTAGGCTTCCGTGTCGCCGAGCATTTCGATCGGGAATGGACCATCGACAAGTCCTATTACCATCCCGACGAGATGTTCCGCCCGGCCGGCACCACGCCGGGGCACTGGCTGGAATGGGCGCGTCTCTTGCTTCAGTTGTGGGTGCTGGGGGACAAAAGGCAGGGCTGGATGCCGGATGCCGCAAAATCGCTCTTCGTGCAGTCCATGTCACTGGGCTGGGACAGAGAGAAGGGCGGCTTCTTCTACACGCTCGACTGGGACGACAATCCGGCCAAGACCAACAAGCTCTGGTGGCCGATGTGCGAAGGTGCCGGCGCGGCACATTTCCTCAATGAACATCTCCCCGCGGACCGCTTCTACGAAGACAGCTATCGCCTGATCTGGGGTACGATCGCCAATCGCTTCCTCGATCATAAAAACGGCGGCTGGCATGAAGAACTGACGGAAGATCTCCTCCCGGCCCACACACTCTTCCCCGGCAAGGGCGACATTTACCATGCCTTGCAGGCATGCCTCATCCCCCTTTTCCCGGCCACCGGCAGCTTGACGAAAGTGATCGCCGAAACCACGGGGCGCATTTGACATCATCCCGGAAGGTGACGGAACCATCCCGGTGCGGATCAGTTTTTCGAAAGTCACAAAACTGTAACATTCGGAAGACGATCAACGATGCTGAACAGCCTTGCCGAGGAATTTTCGCACGAGGCGCCGGTTGCGATTGAAGTGCTTCTGGTGAGGCTTTTGGGGGCCGCTCTTCTTTGCGGATTAATCGGCCTTGAGAGAGAATTCCGGCAGAACCCGGCCGGCTTGCGGACCAACATGTTGATCGGCCTTGCCGCTTCCGTCTTCACAATGGTCGGTTTGCAGGTCATCCACGAATTCGGCAACCGGCCTGACACGGTGCAGATCGATCCGATGCGCCTCATCGAAGCCGTTACGGCCGGAATAGCCTTCCTTGCCGCCGGCGTCGTCATTCATACGCGTGGCGATGTGAAGGGGCTGACGACCGGCGCCAGCATGTGGCTTTCGGGTGCAATAGGTCTTTGCGCCGGCCTTGGCATGTGGCTTGTGGCCCTCACCGCCACGATCGCCGGCGTCATCATCCTTTGGCTGCTGCGCAAAACCGAAGTCGCTGCCGGAATGAAGGAAGATTGAAGCCGTAGCCTTACCGTTGCGCGACCATGCCGCGGATAAGGGCTGCCAGCGCTTCATAGTCGTAAGGCTTGGTGATAAGCGCCATCCGGCTCAAGCCCTCCGCTTCGGGAACGTCGGAATCGCCGGTGGCAAAAACGACAGGAAGGTCCGGCAACACCTCGCGTATTTTCAGCACAAGCTGGGGTCCGGTCATTTCGGGCAGATGAACATCGGTAACGGCAATATCGATCCGCACATCGTCGACGGCAGCAAGCGCCTCCTTTGCTGATCCCGCCTCCACCACGATCAGGCCCGCGTCCTGAAGGAAGTCGGCGGCGGAGATCCGGATCAACGCCTCGTCCTCCACAAACAGCACCGTGATCCGCTGATCTTGGCGGACCGACGCTTCGTCCGCCGGCTGAGTTGCCGGTGCTGACGCCGATGGCACCCTTTCACCGCCCTGCATGAGGGCGACATCGCCGGCGTCGTCCGTCGTGAACGTCTCGGTGTGGCTCGAACCGCGATCTTGCAGTTCCTCGCCTGCAATCGGATAGGGCGTTGCGGATGAGCGGTCTATGTCACCCCTCGGCGGAGTATGCGCCAGGGATCGTTGCTTCGGATCGATGTTGAAAAGCTCCGTCAACCGGAACATGGGCCGCCCCCGACACTAACACGTAACCGGAGGTTATAGAGGTTCGGCGATCATTGACAATTGAAATCAAATGCCTGCCAAGCAAAACCCCGCATATTATTATGAAGATCTAAAAAATAGCGGATTTCATAACGTTGTCTCTGGTTGTGTCGCAGTCACCGCCCCCGGCAGGCGACTAGATCGTCATTCGCTGATCGGTCGTCGGCCGAGCGATGAGACGTGCGATCGCCTCCGCCGGCATCGCCTTTCCATACCGGAAGCCCTGTCCTGCCTCGCATCCCATGAGCCTCAGCGCGTTTTCCTGCTCCGGCGTTTCAATTCCCTCGGCGATTGTCCGCAGCCCAAGCTCGCTGCTGAGCATGATAAGGGCGCGCGTAATGGCCGCGTCCTTCGGCTTGGTCAGCAGGTCGCGCACAAAGCTCCGATCGATCTTCAATGTCGTCAAAGGATAGCGCTGCAATGACCCGAGTGAGGCATAACCAGTGCCGAAATCGTCGAAGGCAACGCCAACTCCGAGTTTGCGCAGGGCCTGGATCGTTTCCAGCGACTGATCGTCATCCTTGAGCGTAACGGTCTCGGTGATCTCGATTTCCAGAAACTGCGGGTCGAGATCGTAGCGGTCGATCAGGTTTTCCACGAAACGCGGCAAGTCACCCGCCCGCACCTGGGCGGGGAAGAGATTGACGCCCATCTTGACCGGCGGATAGCCAACCTGTCTCCAGGCCGCCATCTGGCGCGCGGCTTCATCAAGCACCCAAAGACCGATGTCGAGCGCGATCGAGCTTTGTTCCAGGGCCGGCAGAAAGGCCGCGGGAGCCAGCAGGCCGCGTTCGGGATGCCGCCAGCGGATCAGCGCTTCAACGCCGAACACCTCGCCGGTTTCAAGGATCACCTGCGGTTGATAGTGCAAAACGAGCTCCTGCCTGTTCAAGGCGCGAAGCAGTTCGTCCCTGAGCGTGCGGCGTACCAGCGTCTCGTTGCGCATCGAAGGTTCGAACATTCGCGAAACGCGCCCTCCGGCCTGCTTGGCGCGATATAACGCGAAATCGGCGCCGGCGATCAGCTCCTCCGCGTCGGACCCGTGGGACGGAGCAAGCGAGAAACCAACGCTTGCTCCGACGCGCAATGTGTGGCCGGCAACCTCGAAGGGCGCCTCGAAGGCCTCAATCACGATATTGGCATTTTCCTGCGCGACGCGAGGATCACCGGTGCCGGGCACGAGCACGGCAAATTCGTCGCCGCCGAAACGAGAAACCGTGACGCTGCGGTCGAGAACGGCCGGCAGGCGGACGCCGATCGCCTGCAACAGAGAATCTCCGACGGCATGGCCCAGCCGATCGTTGACGTCCTTGAAGCCGTCCAGGTCGAAGAGCAAAACCGCAAGCGGCCTGCCTTGCCCGAGTTCTTCGCGCAATAGACCCTCGAAACGATGCCTGTTGCAGAGTCCGGTCAGGGTATCCTGGCTGGCCAGCCTGAGAAGCCGAACGTCGCGATCCCGTCGCTCCGATATGTCCTTGATGATGGCGCCGACACCGACGCCTTGCTCGTCGTGCCAGACCGTTAAAGCCAGTTCGATCGGAAACTCCTCGCCATCCTTTCGACGTGCCGAAACCTCGACCGTTTTGCCCCGAAGGTTGGAATCACCGCCCGAAATCACCCGCGCAAAACCAGCGTTGTGGGCTGCTCTGAACCGTTCCGGAACGATGAGATCGAGCGGATTTCCGATCATTTCATCGCGCTCGTAGCCGAACATTTCGAGCGCGGCTTGGTTCACGAACTCGATACGGCCCTTCGGATCGGCAGTAATCAGGGAAAGGTCGGTGGAGTCTGCAAACTTCGCTGCCGTGGCCTGAGGTATTCCCTCGCGGCGAAGCTCGATATGTTCCATCACCATGGATGCCAGGCCGGCCAGCGCCTTCCTTTCGCGTTCCGAAAAATTGGCCCGCGATTTGGTGTCGGCGATGCAGAGGGCACCGATCCGCCATCCGTCGGGCGTGGTCAAAGGCGCTCCGGCGTAAAAGCGGATGAATGGCTTGCCGCTTACGATCGGCAAACCCGAAAAACGCGGATCAAGCCTCGCATCCGGCACGACCAGAACATCATCCGTCGCGATCGTATGCTGGCAGAACGATTCCGACCGAAGGGTCTGCCCGAATTCGTAGCCGGCGCAGGATTTGAACCACTGCCGATCCTCTTCGATCAGCGTCACGAACGCCATGCGGGTGGAAAAAAGCTCCGACGCGAAACGGCAGATCCGATCAAAGCGATTTTCCGAGGCCGTGCCCGCGATCCGGTAGCGATCCAGAACATCGAGCCGCCTGCGCTCGGCAATGTCCATGCTGTCGGCGTTAGACATCTCTACTCCGCAAATGGGCTGTGAAGCCGCAACATAGCCATTCATGAATTAGAAAAGCGATAACAACGCATCTAGAATGTACGGCATTTCCGAAGATGATTCAGATTTCTCTAGTTTCCCCTCCCCAACCGTTTGCCGACGTAGAGGATGGCGGACAAAAGCATATGTATCACGGCTTTGCCGTCGCTTCCGCGGTTGGACGTGATGCCCTTCGGCGTGCTAATATTTGTTCTCGATAACCTGTCAGGTTTTGCATGAACGAACGGGAGAGGCTTTCTGTGAACGACCGACGACAGGCAGTCGTTGACATGCAAATGGTCGCGGACAGGAAGGACGGCCTTATCCAGTCTTTTCTAAGTCGCCGGTTTTCCACCGCTGAAATCTATTTCATCGTGGTCGCCTGTGTGCTGGCCGCCTTCCTCTTGCGCCTAGCTCTACACGGCCTGCTCGATGATCGGGCGACCTTTACCTTCTTCATTCCACCTATCCTGATTGCCGCAATCATCGGCGGCATACCGGCATCGGTCTTCTCGGTCAGCCTCTCGGTCCTGGCTGTCTATGTCATCAAGGAATTTACCCCGCGCGGGCCGACCCTTTCGGAAATGGCCGTTGTCGGCGGCGTGGGCATAGCGATTGCGCTTGTCGGCGAGATCCTTCATTCCGCGCGCAAGACGATCGAGAAGGCCCAGGCCAGGGCGGCTTCGCGCGAAGCGCATCTGCGCTCCGTGCTTGATACTGTCCTCGACGCGAGCATTGTGAGCACCAAAGATGGGACCATCGTATCCTTCAACGCAGCCGCTGTCCGACAGTTCGGCTACACCGAAGACGAGGCAATCGGGCAAAACCTTCGCGTCCTCATGCCCGAACCCTATCATCGCGAGCATGACGGGTATCTCGCGCGATATCTGGCGACCGGCGAAAGACGGATCATCGGCATCGATCGGGTCGTCGTCGGGCGGCGCAAGGACGGCTCCACATTCCCCATGAAGCTCGCCGTCGGTGAAACCCAGTCCGACGGCGAAATCTTTTTCACCGGTTTCGTGCGCGATCTGACAGAGCGGGAGGAATATGCCGCCCGGCTTCAGGAAGTTCAGGGAGAACTGGCTCGGCTCGCCCGCCTCAACGAAATGGGCGAGATGGCTTCGACGCTCGCCCACGAGCTGAACCAGCCGCTGTCGGCGATCTCCAACTACGTCCATGGCTGCGCGCGCCTGCTGCGCGACGTCGATGAACCGATCGCCGTGAGGATGCGCGAAGCACTGGAAGAAACGGCAAAGCAATCGCTGCGGGCCGGCCAGATCATCAAGCATCTGAGGGAATTCGTCACCAAAGGAGAGACGGAAAAGGCGCCCGAGAACATTCGCCGGCTGGTCGAAGAGGCCGGGGCACTGGCATTGGTCGGTTCACGCGAGAAGGGCGTGAGAGTCGTGTTCGAATTCGCGCCTGGTCCTGAAATAGTGATGGCCGACCGCATCCAGATCCAGCAGGTGCTGACGAACCTGATGCGCAACGCAATCGAAGCGATGAGCGAGTGCGAACGGCGCGAATTGGTCATCCGCACCGAGCCTGAAAACAACAACCTCATGATGATTACCGTCCGGGACACTGGACCGGGTATTCCGGAGGAAATTGCCGAACAGCTTTTCAGGCCTTTCGTCACCACCAAACCCGGCGGGATGGGGATAGGCCTGTCGATTTCAAAACGTATTGTGGAAGCCCATGACGGCGAGATGATCGTATCGCGTAATCCCGCAGGAGGAGCGACATTCCGCTTCACGCTTCCGATCCACAAGGGGGAGAGCGAGAATGCAGACAGATGACTATACGGTTCATATCGTGGATGACGAAGAGCCGGTCAGGAAATCACTCGCATTTATGCTGACGATGAATGGGTTTGCCGTACGAATCCATGAATCGGCTTCTTCCTTCCTGCAGTTCGCCCCCAGCATCCGCAACGGCGTATTGATAACGGATCTGCGGATGCCGGACATGACCGGCGTCGAGCTGATCCGTGAACTCCTGGCAGGACCTACCAATGTCCCTGCCATCGTGATCACCGGCCATGGCGATGTCCCGCTGGCGGTAGAAGCGATGAAGGCCGGCGCCGTCGATTTCATCGAAAAACCCTTCGAGGATACGGTCATCATCGACGCGATAGAGCGCGCCGCAGGGCAGCTTCGGGAAAAACCCGCTGATCTCGATGACCTGAGCGAAGTCAGGAGTCGCCTAAAGAGCCTGAGTGATCGGGAGCGACAGGTATTGGCGGCAGTGGTCGCCGGTCAGCCGAACAAGTCGATCGCCTATGATCTCGACATCAGTCCCCGAACGGTCGAGGTGCATCGGGCAAACGTCATGGCAAAGATGAAGGCGAGGAGCCTGCCTCAGCTCGTCCGCATGGCCATCGCCGCCGGCCCGCACCTCGGTGGCCGGGACAATTAATTCCCATTTCTTGATCCAACGCAAAGCGTACCGGTCCTGAAGGCGCTAAGAACCGGATGTCGGAGGTAGTCTGCCGTCCATGTTTGCGGATAGTTTTGTGCACCCACAATTGAGAAACATCGTCATCATCGAACCGGACCTCGGTCTCCGGCAATCACTGACGTTTGCGCTCGAGGTGGAGGGATATCGGGTCGAAGCCCTCGACGCGTGGCGCAAGGGGCATATTCCGGCCACTCCGGCCCTCTGCATGATCATCGATGACAACGTATTGCGCACCCGCGAGGACGCAAGGCGGTATCTGCGCGACCTGGGCCAGACCGTCATCCTCCTCACCGACGGCGTAGGTCCTCCCGTAAACGATAACGGTTTCATTCTCGCGAAACCGTTCGACGGGGCCGATCTGCTGCGGCTCGTAAGAAGCCTCGAGGCGGCAGACTGAACTCCCCAATCCATTTTGCCTGGCCGCGGCTACGTACATATACCTAGTGATAGAACCGAATTTTTCACTGTCGCGTCTTGAGGCATCCTGAAGCCACAGCACGGGAGAATGCCGGATGCAGACCGCCGCCGTCCACGATCAAAGACAACATACGTCGAGCCGGACGAGGGCGAGTTCTCCCAAGACTGCCACCTTCTGCAGGCCATCTCCTGTTGTCGCCTTTGCCGCAGGCGCCGAAATCTATGCCCCCGGCGACAGGGCCGGCACATTCTATCAGGTCGAATTCGGCGCGGTGCGCGTGCATCGGCTGCGGTCGGATGGAAGACGGCAGATCATAGCTTTCCACCTGACCGGAGAAACATTCGGCTATGAAGCCGACCGGACCCACAGTTTCTTCGCGGAAGCGATTACGCCGACGGGGCTGCGCGCCATGAGCCGCCCAGCAAACGACGAAGCTTCGCCGGAACTTCTGACGCTGGCATTGCGCGGCGTGCTACGCGCCCAGGAGCATATCATGATGATCGGCCGGCAGACCGCGGTCGAACGGATCGCCAGTTTCCTGGTTGACATGGCCGACCGCCAGGGAGGCCTCGACCAGTTCGACCTGCCGATGAGCCGGCTCGATATCGCCGACCATCTCGGTCTGACGATCGAAACGGTGTCGCGCGTGTTCGCAAAGCTTCGGTCAGGCGGGTTCATCAGGCTGAGAAGCACGCGTTGCGTGGAGTTCAAAAAACCCGACGCCCTCCGCAGCCTCTGCGCATAAACTGAAGTGGCAATGTCCAGGGCAACGCCCGTCCCTGTCGGCCAAGAAAAAGCATCTTAGCAGTATCCGGTACTCCTCCCAGACTGCTCATGGCAGGTCGTCCTCCCGTCGGGACGGCCTGCCGCCGAGTCAACCAATCCCATCCAGCAGGGTGCGCATGCTGCGCACGATCCCGCTGTCCGTGACATTGGAGACGAGAGGCTGGAAACCGTAAGCGACGGCTCTACGGTCCGTGCTTTCCAGTGGACGGCGGCAGGAGCTATGGATCTCGCGCGCACCGGTTTCCCGCACGATCCGTTCGACATTCGCAAGGTTGACGCCACTACCCGGCATGATCGACAGACGTCCCCTCGCCCGCTCCACGAGCCTGCCAAGCAGATCGACACCATCCGGGGCGCTGATTTCGAGACCCGAGGTCAGAACACGTTCTACGCCCAGGTCGGCGGCCTGCTCTAGCGCCTCAAAGACATCCGGAACCAGGTCGAAAGCCCGATGCAGGGTAATGCCAAGGCCGGCGGCGCGGTTCGTCAGCCGGGTTAGGAGAGACAGGTCGAGCGTATTGTCGCGACGACTCGCTCCGACCACGACGCCCGACAGACCGGCGGCGCGCACCGTATCGATATCGGCCAGCATTGCGGTTTCGTCATCGGTGCCGAAGACGAAGTCTCCGGCGCGAGGCCTGATCATCGCGTAAACCGGAACCGGTGCTCTTGCCGCGAGCGCCAGGAGGCCCGGCGAAGGGGTCAGTCCGCCGACGTCGAGCGCCGAGCAAAGTTCGATCCGGTCCGCGCCTCCGGCAATCGCGGCGGCGAGGCCTTGCGGGCTGTCGACGCAGACCTCGAGGAGAATGCCCACATCAACCTCCTTGATGGCCGAGCACGGCGGCCCCTACCAGACCGCCGTCATCCTGCCGAAGCGCCGGCGTCACCAGGGGGTGACGGAAGCGATTGAGGATGCGCTTGCGCACAGCCAGATCCAGCGCGTCGATAAGGGGAGTGACGGAAGCGAGCCCGCCACCGACCGGTACGATCGAAGCACCCGTGACGTTGACGGCGAGCGCGAGCGGGTCGGCGATGAGTTCGAGATAGACCGCGACCGTTTTGACAGCCCGCGCCTCGCCTGCCTGCCAGCCTTCGAGGATGTGGTGGCTGGTCTCCTCGCAGCCATGCAGGAAATCGTGCAGCCGCTCGATCCCGCGAGCACCGCCGATCGTGTCGACGCAGCCGGATTGGCCGCAGCCGCAGGAAAAACGCGGGACGTGCAGCATCTCGCCGCTCAGCGCGACGGTCGTGTTGAGGATAGGCCCATGCCCCCATTCGCCGGTCACGCCGCCCGCACCCCGCACCAGTCGCCCGTCGATCGCCAGCCCGCCGCCGATCCCAGTGCCCATGATGGCGCAGAAGACGACCGAATGGCCCCGCCCTGCCCCCTCATTCGCTTCCGCCAGCGTCAGACAGTCCGCGTCGTTTGCAGCCAGCACCCAGCGGCCAAGCAGAGCCGACAGTTCGTCCACGAGCGGCCTTCCGGTTATGCAGGGGATATTGGCCGATGTGGTTCTGCCGTCGCGGGGGTCGACGAGGCCGGCGATCGACATTGCCAGAGGCGACGCCGGATCACCTGCGCCCTGGTGACGCTCTATCAGTGCCGACAGCGAAGCAGCCAGATCATCCCAGCTTGCAGCGGGCGTCGCCACCTTATCGAGCGGCACGAGCGCACCCGGTGCCGGCGACACGGCGAACTTCATGAACGAACCGCCGACATCGACGCAGAAGACCGGCTTTCCCGGCCCTCTGTGACCTTTCCACTCCGATCCTACCGAAATCGTGCTCATTTGCGGGGATCCAGGAGGTCGCGCAACCCGTCGCCGAGAATGTTGAAGCCGAGCACGGTGATCATGATCGCCAGCCCCGGAAACAGCGACATATAGATATTCAGGCCGAGATAGTTGCGACCGTCGCTCATCATCGCACCCCATTCGGGCAGCGGCGGCTGTGCGCCGAGGCCAAGGAAGGAGAGGCTTGCGGCCGATAAGATGACGGTTCCGGCGGTCAGCGTCGACTGCACGATGATCGGCCCGATCGCATTGCGCAAAATGTAATGGGTCATGATGCGGCGGCGCGAAATCCCGAGCGAGATCGCAGCTTCGACATAGTCCATGCTCTTCAGACCAAGCGTGAGGTTTCGGCTGAGCCGGGCGTAGACCGGTACCGAAAAGATGGCAATGGCAATCAGAAGATTGATGAGGCTGCTGCCGAGCACGCTGACGATCAGGATCGCAAGCACGATGCCCGGAAACGCGAAGAGAATGTCCATGGCCCACATGATTGCCTGGTCGACATAGCGACCGCTCATGCCGGAGAGAATGCCGAGCGGAACGCCCACGATCACCGCCAGGCCGACGCTGAGCACCACTTCGAGCAGCGAAATGCGCGCGCCGTAAAGGACGCGGGCGAATATGTCGCGACCGTTGTCATCCGTCCCGAACGGATGAGCCCATGAGGGTGGCTCCATGGTCGCAAGCAGGTCCTGCGCATAGGGGTCCGCCGCAGCGATCAAAGGCGCAAGGATCGCCGCAAGCACAATCAGGCCGACGAGGAAACCACCGAGAGCGATGCTGCGGTGAGCCGCCATCCAACGCCAGGCGCGCGATAAAGCGGGGCGGCGCGGTGGAATGTCCGTCTCGATCGACGCCATCAGTCGAACCTTATCTTCGGATTGAGGACCGCGATCAGAAGTTCCGCGAGGAGGTTCATGACCACCACGCCGGTGACGGCGACGAGCGTCACGCCCTGGATGACGGGATAGTCCCGATAACGCACGGCATCGACGAGAAAACGACCGATCCCAGGCCAATTGAAAACCGACTCGGTGACAACAGCACCGCCGACAAGGCTGCCGAAATTGAGGCCGACGATGGTGATGATCGGGATCAGCGCGTTGCGCAGCGCATGGCTCCAGTAGATCGTCTGGGGAGCGACCCCCTTGGCGTAGGCCGTGCGGATATAGTCCTGCGACATGACCTCGATCATGCTGGAGCGGGTCATGCGGGCAATGACGGCAGTCGGCAGCACGGCGAGCGTGACCGATGGCAAAATGAAGCTTTTCCATGAAGACGCACCCAGCAGCGGCAACCAGCCGAGCTGGACGGAAAACGTGTTCATCGCCATCAGAGCCAGCCAGAAATTGGCGATCGAGGCGCCCGCAATGGCGAGGATCATCACGACCTGGTCCGGCCAGCCGTGCCGATAGATCGCAGCGATCATGCCGGCCGGCACGCCGATGCCGACTGCCAGGAGATACGCGGTGATTGCAAGTCCGAGGGTAAACGGCAGGCGCTCCGCGATCTCGTCGATGACCGGCAGCTTGGATTTGATGGAAATCCCGAGATCGCCTCTTACCGCTCCATACGCGAAGGAGGCATATTGTTCCGGCAGGCTGCGGTCGAGACCGAGGCGGCGGGTCATGTTGTCCACGGCTTCCTGCGTGGCTTCCGGTCCCGCCATCAGTCGTGCCGGATCGCCGGGCAGCGCGCGGATGGCAACAAAGACCAGAAGCGAGACCCCGATGAGGATCAGGGGCAAGGCCAGCAGCTTCTTGGCGATATAGGCTTTCATCCGCTCGCTCGATCAATTCACCGCAAAAAGGACGGCGGGCGATACTCCTCGCCCGCCCGCGCCTGGAGATTATTTCCTGGCTTCCTTGACAACGATCAGGCCGCCCGGAATGACCCAAGTGCCTTTGACGCTTGCCCGCGTCGCAAAAAGATCCTGCTTCGTAAAGAGAAGCACATGCGGCGCCTGTTCATTCACCAGCTTCTGCGCATCCACATAGATCGCGTTGCGCGCCTTCTCATCCAGCGTCGAGGCCGCCTTGTCGATCAGTTCATCGAGCTTGGGATCGGAGAAGAAACCAAGATTGGCACCGGCCGGTGACGCGCTCTTGGAATAGTAGAGGGGGCGGAATTGGAGATCCGCGCCGTTGACGCCCGAGGACCAGGAAGCAATCGAGGAACCGATACCGTCCTTCTCCTTGCCTGCGGGATCGAGGAACGCCGCCTTCGACCAGACACCGCCTTCCATCTTCCGCACGTCGAGCTTGACGCCGGCTTTCGCCCACATGGCCTGTAGCAGCTCGCCGATACGGGATTCCTGCTCCTGCACGATGGTCGACATGGAGAATCCGTCCGGATAACCGGCCTCCTTCAACAGCTGCTTCGCCTTCTCCACGTCATAGCTATAGGGTGCAAGCGACTTGTCGTAGCCGGGCGTCACCGGCGCGAGCGGTGAATTTGCAGGCTTCGCAAACCCCTGCATGAAGGCTTTGACGATACCTTCCCGGTCGGTCGCGTAGTTCAGCGCCTGACGGACGCGCACATCGTCGAGCGGCTTCATCTTGGTGTTCAACGAAACCCAGAACACCGCCGAGCCGTCGGTCGTGCTGAGTGTCATGTCCGGATTGGCCTTGAGCTGCTGGGCAAAGGCCGCGGGGAACGGGTTGACGACATCGGCATCGCCCGTCTGCAGCGCCATGTTCATGACGGACGGCTCCGGCGTCCAGGTCCACTTAATCTCGTCCTCGCCCTTCGGCGCCCCGCCCCACCATTCGCCGTTCTTGGTCTGCAGCACATATTCGCCGGACTTGTATTCGGCGAGCTTGTAGGGGCCGGTGCCGACGGCCTTGCTGCCGATCGTCCCTGCGGTCTCCGCGGCAGGGCTCACCATCAGGCACGGACCGGTGGTCAGCAGCGCCAGGAACGCGGGATACTGGCTCTTCAGCTTGAACTGCACGGTCATCGGATCGACGGCAGTCACGCCTTCGAGAAAGGTGCGCAGACGGCCGCTCGCGGCAAGCCCGCGTTTGGTATCGAGGTGGCGGGCGAAGTTCTTGACCACGACATCGGCATCAAAAGGGGTGCCGTCATGGAACTTGACGCCCGGACGCAGCTTGAAAGTCCAGACAAGACCTGCGGCATCCGAAGACCATTCGGTAGCAAGCGCCGGCTTGAGCGAAAGATCCGGATCGCGCTTGAGGAGGCCTTCGTACATCGGATCGAGCAGAGCGGCTGTATAGGTGGCGGTCTGGTCGCCCGGATCCATGGAACGCGGCGCTTCGGTCTGCATCACGTTCAGCGTCGCAGCGCTTGCGGATATCGGAAATACGAGACCGCCAGCAACCGCCGAGGCGAGTACAAAACGACGATTTTTCAGAAACATGGTCATGATTGTTCACCCTTGGTTTTTTGTTGACGTCAGGGCAGCTCGCGCTGCCTTAGATCATTTTTATAATTTATTGTCGTTGATTTGTTCATTTTCTAAACTTAGTGTCAAGGCGCAAATCCAGAGGACCAAAGCCGCTTGAACGCCATGCTCACTTCCTCCCAGCGCCAGCTGCTGCGCGCCATCAGCGAGTCCGGACCACTCAGCCGGACCGAGATGGCGCAGATGCTGGGATTGAGCAAAGCGGCGATGAGCGGCATCGCGCGCGACCTGATCGATCTCGGCGTGCTGCATGAGACGGAAATCGTCTATGGCCAGGGTCGGCCTTCGGTACTGCTCGACCTGCATCCCGAATGTGCATTCTTCGTCGGCATTTCTCTGCTCGAAGATCCGGCGCCGATGATCCTCAGCGACCTCAACGGCAAGATCATCGCCCGTCAGGCAATGCCGCTGTCGCGCGACCCGAAGGTCATTGCCGAGGCGATTACCGAAGGCCTGCCGAGCCTCCTCGAAGCCCATCCCGACGCGAAGGAAAAACTCTCCGGCATTGGCGTGGCCCTCTCCGGCTTCGTCGACGAATCCCAGGCCAATTGCGTGAAATCCACGCTGCTCGGCTGGCAGGACGTGCCGCTCGCAAAAATTATCCGCGAGCGCTCCGGCATCGAAACCTTCATCGAGAACGATGCGAAGGCCGTCGCGGTCAGCGAAAAGCTCTTTGGCAGCGCCCGTGAAATCCAGAACTTCAGCGTGGTTTCGCTCGGCGACGGCATCGGCTGCGCCCATTTCATCGACGGCAGGCTCTATCGCGGCAATCACGGCGGCGCCGGCGAAATCGCCCATTGCACCATCGAGCCCGGCGGCTCACCCTGCCGCTGCGGCAAGCGCGGCTGCCTCGATACCGTCGCCTCCATGAAGGCGATCAAGGAAATGTCGCGCGCCGAGGGGCTCGAATGCACCTCGCTGTCGGACATCGAAAACGAGGCATCGACCGGCAATGCCGCAGCGATCCGCATCCTGCACCGCGCCGGCTCGGCTCTCGGACTCGCAATCGCCAACCTCATCCAGATGAACGACCCCGGCCTCATCCTGATCACGCATGTGGAAGGTTCGTTCGAAGGTCTTTTCGGCACGGTGGTCAATCAGGCCATAGAGACCAACGTCCTGCCGCGTTACGCAGGCCAGACGCCCATCCGCATCAAGCGTGTGGACGGCGATGTCTGGGCGCGTGGGGCGGCAGGTATTGCAGCCCATAATTTTCTGATCGGTTCTTCTTATTAGCTGAGGTTTTTCCATGCGCATTGCTGTCGGCGGCATCCATATCGAATGTAGCACCTACAACCCGGTCCTGAACGAGGAGAAGGACTTTCGCGTCGTACGTGGCGAGGAACTGACGGCATCGCCTTATTTTGCCTTTCTTAGGGATTACGAGGGGGAATTCCTTCCGACCATTCATTGCCGCGCCATCGCCGGCGGGCCCGTTGCCCGCTCCACCTATGAGCGCTTCAAGGCCGAATTCCTCGAGCGCCTGAAGCCGTTGCTGCCGCTGGACGGTCTCTATCTGGCGATGCACGGCGCCATGTATGTGCAGGGCATGGAGGATGCTGAAGGCGACTGGATCACCGCCGCCCGCGAACTCGTCGGCCCCGACTGCATGGTTTCGGCGAGCTACGACCTGCACGGCAATGTCAGCCAGCGCATCATCGACGCACTCGACATGTATTCCACCTATCGCACCGCCCCGCATATCGATGTGGAGGAGACGATGCGCCGGTCGGTGAAAATGCTGGTCGAAAGCCTGAAGACCGGCGTTAAGCCGGTGCTGCTCTGGGCGCCGATCCCCGTCGTGCTGCCGGGCGAGCGCACCAGCACCGTCGACGAGCCGGCAAAGAGCCTCTACGAAATGATGCCGCAAATCGACGCGATCGACGGCGTCTGGGACACCTCGCTGATGGTCGGTTACGTCTGGGCCGACGAACCGCGCGCCACGGCGGCGGCGATCCTGACCGGAACAGACCGCGCTATTCTCGAACGGGAAGCCAGGCGTATCGCCAGTGCCTACTGGGATGCGCGCGAAAAATTCGTCTTCGGCTGTGAGACCGGCTCGATCCAGGAATGCGTCGCAAGAGCAGTTGCCAGCAAGACCTCCCCAGTGGTGCTTGCCGAATCCGGCGACAACCCGACTGGCGGTGGTGTCGGCGATCGCGCCGAGGTACTTGCCGAGCTGATCACAAGGGGCGCCACCGGCGTCGTGTTCGCCGGCATTGCCGACAAGGCCGCAACTGAGGCCTGCTACGACGCCGGCGTCGGCGCGGAACTCGACCTTTCGATCGGCGCCTCGCTCGACACGATCGGCAGCAAGCCGGTGCGGGCCAGGGTAAGGGTAAAACTCCTGCACGACACCACAGACCTCGCCGATCGCCAGGTGGTGGTCGTGATCGACGGCATCGAACTGGTACTGTCGGCGAAGCGACGGCCCTATCACAACATCGCCGACTTTACCCGCCTCGGCCTGGATCCGAAGAAGGCCAAGATCATCGTCGTAAAATCCGGTTATCTCTCGCCGGAATTGGCGCCGATCGCCAATCCCAACCTGATGGCGCTGTCACCGGGTGTTGTCGATCAGTTCGTCGAGCGACTGGAGCGTCACCGCAAACAGCGCCCTACCTATCCCTTCGACAAAAGTTTCGCCTACGAGCCGCAGGTGTTTTTGTCGGCGCGTTCGGCGGGACGGTGATTTGCCAAATATCAAAACTGGCTTGAATGAGATGCTAAAGAGTGACGAATCCGGCTCAGACTCGCATTGACTCCATTGAAGAAAAAGGTAATTTCGCACCTCAGTTGTGGGGCGTGAACTATGAAACTTGTGACTGCTGTTTTAATGCTTGCATTGTCGTTGGCTTTGATTCCTACCTATGCCGGCGCTGAGGAAGGCATCCAACGAAAAACGGTTCAAAAGACTGTCTTCGCCGCTAAGAAAACACGGCTCGGAGAGCTGTGGCATATCGGACAAGATTGCAAAACAATTGACGTCCCGGCACATAGAATCATTGAAAAGCCGAAGAACGGGCGGATCGAGATAGTTCAAGAAGGGGTATTTCCATCGCCGAAAAGTGATCGTGGGCACTGCTCCAAGATCAAAGCGATGGGAGCTGTCATCTACTACACCCCAAAGCCGGGTTTTGAGGGTAGAGATCGTGCCATTTTACGGATGGAAATTGGCGATGGCGTTTTAGGCGATAAAACCATCAATATTCGCGTCGTGAAGTAGTTAACATCGCGACGCCTCGGCAATCGTCCAAAAGAGACATTTGTCTACCATCTCAAATGGGGACAATTTTTGGTCGCCTTGAAAATTCTTCTGTCATCTTTCAGACACTTAGCCGCTGTCCCCTTCCCGTTCGTCCCCGCATCCCTCACCACCCGCATAATCCTTCCCGTCATCGGATAGGGAAACCGGGTTCGCGAACCGGTCGCATCCACGGTCTTGCAAGGTCCGGTTCCTGATGATGGTCGATGAAGTGGTCGAAGGGGGCTGGGAAATCCCCGGAAACCACGGAGACGGTCGGGGCAGGTGGAAACCTGAATACCCAATACCCGTATACCCCGCCTGCCCCATTCCCGCAAAAACCGAACCGCGCCGGATTTTTATCCGCGCGGCCAAAGGTGCTTGCCGGCAAAGCTGGCTGACGCCGGGGTCAGGAACAAGAGGCCGCTCCCGCGTGTTTCACTGGATCCCACGAGGATGCAGGAGGAAGCAATATGGGTATCGAACAGGCACCGACCGAAAAGGGTCGTGAATCGGCCCGCGGGCTGAAGCAGAGCACTCGGAAGGAAGAAAAGAAGGTCGAAGCGAAAAAGGGCTCCGATCTCCCCAAGGGCAAGGATCGTTTTGAGGAACGTTCGAAGAGTTCGGACGGCAAGAGCGCCGGCGCCAAACAGCGTTAGGTGACGGTCCGTCGGGCCGGAATACGAAAAGCGGCGACCGGAGGCCGCCGCTTCAGATTTTGCCAGGAGAGAAATCAGCTTCTTTTCGTACGCCAGCTTTCGGCATAGTTTTCGCGAGCTTCCCGCGCATAGGGCGTCGGGGACACGCGCACGCGGATCTCGGCCTGCTTGTGCCCCTGCTCGATCGAGGTCTTACCCGTGCCCCCGTTCGGCTCACCCCAGATGAGGGTCAGCACGTCGCCTTCCTGAACATCCGCATCCACCACGCCGAGCGAGAGCATGCAGCGTTCGTTGTAGCTGTAGCCGTTGAACATCGACATGCCGACCACCTTGTCGCCGTGCATGATCCTGTCGGCGCTGGAAGACGCATAGTTCGGCTGCGGCAGGTCGATCCATTTGTAGGCCTGCTCACCCGGAACGAAGCTCGAGGCAATGACCTTCATCACATCTTCCGCGTTCCATTCGAAGGTGACCTTCTTGCGATGCGGCTGGCCCTTCATCTTTTCGAGCGCCTGGCGCCCGACGAAGTCGTGGTCGAATTTGATGTAGATGCCGTAACCGAGTTCATAAGGCGTGACGTAGTAGTCCTCGATGTTATCGGAAACGAGGCTGCCGCCGATCGAACCCATGGCTTCGTAGCTGTCCTCCGTCAGCCAGTCGCGGTATCCCTGCAACTCGGCGCCCGTATAGATTGCCGGAAGCGGCGACGGGATCCAGCCGGATTCGAGCGTATTGGTGGAATAGGCACGCGCGCCGACGAGATAGAGATCGACCCCGGCATCTTTCGCAGCCTGAACCACGATCTCGCGGACCTCGTCCTTTTCCGCATAAGGCCCCCATATTTCGAGGCCCGGAGCGCCCGCCATGCCATGACGCAGCGCCTGAACCTTCCGGTTGCCGACATTGATCCAGTCGACATGGAAGAACTTGATGTCGGGGATCGGACCACCGTTCATCTTCTCGAAGATCTTCGGCGCATCCGGTCCCTGGATCTGGAAGCGATAGTGAACCCGGTCGACCTGCTTGCCGTCCGGACGAGAAGGCGAGCGCGGGTCATGGGTAAGCTTGACATCGTGTTTACCAAGCGAGGCGTTGTAACGCAGCCAGTTGGCAGTCGGCGCACGGCCGACGAGCACGAATTTGTCCTCGCGTTCGCGAAAGATGATCATGTCGCCGATAACGTAACCCGCCGGCGTAACCGGAACGTAATGCTTGGCACGATTGGTGTCGAAATTCGCAAAGCTGTTGATCGCGAGGCTTTCTAGGAATTTGGCCGCGTCCGGGCCTTCGACGATCAATTCGTCCATGTGGTGCGACTGATCGAAGAGAACGGCCGACTCGCGCCATGCGACCTGTTCCGTCCGCCAATTGGAAAACTCCGGAGCGACGACCGGATAGATATACATGCCGATGCGCGAATTGCGCAGCACCTCGACCGGATTTCCCTTTTCCTTTAGGATCTGTGTCAGATTCCTTGCCATAGACCTTCCCTCCGTTGCTCTCCGATCCGTGCCTCCCACGCCGAATGGCGGGATTGGCTGCCTGGTCGTAATTGCCTTTGCAAATGAGGGGCCGCGGTCTCCTCCCGCCAATCTCCTCTCACGACCGGTTCTCGCTCTCGGCCTGTCGCCAAACGACCAAAGCCTCGCCCTACCTCCCGGCTCCGACAATTCATAGAACAAGGGTTTGGCATGCACAACAGCAAACCGCCGAAATGCATACATAAATGTGTCGACTTCTGTTGGATACAGGCCTCAAGACGCACATCCATCGGGTGAAGGAGTAAGCTTTGTCATTTTTATGTATACATATTGCCCTAGGCGCAACAGAGATTCCACCCCGCGAGCGGGCCCCGGGGCGTCACCGACAGGGTGAGAGGCCCAAGCGCAAGACCTAGCAGGGTCATCTGGCAGGAGGACGGCAGTTCTCGGATGATCGGATGGAGCGGAATCCGCTCAGTTGCGGACGGCCCAGGCTGCGTCCGAGGGCGCAGCCACCGTCACCGTACGGCCGATCCCGACATCCGCTAGCGAAGGCGTCTCGATATGCAACGTGTGGTCTGCGGTTTTCACCATGATCGAACGGTGCGGCCCCCGGAAAATCGCCTGGCTGATCTCACCCGACCATGAAAGGCCGCCATTTACCACCCCCGCCTCGCCAATCTGCAGGTTTTCAGGCCTCACCATGACGGTCACCTCGGCTCCCGCAGGCATCTCGCTGGCTGCATGACATTCGCCCGCCCAACCCTTC
>UBYX01000006.1 GCA_900469955.1 Hyphomicrobiales bacterium | reverse complement strand
CACCATGGTTGAGCCTAGAATTCCGAAAAGACTTTCGGAATGAGCGGCGACCGACATCAGGAGCAGGCCAACGTTGATTACCAGGCCTAGCAATACGGTGCGGACCGGGCCGAAACGGTTGGTGAAGCGATAGGCCTGCAGAGACATGACGGTGAAGACGATCGAGGAAGGGACCGACCAAAGAGCCGCTTCGAGGGGTGTGAGACCAAGCACGAATCTGCTGCGCGGTGGTGGAAAAGGCCGCGAGCGCCGATGCGTCAACGAAGGCTGCTGAGCCGATCAGCAGCACGCGGCGACCGATCCGGTCCCCAAGCGAGCCCATCGTGACCAGGAAGCCGGCGACCATGAAACCGTAGATATCGTTGATCCAGAGCAGCTCGGAAGCTGATGGGTCGAGGTCGGAGACGATCGCGGGAATCGCCAGGAAGAGGATGGAAAGATCCATCGAATAGATCAGGCAGGCAATCGACAGCACGCAGGCGCCGATCCACTCCCTGCTTCGGACTTCCGTCTTCCCATTTGAAATGTCGTAAGCTCTTTTGGCTATCAGGCCGCAGCGCTGGAGCTATGCCCGGAAAATCCGATAGTTCGCCCAGACACTTCGCGATATTTCATCCTCGGTCGCCCAATCGGCATCGACCTCATCGAGTAGGGTTAGAAACCCGCTGTTGCTCTCGATTTCTGCCGGCGTTCGATAACCCTGCTCGCACTCCTCGCAATGTCCGTAGACATCCCCGGTATCGCTCTCCCGAAACAGAAAAAGGCGGCCGTTGTGACAACTCGGGCAATTGCCTGCGTGAAATTCCATCAAGCACCTCGTGCTCCCGCTGATTGTTTTGCATGTCTTGCCGCAAACGAACTCCAAATCTGCTGGAAGGCGGAGGGGCGATTGGCCCGCTGTGACTAGCTACATTACTTCTTGAAACGGACTCCCACGCCGCCGCCATTCTCAGGGATGAATTCTATCCCTGCCTCTTCCAGCACCCGCTTGATGCGGTCAATCGTATTCGGTCGGAGTTGATCGCCCCGTTCGAGGCGGGTGATTGTCTGTGTGGAAACATTGGCTGCCTTGGCGAGTTCAAGCACGCCCCAGCCCAGAGCAACCCGAGCCAATTTGCACTGGATCCCTTTCATATCACCATGCCATGGTGATTTTGGTTGCGCATGCTGTGGTTGTCCTATATACGAAAGAACGTCAAACGGCTGTACCTGGTGTTGCGAGCACCGGGCACAGCCTGACCACAACCAAGCTATAGGGAGCTCGGATCATGGCTGATTCCGACAATAGCAGAACTTTGTCTACGGTCACCCGGCGAGACTTCCATTCGCTGCTTTCAGCGTCCTTACCCCCATGTCAGTCGCCTTCCGATCCCCCAAATGGGCTCTTTGACGTGCCTGCCGATGACCCGGCAGTTGATGCGTGGCGTGTCTGGTGGGCTACTTGGGCGCGTCTAACCGAATCAAGCCGGCGCCAGCAGCAGCTCGAACGCAGGCTGTTTTCGATGGATGCCTTGCTGCGACAGGACGTGCCGGACTCCGGACGAAAGCACCAACACGCGCTGGAAGCGGAAGATCGCGCCTCGATAACCGATGATGAAGCGGCTGACGCCTTGTGGATGACGCCCGCACAATCGGTCATGGGCGCAATAGCCAAACTCCACGTCGCGGTTACGAGATGGCAACCCTCTACCACAAGCCAGCAAGAGCTCTGGCCGCAAATCCGGGCCGTCATCTCCGACCTCTTGAGGATCGATGCTGCCTCTTTGGCTGGTGGAGACAGTCCCCCGTCAATGCGGGCGCTGCGATCGGCAATCCAGGGCAGCTGACGAGCACCTAAGCGGGCTTTCGTTCCGCTGCCCACCCTTTGCGCGTCCCGCTGCCACTCCACCCATAACCACACATTCGCCGCTCCGCGCGGCGTTTCGATTCCAACGAAACCAAAAACAAGGAACTGACATGAAACTGGGAAATCTAATTCGCGCGGGCGTGCTTTGCACGCTCCTGATGTCAATCTTTCTGGGAATTGTTTCCTCTACGCCGGCTCAAGCGCAGGGACAGGCAGAAGACCAGGCAGAGCTTCGGATTGCTACATCCTACAAGCTGATGACGCTCGATCCGCATTTCGCGAATCTGAACGAGAACACCTCGCTGCTCTCCCACATCTACGAACGGCTCGTCTATCAGGACGAGAAGCTCGAGTTGAAGCCAGGTCTTGCCACCTCCTGGCGGCCTCTCTCCGACACGCGGTGGGAGTTCAAGCTCCGCGAAAATGTCCGGTTCCATGATGGTTCGGAGTTCACGGCAGACGACGTCGGCTACACGATCGAGCGCATCCGCGATGTCCTCAAACCGCCAAGCGGCGGCTTTCGCTCCTATGTGAGCGGCATCAAGGCGATCTCGGCACCCGATCCCCTGACGGTGGTGATCCAGACTAACGCTCCGGTTCCCAATCTACCGCTGTTCTTCTCATCGATCTTTGTGATGAACCGGCCGTCCGAGGGGTATCAGACGACGGAAGACTTGAACACCGGCCGTTCTTCCATCGGTACCGGACCCTACCGGTTCGAGAGCTGGAGTTCCGGCGAGAGGTTGAGACTTGCCCGCAACGACAGCTACTGGGGCGACAAGTCGGCCTGGCCAACAGTTTCATTCCGGGTTGTCGAGAACCCCGCAGCTCGGGTGGCAGCACTCAGCACCGGCGAGGTCGATGTGGCGGACGCCATTCCAGCCCGCGACGTCGCATCGTTGAAGGAGCGCGGCCCCCGGATCGCCAATATCGGTGCAGCCCGGGTTAATTTCGTGCAGTTCGATGTCTCGCGAGACACGCTTCCGGGGGTAACGGACAAATCGGGTAAACCGATCGCCAATCCTTTCAAGAACCCGCTGGTTCGGCGTGCGCTTGCGATGGCGACTGATCGCGGCGTGCTCGTCGACAAGATCCTTGCAGGCTATGGCACGGCTGCGGCCCAAGTGTTTCCGAATGGTTTGCCGGGCACATCGGGAAACCTTACAGCCGGCCCGCCTAACTATGACGAGGCACGATCCCTTCTTGCAAGGGCCGGATTCCCGGACGGCTTCAACCTCGTACTGGCAGGGCCTGCCGGCCGCTATCCAGGGGACGCCGAGAGCCTCCAGGCGATCGCGCAAAGCTGGGCCCGCATCGGCGTCAACGCCCAGCCGTCAGCCGCTCCATTTTCGGTCTTCAACAGCAAACGGGCGGCTGGCGAATATGCTGTCTGGTATGGCGGCACGTCCGGCGAGGCCGTCGATGTCATCCTGCATGCGCTTGTCGCCTCACCCGATCCGGAGCGCGGAACCGGCGCCCTGAACTTCGGGAAGTATCAAAACGCTGCCTTCGACGCGATGCTCGCAAAGGCAGAGGGCATCAAGGAGGGGCCAGAACGAAACCAGGCGTTGGCCGAGGCCACGGAACTGGCGATGGCCGACCAGCCGATCATACCGCTCTACCATTTTCACCATATCGTCGGCTTCGGCCCGCGGATCGGCTCCTATGTCATGCATCCTCGCGGCTGGACGACGGCGATGCAGACGCTGCCTGCCGGGGAGTGAGCGACAATGGGCATGATCTCAGTCGTAACCGGACGATTTTTGCAAGCCTTCCTGCTTCTCATTGCCATGTCGCTGATCGGGTTTATCGGCATCCACAGCGTCGGAAACCCGGTCTTCAACATCGTCAACATCGAGACCGCCACGCCCGAAGACATCCGTCGGGCAACGGTCGCACTTGGGCTGGACCAGCCGATCTGGCGGCAATATCTCGTCTTCCTCGACAATGTCGTCAGCGGAAACTTCGGCACCTCCTACATCTATCACTTGCCGGCCTTCGAACTGGTGATAGCCAAGCTGCCGGCGACATTGGAGCTTGCCTCCGTTGCCATGCTCATCGCAGCCCCGTTCGGAACGGGACTTGGCCTTATTGCCGGCCGGCGGCGCGGAACGCTGCTCGATCGGACGGTCCTCAGGGCAAGCGTGTCGGCACTCAGCATTCCATCCTTCTGGCTGGCGATGATGCTGATCCTCGTCGGGGCCATCCTGACAGGCTGGTTCCCCTCGGGCGGCAGAGGGTCGACCGCCAGCTTCCTTGGTCAGGATTGGAGTTTCCTCACCGCGAACGGACTGTGGCACCTCGTCCTTCCAGCGTCGGCACTGGCGATACCCAATATCGCACTCATTGCCCGTCTTTCGCGCTCGGGGACGATCGAGGTCGAGAACCTGGACCATACAAGGTTTTGCCGCGCCAAAGGGCTTTCGCCGCGAAGGATCCTGTTGCGGCATACCCTTCCCAATATCAGCGTGCCGATCGTCACGATCATCGGCCTGCAGTTCGGGGGGATGCTGGCCTTTGCCGTGGTGGTGGAATCGATCTTCTCATGGCCGGGCGTCGGCAAACTGTTGATCGACTCCATCCAGCTTCTCGACCGTCCGGTAGTGATGGCGACGTTGACCTTCATCGCAGTCGCCTTCGTTGCGCTGAACGCGCTTGTCGACCTTTTCCATGCCGTGCTCGATCCGCGCGTGCGCCTGTCTTCACAAAGGTGATCGTCATGAAAGCCAGAATTTTAAGCGTGCTCAAGAAGCGCCCGCACGGACCGGTCATGACCCTGTCGAAGCTACTTCTCACAACCTACATCCTGCTTGCCGTTGCAGCACCGGTGATTGCACCCCAAAATCCCTATGATCCGCTGCAGATCTACGGGTGGGAGGCGTCCTCTCCGCCTGGAACGACGGGAAGCGGCGGTTATCTCTACCTGCTCGGCACGGACGGGCTTGGCCGCGATATCGCCAGCACCATTCTTTACGGTCTGCGCATCAGCCTGGTCGTCTCGATCATCAGCAGCGCGGCCGCCGCGCTCATCGGTTTGACGGCCGGCGTCAGTGCCGCCTGGTTCGGCAAATGGGTCGATGTCGCGATCATGCGGCTGGTCGATCTGCAACTCAGCCTGCCGACGATCCTGATCGCGCTGATCGCCATCGTCACGCTTGGACCAGGGGTCGATCGGATCATCCTGGCATTGATCATCGCACAATGGGCGACCTATGCACGCATTGCCCGCAGTGTCGCGCTGAGCGAGGCAAACAAACCCTATATGGATGCGGCGCGCCTGATGCGGCTCCCGACATCCCGGATCATCTTTCGCCATCTGCTTCCAAACAGTATTGCGCCTGCCCTGACCTTGATCCCGATCGAGGTCGGCCATGCCGTCGCGCTGGAGGCGACCCTCTCCTTCCTGGGTCTGGGCGTGCCGATCGACAAGCCCTCGCTCGGATCCGCGGTCGCCAATGGGTTCCAGTATCTTTTGACCGGCCAATACTGGATCAGCCTGTTTCCGGGCCTCGCCCTCTTCGGCCTGATCGCCAGCATCAATTTCGTCGGCGAAGACGTTCGACGCAGCCTCGATCCAAGGAGCAAATCGCTATGACGGAACAAGCCGTGACGGCGCCCCTGCTGCGGGTGCAAAATCTTAGCCTTCGATACAGTTCGCAAGACGGACCAACCCCCATCCTGTCGGACGTCGGTCTTGAGCTCGGCCGCGGCGAGATCCTTGGCATTATCGGCGAGTCGGGAGCGGGAAAGTCGACACTCGGCAATGCGGTCCTTGGCCTTCTTTCGCCGGAGTTTGAGCAGACGTCGGGCACGATCGAGTTCGACGGCAAGACGATCGGCACCATGACGGAGGGCGAGCGAGTGGCGCTTCGGGGACGGCGGATATCCGCGATCTTCCAGGACCATACCGCGTCGCTCGACCCGCTGATGAGCGTCGGCGCGCAGGTGGAAGAAACCTGCCTTGCCGTCGATGCCACACTTTCCAAGCGCGCGGCGCGCGCCCGCGCCATCGACCTGCTGGCCCGCGTCGGAATAGCCGAGCCGGAGCGGCGATTTCGCAACTATCCCCACCAGTTCTCCGGAGGACAGAGGCAACGTATCGTCATCGCGATCGCTCTTGCCGGCGCGCCAGACATCATCGTCGCCGACGAGCCGACCTCGGCGCTCGACGCCACCGTCCAGAAGCAGATCCTCAAACTTTTAAGAACGCTCGTCGACGAAACCGGTGTTTCTATCCTGCTCGTCACCCACGACATGGGGGTGATCTCCGAAATCACCGACCGGGTTGTCGTGATGCGGAAAGGACAGGTGGTGGAAGCCGACCGCACGGAAACCATTCTTGAGGCTCCCGCCAACGACTATACCCGAAAGCTGATCGCCGCCGTTCCGAAGCTTCACATCGCCCCCGCCACCACGAACGCCGCCCAAGGCGCTCGCCAGCGCGGTCCTTCGGCGAGGGGCGACGGCAACTCACCCGCGCTCCTCGTCGCCCAAGGCATTTCGAAACAATTCGGGTCGCAAGGTTTTGTCTGGAGCTTTGGCCGAAGCAAGCCAGGGATGGGATTACGCGACGTCGACATCCGGCTGCCGCGCGGCTCGATCACCGGGATTGTCGGTGAGAGCGGCAGCGGAAAGACGACCTTCGGCCGGATCCTCGCAGGCCTGGATCCCGCGTCAGCGGGCAGGATCGAGATCGGCGATCGTGTATTCGATATCTCCAAGAGCGGACGCCGCAACGGCCTGCTCGGCCGCGTTCAGATGATCTTCCAGGATCCTTCGGTCTCCTTGAACCCACGGATGACGGTTGCCCAGACGCTCGATGAGAGCATCCGCTTTGGCGCCAAGGCCGGCCGTGCGACAGGCCCCGCGGACGCGGTGGCAATGATGGATCGCCTGGGCCTCGCCCGAAGCCTCTCCACCCGTTACCCGCACCAGCTCTCCGGGGGCCAGAAGCAGCGCGTCTGTATTGCCCGGGCTCTGCTTGCGCGCCCGGAGATCATCGTCGCCGACGAGCCGACCTCGGCGCTCGATGTTTCGGTTCAGGCAGAGATCGTCACGCTTTTGAAAGATAGTATCGCCGAGCAAGGGATGACGATGATCTTCATCTCCCATGATCTCGCCATCGTCCAGCAGATGTGCAGTTCGGTCTACATCTTCAAGGATGGCCGGGTGGAGGATTTCGGGAGGTCGGAGTTCATCTTTGGTGGCTCCGACAACCCTTACACCCGCACTCTCATCAACGCCCGACCCCATCGGTTCACGTGCTGACAAACGGCAGGTGTTAGCTCCCGGCCGCCCCCAATCAAAACACCCGGTAATTTTCCCAACGCGTGGCGGATGACGCCACAAAAGGTGACGTCCCCATGAACGACAATTGGAATGACAGGTTTCTCAATAGGTTGACCGATAGATTAAACGACCGGTTGAACGCCAGTTTGAACCACCGATTCACATTGGCCGTCACCGGCCAATCGCTGATCAAACATGACATCCGCGACAATCCCGCCCCGGGCTTCCTCAAGGTTCAGTCCCTCCTGCGCGAGGCCGATCTCTCCTTCACCAATTTCGAGAGCACCATTTTCGGGCGCCACGGCGGCTGGCCGCTGAAGGGATCATTCTTCGGCTGCAGCGATCCGGCGGTTCTCGATACCCTCAAAGCCATGGGGTTCGGCGCGCTGTCGCTTTCGAACAACCATGCCTTCGATCTTGGGCCGTCCGGCGTGCTCTCCACACTTGAGGAGGTGGAGAAGCGAGAATTTCTGCATGCCGGCCTCGGCCGCGATCACACAGAGGTTTCGCGCGCCAGCACCGCGACGATCGGCGACCGTCAGGTGGCGATCGTCGCGATGGACGGGGGTCCCGGTCCTGATTTCATGTATGCCGCCAATGCCGAGCGCAATCGTCCCGGTCGCCCAGGGGTCAATCGGCTCGGGCTTTCCCAGGTGATCGAGGTCGACCAGACTGCCTTCGATCAATTACAGGCGATCCGCAACAAGGTCGGTTATACGGCAATGGATCTTGCCAATGACAGCCAGCCGGACGACCCGCCGCATCTCGCCCCGGAAACCGAGATCGGAATCTCGCGTGCAATCTTCAAGCGATCCAAAGGGTTTGGACGGAGCGTCAAGATCGATGATGCGGATCTAAAACGAAACCTGGCGTCAATCGCCGACGCCGCGGCGGAAGGATCACTGGTCATCGCTTATCTCCACCATCACCATTGGGCGTCGGACTGGTACCAGGTTCCCGACTGGGTGAGCGGGGTCGCCAAACGGTGTATCGATGCGGGTGCGCATATGTTCGTGAGCCATGGCGCCCCTGTTCTCCAGCCAATCGAGATCTACCGAGACCGGCCAATCTTCTACAGTCTGGGGAATTTCATCTTCCACGTCCGCTCTGAGAAATCGACCTGGGCGGCACGTGAAGTCTGGGAAAGCGTCATCGGCCTCTGCTCGTTCGGCAAAGATAACGAACTGATCGAGATCAGGCTTCATCCCGTCATCATCGGCGGTGAGGAGGCCATGGCTGATCGCGTGCTGGAACGGCGGCTTGCACCGCATCTGGCGGCGGGTAAAAGCGCGGAACGGATATTGCGCCGGTTTAGCGAGCAATCGGCCAAGCTGGGGGTCGACGTCGAGACATCCGGCGATGCCGGCGTCATCAGGGTTTAGCCGCAGGGGCTGTGCCGCGTCAGAGCTGATCGGCGTCACACCCCCCGCCGCCAAGATGATGACAACCGCCATCAGGCGCCCCATCTCCGTCAAGGCGGCCTTCGCAAGACTTCTTCGGGAGGATCATCATGGACGTTCGGGAAGAACTCATCAGCCGGTTTTTCCGGTATGCGGCGATCGAGAGCCAAAGCGACGGCCGGTCGCAATTGCTGCCGTCCTCGCCGGGACAGGCGATGCTCGCCGAACTGCTAGCCGGGGAAATGCGCTCGATGGGTCTCGACGACGTCCTGATCGACAGGCATGCGATCGTGACGGCTGTCAAACGCGGCAACCGGCCCTATGCACCGCGGATTGGCTTCATCGCGCATCTCGACACGGTCGATGTCGGCCTCTCATCCGTCATCCGGCCACAGATCCTCCGCTTCGACGGCAGCGACCTCTGCCTCAACCATCAGGAGGATATCTGGCTGCGGGTTGGCGAGCATCCGGAAATTTCGGATTGGTTGGGAGAAGATATCATCGTCGGCGACGGTACCAGCGTGCTTGGTGCGGACAACAAGGCCGCCATCGCCATCATCATGACGCTGCTTGCCCGACTTGATCTGGAGGCAGGCCACGGTGATGTCTTTGTCGCCTTCGTGCCGGACGAGGAAATCGGGTTGCGGGGCGCAAAAGCAATGGATCTCTCCCGCTTTCCTTGCGAATTCGCCTATACGATCGACTGTTGTGAACTTGGCGAAGTCGTCCTGGAAACGTTCAATGCCGCGTCCTGCGAGATCGTCTTTACCGGCGTCAGTGCGCACCCGATGTCCGCGAAAGGAACCCTCGTCAATCCGCTGCTGATGGCGGTCGATTTCATTTCCAGCTTCGAGCGGGCGGAGACGCCGGAGCACACCGAGAAGCGCGAGGGGTTTTTCTGGTTCAAAGACCTTATCGCAAACGACAGCGAGGCGACGCTGACCGCGTTGATCCGGGATTTCGACACCGATGGCTTCAATCAGCGCAAGCGCCGGATTGCCGAGGCCGCGGAACAAGTACGATCCCTCCATCCGAGAGGCAATGTCCGCTACCAGATCACCGACACCTACCGGAACATCTCAAGCAGCCTTGATCGTGACGGTCGTGCGGTGGCTATTCTTCGCAAGGCCATGGCGGAACTCAGTATCCAGGAAAAATTGATCCCGATGCGCGGCGGCACCGATGGCGCGGTTCTCTCTGCAAGAGGCATACCCACGCCAAACTTCTTTACCGGCGCCTACAACTTCCATTCACGCTACGAGTTTCTGCCGGTACGCGCGTTTGAAAGGTCGTTTGAGGTTGCGCTGAGGATTTGCCTGTTGGCGGCAATGCGCGAGGATTGATCGTAGTTTTTACCGATGTTGATGAAGTCCCAGCGCATGCGATCGGTTGCTTCGCAAGGTATAATGCGCGTTAAAGTTCGATCGCGGCCGCAGGTTTTCCTATTCCTGAGACCGATGGTTCGAATCCAGGTTCCCCAGCCAATTCTCCCTAAAAGCCCTTAATTTCTTGATTTTCCAGTCGTGCCGGATATCGTTTTGGCATCATTGGCGACCTGATGCCCAGAACTGTAGCCCAAAGGTGATGCCCACGCCGATCGAGCGCGATGGACGAGCCCTCGGGGAACGACAGGGCACTGATCATGGCCGTGCGCCACGAGGTCGAGAATCTGATCCGTCGCGGAAACATCTTCTACTGGCGGGCACGCATCCCCGCCGCATTCGTTCACTGCCGTCCGGGCAGCCGTCTTTCACTGAGCCTTCATTGTTCGGACCATAGAAAGGCCCAGATCATCGGCCGGAAGCTCAACACCCGGCTGGCCGAAATGAAGTTGAATTCGAAGGACGCGATGACCACCAAGCAGCAGCTCCAGATCCTGTTCGAGCACGTGCGGGACCAAGAGCTCGAGAGGCTCGACGACATCAGCACGATGGCCAAGCGCAACGGCCGCGGTGGCGATGTCGGCGAGATGGAGCTCGATCTCGAGGTCGGCTGGGCCTGCCAACTCCTGGCAAAGTTCGGGACGCGGTCGGAGCTCAGCCTCGAAGGCGATTGCCCTGGTCTCACCTACCTCCTGAAGAACGGCGTCCCAGCCTCGCATGTCGATGCCATCCGGACGAACTATCGCGGCGAACTGAGCACGGCGCGTAGCCCTGGATTCGAAGACGGCATCAGACGACTGATCTACCACTTCGAGATTGAGGACACGGCGCTCAATCGCGAACGCGCCATGTCGAAAATGCTAGAAGGACGCGCTGCGGCCCTCCTGGATATCGACGAACGCCACGACCTCGTCGACCGCAGCTTAAGCGAATTCACAGGTGGCGGCAGAGCGAACGCTTCCGTGACCGCGAAGAAGCCGGCCGAGGTCGAACCTGCCGCCCCTGTCGCATTGATAGAAGCCAACGAGAGCCAGACGGAACCGACTGCAACCGATATCCGGGAGCGCGAGGAAATCGCCTACCTTGACCTCTCGCCACGCGCAGCGCTGAGCGCCGAAAACCGTGCGCTCGACGCTCAGCACACCAGTCAGAGAATTGTCGAGGTCGCGGATTTTGAGCAGGAGTGCGAAAACCTCATTACGAACATGGGCGAAGACTGGACGGTGGAAACTGGTCGGGATGCCATGGCGCTGGTGCGAATGTTCAAATCGGTGCTCGTCGAGCACAGCGTGGAGCATTCCGGGCAGATCGAGCAATACCACATCGGCCAGTTGCGTCAGCACTTCAATCACATTCCGACGGATTGGGGCAGAAGCAGCAGGATGCGCGTGATGTCGGCGCCGGAGCTTCGTGCGGAAGGCGACAAGCTGCGCAAGGCTGCGGAGATTTCAGGAACCAAGGCGAAGGTTGGCCTAGCTGCGGGAACGATCCGAAAACACTTTGGAAATCTACAGCACTTCCTGAAGCATCTGAAAGGCCACGGGTTCGAAATCGAAAACTGGACCTTTGAAGGCCTGCGCCCACGAAAGCCCAAAGCAGGAGACATCCGTCACCAGCAATACAAACCAAAGCCCGAAGACATCGCTCCGATTTTCGCAAGCCCGATCTATACGGGCTCGCAGGATCATCTACGCGGAAAACGGAGGAAACCGGGCAAGCATGTCTTCCACGATTCGCTTTACTATCTGCCGATCCTGTTCACTTACCTGGGCCCCCGACGCAAAGAGTTCGCGGGGCTCACAGTCGACGACATTGCAAAGGACGAGGACGGATATGTCATTCTCCTTCGCACGAATGGCATTAGGCGATTGAAGACCGCGCAATCAAAACGACTGCTACCCATGCCCGACGAATTGGTCCGATTGGGCTTCATCGACTACTATCAGGCGATCAAAGGACTTGGATACGAAGCTCTCTTCCCCGATCTGTTCTCGGATAAGACAGAGAACGATCCGGGAGACCGTTTCTACGACACTTTCACCCCTGTCATGCGGGGCGCGCTCGGCGAAAAAATGTGGGAGCGATCCATTCATGCCCTTCGCCACGGCATGGCAGACACCCTGAAGCAGGCCGGCGTCTCGTCTGAAGTGATCGATGACATCTCGGGGCGGTTGAGCGAAGGCAGCGAAACGAACACGCGATACACAAATCCGGCCGGCCTTCCATTGATGCGCAGCGCGCTCAAGCACTATCCGATCATTACCTCGACCATCGAACCGAAGCCGCTGCAACTTCTTCCGTGGATCGAGAACAAGCAGCCGCCGCCATGGGCGCGAGAAGGCAAGAAGTGAAGCCCGGGGCGGAAATGATTTCCGCCCCGGCATGCTGCGTGACTAGGCTGCTTCCCAAACCTGATTGAGAATTCGCGCCGCCAATGCCGCCTTGTCCTGCGGAAGGAAACGGCCGTAGTGCTTTGCCACCATGTCCGCCGTATCCTGGATGGCATAGCTCGCCTGCTCGTATGAGCCGGTCTGCTTCAGGATGTGGGTCGCCAGCACATCACGAACGTTGTGAGGGCCATGGGGCAACAAACCTTTGATCGCCCCACGGCCGGTGTATGGATTGTAGATGCCGTAGCGCTGGATGGTGAGCCGCCATGCCTCATAGAAGCTGGTGATGTCGTAGGCGGCGTCGGTACTTGTTGTCTTGACCGTCTTCACGAAAAACGTCCCGGGATCGGCAGCACCTTTAAGAAGAACCGAACGGTGTCGCTCGACGTAATCATCAATGTGGCGGTAGAGGTCGAGCAGATCGGGCAGCACCAACCTAAATGGTTTGTCTCCAAAGAACGACGAATGGGCGTTCTTGAAAGCCACCGCCGGGATCAACACCTCCCAGCCACCATCTCGGTCACTCCAGCGGAGTTCACCGCGCTTGAGCTTTTCGAGCACGCGTTCCGGGCGCGGCATCTGTCCGCGTGGGCATAGCATCAACTGCCGAAGATTTTTCTGGCGAAGCCCGAGATGCAATCCCAGCCTCAACATGAGGAACGAGCGAACCGCCTCGGCAGCCGGACGCGGATAGCGCTCCTCATCAGGCATCAGCCGGATGATCTCCTCGGTGATCTTTCGATATTCGCCGACAGGACTGTCAGCTTCGAGGACCGGCATGATGGGCTCGAACGGATCGCGATGGACCCGGGCGATGCGCTGGATTTCCTTCACACGGTGAGAGGCATGTTTGTGAAAATCCTCGCAGGCGCCGTGCCAATCCTCACGGGCATAATCGATTTCGTTCTGCGAGACGAGACCGGCAATCGGCTGCACACGCGACAAGAGTTCCGGATGCTGTCGAAGCCACCCGGTGCTTTCCTTAGTGATTGCCAAGGCTATCCGCAGCATGTCGACTTCCCACGCCGTGTAGAAACCCCGGCGGCTTTCGCGCCATTGCAGATACCAGTCCCAGACGCCCGGAAAGATGAGCAGTCCGAAGGTCAGTTGGCGCAGCGGCACCCCATATCCCTTGATCTCTCCCGCCTTTGACGCCGCAAGAGCGCCAAACATCAGACCGAGATGCTCGATCTTTTGGGAGGCGGTTTCCTCACCCCAGACACCGTTTCGCTGAAATCCAATCGAGGTCAGCGCGGATGTCTTGAAGCGGACCAAATCAGCCATCTCCATGGCAAGCGTCGGCGGCGCATCGATGACGCCGGACAGGAGGTCGGGATCCTCAATCCAAGTCTCCTCATAGTTCGCCGGGACTACGATCTTTCCATCTCGCGGCGCGCGTCCACCGTAGGATACGCCGGGAAAGCGAATGGCATAGCGCTGCTTCGCCGCGGCAGCCTGGAACTTGCGATAATCCGTCGACCCGCTGATGATGACGCGACGGACCCAATCGAGGATTTCCTCACGCTTGGCGAACGGAAGCGAATTGAAGTCGTCGGGTAGATGCCACGCGATCCTGCGTCGCTCAGCAGGCTCGATGCCCGAGAGATTAAACCCGGATGCCGATCGCGACTGATGTGGCAGCTTCGCTTTGAAATAGCCTTCCGGGAGGCGGTAACGGCGCTCGATACGACCAAGCACGTCGAAGCTATCAGTGCTCCGCGGCACACGCCGGCCTTCGATCCAACTCAGCAGCGTATTCTTGTCCATGGGCTCATCAGGTCGCACCACCGATCGATAGAGAACCCAGTAGGTCTCACCGTGGCGACGCATGTGAAGCAGGAGCGCGGCAGCGAAATCGGCAGGGTCATCCCACGCGCGAAACAAGGGCTCTGGGAACTCGACTTTTACGCCAGACTTAGGCTCCGCCGAGGCAAGGTGAGGACGTGCCGTCTTCGAAGGCGCGGACTTGATTGTCGGTTTCGTCTCCTCGGCGGCGGCCCTTTTTGCCTTTGTCGTGCCTTGAGGCTTGCGGGAGGCCCCCCCTGCATCTCCGGCTGTTTTCCCGCCGTCCTTGTTCCAACGAACGATTGCATCAAACCCGGGGTCGATCAAACGGTGATGCAAAGCAAGCGATCGAGCATCGATCCCGGTCATGCGAGCAACGACATCCCATTCGGTGTGACCTGCCGTCCGGGGTGGTCCGCACCTTCGTTCGATAAGTCGCCGCATGTAGGCCTTGAGGGCTTCGGCTTCGTCGCTGGAAAAGGCGGTCGAGAGACGCAGTTCGCAATAGGCGTCGATCTTACGTTGGAAGGCTTTGATTGCAGTTAGCTTGGTCATTTCACTTCATCATGTTCGTTACTCGGACCCTCTGTGCGAGGGGCCGGCCGAGCTAAGCGAAGCGGATTAACGAAGGATTGGAGCCGTCTGCATCATCAGAAATCCGATTCAGAATCAAACGGCGTTTTCGGGAGTAATGGGGGGAGAAGTCGTAAAGGAAGCAAACGCCGTTAGGCCTCGGCCTCGTCGAGCAAGCCGATCCGGTAACAACAGACCAAGTGGACACGGACGCGCTCAGACCTCCGTGTCGGGACCATCGGGATAGATCAGGTGGATTTTCCTGCGAAACGGCGAGCCGCCCATCCGGTACTTGGCGACCAGATCGTCGAACACTACGTCGCATTCGCGCTCATCGAAACCCTGATCCGTCAGCATCGAGACGATCTTGTTCTGGAACTTCTCGAGCTCCATCTGCTGACCCTTCTCGATCGCCCGCCGAATCAGCCAGAACAGCGCCACCCGAGCCACATCATCTCGGTCAGGCCGCTTCGCCCTTCTGTTGGCGTCGCGAAGTGCCTTCTGTCGCTGCCTTGCTGCCTTCAAGTTCATGATGCTCCTCCCGATCCTCGACCTCTTCAATGGTCAGGGGACCGGCCTGCCGGCGCAAGCCTTGTTCGGCTGAATCGGAAATTTCGGACCTTGAATCGGCGGCGCAGAACAATGAATCAAATGACCGCAATTTGTTTCGAGTTGCGGGCACGTTATCTCGGGTCAAGACGACCTGTTCGACCGCGAACGGCGTTTGTGAATCGTCGTATTCGAGTCCCGAATCAAAAATCCTGTGTTCGGAATCAAATGAGCGCAATTTGTTTCAGGTTGCCGGAGACTTGATGTGAGTTGCCGACAACTTGCCACACCACATCTCAAGTCACGTCACATTATCGCGATGATGTCCGAGGATCCAGCCTTCCCATTTCTGAATGGCATCGATTGCCGGGATGCCTTCACCGCGCCGCTTATCGACGGCATCGAGCATCCCCAGCAATCCAACCACGGCATCGAAACGATCCTCGCCTGACTTGTCCGAGCCGAAGCCATCGCCGATGAACGGCTGAAGCAGACCGGTATCGAGGTTCGGCCGCGCTGCAAGCCAAGGCAATATCCTCTCCCCCATCCGTGTGCGGTCTGCCTGACGCCGCTTGCTCCAGCCACTCCGTGGCATGCCGATCTGACGGTACACGTCACCAGGATAAGTTTCTGCAAGGATGACTGGCTTTCTGTTGGCGAGCTCGGCCAAGCTTCCATCGAACGGCCACAGTGCAATCTCGCCCAGTCTCGGCACGATGATTTCCCGCCATCCCGAGATCGCGCCTTTGCCGACCTGATTGCCGCCAAGCGTCCAGAACAACATGCAGGCAGCCTGCCGATCGGCGGTCGCCCGTTCACAGACACGCAGGAGCGATGACGCACCAGAAATCCCAAGGGCATCGAAGAGATGGGCACGCGCCGTGCCACCAGGGCGGACGGGATAGAATGGGCGCTGCAGCGAGATATGGTCGCGATGATCAGCTACATTGTACCAATCCGACCAGATCCCGGAACCAAATGACGTCAGTGCCTCCCGGAAGGAACCGATGCCGGCTGCTCGTGCATAGGCCTCCGGCAGGCCGATCGGGAAGTCGAAGCCGATGAGAAGCGCGCCCGGATCGACGGCGCGACGCTGCAGCCGCTCGAACAAGCTCGACGTGTCACTGACGAGTTCCGGAGGCTGAACACGCCAGTGTCCGCCGCGTTTGATGGCCACAGCCATCCAGCGCTTTTTCTGCTCCATGCTCCAATCGCAATGGGCGACAACCGCGACGCTCATCCTGCACCCCGCTTCTGCTCATCGGGCGCATGACTATCAGCTTTAGGGCGGCAGATCACCGTCTGTCAGAATTTGCAGCACCGCCGTCTCATCCATTGCCTGGGCATCGAACAGCGCCTTGGCCAAAGCGTTGAAGGTCGGCCTGCGCCTCCTGAGGATCACAGCAGCCCGATCGAGCGCCGCTGCCAGCCTTCCATGGACACGAGCCGCCAGTTGGACGTCACGATCCAGAATCGCGCCCGGATCGCGATGCGGGCGATAGAGCAGCGGATGCTCGGTTCCGAAGCCGAGCGTCCGCTCCATATCGAGCGCCATCCGTGTGGCCCGCGCCAGATCGCTGTCGTCGGCGCCACCAGAGCCGCTCGAGACACGCTTGAGCATCAGTTGCTCGGCAGCCCGCCCCGCCATCAGCATGGTCAGCATGTCTTCGTACCAGTCGCGTGTGTCGGTCGCCCAGATATGGAAGCCGACGAGATTGTAGCCGCCCTCGCCGGTATCGATATTGAGGCCGCGAACAGGTCCGAGATCGAGCGCATGATGGACGACCGCATGCCCGGCCTCGTGGAACGCGAAGCGCCAACGGAGATTATAAGGCACGGGTGGACGATGACCGCGGATGCCCTCTTCGATGTCCTCATAGCAGATCGCCCGCTTGCCACGGCGCGCCTTCAATCGCGCCTCCCGGACGATGCGTTCGATATCAGCGCCCGTCAGCCCCATGGCCCGCGTCGCGAGACGCCGCAGGATGGCATCGGCGGAGTTACCTCGTTGCACGGAGGTCGGCATTTCCGAAGCGTTGGTGTTCTGTGGTTCAGTCATCGGCTGGCTCCCTTCCGTTCACTTTCTGCGTCTTCCTCCAGATAATCGGCGACGATCTTCCTCAGCGAGAATCCGTCCTCGGCTTCCGCACCGGCGTCCGCTTCCGGCTCCCGGATCAGCGCCATCACATCGGCGCCGAGATGATGGGTAAGGATTTCGGCCAGCGTCGGGACATCAGGCCTGGGGATTTCGATATGGGTCTCCAATCGCCCGGAGCGCTTGATGGCCTCGTCGATATGGTCGGGCCGGTTGGTGGCGCCGACGATGATCAGCCCCTCGTTTTTGACGGCACCATCGAGCAGTTCCAGCGCCTTATTTACGATGGTATTCCAGTAGTCGGCATATTCCCGCTCGGCCGGCTGCCTTTTGCCGATACCGTCGATCTCGTCGATGAACAGGATGGCCGGCGCCATGGCCCGCACCTCGACAAAGGTCTTGCTCATCCTGTCGATCACGTCGTTGAGATGACCGCCCTGCAGCCAGGTCGATACGGATGTGACGACCAGCGGGATTTGCAGGCTGTTGCACAGCGCCCGGGCAAAGGTCGTCTTGCCGGTTCCCGGCGGACCGGACAGCAAAAGCTTGGTGCTCATCTCCGACCAAGCGAGGATGCTTGCCCGGTAGTCGTCCAGGTCTGCCTTGAGATCGAGCGCCCAGACCTTCGCCTTGCCATATCCGGATAGCGTTTCGACGGTCATTGGCGGCTTGTAGCCGATCTCGCCCACCGTCGGCAAAGGTTCCGGCTGGATCACTTCGGCGCCGGACGGCTTGTCCTTCTTCCAACGGCCGCTGTTTTCGGTATCGGACGGCTTCGACTGCTCGTGCGAGCCTTGGGGTTTCTCGGTGGATGTGCTGGACGATGCAGATCCGGATGCCTTGTCGCCATCACCGCCCTCCTCTTCCTCGAAGTCACTGCGATTGCGCTCAATGAGCACTGCAAGGACATGCAGCACGTCGCGAACATGCCGCCCGGGGCGGAAGGCAAGGACCAGATCCTCCAGCGACAGCCAGCGCGCATCGGAATCCGACGGCAGGCCCAGCTTCTCGATTGCCTCGTCCGGGTAAAGCACCTTGACCAGATCGGCGACGAACCTGCGATCGAGCTTTCCCGTTTCCAGCGACATGTCGGCGGAGATCTGCAGCAGCGAGGGAATGTCCGATCGTTTCTCCGCGATGGCAAGCACTGACAAGTCGCGGGACAGCGCGCTGAGCATCCGCCGGCGCAGGGCATTGCCCGTGACACGATGCACGCCCGCGCCCGAGAAGGTCATCAGACGCCTGCGTGTCTCAGCTTCGAGGACATCGAAGTGATCGTCGTTGAACATGTGATCCGACTCGATGACTGCGAACGGGCCGCCGGGTACCAGCCGGGATTTTTCAAGGAGCCCCAGCACTTCCCGCTCAAAGCCTGCAAGTGGCGCATGGAGGGTGACGACCGGTGTCACACGGGTCAGCGTATAAACGATCTCCCGAAGCGACCGTCCGCTCCTTTGCACCGCACGCGCCAGAACCAGGGTTGCAACGATGTGACTGACCAGCGGCATCGCCGTTGCCCGATCCACAAGACCGACGGCATAGGTACGCCGATCAACTCCGTTACCCAGCACTCCGTCAAGCGCGATTGTGCCGCGACGCGCCCGAGGGAGGGCCACGAGTTGCGAGGCGAACGGCGGATGAATGATCCCGGCGGTCACGACACCATCGCCAGCAGAGCCGGCCGTCGGATTGCCGGTCTCCCTCGGTGCGACAAGCCAGTCACCAAAATTCCGCCGGAACCAGGTATCGTCACGGATCGGATCGCCGGTCAGTCGTGTCGTGTCGAACGTCGGGCTGTAGCGGCAGGTGAGATGACCATCGACATCGACGATCTTGCTTTCCAGCAGACCGTTGCGCAGAGCAATCCGGCGCGCCTCGCGGCGGGCAAGATGACGGAGGCGGCGGATAAACAGCCGGGCGAGCTTATCCATCAATCCGGCCTCCCGTCTCCGCGGCAATAATTGCCGTTTGGGCGTTCTGCACCGGATCGCGCCGACGCGTCCGACCACGCCGCCGCCCGTCAATGACACCGGGCTGCGGAATCAGCGCCAACAGATGCTCGCCCGGCGAACGACGTGGCGGATGCGCGTCAGCCGACGAGCCAGTCGAGACAGACAGGCTCAGGTGTTCGTTCCGGGACGGATTGAGGTCCCGGTTGCGGCTCCGCAGCCAGTCGAGCAGCAGGCGGCATGCCGCGTTGCCGCAGTCGGCAAGTGCACTCAACCGAAGCATCAAAGGCTCCGGCACAAAGCCATCCAGCAGAGGACCTTGCCGGACGAAGGCGAGTGCCAGCCCGATCAGAACGGCGGGGTCGTAGCGGTAGCTCGAACCGTGATCCAGGTCATCGGATTGTACAGGAGGGATATTCGCGAGCCTGCTGTGAAGGCAAGGCAACGCGATAATATCGGTCGTGACCGCTTCGCAACGGAAGCCGGCCACAGACGGGCTGTGGGTATCGATGGACATGAGTGTCTCCTCGCCGGACCGCATCGCATCCGGCGTTCGTGGAATGGAAAGGACTTGAGAAGCCGGCCGCGCGCTTCAGGCGCGGCCGCGATCAGTGCCGTTGGGCTAGCGGCCCGTCAGTGCCCGCGCGGACGGCGGGCAAAGCCAACCCGGATGCGGACCGGCTCCGGTTCGTCGTCCTGATCCTCGTCGAAGCAGCCGAGATCGTAGTGACCATCGTCCTCGTCCTGCGCGGCCATCGCCTTCTCTTCCTCGTAAGCGCGAGACGAACCATTCAGCGCAATCAGCGGCTTGCCGGGAACGGTCAAGGTAGAGTCCGCGTCGGACGCGACCATCATCACGCCGAGCGCTTTGCGGGCTTCCGCCTCAAGAAGCTGTTGCACGCGGCGGCCGAAGCGCAGACGCAGTTCGGCCATGCAGGCTGCAACTCCGTCGATTTCCAGCAAGTCGTCGATCTCGGACAAAGCCCAGATGCCGGTCGCGTGGTCGCTCGGGCGGCTGGCACCATCGACAATGGCAACCTCGACCGTGTCGACCATCATGCGCTTGTGGTTCTTGTACAGCCAGTCCGGCAGCACCATCGCCGACGCCATCATCTTCAGCTTCAGTTCCTCGAGGCGGCTGGTGTCGCCGTAAGAAGCGAGCGACCGCTTCAGGTCGAGGATGTAGGCAGTGTGCCGGGCGCGGTTTACGAGGATCAGGTCCGGCGTATAGCTGCCTTTGGCCGGTGCCTCGCAATCGAGCTTTACACCATCTAGGCTTTCCCAGTCGTTTCCGGAGACGGCTTCAAGCGCCGCCTTGACCAGCGGCAACTTCAGCGACTGGGTCAGGACAACGATGTTGGGATTGGCTTTCGCCAGCCGCTCGACCGCCTGCTCCAGGAGCTTGCCTTCGCGGAACGACACGGCACGGACGAGCGAGGCCACGTGAACGTAGTGGCCGAGGATTTCGTCCTCGACCGGCTCGCCGTCGGAGATGGCGGCGATGGCGCGGTCGATCAGCAGATCGAGATCGGCTTCGACTTCGGCGAAGCGAACGATGTGCGGATGGCGGCGCAGCGCGGCCGGTTCGCTGATGCTGTAGGCACCGATACCGAATGAGCGATGGGAGAACATCGATGCCGCGGCGACAGTCGAACGAAGAACTTCCCCGGCAGGGGTAGAGAGAGTATGCGTGGTCATAGCCCGATTCCTTTTATGCGAAGGCTGAGGGTCAGGCCCTTGGTAGCGTTGGCGCGCTGCCTTGGGCCGTTTTGTGTTCGGTCTTCCGAACGCCCCCAACCTGGCAGGACCGGGAGCCGGGCTCAAGGACCCGGGAGCAAAAAAGAGAACGAAGCCGGTACAAGGTTAACAGTGGGCTCACGAGCATTAGGCCCGGCGAACGCGTCACTCGATCGGCATTGCCCGGAAGCGTGTCGCCGCTCGCGCTCGCTTGCAAAAAAGAAAAGGGCCGACGTGCGGCCCCTTCGAGTTCGGAGGTAAGGCCGGGATTCCAGCCGCCCAGTCTCGGGCCAAGCGCATCACACGGCGGCGTTAGGTGGCGTTGCGGATTTCGTAACGATGCCCGACTCGGACTTGATCCGGCCGACGAGTTCCGCTCGCGTCGGGCGCTTTTCAGGCTTGGCCAGTGCTTCAGCGACGGAAGGAACGTCATCCCCCAGTGTGAGCTTGGACTTGGGCGCCTCGATCGTGGCAGTGGCTCCAAACGCCGCAGCGATAGACTCCATCCTTTCTTCGACCGAGGGGATAGGCGTGAGTACCGAGTCGGGGCTGCCGCTGACATCCGCAGGAGCTGGCTCGTCCGCACCAACCTCGACCGGAACACTCGCGCTCGGTGCTTCACTTGTTTCCGCACCTGGCCAGGCCGGGGCGCTTGATTTGGAGGTGGCCCATTCCAGAATCGGCACGACTTCCGTTTCCAACCAGGTCCGAAGCTCGCCTTTGTCCGGCCAAGTCGTTTCGCTGCCCATCTTGTAGAGCAGCGCGCTGACCGCGGCCCAACCAGTCTTGCTCGGCAGGGCACTATTTGAGATTACATATGCCGCGGTTGGATAGGGCCTGACGAACTGCGCCAGACTTTCCAGTTCCTTATGGGCAAGGCGCGCCGTCAGATGTGTCTTTTCGGCGAGGGTCTTCTTGACGATGTTCTTCTTCGGCAACGCCTCACTGACGTGCGCGCGGATCTCCTCCAGGTGTCCGACGAAGGATTTGATGCCATCCCGGACCTTGATCGCAATGATCGCTTTGAGCCCGTCAAGGCCTCCGATATCGTACGGATCGATCTGCGGCCGTGCCTCTGTCTCGTTTTTCGAGCCGGCCATAATCGCTGCGACGTCCTGGACCCTGAGCTTGCCGTTCTGGGCGGCGAAGCCAATAGCCTGCTCGATCTGCTCGGGCTCCGCAGCACTCAACTTCCCAAGGACTGTGGGACCCACGGCCAGCTCCACCAGAATATCCCGGTAGGCATCCAGGTTGCGAAATACCGCGCGCTGGGTCCGGACGTGGCGCGCGGTATACCGCAGCGCTCCACGGCCCATTTTTCCAACGTCCCATCCGGGAGCAGCTCGGCTGCGCGTTCAAGATGCTCCCCGAGCTTGAAGGTCTCTTCGGTTGAACGGCGCGAAACGCTGATGAGGAACATGGCCGTCTCTTCGAGCTGGCTCTTGATGTCTTCTGCGACAGCGTTGGCTTCGTAGAACGTGCGGGCGGCGGACGGGAGAGCGGATGCGTTGGCAGTCTTGGTCATGGTTATCTCCATGTAAGAGGGATGATTGTAAAAGCATAACCGCCTTTACCCCTCTATTATCTCAGAACAGTCTGCCATAGGAAAGCAATCCTAAGTTTTGCAATAAATTGTTTCCAAGTATCTCACTGAATTAGACACCAATAATTACTTTAAAATACCTTAAATTACTTCATGTCGGCATCACCTCAAAAAATTTTCACTTCCGCGAACGCAAGCAACAAGCACAATTAATACGTGCGTTCCTTCCGCCAAAGTAGGGCTGAAACGGCGGGAGCATCCGGCTCTTTTCAAGTCAGCCTGCGACCTGGTAACAAGGTCCCGCAGCCTGATTTGCAGAGTGAGGGCAAGTCCATCCCAATGGTGAAGGCCATACTCACCACCAAGGTCGATCCGACCTACGACGATCTCCCGGAACAGCGGTATCATTTTCCGCGGACTTACTTGCGTCAGGTCGAGGCGGCCCGCGGCGACTGGATCGTCTATTATGAACCGAGGCGTCCGAGCGGCGACTTGATGAAGACAGGTGGCAGACAGGCGTATTTCGCGACGGCGCGAATTGCCGACATCATACCGGATCCATCGAAGCCCGATCACTTCTACGCGCTGATCAAGGACTTTCTGCCCTTCGATCATGCCGTCCCGTTCAAGGAGGCGGATCATTACTATGAGAGCGGCCTGCGCAAGGAGGACGGCTCGACGAACAAAGGCGCGTTCGGCCGCGCTGTCCGAAACATCCCCGACGCCGAGTATGACCTGATCCTCGCGGCTGGCTTCGCGCATGTCCTCGGGAAACGTGACCGCGCGCGGCCGACGCCGGATCCGGCCGAGGAAGCACACATCGGCTTTGGCGACAATCCGCAAATGCCTTACGAGATCGACAACATCGATCGCCGGATCGTCTCCCAGGTGTTACAGCGCCCCTTCCGGGATCGAGCGTTCTCCGCAGCCATCAAGACGGCCTATCATGACACCTGTGCCGTCACCGGACTCAAGCTGATCAACGGTGGCGGAAGATCAGAAGTCCAGGCGGCTCATATTCGTCCGGTGGCACATGGTGGGCCGGACAGTGTGCGAAACGGGCTCGCGCTCTCCGGGACGGTCCATTGGATGTTCGATCGCGGCCTGATCTCGGTTGATGATGACTACAGCCTGCTGATCGCAGGCGGCGGCGTACCCGATACCATCACGCGGCTTATCAAGCCGGAGCGGCGCCTGCTCGTCCCATCACGGCCGGACGAACGGCCGCATTCGCAGTTCCTACAGTATCATCGCGAGCAGGTGTTCAAGGGGTAAGGTGGCGGAAATGATTTCCGCTCTTTCTACCATTCTCCCCTTCACTCCTCGCCGAAGAAGTCCTCGTCTAGTCGCTTGAACTCGACGGTGCGATAGCTGCGGACGCCCACACCGTGCTCGATCATCAAATCAGCCAGTTCCTGTCCATCGATGAGAATGACCCGCTGTGCCAGATGCTTCACGTAGTCACGCGCCGGCTGGCTGAAGGTTGAGGTGGTAACGAAAACGCCTTTGGTGGCGCCGAGGCCAACGAGACTTCCCACGAAGCCATTCACGTCCGGGCGGCCGACCGGATTGCCGGGCGCGTAGCGTTTGGCCTGGACATAGATTCGGTCAAGGCCGAGGCGATCCTCGTTGACGATGCCATCGACACCGCCGTCGCCGGAGCGACCGAGCTGGGCAGCGGCGTCCTTGTGGCTACCGCCATAGCCCATGGCGACCAGGAGATCGACGATCAGTTGCTCGAAGAAGGCCGGGCTGTTCGCGAGGATGCGTGGAAGGAGTTCGTCGCGCAGCGCGGCCATGAGTGCCGCATGGGCTGCATCGATCTGCTCCTCCGGCGTCGTCCGGGGAGAGGCCAGATTAAGTGGCTTCGTGATGACGCCGTCCTGCTCGGCGGCACCGCCTTCGTTCCTGTAGAACTCGCGGAACTCCGGCTCTCGCATCAGGACCGCCACGTCGATGCGTTCCGGCGCCGTCGCCAACAGCGCCTTCCCCTTGTCTGTCGCAACAAAGCGGCCCCGCGCTGGCGAGGCGATCAGCCCGGCCTTGCTCATATAAAACTTCGCCCAATGGATGCGATTATGGAGCACGCGCTGGCGGCCGCTCGGCAGCAATTCGTCTCGCTCCTCCGGCGTCAGATCCAGATCGTCAGCAACCCGCTCCGCGATGTCAGCGACGCGGGTTTCGCCTACGGCAGCGAGGCGCAGCACAGGCAGCATGAGGCTCTGGTAGTCCGGTATCATCGGTCTGGCTCCGCGATGCGGTTAGGGTCGGGCGTCACGCGCTCCTCACAACGTCCATGAGCCGTGAGTAGTCCGTGACTACGTCATACTTCACCTTGTCAGTCGTCATCGAGTTTCCGATTTTTTCGAAGAACCGCCGGGCGCACTCAATCTTTGTGCTCTCGAACTCGCGCAGCTTCAGGGATGACAAGGTGCCCTTCGTCTCGGCGACGAAGTATATGTGCCGAACCGAACCTTCCTTGAACGAGATGGCCCAGTCCGGATTGTAGTCACCTACAGGAGTCGGGATCGCAAAGCCTCTCGGAAGCTTCGCGTAGACGACGATCTCGTTGCTGGTGTCCAACTGCTCGACGAACTTGCGCTCGGTGTCTGAATCGAGAAACGCATAGTCGTAGACGTGCTTCTTCAACTTCTCGCTCGCCCTGGAGAAGTCCTGAACGGTCTGGCTGGCCGTGAAGATGTCGGACTCATAGCGCTCGGCAACAGCATCGTAGGTCAGGCGCTCGATGACCATCGTCGCCTTCTGCTCGATAATCAGGCGGGACGCTTCGCTGATAAAGTGTTCCGGGTTCTGCTTGAACTGGCCGAACACACTCGACTGGATCCCAGACAGGATCTCCGCGATGGTCTGCCGGGTGAGTTGGGTCGCTTCTGCGAGCTTTGCCAGCAAGTCGTACTTGACGAGCGAGACAACCGTTTCGGCCTGGTACGTCTCCTGCTCGTTTTCGCGGAAGCTCTTGCCATCCCCGACCGCGTCATAGGTCAGGCCGTCTCGTTGGATGCCTGCGGTGACCGTATATTGCAGCGGTGTCACCCGAAGATGGCTGTCCAGCGCGCTGATGCTCTTGCGGATCAGTTCCGCCGGCTCGAACTCGACCTTGTAGACTGCCTTCTGGTTGATCCGGCTCCAGAGCTCCTGAAATTCCTTCCGGTGGAAGTTGTCATTCAGCGGGTTGCGCTTCGAGCGGCGGTCGTCCTGCATCTTTGGCAACTGCCGTTCATTGAAGACGCCGTCAATCAGTTCCACGATCTGGTCGGTGTAGGACTTCAAATCTTCCGGTAGCTCAGCCAGCGTCCCGTTCTCACGGGCGCTCTGATACTTTTCAGTGATGTTCTTCTGCCGGTCAACATAGCCGTTTTGCACGAGATAGAACTCGATGCCCGCTGCCATGTCGGACGATACCTCGATCGGCGCGCCATCCGCCTGAATGAGCTTACCCTTGAAATACTCCTCGTTCGCCTGCCGCGGTCGGGCAGTCAGCGCTTCGACCATTTCCTTCTGAAGCGCATCCACAAAATTCCTGTAGCTCTCGCTGGCGACCACCGTCAGCACGTTGATGTCGTGAACAGTGACCGGATTGTCCATGCGATCGCCGTTCTGGTCCACGCTCAAACGCAGACCACGACCGACCTCCTGGCGCCGCGAGATTTGGTTCTCGCTGTGCTTCAACATGCACATCACGAAGACGTTCGGATTGTCCCAGCCCTCACGCAGCGCGGAGTGGGAGAAGATGAACCGGGTCGGCTCTGCAAACGATAGCAGCCTCTCCTTGTCCTTCAGAATGAGGTCATAGGCGTCCGGATCCTCTGATTGCCCCTTATTGTCCCCCGTCTTGACGACATCGGGGTCCTTGAGGCGGTTGGTTTTCTTGTCGATCGAGAAATAGCCATTGTGGGTCTTCGCGGGGTCGATGCCGGCCAGGAATTTGCGATGGGCCTCGTTGTCGATTGCAAGCTCCGACAGATATTCGCCCTTGAGAAGCGCATACTCTTCCTCGAAAACACGGGCATACTCGCCCCGCTCGTCGGGTTGCGTATAGTCGCGATACTTCGCCACCTCATCGATGAAGAACAAGGACAGCACCTTGATGCCACGGGAATGGAGCTGCTTCTCCTTTTCGAGATGCGCCTTGATCGTCTCCCGGATCTGAATGCGGCGAATGTCGTGTTCCGAGACGTCGCCGTTAGGTTCACCCGCCTTGAGGACGACACCGTTCGTGAATTCAACGGTCTCGCTCACGGCATCGATCTGGCTGACGGTAAAGCCGCGATACTGATCAAGCTCACCCGACAGCGTAAAGAGGTCGTCCTTGAACTCCACACGGCGAAGCTGGCGCTTGATCTCCCCCGAAGTCAGCTTCACCTCCAGCTCGATCCGGGCAACGGGAGCTTTTTTCGAGATCTCGATGCCTTCGAGATAGAGGTAGGCATTGGTGCCTGCGAGGCCGCGTGCCTGGATACCGCGTACAGCGATCTTCTTCACCAGCTTCTGGTTATAGGCGTCGAGCGCGTCGAGGCGGTGGATGCGGTTGTGCTGCGTCTTGTGCGTGGCTGAGTATCGCAGGATCATCAGCGGCTTGAACTTCGGCAGGGCTTCGGTGGTCGCCGCGCCCTCCATCTTCTGAGGCTCGTCGAGGATCAGGATCGGACGGTTCGACGCGATGACGTCGATCGGCTTTCTCGACTGAAAGTCATCCAGCTCGTCGTAGATGCGGCGGTTATCAGCTCCGCGCGCGTTGAACGCCTGGATGTTGATGATCATCACATTGATGCCGGCGTCGGACGAGAAACTCTCCAGTTCATGCAGGCGCTTCGAGTTGTAGATGAAGAACCGCACCTTCTTGCCATAGCCTTCGGTGAAATGCTCGGCGGTAATCTGTAGCGATTTGGCCACGCCCTCACGGATGGCAATCGAGGGCACCATGATGATGAACTTCGACCAGCCATAGCGCTTGTTCATCTCGAAGATGGTCTTGATATAGCAGTAGGTCTTGCCCGTGCCGGTCTCCATCTCGACGTCGAGATGCACGCGGGTCGCCGCAACCGCATCCCTCTTATAGGTAGCGGCAACGGCCACGCGTTCGCCACGGGTATTGAACGTGGTGAATTCGGTCAGAGACTGCGATAGCGGCAGGTTCTGGCGCCGCTGCACCATTCGGATGTTTTCAAGAATCTGCGCCTCGCTGATCGAGAAGTCGGCGTTTTTGAACCCCTCCTCGAAAGCACTTGTCTGCGCCTTGCGGCCGGGATCGATCCGGTAGCTCAAGGCATCGGATTTGACCTGGCCTTCGAAGCAATCGACGACCGCCTCAACGGCATTAGTCTGGTATGGCTGAACCTTGAATTTGAGCTTCATGAGACGTCAGCTTTCTTAAATTTCTTTCGTAGCTCTCGTAGAGCTTTCGTAGGATGTTCGCGCTTCATTCCACAAGACGCCACTCGGGAGCCGCAGTGGAACCAAAATTGCGAATTCGCCCCTTCCTCCGTAAGGCACTCAAAAGATTGCCGATTTTGTGTGTCTTCTGCGTTTCGTTCAGCACATCGCTCAGCTTTTTCCTCAGAAGGTCATCCAGCTCCTTACGTGAAGCGTGTCCGAACTCTCGTAAATATCCGACAACCATCTCTTCATAATGATAATCGTCGAACGCTCGCGACTTGAGGTATTGGGCTTTTTGCGAGGTCGCATCTGCGACCCGGGCTGATATGAAGAAGTTGGGTTTGCGTCCCTCGATCAAGCGCGCCTGCTTGAGATGCCGCACGGCGTCATCGGTAATCGGCAAATGCTTCTGAACCCGGTCCAGTGCTAAAACGTCGGCTAGCGGCAGTCCGGTCTGATGCATCAACAATTGGCTATAAGCCTCATCGACAACCCGGCCGTGGATGGTCAGGCGAACAACCTCAGGCTCTGTCAGATCATAATCAGGCAGAGGCAGGAAACGCTCACGCTGACGGCGATAGATATCCTGAATGCCATAGCCCATGTGATCGATCATATTCAGTTCGGTCATGGCATTGATCAGAAAGGGGTTGCGATACCGACGAGGCACCCGATCTCCCAAAACATAGTCATCCGGCTGCCCTTCAAAAAAAGTCCCTTCATTCTCCAGGATAAGCCGATCCAGCCGTTCCGTAACAACAATTCTGGCCGACCGAGCGTAATCCTGATGGGCTATGCAGTTATGGAGCGCTTCGAGGACCACCCGCTGATCGTACTTTGCCACCTCATGCGGAAGCAGCTCATTTTGCGGCAGCAGGCGCAGTTGGATGTTGCGAATACGGCTGAAGATCTGTGACGTGGCCAGCAGGAAAGGCGGCCCAAAGTGCTCATAGGCACGCTCTTCTCCTTCAAGCTTCCAGGTGATTTCGACCGGATGCGGACTGAGCCTCCAGGCCGATTCCGGTTTGCCAAGCAACAGTAGTGCGGCACGGGTGATCGCGCCATTCTGTGTCAGCTTGGCTCGATCCAGGAAGCTTTCATCGCTCCAGCCAGCGATGTCCTCAGCGTTGAAACGGTTGGCATGTTTGGCAGCGAAACGTTCGCGCGCAACCCTCAGCGCCTGCGGTTCAAGGTCGGCGAGGCCGGCACCCTCGACAAGCTGCGCCGTCCAATCCGTTGCAAGTGTCTGTGCGCGTATCTCGTCCAGTTTATCGTGACCGAGGGCAACAAGGCTCTCACCTGCCCGACCGTAATAGTGGCCGTTCCAGTTGATCGGCATACCGCGGGGCGCCGCCGGGATCTCAAACAGAACCACCCTGCCGTTTGGATGGTTCAGCACATGAATATCCCGAACCGTAAAACTGCCCGTACCATCGAGGATCGACTTCTTGTCAGCCTGAAGATGGATATGATTTTCCTTGTAGGAGGTACCAACAACGTCCCGCGTCTTGTCCTCGACGCCGAACACCAGCCAGGCGCGCTCACGGCCTCGGAGATTAGCCTCATTCGCCAAGGCCGAAACATATTTGCCGAGTTCGCTGCTCGAAAAGCCATCTTTCCCGCGCTTGAACTCGACCACGTCGCTCTCCCAGTTGGAGATGAGTTGGGTCAACAGGGCAGAAAGCGTGGCTTGATCCATGGCGCGACCTCAGATCGACTTGACGTCAGTGGTCGGGGAAAGCTGGCGGAAAATCTGCTCGACATTGATCTTCACGGCGTCGGAAACGAAGCCGTTGTCTCGGAAGACGGCTCGGAGCGGTTGGCGCTTCGCCAGTTCCTTCACCAGATCCTCGGTGATGCCCTTGTCGAAGCAGGCAACAAGAGCATTGTCGTCTACGAAGAACACTGTCTTGCTCTGCACCGTCTCGCGGCGGATCGGCAGCGTCAGGTCCACGCCCCAATCAACCAACACCTGGAACAGCAGATCGTCGGCTGTACGGCCTTCCTTGAAGTTGTCGACCATGTCCAGCAGGTCACCCTGCTTCAGCTCGTCGGGACGATAATAGACGTCCTTCATATTCGAGGTAGCAACCTTGAGCACACGGAAGCCGACGTCGCGGTTCCATTCAGGATGACACGCGCCTTCGAGGACTTTTTTGCCAGCGCGGCGAATACGTTCACGAGACATCTCAGCTATATTCGCAAAGTTGTCTGCGAGATCATTTTGTCGCCTCACGGGTTCCGGCCATTGAACCTGGATGTACTTGAACCCCGCATTCTTCTCGGCATTACACTCAAGAACGGCGTGAGCAAAACTTGAGGAGCCCGCGAAGAAATCCATCACGATCCCGCCGCTCCCGAATGTCTCTAGTAGTCGCCTCATGAGTCGAACCGGCTTCGGCGTGTCGAAAGGCGAAGCGCCATCGAATAACGCCTTCATTTCAAGCGTAGCCTCTTTATTGTGCCCTGCGCTTTCATAGTCCCACCAGGTATGCGGGGTAGTGGTGGCATCTTTCTCGTTCAAATATGACTTCAACATTGGGCGGGCCGTTCCATCCATTCCCCACCAGATTCGCCCATCACTTTCCCAAGCGTTGAATTGCGCCTCATTGCAGCGCCAATAGCGATTGGGCGGGGGATTAAACTGTTGTCCGTTTTTTCGAATGGTGAACAGGCCGGCTTGGTATGGCTTGCTAGCAGACAAATCCTGTGCTCGCCAAAGACCTCTGGGGTCCCCGTCCGGATTGCGATAAGCTTGAAGTTGCTCTTCGGTCAGCGCCCATTTTTGAATTTTCGCATCGGCCGCATTTTTTGAGTAGACGTGGATAAAATCATGCATGTCTGAAACATGCCGAGCGGTAACGTTGGCTACATACCGCTTCTGCCAAACGAGGGTAGCAACAAAGTTTTTTTCTCCAAAAACCTCATCCATAACTTTTTTCAAGTTGGCGGATTCGCCGTCATCGATAGAAACACAAATGAAGCCATCCTCCGAAAGAAGGTTCTTGGCGACGCGCAGGCGGGCGTAGATCATAGAAAGCCAGTCAGAATGAAACCGGCCGTTGGACTCCAAATTGACAACCATCCGATTACCGGCAGAATCCAACTGCATTGACCTACCAAGAAAATCCTGCACGCCCTCAGAGAAGTCATCCTCATATACAAAGTCGTTTCCGGTATTATACGGAGGATCAATATAGATGAGGCGAATTTCTCCCAAGAACGAATCCTGAATTAATTTCATAGCCTCAAGATTGTCTCCTTCAATGAAGATATTTCTGGTCGAATCAAACTCGACGCTCTCCTCAGGTTCGGGACGCAGAGTCTGTGCTATCGGAGCATTAGCTGCGACAAGCGCTTCCCGCTTGCCGGGCCAATCCAATCTATACCGCTCCTGGGCCCCTTCCACGATGCTGTCGCTCAATTCCTGGCGAAGCTGATCGAAGTCCACGGCCATACGCAGTTTGCCGGTCACTTCGTCTCGCGCCTCGCTCACGCAGCCGGGAAACAGGTCGCGGATCCTGGCGATGTTCTCTTGGGTCAGATCCGGGCTGTGCATCTTCAGCTTATCCATTCTCGTCCTCTTATTCTTGAACCGGCGCGGTTGCCGCACTTGCGCTCACCAGCCGCTCCAGCTCCTGCTTGGCGGCACGCAGCTCTGCATTGATGGCGACACGTTTATTGAATTGTTTCTCGCGGGCCAAGCGCGTCTTGATCCGGTCGATCTCGCGTGTCTTCACCTTAACCGCCTCGGCATGCGCAATCCTAGCTTCGAGCGGCACTGGTTCGGCCGAGGGGGCCTGGCCAAAGGGGGATTGCGGATCTTCTGCGAAACCAGACCCCGAATGTGACAACAGCCTAGCCGCCTGTTGCTCGACCAGTGGCCTGAGGAGCAACTCGTAGAGTGCGCCCATGTTCAGCGCCACCGGTAGCGGCATCCGCTGCGCATCCTCCGGCTGCCATGGCCCCTCGAAATAGTCACCAAGGACCCATTTCGAGCTATCCGCCTCGCTCGGCCGCTTATAGGCCACCGCGAGCTTCACCCTGCCGTTGTGGACCAGCTCGAACAGCAAGGGGAAGGGAATGGCGCGATCAATGGCGCGCAGGGCGTCCATATCGAGGCTGCCCTCCCTTTGGGCAATCCGGAAGACCTGGATTTCGGTCACGGACTTCGACGCTGGCAGGTTGATAGTCTCCGGTGCCAGCTTATGAGCCCAGACGATCTGATCGACCTCGCGCACGAACAGGTCCTTGAGCGCAGTGCTGGCGCCTGCGTGCTCATAGATCTTGTTCTTGGGGATCACCCGCCCGAAGGCGGTTGCCCGCGGCCAGTCATATAGCATCAGCCCTCTGCCTCCTCGACCCGCAGAAAGGCAATCAGCTCGAAATCATCCAGGCCCTGGATCGTGTGCGTCAACGCGGTCGTTCGCCCGCCACTGAACAGGCTGTCGATATCCTTCTCTTCCTTCACCTCGATCATCGATCGAATGGCCTGGCTCAGCAGGTCGGAGTAGGGCCCCATCCGGCGACCGTCTTCCGTCCGCTCGTTGAACAGCCGGCAGACATCCGGAATTGGCTCGGAACGGCCCTTACAGCTTGTGCGAATCAGGTCGAGCAGCCGCTTGACCTCCGTATGGTCGGAGACGATCTCGCCGTCGTCATCGATATAGACCAGGTAGAAGGGATGCAGACGGTTCTGCTGGTTAACGTTGACGCTGTCATGAATGTTCTTGAGCACGAAGATCATGCCTGGTCGCAGTCCCAGTTCTGGTGCTGCCGGCACGACGGCATGCATACCATAAGGCATGCTTTCGAGGTCGCCATGGTCCTTGACGTAGTTCAGGAGATCCATCCTAAAGTCGTTGAGGCCAAGATCGGTGATCGAGATGCCGGCCTTGACGTCCTCCAACTCGATGACCTCATCCTGCAACCGCTTCAGTTGCTCCTTGCGGTAGGCGATGTCGCTCGACTTCGCGGTCAAGACGTTGTCGTCGCCTGTCGCGGTCACGTCGGCGATCACCATCCGGTTTTCGACGCGCTCTTTGAGATTGATGTATTCGTCGAGCGTGATGTCAGGCCAGTAGTTGACGAGCTGGATCTGGTCGTTGGGTGACCCGATACGGTCAATACGGCCGAACCGCTGGATGATGCGGACCGGGTTCCAGTGGATGTCATAGTTCACCAGGAAGTCGCAGTCCTGCAGGTTCTGGCCTTCGGATATGCAATCCGTTCCAATCAGGATGTCCAGCTCCGCCGTCTCATGCGGCAGCACGACGGCCTTCTCTTTCGAGCGCGGCGAGAAGAGCGTCAAGACGCTCTGAAAATCATAGGATTTCCTGAGTGTGGTTTTCGGTGAGCCGGAGCCGGTCACCTCCCCCACTTGGAGCCCGAGCTCTTGCGCAACGGGCGCCAGGTTCGCGAACAGGTAGTTGGCCGTGTCGGCGAAGGCGGTGAACACGATGACCTTCCGGTTACCCGGATTAAGGGGCTCCGCGACCTTCTCCTTCAGAAGCGCGATGAGGTGCTGCAGCTTGGCGTCATCCGCAGCCGTCACCTTGTCCATCGAAGCAATCAGTGCATCGATCAATGACCTATCGGCCGCGAGATCATGTTTCCAGGAGGGAAGATCCATGTCGGCGAGGCTGATCTGAACCTTCTTGCCAACGGTGAACTCATCGAGCCCTGCCAGGTCTTCATCCTCTGGATCAAAATCACTGATGTCCTCGAGATGATCGCTGATACTGCCGCTACGCCCCGTCCGCTCATATTCCGCGATGGCGTCGAGTGCCCGCGTGATGTTGCCGCCAAGCGCTCGCAGGGTGAGGCGGAAGGCTTCCACAGAGCTTTCCAGGCGCTTCAGCAGATTAGTGGTCATCAGGGCCTGCAGGCTTCGCTCACGGTCTGCCTGCCGCAGCTTGCCGCGGCCGCCCTCCACCTGCGTGTCATAGATCGCCTCGTACTTCGCGAGACGGCTCGACAGGATGTAGCTGATCGGCGCATAGACCGCGAGCTTCAACAGGGAGAGTTGGCCGAAGATCTCGTTCAGGCCCATCACATCCGGTCGCTGTGTGATCGGGCAATGGAACGAGAGAGGTTTCCGACGCTGGGGAAATTTGCCGATGTCCTTGGTGTCGTAGAAGGTCTCGATGTGCTTGCGCGACCTGGCGATGGTGACCGCGTCGAGAAGCTCAAAGAAATCGAAGTCCAGCGTGCGCAGAATCGACGCCGCGGTTCGTTCATTGGGTGGCAGGGCGGACCATTCGTTGAACGCCTTCTGGGCTCGGCGAAAGATCTCTTCCACGCTGGTCTGTGACTTCAAGCTCTTGCTGAGCGCATCTGACTGGCCCTCGTAGGCAAGCGCGAGCTGGTTGCGCAGATCGTTGAAGCGGTTGTTGACCGGCGTTGCGGACAGCATCAGCACCTTGGTCTTGACCCCGGCGCGGATGACCTTGTTCATAAGCTTCTGGTACCGCGTCTCCCGATCCTTGTAGACGTCGTTGTTCCGGAAGTTATGGGACTCGTCGATCACCACGAGGTCATAGTTGCCCCAGTTCACCCTGTTCAACGGTATGCCGAAGGACTCGCCCGACGTGCGCGACAGATCCGTGTGGCAGAGGACGTCATAGTTGAAGCGGTCGTTGGCGAAGATGTTCGTGGTGAGATTGGTGTTGTAATTCCGCCAGTTGTCCGCCAGCTTCTTCGGGCAGAGAACCAACACGGACTTGTTGCGAAGCTCGTAGTATTTGACCACAGCGAGCGCGGTGAAGGTTTTACCCAAACCGACAGAGTCGGCCAGGATGCAGCCGTTGTAGGTTTCGAGCTTGTTGATGATCCCCGTTGCCGCGTCTCGCTGGTAGTTGAACAGCTTGTTCCAGACAATGCTGTCTCGATAGCCGGTCAAATCATTCGGCAGAACGTCCTCATCGATATCCTCCAAAAATTCCCGAAAGATGTTGTACAGCATCAGGAAGTAGACCCGCTCAGGGGCATTTTCCTGGTAGACGGACTCGATGTGGTCGCAGACAGCGTCCGTCACATCCCTCAGTTTATCCGCGTCGTTCCAGATTTGGTTGAAGAGCTGGAGATAAAGGCCGGCATGCGCCGGCTCATCCATCCGGGTCACGAAATTGGAAACGGCGTTGCCCTTCTGATAGCCAAGATCCACGGCGGTAAAGCCGCTGATCGGCTGATAGGCGACGGCAGCGCCTCCGACCTCTACATGCGCAAAGGGCTGCATGGCTGCCTGTGTGGCGTTGGACTTGAAGCGCGCCTTCTTACGGATCCATTCCGCACATTCGCGAGCAACGGCGCGCTGTGTGAGCTTGTTGCGAAGCTTGATCTCGAATTCGGTGCCATAAAGGCTGCTTTCCCGACCAGCCTTAGGAATGAAGAACTCGCGTTTTTCTTTCCGTAGTTTGTCGGTCGCTTCCGTGGGTACAAACGTCGGAGAGGTAAAGATGAACTGAAGACTCTCAACCTTCGCCAGCTCGGACTTCAGGGCCTCATATGCATAGATCGAGAAGCACGACGCCGCGATCTTCACGCGCGAGCCACGGCCGAGGGTTTCCCTCAGATCATCGCCAAGAAGTTGAGAGGTATTGTCGATGATTTTCATTAGCTAAGCATGCCTTGCGTGTGAACGGGTCACCCGTCGAACGAGAAAAATCATATAAACCGATATGCCTTGAGTAGAGCCGCCAGACAAGCACTGTGCAACAGGATTGCGATCCGACCTGACGTGGGCACGGAAATTATTTCCGCTATGACGCGGAGACTTGCAGACTCGGCTCCTTGCGGATCAGGCCTGTGTCGCCTTTCTTGCCGTTGTGGGACTCGATGGTCGCCTTAAGCGTTCCAACCCTGCGGACCTATCAGAGCCCGAACGCCGCAATAATCTGCGCCTTGATCGCCGCTGCATCGAAACCCCCGACCTCTGTGGTTGCTAACAATCCAACCTCAGCTTCACCTTCCGCGATCGGCACGACGCCAGCGTTCCGGTACCACTTTTCCTTCGCCTTCCAACGCCGAACATAGTCCGGATGATCCATCATCCCGAGGTGTTCGATCAAAATCCGCCGGCCCGTCTCAGCGTCGTCGACCGTGAAGTCCGGATACCGCACCGAACCATCTGGGCCAGTGAAAGGTTGCTCGTAGCCGTAGGGAAGCCCCAAACCATGGAGCAGGTCGGCAATGATGACCTCGGATTTTGACCGCACAAGTTCGCCGCGCGTTGTGCGATGAATGAGACCTTCTTCCAGGAAGGAACCGCTATAGGCAACAAGCTTCGGCTCACGGAACAGGTTCGTGAACCGCCGCGCCGTCTCAGAACGATCGGCACCTGACAGCCTTACCAAATCACGCAGTTCGCCCTGATAGAATAGGACCACCTCGCGCTGCTGCCGCGTCAATGCTGTATAGAGCAACTCGCGCGAGAGCGGCCGACAGGGATTTGGGATTATTACGAACGTTGTGCCGAATTCGCTCCCTTGAGATTTATGAATTGTCAGCGCGTAAGCAAGTTCCAGGCGTTCGTCGCCATCCTCGCCAAAATCCGATCCGCTAAATCCGAACTTGAAGCCGAGCTGGGTCGAGAACTCGACCTCCAGTTTCCAAGGCAGCCTCTTCGGCTTCCAGCTCTTGCCTTTGTACTGGCCGATGACGAGACCGATTTCACCGTTCGCGAGATATGCCCTCTCCATATCCGGATAGACGTCACGGCGACGGCCATTCGAGAGGTTGATGACCTTATCGCCGTAGAGGATTGCCTGACTTCCCATTGGTTTGGCGATCTTGCGATACCAGTGCGGCTCTGCTTCAGCCCATTCTCGAACCGAAACACGAAACAGCCGCTTGATCCAGCGGTTGAGACCGTCAACCCCGGTTTCTCCTGCGCGCATCGGTACCAGGATTTGCCATGCCTCAACGCCGGCTCCGCCTCCTTGGCGTCGTCCATCTGCGCCTTCGCGCGAAGGGTTGAAATAGCCACGACCGTTATACTCCGAACCACCAAGGCTGATCTCGAAGGCCGTCTCGTCGGTTACCGAGGCGTCCATGTCGGAACGGATATGAGCAGTAAGCTCCTTTAGCAGCTTGGTTTGCAGATCAGCGTCACTGTCCCAAGTTATGGCGCGGATGCCTCGCGCTGAACCAGTTGCCAACCGATCCCACACCTCGTCCGCCCCCGCGTCAGGAGCTTCGCCACTGAACCAACGTGAGAGAAGCACGTCGTCTCGGGGAGTTTCAGGATCGTCCGAGCTTCCGGTCTGACGGCGCACTACTGTAAGTTCGGCTAGGCCGCGTGGCTGCATCGCGTCCTGCTCTCTGAGAAGGCGGATCGCATCCACGAACGGTCGCCCCGCTCCGATCGGGGGAAGTTGGCGAGGATCGCCAACAAGGATGAGCCGATGGACACTTGTTGGATCAAGGGCATCAAGTGTGGCTGCGAGTTGGTCTTCCGTGAGCATCGAGGCTTCGTCGATGACGACCGTGGCAAAGCCATTCTCGCGATCCGGAGAGTTTGTTACGAGGTACGCGCCGGTCTGCCCGTCGTAGCGATTGAAGCCGAGCAGAAACTGCGCCAACGTGAATGCCTTCACGTCCCCGGCCTTTTTCTGCATTTGAACCCGCGCCTTGCCTGTTGGAGCCAGCAGCAGCACACCACCTTTGCGAACCTGTTCGAGCGACAACAGCGCAAGCAACAGCGTTGTTTTGCCGGTGCCCGCGGGGCCAATCAGAACAGAGGCACGGGAGCGGAAGAGCTCCTTTAGTGCCGCCGCCTTTTCCTTGCGCGCCATCTCTTCTGCAGGGTTGCCTTCCTTGGCAGGTCCACCCAGAGCCTTGTCAATGAGGTCTTCCCAATCATAGTCCCCAGGGTGTCGTGTCCCCCCCAGGCGTCGCTTGAGTCGAGTACCGATTAACGCGCGAGTGGCTGCATAGCGGCTGAGTTGCCAAGCGGGTGCCCCGTTTGCGGTTTCCACTCGCGCGAGCTGAAGGGTGAGATTATCATCGAAGGCGGCAATCCAATCCCCGGTGATTGCACAAGGCGGCGAGACCACGGCACTCCGAACCCTTTCCACCAGCCAATCCTGCGGGAGCATCGTGTGACCATGCTCGACAGCGGCTGCTTCGAGTGTTTGGATCATGAGCGCCCGACCTCTGCGCGGATCAATTGCTTCCGGACAGACGGACGGTTCTGGAATGGGGATGGCTGCAAGCACCTGCGGGTCGGGAAACAACCCTCTGTCGATGACGGATAGGGGGATACTGTCGATGCGTCCGCGGTCGGCCTCAAAGCAGAGGTAGGGATTGGCAAGGATTGTGGCGTCTTCGAGCTCAATCCCGGCTTTGGTACGCTCTTCTCGAACCCACCACCTTTGCGTCTGGTCGGCGGATAGCGCGAAACGGGCGAGTAGCTTGAGAAGGTCACGACGTTCAGGCTGCAAGCTATCCCATAGCTTCGCAGCGACAGGGCCGACTGACCCAGCGAGGTCCGGTGGCAGGCGCTTCGGATCGTGAAGCACGGACTCCACGACAGGCCAGGGATCACGAACATCCTGTCCACCGTCGGCGTGGAGCAGATTGCCGACAGCGTGCGCGAGCAGGGTGCCATTCGAGAGTCCCAGAGCACCAAGGGCAGACCCAAGACCGGGATATGCGCCCCGCAACCGCCAGAGCCGGTTGAGCTCCGCATCGATCCAGCGGCGCGCTGCGCCCCAGTCACCAGGAAGCAATGTCTCATAGCGCCCTACGACTATGGCTGCGGTCAACAGCACGGCTACAGCTTGGTCATGGCTGACGTGTTCGGAGCCCATCGAGAATGCGTTGAAGCTTTCGCTTGGCGCATGCAGCACAAACGGTTGAATATCGAAACCCGGATCGCTTTCAGCATGCTCCAACAGCTCTCGATAGGGCAACAGGAAGCCATCTCTGATTTCCGGCTCGATGGAGTGGCCGATGTTGCGCTCCCACACCATCGAGCGCAGGGCATTACTTGTCGCGCCCTCATAGTTATATTCTGTAGCGTCGCCAACGCTCCTCACCCGACCGATCCCGACGATGACGCGCCGCGGATCTTCGGTAAGAGGCGTCTTCTTAGCGTAGAAGAAAACCAGCGACTCCTTCGGCTCGATCGCACCAAAGAACGTGTCCAACATAACGAGCTGATTGCGACGTTCTTGAACCCAAATACTCTCGAAGCCGAGCTCCGGTTCCAACTCCGGCCGGAAACCAAGGGCCAGCCGGGTGGCGATTTCCGGCAAGCCATCATCACCCTTCATCATCCAGGCGAAGGGGACAGCCGACGCCGATCGTGGCGCGTGTACGTATCTTGTTTTGCGAAAATGGGTGTAAAGCGAATGGTGCTCATAAGGGTGGGGAAACCGGCGCTCATATGCAAAATCAGCCATGAACGCTCCACGCTCTGCAGCGCAGGCGGGCAGACGGACACCCTCCGTATCGAAGAGTTCTGCCCGAACGGAAGTCTCCCAAGCATCGTCACGAGTGTCACCGATGCGCGGAAGCGCTACGCAATGGGTGTTCTTCAACGGATTCACGCAAACGCGACCGGACCAACCAGAATCATGCCACGGCACACGAATTGAGATGTGTTGTGTCGGTAGCTTGCGCGCACCCTCTATCATTAAATTCTCCCCACTTTGCTACAACATCGTGTCAATACCCTGCCTCCCAGCTCAGGGCGGGTATTACTTCTCGATCAACAGTAGTCCTTGCTATCCGCATAATCGACCACGCCAGGAGGCGTCCACTGGCGGGGCTCTTCGGCTGCGCCGAACTGGCTCGGCAGACCTATGTCCGGCCCCTCCCCAAAAGGAAACGACAGCCCGTAGGAGATGGCAAAGCGAATAAACTCATCGGCGCTGCCTTTCGGCACGATGAAGTCCTTGGGCCGGGGAACCTCCACCAGCTTGTATGGCGGGACTCCCGCGCTGTGGTGTTTGAAGGCCGTGTAGGTGGACTCGATCGACCCCTTGTACCATTCGGACTTCGAGCCGCCCCCGCCGATGAAAACGATCAGCGGGCGCATACGGGAAGTCGATAGCCGGCCGATGAACTTCCTTTCATAGTCGGCGCTCTGGAAGGCGTCTTCCTGCCAGTTCCGGCCGTCTTTCCGCCGGGCGGTCATGACGACGTACGCGACGAGTTTGTGGATTCGCAAAACGAGTTCCGCGAGAGTCGATTGCGAACATGCTTTCAGGAGCTTCTCCAGCCTCACCGCATCGATTTCACCTGGCGCTCCTTGCGCGAGCGAAGCTCCAATCGCTGAGACGCCAAGGGGCTCGACCTTGCCGGAATAGAAATTGATGCGGCGCTCCCCCCGGAAGTTCAGATAGTTGAACGCGACGCCATCAACCGTGCCGCCGCCAACGTCGAAATATACATAGATGCCCGGCACGGCTTCACGGGACATGACGAACGACTGCACCGCCGCAGCAATTTCCGGCACCGCGTGGAAGTCCGTGACTTCGGCCGCAAGGCGCGGCTGGGTGAGCCGGTACGAAGGCAGCGCCTGCTGGAGCGTTTTCGGCACCAGATAGTCCTTTACCCACAGCCAGGCAACGCCAAGCACCTCTTCAAACGTCGCAAGCGCTTGTGAATCGTAGTGCTCGACAGGCACTCCCACATTCGCGGACCAGTCCGCAACGCGGTTCTTCAGCCTGTCGGCCTCATGGACGGCAAGCCATCGCTGGCTGCGCTGGATCACCGACGCAAGAAACCAAGCCGCAAGCGCCCTGACGGATTCGGCCTTGTTCAGGTCGATCCCCCCGAACTCGGGCAGGCGCTCGCCGATTGGCCCGCCCGCAAGGCGCATCTTCAGGTAAGGAACGATAACGGCGGCTTGCTTGCTGGAAACGCTGTCGCCAAGAAACAGCCGCCCATCGGAACCGATTGCAACAATCGAGGGCACAAGCGCTTCCTTGCCGCCCTTGCCGGCCGCGACAGTTCCCGATACCTCACTGCCGAGGTCGCGAAAGCAGACTTTCGTGAAGCTCGTGCCAAAATCGATGCCGAGATTGATGGCTAGCGGTCTTGCCTTGGGCGTGCTCCGTGGCGGAGCGTCATTCGATGCGACCGCCGCCCGCTTGCCTTGTGTCTTGACGGTTGCCGGCGCTTTGCCCGTAGGGGCTCTTGCCCGGCTTGCGGGCGCCTTCTCCGCAACGACAGGCGCGGCCTGCGCAAGATCGGGAGACTCCGTAATGCTGGGCCGTTCGTCGTCTGATTCGGAAGAGGATGGCGGAACTTCCGCCCTGCCAAACACACGCTCGTGAAGCGATCTAAGCCTGTCACGCCAGCTTGCCATGTCAGACAACCCTCACAACGCCCGCCGCAAGCGGGATCATGGTCGGATCGACCTGTTGGCGCCGTGAAACGCGATCGAGCTTGATCTTCAACTGCTCCTCCTCTTTCCTTATGAGGCCTTCCGTCATCGCAACGGGGCGCAGATTCCCTTCCGCGCGAAACCGGGCGACGCGGGCCTTCAGGCCTTCGATGCGGCGGCTCGCGAGCTTTTCGGCGCTGGTTCGCTGCTGATCGCAGCGCACCGTGTTCTCCGCCTCAAAATCGGAAAGGCGCTCCGAAAATGCGTCCCCCAGCGCTTCTTCGCATCCTACGGCAGCCTCGCAGATGATCTCGATGTCCGGGAGCACGTTGACCGCGTTCGGCAGCTTCTCGCCCGCGCGCGAGGCAACGGTAACCAGCGCTTCGGCCTCCGAGGCCCCCAGCGTGCGGTCGCTTCCGAGCGGCTTCACCCTGAAGGCAAGCGACTGATCGGATTTCAGGCCGTTAAACGACCAGCGGTGGGCGCTGAATACATAGTCGCCTGGAGGGACACCGGCATCCTGCGCCGGGACTTTTATCGCGGTGACGCGATGGAGCTGACTTTGGTCGTCCTCGTAGCTGAAGCGTATCCATTGTATGAGGGGATGGCTTGGCTCGATGAACTCTGCTTCGGCGGAAACCTCGTCGGCGCGGCGCGGGTCGAAAATGCAAAGGATCGGCCTGCCGCTTCGATGAAGCTGCGTTCTCGTCGATGGCCGTGCCTCCGATATGAAGTAACCCAGCGAGCGCCGCGCTTCCTCCGAGAGAGTAATGCGCAGGGCATATTCCGCGCCCGCGACAGCGTCGAACTTGGTGCCGGGAAAATTGCGCGCGAAGAAGTCCTCCACGAGAGACTGGAGCTCGCTTGCGCTCAGCCACCGGCCCTTTTCACGGCTGTCGCTGATATGGTCGAGGATGTAGTCGGAAAACCCGACAAGGTTGACCGCCTCTTCCTCCAGGCGCTGCTGCTCCCTCTGCGTGTTGCAGATTGCAAGTTCCGCCTCGACGGATTTTCGCTCGCGCTCCTCGTCCGTCAGGGTCGGATCGAGCAGGTTGACGAGCAACTGCTCCGTCACTTCCCCGAGAATGTCTTCGAGATCGCCGATGCTCTCGCGGAACACGTTGATGCGATCGTACAGCCTCATCAGGATGCGGTCTTCGATCGTGTTCTCGACCACCATGTTGATGATCGAGATGCGTTCCGCTTTCTGCCCCAATCGGTCGAGACGGCCGATCCGCTGTTCCACCCGCATGGGGTTCCAGGGAAGATCGTAGTTCACGATAAAGCGGCAGAATTGAAGGTCGATACCCTCGCTTCCGACTTCGGAAGAGAGCAGGACTGACGGCCCGTCGGGTCGGGCGAAGGCGCGGATCAGATCGTCTTTCTCTTTGCCCATGTCCCCCATGATCAGCGCCGCATTGATCCCGTCAGCCTTCAGACGGCGGGCGAGGTATTTCAGGGTGCCGCGATAGAAGGCGAAGATGACGAACTTCTCGCGCGGATTCCGTTTCAGCTCATTCGCAAGAAACTGCTGGAGCGCCCGATATTTTTCATCGCCCTTTTCCAGCGCGCCCAGCTCGTGCTTGAGGCCGATGTCGGGCGGTGCGACATCAACCGCATCGTCGCCATCTTTGTTGCCCTGCGGCTCCGAACGGAGCTGCGGCGAAATCCCGAAGTCTTCCCACAAAAGCTCTTCGATGAGGCCCTTGTCGCCCCAGCTTTCGAGCGCGCCGACGATCGAACTGGCCATCTGCCTCTGCCGCGCGATAAGCGAGAATAGCGACACGCCGGTTTTGCCCGTCGCTTCATCGCGCAGGCGACTGGTCACATGGTCGTAGAGCTGCTTTTCGTCCGCGCTGAACCTGACGCTAAGAACCTGGGGCGCCCGCTCGACGCGCCGCTCCAGAACTTCGCGCTTCCTGCTTCGGGTCATGTATTGGGAAAGAAGCGAGCGCGATTCCAGAAGCCGGAGAATCTCCACGCGCCGTTCGGCATCGGTGGCGTCATGGCGAAGATGTTCCTTGATGCGCGCAAGGACGGCGTCATTCTTGAAATAGTCGGACTTCTCCGCCTCCGAAATCGCCTTCAGCGCCGCCGGAATATCGGCGGGCTGCTGCCATAACGCCCTTTGCGCGCGCACGATGCAGGAATTCGCCGAAAGCATTTCCCCAAACAGGTATGAATCGTAGAACTGATCGGGATCGATCAGGCGCAGAAGCTGATAAAGATTGTCGCTGCCGATCTGGATCGGCGTTGCGGTCAGCAGCACAAGGTGATGCGATGCCTCTCTTAGAAGCTGGGCAAGCCTATTGTTGGCGGTCGAAGGATTCCTGAGATAGTGGGCCTCGTCGATAACGACATGGTCGAAGAGGGCGAACTCGTCGCTGGCCGTGTTCTGGTAGAGAATGCGGGCAAATTCCGCCCTGACGCCGCCGATGTTCTCATCCGCGTAATTCGCGGGAGGACGCAGTCCCTCCAGGCTGGTGATGTAGACGAACGACTCCGCGCTCCTGTAGCTGGCGATGTCCTTGACCCGCTCATAAAGGGTGCTCGCGGAAACGATTTCGCCGGTTATGTTGAAACGCTTGCGCAGATCCTCGCGCCACTTCTCGCGCAGCATGGCGGGACAGATGATCAGCAGCCGCCTGGCTTGATGACGGGCCTGAATTTCTTTCCAGATATACGTTGCTTCGATCGTTTTCCCGAGACCGACTTCGTCGGCGATCAGCATCCGGCCGATCGGGGATTCGATAAATCGCATGACCGGCTTGAACTGGTGCGGATAGAAGTCTGTGTTGCTGGCTTCCATCGAATAGAAGACGTTGGTCAATTCGCCTTTGATCTTCTCAAAGGTCAAAACCCGCCGGAGGTCGCTGGGGCCGCCGAATGAACCGCCCTCAAGCAGATCAAAAATCTGCACCTCCTCTGCGATGGGCTCCAGCAGCTCGTAGCGCTTGTATTGCTTTTCGTTGGGGCCGAAATCGACTTCGACCAGCAGGAAAGTGCCTGCCTTCTTGACCCTTCCGGTCGTCGTTCCCTGTCTGCCCGGATTCTCGCGGAGCCGAACGCGCGTCCCGCTTATTTCCGGGTTCCAGCCGGCCGGCTCTTCTTCCTGTACTGCGCCCGTCATAGTGCCCCTCGCACAGTATTTCACGAACAACTCATGTAACTACAATATCCATGTGGTCATTTCCACATTTTTACTTTCTATATTTCAACTTCTCCTTATAAGCCCCCCGCCATGCCGAGATGTTAGCCCGCGATGTCAAGCGAAGCTGTTCCGATCGATCCGCCGTTCGCGACGAACAAACTATCAGCCGAACACAAGCTCCGGCACAACCACCTCCCAAACATCTCGGTGAAGGTGCACCCGGAACTCTTCCTGATTGTCGGCCTTGCGCCAGCGCACGATGGCGCCGACCTCGCCGCGGAGGAAGTTGAGTCCTTCGGGAGGTGACCAGCTTTTGGCCATGCGTCCGAGAGCTTGTCCCCGAGCATCCTGCATTATCCAAGTGGGGCCATCGCGCACGATCTGAAGTGGATCTCCTGCCTTTGCCGCCGAGATTGCGACAAGCGAGGGATGATCCGGCTTGAGACGCCCGGCCCACGACAGGTCTACGGTCTTGAGGTTAGGCACTTGGTATAGCGCAGCCGGAAAATCGGCGGCATTAGAGACGGTGGACGCGGCGCGGCGCAGCAGATGCTCTTCGCCGTGTGGGACGAACGGATGCTGTCCTTCGGCAATGATGGAAAGGCTACGTCGCGCTCTGGTCATGGCAACATAGAAAAGGCGGCGCGGCGCATCGGGATCCTCGCCCTTAGAAGGCTTGTCCCAGCCACCGTTCAGGATGACGACGTCGTCGAATTCCAAGCCTTTCGATCGATGCGCCGTCAGAAGAAGCAGTGCGCGCTGATCGCTGCGCGCATCATGGGCCCACTCAGCGAACCACTCGACGAGGTCAGGTACGGGCATGGTCTTGTTCGCAAGCTCCTTGGCCAGCGCGGCGATGCCTTCGCCGATCAGATCCGTCCAGCGATTGGACTGTATCGCATTCAGCACGCCCACCAGATCACGCACGCCCAGCAGACGTGTCGAATCGCGGCGCAGGACATCGATAAACTGCTGCATCTCACGCAAACGCCAGATGCTTGGCAGGCTCTCATTTGCCATCTCCACCGGAATGCCAAGCTTTTCGGCATAGGCGCGCACCGGGGCCAACCGCCGCCAGTCGCGAGCTATGACCGCCGCGCGCGACCAGCTCCACTCCGGATCCAGGCGTGATAGTCGGACGAGTTCATCAACCGCGGTCATCGCCTGCGCCACATCGCCGGGCGGGCAGTCCAACACCTGCACCCTCCCATGGGCTACCGGATCGAGCGCCGCCATATCTCCTCCGGGCGGAGCCTTGATGCGTTTGCGATCTATGGCAATGTCATGGCCGGCTTTCATGCGGGCCACGGCTGGCGCTATGACTGCGTTGGCGGCGGTAATGATATGCCCAGTCGAGCGGTAGTTCTCGACAAGAAACATCGGTCGTGCGCTATAGTCGGCCTCGAACTGGCGGATGAAGCGGATGGACGCCCCAGCGAAAGCGTAGATATTCTGATCATCGTCGCCTACCGCAAACAGGCTGAGCCGAAGCTCCTTATCGTCCAGCGAGCGGCCTGCGACGGCCGAGATCAAAGCATATTCCTCGGGGCCAATGTCCTGATACTCGTCTACCAGGATCCAGCGGTAGCCTTGAATCAGCGTATCACGTTGTGCCTCTGCCTCCGGTTTGCTCAGTCCTTCCCCGTTCAACTGGCGCACTGCCTCCAGAACGATCCCGTCGAAGTCGTGGGACGTCTCGCTTGCAGTTCCGGCAAAGCTCGCGCCCACCAGTCGCATCGCAAGTGCGTGACAAGTGGATATGGTCACCGCAGCCGCATCATCGCCGATCAAATGCCGCAGCCGGATGCGTATCTCGGCAGCGGCATGACGGTTGTAGGTCAGCACGAGGATGCCGCGCGGGTCCTCACGGCGGACACGGATTATGTAGGCGATGCGATGCACCAGAACGCGCGTCTTGCCCGAGCCCGGTCCTGCAAGAACCAGGACGCTTGTTTGTTCGCGGTCGTCAGCGACAATCTCCTGCTGGACTGGATTCTTCAGCGCCTCTACGATCGTCTTCCAAGAGCTGCCAGTAGTCTGACGCCGGATCTCACCACCCTTGCCGGGCATCCAGCGGCGCAGAAAGGCGTCGCGCTCCAGCACAAAGTAATCCTCGGACAGCCGCAGCGCCTGCTCCATCGCGGCAAGGCCCTTTTCTGCATAGGCCGCCATCACATGGGTCTGAATGGTCTGCTCCGTGTAGTGATCCTCCAAGGGTGTGAAATCCTTTACGGTGAACTGGCCGCCCGAAGGGTTCAAATGAACCGTCATCGCCTGCCGGAAAATAGTCAGTCCCTTGCCGAGGGTCACAACCTCCTGCTCGTGCAGCCACAGGAGTGCGCGCTCCATCAGTTTTGTCATGTCCTGAATGCCGCTGCCGCGCAGCAGCGCGTCTCCTGTCAGGGTGGCGAGCAGGTCACCTATCGTGGTCTCGACCTGGATGTCCTTGCCGCGGCTACCCTTCGGCAACTTGCCCAGAAGGTGCCCTAGCAATCGTTCTGCCCCCTGCTGCCGCAGGATTGCTGTCTGTTCCAACGCCTGCCAAGACCGTTGCAGCGTGACCATCAACGTGTTGCGCGAAGCCTTGCGCAGCCGCAGATTTCCCTTACCACCATCCTGATCGCGCCCGTCGCGGCCCATGCTACGCAAGAGCTTCTCCACGATGTCGGGCCGCACTGCGCTGTGCCCCTGATTGCGGAGCGCCTGGCAGGTTTCAGCCAGATGCAAGGGAACGTCTGCTGCGCCTTCCGCATCTGGGGCGGCCTCCCGCATCAGGGCAATCAGCGCCGTTTCAAGTCGCGCGGCCTGCGTCAGGCGCTGCTGCGAATGACCGTCCACCGCAACATGGACAAATATCGTGACCACGACGTCGTTGCGGGCGATCCCGAGCGCCTCGAGATCGGCCAGCGCCTTGTTCAGCATACCCCCTGTCAATCCGCTGATCCCCGCCAGCTCGTCGGTGGAAATGCCCTGATCGGGCGGCGCGTTCATCAAGTGGCGCGTGATATCCAGAAGCTGCTTGCGACGGGTGCCGGTGATCGCGGCTCTGGCCAGAATCGCCTCGGCTTCCTCCAGGTTGCGGATCCTGAGCGATGAGGGGAAGACCTGAACCTTGTTCTCTTCGCGGCTCAGCAGCGTGGCCTCCTCCAGCCATGACACCGCGGTCTTCACCCTGGTGTCGTCGGTGTTAGTGTCGCGCTCGAATTCCTGATCGCGTTCAGCTCGCACGACTTCGCCCGACGTAGCGACCACGGTGCCGGTCTTTTTCGTCCGCTCGTCAAGACGCCGCAGGGCCTTGAGGATCGCGCCGATTTCGTGCCGGGCTAAGCGCGAGCGAGCCGAAAGCGAGAACTGGCGCTCGACGTCCTCTTCGCCAAAGAGCAGCACGCAGTTGGCATGGGCACGGTCACGGCCCGCTCGCCCCGCTTCCTGCAGATAGTTCTCCAGTGATCCGGGAATGTCGCCATGGACCACCAATCGGATATCGGGCTTGTCGATCCCCATGCCGAAGGCGTTGGTCGCAGCAATAATTCGCAGATCTCCGATGCGAAATCGTTCCTGAATGTCACGCTTCTCCTCGGACGTCAGCCCGGCGTGGAACCGTTCCGCGGACAGACCCTGCTGCTTGAGGAACTCGGCCACTCGCTGTGTCTCGCTGCGGGTGGCGCAATAAACCACGGCACCCGAAGCGCCCTCCTGTGGTAGCTTGGTCTCGATCACATCGAGGATGTCCGCCAGCTTGGTGCCGCGCTGCGTCGGCCGGACCTCGAAGCTGAGATTGGTGCGCACTGCGCCACCGTCCAGCAGCAAAAGTTCGCGTCCAATCCGTGACTTGAAATGCTCTCGGATGTCCCGCACCACTTCTGGCTTGGCGGTGGCGGTTAGGCAGAGCACCTGGGCAGGCGCTTCATCGCCCGAAGATTCCTTGATGAAGCGGCTGACATAGCGGTAATCAGGCCGGAAATCGTGTCCCCATTTCGACACACAATGCGCTTCGTCCAGCACCCAGAGCCCGATCTCACGCTGTGCCAGAACCGATCGAACCGAGTTGCTGCGCAATTGCTCGGGTGAGATCAGGAGCATTGCGGCCTCTCCCATGCGGACACGATCCAGCGCATCCTGCCGCTCGGGCATCGAAAGCATTCCATTGACGGTCACGGCAGAGGATATCCCTGCCCGCGCCATACCCTGCACCTGATCAGCCATCAACGCGACCAGCGGCGAGATCACCACTGTCAGCGCTCCGGTCTTGTCGAACTTCGACAGGGCGGGAATCTGATAACAGACCGATTTGCCGGTGCCGGTCGGCAGAATGCCGAGGGCGCTCGACCCGCGCATCGTCTCATCGACGATCCGCTCCTGTAGGGGGCGGCCCATATCATCCACGGGCTCCGCGCGGAAGGCATCGAACCCGAACCAGCGTGACAGCGCGCGCACCGGGTCGTTCTTCTCGCTACACCAGGCGCAATACGGGCTTTTGCAATTAGCGTCGCGTAGGTGCCGCACGATCAGTGCAGCCTCGCGGAACTGCGCCCGTACCCAGGGCGGCATGACGGAATCCCCGCCCGCAACCAGGATCCAGGACAAAGCATAGGCCATCGGCCAACCGAGCTGAGGATTAGAAAGGCGGTTCAGCGTCTGCTCGAGCCGCATCCCGCAGGCGCGCCTCGCCAGAAGCCGGGAAATCGCTTCTTGTGCCGCGAGAGGATCGGGCGCGGGAGCTCCGCGAACCTCCCGAAACACCGCGTCGAACCCACCTGGGTTCTCCATCCTCGTAGCAAGGAAATGAAAGGCCGCAACGGCATCGGGCTGGTCGGCGTTCTGCTGCCTCAAAGCCGCCAGTTGATTGCGCATTACCTGAAACACCAGTCGCGCATCCAGTTCGGGATCGTTGACATGGCCCGCTTGCAGGCGCCCGTCATGGTAGTGTTTGACCAGGTGGTGGTAGGGATTGCGCGGAAATGCGAGGGGATTGAGCCATAGAGTGTCTATCGGTGATCGAAGAACATTCGCCAACCCGGGCCGCACCGCGAACAGATGAGGCAAGTCATGCCGAAGTATGTTGTGGCCGAGCAGGTGCACGCCCTCGGTTGCTTCTGCTTCCAGGCGGTCGAGGGCCATCACGAGATCGCGTTTTTTTGCCAGGATCGAGAGACGAGCATCATCGCTCACTGCCGCAAAAGCGAAGATGCTAGCAGTTGCAGGATCAACTTCCAGGTCGATCGAAACGCAACGCTGCAGGAAGTGTTGGAGAGGCTCAGCCATTTGCAACAAGTTCTAATCACGTGACTAAACGATTGGCGATCACGGTCGTGTGATTGGCGAAAGGCCAACGTTCTACTTGTACCACACAAGAACTTTACGAAATTGCCACCTATCCAACTCAGTTCTACAATACGACCCTCTACCGTGGCGAGTGTTAACTGCTCCTGATGCCTCACAGAGGGGATTTGCGCCTGGGTTCTTCGCGTGGCGGCAACCGGCGGCGTAAGCGGAAATAATTTCCGCGCTGAGCGCCGAAGCTACCTTACTGGCAACCACCGCGGCACGGCGGCTACGCGCCTCGGTCGTAAATGCTGCTTCGGCCGATTGCCAGAAGCGGACGGTCTCCCCAATCGTCACTCCAAAACGACCTACTCAACCTTTTGGGGTGTTCTTTCGTAGATCGACTATTGCGCGGGCCGGATTTTGCCGGCAAGGATTGACCGGTGCTTCGGATTCCTTTGGAAATCCTGAGCTGGGGGAAACAACGAATTCGGAGCAATTGGTCGGCGCCGCGCTGTGCGCGAGGATGCCCGCGCCGAGCAAAGTAGGCATGATCGGTATCTCGGACCCGCTAAATGATTGGATTACGGCAAGCACGCTGCCGGGAAGCGACGGTCTATATTTTCTAGGCACGTTCGAGCGGCGCATCACATTCTATTCCCAGCAGGTCCGTGCATTCCGATTGGTCAGAGCGCTGCACGAGCGAGGCATGCTTAAGCCGAACGATACAGTGGCCGTTGTCGGTGGTGGCGCCGCGGGCGTGACTTGCGCATTGGCACTGGGCCTTCTGGACTACGACGTCGGCCTGTACGACCCCGCGCTAGAAGTGCTTCAACTTCAGAGCGCCTCGCCTCGCCTGCTCCATCCCCATATCTACGAATGGCCAGCGCCAGGGTCGCTCGACAAGAGCGCCGGATTGCCGTTCCTCGACTGGGATCTGGATACCGGCAAGCCGATCGCGAAGCGGCTAGCAGCCGAATTCCATAGCCACAACGCCATGCTCACGAAGCTCATTTGGAATAAGGGAGCTCGCCTCGAGAAGCTGGAAAAGTCCGGTGCGGAATGGCGAATGACGTTCGCCGGTGGCGTGTCAAAGATCGTCCAGAAGGTCTTCCTCGCCATGGGCTTTGGAGACGAACGGACCGTCGGGGCGGCTGACACCTATGACTATTGGAAGGAGCGGGGCGTCGGGACAGCCGCGGTCGAGGCCATTGCGCCTGCGACCTATCTTGTAAGCGGGAATGGCGATGGCGCACTAACTGACATCCTAAACCTCCTTATCGATGGGTTCGAGCACGTCCCGTTTACAGAGACCTTCCTCGGCTATTTCAATCAAGACATCCTGCGAACTACTGTCCTGAAGGCGTACGAGGGTCTCGCGCCGGAGGCTGATCTGGAGCCGATATTCGAGAAGGACGTGCTCACGACCTTTGGTGAGCGGGGGATCCTAGATCGGCTGGTGCCGCAAGTCCGGGCCGATCGGCTTCTGACCGTCAACTCCAGCGGTCCGCTGTTCTCAGTGGGAAAGGCAGCTCAGCTCAACCAAGCAATGGTCTTCGCTGTCCTGCACGCAGCTCAGCAGAAAGGTGTCGTCGTCCGCCGCAGCTCCGGTATGATCGAAGATGTGATCGAGCACGCAGATGGCCTTGAGCCTGTAGGGATAACCTTGAATGGGGCAGCCCTTGTGGAGCGGTTCCATCATGTGATCCTGCGGCATGGCCCAGATAAGAACGAGCGCTATTTCCCAGCAAAAGAGCAGTTCGACGAGTATCAGAGGGTATCCACGGACCGGTTCAAGGCGAAGCCCGAACTGCTTGTCCCGCCCACCCTCGATGCCGAAACTTATACTGTGTTTTTCGACCTCTGGCTGCTTAGACTTGCCGACGCTGCCAGAAAATCGCAGCTCGCCGGGCGATCCACCCTTGAGGCCTCCACCATTTTAGTCACCTGGGACGTCGCGACCCAGACATTGGTGCAGCGCGGCAAGGTCTTGCTTGAGGAGCTGGTGACCCAGTGCGAGTCCGCGGCCACACCTGTCGTCGTGCAACTAGAGGTGACACCGGAGAAAATCGACGCTGATGACTTGATTCGCTTGAGCAAAGCCAGTGGAGGCAAGATCACCCTCAGCCTTGGAGCAACCGTGCAAGAGGCGTGGAAATCCAGGCTGCCCAACGCCGCCACCGCTATGACTGCGGCGTCACGCTATCCCTACCGGTTGGTCAGCGCGATCGATATCAGAGAGCATGTCGATGCCTCTCTCGTCCGCCAATTGGAAGCCATGCTCGTAGCAGCGCAGGCTGCTGGTACATGCGATACTTTGGGAAAGGTCGCAGCAGATGTTTTTGCAGAGGTTCTCGCCACCTGGGCCGGATGGCGCCATACACTTGATGCGTCACCCGCCCTCCGCCGTGATTTCCTTGCTTGGTTGGGCAGCATCGGCCCTGAGAGCGCAAAGCCATGGAGCGGCGACGTAACTGTGCTCGAGCGCATGGCGGGCGCATTGGTGCTGATCCTTGCAACCCACCTCGGTGAGCCACTCCAGCCGGCATCAGTGCCCAGAGGAAATCTTAGCTTCGACGAGAACGGGCATGCACTGGGTTCATCCGCTGACAAGTTGGACGATGGCGGCTTGCTCACTGAATGGAGTTTGCCCGAACATTGGGACGTCGACGCCCTTATCCTCTCTCGCAGCTCCGAGGTATTCGTAACAGGACCTGACGACACAATCCTGAACGGCGGAGATCCCGGAACCGGGCTTGATGTAGCGCGACGTACCAAGCCGGCGATCGTTCGGAATGATGGGCCGTGGCGCACGGCACTCAAGACTGGGCTTCCTGCGTGGAAAACCGCGGTGAAGGAAGAATTTCAGGCGTGGCGTGAGCGGCAGAACAACGATCGCGATAGGGTACTGACATGACACCTGAGGTTTTGAAGTTCTTGTTGGTCGCCGCGACGGAGCAACTGGGTTGGAGAGCTGACGAAGTCAAAGACTTCGCCTCACCGACGTTTCGCAGCCGGCCGGCTGAAGCCGAGACGAAGGCGATGCCTGGCCTGTTTGGTCTCCGCCTGGGTCAGTATCCGGTGATCGTCGCGCCTATAGCGCTCGATACGGTTGAGGGCGTTACGGCTGCACTCAAAAAGCTGCACGCCCAGATGGTCGTCGCCAGGTCATATATGTATGAGCGAGAGGTCATAAACGCACATTTGTTGCTATGCGCAACCGCTCCTACTCCGACAGGGGACTGGGCCCGGCTGGTCGACCTCATCGAACGTGACGAGACCGTCTGTCGGAAACTGGTTTGGATCCCGAAACAGACGGCGGTGCAGGAGTCGTTCGACGTTTTCTTGGCGAGAACTTTTCTGTCGATGCCGTGGGAGCATGTGACGGCGGTGAGTGACGCACCGCTCGATCAGACACACGAATTGGCTCAGCGCCTTCTCGAGAAACACGGGCTCAATCAGGATGTAGCTCAGCAGTGGGTTTCGCTCTCACAGCAGTTGATAGACGACCCAGAGAGCCTTGTGACAGAACTTGTCCTGACAAGGGAGGCGTCGAAATGAGCAGCGTTTACCTTACCCGCGTCCGGCTAGAGCAGTACCGAACCTTCAGGCAGTTGGATATTCGCCTCCGTGACGGTCCCGGCGTGCTGATCGTTCAGGGCAGCAACGGTATCGGTAAGTCCTCACTATTCGATGGACTCGAATGGGCGCTGACAGACAGGATTGACCACTTCCGTGATGCCGACGGGGTCAAAAAGGTTGGCAGCTATCTTTGCCGGTGGCGCGAAGGAACGCCTGGCCCCACGTCCGTGACCATGGACTTCACTGGGGAGAAAAGTGTTTCGCGCACCCTGTCTTCCTCCGAGGCTACCAGGTCGGTCACGGGCGGCAATATCGACGACATTACGGAATTCTTAAAAGACGAGAACTGGGGCCGGAGTATTTCCGGACTGTCGAGGTATTTGCTACTCACCCACTTCCTTGGACAGTCCACGATGTCCCGGCTCACGAACCGAGATCCGGGTGAGCGGTTCGATATCCTGAAGGAGGCAGCCGAAAGCAAAGAGATCGAAGACGTCGCGAATGCGCTTCATGGCAAGGGCAATACGAAAGCCGCCCGAGCCTATAACGGCCGGATCAAACTGCTGAGTGACGAGGTCGACGCTCTCCAAGGTATTCTCGACACAGAGGCGAATCTTTGGTCCGGGCTGACCGGAGTTGGCGCCTTGGATGACGTTGCCGCCACCGAGGCAACCCATACAATTTCGCGGCTACTGGATGATGCGGCGGGCAACAAGTCTCAGACGCCAGTAGCTGGCTTCGATCAGAACACGATCTCGGCGTTGGACGAGCGTCTCAATGAGCAGCGGATACGACTGCGGAGCCTTGAAAAAGGTCTGGCCGAGGCGACGTCTGTACTTGAGGAATGGGAGAGCGCGACGCGGCAAGCGCTCGAGCATGAGGCTGCAAAGGCGATCGCTGACGGGCAGGTAGTGACTATGACGTCACAACACGCGGAGACCGCCGCCTCATTGGAGAAGGCCAAGGCCGAGGAGGTCAGCGCGACCAGCTTGGCAGAAGCGCACCGAGCCGTCTTCAGTCTGCTGACCGGCCTGCGGGACGCAAAGACTGCCCAGGCGGTTGCGCAGACTCGGAAGGAGGAGGCGGACGCTGCCCTCGTCGGGGCTTACGAGGCAGTCGCTGACGAAAACCTAACCGTGAAGGCCTTGGAACGTCGGCTGCAGATCGTGCGTCGAATTGAAAGTGATGTTGGCCGGCTCGATGAAAGGAGCCGATTAGACCAGACCGAGAGGCATAATGTGGATCTGTGGCTTGCTCGCGATGCGAAGGTTGCGGAGCTGCAGGCGTCGATACAGTCGTCCCAACTGCGCTTCCCCACGCTAGACTTGGACATCGAGCACGCGGACGTCTCGGCTCGAGAAGCGAAGACACTCCTTGATGAGCAGAACGCCGTCCTTATCGAGTTGAGGAAGACGGTCTCGGAAATGTCGAGCGCGGTCGCTAGCGTTGCCGCCAACCTTCCGCATGATGCATGCGACTGTCCTGTTTGCGCGACCCACTTCGAGGTTAAGGGTGAACTACAACAACGGGCAGCAAGTGCAGCAGCAAGGCTGGCTCCCCTGGTTCTTGCGCAAGAGGAGCGCGTTCAATCTGCGTCGCAGCGCTCCGAGACAGCCACCAACCGCCTCGACCGACTGAAGACCGCCAAGCAAGAGCTGACCACGCTCACTGAAGAACTCCAATCCGAGGAACGCGCAAGGACTGACGTGGGTATTGGTGTGTTCGGCGACGCTGTAGTTGACCGTGTGGTCGCTGAAGAGCGTCATCGACAACTGGCGACGAGCGCCGAAGAAATATTGAGGTTGAGGCAGCGGAAGTGGTATTGGCGGAACCGCTTGAACGGCGATTTCTTCACGCCCGGAGGCGAGCAGGCCGCTGCCATCAGGAGGCGTGACCAAGCTCAGCTTCAACTGAACGCCGCAACCCAAACACAGTCGACTACTGCAGCCGAATTCGACGCCGCGGCGTCCTCCGTTCGAGAGCTCGTGGAAATCGTTGGTGATCTCGGCGAGGCCCAGTTGGCGGAAGCAATCCGTGGAACTCAGAGCGAACTTTCTGCGGCTGAGGAGAAGAGCCGACAAGCAACGCAGGCGCGGCAGTCGATTGAACAGCGGCTGGCATCGCTTGACGTTGCACTCCCGGCCGCAAGGACGCGTCAACAACAGGCTATTGATCAGGTCGCCGCTGTGACGCGACGAAAAGTCTACGCCGAGGAAACTTGGCAGAGACTTGCTTTCGCTCAATCGGAAGTACCCGACAAGCACGCGATCACTCCGTGGACAACGACCATCGGCCGACTGCGAGAGAGGTTGAGAGAAGCCGATGATTTAATGAAGCGGCTGCGGGACGGTCGATCTGCCAAGGCTCTCGTAGATAATCATCTGGCAGCGTTGGAGCGGCTGCGGGTCGCGGTAAGTGGCGCCCCGAACAGCGAGAGACTGCAGCTTCGTAAGGAGGCGCAGGATCGCGTGTCTGCCAAGGTCAGACTCACGCAGGCAACCCGAGAGACAAAAGACATCGCCCAGGCCGCGAGCTCAGACATTCTCGACGAACTGGCGGATTTCAACACCAGCTACATGCAGCCTCTCGACACCCTCATGAAGGCCATAAACATGGCAATCATGGGCGATCCAAGGGTGGGCTTGGAGTCATACGTTAAGAACCGCCGCGTCGAACAGCGGCCAACAAAAGAGGGGCAGGCCCTCCCTCCTGAGATCGCGTCCATAGATGCACGGTTGATACACAGCGAAGGCCAAATGGCAGCCTTGTCTGTCAGTATGCTGTGTGCCGCCAGCCTAACCTACCCATGGTCCCGCTGGCGGGGGTTGGTCCTGGATGACCCGCTTCAGCACAACGACACTATCCACGCTGCCGCTTTCGCGGATTTCGTCTGCAATCTTGTGGCCAGCCGCGGATATCAGGTGCTCTTATCAACTCACGACCGCGCTCAGGCAGAGTTTCTGCGGCGGAAGATGACATCTCGAAACCTGCCTTGCGCCGTCCTCAATCTGCTGGGGACCGGGCAAGACGGTGTCGAATGGACCTACAGGACGGGGGAAAGCACGACGCCCTTTGTGGTATCCGCATAAGCGAGCTTAGCTAAACTTGCTGGTTTGTGATCGTAGGCATGGGTGCCCACCGACCACCAGATGTCCGCTTCCCACCTCGCTGCACCCAGGCGTAGCGCCGTCCGCTTCATGGCGCGCTGTGGACGGGGCCGTGCCCAAGACGATACCTAATCCGGACCGTTGCAGCGTCCTGTATGACCGACAGGTGGACGTGCTATCGCGGGGCGAGTTATGGCGGACCGGCAGCCAATCCGAAATTAGACAGCGGAAATTATTGCCGCTCGCCCGCCCTGTTGACTGATGCCCAAAGCCAGGGCACAAAGGTGGCATCCACGGTCGCTCGCGATGGGAAAATATAGAGAATTCAAAGGCGATTTCGCTAAGTTATTGAAATCATGTGAGAATCCAAGGTCCCCAGGCAAGCCGTTTTTCGGGCCTATTCCCTCTTCCAGTAGTTGCGGAAAAGTTGGCGTCTTTTCAGCTACTTGGCCCGAATTCTCTTCAAGTGGTATGTGACGTTCCCCAGATCCCAAAATGCTTGGAAGTCTCAAAAAGATGGCTGGGGACCCCGTTCGAGTACTTCAAACAGTCTGTGACTGACCACGGCTATCGGTCCGACAAGAGACCGTGTTTTTCGATCTGGCGGACAAAGGAGGAAGACATGCTAACATTCAAGCACCGGACGCTGAGGCCCCGAGGTATGGGCTAGTACGCCCAAGTGGGTTCTGGATTGCATGAAGAGGCCTCTTCCATTGCAGATCATCGTCACCTCGTTCCGCGGCATAGGCGACCAGGCGAGAGAGCGACGCACGGCCCCGACAGGTGCGGGACCGCTGTCTAGTTTCTCGAATGCTAAGCCAGCTCCTTATCTCGCGGTATCGGTCGTTCGACTTCCGGATCATCGAGGCGAGTGGGTCGACGCTACCTAGTCAAGATACTGCTCGTCAGAAACGAGCTCCAACCACTCGGCGTTCTTGCCGTCCTGGATGTAGGTAATGGCGTAGTGGCTCATCGCGTTCTGCGCGGTGCCGCCATGCCAGTGCTTGACGCCTGCCGGGATCCAGACGGTCTCGCCCTGCCGGATCTCCTGACGTGCCTGACCTTCCTGCTGCACCCAGCCCTTACCTGCTGTGACGATCAGCATCTGACCAAGAGGGTGGGTATGCCATGCGGTTCGGGCACCGGGTGCGAAGGTGACAAGCCCAGACGACGCTGGCGTCGAAATCGAAGTAGGCAGCAGCATGTCAACGACGACATTGCCTGTGAAGTTCTTCGGATCAGCGATGACTGACGCTGCAGCGCCGACGGGGTTGACTGTAATGCCTTCGGATCTAGCCGCAGGCGCGTCAGCCAAGGCCATCGTGGAAAGAGTAGCGGCGATGAGAGTGTTCTTCATAAAAGTCAGTCCTTCTTGCTTGTTGGTTTACTGCTGGCGCTTCTTGAGCACTTCGGCGACGACAGGCCCTGCCGAGAAGGCATTCGGCCAGCCCGCGTAGAAGGCGACCTGCGTGACCACCTCGCCCGCCTGTTCCGGGGTGAGTCCGTTGTCGAGCGCCCTGTTGAGGTGACCTGCGAGCTGAGCGACCTGACCATTGGCCATCAAAGACGTGATGGTCACGAGACTGCGATCACGAGGCGAGAGATCCGGTCGCAGCCAGACATCCATAAACAGCGGATCCGTCGTGAAATCGGCCAGCCCAGGTGACGCATCGCCCAGCAGGCCCTGCACCGCCTTTTGGCGCGCAGCCTCACCCTCCTGGTTGAGCGGCATGAGATCCGGAGAAGCTTCAGGCAACTGATCCTCGCCTATGTTGCGCTCGGCGAAGATGTCATGGGCGACAGCCACCGCCGACATCGCGTTCGTCCAACCCGCATAGAATGCGAGATGAGTAATGATCTCGGAAAGTTCCTTGGGCGTCACGCCGTTGTCGAGCGCGAGGTTGATGTAATGTGGAAGATCGGCAGCCTGGCTGCGGGCGACGAGGATGGCGACGGTAACGACGCTGCGGTCGCGGATGGAAAGCTGCGGGCGAGCCCACAGGCCCTCCACGACGTCTTCCTTCTCGTATCGCCCGAGAGCGGGGGAAACGCCCCAGATGTCGTCCGAAGACACGCTTGATGATCTGGTCATGGTCGAACTCTGCTGTGAGAAGGCGGGGGAGGATGCGATGGTCGCAAGAGTTAGGGTGGCGGCGGCCAGGAATTTCACGGTCGTCATCCTTTCTTTGATGGACTTGCCATCTTGAGATAGGAGCGAGCAAACGCAGGATTAGACAGCCGTTTCTGATAGGGTCTATCTGATATGGACAACAAAGGTCGCGCGAGACTTGGAACAGAAAGACGACCTAGGGCTGTCCCTTCGGCCGTTTTCGATTGGGTCTGATAACCGCCGCCGGGCAGTTTGAAGTCTTAACTACAGTTCCTGTGCCGTCGGGCGGAATAGGATCTCGTTCACGGCGACATCATCGGGTTCACTGATTGCGAAGGCGACCATCCTCGCAAACGTGTCGGCTGGTACGCCGACCTGGCCTACGTAATCCTGATTCGCCTGCTGCACGTCCTTCTCGCTGATGTGGTCAAGCAGCTCCGTCTTGACGGCTCCGGGCGAGATGATCGTCGTGCGGATGTTGTAAGGCGCCATCTCCTGCCGCAGCCCCTCCGACAATGCCCTCACTGCGAACTTGGTCGCCGAATATACGGCGGAGCCGCCGAAGAGCTTGTGGCCGGCCACGGAGGATAGGTTGATGATGTGGCCCGACCTCTGCTCCTTCATATGGGGGAGCGCTGCGGCGATGCCGTAAAGGACGCCCTTGACGTTAACGTCGATCATCTGGTCCCATTCGTCCACCTTCAATCGATCCATGGGCGAGAGCGGCATGACGCCCGCATTGTTGATGAGCACATCGACCCGTCCATAGGTCTCAACGGCCGTGTCGATCAACTTCCGTAGGTCCTCTTGCCTCGTCACGTCGGTGACGACGGCAGTGGCCTTGTGGCCGGCTTCACTGAGTTCGGCGGCCAGGGCGTCGATCCGATCGGAGCGGCGCGCTCCAAGGACTACGTTGGCGCCCTTCGATGCGAGATAACGGGCGGCTGCAGCACCCATGCCGCTCGAGGCGCCCGTGATGACGATGGTCTTGCCAGCGATATTGTCTGTCATTTCGTGTCTCCTGATGAGAGGCCAGACGGCGTTGTGACCAGAAGGTCACCTCGCCGCCTATGATACTTCGACCGGCGGCCCGGCTTATGCCAGGTGCTGACCGAAAAACTCGGCCATCCGGTCGAACGGGATTTTATCGACGCGGTCGTAGAGATCGGTATGGTTTGCGTCTGGAATGATCATCAGTTCCTTCGGCTCCGCGGCCGCTGCGAACGCGGTTTCACTGAAGTAGCGCGAGTGAGCCTTCTCGCCGTGGATGAGCAGCACCGGACGCGGCGAGATCTCCGCGATGTAGGTCAGGATGGGCATGTTCATGAACGAGATCGGCGTGGTCTGCGACCAGGCGTTGCCCGAGTTGACAGCGCGCTTATGATAACCACGCGGCGTCGAATAGTAGTCGTGGTAATCGACCATGAACTGCGGTGCATCTGGACCAACCTCGGCGTTATACGCCGGCTGATAGGCGGGTGTGCCCTTTTCCGCATCGATCCAGCGCTGCCGGCTCAACTGCTCCAGCGTCTGGGTGCGTTGCTCTAGGGTAACGCTGTCGTTGTAACCCTTGGACATGACGCGCGTCATGTCGTACATGGTGCTGGCGACGACTGCCTTGACGCGCTTGTCGACGGCAACGGCATTCAAGGCCATGCCGCCCCAGCCGCAGACGCCGATCACGCCGATCCGTTCGCGATCGACTTCCGGCCGCAGGCCGATGAAGTCCACCGCCGCACTGAAGTCCTCGGTGTTGATGTCCGGCGAGGCGATGTTGCGCGGTTCGCCCCCGCTCTCTCCGGTATATGATGGATCGAAGGCGATTGTAGCGAATCCGCGTTCCGCCATCGTCTGCGCATAAAGCCCGGACGACTGTTCCTTCACCGCGCCGAACGGCCCGCTGACGACGATTGCGGCCAGCCTACCGTTGACCCGCTTCTTGGGAAGATAGAGATCTCCCGCCAGAGTGATGCCGTAGCGGTTCTTGAACGAGACCTTCTGATGGTCGACCTTGTCGCTCTTGGGGAAGGTCTTGTCCCATTCCGCGATCTGAGCCAGGGCCTGGGTGGCGGCAGCCGCCGGGATGAGGCTCATGGCCGCGACGGCGACACCAGTTGCTTTCATCAGGCCGCGCCTGCTCGAATTGAAGCCGTCCTGCGTCTCAATGCGCTTGCTCATTTGGAAGTCTCCTGTCTGGATGGATTGAGTGTCATTGGATGCGCTCGATGCGCAGCGGGAATTCCCCAGGCACGTGAAGCGCTTCATAGCCGGCGTCGAAGCGACCAAGCCGGACGAGGCCCGGATGCTTGTAGTCGGCGTAGAACATCGCGAGATTTCCCCAGGGCATGTAGTAGCAGAGGTCGTATGGCCGCTCGTTCGAGAAGGGATTGCTTCCTTCGACCGTCAGCTTCCGAGGCAGGTGCGCGATCTTTTCGTTCGGTCCGAAGTCCTCGATCTTGAGATCGAGCGGCAGCATGGAAGCGAAGTCACGGGCAGACGGATTGTCGTAGAGCGTCGCCGTCATCACGTGGTCCCCGAAGGTAAGCCTTATCTTCACGTCAGTCGGCTCCTGTTGGAACACTCATGAGGCTCTCCTGACTGTGTACCAGGCGACGATCGACGCGAGCGCTGAGCCGACGAGTAGGGCCGCGCTAAGCACGAAGGCGGACCACCAGCCCACCGCATCAAAGAGGAGGCCGCCGATGGAAGCCCCCGCCGTGATCGCGAGCTGGATGACGGCGACCTGCAGCCCTCCTCCCGCCTCGGCGTCATCTGCGAGATATTGGCTGAGCCAAGTCCCCCAGCCGACAGGAGCCGCCGTACCGAAGAAGCCCCAGCCGACGAGTGCGGCGAACACGGGAATCTCCCTGTCTCCGAACGCGATCAGGAACAAGGCAAGGCCTGCCATCGCCAGGGGTATGACAACAAGAATGCTGAACAGACGCTGCCTCAGCAGTGTACCGATCAACCAGGTGCCACCCGCCCCAGCAAGGCCCATCACGAGCAGGAAGGTGGAAAGCGCCTCAATCCTAAGGTGGGTCACCTGCTCCAGGAACGGACGCAGATAGGTGAAGAGCGCGAACTGTCCCATGAACAGAAGCAGGATTGCCATCATCCCAGCGATGACCGGGGGACGCTGGAGCAGCCTGAACACGTTCGGCGATGACTTGCTGGTCCGCGCCGGCAGCATGGGAAGGCTGATAAACTGCCAGAGGATCGCAAGAAGGCTGACCGGAACGACGAGGAAGAACGCTCCTCTCCAACCGATGTAAGCGCCTAAGAGGCTGCCGACCGGAGCCGAGATGGTCGCGGCGATCGCATTCCCGGCGTTGAGCAGGGCCAGCGCCGTAGGCACCTGGCTTCCGGATACAAGCCGCATGACGATCGCCGTCGACATCGACCAGAAGCCTCCGATCGAGATGCCAAGAAGTGCCCGGCCGATCATGAGAACCGAATAGGTTGGTGCAAATGTCACGATAAGGCCGGAGATCGTCAGAAGAGCGGTCAGTCCAAGAACGACGATCCTCCGGTCGAGCCGACGAGTGACCGTCGCGATGAACAGACTTGTGAGGACTGCGAAGACGCCCGAGATCGAGATGGCCTGCCCCGCCTGCCCCTCGGAAATGCTGAGGCCCGACGCAATCGGTGTCAAAAGACTGACCGGCATGAACTCGGAGGCGATCAGCACGAAGACGCAAAGCGTCATGGAGAAAACTGCTCCCCAAGCGGCTTTCTGGCTCTCCATGCTATCTTCGAAGGTTATGCTCATGTCATGGATCCTTGGGTGCTCGCGTTTCGCGCCATGCAGGAGAAAGATATTGCTGGGGGACTTTGCGAACAATCCGTGCTAATCCGCATGAAGTTATCGATACTGAACATCAATAGGAGCTTGGACGAGCATGCTGCGGGAGGATGTGAAGGATCTGCTGTGGTTCATCGAGGTGGCGAGGGAGCAGAGCTTCACCAAGGCGGCAGCCACGCTCGGCACCTCTCAGTCAACCCTCAGCCATACGATCAAGCAGTTGGAGGCGCGGCTGGGAGTGCGCCTGCTGACGCGGACGACTCGCAGCGTCGCGACAACGGAGGCTGGCGAACGTCTGCTGCAATCGCTCGCTCCAAGATTTAAGGGGATCGAGGCAGATCTTGCAGATCTGGTGGCTTTCCGGGAGAAACCGTCGGGCACAGTGCGCCTGACGCTCTCTGATCATGCTCTCCAGACGACGGTCTGGCCTAAGCTGAGCCGTGTCCTGTCCGATAATCCTGACGTCAAGGTCGAGCTCTACAGCGACAACGGGATGCGCAACATCGTCGAGGAGCGTTTCGACGCCGGCGTCCGGCTCGGCGAGAGCGTCGACAAGGACATGATCGCCGTGCGCATCGGCCCCGACTGGAGGCTGCGGGCCGTCGCCTCCCCGGAATACCTCGCCAGGCACGGGATCCCCAAGACACCGCAGGACCTCGTCAGCCATGTCTGCATCAACACGCGACAGGCAACATGGGGCGGCTTCTATGCCTGGGAATTCGAGAAGGACGGGCGGGAGCTTCGGGTCCGGGTCGACGGGCAGCTCAGCTTCAACTCCTCGATTTCCCAGATCGACGCCGCCGTTAAAGGATACGGGATCGCCTATATACCGGAGGATCTCGTGGAAGGACATATCCAGGCGGGAGCGCTGCAGGCTGTCCTCGACGATTGGAGCGAGCCGTTCACGGGATACCACCTTTACTATCCCAGTCGACGCCAGATGTCCCCCGCGATGGCACTGATCGTAGATGCTCTGAGACATCGGAGCTGAGCAGGCGCTGCTTGGTGTCTAGGCTTTGCCCGATCTGGCACTTGGCTGATTCAGTCTCGCAGTCAGGTGTATGCTAGAAGCCGTCCGGCAAAGATGATGCCTGTCCATGCAGTCAATGATACCGCTGCCCCGACACGGGCAGCGATAGGGGCTACCGGGGCCTCAGTCCATCTATGGACGCTACGGTAGATGCCGCCGTGGAAGACAGCTACATTGAGGCCGGCAAGGATCAGCAGACCGAACTTCCACGGTGCGGCTCCGGCGCTGGCGATCACGGTCGCCTGCGCACTGAGCAGTGCGACGCCGGTCGTAGCGGCGATGGCCAGGCCCGCATGGGAGACCGGAAGCAGATAGCGCGCCGCTGTGTTGACGGAAACGGTGCGGTGTCCCACGCCCAGGAGGCGGAAGTCGAAGGTAAAAGCGGGGCCAACCAGAAGAGCAATCCCGAGGATGTGGATGGCCTCGAGCACAGGATAGACGTAGCGGGCATTCCGTACCACGTCGCCAAGGGCTGAACTCTGCAACATCATCAGCAGAGAGCTGAGCAGATCAAGCATATCCGTTCACGTTTATTCCGAGGGTGATCGCGCAGGTGAAAGGATCTTCCCACACCTGCTGAGATGACGGCGACAAGGATCACCTCACGCCATTAGTCTGTAGTGGCCGAAGCCTACTTCGGAATGGGGGCTCGTACCGGAAGCGTATTGCCCAGCACCTGGTTCACCGGCACATTGTCATCGCCGTACCAGAATACGACCGGACGAAACAGGCCGTCGTCTGTCCGATTGATGTAGCCGACGGCCTGGAAGCGCTCGCCGATTTTCAGCGCACGGCCCAGGCCCCATCTGCCCGACCACGCAGGAGGGGCGATGATGATTTCTAGCTCCTTGTGGGGACCTTTGTATGAGTGAGCAGCATTGACCCGACTGCTGTCCTCAGGATCTTGCAGCTCCTCAGGTATCCTCAGATCAGGTATCCTCAGATCAGGAGTGTCGGCAGGCATGCTGCTGTCCAATGTGACGTCAAACTGGGAGTGCGGGTTCCCCCACACGCCGTCCGAAGAAACCGTTCCCGAGATATAAATGAGGCGATCGGTCTCGAAGCCAGGCCACCCGTGATGCGCGGCGGCAGGAGACACCGGACCCAGAACGGCTCCAAGCGCGATCAGCGCGGCAATCCCTGACGTGGCTAGCTGTCGAAGGACCCTAATGACGTTAGGCGTATTCACGACCATGCTTTTCATCTGGCGCTCCCTTTCTCGCCGATCGCGCCTACGTGTTGAGCGACATCGGATGCTAAGAAGATATCAGTGCGTGGGGCGCTCGATTAGCTGCCGTAGATCGCATGTGCTTATTGGAACGGGACATAAATCCACGGACTATTGCACCGGATGTCTCCTTTTGCGCGGTCGACACCACGACATCCATGACCGATTTGAAGCCGCAAAGATGCAGCGCCGCTGTACGCCGTTATCGCAAGACTTGAGCTCCTGGACCGGAAATTATTGCCGCCCGCCCGTCCTGTTGACTGATGCCCAAAGCCAGGGCACAAAGGTGGCATCGTCGCTCGCGACGGAAAAACAGAGGGAATTTCAAGGCGAATTCGATAAGCCCTTGAAATCATGTGAGAATCCAGGTTCCCCAGCCAATTCTCTCTAAATGCCCTTAATTCCTTGATTTTCCAGTCGTGCCGGATATCGTTTTGGCATCATTGGCGACCTGATGCCCAGAACTGTAGCCCACAGGTGATGCCCACGCGCGATATGCGGCGGCAGCGCCGGTCGCAGGCAAGGGCAAAAACCTCATGGCGGTCCGCCACGACGTCGAGAATCTCACCCGCCGCGGCAATATCTTTTATTGGCGTGCGCGCGTCCCCAACGCCTTCGGGCATTGCCGACCGGGCAGCCGGCTTTCATTGAGCCTTCACTGTTCTGATCATAAAAAAGCGCAGGCGATCGGCCGCAAGCTGAACATGCTGATCGCCGAACTGAAATTGAAACAGAAGGAACCGATGTCGAAGGCGCAGCTCCAAAAGCTTTGCGAACACGAACGAGACATGATGCTCCTGCATCTGGAAGATGTCTCGATGGCAGCGCGCCGCTATGGCCGTCCCGCCGACATTTCAGAGCTGGAAATGGATCTGGAAATGGATGGGCCTATCGACTGCTCGGTATGTTCGGGATAACCCATCACCTGACGCTGAAGCCCAATTGCCGCGGCTTCGCCTATCTCAGGCAGAATGGCGTTCCCGCCTCCCATATCTCTGCGATCGGCTCCAACTATTTTGAGCTGCTTCACGAGGCGAACACGCGCGGCTTCAAGGCGGGCATTCGAAGATTGATGCACCTCTTCGAAATCAGTCCACACCCTCTGAACGAGGAAAAGGCCATAAAGGCCTATTTCAGCGGCCGGGCAGAGGCTCTCTTCGACGTCGCGGAACGGCATCCGCTTGCCGATCGCAACCTCAGCGAACTCACGGGCGGTTCGGCTTCGAGGACACAGCCTGCCTTCATCGAAGTTGCACCTTTAAAAACGACGCCGCCATTATCGGGGATCGCAGCTCCCCGCCGATGACGTTGTCGAGCCCCCTACGCCCGAAGCTCGGCCGATCGTGACGCTTGATCTCACCAGTGGCATCATCCGCCAAATTTCGGCAACGGCGCGGGGCAAACCGAAATCCACTGCTTGGTTCATGAAGTTCCAACGGGAGACCCGCATGAACGAATGCTTCAGCCGCCCGAGTCCCGCCTATGGCCGCCGCCGTGAGTGGTCGTTTCACGACATCAAGCTCGCGTGGGATGCCCATGACCGTTAGTGGCTACCTCTATGCACATAATTCCCAAAACGAAAGAGGTTATCGAGCAGGGAACGGGACCTAGCGGCGAATTTTCCCATTGTACCGGTTTGCATCCTACAACTCACAATCGCGCATTATCCATTCGTTAACCATGCAAAATGTAGGTTGCATCCATCCGAACCATAGATTTTTGCGCGAGGCATGATGCCAAGCTTGAGTGCCCTCTGAATCTTCCAGAACATCTTTTGGTGAAAGGTCATTTTCATGACGTCGATCACTCCGATTGGGAATGCAGCAGCATTAACGATCCTTAAAGCGATGGCGCAACCGAGCGCACCAGAGACATCATTGCCTGTCGCCCAAGCGCCCGGAATTTCCGATGGATCTGCATCTTCTCTGGCCGCCCTCGATGCCATTACCAGAATCATTTTGAACAGCGGGGGCACATTCAAGGGTACCGAGCAGGACGATCACATCCAGAGTGGCGCGAAGGCGACGATTGATGCCGCCGATGGCAACAACACGATTTGGGGAGGTTCAGATAGCCTGATCCAGACCGGAAAAGGTGACGACCAAATCCTGGTTAATTCCTCCAACAATGTCCAATCCGGAGCGGGGAATGACGTGATCTGGGCGAATTCCAGTAACGATATCGATACTGGCGATGGCGACGATAGCGTTTTCAGTAACTCGAAAAACACGATCAGGAGCGGCGCTGGCGATGACGTTATTTCCTCAAATACAGGGAATTCAATCAACGCCGGTGGAGGTAACAACAAGATCTCTGCCAATGTTGATAACACGATCATTGCGGGGGCAGGGAACGATTTGATCCAGGCTTTCGGGCAGAACACCATCGATGCAGGTGGCGGCGACAACATGATTTTCGGCGGCTTTGAAAACAATATCCGCTCGGGAAGCGGCAAGGACTGGATCCAGAGCGGGCACTCCGTTATCGACTCTGGTGCCGGCGATGATCGCATCGAGGCCGAAAGCAGCTTGATCGAAGCTGGCGAGGGTAACGATTTCATCGACGCCCGGCGTGACGGCAACCAGATTCATGCCGGTCGGGGTGACGACAAGATCAGCATCAACGGCAGCGCAACAATGCGTTACGGCGTGGGTGATGGGATGGACACCATCAAGGTCCGCGGTTCGGCATTGTTGGCTTTCGAGCCGGGAATTACCTCTGACAAAGCGAAAATCGAATTCGATGGCACCACGGCCACGATCAGCTTTACCGGCAATGACAGCGACCGCATCACCGTGGATCTCGCCAAGGGCGAACTCAGCCTTTCCTTTGCGGATGGAACCACCATTGATTTGGTCCCTCGTGATATAAATTCCGCCGCCCGGGCTTACGGCGAACACTAAAGTGATCCTGCTTCCTATGGGAAGCAGGATCATTGCTATCGATTATGAGTAGGTACCGAAGAAAATATCAGACGTAGAAATCGATGCGGATGATATCCCGGTAAAGGTAATATCGACGGAGCCCACAGTGATGTGGGCATTTCCGTTTGCGTCGTCCGAGAATGTCAGATCGCTGAGATCGTCAGCAATGGCTAAGCTGAAACGCAAATCCTCGCCGATTTCATAATCTTCAATGACGCTTTGATCCGTGGTGGATGTGAATTGGAACGTATCAAGCTCCGTGCTCACGCCGCCCCATATGTGGTTTATGCCGGCACCCCCATCGAGAAGGTCAGAACTCACGCCGCCGAAGAGTTCGTCGTTGCCAAGTCCGCCGCGCAATTCGTCCGCGCCGACATCACCGTCGAGCCGATCATTGCCGGCTTCACCCCAAAGCCTATCATTGCCCCACTGACCATAAAGGAAATCGTCGCCATTTCCGCCGTATAGGTTGTCATGACCGATCGGGTTCCTTTGCGCCGGATTGGGGTTATTCGAGGTAGTGTCACCATAAAGGTTGTCGTTGCCGCCGTTTCCGTAGAGCGTATCGTTACCGGCATCTCCTTCCACGTACTCACCGAGGCTGCCCCCGAGGAAGGTATCGCTGAACCCGCTCCCGTAGACCTTGGTGTTCAAGCTCATGTATGTCACGCTCGAGAAATTCACGCTGCTTTGAAAATAGACCGGACGCACAGACAGCGAGTCGTGGAACTCAATCCTCTCCACGCTGTCCAGCCCATTGGTGTCAATATAGGCGGCAGTCCAGGAAAAGCCGGACTTCGGTGCAATATAGATTCGGTCCGTGCCAAAGCCACCGCTGAATGTATCCCAGCCGTTGCGGATGCCGCCTGAAGTTCCAGCCTCGCTTCCACCGAGCTGGAATGTGTCGTTTTCGCTGGTACCTACGAACGCGTCGGGAGCGTAGTCGCCATTGCTGCCATACTGCCAGTAAGGGGTAATGAATGTCGGCATTTTTTTCTCCTCAAATGTGCTTGTCGGATATCTGTCCGGCTGTTCATTGAGCGGTCGATTGCAAACTGACGTGTTGACTGCACCAGAAGCGCGGTCAGTACTTTGCCGTGACGGTGAGCCGCACTCAAGATGTCGAGCTTGTAGTTTGAAATCGTTTGGGCGAGACGTATCCAAATGCTGTGTTGTGACTTCGATATAGAAATTGCGAATGCCATTCGCTTAGCGAGTGGCGCGTTACCATCGCGAGAAAGGGATCTGATTACAACCCCTGATAATTAAGGGGTTCTCTCTAAATTTTTTGATAAAACAACACTTTTCTTAAAAATGAATAATTCGAGGGTTCTACGAGGCTTCTAAATCAGCGGCAAGGGGGTCAAGTTTCTGCGAACCGGAGCCTAAAGCTGCTTCGTGGCTCGTACTCGGGCTGTGCTATCGAAACGGGCGAGTCGTCGCATAGTCTGCTGAAGCTAACGAACCGGATGCGATGACCTCCTGCGCTTAGATAATTGCCATTGACGCCAAAACAACCCTACGTTTCAATAAGTGCCTAACCCGCCTATCGATACTGGATTCAGACGAATATGCCCACCACCGCCCTCGCGTCCGAAACGGATCGCGCGCTTGACGATATCAATGCTGACGAATTTGGTTTCGTGGAAATCGCCAAGAAGTTGGCGCCGTCCCTGGTCGATGCTTCCGCGAGCGACGGCATGGTCATTGGTATTGAAGGCCCCTGGGGTTCTGGTAAGACCAGCTTGCTCAATTTTCTCCGCCAGGAACTGCCGAAGCTAAATCGTCCTAACGTGCATGTAATCACCCTCGCTCCTTGGTTGGCGGGTGATTCCAGTACCCTCGTCGGTTCGCTGACGGACGCAATTGCGGACATTCTTGAAGCGCAGGCTGAGGCACCGCAGACGACAAACCGGTTTGGACGCAGCAAGAAGAAAGCTGCCGAATATGGAGAGGTCATCCGGAAATATGGCGCCCGCACGGGCCGAACGCTAGCTCCACTGGCAAGTGTGGCTGGCGCTTTCTATCCGCCCGCCGCGGCAATCGGCACCGCTCTCGGAGTTGGTGCGGATTATCTGGAAAAGCTAAGACGTCAGCCGACAGACGCCGAGGTGAAGAAGCTGATTTCGGAAAAACTGGGGAGCCTTGATCAGCGATTTCTGGTGTTGATCGATGACCTCGACCGACTTGAGCCTCAGCAGGCCGTTGAGGTCATCCGCATGGTCCGATCCGTCGCCGACTTTCCGAAGCTCGCGTACGTCATGTGCTACGACAGATCCGTGCTTGCCCATGCGCTCGAAATAGGGCTTAAAGTCAAAAATGGAGACATCTTTCTGCAGAAGATCGTCCAATTGACGTTTTCGATCCCATTGCCGGAACCATTCGACCTCCGGCTATCGCTACTTGATCGCGTCTTCGCAATATATCGCGAAATCAACGGCAGAGAGCCGGACGGAGAGGAAGCAGCCGACATTCGCAGTGCGATTGACCATGAGGGATCGGGTCTCCGCACCCCGCGTGATGTGAAGCTGGTGTTAAATGCGATCAAATTCGCCTATCGCAACATGGCGCAGGAACTTAATTTTGCGGACCTCTGCCGGATCAGCTTGATCAAAATCCTTCAACCCGCCCTCTATCGGTGGCTGGAAAACTACCTCTCGGTCCGATCAGTGATCTTTACGGGCGATGCCCGTGTCAGCGACGATGATATTGACGAGATCGGCACGCAACTTAAAGTGCTGCTGCCTTCTGACACCATTGGATCACATCGGTCGATATGGAATCTCAGCGATTTCATTCCGGGGTTGCAATATCATGAAGACGCGAAGAAGTGCGTTTTCCAACCCGTCTACGACCGGCACACCCACGACTACATTCGAAAACGGCGACTCGGCAGCCCGTTACACTATCGATGTTACTTCGCACTCAGCGGGCCACGAACTGCCCTGTCTGACAGCAAAATGGCTGAGCTACTTGATCTGGCCAAAAAACGACCGCGTTGCGTTGGCGCAGAAGCTTCGGGAATATGTCGACGCACCCAGGCCGCTCGGCCAGAACTGGTTTGAGTACATCCTGGATCGACTGAACTCATCGTACATCGGAACATTCGAGACGAGTCAGATGCGGGGGTTTGGGCTCGCGGTTACAGACGTCATGGACTACGCCATCGGAAAGACCGGCGCCGCGAGCCTTTTCCGGCGGTCGATAGCTGATAAAGCTGAACTGGTCCTGGGTGATATCATTGACATCCTGCGTAAGCGGGATGCGAATGGTGTCGAACCATTGCTCGATGAGATTTTCGACCACGGTCCATCACTCAGCTGGCTCGTCGGAGAATTCTTCCGAAGCGAGCTTCTTGACCACGGCATTGTCGGCGATCGGGCTAAGCCCCAAGACATGCGGCACCTGACTTCGGAGGAACTGACAAAATATCGGGAGGTCCTCAAACAGCGGCTGACGCAGGCGGCAGAGGATCAAACCCTCCCCGCCTATCCTGAATTGTCTGGAATATTATACGGATGGAAAGACCTTGCGGGGGTGGAAGCCCCTCGGGAATGGGTGCAATCGTTTATCGCCGATGACGATAAATTCATAGAGCTATTGCTGGAAATGCGCGGGCTTGCTGTATCTGACAAGGTCTACTACCCGCTCCGAAAATCTGCGGTAGAATATTTCCTGGATTGGGATGCTGCCTTGGTTCGCCTCGACGCCCTCGAAGACGCCGATCCTTCGCCGGAAAGAAGCCGCCGGTTAGCCGAGATCAGAGAGGCTATGCGGGTTGATGAGGACCGCTTTTAGGGATTTTGCCTTAGTTCGTTGAATATGAATCTTAAGCCCCCCGCTTGGGGACGGATAGGATATCTTCGTCCAGACCGGCGGCTCGATTTCACGGCGTGGCGATCTTTGCCTCAATCCGCGCCAGGACTTCTTCGCTTGGAATGCCCGGCCGCTCATCCGCAAGAGCCTTGGCGATTTCGCGATCGAACAGCTTTCAGGTCCGGATTTTCATCCAGTTCCATGAAAGACTGCATGGCGACGAACACGGCTTCGGCCGGATCAAGAAAGCGCCCGCGCTTCATCTTCGGTTAACACCCATTCGGCGATTGTCGGCACCAGGTAGGCCTCAAGCCGGAGGCTGAGTTGGAACGTGCGCTCATTCGTTGTGGCGTCGGGCGTCCTACTTGCATTCATAACGTATTGCTGGATCGACCATGCTAGAGTTCCTTTATCGGGCCAAAACTTGGGGTACGCACTAGGCAGCGTCCTCCTTGTCATCATGTTCGCAGGAGCGGCAGCGGGGATATTGGCGCGAGCTATTACGCTTGCGCGGGCTTGGAAGCGGTTGAGCTTACCAAGCATACTGATCTCCGTACTGGCTCTTGGGACGGCCCCCGCTGCTTTTGCGCTAATGACAGGTTACGAGCAATGGAAGCGGCGACCTCCAGCGGCGGAATGCAGCGCTCAGCAGTCGTTTGACGTGAGCCTTTCTAAGGAAGTTCTTTCCATCCCGAATTGGCCCCTCATCCTGATTCGCGCGCAGAATGAAAATTTCTCGCTGAGTGTACCATCGAACCTGCGGCGACTGTGCGACGAAACTGCTGATGGCTCGACCGTTATAGCCTATTCGACAACGTTCTTCTTCGATAACATCACGTCTCGCCCCGAGCCAGATGTGAAGGACTGGTATGACCGGCAGTGCGGTGAGCGACAAACCGTTGCGACTCCACTCGTCTGTGGTGCACGGCCCCTGGAACAGTTGTCTATCTATAGCAACGCGGATTTTCCTGGACGGACGATTGGTTTCGGACGCGTCGCATCGCACCTGTTTTGGGCAGAAAAACAGGCAGAGGGGGATTATCCGCCACGCGAGGGCCGGAGACATAAAATAGCTACCGAACATCCCGATGGATCCTGGGTGTTCGATGACGGATCAGTGTTCTCGTGCCGCAAATCCGTAGACGGATTTCTGTCATGCAAAGGAGACTTCGACCTCGCCACTGGTGTACTGGCTAAGGCCTATTTCAATGCCCGGGATGGTAACGTCGAGGAAGCCCACACGTTAGCGCGCCGAGCCGTGATCAGTTTCTATTCCGAGGTACTAAAGGTTCCCCATCGGTGACGAGAAATTCTCCTTCATCCAGACCTGGGCGAGGACTAAGTCATCGGCGAGCATTTTTTTGCTTCGAGCGCGGAATGCTTGGCCGCACTGTCTGGAGTTACCTTGATCCGCCGAGTTGTCGGCCCAACCATCGCTTGGAACGGTCGCACAGCTTCTCGCCTGCGTCGAGTACGTTAGGTGATCAGACTAGACGAGCGTCCAAAGATGCCCACGCCCCGGTGGTCAGCGGCCTAGGCCGCCCTATCCTTCCCTCATGGCACATATCCCTCCCCCGACTGTCCCGCTTGATGACGAGAACCGTCACCTGTTCTGTCAAATGGCCATCGAACTCCCCATACAAGACGTGATCGAGGCTGCAGTAGCAGCCGGCTGGAGCGAGGAGGAAACTCTCGCAGCCATCATCGAGGTTGCGGACAATCTCATGCTCGCGAACGTCAACAATGCGGAGCTTGATGCTCTGCTGAAGGCACTGAAGCGGAAGCTAGATTAGGGAGTGGAATAATAAATAAACGGCTCTGTGGGCGCCTCCGGAACTCCCATGTTCCGATCCAGCATGTACCGTTCAACGATCTTAGAAAAAGGAAGAAGCCGGGGAGGATCTGACGAAAAACTCCGAAGCGCCTTCACATAGACCAGCTCATCCTTGGCAATCCATACGTCAGTCGTGGCGATCTTCCCGTCTCGCTGCCATTTCCCGCGGATGTGCATTGACGGCACGCCGTCTACATCCTCGTCGTCGAGCCGAACACAATCTTGAACGACGGGCCTGCCCATCGTGATCGTGGTCAACAACGGGCGCTGTCGCTCATTCCATAAGCGGGAGTCAAATCGGTAGTGATAGGAGCGGCCGATAAATCGCCCCTGCGATCGCAGTACCTCTTTCCCGTTTTCCTTCGGCTCATAGTAATCTACCGAATACCGACCGCTGTTTACGGTGCGCATATAAGCGCGGTTGAGGATTTCGCACGACGGATTCTCACCAGGCTCGCGGGCCTCTGCCCCATGTGTTCTGGGGTCTTCGAGATCAGCAAATGCAGAGATCGGGTTTAGAAGGGCGGCCATTAGCGGAAGAAGGAGTAGGCGCATGGGCATCGGGGAATCATTACTGTCTCACAACTAATCCGATAGCACGGAGACTTGGTCAGCGTCAGTCAGCGTCAGCAAGCTTCCTGCCCATTTCCGATGGAATGTCGCTTCGCGCCAGTGGCCCGCTCAGTGTTCGATCTCCGCAACGCAAGCCGGGCCTTCGTTTGGCAGTCGCCCGTTCATCAAAGCTCAAAAGAATCCTTGTTGACTCTTGCGTTGACGAGAACATAATAAGAACACCTCAGCCGCAATGAAGGCGGCTATCCACATATTATCCACACCTTAAGAACGTGCTTCGGTGCGAAGGAGAAGTTATGCGTATCGTGAGCAAAGGGCCAGAGAACCGGCCGACTTTCCTCCTGCAATGCGAGATCGAGACGTTGCAGGCCGATCCTCCGGTTGGAATCATGCACCTGCTCACCAACAAGGGGCAAATGGCAGTAGCCATTGAGGGACAATGCGCGCGCGATGTCGCCGCGAAGCTCATGGTCTTCGCAGGTACTTCTTTGAAGTAATCAGGAAGGGCATCGGAAGATGGCAGGCACAGCAGCAACGCAACTAATCGATGGTGGCGAGCTCCGATGGGCGGTGGAAGCAGAGCTTGCGTGGCACGACGGAGATGCCAAAGCAGCGATTGCCACCCTTCTTGAAGACAATCGGCATCTACGAACCCAGTTGGCCTTGGCAGAGGCGGCCAGCAGTAAGGGATTCACCCGAGGCTGGCGGCCGACATATGAGCGCCCCTAATGCGCGTAGGTGCAAAACAGGCAGCCACGCTGTCGGACTATGTCGGCAAAAAGGTTTCGGTGATCTGCGAAGGGTGCGAGGTTCTTCGCCATTTGGACGGCGGGGATCTACTAGCCGAACACGGAGATGCAAGCATGCCCAGTCTGCTCGCAAATCTCGCAATAGCTGTTGGATGCGAGCGATCGACGTCGGGGTTCTATGATCGTTGTAAAGTAACCTACTATTTCAGTCACAAAGACTGGTGCGAAAGAGCAGGCTGAGTCACACAGAAAGAGTATCAGATTGCGCTAGGGAAGCGCCTTGCAGACTTGAAGGATTGGGAAACCCTCAACGCGCGGTGCCAATGTGGTCGGCGTGGGCGCCTGAGCAGGAAATCGCTTGAGCGAAAATACGGCTCGGAGGCTCGCATCAAGGACCTGGCGCCCAAGCTACTTTGCCAAGACTGCAAGACCTACGATAGCGTTATCGAAATATCGACTCGCCAAGGTGACCGAATGCACACCATCGGCCGTCAGGGAATATGGATTGAGCCCCAATTACTATTGCGCCGATCACTAGTGCGTCAAATGGCGAATCAATGGCTTAGCCCAACTGGTGGAAACCGAATTGGATCTCGAAGCCGACCCACCATTAGCACGGGACGAATAAATCCGACTTAGAGCTTGGGCCCTCATTGGCAGCCTCTCGGATAGCGGTAGGAAGCGCCTCACGACGATCACCAAAACGAGCCCGGGCGAAATCGCCCGGCGCTCAGACTTCCTACAATCAGCCTGCGGCTCTCCGCGCTTTGCGCCATTCCGCATAACGGGCAAGTGTTTCTTCATTCGGCGGATAAACACCGAGCGTCGAACGTCCGGCTTCAATTTCCGTCTTCAGGAACTCCTCCTGCTCCTCCATAGCAACGGCTTCATCGGCGATCTCATCGACATATTCCCGTGGGATAACGATGACGGCTTCGCTGTCACCGTAGATGATGTCGCCCGGATAGACGGCGACGCCCCCGCAGGCGATCGGCTGGTTCATGTCGGACGCATGATGCGCAACCAGGTTGGCGGGCGCGGCCGGCCCGAGGCAATAGGTTGGGAAACCGAGAGAGGCGATATCCGCGGTGTCGCGCACGCCCCCGTCCAGAACCATGCCGGCTGCATTGCGGTAGACGAGACGGCGCGCAAGCATCGCGCCGATCCCCGCGACCTCGGCAAGCGCCCGGCAATCGAAGACCAGAACATGGCCGTCCGGTATGGTGTCGATCGCCTTGCGCTGGTGGTTCGAAGGGTCGGAACTGTAGGTGGAGCCGTCGATATCCTCACGAGCGGGGATATAGCGCACGGTGACCGCCGGCCCGATCATCGGCTTATCCAGATTTGAAAGCGGGCGCACACCTCGAATAGCCGTGTTGCGCAGCCCCCGCTTCAAAAGCAGCGTGCTGAGGCTTGCGGAATTCGTCCTTGCAAGCTTTGCCAGAACCGAAGAATCCAGGGTTGTCATGAAGCTCCTCCATTGCGTGTCGCAGGAGCACTAACAGGCAAAACAAATATGTTCAATATAGAAATTATAATTTCTTATTTGAACAAAGGATGCCTGCCATCGATCGCCTTGGTGAGAAGGGCGGAACAATCCAGCGCTTCACGCCGGATCGACCGCGCCCGATCCGGCGTGGCCTCGCCGATGAAGGGAACGCTGACGGTCGCAACAAGCTGACTGCCGGAATCAAACACCGGCGTCGCGATTGCCCGTACACCCAGATTGGATTCCTGGTTATCCTCCGCATATCCGTTGCGCCGGATATCGGCGAGCGCCTCCTTCAGCGCGTCCGGATCAGTGATGGTGTAGGGGGTGCGCCTCTCCAGACCTGCAGCGCAATAGGCTTCGACCTCGCTATAGTCGGAAAACGCGAGCGCAAGCTTTCCGCCCGCCCCGACATGCTTGCGGGAACGACCGCCAACTTTGATGAAAAGCGAATAATCGCCAGGGCTTGGCGCAGCAAATATGGTCATCATTTCATGGCCTTCCGGCGCAGCAAGCTTGAAGGATTCCAGGACTCTGTCGGCCGCAGCCGTCAAGATCGGCTTTGCCGCTTCGACCAGAAACGCCTTGTCAGCTCCAGGAGAAATCCGACGCGCCAGCTCGACAAATTTCGGCCCGAGTTCGTAAATCGAGCCGCCGTTAACACGTGCAACGAGCCCATGCGCACTCAATGAATTCAGGATCCGGTACACCGTAGACCGCGGCACACCCAGTTGCTCGACCAGCGCAGCAAGGGAAATTCCAGTGCGCGCATCCGCAATCGCCTCCAGGAGATGCGCTGTTTTTTCAACCACTGGCGAACCATGCTTGAGTTCATTCATGAACTACTTATTCCTTATTTGAATTATCTAACTTGACATTGCCGTCTATATGCGCATTTTTGGTCGGGGAATGTCAAATATGACACTACGCGCTTGCGGGAGGAAGTAAAGCGGCTCGGCGCAGCCCATGCCACAGAACCAGCAGCTTTGACGGCGAGGTCAACTAATACAACAAAGCAACGGCGGACGCCTTGCGGGAGGAGGATATCGTGACAACCATTTCCATCGGCAGATCGACAAAAATCGGCCTTCTTGCACTTTCGCTGGCCGCCAGCGTGGTCATTCCGGGCCATGCTGCCGCCCCGGATGCTTTGACGGTCGTCGTGACAGACGAGCCGAAGTCCCTTGATCCCTGCGACACGGATCTTTCCGGCAATGCCCGCGTCCTGCGCAACAACATCACCGAAACACTCGTCAACCTCAGCCCGAAAGATGGTTCGGTCGAACCAAGCCTCGCCACCGCCTGGGAACAGGTCGATAACCTGACCTGGAAATTCACGTTGCGCGAAGGGGTGACCTTCCATGACGGTAAGGCCTTCGATGCAGCCGCCGTTGCCGCAGCCCTGAAGCGCGCTCAGGATCCCGCGCTCGCCTGCGAAGTCGGCCTGACCACGCTGAAAAGCCTCGTTCTGACCCCGGAGATCGTGGATGCGAAGACACTTGTCATTCGCACGGATATCGTCGAGCCCATTCTGCCCAACAAGCTCGCCGCTCTCGATATCGGATCGCCCGCCACGCCCGCCGACGCCAAGTCGCGTGAACCGATCGGTACCGGCCCCTACAAGCTCACGGCCTGGAGGCCAGGCCAGTCGATCACGCTGACGGCTTTCGACAAATACTGGAGCGACAAGCCTGTCATCCAGACAGCGACTGTTCTCTGGCGCGCGGAATCGGCGGTTCGTGCGGCCATGGTCGATACCGGTGAGGCCCAGATCGCCTACGAGATCGCGCCGCAGGACGGCACGACGGCAAACGACCACGCATTCCCCAATGCCGAAACCTCCCTGCTGCGGATCGATCAGGAGGTTGCGCCCCTCAACGACAAGCGCGTCCGCGAGGCGCTGAACCTTGCAATCGATCGTGACGGGCTGATCGGTACGATCTTCCATGCTCAGGCCCAGAAGGCGATGCAGGTCGTCCTGCCCTCGGTCTTCGGCTACAACCCCGATATCCCGGTCTGGACCTACGATCCGGAAAAAGCCCGCAGCCTGCTGGACGCAGCCCGCGCCGATGGCGTCCCGGTCGATACGGAAATCGTCATCTATGGACGCATCGGCATCTATCCGAATTCATCCGAAAGCCTCGAGGCGATCCAGGCGATGCTTGCTGACGCCGGATTCAATGTTCGTCTCGAAATGCTGGAAACCAGCCCCTGGCTGAAGAAACTCCTGAAGCCGTGGGATGCCGGCCGCCAGCCGTCTATCCTGCAGACACAGATCGACAATACCGAAGGCGACGCAGTCTTCACGCTTCCAAACCGCTTTACCAGCGATGGCAATACATCGTCGATCGCCGACCCGAAGCTTGATACATTGATCTCCGATGCGTCCAAGGCAACCGGCGATGAACGCAAGCGCCTGTTCCAGGACGCGTTCAAATATGTCGCCGTCGACGCGATCAACATCGTGCCGCTGTTCCATATGGTGACGATCGCGCGTGTCGCACCGGATGTGAACTATGTCCCCGATGTTCAGGCCGGTAACGAGATCAAGTTGAAGACGATCAGCTATCGCTGATCCTTCCTCCGCTCGGTACCCGAGGAGAATGGATGTCACTCGCCTATTTCGTTAGACGGATAATCTTCGCCGCGCTTGCGCTTGCGGCGTTGATGACCTCCGCTTTCATCCTGGTGCGGCTCACCGGAGATCCCGTGAACCTCTATCTGCCGGTCGATGCGTCCGATGCGGCACGTGAGGCCATGCGGGTGCGCCTCGGGCTCGATCGATCCCTTCTGGCCCAGTTCCTCGACTGGGCCGGAGACATGCTCCGCCTCGATTTCGGCATGTCCCTCTGGCACAACCGGCCGGCAATGGACGTGGTTCTCGAAGCCTTGCCGAACACGCTTGCGCTCGGCGCCATTGCCTTGACGCTTGCCTTCCTTGCGGCAATCGTTGCCGGCTCGATCGCCGCCGTCAACGCCGGCGGCTGGATCGATCGCGGCATCAATGTGCTGTCCCAAGCTGCTGCCAGCGTTCCGGATTTCTGGCTCGGTCTGATGGGCGTGCTGCTCTTTGCCGTCACTTTCCGCCTGCTGCCGACATCCGGCTTCGGCGGTCCTGTCTATTGGGTCCTCCCGATTGCCTGTCTTTTCGCCCGGCCGTTCGGAACTCTGGTTCAGATCGTGCGGGGATCGATGATCGAGGCACTGAACGCGACCTTCGTTCGCACCGCCCGCGCCAAGGGTGCCCGCAGCAAGCGGGTGATCTTCGTGCATGCGCTGCGAAACGCACTCCTGCCCGCGGTTACCGTAACCGGCGATCTGGCCGCGCAATTTGCCGGTGGCGGCGGTGTGGTCGAAGTCGTTTTCGGCTTTCCCGGTATCGGCAAGCTGCTGATCGACGGTATTCTCAAGCGTGACTTTGCTATCGTGCAGGCATCGATCTTCGCCGTCGCCGTCGTGATCTTTATCATCAATATTCTCGTCGACATGCTCTACGCGTCGATCGACCCGCGCGTGAGGGTGGAATGACCGAAACGGCCTCAGAATTGCTCAACGAACGCGAGGCGGCAAACGGACGCTTCGCGTGGTTCCTCCGCGCCCTGCGCGGTGACCCCATGGCGGTCGCCGCGACGATATGGCTGCTGATCGTGGTCCTCGCCATTGTGGCGGATGTCTTTTCACTCCTGGGAGAGCATCGCATTTCGCTGAAGGCGCGCAATCTGCCGCCATTCGACTTCAGCCAAATCTGGACACTCTGGCTTGGCGCCGATGCACTCGGCCGTCCTCTTCTCGTGCGCTTGATACAGGCGGCCTCGACGACGATCGGCATTGCCCTTGTTACCGTGCTGACCAGCCTTGTTGGCGGCACACTGCTTGGCGTCATCGCCGGCTATTTCGGTGGGTTCATCGGCAATGTCATCATGCGCATTTCCGATATCATCCTCGGCTTTCCGACTCTGCTCGTTGCGCTGTTCGGCCTCTACCTGTTCGGACCGAGTGTGCTCAATCTCATCTTGGTTCTCGCGATCACGCGCATGCCGGCCTATATCCGCGTGGCCCGAGCCGAAACGCTGGAGGCTCGCGAGCGCCTGTTCGTCGATGCGGCCAGGGTGTTTGGCGGCGGATCGCTGTGGATTCTGCGGATGCATATCCTCCCGAGCGTTGCGCCGACCATGCTGACGCTGGCCTCCGTCAATCTTGCCATGGTCATGCTGTTCGAATCCGGCCTCAGCTATCTCGGCCTCGGCATCCAGCCGCCGGCGGTGAGCTGGGGCCTGATGGTGGCGCAGGGTCAGGGGTATCTCTCCACCGCCTGGTGGCTCGGCTTCTTTCCCGGTCTCGCCGTCATGCTTACCACCATGTCCTTCAATCTGCTCGCCAACTGGTTCCGGATCGTCAACGACCCCTCGCAGCATTGGCGTCTGGTGAGTCGGAGACGATAATGGCGCTTCTGGAAATCAAGAACCTTCAGGTCAGCTTCGATACTGCGGCGGGGCGTATCCTCGCTCTCAACGGTGTCTCTTTCTCGCTGGAGCGCGGCGAAGTGCTGGCGCTGCTTGGCGAAAGCGGCTCAGGAAAATCCGTGACGGCCGCGGCGATCATGGATCTCATTACCGATCCGCCCGGTGCGATCAACGAAGGCACCATCCATTTCGATGGCACCGACATTCTCCCGCTTCCCCAAAACGAACGCCGGGACCTCTGCGGTAGCCGCATTGCCCTGATCTTCCAGGATGCGCTTGCCGCCCTTAATCCCGTCTATCCCGTTGGATGGCAGATCGCCGAAACGTTCCGGATCCACGGCCGCACGCCAGCGGGGGGCATAAACCAGGCAGTTCTGGACTTGCTGACGGCGGTCGGCATTCCGGACCCGGGCCGACGCGCCAAGCAATATCCGCACGAATTTTCCGGTGGCATGCGCCAGCGGATCATGATTGCCATGGCGGTGGCGCTCGAGCCCGACATCATCATCGCGGACGAGCCCACAACGGCGCTCGACGTGACCATTCAGGCGCAAATCGTCGATCTTCTAGACCGCGTGCGCAAGCGAAGCGATGCCAGCATGATTTTCATCACTCATGATCTTGGCGTCGTTGCCGAACTCGCCGATCGCGTTGCCGTCATGTATGCCGGCCGCATCGTCGAAACGGCTGACGTCGTCGAACTCTTTGAAGACCCGCGTCATCCCTACAGCAACGGATTGTTGGCGTCGCAGCCGCGCATGGACAGCGATGAGACTGAGCTCCTGCCGATCCCGGGCTCGGCTCCCAATCCGGCCGACCTGCCCTCCGGCTGCGCCTTCAGGACACGCTGTTCCAGATCGGCGGATATCTGCGCCAAAACCGTTCCCGCCCTTCAATCCATGGGTCCCGGCCGGCAGGTCGCGTGCCATTTTCCGGTTGTGCCCGCATGAACAAGCCGCTTCTCAAGGTCGAAAATCTCTCCCGTCATTTCGGCAATGCACAGGCTCCGGTTCGCGCCGTCGAGGATGTCAGCTTCGAGATCGCCCGCGGTGAAACGCTGGGCCTCGTCGGAGAGAGCGGCTGCGGCAAGACATCGCTGGTGCGGACGCTGTTAAGACTTGGACCAGCCACGAGCGGCCGCGCGCTACTCGATGACGTGGACATAACGACCGCGAGCGGAAAGCAGCTTCATGCGCTGCGCCGGAAGATGCAGGTCGTGTTCCAGGATCCGTACCAATCGCTCAATCCCCGCATGCGGGTTGATCGCCTGATCTCAGAGCCCTGGGCGCTTCACCCGGATGTTGTGCCCAAATCCCATTGGCGCGACGAGACCATCAACCTTCTGGAATCCGTCGGCCTGCGGGCCGAACATGCCGAGCGCTACCCTTCAGAGTTTTCAGGCGGACAGCGACAACGCCTCGGCATTGCCCGAGCCCTTGCACTCAATCCTACGTTGCTTGTCTGCGACGAACCGGTCTCCGCGCTCGATGTTTCGGTTCAGGCACAGGTGGTGAACCTCCTTGCGAAATTGCGGCGCGAACGAAAACTGGCGATGCTGTTCGTCGCCCACGATTTAGCCGTCGTGCGCCACGTATCCGACCGGGTGATGGTCATGTATCTCGGTAAGATCATCGAAACAGGCCCGAAGGACGCGATATTCAGTGCACCGGCCCATCCTTACACACAGGCTCTGCTCTCATCCGTCCCGACACCGGACCCAAGGCTGCGAGGCTCGCGAAAGCGCATCGTCCTGCAGGGCGAACTGCCTAGCCCGGCAAACCCTCCGAGCGGCTGCCGGTTTCGCACCCGGTGCTGGAAGGCAACCGCCATCTGCGCAGAACACGAGCCGAGCTTGATTGAGAGAACATCAGCGCCCGGCCTGCTTACCGCCTGTCATCACACAGATAGCGCGGTATAAAGAGAGTTGTTTGCTAAGGAGTAGAGACAGCCCTTGCCCGGTCTGTGTTCGATCGACATTGATGAGGCGGCAACCATCGTCTGGATTTTTGAGCGATACGCGAACGGCAAGAGCCCTGTCAGGATCGCAGAAGAACTCAATGCTTGAGGTGTACCCGGTCCGCGCGGCCGACCTTGGCAAGGGACCGCAATTCGTGGTCGTCGAAAACGCGGCAGCGGCATTCTGAACAACCAGGCCTATATCGGGCGGATTGTCTTCAATCGCCTATCGGAAAAATCCCGCGACAGAACGTCGGGTCTCACGGGAGAATGCGGCCGAGCACCATGTCGTGCAGGAGGTGCCGTCGCTTAGAATTGTCGACGATGCCCTCTGGCAACGGGTGAAGACGCGTCAGGAGAACTGGCGAACGAGCTAGGACAGGGCGGCTACCGCTCGGCCGAAGGGTTTCACTGTGAGCGCAACGAATGGCCC
>UBYX01000047.1 GCA_900469955.1 Hyphomicrobiales bacterium | reverse complement strand
CGTCGATATTTTCGGCGGGTTTTGTTTTTGCGGATTGGTTTTTTGTGCTGCAGAGGTTGGGTGAGGGAAAGAGGGGGCGTGTCGGCTCACGCTATTGCCGGTTTTGGGCCTTTTGTGAGGGCCATTGCGATCTTCTTGATGTTTTGGGCGGCTGCAGCCAACAGGCATTGGCATGCCACTTTGGTGAGACTTCGGAAGCGGGCATAGCGGTGTCCGTGAAGCTGCTTTGCGTCGGCGAACGAGCGTTCGACCGTCTCCTTGCGGCGCTTGTAGATCGCCTTGCCCCAGGACGTCTTGCGGTGAGCGTCGGTGCGCTCGCGGGCATCGGTCCAGACATGCCGGGTAATGGTGCGTGTCGCCGCAGCGTTATTGGTGCAGGAAGCCAGAAGCGGGCAGTCCCGGCAAATGGAGGGGTCCGAGCGGTAGTGCCGATAGCCGTTGCGGTCGGTGGTGGCATAGGCGAGCAGTTGGCCCTCGGGGCAGCGATAGCCGTCGGTCTGAGGCTCGTAGACGAACTTCGACTTGCGCATCATGCCGGGCTTGGGCGGGGTCGGATTGCGGTAGCCGGTGACCCCGAGGATGGCGCGGTCCTCGAGCCCCTTGGCGATGCCGGACGTCGCATAGCCGGCATCCAGGCCAACCGCGCCGACCTCGAAGCCGAACCGCTCACGCTGCCGGTCCAGCCGGTCGAGATAGACGATACTGTCGTGCACATTGGCAGGCGTCACATGGGTATCGGTGATGATGGCAAGCTTACCGTCCACCGTGCGGTGATCGAGATAGAAGAAGCCCTTCGGCTTGCCGTCGCGCACCATGTAGCCGCTGTCAGGGTCGGTGCGCGAGACTTTGGTTTCCTTCACGTCCGGCTCGCGGTCCTTTTGCTTCAGCGGCTTCTGGTCGTGAAGCGCCCGCTCGGCCTCGATCGCCCGGTCAAGATCGGCCCAATAATCGGCACGCGACTTCTCGATCATCTGAAGATCGTATTTGCCCTTGTTGGCATTCGCCTTCAAATGCGTCGAATCCGTGTAAAGCACCGTGCCGTCGACCAGCTTGTGGGCGATCGCCTGCTCGACAATATGATCAAAGATGTCCTGGGCGACGCGCGTGTCGTTGAAACGACGCCGCCGGTTCTGCGACAGCGTCGAGGCGTCAAACACCCCATCCGTCAGTTTCATCTGCAGAAACCAGCGATAGGCGACGTTGACCTCGATCTCGCGCACCAGCTGACGCTCAGACCGGATGCCGAACAGGTAACCGATAAACAGCGCCTTGAACATCAAAGTCGGATCGAGCGGCGGTCGGCCATTGTCGGCGCAATAAAGCCCGGCAACACGGTCATGGATGAAGGAGAAGTCGATCACCGCATCAATCTTGCGAAGCAGGTGATCCTTCGGCACCAGGCTGTCGAGCGTCACCATCTCGAGAGCCGTCTGGGAAGGGACAGGTTTCTTCAACATATCCCACTGAATCATAAAACCCCCAGCCAGGCCAGGGGTTTGTCAGCAGTCTGA
>UBYX01000052.1 GCA_900469955.1 Hyphomicrobiales bacterium | reverse complement strand
GATCCGGCGCAATACGTTCCGTGATCGCGAACTGCCTGACTACGATGGCTACTACAGCACGGTAGCTCACGATATTTCTAAGGAACGGCGACGCCGGCTGAGAAAGCTGCGGCGGCACCCGGACTTACGCACGGAGATCATCAACCAGTTGGAGGCACGCTGGTCTCCGGAGCAGATCGCCGGACGTTTATCGTTGGACGGACACAGCCTCGTCCGCGTCTGTAAAGAGACTATCTATCGCTTCATCTACAGCAAGGAAGATTATGGGCTAGACCTCTATCAGTATCTACCGGAAGCCCGCTGCAAACGTCGTCCACTGCGCTCCAGGAAGCCGCGCGACGGTGCGTTTCCAGCCTCGCACGGCATATCCCAACGTCCTGATTTTGTTGGAGATAGTTCCCAATTTGGGCATTGGGAGGGCGACCTCCTCATCTTTGAACGTCCACTCGGCCATGCCAATGTCACGTCCCTCGTGGAGCGCAAGAGCCGCATGCCAGGCGATACGGATCTTGCAACCATCTCTCAGCGAGACCTAATTCACCTCACACGCTACCTCAACGATCAAACCTCGAAAATGCCTCGGCTACAAAACGCCAGCGGAAGTGTTCCTGGCGCATTTGCAGGATGAGGCGTGATCCCCTACCTGCAAAACGGGCGTGATGCACTTAGGTGAGCTTCTCCAAAGTCGATCGTTGCGGAGATGCAGGTTGGACGAGAACAGCAACGTAGTAAGAGCGGCCCTCGCCGCACCAGGCAGACGGGTCATATGTTCGGCATTCGGGACGGCAGCTTGGCGAGCGGCCATCAGAAGCGAGCGCACAAGCCGAAGACAGATTACATGAACGATCCGACGGTGATTGCGCGGCGAGAGAAAGCGTTATTGAGGCAACCAGCGGCGGAATAAAAATCGTCAGTGCAGGCCGATATCGCTCTGCGAATCGGATTCCAATTGCAGGCAGGCGGACCAAAGCGGCGTCGTGTGGAAGGACCCGTCCTGGAAGAGGGTGAGCCCCTCTCTTGCTTCATAGAGCAAGCCGAGCCAGCACAAGCGCTGTAAGACGCCATATTGGAGATCGGACTTTAACTCCCAGGCTTCCAGGGTCATTTCGGTGTCGGACAGAGGCGCGAAGTCTGGATAGAGGATCTTTACAACGTCCAATGGCGTGCAACCTTCTCTGGCCTTGATGTTGAGAAGATTGAGGAACATGCGCCACCAGCGCAATCGTGACCGGACGTCCTCTTCCCGATCGGTCATGTGGACATACGAATAGAGGTAGTCCGTGGCGACCTGATTGAAGAAGGCTTGCGGATTCACCAGGAACTCCCGGCCGCGTCGGGTTGGCAGCAGCACGTCCTTTTTCCGGCGAAGAAGCTTCAGGTGACGGGTCATGTCACGCACGACCCAGAGCGGCGGCATGTCGCGTTCGTTCAGCACTTTGTTCATGCTGTAGAGGTCTTCGGCTGTGAACCCTGGCCAAAGAAAGTGTACCGCGGCCCAATGCACGAACTTGCGGTTCATGGCGCCGGTCGCGGTCAATCCTATGCCCCCCTCACCGTCAGCATAGGCCACGGAAAGAAGCATGCCGCGAAGAAGTGGTGACAGCGCGGCGACATCGACATCACCCTGCAGTTTGATTTCCGGAAGCATCGTGCGACTTTGAACCCTATCCCGCCCCATGCAGGTGAGCCAAGTATCAACCGGCGACGGAATTATTGCTATCGAGAAAGCTAAAGCCGAAGGGAGCTGCATAACCCGCCCCCGCTCCGCCCTTTCAACCCGGCCCTGCCGGTCGGATCGGGGGCTGATCCGGGAGCTTGTGTCGCATCTATCTGGCTGAAGACGCCGCGTCTCTTAAAAACCTGGCTCACCTTTCTCAGGAATGACCCTGTTATCTTTTATCTTCCGCAATCAGCAACTCGATAGCCTGAACCGCCAGCCGATATCCACTTGCTCCCAGTCCTGCCATCACCGTGGTGGCGGTCATCGACACGTAGGATCTATGGTAGATCGACTCCCGTCGGTGAATGTTGCTGATGTGGAACTCGATGATCGGGCCCTTGAACATCTTTAAAGCGTCGAGCAGTGCGAGCGAGGTAAAGGTGAAGGCCGCCGGGTTGATGATGATGCCCTCCCCCCCATCGATTGCCTCATGCACCCAGTCGATCAGCTTCTCTTCGCTGTTGGTTTGTCGAAATTCGATCGGTCGCTCGCCCGCTGCTTCCCGGCACATTGCCTCGACTTCCGCCAAGGTCGTGGTGCCGTAGATTTCAGGTTCGCGCTTTCCAAGGCGGTTGAGGTTGGGACCGTTGAGTATGAAGATCGGTTTCATGGAGCTCTCTCTTTTACTTATCCCTGATAGCCGAGCAGACGTGGCAGCCAGAGAACGAGTTCGGGCACGAATGTAATCAGCATCAGGCAGATCACCATCCAGAAGATAAAGGGCGCAGCGTCCTTGATGATATCCTTCACCGGTGCGCCCGAAATGTTCGTCATGATGAAGAGCAGCAGGCCATAGGGCGGAGTCACGAGGCCAAGCATGATGTTGACGACCACCACGACCCCGAAATGGACCATGTCGATGCCGAGCGCCTGTGCAGTCGGGATGAAGACCGGGACGATGATCAGCAGGATGGCCGTGCCTTCCAGTACGCAACCAAGCAGCAGCAGCAGGACGTTGACGAGGATGAGGAAGCCGGTCGGTGTCAGATCCCAGCCGGTCAGCAGGACGCGCAACGTATCGGGAATGTTCTCGATCGTCACGACATAGTTGAAAACCAGCGAGCCTGCGATCAGCATACCGATCGACGCAGAGGATTTCGCGCTGAGCAGAAGGGAGTCGTAGAAGGCACCGATGCTGATGCTGCGATAAATCACGACGGAAATTACCAGGGCATAACCTGCGGCGAGCGCCGCCGCTTCCGTGGGCGTGGTGATGCCGGAATAGATGCAGCCGAGCAGCACGACCGGCATCATCAGAGCCGGAAAGGCGCGCCATGTGATGAGCGGAATTTTCCTGAGCGGCACCGGGTCTTCGACGGGGAAATTCTTTCGCCGTGCGGAAATAGCAACCTGCATCATCTGCAGCCCTGCCATCAGCAGGCCCGGGACCATGCCGCCCAGAAACAGGTAGCCGATCGAAGCATCTGAGACGAGAGCGTAGATGACCATCGGGATGGAAGGCGGAATGATCGGCCCTATGACCGAGGTCACCGCCGTCAGCGCCGCCGCGTAGCTCGGGGTATAGCGGCCCTCCCGCGTCATCATGTTCTGCATCATCCGGCCGCTTCCTGCGGCATCAGCGATCGCCGAGCCGGACATGCCGGCGAAGATGATGCTTTGCACGACGTTGACCTGGGCAAGTCCGCCGCGGAACCGCCCAACCAGAACATTGCAGAACGCGAGCAGCCGTTCTGTCATCGAGCCGATATTCATGAATTCCGCGGCCAGAATGAACAGCGGCACGGAAAGGATCACATAGTTCGAATACATGCCGTTCAGGAACTGTTCGGCGACCGTGCCCATATCGGCGCCGACAACAAGCAGGTAGAGGATCGAACCCGCCATCATCGAGAGGCCGATCGGTAGACCGAGAAAGGCGAGCGCCGTAATGACAACGATGGCGATCGAAAAAGGACTTGCGAAACTCATACGCCGGAACCCGCCTTGGTGGGGTCGAAGGCCTCGGGCGCCCTGCCGCGAACGGCCTGCACGCCGAGCCAGATGTAACGCACGATCATTGCGACCGTGAAGACGATGTAGATGGAATAGAGGTAGTCGAAGCGGATCTTCAGATAGGCAGTGCTTTCCACTTTCATGAAGGTGACGTAATCGATCACCGCCGGAAGGGAGATGCCGAACATGGCGATCAGCGCAATGGCACAAATGGCCTGCATGATCCGCCGACTGCCGTCACTGGCGCTTGCCCAGAAGAAGTCGAAGCGGATTTCTTCTACCTCACGCACGACAAAAGCGGCTCCGAACAGGACGATCCATATCCACAGGACGACGCTTATTTCATTGGTCCATCCGATAGAAAGATTGAGCACGTACCGGAAGAGAATCTGCAACAGAAAGGCCACAAACATGCCGAGCAGCATGAGCGCCAGCAGGTTTTCAGCCCGGCCCCTGAGCCAATCGCCGGCAGCGGCGAGTTTCGCTTTCATAAAAACCCCTCCTTGTACGGACATCGGGCCGGGCGCTAGAGCGCACCGGCCCGCCGCCACCGCATTCAATGTGACGGCTCAACGATCCTTCAGATCGCGGCTACTTTCTCAAGAACGTCCTTCGGCCACGACTTCGCCAGATCCGATGCAAGGTATTTCTCCTGAGCGAATTTCCGGAAAGCTGCGATATCAGGCTCATAGATATTGAGGCCGGCCTTTTTGAACTCGTCGACCAGCGTCTTCTCCTGAGCAAGATGCTGGTCCTCACTCCACTTCATCGCCTTGTCGGCGGCTGCCTGGAAAGATTTCTGCTGATCGGCGCTCATCTCTTTCCAGATCTTGCTCGAGATGGTGAGGAGATCATATCCGATCAGATGCGAAGTCATGACGATCTGTGACATGACTTCGTAGAATTTCATGTTCTTGACGTTCGGCAGCGGATTGTCCTGCCCGTCGATGGCGCCCGTCTGGAGGCCTGTATAGACTTCTGCATAGGCCATCGGCGTCGGGTTTGCGCCAAGCGCCGTTCCGAGGAACTGCCAAGCATCGCCGCCCGGCATTCGCAGCTTGATGCCCGCCATGTCAGCCGGAGTGGTTATCTTCTTGTTCGGCTTCAGGCCCACCTGACGCGCACCGAAGTAAGTCGGTCCAAGAATGGTTACGCCGAGCTTTTCGTCGGCCATCTTCTTGAACTCTGCGCCCGTGTCGCTTTGGAAGAACTTGGTAACGTGCTGCGCATCGCGGAAAAGATAAGCCGAAGTCAGCACGGACCATTCCGGGATCTGGTTCGAAATGTCCTGCGGAGCGATATTTCCCATCTGCAGATTGCTGCGCTGGATGGCGACGAGTTCTGTGCCCTGCTTGAAAAGATTGCCGCCATAATAGGGCTCCAGCTTGTAGGAACCGGCGACAGCCTCGGCGAACATCTTGATCATCTGCGCGCGGATATCCTGTTCGGAAAATACCGCAGAAAATTTCAGAACCGGCTTTTCTTGTGCCAAAGCGGGCATGGAAAGCGCGGCGGTTGCAAGTGCGGCGCCGACAAAGTGGCGGCGCGTCAAATCGTATGTCATGGACCGGGTTCCTCCTCCTTGTACGCCGCCTGCCTGCGACGAAGACACCATTGCGCGGCGCTCCTCCTCGAACGTCGCAAATGTACGGAATGGTTCGTATATCTACGATGCATGGACTTGCCACGCGTTCCGTAACAGGAAGATCGCAGCGAAATAATCTCATGTCAATTCAATTTTACCATATATTTTCTACTTTACCGGTTGCGAGCAGAGGGTTAGGAGAAGATATGGCAAAACGAGAGCGAGAGACGACTGAAACTGTCGGAGAAACAGCCTTTCGGCAGATCCGTCAGGACATTATTTCCGGCGCGCTGCTGCCCGGCTCCAAGATCAAGTTGGAGCAGGCAAAAGAACGTTATTTCGTCAGCGTATCGACACTGCGCGAAATCCTCAGCCGCCTGACGACGGAAAATTTGGTTGTGGCTGAAGGACAGCGGGGTTTTGAGGTCAGCGCCGCTTCCCGGCGAGAGCTTATGGAACTTGCAGACCTGCGTATTCTCCTCGAAAGCCATGCGATCGGCCTCTCCTTTGCCGCTGGCGACCTCGACTGGGAGGGCCGCGTCGTCGCGGCGCATCACAAGCTCTCGGCGGTCGAGCGCCAGCTCCTTGAGGGCGACGCCTCACGGACCGTAGACTGGGTGCGTTACGACTGGGACTTCCATCACGCGCTGGTATCGGCCTGCAATTCCGAGACTCTGATGGTAACGCTCTCCTCCATCTTTGACCGCTTCCTGCGCTATCACCTGTTGGCGGAGAGCTTTCGTGGCAGGCCGGTGGTGGATGACCACCGGCTGCTTTTTGAACTCGCTATGAAACGGGATATCGGCGGTGCTCGGGACATGCTCACCCGGCACGTCCGAAACGGCACCGAGCATGTGTTGAAAAGCGGCCGCATCCGCTGATACGGCCGCTAAAAGTCAGACCTTGTTGATGCGTTCCAGCATGCCTTTCGGCCAGGACGCGGACAGCGGCGAGCTGACATACTGCTTTTGGGCATAGTCCCGGAAGGCGTTCACATCTGGCTCGTAGACGTCGAGGCCCTTTTCTTTGAAGAAGCCGATCAGCTCCCTCTCCTGCTTGATATATTCCGCCGTACTCCACGCGAAAGCCTTCTTGGCCACCTCACGCATGCGCGTCTGCTCGGCTTCCGTCAGTTTGTCGAAGACGCTTGAGCCGATCAGCAGCAGGCCGAAGCCGATATTGTGGCCGGTCAGCACGATCTGGTTCGTAACTTCGTAGAACTTCATCAGCTTGTCGTTTGGCAAGGGATTGTCCTGCGCGTCGATCGCACTGGTCTGCAGGCCGGTATAGACTTCGGCATAGTCCATTGCGACCGGATTGGCGCCGATCGCCTTGCCGAGAAACTGCCAGCTCTCGCCACCTGGCATCCGCAGCTTGACGCCGGCCAGATCCTCTGGCTTGGCGATCTTCTTCGATCCCTTCAGATTGACGTGACGGGCGCCGTAATAGGCCGGGGCAAGGATTTCGACCTTCAGCTTTTCACGGGCGATTTTGCGGAATTCGTCCCCGATGTCACTCTCGAAGATTCTGTTCAGGTGATCCGCATCACGCACCACATAGGCGGCGCCAAGGATATCGAATTCCGCAGCCTGCTTGGCGAAGTCCGAAGGCGGCAGCATTGCCATTTCCAGATTGCCGCGCTGCACGGCCACGAGTTCGGTGCCCTGCTTGAAAAGCGTCGAGCCGAAATATCCCTGGAATTCGTAGTCGGCTCCCATCTCCTTGGCGAAGATATTCGTAAGCGCCAGCGACCGCGGTGCATCCGCCGTCGTTACATCGGCAAAGCGCAGCTTGGTCGCTGCAAACGCGTTTCGTGGTATTGCTGCAGCCGCTGCGACGGCTGCCGATCCGGCAAGGATCTGTCTTCTCGATATCCCTGGCATTTTCTCCTCCTCCAGCGCTTCTCGCGCCACCATCAAATGGCAAAACGGTTTTCCGCAAATCCTTGAGCGATACCCTCCAATGCGAAGACGGAGCCTGCCAGCGGCTCTGCGGCAAGCTGCGCCTCCGACAGGAATTTCGATGCGGTGGTGATGAATAGCGTGCGAAAATCCTTGCCGCCGAAACAGACGCAGGTCGGATTGGTAACGGGCATTTGGATGACGGTATCGATGCCACCATCCGGGGCGTAACGCACCACCCGCCCCCCGCCGAAGAAGGCTGTCCAGAGCCCCCCTTCCCCATCGAAGCAGGCGCCGTCCGGCCGTTCACCGGTCCTCGAATGGTCGGCGAACAACCTGCGGTTAGAGATCGAGCCGCTTTCCGGGTCCATATCGAAAACCCAGCTTTGGAAACGCCGCGTGTCGGTGAAATGCATTCGCCGGTTATCTGGAGAAAAGGCGATCCCGTTACTGACGATCACGTCGTTCAGGATCTTCTCAACCGATTGATCCGGATCAACCCGATAAAGCGCACCGTTGGGGCGATGCAACTGATTGTCCATCGTGCCGATCCAAAGCCGGCCCCAGGGATCCACCCGGCCATCGTTCAGACGATTGTCGGAGCCGCGTTCGACTTCCGCGAACAGGCGCAGCTCGCCTTCTGCCGATCGCGTGTAGAGCGACAAGTCGCGGGCAAGGATATGCCCGCCGGAAGCGGTCAGCGCCTGGCTGCCAAGAAAGGTAAGGTCCGGATCAGGGAATATTTCATGCTGGCCAGAAGCCGGATCAAAGCTCTGAAGCTTCGGCCTCTCGATATCGACCCACCAAAGTTTCTGCGCGCGATCACACCACAAGGGCGTTTCGCCCAACTGGTCGGTCGACCGGACGGCGCAGTCGAGTTTCGTTGCCGGGATAATCCTTTCAATCATCGAAGCCCCTCATCCCTTCGGCTCTCAAGATTGTAAAAGACGGTCACTTCATCTGGCGCGCGCGTTGCGGCGCGCCTCTTTCCGTAATGTACGAACCAGTTCGTGTCAATTCAGAGCGCCGCTTTGTATCGGGTCGATAATCGAACGCCGGCCGTGCGAATCGGCCACCACGACAGTCCTGACATCATCGAGGAAGGTGCTGTCGCGCCGCAGAAGAATCACGGCGATCAACCAGGCCCGGCGGAGATGCGGTTCTACAGCGGACTGCTGAGAGTTCGGCTAGCGCGGAACCACTAATGCAGGCCGCCCACGCCAAGGAGCCGTTCCACTGCGTCATGGTTTGTGGAAAGCTCCTGCGGGGTGCCGGTCCAGGCCAGTCTGCCGCGCTCGAGAATTATAACCCTGTCAGCGAAGTCGATCGCGCTCTGGATACGCTGCTCGACCAGCAAAATGGTCATGTCGCCCGTCTTTGCGAGCTCGGCAAAGGCCGCCATCAGCTCTTCACAGATAACGGGCGCCAGTCCTTCCAGCGGCTCGTCGAGAAGCAGGACGGACGGGCGGCCAAGGATGCTGCGCGCGGTCGTCAGCATCTGCTGTTCGCCCCCGGAAAGCTGATTGCCGAGGTTGCGCCGGCGTTCCTGCAGGCGCGGAAACATCTGGTAGGCTTCCTCAAGCGCCGTCTTCGGGCGGCCCTTGAGGCCGACGAAGAGGTTTTCCTCCACCGTCAGTGTCGGGAAGATGCAGCGCGCCTGCGGCACGTAGCCGAGCCCCTTGAGAGAGCGGGAAGCGCTCGGCGCGGTGGTGATGTCGGCATCGCCGAGGCGGATGCTACCCTCATAACGTTTCGTCTGGCCGGCGAGCGAGGCAAGCAGCGTCGTCTTGCCCATGCCGTTTCGACCGAGCACGGCTAGACGCTGACCTGCAGGCACCAAGAAGGATATGCCTTCCAGAACCCTGGTCGGCCCGTATCCCGCGGAAAGGTTTTCAACCTCAAGCGACGTGGCTGGCATTGGCATAATTTCCGAGATAGGCCTCGCGAACGCGGGCATCCTTGGTGACATCGGCCGGCAGGCCGTCGAAGATGATGGTGCCGGCGGCCAGCACGATCACCCGCTTGGCGAACCGGAAGACGAGATCCATGTCGTGCTCGATCATCAGCACGGCCAAGTCCGGCGGCAGATCCGCCAGCGCCTGCTCAATGCGGCCCGTATCGCTCTGCGGCACGCCGGCTGCAGGCTCGTCGAGCAGCAACACCTTCGGCTTCAGCGCCAACGCAACCGCGATTTCCAGAAGCCGCTGCTGGCCGTAGGCGATTTCGCGCACCTTGCGATGCGCCAGCTCCGCCAAGCCGAGTTTTTCCAGCAGTTCGGAGACTTCCGCCATCACCTCTGGCATGTTGAGGAAGCTGCCGAAGAGGCGACCGGCGCGGCCATCTCGCTGCAGGACCGCAAGCCCCACGTGCTCGGCAGGCGTCATGTCCTGGAAGAGCCGCGTCACCTGAAAGGAACGGACGAGGCCCCGCCGCACCCGGCCAATCGCGTCGATCCTGGTAACGGTCTCGCCGCCGAGGCGAACCTCCCCGGAACTCGGCGGCAGGTTGCCGGTCACGAGATTGACGAAAGTTGTTTTGCCGGCGCCGTTCGGCCCGATCAGCGCAATCCGGTCGCCCGGCGCCATGGAAAGCGAGACGTCGTTGGTGACGACGAGACCACCGAACGACCGCTTGAGATTGGCGACTTCGAAAACGGCGCTCATCGGTTCGCCTCCCCGCGGCGGGTGAAGTACGCAGCCGCGGTTCCGTAGATGCCCTTCGGGGCAAACAGCACGACCGCGATCAAGAGCGCGCCGACCATGGTGAGCCAATGGAAGGGATTGGCGGCCGATACATAGTCTTCGAACAGCATGAAGATCAGGGTGCCGGCAAGCGCGCCGAACAGAGAGCCGGTGCCGCCCAGCACCAGCATGACCAGCGCTTCGGCAGATTGGGTAAAGGACAGCGCATCGAGCGCGACCACCTGCGTCGAGATCGCGCTGAGCGCACCTCCCGTGCCGGCAACGGCACCGGAAATCACATACATCTTGGCAAGTGCCGCATTCGGCGAAGCACCCATAGCGCGAATGCGCAAGGGGTCTTCCTTGATGCCGCGACACAACATGCCGAACGGAGAGCGGACCACGAGGCGCAGAAGGACGAAGGCGATCAGCAGCAGCGCAACGCCGAAGAAATATGCCGTATGACCAAAGAGGTCGAACTCATACAAGCCAAAGACAGGATCCGGCATGATGCCCGAAAGGCCGTCGCTGCCCCCCGTCCAGGAGGAAGCCTTGTTGGCAAGTTCGTGAAACAGGTAGATCAGCGCGATCGACAAGACGAGCTGTGGCAAACCGTGGGCGCGCAACATGATGACAGCACAGAGGAGGCCCGCGACTGCGCCGGCTACGATGCCCCCGAGCGTCATCAACAGCGGGTCGTTGATGCCATAGTGAGCTGAGAGAATGCCGGCGGCATAGGCTCCGGAACCGAAGAACGCGGCATGGCCGAGCGTCGCGACACCGCAGTAACCTGTCACCAGATCGAGCGCGAGAACAAGCAAGGCGACTGACAGAATGCGGGTCAGCAACGCGAGATTGTCGGGGAAAAGGATGTATCCCGCCGCGGCAAAGACGGCGATCACCGCGACGCCCATCAGATCGCGCCTGAAGGAGCCGCCCCGCGGCCGGCCAAGTATGGTCTGAGTGTTCACAGCCAGTGTCATGTTTACCTAGTTCGCCTCACTTTATACGTCCGGCAAGGCCGCGGGGAAAAACGCAGATGATTGCGATCACCGCGAGATAAAAAAAGAACTCGCCGAATTCCGGCATCAGGTAGCGCCCCGTCGTATCGATCGCCCCGAGCAGGAGGCAGGCAATCAGCGCGCCGGGGATAGACCCCGCCCCGCCGACGGAGACGACGACCAGGAAGGTGACCATGTAGCGAAGCGCGTAATAAGGCTCGACCGGCAGCAGTTCGGCGCCCACCACCCCGCCGAAGGCAGCAAGCCCGACGGCAACCGCAAAGCTGATCGCATAAACGATCTCGGTCCGCACGCCGAGTGCCGCTGCCATGGCCGCATTGTCCACCGAAGCGCGCAGCTTTACGCCGAAACTGGTCTTTTCGATCGCGAACCAAAGGCCGAGCGCGACTGCCAGACCACAGATGATGGCAAAGAGCCGGTGGATGGAAATCGTGCGGAAGCCAAGATCCACCGATCCCCTTAACGGCTCCGCAAGGGGAATCGTCTTCAGCGTCGGCCCCATCGCATAATTTGCAATTCCGATGATGCAGAAGGTGATGCCGATGGTCATCAACACCTGCGTCAGTTCCGGCTGACCGTAGATGCGGCGATAGAGAAGCCGCTCAATCGGGATGGCGATGATGATGGTGATGACGACCGCAGCGATCACGGCGAGGGCATAACCAAGTCCGAGGTCGCGCGCCACATAGGAGGCGATATAGCCGCCGATCATCGCAAAAGCGCCGTGTGCCAGATTGACGACGCGCATCAGGCCCATGGTGACCGAAAGACCGATCGATATGACGAACAGCACCATGCCATAGGCAAGCGCGTCGATGGCTATGCTGAAGACTGTCTGCATCAAAATGTCCTGTCCGGCAACGGCGGGCCAGGGTAAGCCCGCCGAGGGTTCGGAGCTTTCTCGTAAGGCTTACTTGGCCGCAGCCAGGCCCGGATCGCCCTGCTTCTCGAAGGTCTGGGTTTCCTTGTTGATGTAGGTCCCGTCGGCACCTTTGGCGACTTCGCGCAGATAAATGTTCTGCGTGATGTGACGACTTTCCGGATCGATGGAAACCGGGCCGCGCGGGCTCGTCCAGGAGAGGCCCTTCACCGCGTCCACCGCCTTCTCGGCATCCTGTTTGCCGCCGGTCGCCTCGATCATCTTGTAGATGACATGCATGCCGTCATAGGCGCCGACTGCCGGGAAGGAGAGTTCCGCCTTGTTGCCGATCGCCTTGGCCGCTGCATCGACGAAGGTCTTGTTTTCCGGGGAATCGTGCGAGACGGCGTAGTGGAACGTCGTCTGAATGCCAAGCGCCGCATCACCGAGTGCGGGCAGATCCGATTCCTGCGTCAGGTCGCCAGGCGCGAAAAACTTGATACCGGCCGTCTTCAGGCCGTTGTCGTTATAGGCCTTGACGAAGCCGAGTGTTGTCGGACCGGACGGAAGGAAGGCGAAGACGCCCTGGGCCCCGGAATCCTTGATGCGCTGCATGATCGGGCTGAAGTCGTTAGTGGCGAGTGGTAGGCGGATCGACTCCACCACTTCGCCACCAGCCTTCGTGAAGCCTGTCTTGAAGGCATTTTCCGCATCGATGCCCGGACCATAGTCGCTCACCACCGAGATTACCTTCTTCACGCCGGCATCGAACGCCACCTTCGCGATCGGCGAGGACGTCTGCCAGGTGGTGAACGAGGTACGCACGACGAACGGGCTGGTTTTCATGATCGCCGAGGTGGCGGCGTTCATGATGACCATCGGCACGTTGCCCTGTTTCAGGATCGGCGTAACGGCCATGGCGTCCGGGGTGAAGTAGAAGCCGGCGAGATATTTGACCTTTTCCTTTACGATCAGCTCCTGGCCGAGCGCCTTGGACTGCGCCGGATCGGCGGTCGGGATGTCTCGGTAGATGATCTCGATCGTGTCGTTGCCGACCTTGTTGCCGTTGAGCGCCATATAGGCGTCGATGCCGGCCTTGAAGTTCTTGCCCTGCAGCGCGAACGGACCCGAGAACGGACCGACGACGCCGACCTTGATGACGTCGGCATAAGCCGTGCTGCTCAAGGCCAAAGCGGCAATTCCGCAGAGAATGGTCTTCTTCATGTTCAGTCCTCCCTTTTTCCAAACGGTGCAGGTGTTTAGCCCGTCCACCGGTTTCAAGTTCAAAGCGGCGTGCATCCCTAGATGCATTTATTCCCGTGAAGCCAATCAAACGGCAACTCAGAACGGCAAGCCAACGTAATTTTCCGCAAGCGCCGTGGAAGCGGCCCGCGAGTGCGTGAGATAATCAAGCTCGGCTTCCTGAATTTTCTGATCGAAGTCGCCTGTATCGGGGAAACGATGCATCATCGTCGTCATCCACCAGGAGAAGCGCACGGCCTTCCAGACGCGAGCAAGCGCCTTTTGCGAATAGACATCAAGACCGGCCGCGGAGCGGTCGTGATAATGCTCCCGCAGTCCGTTGAAGAGGTAGTGCACATCGCTCGCAGCGAGGTTCAGCCCTTTGGCACCGGTCGGCGGCACGATATGCGCCGCGTCTCCGACAAGGAACATGCTGCCGAAGCGCATGGGTTCGGCGACGAAGGAGCGCAGCGGCGCGATCGACTTCTCGAAGGACGGTGCGGTGATGAGAGCCTCGGCGTGGTGCGCGGGCAATCGGCGGCGGAGCTCGTCCCAAAAGCGCTGGTCGCTCCAGTTCTCGATCTTTTCGTCGAGGGCGCATTGGATGTAGTAGCGGCTGCGGGTTGCAGAACGCATCGAACAAAGCGCAAAGCCGCGCGGATGGTTGGCATAGATCAGCTCGTGACTGACCGGCGCAACCTCGGCCAGGATGCCGAGCCAGCCGAACGGGTAGACTTTTTCGAATAGGCTGAGCGCCTTTTCCGGCACCGCCTTGCGGCTCGCACCATGGAAACCGTCGCAACCGGCGATAAAATCGCAGTCGATCCGCTGTGTCCTGCCGTCTTTTTCGTAGGTGACGTGAGGAGAGCCGCCGCCAAAATCGTGGGGCTGCACGTTGCTCGCCTCATAGATGGACACGGCGCCGCTCTTCTCGCGTCCTTCCATCAGATCCCGCGTCACCTCTGTCTGACCGTAGACCATGACCCGCTTTCCGCCGGTCAGGCCATAGAGATCGATACGATGGTCGCGTCCATCGAAGGCAAGCGAGAACCCGTCATGCGGCAACCCTTCGGCATGCATGCGGCTACCTGAATGCGCCTGGTCGAGAAGCGCGACCGTGCTTTCCTCAAGCACTCCAGCGCGGACACGGCCGAGGATGTAGTCCTTGCTCACCCGGTCCAGAATGACGTTGTCTATACCCGCCTCGGTCAGAAGCTGGCCAAGCAAGAGACCTGACGGTCCGGAACCAATAATGGCCACCTGCGTCCTCAAGCGCATCCTCCCATGCGTTTTTGCCTTTTGATAAATTCTGCTCGGCTTCAGCGTCGGCAGCAATGGACTTTCAAGTCAAAAAATTGCACAAAATGAACATTTCCGCCCGGAGGCAACGGATGTACCGGCACGTACCCACCTATCAGCTTTACGGCGAAGAAACCGGCAAGGAGCCGGATTTCTGGGTGCATTGCGAAACGATCAAGTCCCGAAGCAGCCGACACCAATGGGAAATCCGGCTACACCGGCACGAGTCGTTCTTTCAGATATTGTACATCGAGGCCGGCTCGGGAGATGCCACCTTCGACCGTAAAAGCGTTCCGATCCACCCACCATCGATCCTGACGGTCCCGCCGGGCCTGAACCACGGCTTCAGGTTCTCCCGCGACATTGAGGGATTGGTAATCACAGTCCTTGCTTCTCACTTGAGCCATGCTCCCGGCGAACGTGGCAGCTACGGCGAATGGCTGTCGCTACCGCATCTGACGGCGCTGGATCCGCAGGATCTCGACGCGGACTACCTAATGCAGACGGTGAAACGTATCGGCAACGAGTTCGAGCATCGAGGCAGTGGTCGCAATGAGCTCCTGTCATCCTACATAGCCCTTTCCCTCAGGCTTGCCGCTCGGATCTCCCACAAGGACAACGTCAGTCAACTCTCTGCAGAAGAAGGCGAAAAGCGCATGGAGTTGTTGCGCGGCCTCATCCAGCGGCATTTCCGCTCGCATAAACCGGCGTCTTTTTATGCTGCCGAACTCGGCATATCGCTGACTCATCTCAATCGCATCGTACGCTCAACGACCGGCCATACGGTCCATGATTTGATCAGCGCGAAGTTGGTGGAGGAATCAAAGCGCGAGCTCGTCTTTTCCCTCGCTTCCGTGCAGGAAATCGCCCACCGTCTCGGTTTCAACGATCCGGCGTATTTTTCGCGGTTCTTTCTCAGGCAAACCACCGAAACGCCGCGCGCCTGGCGGATGAAGGAGAAGATGCGGCTCGACGGGCGGTAAAAAGGATAACGACGGTCTCGGTTTGAGACCGCCGCCGATCACTTAGGCAACGTCCGGCAGGCCACCGATCAGCTTGTCGAGCGTGATCGGATAGTGTCTAACTCTGATACCGGTCGCGTTGTAGATGGCGTTGGCAATCGCAGCGGAAACGCCACAAAGTCCGAGTTCGCCGACGCCCTTTGCTTTCATCGGTGACGACATGGGGTCGGTTTCGTTCATGAAGATCACCTCCTGGTGGGGGATATCTGCGTGAACGGGAACCTCGTATCCGGCAAGGTCGTGGTTGACGAAGAAACCCGATCGGGTGTCCACGGCGAGCTCCTCGTATAAAGCCCCGCCGACGCCCATGGTCATCGCACCGATTACCTGGCTGCGGGCAGTGATCGGGTTGAGGATGCGTCCCGCGGCGCACACCGCCAGCATACGACGGATGCGGGTCTCACCCGTCGCGACGTCGACGCCAACCTCTACGAAATGTGCTCCAAAGGTGGATTGCTGATGCGTCTTCGAAAGGTCTCCCCATTGAATCGTGTCCTCGCCTGCAAGGCCGTCCGAACCGGCCGCCTCGGCAAGTGGCACGGCGCGGTTCCCGGAACGGACCTGGCCGTTTTCGAAGACAACATCCTCGGAGTTGAAGCCGAGCTTCTGCGCGATGGCTTCGCGGAGTTTGACGCAAGCCGCATAGACGCCGGCGGTCGAGCAGTTGCCGCCAAACTGCCCGCCGGATCCCGCCGAGACGGGAAAGCGGGAATCGCCGAGCCGGACCGCAACCTTGTCGATGGGTAGTCCCAGCATCTCGGCCGCGGTCTGGGCGATGATCGTATAGCTGCCGGTCCCAATGTCGGTCATATCGGTTTCGACCGTCACGATGCCCTCGCGATCGAGCCGCACCCGCGCTCCCGATGGCACGAGGAGATTGTTGCGAAAGGCTGCCGCAACTCCGACTCCGATCAGCCAATTGCCGTCGCGCCTTGATCCTGGTCCTCTACGCTGGTTCCAGCCGAACCGCTCCGCGCCCAACTCCAGACAGCCGATCAGATTGCGCTGGCTGAACGGACGCTCGGGGTTTTCCGGATCGACCTGGGTGTCGTTGAGGATGCGGAACTGCACGGGATCCATTGCGAGCTTCTCGGCCATCTCGTCGATCGCGATTTCCAGAGCCATCAGACCCGGAGCCTCGCCTGGGGCCCGCATCGCGTTGCCCTCCGGAAGATCGAGTGCTGCAAGCCGCATCGCAGTCATGCGGTTTACTCCGGCGTAAAGCAGGCGGGTCTGATTGACGGCAGTCTCGGGACCACCGCCTGGAAGGTCGCCCGACCAGCTCTGGTGGGCGATCGCTGTGATCCTGCCGTCGCGATCCGCCCCGATGCGGATGCGCTGGATGGTGGCCGGGCGATGAGTGGTGTTGTTCGGCATGAGGGGTCGTGGAAGGGCGACCTTGACGGGACGTCCCGCAGCCTTTGCCCCGAACGCAGCGAGCACGGCATCAGCTCTCAGGAACAGCTTGCCCCCGAAACCGCCGCCGATGAACGGAGACATCAGATGGAGCTTTTCCTTGTCGATCCCGAGCGTCGTCGCCAGGTCGGAACGCCACCAGTCGATCATCTGGCTCGACGTCCAGACAGTGAGCTCATCACCGTTCCAGGCTGCGATGGAAGCATGTGGCTCCATCATGCAATGCGATTGATCCGGTGTCGTGTAGGTTTCATCCAAGGTCACCGGAGCGGACGTGAACGCCGCATCGAAGTCTCCGACAGCCGTATCCGGCTCCTGCGACTCCTCCGGCTTGGCTGCCGTATCCATCGCCTTTTCAAGGTCGAAAGCACCCTTCTCCTCGGCATAGTCGACCCTTACCAGTGCGGCGGCGGCGCGCGCTTGCTCGAAAGTCTCCGCGACAACGACCGCAATCGCTTGATGATAATGCTGGACCTGGTCGCCGCCGAAGAGTTTTGCGGTATTGAAATCGCCCTTCTTCAGGTCGCCGACGTCCAGCGTTGTCACGACGGCAAGTACGCCCAGCGCCTTCTTCGCGTCGGAGACATCCATCGACTTGATGCGGCCCTTGGGAATGGCCGCGCCCACGGGATAGCCGTAGGCATATGACACGTTTGGATCGTTCCATTCATAGGCATAGATCGCGCGGCCGGTCGTCTTGCGTTCGCCGTCGATGCGATGGATAGGTTGCCCAACGACCTTCAGGCGGTCGATCGGGTTCGTGGTTGCTGGTGTATCGAACTGCATGACTATCCCCTGGCTTCCGAGACGACGGCTGCGAGCGTGCGCTCGACCAACTCCACCTTGAAACGGTTCTCTTCGGTAGGACGGGCATCCGCAAGAAGGACATGGGCTGCGGCGCGCGCACCATTCGGCAGCTCTGCCTCGGCCGCCTCGACGCGCCAAGGCTTGTGGGCGACACCACCGACGGCAATACGACCTGTTCCGTTCGATTGGATGACAGCACCGACCGAGACGAGCGCAAAGGCATAGGAGGCGCGGTCACGGACCTTGCGGTAAATCTGTCGCCCTCCGATTGGTGGCGGCAGCACGACTGCCGTAATCATCTCGCCGGGTTCGAGAACCGTCTCAATGTGCGGTGTGTCGCCGGGCAGGCGGTGGAAATCGGCAATGGGGATGGCGCGACGGCTGCCGTCTCCCTTCACGGTCTCGACGACCGCGTCCAGCGCCCGCATGGCAATGGCCATGTCGCTCGGGTTTGTCGCGATGCAAGCCTCGCTCGTGCCAATGACCGCATGCTGGCGGCTGAAGCCGCCGATGGCGGAACAGCCGCTACCCGGCTGGCGCTTGTTGCATGGCTGATTGGTGTCATAGAAGTAAGGACAGCGCGTACGCTGCAGGAGATTGCCCGCAGTGCTGGCCTTGTTGCGCAACTGCCCCGACGCACCGGCGAGAAGGGCTCGGGAGAGGAGCCCGTAGTCGCGACGGACGGTTTCATGCGCGGCCAGGTCCGTATTGCGGACAAGAGCTCCGATCCGCAGACCGCCGTCCTGTGTCGGTTCGATCTTGTCCAGGCCGATGTCGTTTACATCGATCAGATGCGTCGGCGTCTCGATCTCGAGCTTCATGAGATCGAGCAGGTTCGTGCCGCCTGCGATGAACTTGGCTTCGGGATTGGAGGCGGCCGCCTTGGCCGCCGCCTCGACAGAGGAGGCGCGTTCGTAGGTGAAGGCTCTCATGCTCTTGTCCCCGCGACTTCCGTGATGGCGTCGAGAATGTTGGAATAGGCGCCGCAACGACAGATATTGCCGCTCATCCGCTCGCGGATCTCCGCAGGCGTGACATGGGCCTGTCTCGTAAGATCGCCGGTGACGTGGCTCGGGATGTTCGCCTTGATCTCCTCGAGCACCGCCACGGAGGAACAGATCTGCCCGGGCGTACAGTAACCACACTGGAAGCCGTCGTGTTTGATAAAGGCAGCCTGCATCGGATGAAGATTTCCAGGCTCACCGAGACCTTCGATGGTCGTGATCTGGTCCCCCTCGTGCATAACCGCCAGCGTCAGACAGGCGTTGATGCGGCGGCCGTCGATGATCACGGTGCAGGCGCCGCACTGGCCATGGTCGCAGCCCTTCTTGGTTCCGGTGAGATGCAAGTGCTCGCGCAGCGCATCGAGCAGCGTGGTCCTGTTGTCCAAGTCAAGATCCCGCCGTTCGCCGTTAACGGTGAAGGAAACCTTCGTTGTGTGGTCCATTATCTTTCCCGCAGATTGTGCCGCCGCTCCATCAGCCGCGACTCCAGTGACCGCGACGGTCGCGGTCGAGGAGATAAGTAAATCACGGCGGGAGATTTCAAGTTGGTTGGGGCTTTGCATGTCCGGCTCCATTTCAATGGTAAGGACCATGGGGTGTGAAGTCGCATGAGATTGCTTGGGCAAAGATGCGGCTTGAACGGTAGAAGATAGTCGTGCGGAGATTGGGGACTCCAATCGCAAAGGGTTATCGATCCTGTTCAGAAAACCGACCGGAAAAGCGATCGGGTATCGGATGAACCTGCGTTCTTGAACGATTTCATGAACAGGAGCGATCGGCACTCGTATGTCGACACCTGTTCCGGGGTAAGCAACTCTTTGTCCCCGCCCGGCAATCCGTCCGCGTGTCAGAGAGGAAAAGGACCGTGAAGGATCCGGGTCATTCCGCTGAGCATCAAAGAAAGCTCGCTTCGAAAAGCTCGCGGGAATAAGCCGCGTGCGTGACTCCCTCTGTCAGATCTGCCTTGGTGAGTTCGTCGACGAAGATGCCGTTCTGCATGACCAGCACCCGGTCGCACATATGCGCGATGACGGAAAGGTCATGGCTGACCAACACATAGGTCAGGTTGCGTTCTTCGCGCTGATCGGCAAGCAGGTTCAAAACTTCGGCCTGGATCGAAAGGTCGAGCGCCGAGGTTGGTTCGTCGAGAAGCAGGATCGGGGGTGAAAGGATAAGCGCCCGAGCAATTGCCACTCGTTGGCGCTGCCCACCCGAAAGCTCGTGCGGAAACCGGTTGGCGAAATGCTCCGGCAGCCCCACCTGCCGCAGTGCCCTGGATGCTTCCGACCAACCATCGCCCAACCCCATCGCCCGAAGAGGCTCCGCAAGTGCGGTGCCGATGCGATGACGGGGATGCAGGGAACCGTAGGGATCCTGGAATACCATTTGCGCCAGCTTCAACTCTTCGCGGCTGCGCGCTGTTCCAACCGGTTTGCCGTCAAAGGCAATCGAGCCCGTCCAGCCCCGTTCCAATCCCGCCAGAGACCGCAGCAAGGTCGATTTCCCGCAGCCGGATTCTCCCACGATACCCAGGGTTTCACCGCGCCCCACGTCAAAACTCACGCTCCGCACGACGTGGTTCGATGCATTCTTCGAACCGTAGACGACATCGAGATTTTCAACTTTGATCATGGCGCTATGTTCGCTTCAATCGATGCCCGATCCAGCACCTTGAGACGACGGACGGGGCGGCGGGGATCCGGCATCGCCGCAATCAAACCCTTCGTATAGGGATGCTGCGCCTCTTCCAGATTTGTAAGCGTTTCGACGATACGGCCGGAATACATGACCAGAATGCGCTCGCAGAAGGCCGCGACCATGCGGATATCGTGGCTGATCAGGATCAGACCTGAATTGTTTTCGCGAACCAGTTCATCGAGCAGCACAAGCACATCTTTGCGGACGCTGACATCGAGCGCCGACGTCGGCTCGTCCGCGATCACCAGCTTCGGCTTGGCGAGCAGCATCATGGCGATCATCACGCGCTGGCCCATGCCGCCCGATATCTGGTGGGCGTAAAGTTTCAGCACTCGATCCGGATCCTTGATCCGTACCCGCTCCAGCATGTGGCGCGCATGCGCCATCGCGCCATCGCCCTTGAGCCCGAGATGAAGCCTGGCCGATTCAGCGATCTGCCTGCCGATCGTCAATACCGGATTGAGCGAGTAACGCGGATCCTGCATGATCAGGGCAAGGTCCTTGCCTCTGAGCCGGCCCATCTCTTTCTCGGTTTTCTCAAGAAGCGGCTCGCCGTTGAACTCAAGCCGGTCAGCAACGACATTGGCGCGGGCGGGCAGCAGGCGCATGATAGCGCGCCCCGTCGTGGATTTTCCCGAACCGGATTCGCCGACAATGCCGATCCGCTCTCGAGCCACGTCGAAACTGACATTGGATACCGCCGCTATTGCGTTGCGGCCGAAGCGCACATTGAGATTTTGGACGGAAAGGATGGGCGTGAGGTCACGATCTTGCATGGCGGGGATCCAGTAGATCGCGCAACGTGTCGCCGGCGATGTTGAAGGCAAGGCTGGTCAGCAGGATCGCCACACCGGGCATCACCGCAACCCACCAGTAATCCAAAATGAACTTGCGGCCGCTCGAGATCATCGCCCCCCACTCGGGCGATGGCGGTTGTGCGCCAAGGCCAAGAAAGCCAAGGGAAGCCGCCGTCAGGATGATACCCGCCATGTTCAATGTCAGACGCACGATGACGGAGGGTGCGCACATGGGCGCGATATAGAAAAACAGGACCCGCAGGGGCGATGCACCGTAAAGCCGCGCTGCCGCGACATAGTCGGCGTTGCGCACGACCAGCGCCTCGGCGCGCGCAAGGCGTGCAATGGGTGGCCAGGCGGTCAACGAGATTGCAACGATTGCTGTACCCAGTCCCGCACCGAGCGAGGCGGCGAAGGCCAAGGCGAGGATCAGCGACGGAAACGACAATACGATGTCCGTCGCGCGCATCAGAATCGCATCCGTCCGCCCTCCGAAGAAACCCGCGACGATGCCGATGACAAGGCCGATCGGGCCAACGATGAGCGAGACCGAAAGCACGGTCTGAATCGTGATGCGGGTTCCGTAGATGAGCCGGCTCAGGATGTCGCGGCCGAATTCGTCGGTTCCGGCCCAGTGCGCAAGGCTCGGAGGCTGTAGCGCATCGCCCAGCATTTGCCGCGCCGGATCGTAGGGCGCAATCAGCGGAGCGAAGATGGCGATCAGGACGAGCAGCGCAAGGATCACGAACCCGACCATTCCCAAGGGCTCGTCGGCGAGCTTGCCGATCACCCGCGACGTGCTGGCCCAGAAACGTTGCGGCATCCCCGGCGGCTGCACCACCTGTGTCCCTTGCAAGGTGCGGGTCATGCGGCCTCCCTGGTGCGTGGGTCAAGCAGCACATAGGCGATGTCGGCTGCGAAATTGAGAAACATGAATATGAAGCCGACGATGATGGTGCTCGCGAGGATCGCGTTCATATCGCCGATCATCAGCGCATTCGTCATGTATTGGCCGATGCCTGGCCAGGAAAAGACGATCTCGGTCACAACCGCTCCTTCAAGGAGGTTGCCGTAGGAAATTGCGAGCACCGTGATGAGCTGGACGGCGATATTCGGCAGAACGTGACCGACGACGGTGCGCGCCGGGCTAACGCCCTTGGCACGCGCCGCGATGACATAGTCCTGGTTCAGCTGTTCCAGGGTGAAGCTGCGGGTCATGCGGGTTATATAGGCCATCGCCATATAGGCGAGGATCGCCGCCGGCAGGATGATATGCGAAAGCGCATTCCAGAAAATTTCCGTCTCGCCTTCGAGAAGGCTGTCGACGAGCATCAGCCCCGTGGTCGGCTCGATGATCCCTTCATAAAACACATCCACCCTGCCCGGTCCGCCGACCAGTGAAAGCCACGCGTAGAAAATGACGAGGCCGACGATCCCGAACCAGAATACCGGGATCGAGTGCCCTACCAACGCGAAGACGCGCGCGAACTTGTCGATGAAGCTGTCGCGAAAGAGCGCGGCGGCCAGGCCGAGGGGCACGCCGACAATCGTCGATATGAGGATCGCAAGCGTGGCAAGCTCCAGGGTCGCGGGAAAAGCCTGAGAAAGGTCGCGGCTGACCGGATTTCCGGTCAGCACCGCCGTCCCGAAATCCCCGAACAAAAGCCCCTTGAGATAGATGAAGAACTGCTGGTAGAGCGGCAGATCGAGGCCGAGCCTGACGCGCATCGCCTCATAGGCCGCCGGATCTGCGAGCTCGCCGACAATCGCGCCCACCGGATCCGTCGGCATGACGCGGCCGATCACGAAGGTGACACATAAGAGGATGAATAGACTGACGACGAACTGCAGGACGCGTCGCGCCAATCCAACTAGGGACAATTCCTTCATGATCGGCTGCCTTGGCTAGTCTTTTGTCACGCCTTCGAGCCGCGTCGTCGCGTTCGGGTGGCCGACATAGTTCTTTACGCGCGTGGTGACGACGATTGGCTCATAACGTTCGAAGAGCGGCAGCACCGCCGGCTTCTGGGCGACGAAGGTTTCCTGCATCTTCACGTAGATCTCGCCGCGTTTTTTCGCATCCGGCTCAAGCGATGCCTTTGCCGTCAACGCCGTCAGCTCCGGAATGTCCCAGGCCGACCGCCACACGAAATTCCCGGCATTGTTGGCGGCAAGCGAGTTGTCGGGGTTGCTCGAAAACTGCTCCATCGATCCGAGTACGTTGGGCATATAAGCGCCGGTCTGCGGGATCAGAAGATCGAAATCGCGGGCACGGTGCGCGGCGATGACGTCAGCGCCGTTTCCTTGCTGGATGTTCACCTTGATGCCGATCTGACCAAGCGACGCCTGGATGGCGGTGGCAAGATCGATACGCGGCGTCTGGGCGATGGTCTTGAGCGTCAGCGAGAAGCCGTCCTTGTAGCCGGCTTCGGCAAGAAGCGCCTTCGCCTTGTCAACGTTAAGCTGCCAGTCGGGGCTTGGAATGGCATATTCGAAATTTTCCGGAACCGGAATGGTGCGGGCTCGGCCATATGGGCCCATGATCGCCTTTTCCATACCCTTGTAGTCGATGCCATAGGCAATCGCTTCGCGGACTTTCGGATTGGAGAGCGGTTCCTTACCGGCATTCATCGACAGCACATAGAAACCGCCGGTCGGCACTCGCTGAATCTGGAAGTCCTGCTTGCCGTTGAATGCAGAAAGATCCGACGCGGTGAGAGCGCTGGCGATATCGACGTCGCCACGTTCCAGCATCAGACGCTCCACCTGGCTCTCGGGAACATGGCGAATGACGACGCGACGCATCTTGGGTTCGCCGCCGGTATAGGTCTTGTTCGCCTCCAGGATGACGATCTCATTCGGCGTCCAGCGGTTGAGGGTAAACGGGCCGGAACCAGCAGAATTGGTGCGCATCCATCCGTTACCCCAGTCGCCGCTGGCCTCGTGCGCCTTGACTTCCTTGCTGTCGACAACGCTCGCAATCACCATTGCCAGGCGGTAGAGAAGGAGTTCCGAGGTGGTCTCGCCGGAGAGATCGATGCGGACCGTCTTTTCGTCCGGAGCGGTCACCAGTTTCTCGACATTGCCGCCATTGTATCCGACGCGCTTGAGGTTTGCGGCGGCGGCCTGATCGAGCTTCAGCAGACGGGTAATGGAAAAGACGACATCGGCGGAGGTAACAGGATTGCCGGAAGCAAAATCGGCCTTGCGCAGCTTGAATGTGATGCCCTTGTCGTCGATCTGCCAGCTTTCCGCAAGCTGTGGGGCAATCTTGCCGGACCCGTCGACGGAGACCAGCCGATCGTAGAGGTTGGCCATGATTTCATTGGCCTTCGCCTCGGTCGCCTGATGCGGATCGAGCGACAGGACCTGCGCCAGCGATGTCGCGATGACAAGCTGGTTGTCCGGCGTTTTGGCGAAAGCCGCCGGCGAGGCCAGCGTCATGACGCTGATCGCAGCACCAACGAGAAGTCGCGCGCAAAATTGCTTCATAGATTTCCCTCCCAAGGATAACATACATAACATAGTATGTTGCTCGTATGTCATAATATGATTATCGGCCCTGGATGCAGATGGCAAGGGGTCTGAACCCCGAAGTGGGGATTGAACGTGGGGTGTGAATGAAACCGGTTCGGCAGCGGCTGGCGCAGAAAGTGATCGATCATTTCCGCAATGAGATCGAAACAGGGCGCCTCAAGAATGGCGACAGGCTTCCAACGGAGCCGCAACTCGAAGTGCAGTTTGGCGTCAGTCGCACGGTAGTGCGGGAGGCGATCGCCGATCTGCGGGCGGCAGGTCTCGTCCGTCCGGTCCAGGGCAAGGGCGTGTTCGTCGGCGATCCTCCGCCAGGTCACGGCTTTAGGCTGACACCGACGGAGATCAACAACATTCCGGTAACCCTGGAGCTCCTGGAGTTCCGGCTTGCGACTGAGGGAGAGGCCGCTGCAATTGCCGCCTATCGCAGAACGGCCGAACAGGAAAGCGAGATTCGCCTGGCAAATAGGCGTATGTGGCAGCTGATCGAACAGGGACTGCCGACCGTCGAAGCCGACCTTGCCTTCCACATGGCGATTGCCGCAGCCACCAACAATCGTATCTACGTGGAGGTTTTCCGCCAATTCGGCGCGAAAGCGATTCCACGCGGCCAGTTTCCGACGCTTCCTGAGGTTACCGACAAGGCCTACCTCTTCAAGGTTCACGCCGAGCATGTGGCCATACTGGATGCCATCACCGATCAGGACCCCGAGCGGGCAAGGAAGGCGATGCGCGATCACATCAACGCAAGCCAACGCCGCTATCGGATCATGGCAGAGCAGCAACATGCTCTCGACATGAACCTATAGCTCATATTATGTCATATGATGATGATCCGTTAGGGAGAGGTTCAAAGTGTATCTGGGGACACAAGTCGCAGCGCGGGATGACGACGACTACAGGGTATGGGCGCAGCTTGGTGTGAAACATATTTCCGCCGATCCGCCAGGTCCACCTTCGAGCTGGACGTTGGAAGATCTGGAACGCCACCGTGATCACGTGGAAAGTTTTGGACTTGTCCTCGACATGGTTCAGCTTCCCCTCCCCTCAAAGCCGATCGAACAGGCGTCCTATCCTGATATCCTGCTTGCCGGACCTGAGCGTGACCGTCAAATCGATGCCGTTTCTCAGATGATCGAGAACTGTGCCAAGGTTGGCATTCCGGCTGTCAAATACAACCTGAATCTGATCGGTATTCCCCGTACCGAGCTGGAGCGCGGTCGCGGCGGTTCGTTGAACGAAGCCTTCCGCTGGGAAAAAACCAACCGGGATGCAGCCCCGGGCCTGGCCGGCGTGCTCTCGGAGGATGAAAACTGGGAGCGCATTGACTATTTCCTCGAACGTGTCGTGCCTGTGGCGGAGAGCAACCGCGTTCGGCTCGCCTGCCACCCGCACGATCCCTATACTCCACCGGGCTACAAGGGCGTTACACGGGTGCTCGGCACCGTGGAAGGTCTCAAGAAATTCGTCTTGATGCGCGAAAGCGCCTATCACGGCCTCAATTTCTGCCAGGGTTCGATCGGCGAGATGCTCGACAATCCCCGTGAGGAGATCGACGACATCATTCGCTGGTTTGGAAGCCGCGACAAAATCTTCAACGTCCATTTCCGCAACATCCGGGGTGGTAAGCTCTCGTTTATGGAGACCTTTCCGGAAGAGGGCGACATGGATATGGTCCGCTCCTTGAGGGTGTATCAGGAGGTGGGCTACCGGTACATGGTCATGCCGGATCATGTACCGCGCATCGACGGCCGCGATCCGACGGGCGTGGCTTTCGCCTTTTGCTATGGCTATATCGCTGCGCTGCTCGAGGCATTTGGTGCGGACACGGCTAAACTCGCCTGATCCGCGACCCGCAAGATCCAGCCGCAGACGCGGCTGAACAGGCTGACCTTCTTCATCTTACAGACGCTCGTCTTTCAGTAGACGGGCGTCTTCAAGATGGCAGCAAAAGCTCATCCAATCAGGCAATGAATGGATTGCCTCCAAGATTTAGGCCAATCAGCAACGGATCATGGTCCGATGTCGCATAGACATCGTCATTGTAGAAGGCAGGATCTTTGAACTCCGTGGAATAGCTGAAGAGACCCGGCTCCTGCGCGTTGATGTGCCATTCGGTAACGCCGCTGACCTGACTGGCCAGGGACTGTGATGCAAGGCCTTGATCCAGCGTTCCCTGTTGTCCGTCGAAGATGTAGCTGAACGCGTCCTGTTGGCCGATAAAACTATCGATCAGATCGACATAGCCGGCATCGCGGATGGCGTCGACAGGGTCTTCCTGAGCGTAGGAATTGAGATCTCCGATAACAAGGACATCCGTATCACCAACGCCGTTCTGCGCCAGATATCCATCAGGATTGTCGGATGATAGCCATTCGGCCAGTTGCTGGGCTGCCGCCGTCCGGGTTGCGTTGAATGCGCCCTGCCCGTCACCCTGGTCCGCATCGGCGCCTGTCCCGGTCCCGCTCTTCGACTTCAAGTGGTTGACCGAAACAGTGAACTGCTCACCGGTGCCGTTCTCTTCGAATGTCGCCGTGACGGCCGGCCGGCTCTGCTGCTGGCTGCCATCATCAAAGACCAGGAAGTCGGAGGCAACGAGGCTGACTTCGTTGGTTTTATAAATCAGACCGGTGGTAATGGCGTCAGTTCCGATGAAACCGTCCGATCCCGGCTCCGTGGGATCGACAAAGGCATAGGTCACGCCAGGTTCAGCGGCAGCGTTCAAGGCATCGACCAGGGTGGCGATAGCCGAAGCGCTGTCGAAACCGTTGTTCTCCAATTCCTGCAAACCGAAGACGCTGGCATCGATCTGCAGCATGGCCTCGACGATCTTGTCGGTCTGACGCGCCAGATCCTCCGCGCTGGTTGCGCCGCGCGGCTCAAGATTGTTCGGACCGGAGCCGGCGCCAGAACCGTCATTCAAGGTGGTGAAAAAATTGAGAAGATTGAAGCTGGAAACCGTCAGCCTGCCACCGACGTCCTCCGGCGCATCCGGACGAGCAGCCCCATTGGTCGTCTCGTCGACAGGCAGGACGCCGTCAACCAGCATCTTGTATGCGCCGAAGCCATAGCTGAGGACACCTTCGACCGATCCCGTGAACTCAGCACCAAGCCTGAGCGTCGGTCCATCTTCGGTAAACGTATCGCCGGCATCCAGATAACCATTACCGTTGTCTCCACTCAAGGCCGGAATGTAGCGGAAGTCGTCGGGATTCTGGACGGAGGATCCGTCGTCTATCGTCAACCTATTGTTGGCATTGGCCGCCTGCAGCGCCTCAATCTCTGACCGCTGAGTGGTGGGATCAAAAATCTGGGTCGGTTGAATTTGGGAGCCCGCCGAGACGGTGACTTCACCATAACGGGCGAGATCGAAGTTCTCGATAACCGTCAGCGGATCGTCCGTGCCGCTCATCAACGTGATCGCCATACCCTCGTAGTGTTCGAGATTGGCTGCGAAATCCGGTGAGAGCGTAATCGCTGCTGAGCTTGGCTGCGCGTTGCCGCTCGATAGGGAGATGATGTCGGTAACGTCGGTGATTTCGGTAAAATCGAAATATTCCGCTACCGTTCCGGCGACCTCGACCTTGTCGCCGACAGCGACGCCCGGCGCCCCACCGGTGAAGACAAAAATGCCTTCCGAAGTCGCGCCATTGCCGTCTGCGTCACCGTCTTCCTCCTGCAGGTAGAAACCGTCCGCAACGGTGTAGGTGACGATCGCAGAGACGAGCACATATTCGCCGGTCAGCAAGCTTGCCGTGCCGCTGCCTTGAATTTCCGAGATGAGATAGGACGTCGGCTCGCCACCACCAGGGTCGCTTTCATTTGCCGACCCGGGGGTCTGCTCTTCCGGGCCGACCCACTCCGTCGGACCGTCGCCGATCCGCTGGAGCGACAGGCCAACCGCGTCGTTGCCGGCTTCTACCACTCCGATGTCGGTGGACGCCGTGCCCGCGGCAGATCCGTTTGCCGCCGTAAAGCTTCCCTCGTAGGAAAGGAATTCTATCAGAGTTCCGTTTTCGGAAAGCGCCACACCGTCCGGGGCGCCGTTCTGGATGCCATTGGCCCGCAGGTTCCATAGGTAATAGTCGTATTCTCCATCCAACGTCATCGAAAGACCGGACAGGGCGGTCGAACCATAGGTGGAACCGCTATTTCCGTTGTAGAGTTCGACCAGGAGCCCTGAGACGTCCGACCCGGCCGCGACGCGAACCTCGACGAATTCACCTGCATCGGTGCCGACGTTGTCATAGTGGATTTCGTTGATACGCGGTGCGGCAGGAGCGGTGTCATCCGCTCCGTTGATGGTGATCGTGACCTCTTGAGCGGTCCCGTCGGTGCTCAGGACCGTGAAGCGGTCGATGAGACTTTCGCCGCTGCCGAGCGCATCGACGGCAGCGTTTTCGTTATCGAGCGCATAAGTCCATTTGCCATCCTCGTCGACACTGTAGATGCCGTAACCCATGGCACTCACCTGGTCGCTTGCGGACCGGAAGCGGTCATTGTTGTCGACATCGTCGGCAACGAGAATGCCCGTCGTGGTCGATGTTTCCGAACCGGGACCGGGCGTCTCCACAACCGATCCGCTCGTATCTCCCGAAATGACGGCGGCATCATTCACGCCGGTAATCGTCACCGCCACCGTTGCGGCATCGGTGCCGCCCTTCCCGTCATCCACCGTATAGGTGAAGCTGTCGATAGCGGTTTCGCCTTCGTTCAGATGCTGAAAGATGGTGCCGGAATGATAGGACACCACACCTTCCGCGAGCGAAACGGCTGCGCCTGCCGCGCTTGTTTGCGAAACGGCGACAACCCCGATCTGATCGCCGTCAAAGTCCCGATCATTCGACGTGAGATCGGTCACATTGATCGCGAGCGCGCTGTCCTCGTCGGTCGAGGCCTCGTCGCTGGCCGCAAGCACGGCATTGTTGCGCCCATCAAGGTAGAGTGTGTAGTCGCTTGCCTCAAAACGGATGGCCTCGACGTCGTTCAGGACGTCCCGATCGCCGTTGGCATCGGTAACCGTAAAGATATTGTCGGACAAGCTGGTTAGCCGCGGCAAACGATAATCGGACAGACTTCCAGAATAGATCGCGGTGTCGAAGCCTCGTCCGCCCAGGATGAGATCGCTGCCTGCGCCGCCGTCGATCTCGTCGTTTCCTGCTCCGGCGACGATCCTGTCGTTCCCCGCACCCGCAACAACGCGATCATCACCGTCGAGGCCAAAGATGAAGTCGTCGTCGGCGCTGCCCTCAATATGGTCAGCGAGGCGGGTGCCGAAATGAAACCGTGGGAGAGAGAAAAGGAAAGACATCTTTGCAATCCCTTGCTGAAAAGAACGGGCAGTTTGACATAACAGCCGACTGCGACAGTCGCTTGACATAAGGCCGCCTTGCCAAAAGGCCAGATGCCGGGATCAGAAGATGATGGCCGAGACCCACAGGATCGCCCGGTAAGCAAAAAGAGCGCTGATAGATAGGGCACGACGGCGCGGAAGGGTGCTGTCGCGGGAACGCCGCTAACGGCGAAGATCAGCATGCCGAGCGGTGGCGTCAGGCCGGCGGTCATCATCTGGCCAGCCAGCCCGATCCGTTTTGTCAACAGCCACGGCAGACTGGGCATTGCCTACATTGCCGACCGGTTGAAGATCGTCATTCCCGAGAGCGTCTAGTCCCCAAGCCCGTTCCCGCGACGGAGATCAACGGCAAAGTTCAGCCGCGCCCCGGGGATCACCACCGCTTCTGCTCCGCTCCGTCCATGGGGCTGCGTCCACGGCAGTCCGTTCCATTTCCAATGGCAAGGTAATCGTGAAGGTCGAACCCTGGCCTTTCTTGCTGGCGACCTCGATAGTTCCCTTGTGAAGTTCGATGATCTGCTTGATGAGATTGAGTCCGATACCGGTCCCGGCGATACCGCTCGATGTCCGCGCTCGGAAATATCTCTGGAACATGCGAGGCAAGTCTTCCGCATCGATGCCGAGACCGCCATCCCGCACTGCGACCTTTATTCCGGTCGCCTCCTTCCACCCCGAAACATAGATGTCCGGAGCGGAGGGCGCGTATTTGACGGCGTTGGAAAGGAGGTTTGTAAACACCTGCTCAAGCGCCCTCTGGTCCCCCTCGATCTGATCGGGAAGGCGCTCGAGGTCCGCGTGGATCCTGTGGGTTGCTGCAATTGACTGCTGCTGCTCACAGCAGGTCTGTACCAGTTCCCTCAAGGACAGAGGCTCACGGGACATCTCGACCGATCCGTGATCCAGCCTTCCTACCGAAAGGATGCTTTCCATCAACTCGACGATCCGAGAAACGGCACCTCGAATCCGATCAATCTTGTCGGTGACGAATTCGCTGTCCAACTGACCGCGCCGGCGGAACAACCGCTGGGCAGCCCCGTCGATGATCGTCAGCGGGGTGCGAAATTCGTGGGAGGCCATGGCGACGAATTGGCGCTGCAGTTCGTTGATCTGTCTCTCCTGGGCGAGCATTCGCTCCAGTTCCCGAGCCTGACGTCCAATTTCCGCCGTTCGAGCTTGAACGGTTGCTTCCAGCATGTCGCGCTGTCTCACCAATTCTTGTGAAACCGCCACCGCAGCGGTCACATCCTCATGGGTCGCGACATAGCCGCCGTTTTTCATCGGATTGTGGGTGATCTTGATCACCCGGCCATCGGACAGGACAATATTCTGGCTGGCGACCGAGCCGATCACATTGGCCTCTGCCACCACGTTGAAATAGGTCGCTTTGTCGAGAGGGCCGATACCTCTCAGCGCACGATGTTCGAGTATTGCGTCGAGCGGGGTACCCGGCCGTGTCAGTTCTTCGGGCAAATGATACATGGCCGCATAAGAGGCGTTGCAGACGATCAGTCGCTTCTCGGTGTCGAACATGCACAATCCGTGCGGCATGTTGTTGATCGCCGCATCAAGCCGCGCCGTCTGATCGGCCAGTTCACTCTCAAGCCGCGCGAGTGGCGAAAGATCTTGGAAGGTCATCGCGGGCAGCCCTTTTTGCCAGGAGGCGCCGAAACCGCGCGACGATCAGTTTGTTGGATGCTGTTCAGTTCAGACCTCCAGAGGCAAAGTTTCTGTCCAAAAGTCGTCGCGATCGGATGGGCGCCACTGGGAAGAACCGAAGTCCCTCCCGCCGAGTTACTCTCAGCCGAACAACAACATGTTGCCGATCGTCTTCAGCATCCAACAAAATTCATAATGCTTCGGTAATATCAGGGCACCTGCCGTGAGAATGAAACTGACGGACCGTCGAAACGACCTCCATCGCATCCGGTGGTGGATTGCCTCAGAACTCGATCATCCGGGTTGTATTGCAAGTCTTCGCGCGAAATGTCCGGCTTCATATTCCAGCGCCTCATTTTGAGGCATGCCCGACCCTCGACGAATATCCTCTACCTCTTCGGATCGCAGTTGCGCCCGCGAGTCGTCGAAGCGTATCTGCGGGTCTGGCACGGCAGACAGCAGCAGCCGCGTATAAGGGTGGATCGGATTTTCAATCACCCGCTCGGTCGGCCCCCATTCCACGACCTGACCGGCATACATGACGGCGATGTCTTCGGCGATATAGCGAGCCGTGGCGATGTCGTGTGTGATGTAGAGCAGCGCGAGGTTCATTTGCTGCTTCATTTCGTTCAACAGGTTGAGAACTCCAAGGCGAACCGAGACGTCCAGCATGGATGTCGGCTCGTCCGCGACGATCACTTCAGGCCGTATGGCGAGCGCCCGGGCGATATTGACACGCTGGCGCTGCCCCCCGGAAAGCTCATGAGGGTATTTGCGGGTAACGATATCCGGATCCAGTTGCACCTGCCGCAGCAGGTCATGGATGGCCGCCTGTACCGCCGCCCCTTTGATTTCTGGCCGATGAAGCTTCAGCGGCCGCTCCAGGTGATAGGCGACCGTATGCGCAGGATTGAGCGAAGCGAATGGATCCTGGAAGATCATCTGTACTGCCCGCCGGTAATCTGCAATGTCGGACGAAGTCGCACCGGCAAGGGATTTACCCTTGTAAAGGATCCGCCCTCCGGTCGGCTGATATTCCCTCATCGCCATCCGCGCGCAGGTCGTCTTGCCGCTACCCGATTCCCCGACCAGCGCCAGCGCTCGGCCCGCGTGAAGAGAGAACGAAACCGACCGCGCGGCATAGACGGTCGAGGGTCCTTGACCGAAGGTCTTCGTCACACCGTCGAGGACGAGAATAGCCTTGTTCACAACAGCGCGCCTCCATGCAGCGAGGGGAAGGACGACCACAGCTTTTTCGTATAGTCATGGCTCGGCGTCCGGAAGATTGCCTCGGCTGCGTTTACCTCAACCAGCCTGCCTGCCAGCATGATGCCGATCCTGTCGCAGAACTGCACCATCAGGCCGAGATCATGCGTGATGAACAGGACCGAAAACCCGAATGTGCGGCGAAGATCGTTGATCCTTTGAAGGATCTCCCGCTGCACGACGACGTCGAGGGCGGTGGTCGGCTCGTCCATGATCACCAGCTTTGGGTCGAGCGCCAGACAGATGGCGATTACGATGCGCTGGCGCATGCCCCCGGAGAACTGGTGTGGATAGTCGCGCAGGCGATCGGGAGAAATATCGACGAGCCGCAGCATTTCGGCGGCACGCTCACGCGCTTTCGCTTTCGTCATCGCCGTGTGCGTCGTCAGGACATCATGGAATTGGTCCTCGATCCGCAATACGGGATTGAGCGAATTCATGGCGCTCTGAAAGACCATTGCGACTTCACGCCAGCGGAAGGCCGCCAGTTCCCGTGGAGCCAGATCCAGCACATCACGCCCGTTTAAAAGGATCTTGCTCTGCCGGCGGATCAGCGCCGGGGGTTTATGCAGGCGGCTGACGGCAAAGGCTATGGTACTCTTGCCGCATCCAGATTCCCCGGCAAGTCCGAAGACTTCGCCAGGCGCGACGTCAAAGCTGACGTCGTCGACCGCTCGGAAATCCCTGTTGTCGCCGATATAGTCGATGGTAAGGTTTCTTACCGACAGCAGCGGTGTTTTCAAAGCCGCCCCTCCCCCGACCGAACGAGGAAGACCCAGCGATTGCGCCAATTTCCCGTGCGAAGCCGAGGGTTGGCAACCTCGTCGATGGCAAAATTGAGGAGCGACATGCCTAGGCCCAGAAGCGCCAGGGCAAAGCATGGGATCAGGATTTCCCACCAGGCGCCGACCGAAAGCGCCGATGCCTTCTGGGCGTTGTAGAGCATTGTTCCCCAAGAAACGGCTCTCGGGTCGCCCAGGCCCAAAAATTCCAGCGTCGCCTCGGTAATGATTGCGAATATGACGCTGCCGATGAAATTGATCCCGACGATGGAGATCAGGTTGGGGAACACCTCGAAGGTCATGATCCGCCACTGGGGCTCGCCTATCATCTCCGCGGCCTTGACGAAATCCTTCTGCTTGAGCGACAGCGTTTCAGCCCGAGTGACGCGCGCTCCCCATGCCCAGGAGGTCATCCCGAGGATGAGTGCAATCACCAAAGGGCTCGCCTGACCGATGAAGGCGGCAAGCACGAGCAGGAGCGGCAGGTTCGGAACGACCAGAACCATATTGGTCAGGAAACTGATGACTTCGTCCGTTTTGCCGCCGCGATAGCCGGCGATGATACCAAGGGCCGTCCCTATCGCCGTGATCAGCAAACCTGCGCCGAACCCCACGGCAAGCGACGTGCGGGCGCCGTAAAGCAGTCGCGCAAAGACATCCTGTCCAATGCGTGTGGTTCCCAAGAGATGATCGAACGACGGCGGCTGATGCGGCCGGCCCACGCGCGCCGAGGGATCATATTGGGTTAGAAGGGGTGCGGCGATCGCAGCGAACAGGACGAAGACAAGAATGATCGCGCCGATAAGCGCCTTGCGGTTGCGCAACAGGCCGTCGAACAGAACCCGCATATCACAAGGCTCCCTTTAGCCGTGGATCAAGCAGGACATAGCTGACGTCGACGATAAAGTTGGCGATCAGCATGGTTGCCGTCATGATCAGAAGCTGTCCCTGGATCACCGGATAGTCGCGCGCCAGGATTGCCTGGTAGAGAATGTTGCCGAGGCCGGGATAGTTGAAGACGACCTCCGTCACAAGGGAGCCGCCGAGGATCGTGCCGATGGCGATTGCCAGCGAGGATACAGTCGGCAGCAGTGCGTTTCGAGCTGCATACCAGATCATCACGTAGTGATCGGACAATCCCTTGGCGCGTCCCATGACCACATAGTCCTCGCCGAGGAGATTGATCATGTTGTTACGCATCGTTACCGCAAATCCGCCTGTCAGCACGGCGCAGAGCGTCACCATGGGGAGGAAACCGTGGTAAAGGACGCTGCCGACATATTGCAGGCTGAAGGCGGGATCGAGACGAGGATCGGTGGCATAACCGCTCGGGAACCAGCCAAGCGTAAACCCGAAGACAAAGACCACAATCAGCGAGGTCACCACCGCGGGCACCGACGTAGCGAAGATCGCTCCGACCGAAACGATCACGTCGAAGGCGCTACCGCGCCGCCAAGCTGCAAGAACGCCAAGCAAGCTGCCGACCGTGAAGCTGATGATCGTCGCAATGCCCATCAGCCCCACTGTCCACACGAGAGCTTGACCCAGCACCGACGTGACCGGAGCCGGGAAATACTTGATCGAACGGCCAAGATCCCCGGTGAAGATGCTGGCGAGATAGGTTAGATATTGCTGCCAAAGCGGCCCATCGACGAAGCCGAACGTCAGTTTCAACGACTGCAGGCTCTCCGGCGGCAATTCGGCGCCTGCGCTGGAGAACATGATCTGTACGGGGTCGCCCGGCATCAGGCGCGGCAGGAAAAAATTTATGGTCGCTGCCGCGACGAAGGCCGCCAGATAAAACCCCACCCGACGTAACAGGAAAGCCATGTAAACTCCCTCGATCAGGAAGCGGCGCAACGCACGCCGCTTACCAAAGTCATCACGCGCTTATTGGACCGGCTTCAGCGCCAATAGATGCAGAAGGCGGGCCGGATTGGTGCGTGAGATGGAGGGGTTGACGAACGGGTTTTCCTTGGTCGACCAGCCGGTGAAGCGCTTGGTGTTGTACTGATACCAGTTGGGGTTGTTGAATACCGGGATCATCGGCATGTTTTCAGCAACGATCCGCTGAGCTTTGTTCATCGCTTCCTTTTGCTTTGAAAGATCAGCGGTCTGGGTGAATTGCGTCACCAGCTTTTCGACCTCCGGATTGAACCAGCGCTGCGCGGTAAAGCGCGTCTTGCCCTTGTCCGATGCACTGAACGCACGTTTATAGGGATAATAGGGTGAGGCGGAGGCCGGCAGACTGTTGATCGCCGCGTCGAATTTGCCGCCGATCAGGCTGGAGGTCCAGACGGCCTCCTCCGGTGTCTCGATCTTGGCATCGATCCCGACGGCCTGCATGCCCTCGATGGCAATGTTGACCGTGTCGACCCAGTCGGTCCAGGAATTGGGAACGATTATAGAGAAGGCGACCTTCGAACCGTCGGGATTGTCCCGGAAGCCGTCGCCATCCTTGTCCTTGTACCCGGCCTCGTCGAACAGAGCCTTGGCAGCCTCGGCGTCGTACTTTGCGTATTTGCCGAGATCTGCCCGAACGGACGGGTCTGCCCAACTCTTGTAGAGTTCGCCCATCAGACCAGGATCTTCGTTGAGCGTCGGATATCCGTAACCTGCAATGTCGATCATCGTCGCGCGGTCGAGCGCCATGGAAACCGCGCGGCGGAATTTGACGTCATTGAAGGCCTTCTTGTTATTCTCGTTGGCGGTTTCCAGATTGAACAGGAAGGCGACCATGCTGCTTGGGGAATACCAGTAGTGATAATGCTCGGGATCCTTGGCGACATAGACGTTGTCGACATCGGGAATGAACGACACCCCCCAATCGAGCGTCCCGCCCGCCGTCGCAGTCAGGATCTGGTTGTTGTCCGCAAGCTGCGGAAAGCGCAGGCAGTCTACCTTGAGGCGCTCCGCCTCCCAATAATGTGGGTTGCGGCATTGGTCATAGGTTTGGCCGGTAAAGCGAGGGATCTCGGTCATCGGGCCGCTGCCGACAGGCGCCTCATTGGCAAATGTTACGGGATCAGCAATGTCCTTCCACACATGTTCCGGCACAATGGGAAGCTGAGAAAGCTGTTCAGCCGCAAGCGAACTCGGATTGGTGAGCGTGAACCGGATCGTTTGCGGGTCGACAATCTCCACGCCGCTAATGAAGGTCCAGATGCTGACGAAATCGAGGGCCGGGAACTTCTTCAGATAGTCATAGGTGAATTTGACGTCGCTCGAGGTGAGCGGCTTCCCATCCGACCATTTGAGGCTCTGTCGCAGCGTAAACTCAATGCTCTTGAGGTCGTCGGCGAGCTTGAAGCTTTCGGCCAACCGGAAGATCGGCTTGTTGCTGTCGAACCGATTGAAGACCACCAGGGGTTCATAGATGAAGTCCAGCGTGCTTTGACGCGCCGAGGTCTGATTAAACGGGTTGAAGTTGCGCACCCAGGTCGTGGCCGGTTCGATATTTGCCGTCAGGACGGTCTGTGCCATTGCTGGTCCTGAGACCAGCGCCAGGGCCGTTGCAGCTGCAAGAACAACTTTATTCATCTCATTCCCCTTTGTTGATTATGGCTTGATTTGCTGGTCAGGCGACAAATGCGCTTTGGAAGAGCTCCTCCACTTCCGCGTGAGCGGCGCGATAGTCGATCTTGAGATTTCCGAGACGGGCATTGCCGGCGGCAATCCGCTTCTGGGCGGCATCCGTTAGCGGTCGGGCCGCCCTGGCTGCCGCCTCGCTTTCGGGAATGTCGCCGTGGCTGTGCAAAGCGATGTCGAAACCGGCGTCCAGCACCTGCTTGACCCGCTCGGGCAAGCTGCCGCGCAGCGATTCCATGAAAATGCAGTCGGAAATCAACACCCCGTCGTAACCCATGTCCCGGCGAATGACGTCGTGCATCACCGGCGAAACGGAGGCTGGCAACTCCTTGTCGTAAGCGGAGAAGACGACATGGGCGACCATGGCCCAGGGCGTGTCCTTCAAGGCGACGAACGGCTTGAAATCAGTACCTTGCAACGTCTCGGCCGGCGCATCCACCACGGGCCGTTCCTTGTGCGAATCCAGCGTCGCCCGGCCGTGACCGGGAATGTGCTTCATCACCGGGATGCAGCCCGTTTCCATCAAACCATCGACGACCTCGCGGCCGAGAGCGGCAACGAAATCGGGATCTGCCCCGAAAGAGCGCTCGCCGATGACATCGCTCGTCGTGGGAAAAACCAGGTCGAGAACAGGCGAGCATCCGCTCGAAAGGCCAAGCTCCGTCATCATCGCCCCCATCGCGCGGGAGGACAGACGAAGGGCGCGCTTCCCGCGCTCGAGATCTCTGCGTGCAAGCTCGGCAAACTGCGCAAAACTCCTGAACCGCGGCCATGGCCCCGCATCAAGATGCTGTACGCGGCCGCCTTCCTGATCGGTGAAGACCGGCGCATCGTCACGGCCGACGGCCTCGCGGAAGCGGGCGATCAGCCTTTTGGCCTGATCCGGCCCCTTCAAATTGCGGCGCCCGACAAACAACCCTAACGGATTGGTTTCCCGGAAAAGCGCAAACTCCTCGTCGGACAGGACGGGATTTGGCAGGCCCACGAATAGAGCGAGCGGGGTTTTGGACATGTGCTGGCCTCCCGATTGGATTTTCATGTCTTGGTTGGAGTTCTGAGCATTCCTTCGTAGATCCCCTTATCGGAAGCAGGGATCACGATGGCGCCCGCGCTGCGGACGTAAAAATCCACCGGTCCTGCATCACCGATAAATGCATAGGCATGCCCAAGCGCTTTCATGGACTGTAGACATGCGGCAAGAAGTGCCACGCCGATCCCTTTGCCGCGCGCCTCGGGAGCAACCCCTGTCGGACCGAAAAACCCGCGCGCTGTCACGTCGTAACAGGCAAAGCCTTGCAGGCCCGTCTGATTGACTGCGATGAGGCAACTGACGGGCTGGCGTGAAAAAGCGACCATCACCTCGCTTGCCCAATTCTCGCTGAACTGTGCAAGGACCCAGTCCCGGACGATATGCAGTTCGGGGGCAAGAGGCGCGCGAATGATCACGCCAGATGGCGCCTCCGCTTTATTGATGAGCGTTTCGACTTCCTTGGAATATAGGCTGACAAGCAGGTCTGGCACTCGCCGCTCCTGATATTACACTATAATGTAATATGTATTCTTCTAGTGTCATAGTAGGGGTGATCTTTTCCTTCTTGTCAACGGTCAATTTTCGAAGCGACGAGGAATGAAACGTCCGTCTAGCGGCAGGGCATAAGCGACTTCTCATGGTGGCTTCGCAAGGTTCGCCGGCTCAAGGCTAGAGGCATGGACTTCCCAAGCTACCGCAAAGAAGGCAGCATGACCGTGGCTGGATGACAAGGTGGAAAGAAGAATGAGCTTGAAACCATATGACCCCGCAGAGGACGGTGCGGAAATGTCCTTCGGCGACCGGATGTCCTATTCCGATTACCTGCATCTCGAAGCCATTCTTGACGCGCAGAAGCCACTCTCCCACGCGCATGATGAGCTTCTTTTCATCATTCAGCATCAGACGTCGGAGCTGTGGATGAAGCTCGCCATCCACGAAATTGCGTCCGCAATGACAGCTATTCGAGCCGACAATCCGCAGCCGGCATTCAAGATGCTGTCGCGGGTGGCCCGCATTTTCGAGCAGCTCAACAGCGCCTGGGATGTGCTGCGCACGATGACGCCAAGCGAATATACCGAATTTCGTGCCTCACTCGGCAAGTCCTCCGGCTTCCAATCCTATCAATATCGCGCCATTGAGTTCTTGGCCGGCAACCGCAACCAGGCGATGCTCGGTCCGCATGTCCACCGGGCCGACGTCATGACCGTGCTGGAAGATATTCTGGCACGGCCAAGCCTTTATGACGAGGCACTGATGCTGCTCGCGCGACGCGGTTTCGACATCGGCGACGACGCCAATCGCGGCGACTGGCGTGTGGCCCGCAAACCGAGCGAAAAGGTGCTCCATGCCTGGGAACAGATATATCTTGCACCAGAACGCTATTGGGAACTTTACGAATTGGCGGAGAAACTCGTCGACTTCGAGGATTACTTTCGACGCTGGCGCTTCAATCACGTGACGACCGTGGAGCGGGTGATCGGTTTCAAGCGCGGCACCGGCGGAACGTCAGGCACGCAATATCTGAAGAGAATGCTCGAGGTCGAACTCTTCCCGGAGCTTTGGCGGGTGCGGACGGTTCTTTAGCGGACAATATCCCGCCGCCATATTGCCTGTCTGTGTCAATCGTTGAATTGATCGACATCCCCTAAGAGGGGTCTTAGAAGGTTAAGTCGGGCAACCGTATCGGGATGAAGGGGATGCTGGCGAGGCGACCACACGAATTTCATATATTGAAATGCCGCATCGTCGGCGTGCAGGCGGTTGTGGCCCGATCGGACCGGCACTTTGCCCGCCACACCCATGATCAATTCGGATTGGGCGTGATCCGGGACGGTGCTCAGAAATCGGCAAGCGGTCGCGGCCCCGTTGAAGCTGGTCCGGGTGATGTCATCACCGTCAATCCCGGGGAAGTACACGATGGTGCGCCCATTGGTGATGCCGCTCGTTTCTGGCAGATGCTCTATTTTGATCCGGGCGTCATCTCAAGCGCTGTTGCTGACATCCGGCAGGGCAAAGCGGAAGATGTCGAATTCTCTCATCCGGTGATTTCCAGCCCAGGGCTCGCAGACACCGCCCGGCGGCTCTTTTCGGCCATGACAAGCAGCGAAACCGGGGGCGATCTGGATTGCCAGGAACTGATGCTGACCCTACTGGCCGATGTGATCGGCAAACCGCATAAGCCCGATTCCGTCGCGCAAGAGGTACAAGCAGCTCGAGAGCGGATCGATGACGATCCGGCGGCACCCGTTTCGCTCGCCGATCTTGCTGATCTCGCAGATATGAGCCAGTTCCAGTTGCTGAGGGCCTTTCGACGGGCAACCGGGCTTACGCCACACGCCTATCTTGTTCAGCGGCGGATCCAGCTAGCCCGCCGAATGATTGCGACCGGCACGGGCCTTGTCGAAGCAGCGCTCGCCAGCGGCTTTGCCGACCAGAGCCATATGACCCGCGTCTTCACCCGAAGTTACGGTCTTTCTCCTCGCCGGTTTGCGCGCGTGGTCCTCTGATCAACTCAATGCGAGATCGAAGACGTGGTGGTGGATATGCCCCTCGAACATCTCCATCAGGCCTTTGGTCAACTCGCGGCTCTCATACCGAACCGGCGACTGAAGCGCCGCGGCGAGCGCTTCGCGGCTTTCATACATGGTGGAGAGCACCATCGGGTAGGACGGCGCGCCATCGTCACGCTCAAAATTGTAGAGCACGCGCACTTCCTTGACACCGGGAAAAGCGAGCCACATCGGCATCAGCTTTTCGGCGACATAGGCCCTGAACCTGTCTTCCTTGCCGGAATGGACGGTGCCTTCGAAAAAGGCTTGTCGAACGATCATTGGTTTTGTCCCGCTCAGTTGACGGTGGTCGGAGGTTTTTCGCCGGCGAAATGGGCAGCGAGATTGGCGAGCACCAATTCCCCCATGGCCACGCGGGTCTCCACCGTCGCGCTGCCTTGATGCGGCATCAGCACGGTGTTGGGCGCGGAAAAGAACTCTTGGCGGATGTTTGGTTCATTGACGAAAACGTCGAGGCCAGCCCCGGCGATCGTTCCGTCGTTGAGGGCGGCGAGCAACGCATCCTCGTCGACGACGGTTCCACGGGCGATATTGATCAGGAGCCCCTCTGATCCAAGCGCCTTCAGCACCTCGGCATTGACGATGTCACGGGTCTCGGCGGTCGCCGCGATGATGACGCAGAGCACATCGCTGTCTTCCGCAAGTGCCACCGGGGAAGAGCAGGACTTCCAGGTCGTGTCCTTGACCGGCGACCGGTTCCAGTAGCGTACCGACATGCCGAAAGCTTCCGCACGGCGGCCGAACGCCTTGCCGATCTGGCCAAGGCCGAGGATCCCGATACGCTTTCCTTTGGGGCTATGGCCGAGCGGAAAGGGTTCCCTGCCCCAGCGCCCGTCGCGTACAAAGGCGTCGCCCTTTGCAACATGCCGCAGAACCGCAAGCATCAGGGCAATGCCCGTGTCTGCCACATCGTCGGTCAACACTCCGGGCGTGGTGGTGACGTCGATATTGCGGCTGCGCGCAAATCCGAGATCGACCTTGTCCGTTCCGACGCCGTTGATGGCAATCACCCCGAGGGCGGGCAGCCTTTCGATCCATTCATTTGCAATGCCCGAGCCGCCCCCGGTCGCGACCGCACGGATCCTTGGGAGGGCGGCTTCAAGCGACGCTTCCTCGCCCGGTTCGTACATCCGATGCACCGTATAGGCCGCGTCAAGTTTGTCCTCGATGAACTGCATCATCGGTTCGACGAGAAGGATGTCTGGTTTCACGTCAGAAACTCCGTTTTCGAATTGAACGCCGCTCAGGAGATCTGGCCGAGGAAAGTCTTCAGCCGTTCATTCTTCGGGTTAGCGAAGAATTCGTCGGGCGTGCCCATTTCCAGAATCTCGCCCCGATCCATGAAGATGACCCGGTCGGCGACCTGGCGGGCAAAGCCCATCTCGTGCGTGACGCAGAGCATGGTCATGCCTTCCTTCGCAAGGTCGATCATCGTGTCCAGCACTTCCTTGACCATTTCCGGATCGAGTGCCGACGTGGGTTCATCGAAAAGCATGATCTTGGGGTTCATGCAAAGCGCGCGGGCGATTGCCACGCGCTGCTGCTGGCCGCCGGAAAGCTGGGCCGGGTATTTCTCCGCCTGCTCGGGAATGCGCACGCGTTCAAGGAATTTGCGGGCGGTCTTGTCCGCCTCAGCCTTGGAAACGCCGCGAACCTTCATCGGCGCCAGCGTGCAATTTTCCAGAACCGTCATGTGCGGGAAAAGGTTGAACTGCTGGAAGACCATGCCGGTCTCCTGCCGCACGATATCGACATTCTTCCCGCCTGCGGTGAGATCATGACCATCGACAACGATCCGGCCGGTCTTGATCGTCTCAAGCTGGTTGATGCAGCGGATCAATGTCGACTTGCCGGAGCCCGAAGGACCGCAGATGACGATCCGCTCTCCGCGTTTGACCGCGAGTTCGATATTCTTGAGCGCGTGGAATTCGCCATACCATTTGTTGACGCCTTCCATGCGAACGGCCAGATCGGAAGCTCCCCGCACGTCTGCCGCCGATGCGTTTGCATTTACTTCATTCATGCGAGGAACTCCCCTTCACGTCTTACTTCTTGGCTCCGGCAACGAAATCCGGCAGCGGCGCTCCAAGCCACTTCTCGTGGATCTTGTTGAGTTCGCCATTCGCCTTCACTTTTTCGACGAAGGCATTGATCGCCGCCAGGAGCTCTGTCGAACCCTTGCGCACCGCGATGCCCTGAACCTGCTGGCTGAGCTGGATTTTCTGGTCGAAGCGGCCGGGCGCGGCTTTTTCGATCTGAGCTGCGACAACGTTCGAAACGCCGATCAACTCGACTTGGCCGGACAGGAGAGCCTGAACCGCACTGGCGTCGTCGTCGAAGCGCTGGATCTTGGCGTCCTTCGGAGCGATCTTGGTAACGCCGGTGTCCTGCGTGGAAGCTCGCGCAACGCCGATCGTCTTGCCCGACAGATCTTCGGGCTTGGAGACCGCAGTATCCTTCGCCCCGAAGACGCCGATCGAGATGCCGGCATAGGGCTGCGAGAAGTCGACGCTTTTGGCGCGTTCCTCGGTGATGCCGAGCGAAGCGACGAGCAGATCGACCTGGTTGCTTTGGAGATACGGGATGCGGTTCGGGCCGGTGACCGGAACGATCTGCACCTTCACGCCGAATTCCTTGCCGAGCAATTTTGCGACGTCAGCGTCATAACCATCCGGTTCGTTGGAGGTGTTCATGATACCGAAGGGCGGGAAGTCGACCAGCATGCCGATCTTGACGGTCCCCGCGGACTTGATGCTTTCGACCGTCTGCGCCGAGACCGTCGAAGCCATCGCGCCGACCATCAGGCCTGCTCCGATTGCAGCCATTGCCATGCGTCTAGAAATGTTCATTTTCCTACCCTTTTCTGTTGTGCCGGGTTCCTCCCCCCGGCTCGGGTCCCGCTCAACGAGCCGTTGCTCGGGAAAATCTTGTTTCCATGCGCCGCGCCAGCACCGACAGCGGCCAGCACAACACGAAATAGACCGCTGCGACCGTTCCGAACACCATGAACGGGCTGAAGGTCGCATTGTTGATAATCTGGCCCTGACGGGTGAGTTCGGTGAAGCCGATGATCGCTGCGAGCGACGTTCCCTTGATGAGCTGTACGAGAAAACCGACTGTCGGCGCCACGGCGATGCGGGATGCCTGCGGCAGGAGGATATAGCGCATACGATTATAGTAGCGCAGGCCAAGTGCCGTCGCCGCTTCCCGTTGCCCGGGCGGTACCGCTTCGATGCAGCCGCGCCAGATTTCGCCAAGGAAGGCGCTGGCATGCAGCGTCAGAGCGACCGCGGCCGCAAGCCAGGGATTGATCGCAAAGCCCAGGATGTTCATGCCGAAGAAAACCAGGAAGAGCTGCATCAGGAGCGGCGTTCCCTGAAAGATCCGGATGAAACCGGTCGCAAGAAGACGCAGCCACGTGGAGTCCGACACGCGCGCAAGAGCGATGAAGAGGCCACCGATGCCGCCGCCAGCGAAAGCGATCGCCGACAGCGCGATCGTCCACTGCGCCGCCATCACGATGATCCAGAATTCGTTCCAGCCGAAGGGTCTGATCAGCATAACGCCACTCCTATCGGCTCAGCGGATACTTGAAGGCAGCCTTCTCGATGACGGAGAAGACTGCCGAGAAGCCAACCGACATGGCGAGATACATGAGGGTGATGACGATATACACCTCGAAGCTCGCGAATGTCGCCGACTGGAGGTCATTGCCGGCGGCAGCCAGATCGTCGGCAGAGATCGCCGAAACGACGCTCGAGGTCAGCATCAGGTAAATGAACTGGCTGGTCAGTGCCGGATAAACGGTGCGCAGCGCCGGTTTCACGATGATGTAACGGAAAATCTGAAGTTTCGAGAGACCGAGCGCGGTACCCGCCTCCACCTGTCCCTTTTGGATCGACTCGATACCGGCGCGGATGATTTCGGTGCCGTAGGCGCCGAAATTAACAACCAATGCCAGGAGCGCGGCGCTGTTCGGCGAAAGGCGCAGGCCGAGTGACGGCAGGCCGAAGAAGATGAAGAAAATCTGCACCAGGAAGGGAGTGTTGCGGATGATCTCGATATAGGCGTCAATCACCCATCGCAGTGGCGCAATGCCGGAGGTCTTGCCGGCGGCGCAAAGGATCGAGACGATCAGCCCCAGGATCATTGCCGCACAGGAAAGCTGGATCGTCAGCCAAGCGCCGATCAGCAGCTGATCGGATCCCGCAAGCACGGGCTCGAAGTTGAAATTATACAACTTGGGTCCTCCCCAATCATGCCGGACATCCATCGCTCCTCTGCGACAGAAATGCATTTAGATCGATCTAAAATCTTTTCGCCCTTGCGTCAACCGGATTTAATCGCGTCAGATCGCGGCGATCATCGCGGGCCCGCAGGACTGACGTATGTGGAGTTGTGTTTGCTGCACGATTTTTTCCGGGGGCCGGAGCGGATCCAGCAACCGGTTCAGGAGCAGCCGGGCAGCATTCCCGCCAATGGTCGCCGGCGCAGTCGAAACGGATGTGAGCCGCGGCCGCATTGCCTCTGCGTCGGTAACGTCGTCGAAGCCGATCAGCGAAAAATCCGAGCCTATCCTGACCCCGCAGTCGTAAAGCCCGGCCGAGAGACCAAGCGCTATGACGTCATTGAAACAGATGACCGCGGTCGGCGGTTCAGAGTGATTGAGGAGGAGATTTGCGGAATCGGCGATCTCGCCAAGTTGGTTCGGCACGCGGATGATCCTATCCGCGCCCAGGCCATGCGATCGCATTGCCTCGCCAAAGCCGCTGATGCGCTCGTGATAGGCCGAATGGATCGGGCCGTGGACGGCAAAGGCGATGCGATGATGGCCAAGCGATACCAGATAATCGACTGCCTGATGCATCCCGTCGGCATAATCCACGCCCGCATAATCCGCTTCGTCGGAAATATGGCGCAGGACCTGCACAAGCGGCAGGTTCCATTCCGTGGCACGTCGCAGATACGTGGGTTCGGTCCCTGCCGCGGGACACAAGATAACGCCATCGACGCCGTGCTCCCGCATTCGCTGCATCACCGCGTCCTGCCGCTCGACCAGATCGCCGCTATTGGCCAGGATGACCACCAGACCTGCGTCGTCGATCATTGCCTCGATACCGGAGAGCAATTCGGCAAAAAACGGATTGGTGAGGTTGGGGACGATGACGCCAACGGTGTGACTGCGTTCTGCGCGAAGGCGTGCAGCGCCCATGTTGTAGACATAGCCGAGTTTGCGCATGACCTCTTCGACCCGCGCTCTGGTTTCGCTTCCGACCAGCGGGCTCTTGCGGATGACAAGCGAAGCGGTCGCACGCGAAACATTGGCGTGACGCGCCACATCGAGGAGCGTTACGCGGCTTTTCTTTTGGTCTCGTAGGGGCATGAACGTCACTTGGCAGAGGTATGGGAAGGATCAACGATCCCCTCCTATACATTGACCCGACAGCGGTCGCGGTCAATCCATCTTGATGCCCGCCAGTCACGACGCTGCGGCGGAGAAATCCTCGATCTCGAGCAGGAATGCGAATTCATCGGCCAGTTGAGGCGAACAAGCCATCACCGGTCCGCCTTGCCGAAGCAATTTTTCAAGGGGCGGGATGGAAACCGCCGCGCCCGCCTCCGCGGCAATGAGCATGCCGGCCAGCATGTCCCAGGCAGACAAATGCCGTTCGTAATAAAGGTCGGATATACCTTCCGCGACACGGACCAGGCCGATCGCCGCAGCCCCCATTCGGCGATAGTCGATGCCGCGCTCGTAGAGCTTGCGGGAAACGGTGAGATAATCCTCAAAGTCGGTGCGCCGGGAGTGACCGAGGATGGCGATCGCATGGGAGGGGTCGCTCGTTTTGGCGGCAGCGATCGGTGTGCCTTCCTTGAAGGCGCCCTGCCCATGGATCGCGTGAAACACCCTGTCCTGGGCTGCGTCGTAGATCACACCAATCAGGATCCTATCGCCAGCGACAAAGGCGATCGACACGCCCCAATGACGAAAGCCGCGAATGAAATTGGTCGTACCGTCGATCGGATCTACCACCCAGGTGCCGCCCTCACCCACTCCCGCCCCTTCATGGCCGCCACCCTCTTCGCCCATGAAGGAATCCTGTCGGAACTCCTGGAACAATGTCGTGCGGATCGCCAGTTCGGCTCGCCTGTCGGCCACGGTCACAAAATCCTGCAGGCCCTTGTTCTCGATGCCAAGCATGTCCGGCAGAGCTTCGGCCCGGAAAACGGCGGCCTCCTGGCCAACCTGCCGGGCGATCGAGATGGCAGCTTCGGCGCGGGCCTTCAGGGAAGAGATATCGAATGCGGATGCCATCTATGCACTTCTTCTTTTGATCAACGTCACGGGCGTGAATTCCACCCGCGAGACCGCATCCGGATCGGACATGCGGCTGGTAAGGAGGTCGATCACCTGCTCCGCCTGTACCTCGCAGGGCTGGACGAAAGTGGTGAGGTCATAGGCGGTCCAGCTTGCCTGGGGAATGTCGTCGTGACCGATGACCTTCACCGTTCCGTAGCTGATTCCCGCCCTAGAAAGCCCGTCGAGGACGCCGCAGCCCATGTAGTCATTGACCGAAAAGAGACCGTCTATCCTGAGATCCAGAAGCCTCTCGACCGCCTCATGACCGTGCCTGTAGTCGTTGATCGCGACGGGTATCAGCGGCGCATCGATGCCAAGGCTTGTGCAGCGGCTCTGGAACGCTTCTGCGCGGCGACGCGAGGAATAGGAGACGCCCGTCCCAGCAAGGACCGCGAGCTTTGTTGCACCGGCTGCGAGCAAATGGTCGGCCGCGGTATAACCCGACATCCGGTCATCGGAGACGACCCGGTCGACGAAAGGGAAATCCTCGCCCTTGTTGATCAGCACGATCGGCACGCCTTCGGCGGCGCATTCCTCGCAGATATGAGAGGGTGGCGCGTCCGAGGTGACGATCACGCCGGAGACCGCGTAATGCAGCAGCTGCCCGATGACGGTCGACGTATCCGCCTCCTTGGAGGTCGGCAGCAGGATGGGGCGGTAGTTGCGAGCAATCAGTGCCCGGGCCAGATGTTCGAGTTGCTGGGTGCGGAAGGGGTTGTCGAGCCCGGCGGCGACGAGCCCGACGAAATCGGACCGCTTGTTCGTCAGACTGCGGGCGAGATAGTTGACCCGATAGCCGAGCTCTCTTGCGGCCTGATAAACCTTCTCGCGGGTCTTCTCCGAGACGCTGGCATCCGGCGTAAACGCCCGAGAAACGGCCGCGCGGGAGACGCCGGCCGCCCGTGCCACGTCGAAGGAGGTGACGCGACGCTGCTCCCTGATCGGTCCGTTCGGCTCCTTTGAACGCATCAGGTCAGGCAGGTCGGTACAGATGCCGAGGACCGGCAGTGCCATGATGTCCTTCAACACATCCGAGCGCTCTTCGTGCCACAGCACGATCTCCTTACCGGCGGAAAAAGCCTTTGCGATCAGTTCCTCGGTGACGAATTCCTGCGGCGTGTCACTCGCCTCTTCCCAGCAGAGATGCAGGATGTCGGCGCCCGATTCCTCGCCCAGCAGATGCGGATCGTGACCGACGCGGATCAGCACGGAAAGCGGAAAGTCGCAGCCCAGCTCTCGCAATTCACGTACCTGCTGCACGTCGAACGAGCCGAGGCAGGCAAAGCGCTGGTTCATCTCTTTCAGATGCTGCCAGCAGACGGGCCCGGTGCCGGGCCGTTTGAGCTCCACATAAAGCCCGCAGCCGGTCGTCCGACCAAGCGCCGCCACCTCCTCGAAGCTTGGCACATCAGGCACGCTCGCGCGAAGTTCGGCAAAGCTCATCTGCGAAACAAATACGTCCTTGCCGAATACCCGCTCCAGATGTTCGTCATGCGAGACGACGACCACCCCGTCGGCGGTCATCTGGGTATCGAGCTCCCACATCTCGGCGCCGAGCTCGGCGGCTCGGCGGAAAGCGGCGAGCGTATTTTCCCGTTCGTACCCGCTGGCGCCGCGATGGCCGATGCAGAACGGCGTCCGTCCCCTGTTTTCCGGCCACCCGAACCTCCTGAAGAAGTCAGCGAAGCTATGCATTCAAAGCCTCCGGCCATCTTCCGCAAAGACGAATGCCGCCTCGCTGGAAAGGTTCCAGCGAACGCAGTCGCCGAGCTTCACGTCATCACGCACCGGCTGGATCGAACGCAGCACGGACCCGTCCGCAAGCACGACGTCATAGAGGTTTTCCCGCCCCTGTGTTTCCGCAAAAGCGACTTTACCCTCGATGGCCAGGTCGCCGCTGGGACCGAAATGCTCGGGCCGGATACCGATCGTCAACGCCCTGCCATCACCGACATTGCGAAGCGACCCGAGAGGCAGCCTGAAATTACCATCGCCGGAGACGAACGCCCCGCCCAGTGCCTTGCCCTTCAGGAAGGAGATCGGCGGATTGCCGAGGAAACCGGCGACGAAGGCGGTGCGTGGATCGTTGTACATCTCCGACGGCGTGGCGATCTGGACGATCTCGCCTTCTTTCATGATGGCGATACGGTCGCACATGCTCATTGCTTCCACCTGGTCATGCGTCACGAGGATGGCGGTAATGCCCGTCTCCTTCTGCAGACGGCGGATTTCCGAACGCATCTCGAGGCGCAGTTTCGCATCGAGATTGGCAAGCGGTTCGTCGAGCAGCAGCACATCCGGCCGGCGGATGAGCGCGCGTGCGAGGGCGACGCGCTGTTGTTGCCCGCCAGAAAGCTGGGCTGGTCGTCGACCGAGGAGCTTGTCGATGTGGACGAGTGCCGAAATGTCCGCGACCCGCTTTTTGATATCGCCGGCAGGCAGCCGCCGCACCGTCAGCGGAAAGCCTATATTCTCCTCAACCGTCATGTGCGGATAAAGCGCATAGGACTGGAAGACGACGCCCACATTGCGCTCCTGGCTTGGGAGGCTGGTGACGTCCCTTTCGCCAAACAGGATGCGACCCGACGTCGGCCGGTGGATGCCGCAAATCGCAAATAACGTCGTGGATTTGCCGCAACCGGAGGGGCCGAGCAGCGCCAGCATTTCTCCGGAGCCCACCTCGAGGTCCATTGCCTCGATCACTTTGGTGTTTCCGAAACTTTTGGAAAATTTATCGAGCAGAATACGCATCAGCCCTTTGTGCCTCCGCCGTAGATGTTCATGAGATGCTTCTGGAAAAAGACATAGAGAATGAGGACCGGGACAACGTAGAACACGCCGACCGCCTTGAAAGTGGCAAAATCGAAGTTGTTGTCATCCGCAATTAGGCTTGCCAGATAGACCGACAGCACCTGCACCTGGGAGCCAGGTGCAAGCACTTGCGGCAGAATGAACTCGCTCCATCCGGTGAGGAAGGAAAAGAGGCCGAGCGCCATGATTGCCGGCTTGATCTGCGGCAGGACAAGCCGCCGCCAGACGGTGAACCGCGAAGCGCCGTCGACGAGACCTGCCATCTCTATTTCCCATGGCACGGTGTCGTAGAAGCCCTTCATCAGCCAGATGCCGAGCGGCATGTCGATCGCCGCTTTCACCAGGATGACGCCAATCAGCGAATTATAAAGGCCCACATACTGGAGCACGATGAAGATCGAGATGATGAGGGTCACCGAGGGAAAGGCATGCAGCACCATGACGCCGGCCAGCAACAGGCCGCGCGCGGGTACATTCAGCCGCGACAGAACGTAGCCCGCCATCGATGAGACGATTAGGATTACCGCCGTGATGCCGCCGGCAAAGATGAAGGTGTTGAGGGTTACGAGCCAGATACTGGCCTTACCCGGCCTCGTTTCCCAGAGGAACCGCCAGTGTTCGAGCGTCAGCTCGTTCGGGATCAGCGAGCCTGCCTCCGAATTGGTGATCGTATCGATGAAGAGATAGGCATACATCAGCACGAGCGGCAGGCTGACCAGCGTCAGCAGCAGCATGACTGGCACGCTCGAGAAGTTCACGGAAGTTTCAGTCTTGTCAGCCATCGTCAATCCTCGATCAACGGCTTGGAGATCAGGGTGTCGTAACGAAAGACGCGCAGGTAGATCAGCGACAGGATGACCCCGATGATCACCAGCATCAGCGCAAGGGCCGCGCCCAGGCCGTATTCCAGATTGCCGGTATAGTTGTTGAGCGCCGTATGGTAGGCGGCGAGCGACCAGACCTCGGTCGCCCGCCCCGGCCCGCCGCGGGTCGAAAGGAGGATCTCGTTGAAGGAGGCGAGCAGCGAAAGCGTTTGATAGCAGGTCACGAACAGGATCGGCCAACGCAGCTGCGGCAGGATGATGTAGCGGATCTGCTGCCAGCGGCTGGCGCCATCCACCTCGCTTGCATGAAAATGCGTTTGAGGGATCGCCTTGATCGCCGAGGAAAAGACCAGCATTCCCATCGACGCGCCGATGAAGCCGTTGATCAGGATCACGAAGAACCAGGCGTTGTAAGCATTGTCGAGCAGATAGTTCTTCGGCGGCACCCCCAACTGGCCCATGAACATGGAGATAAAGCCGTTGTCCCAGGTGAGCCACTTCCACATCAGGACATAGATCACCACCGGCGTAATGCGCGGCAGTAGCCAGACGGCGCGGAAAATGGAGGCGGTCGCAGGCGGCATATAGTGGGTCGTCACGGCCAGGAAAAGCGCGTAACTCACGTTGAAGAGCATAAGGGTTACAGCGACATAGAAGGCGGTATTGAGAAAGATCTTCGCCATGTCGGGTGAGTTGCCGATGACCTTGAAATTGTCTGTCGTCCAGACCCAGCCGGTATAGGTTTCCCTCGCGACCTTGTCCTGCTCTTCCGGTTTCAGCTTGAAGCCCAGTTTTTCCAGGTTGCCGATCAGCGCCTCGCGGGTCTCGAACCGGGTATTGAGGACCGAGCGATTGAAGAGATCGGAAATCTGCTTCACCTCACGGGTCGAAGGCCTATCTCTAAGCGCCTTTATGACCCGCTCCGCCTCCCGCCGGGAGGCAAAAACCTCACCGATGTGCTGGCCTCTGAGTTCAGCGGCATATCCCGGCTTCAGCTTCAACGCCTCCAGCGCCGCCAATCCCTCCTCGTCGATGACAAAACGCGGCTCCGCTATGCCTGATGCAAGCTCGGGCATATCAGGCCCTAGCCGGTTCACCGCCCCTTGGGTGACTTGAAAGACGCCGCCGGAAATACCGGTCGCCGTACTCATGTTGGTCATGGCGAAGATGCCCGTCAGGATTGCCGGCATCAGGTAGAATAGGAAGATCATGATCGCAGCAGGCGCGATCATGACTATTCCGAGCGTTCGCGACGTTCGCATGGGGAAACCTTAGGAAGAAGGCGGGCGGCGGAGTGGTGCCGCCCGCGACCTCAGCAACCTTGATCAGCGGATGACGATGGCACCACCGAGCGTCGACTTCAGCTCGGCTTCGGCATCGTTGACTGCGGCGTCGACCGGCTTGGCGCCGGTCCAGGTCGCTTCCATGTTCTTCCACATGATCGTCCAGTATTTGCCGAAATCCGCATTGTTCGGCATCGCATTGGCATGCGGCAGAAGACGTTCGGTCGCTTCCGAGGCCCAACGGTTGGAGGCGTAGAGATCAACTTTGGTCTCGGATGCCGAGATGCCGAGATGCGCCGACTTGATCGCATGGAGCGCGTTGATACGCGGCTCGGAGGCGATTGTAACGAGATTGGCAGCGATCTGCGTCGTTTCCTGGTCGTGGCCAGCCATCAGGAGATAGGTCAACGGATGGGTAAGCGTATTCGCCTTCCCGCCTTCGCCTGCCGGGATCAGCGTGAACTGGACGTTGTCGAAGAAGTCCTTGAGCCCCTCCTGGTTTACCAGCCGTGCATAGTGCCAGGTACCGCCGTGCCAGATCCCGGCCTTGCCGGTCGCAACTTCCTTCCACCACTGGTCGCCGGGCATGCCGATATGGTTCTTTTTGGTAACGCCTGCTGCAACGAGATCGGCAAAATACTGGTAGGTGCGTTTCATCGCCGCCTTGTCGAAGACGAGCTTGCCTTCTTCTTCCATGACGCCACCGAAGGACGTGTAGAACTGCCAGTAATCCGGACCGTTATTCGTACGCGGATAAAAGCCGTAGCCAGCCTGGACGAGGCCCTTGTCCTGCATCTTCTTGGCATCTTCCAGGACGTTTTTCAGCGTATATTCGCCCTTCTCCACCTTGGTCGGCAGCGCTTCGATGTCAGCGTCCGTATAGCCGATCGCCTTCATGTAAGGCTTCCAGAAAAACAGGGGGCGGGATTCGGCGTCCTGCGGGATCCCGTAAACCGTGCCGTTGAACGAGGAGATTTCCATCAAATTCGGATAGATATCGCTGATCGGCCAGGCATCGAGGTCGATATAGTCCTCAGCCGGAACGATAAGACCTGCCTGGGCCCACGGACCGATATCCTCGTGACCCGTCGCGACGATGTTCGGAGCCTTTTTGGCCTCGGCGGCAAGCGTCAGAGCCTGCTTGAAGTCTTCCCAGCCGGAATAGGGCGTCTTCTGCACGATGATGTTGAGCTGTTCACCGCGGATGGCGGCTTCACGCTCGAGAATATCGGCGGCAATTTCAATGGCATCGACGCGGTAGTTGTCGTTCGGGCCTGAACCGCCCGACCAGACGGAAATGGTGACATCCTTGGCTGAGGCAAAGACGGCGGTGGACGTAAGAAGAACGCCCGCAAGTGCGGCGGATTTCAGTATCGGACGAACAGTCATGGTTTAACTCCCCGAAGAGCGAAAATGGCTGCTTCCGGGCACCGGCAGGCACCTGCCGATGTGCGCCGGAAGCGCTGAATTCATGATCAACGGGAGCGGTTTATTGGGCCTCCATAACACCGGAATGACAAAATGTACGCGTGTGCAAAATTTTGTGGGCAGTCCTTTTGACTTTACCGATCAGCGTTCCAACGCCACAGTCTTGACCACCGCGAAAACCGGCTCTTCGAGTTTCAGGGCAAGCCGTTCGGCGGAAAGCGCGGTGATGCGGGCGAGCACAATATCATCGCCGCACCGGATGCGGACGCGCACCATACCCTCGCCGTCGGCCTCGATCGACGCAACCCGCCCCTCGACAATGTTAAGGGCGCTCAGACCCTCAGGCCGCATTGTCGCCACCATTACGTCCCGTTCCGGGATATGCAGCCTGACCGTCGCTCCAGCCTCCACCTGCGCGGTGGGAACGATCAGTTGGAAAGCGGAGAGCCGTATCGTCGCCAGGCGGTGAACTGCGTCGATCGTCTCGACGACGCCCGAGAGGACGGCACCGGCTTCGCGCCGATCCGACGACAGGAAGGAAAAGCCGGCGAGGATTTCCGCGGTGGTTCCCACCGCCTCGACCCTGCCGTTGTGCATCATCACCACCTGATCGGCCAGGCGCGCTACCTCGGCCGTCGAATGACTGACATAGACGATTGGTGTCGATGTCTCGTCCCGCAACCGTTCCAGATAGGGCAGGATTTCCGCTTTGCGCGGATCGTCCAGGGAAGCAAGGGGTTCGTCCATCAGCAGCAGGCGCGGTCCGGCAAACAAGGCTCGCCCGATCGCCACGCGCTGCTTTTCGCCTCCGGAGAGCGTTCCGGGCCGCCGATCCAGCAATCCGCCGATACCGAGAAGATCAACGATATGCTGGAAGTCGCCGATGCGCGCAGACTTCGGCGCAAACCACCGGCCATAATTCAGATTCTGGCGGACGGAAAGATGCGGGAAAAGCCTGCCTTCTTGAAAGACGTAACCGAAATGGCGACGATGTGCGGGAACGAATATCTCGTTTTCGGTATCTACCAAAACCTGATCATCGATCAGGAGGCTTCCCCGCTGCGGTTTGGAAAGCCCCGCGATCACCCGGATCAACGAGGTCTTTCCTGAGCCCGATGGGCCAAAAAGCGCCGTCACACCTCGTCTGGATGTGAAGCGGGCATCAAGTACGAACCCGCCCAGCGTCTGTTGCACATCCACAGCCAGGGTCATTCAACGTGCACTCTTTTGCCGACAAGATAGGCCATGAACTCGGAGGCGAGCAATGCAGTAAAGGAAATGGCGATCGCCACGATCGTCAGCCGCATGGCACCCGCGTCGCCGCCTGGAACCTGGGTAAATGTGTAGATCGCCGCGGACAAGGTCTGGGTTTCACCGGGAATGTTGGAGACGAAGGTGATCGTCGCACCAAATTCACCCATGGCCTTGGCGAAAGCGAGGATCATGCCGGCGATAATGCCAGGAAGGATCAGGGGCAGGGTAACGGTCACGAAGACCCAGGCAGGGCCGGCGCCGAGCGTCCTTGCTGCCTCTTCGAGCTTGTGGTCCACGGCCTCGACGGAAAGACGAATGGACCGCACCATCAGCGGGAAACCCATGATGCCGCAGGCAAGCGCGGCACCTGTCCACCGAAACGAAAACACGATCCCGAGATACTGATCCAGGAAGGAGCCGACGACACCGCGCCGACCGAAAACGACGAGCAGGAGGAAGCCGGTCACCACTGGCGGGAGGATAAGCGGCAGATGCACCAGCCCGTTGAGGATCGACTTGCCCCAAAATCGGCCTCGCGCCAGCAAATATGCAGTGAGGATTCCGAAAGGCAGGCTGACGGTCATCGCGACGGCGGAAACCCACAGGCTGAGCCTGATCGCGGTCCATTCCTCGTCGCTCAGTTGAAGCCAGTCCAAATGCCGATCCCGCCAGTACAATATATAGCTTTGGATATATCGAGATGGCGTGGATGGCTAGGGTACCGCCGCAAAACTTCTCTTGGGAGACCGGCGGCGGTGGCGGGAGAACCCCGGCCTAAGCCGACCTCTCCCAGCACCGGGATATAGCGACGCGGGTAATTCTATGGCCTACCCGCGCTTACTTGGAAACCGCGAAGGAACAGGGTTACCGGTTGTCGCGGTTGGTCTTCTCAAAGATCGGCTGGCTGTCGCTACGGCCGTCGATGCGGACCTGGTCGATGCTGTCGGTTCTGACATTGTCGATCTTGGAGGAAACCTGCGTCTTTGCCGTACCTTCGAAATAATCCCCTTCGGCAAGCGCGGAGCCTGCAAAGACTGTGGCCGCGATCATGGCGGAAATTACAGAGAGGGAGGTCTTCATAATTTAGTTCCTTTCAGAGTGCATCCGTGGCTGAAGTTTGCGACCTGCCAGGCGGATGATTTCGGTATCTTGAATGAAATGCGCCGTCTCAATCGCCGTCAGCGGTTATCCCGGCTCGTATGGCCGAAGATCGGCTGACCACTTTGATTGCCGCCATGTGTCTGCTCGATACTGCCGGTGTGGACATTGTCGACAGGGCCATCGGCTCGGGAGGTAGCCTGTGCCTTTGAGGTGCCGTTGTAATAGTCGCCCTCGGCGAACGCAGCACCGGCAAATGAAGCCGTGACAATCATGGCGGCAGTGATGGTGGAAATAATGCTTTTCATAGTCGTATTCTTCTTTCGGTCGGAGCCGTAAAATGAACTCCGAGTTGGTTGTCGAAGAAGCAATTGCTTGCTTCCGGCAATGAGATGGAGGTTGCGGCACTCCTGCGGTAGGTCATGATTTCCAAACGCAATGTTCGGGAATAGGGAACAAAGGATCCTGGACGGATGGTCCGACGTATCGAATGACATTGAGGATGAACGAAAAAACGGCTCCACCCGGAGCCGTTTTCCCGTTGGTGCGCCCAGCATGGGCGCATTGTTGTGGGTGGAAGTCCCACCGTAAGCTGGTCATGGCGAG
>UBYX01000053.1 GCA_900469955.1 Hyphomicrobiales bacterium | reverse complement strand
CTATAGCTTCCATCCCTCTACCACCCGAAAATGCCTTCGCCGGACGCTCACGTCGGGGAAGGAGCACAGTCACTGAGTAAGCCTCCGGTAAAGACCGGCCAAGGCCGCGTTGGCTTACGTCACCGAAGGGGGGAAGCGTCCTCTCATCGTGCCAAATAACACCTTTCTAAGAACGTAAATGCCGCCGGTGACCACGACGCCCCACCCAATCAAGCAGGCCAACACAGCGCCCCAAGCGCCAAATGTTGCCGCCAAAGGGTATGCCAGACAAGCCCCGACCAACCCGCCCGCCATACGCCAATAAATGTTGCGGTTGTACCATTGTAGAATGTTAACCCCAGAATCTATCGGCAGAAGAAACGACATGAGCATAAAAAGAAGTGCATGCCCCACCATGAGGAGGCTGTAGCCTTCATACTCAGAGCCGTAGGCAAGCGTGCTGAGACTTGGCCCTAATAGCACGCAGGCCAACCCCACAAAAACTGACAAAAGGAGATTTCTCAACCCGACACGCCATAACTGCGAGGCAAGGCCTTCATAGGTCCCGCCACTCTGGTCTCGCATGGAAAGCTTATCACGAAAATCGAAGAGACGAAAAACCATTTGGGTTGGTTGCACCAGTCCTCGCATGGCCACGAATGCCGCCACATCGATTGGAGCTGCAAGGTGACCCAAGATAATGAGCGGTATATGATTATATCCGGAATACGCTCCTGCCGAGACAAGTGAAAAGCCGCCACGCTTTTGAATGCTTGTTTTCAAAAGACGCCAGCCCCACCGAAAATTTGGCCCTCCAACGAGCCACGCAACCACGATCGAGCGAACCAGACCGACAATCACATGCAGTCCCATAAAGACCGCGAACCCTGCTGATAGGAAGTATTCCGCAAGAAGCCCCAGCCCAAGTGGGATTAAGTTTACCGCCGACAGAAGTGGGGGAACGGCATGTCTCTCGAATCGTAACAAAATAAATCGGTCATGGTCTGCCTGCATATATAATAATGCACAATACAATGTTGTAAGTACAATCGAGGCAGTTGAATACTCAGGCTCTACCAAACTAATTAGGCCAAAGGCCGAGATTATGAAGAGTGCGACCGCATAGAGACAGATCAGATGTTCTGCAATCAGACCGCTCATACGCCGTCTTGCAGACCGGCTGCTGAGTACTGCACCAGGTACGACGTATATGCCACGGCCCACGGACTGCGACATAAGCCCTATTGCAAGGCCGATACCAAAGATTGCTAGCGCTTCTGGTCCAAAAACCCGTGAGATTAGGAGCGTCAAGAGTAGGTTGTTACCGGAAAACAGCACAAGGTCTACGAGTGATAAAAGGCGACCTGATCCACCTTTAACCAATTTTCGCACAACCATAGAAGCCACTCGCGCCATCAATTTCGAATTAATAGGTTTGATATGGCTTTTACCCCTGTATACATCGTTTCCGCGGTGGGATTTAAGCGCAATGCATGCCTCACTTGTCGCAGTACCGCGCGGGAATCTAAGAACTGCTTAGCATATACCTCGGCCATCCTTATGGCCTGCTTAGCTTGAACAATCTTCAGCTCTCGCGGATCAGTAATAGCGGCATTAACGGCTCCAAATACAGTTTCATGCCCCTTTTCCACGTTGGCTCGATTCTTAGAGATACGCCCTTCGCCATCAAAATGATATTCAACCAGCGGCTCTTGAACCGATCTCAGTGGACCAAGCTTCGCAAGGCGAAGCCACAACTCCCAATCCTGACAGCTGGGGAGCCCCTCTAAAAATCGCCCGGCGTCCTTGAAGGCGCTCCTGCGTACCAACACACAAGATGTTCCTCCCAGTACGTTTCTTCCATAGAGATCCGTCCTAGTAACGCATGGCTTAGGGATTGCCACGCGCACAGCGCGCTTCAGATAATGGTACTCGAAGCCGCAATATACGGCGGGACTGTCCGGGAAGCGCGAGAGTAAAAATGACTGCTTTTCAAGTTTAGTCGGCTTCCAGACATCGTCAGAGTCCAAAAAAGCAAGAAGCTCGCCGGACGCTGCCGCGGCTCCCGTGTTACGCGCAATCGGCGCTCCACCGTTATTTTCCAGACGAAGAAACATTACCTTCCGCTCATCGCGGGCAAGTTGTTGTCCAACTTCTGGAGTGCTATCGGTGGAACCGTCATCCACAATAATGATTTCGTCGGGAGAGTTTGTTTGACCAAGAGCGCTTTCAACTGCCCGGGGCAACGAATGCGGCCGGTTCCTTACAGGAATCACCACTGAAATTTTCATCTCATTTTGCTCCGCTTAGGAAAATTACCTGTAGGTATACTCGCTTGGTAAAGCTATGTGCGTTAGCGCGCAACATTCACATATTCTTTAAGCCTTCCCCATCGCAGGGTTTCAATACCTTCTCGAACGACTTTTGCGGGATTTCCGGCTACAATTGTATTCGGTGGTACGTCTTTCACAACGACAGCCCCTGCAGCAACAATGCTGTTGTCACCCACGGTCACGCCGGGCAGAATAATGCTCCTCGCCCCGATAAAACATGATTTCCCAATTCGAGTGTCAGTCTTCAGTGCTCGTGTCATATCGTGGCTAAGTATCGAAGCCCCGAAGGCGACATAGGTGTACTCTCCGATGTGAATACCCCTCGGATACGTGAGATCTAGCTTGGCCGACAATGACATAACGGACGTTGGGTGAATATCCATTCCCCAAACGCGTACAAAAATAAGCCGCCGCACATGGACCAAGAATCGTTGCAGCTTCAAAAATTGGTTTAGCGATCTCAATATCCGGTTCCTTCGGTGATGTAGAATCTCGTCATGACGCGAGCCTTTCGTGACTGCATTCAGATCCGCATGGACCTCCTCGACGCCACCAATTGTTGGATTGAAACGCTTTCCCCATCGCTAATGATCAGCGCTCCATACGGAGCAAAATAATGAAATCCTTGCGGATTTGGAAGCAACTTGAAAGTATTTATAGGTCAGAACTTCGTTAAGAAGAACAAACGAAGGTAGAACTGACCTTCTCATTTTTTGCCTCCACAAAGGTATTGCGTCATAGTCGGGACTATAATACTCGATGCCGCCTCCGGCAGCGGATGAGACCCATCAGGTATGCTTCGATGCAAATCCCCATCTGATAAGGTGCGCCAAGAGGGCGAATAATCAACAAACTCCATGTGGTGGAGGCGTGCTTCCTCTAAGTGAGCTGAGACGTACGAGCCGAGAAATGGACGTATGTAGCCACTTAGGCCGAGGAAGGGATTCATCTTGGTGAAAATGATGCGTACCCCCGGCAGCCCTTCCGTCAGACGCTCAAGGACGTTCACAATGTTGGCTCGGCTCCGGTTCACTGTCATCCATCGGTTTATCGCCGCGTCATTGGCATAGAACTCAACGAGGACAATGTCCGGTCTCAGCGCTATGACGTCGGAAGTGTGGGCGACGGCCCAATCGGATGAGGCACCACTGAAGGCAACGGTAAATATCTCCACTGGTCGTTCAAAGCATGCCGAAAGCGCACCTTGGAGAGACCGTTGCCAGCCACCGGTCTTCGTCAGCGAGGTACCAAAAGACACGATCTTCAGAGGTATCTTTGCATCGACTGGCTGCCCTGCCGCTAGCGCGGGAGGGGTAAAAAGCACCAAGGCGACGCGCGGGACCAAAGGGAATATATGCATACACTTTAGCCATAGCATTGTTGCTGCTGCATTTCTCTTCCATGCCCTTTACAAAAGGACTATCAGATAATCGGCCAATATACTTGCCTACCGCTGGGTTCGCTTTACGATCTGATGCTCGCCACAAGCTTCAACGCACCGATAAACTCTCGATACGCCAGTTGCTGCGACGCTACTAATCCTACACCAACGAGAACTTTGCGGAACGCCGCCCAGTATCCCAAAATACCCCGCGCGTGGAGCGCAATGGCGACCAACGATCCTGTAAAGTAACGTGGGCGCAATCGTGGATCGGGATCACGATGGCCGACGGCCGGCACATCCAAGAACAGGATCTTCCGCGCGATGCGCTTGACACGCAAAGCATACTCGGTGTCTTCGCCACCGTTGATTTCGGCACCGACCCCTAATCGCACGTCAAAGTGACCGGACGATTTCACGACCCCTCCCCTGAGGAAAATAGTGTTGGATGACGCCCGAGCGATCAACTGTTGAAGACGTGGGGAGGTTTCCACCATGTCGCCAATAGGAGAGGGCTGTGATGAATAGCGGCAGAACCAGCAGTCTAATGTGGGTTGGCTCGCGAACCTAGTATAGATGTACTCCAGCACCCCATCCGGATACCAACAATCATCATCCGGAAACGCCACAATGTCAGCCTCTCCGATAAGGTTTTGATGCAGAGCAGTATCTAGAAGCAGGTTGCGCGCCGCCGACAGCGATACTCTCCCACCGTAGGTAATCAATTGCACCCAGTCGGGAAAACTGAGGCTGTGTTCGCCGTTACTTCGCTGCAGCAACAAAACCAACCGAAGCGGGATTTTGGGATTGCGGAGTTTGAACGCATTCATGGAATCAACTAAACGTTGCAGTTCCTGCTTCCTGGGAGACAGCGCGTCCGATGTGGAGATCAATACAAACCCCGGGATGAGAATATCGCGTTCCATTCTCAACCCCGTTTCAATTTAATGGCGTTATTCACCTCTTGAAAAACGAAATCCTGAAGCCTTCCACGGGCGAGAAACACGCTGTCGGAGGCTACTGCCGGACCTAGAGATGATTGAAGGAGTTCTTGGAGCTCGCTCTCGTTGTTTGCGACATAGATCCCGGGCCGCTCACCAAGCTGGGAGACCGTGGCGAGTTGATGGTCGTTGCGGTGTTCTCCAAGTACCGCCTGGCGGGGCATAAGAATTATGGGCTTGGCGTATTTGTACGCCTTTAAAACGGTACCTATCCCTGCATGGGATACAATAACGGATGCTGCGCGAAGCATTGCATCGAACGCGCCCGCCTCAACATTCGCGCTCCAGTCTATGTTCTTAGGCATATACCGCCCAGGCCCTATCTGCGCAAAAATCTTTTGATTTAACTTCGGCGCCAATGAATCGATTGCTTCGACGAGCCGATCGAATGGCAATTGTGTTCCCACAGTGACAACGATCATAGGACTCGACCCGCAAATTGCGGTCCTGACGCCTGCGTCAGATGCTCCCACTGAGTTAGCCAGACCTTGGCGAAATATTGGGCAAATTTGCCAGACAGAGAAAGCTTCTCCACATTCGCTACACTATCGATCCAAATTGTATGGGCGCCAAGGAGGCGACCCAACGCCAGGCAAATCAATCCCGGAGCAGCCCCGGTGGAAATTACGACCGCCGGCCGCTTCAAAAAAACTATGGCAAGGCACTGGAGAGTACACTTCAAGGTCTGCAAGACCTTATTTTGATTGCAGTCCGCGACCACCTGCCCTTGACTGATCTTTGCATTATCGAGCAACTCTTGTTTGGTTGTAACAAAGAACAGATTTTCACTGGGAATTTTTTGTGCGACAAGAAGAAGCTGCTCCCAGTGCCCTCCACTGGAGGATACAGCCAGTATATTGATTCTACCATTCCGATTCATAGTTGAAATCCCGCCAAGCCACAGTCCAATTAGCGATATTGCACTGCAAAATCCATAAGAAAATCGGCGCCGGCGGAAAAATCCTCGAGCCGTCAACGAATTTGTTTAATTATTAAGCTTAAAGCTGAAAATGCGATTGAGTAGTTATCTCACTCAGGAAGCTTATGCGATTTCGGCAAACCGTTGACAGGCTTTCGCTCCGATCAGGTATTAGCTTTTCCTTGAATCTCAAAGTTGCATTATTTGATTTTATCTTTAATTTGACTATCTGGCTCTAGGCATTCTCATCGGAAAGAAATGATTGGTAGGCGTGGGCGACGCCTTCCGCCAGTTCGATTTTCGGCGACCAACCAAGAGCCTGCAGCTTCTTGATGCTCATCAGCTTTCTTGGCGTGCCGTCTGGTTTACTGAGGTCGTGGCCAATCTTTCCTTCAAAGCCAACGATTTCGCATATGAGTTGTGTAAGTTCTAGAATCGTGATGTCTTCGCCCGAGCCCACATTGTTGTGCGTGTCGCCGGAATAGACCTTCATCAGATGAACGCAGGCGTCAGCACAATCGTCCACATGAAGGAATTCGCGGCGGGGCGTTCCCGTACCCCAGATGGTGATTTCCGCTAGGTGGCCTACCTTTGCCTCATGCGCCTTGCGGATTAGCGCGGGCATGACATGGCTTGACTTCAGATCGAAATTATCCCCTGGTCCATAGAGATTGGTCGGCATGGCAGAGATGAAGTCATTGCCATGCTGCTTTCGATAGGCTTGGCACAGTTTGATACCGGCGATCTTGGCGATCGCATACCACTCGTTGGTCGGCTCGAGAGGTCCGGTCAGTAACGCTTCTTCGACAATCGGCTGATCAGCGAATTTCGGATAAATGCAGGACGAGCCAAGGAACAGCAGCTTTTCCACGCCAACCTTATGGGCGGCATGTATGATGTTCGCCTCGAGGATCAGATTGTCATAGAGGAAATCGGCAGGATATGTGTCGTTAGCGAGGATGCCGCCCACTTTGGCAGCGGCCAGAAAAACCGCGTCTGGACGGTTTTTCTCCATCCAAGACTCCACCTCGCTCTGACGTGTAAGATCCACCTCGGAGCGGTTTGCCGTCAGAATTTCACAACCCTCGGAAGCGAGCCGTCGAACGATGGCGGAGCCAACCATCCCGCGATGGCCAGCGACATAGACCCTCTTGCCCGAAAGATTATAGATCGTCTCAGGCATGGGAGAGACCTTTGTTGCCTCCAGAAGTAGGCACGTTCCGCGCCATCACTTTCAAATCCTCGCGAACCATTTCGGCGATGAGCTGATCGAGATTGGTCTCATGCGTCCAACCGAGCTTTTGGTGTGCTTTCGTAGGATCACCGATCAATAGATCCACTTCCGTAGGGCGGAAATACCGCGGGTCGATCTCAACGACGCATTGGCCCGAGGTCGCGTCGTAGCCCTTTTCGTCAACGCCCTCCCCGCGCCATTCGATCGGCATGCCCACTTTGGCGAAAGACTTCTCTACAAATGAACGGACAGTATGCGTCTCCCCGGTGGCAAGCACGTAATCGTCCGGCTCATCCTGCTGCAACATCAACCACATGCCGCGCACGTATTCACGTGCATGACCCCAGTCGCGTTTCGCATCCAAGTTGCCGAGGAACAGTCGTTCTTGGAGACCCAGATGAATGGCGGCCGCAGCGCGGGTGATCTTGCGGGTAACGAAGGTCTCACCGCGGATCGGACTTTCGTGATTGAACAGGATGCCATTGGATGCGTGCATCCCGTAAGCTTCACGATAATTCACGACGATCCAGTATGCGTAGAGTTTTGCCACGGCGTAAGGGGAGCGCGGATAGAACGGTGTCGTCTCGCTTTGCGGCACTTCTTGAACCTTGCCGTAAAGCTCGGAGGTGGACGCCTGATAGAAGCGGGTCTTCTTCGTCAATCCCAAAAGGCGGATCGCCTCCAACAGACGCAGTGTTCCAGTGCCGTCGGCGTTTGCTGTATATTCTGGCGTCTCGAACGAGACCTGGACGTGGCTCTGCGCGGCAAGGTTATAAATCTCGTCCGGCTGCGTCTCTTGGACAACCCGGATCAGATTGGTTGAATCCGTCATATCGCCGAAATGCAAGAGGAATCGCGGGTCCTCAACATGAGGATCCTCGTAAAGGTGCTCGATGCGATTAGTGTTGAAGCTTGAGGAACGTCGCTTGATGCCGTGGACGGTATACCCCTTGTCTAGCAGCAACCCAGCAAGATAGGCGCCGTCCTGACCGGTGACGCCGGTGATTAATGCAACCTTGCCGTTGCTCTTGGAATCTTCACTCATCATGTCCCTCTACCGAAATGCGACAGTTCTGGAAGCCGAGCTTCCTCTGATTCGCATCACCATGACACGCTAAGTTGGCATCAACCTTGCGTAACCCGCTCCGCTCACAGAACTGAACGCGAGAAGCTGGGCCTGACCAAGATCTTGTGCTCTGTCGCCTTCCGACATTGGGGGCAGTCTGATCTTTCGGCTGCGCCGGCAATCATCGCGTCACAGCTCTTTCCACCTGCGTAGGCTACGGTCAAACCTCAAAACAACCGAAGGATGCTCCAGTCGTACAGGTTCGGTGTCGTCGATAAGTAGGATGCCTGAGATCTTAAAAGTACAGTCCGAGATCCATCGCGCTGTGGGGTTTTGAAGAAGTTGCCCACCATGCCTGTCCATCGCAAGCTGTTCAGCTTTGATGATCGCCAAGTCTACGGGACATTCCACACCTTCTCCCTCGCCAAAATACATGATGTTGACAATGACAAATAGCGAAGAAACGAATGCGGCGGATTTTAATATTCTGATCATGCGAAACTCACCGAGCAGTATTTTCAGGTTTCAATTATACCGAATTGCATGGTGTGCGTAAGCCGCAATATTACTCCTACACTTCGACCGGACCCTTTTGCGAAAGATACGTCGTGCTTCGTGCCACGCTCCTCCCACCGGCGCGTCTTCAACGATCGCACCAACAAGGAATTTAATTGAGGGTCTATTAGTACCCCTTGCCCCATCGCACCGGAGCGGGACACACTAGCATGGTGCTGCGGGCGTCCGTTCAAGACTGCGGTTGAAGAGTGTCAGAGCGGCTTGCCGATGCCGGAATAGGTGAAGCCATGCGCTTCCACTTCCGGCTTACGATAGACGTTGCGCAGATCGACCAGAACGGGGCTCTTCATCACCGACTTGAGGCGTTCGAGATCCAACGCCCGAAACTCGTTCCATTCCGTGACGAGGACGGCAACATCGGCTCCTTCCGCGGCCTGATACGGACCGCTGGCGAATTCGATATCCATCATCTGCTTTGCGTTTTCCATTCCCTCCGGATCGTAGCCGGATACGATTGCACCCGCATCCTTCAGGGTCTGGACAACCGCGATTGCAGGGCTGTCGCGCATGTCGTCGGTATTCGGCTTGAAGGTAAGGCCGAAGACCGCGACTTTCTTGCCCCGCACTTCTCCACCGGCAGCGGCGATCACCTTGCGTCCCATGGCGCGCTTGCGGTTGTCGTTGACTGCGATGGTCGCTTCGATCAGACGGACGGGGCTGTCGTTATCCTGCGCAGTCTTGGCAAGCGCCAACGTGTCCTTCGGGAAGCAGGAGCCGCCGTAGCCCGGGCCGGCATGCAGGAATTTCGAGCCGATGCGGCCGTCCAGGCCGATGCCGCGCGAAACATCCTGGACATCGGCACCGACGCGCTCGCAAAGATCGGCCATCTCGTTGATGAAGGTGATCTTCATCGCCAGGAAGCCATTGGCCGCATATTTGATCAGTTCGGACGTGCGGCGGCTCGTGAACAGCAGCGGCGACTGGTTGAGGTAGAGCGGCCTGTAGACTTCCGTCATCACGCCGCGGGCGCGCTCGTCGGAAAGCCCGACGACGATTCGGTCCGGCCGCTTGAAGTCTTCGATCGCGGCTCCTTCGCGGAGGAATTCGGGATTGGAGACGACGGCAAAATCGGCTTGCGGATTGGTTTCGCGGATGATCCGCTCGACCTCGTCACCGGTGCCGACGGGGACGGTGGATTTGGTGACGACGACCGTGAAGCCATCGATCGCTTCTGCGATCTCTGCGGCGGCAGCATAGACATAACCAAGATCGGCATGGCCATCTCCGCGACGCGAGGGGGTGCCGACGGCGATGAAGACGACGTCGGCCTGGGCAACCGCGCTCTTCAGATCGGTCGTGAAGGACAGGCGTCCCGCTTTGACATTCGACTCGACCAGTGCATCGAGGCCAGGTTCGAAGATCGGGATCACACCCTTCTTCAGCGCTTCGATTTTTTCGACGGCCTTGTCGAGGCAGGTGACGTGATGTCCGAAATCCGCAAAGCAAGCTCCGGAAACGAGACCGACATAACCCGATCCAACCATTACGATATTCATCTGCAATCCTCATCGCGGTCGAGCAGGATCTTCTGCCCTCGATATTTACTTTTCCTAGCGCATCCAGCTTTTATTGCAATGCATCAAGCGGTTTAAGATTAATTCTGCTATAGTTACGGCTGAATTCTAACGATGTATTCCGCACTACTCGAAAGATGATGCCTGCGCTAACATCGCCTCTATGGAAGATTTCAATATGAATGCTTCATAGTTTCCCGCGAACCATTGCTACATCGGCGGGTGTCATTCCAGCCACTGAAACCGCTGTAGCTAAATCTATCGCGTTCTGACATGCGGTTTTGTCGTTGCGAAGCGGTTTACCAGCTAGATGCAGGGTTATGCCGCTTACTTCTCAAAGAGCAGCACGGGCGGTCGCCGGAATGCCACCCATCCTCCGGTCGAAGCAGCGTGGAGACTGACTGATCCTTTCAATAGCAGGGCAGGGTTTGAAGGATAAGGCAATGCACAAGTTTTCGTCCCCGAGCCTTGGGGCGGGCAAGGCTTCTGCCGCCCGGAAATTCGGACCGAGGGTGCGACAGTAGAAACCGAAGACAGTTCTGTTGGGCAAGTGCTAAGGCATATTCAACCGATCATTGCAACTGGTTCGCACACGCTCTTGAAGTATCTCGATCCGCTCGATCAACCACGAAAGCTCTTCTTTCGTGACTTCATAATGGGGTGAATATCGCGCATCCACGTATGCACGATCAAGCCGCTCGAAGCAGCGGCGGGCGAACTTGGTATCTCGCGGCCATGCCTCAATCAGCCGCGGCTCAAGTCTTTCCGCAGATGAGCGTAGTGATTTCAGCCGATGCGATTTTGGGCTGTAGAGGGTAAGTGTTAATAGGAGGCAGTGATACAACGCCTCAGTAGCCTGATGATATTGAAACGCAGCCTGCTTGAGATGACCTCCGAGCAGGGTCGAGCCAGCTTTTAGAAAAGCTGCAGTGTTGTCCATCCATAGATGAAAGTACCGTTCTGCTTCCGCTCGCTGCTGAGAAGCGGAGAGCGGTTTCGGCGCCACAAATGGATGGCCTTCCTTCTCATAGAGCACGATGCCATCGCGGATGATGTCGATGAAGAACGGTCGTCCACGGGCCAGTTGGTCGTTCACATCCTGCAGTGTGTGAACGATGACGTTGACCGGCGTCTCGATCGTTTTTGTCACCAATAGCTCGCGCAAAAAATGATCGGACACGTCGTGCCAGAGCTCGTTTTCTTCCCCAACACTATACGCGTTGACGACAACCAGAATATCGTAGTCGGAACGGTAACCGCTCTTATGGTCTTCCACCCAGCCGCCGCGGCTATATGAACCAAACAAAATGACCTTAAGGATCCGGCCGGCCCGCTGTTTCTCCGATAGCTTTGACTGCTGCGCTGCATCGAACTCCTCGAAGATGATCTTCAAGGCGCGCGCAAGTTCTCGACGCTTGCGCTCCGGGAGATGGCCCAAGGCCTCGTTGTCAGTCACGCCAACCCCTGTGTCCATTGTCTCTGTCGCAGCCTCGGCTTTCAGCGCGTCCCGATCTCATCTGCAGATCTGACCCCTGCTCAAGAATCGCCCCGGACAGCTCTTCGGTCAAGTCGGCTGACGTCGAAGATGCGAGAACCTAAATACATTAGCAACTTCCGCGGCAAGCCACTGCAGAAGCTGGATCACGCTCGGCGTGGAACATCAGGTTTTCTTTTCGGACAGGGCGGACCTCATACCGTCCAGCGACGCGCCGGGTTAAGCGCATTGGCGTGTATGAAAACCTGCGTGAGCGGTAGTCCAGTGACGCCCGAAGGGGAACGAATGCGGGGAGTAACAAACGTCGCTCCAGTCACCAGACTGAAGGCTTTCTGAACCAATCAGATATAGCGACCACAACCGCGGTGGCATCCCCGACCGCACAAAGCGGCCGGGGATCCGATCATGCATTTAGGGTTTTGGTGAACGGCAGAACACGGATCCTTTTGCCCAGCGCTTTATAGAGGGCATTGGCAACCGCAGGACCAATCGGCGGAACGCCTGGCTCGCCAATGCCGGACGGCGGATTGGTGGAGGCAAGGATATGGACCTCCACTGCCGGCATCGCATCAATCCGCAAAGGCGTGTACATGTCGAAGTTGCCCTGATCGACCTTGCCAGCCGTTAAGGTGATTTCTTCACCTAAAATGGCGCCCAGACCGAAACCTATGCCGCCCTCCACCTGGGCACGCACCTGATCCGGATTGACTGCAAGGCCGCAGTCGACAGCGGCAACGACACGTTCGACCTTGAAGCTGCCGCTACTATCGGCCGAGACTTCGGCAATCTGTGCAACGACCGATCCGAAGCTTTCCGCTACGGCAACTCCGCGGAAACGGCCCTTCGGGAGTGGCTTCGTCCATCCAGCCTTTTCCGCTGCGAGCTTGAGGACAACTGCATGACGCGATTGCGGCTCGAGCATCGACAGGCGGTATTCGATCGGGTCACGCCCTGCAGCTTCGGCCACTTCGTCAATGAAGGTTTCGGCGGCAAAAGCGGTATGGGTCGAGCCGACAGAACGCCACCACAGAACCGGAACTCCGACATCAGTAGTTGTTAGACCGACCGTCTGATTAGGGATGGCATAGGGCAGATTGTTTGCCCCTTCGACAGACGTCGGGTCGACTCCGTTCTGCACCATGCCGTCAAAGGCCGTCTTGGCCATTATGGACTGTCCGACCACATGATTGTTCCAGGCCACAAGCTTTCCATTGGCGTCGATCCCGGCCTTGAGCTTATGCACGTAGGAGGGGCGATAGCGTCCTGCGCGCATATCGTCTTCGCGAGTCCATTGCACCTTCACAGGCGCCCTAAACCCGATTGCTTTGGCGACATGCACAGCCTCAACGACCACGTCACCGTCAAACACTGCACGCCGGCCAAAGCTGCCACCCGTTTTCATGACATGGAGCTGCACCTTATCCGGCGTGATACCGACGATCTGGCTTGAAAGCATCTGATACACATCTGGGAACTGATGCCCGCCCCAGATTTCTAACGTCCCGTCGTCGTTTTTACGGGCCACTGCATTGAGTGGCTCCATTGCGGAATGCGCAAGATAAGGGAACTCAAATGTCGCTTCGATGACCTTGACCGCCCCGGCGAACCCCTTATCGATGTCGCCGTCCTTTCGCGCAATGGCGGCTGGAGCCTTGTCCGCGAGATCTTTATACATCGTCATGAGTTCCGCCGTGCCGCGCTTTTCGGCGGCTGTCTCGTCCCAAACGACAGTTACTGCGTCACGGCCTTTGATCGCCGCCCACATATGTTCGGCGACAACGGCGATTCCCCGCGGCGTCTCGACGACATCGACGACTCCCTTGACGGAACGTGCCGCCGCAGCATCGAAGGACTTCACCTTGGCGCCGAACATGGGCGGGTGGATCATCACTGCCGTCAGCATTCCCGGCAGTTTGACATCGATCGTATATTGCTCGGTCCCATTCGTCTTGCGGGCGCTATCGAACCGCTTCAAGTTGGGGTTGCCGATAAGCTTCCAATCACCAGGTTGTTTGAGTGTCACATCCGTCGGTACCGGCATCGCAGCCGCCTTGGCCGCGAAGGCACCGAAGCCGCCACTCTTGCCGGAGGAATGTGCCACAACACCGTTTTCAACGGTAATCTCCGCCGGTTGAACACCCCATTCGGATGCGGCAGCGGCCACGAGCATGGCACGCGCTGCCGCGCCGGCCTTTCGGTAACGCTCCCAGGAGGTGACCATCGAGGTCGATCCACCGGTTCCTTGAATGGCACCGCCGAAGGCCACGTTGCCATAGGCTTTGACGTTGCCAGCGACACCTCGGACATCAATCGACTGCCAATCGGCGTCTAGTTCTTCCGCAACGAGTGTGGCAAGGCCGTTATAGGAGCCCTGTCCCATCTCGAACTGTGACGATAGAACCATGACCTTGCCATCGCTGTCGATCGTCAAATAGGGGGTAAAGGCTGAGGCTTTGTTGCCATCCGGCGCAGTTTCGCTTGCCGCCGCAGGCGAGGAAGCCAAAACTTGGAAACCGACCGCCAAGCCACCACCGGCGGCGAGCGCGCCGAGCATGAACTGCCGGCGCGACGCCTCTTTGGCGACCACGGGAAGCACGAGAGATTGCATCAGTTTCGGGATCATCGTTCAGGCCTCCAAGCGCTTTGCAGCTTCGTGAATCCCTGCGCGGATTCGGTGATAGGTGGCGCAACGACAGAGATTGCCTGTCATCGCGGCATCAATGTCGTCGTCGGTGGGTTTCGGGTTGGTTGTGAGGAGATCCGTCACCGACATGATCTGGCCAGATTGACAGTAGCCACATTGCGGCACATCGAGTTCGGTCCAGACGGTCTGTACGGTCTCAGCCACCTTGCCCGTAAGGCCCTCGATCGTTGTCACCTTCGCGTTTTCTATATCGCCGACGAAGGTTTGGCAGGAACGCACCGGCGCACCGTCCAAAAGAACCGTGCAGGCGCCGCATTGCGCCATCCCACAGCCAAATTTCGTTCCCGTCAATCCGACGAGGTCACGGATAGCCCAGAGAAGCGGCATATCCGGCTCAGCATCGATCCTATGTTGGTTGCCGTTGATCGTTAAAGTCACCATAGCGTTCTCCTGGGCGTTGCGATGCGCGGAGGTCGGCGCCTAAATTGCCGGCCCGATTTTCCCGCCTTCGTCATTTGCTCGGTGAATTTAGAAGACGATGCTGAACGCTGATAGGTTTGATCCTGTCTGATTATTGCCTGATTCTGTCGCGAACGCTCACGTTGAGTTTATTTTGCCAGCTGCGCTTAGTCCGGCCACATCCCCAGTCACCGATCGCTAGCCTACGGAGTTATGTCTGGTCGACTGATCAGAACTCAGGATGGCCTTGACGTCACGCAGCGGGGGGTGACCGAACATTCTGCGGTATTCGCGGCTGAACTGCGTCGGGCTCTCGTAGCCGACCTTAAGTGCTGCGGTCGCCGCATCGATAGACTCTGAAAGCATCAGTTCGCGCGCATGATGTAGCCGAAGATGCTTCTGAAATTGCAGTGGACTCATGGCCGTCATTGCGCGGAAATGATGATGGAGCGTTGAAACTCCCATGTTTGCAATCTCCGCTAGTTCATCGACGCGGAGCGGGAGAACGTAGTTCTCCTTCAGCCACCCTACTGCCTTTGCCACACGGTTGCTGTTGGTTCCCGCCAGCGCGAAGCGACGCAGCCGAGCCCCCTGCTCGCCGGTAAGCAGCCGGTAGAAAATCTCGTTTTGAATATGGTTGGCCATAAACGGTATGTCGGTCGGGGAATCGATAAGCGAAATCAACCGCCAGAAGGCGTCTAATAGTTCCGGCGTCGCCGTCCCAACGACGACCCCGCGGTCGCGGTCCGATGTCTCAGGCGAGCGCAAGTCGAAATTGATGATCAAACGCCGAAGCGCCTCCAGGTCGAGGCGTAACTTGGCAGCCACATAGGGCTCTGCAGAGCTTGCCGAACAGATCTGACCTGTCATCGGTAGACCAACGGGAGTGAGAAAGAAGCATGATTCATCGTAGACAATCGTTTCGTCCCCGACGGTGACGTGTTTTCTCCCCTTGATGATAATTGAGAGACTTGGCTCATACAAAGTGTAGAAAGGCCCTGCCGGCTCGATTAGGCGATAGAGCGATAGACCTGGTATCTCATGCTTTAAATTGACGCCGTCCCACGGCAATTGCGATAGCAGATCAAGTACCCGCAGGCGAATTGCTGTGGTTTGACCTTGAACATTGTCTCCTTCGCGCAAAATTCTAATCCTCAAACCGTGATCGCCGGCCCCTCCCTCTCGGAAAGCGGTTGAGGAAGATTATCACATCGATTTGATTTCGACAGTATCAGGCAATGGTGGCGCAGTTTCCCCTTATGGACCAGTCCGCCTCTAACTCATGACTTGATTGAATACCGCAATCCGACGCGGATAGACGCTCTATGAAGGGTCATTCCGTACGGCGACCTATCCCGGAATGGCATGCAGTCGGCAAACGGCACCTCAGGGAACTCTGGTGCTATATCCGTGTTAGTACATCGCCGCGAGGGCGTCCCCTGTGCCCTACACAGCTCTGTTCATCCTTTGAACATGCTCTCGCGGCACCCATCTTGCTCTTATCTCATCAACTCTGTCTTGCTGGGTTGTTCCGCATCCCCCACTGTGCGCGGTTTATTATAACGCGCTGTACGCTCCTGTGCCTGATACCGCTGTCGCTGCGTTGGCATTGAGCAGGCTGCTCGTGGATTTCCTGACTACGACCGAATCAAAGCAGCATCCTAACCCTGCAAACCCGATCGAAGGATACATTCCGTCGCTTGACGGGTCCCTTTCCGATCTGGCTAGCCAGTCTTCAAGCAGGCATCGGCCCCAATGTACGGCGCCTCAAGAAAACCGGCCCAATCTTGTGTCACGCAACACGTTCGACGGTCGGGTGCGTCAGCTCATCACCCGCCGGACCTCCTACCCTCGCCAGCGTTCGCACCATTCCCACAATACTGGCTTGGACTGGCATCGGTAAATTCCGGAGAGCGTCGACAAGAATTTGCCCCTCAGGCGTCGAAATATAAGCAAGCCTTCTCGCCCATTCAGGACCCATTTCCGGTCCCTCGCGGATCGGGTTTGGCAACGCACTGAAGAAGAATTCCACTGGAACTTTCAAGATCAGGCTCATTTCATAAAGGGTAGAGGAATGGACCCGATTGGCGCCGGTCTCATATTTCTGAACCTGTTGAAATGAAACTCCAAGCCGTTTTCCAAGTCCTGTTTGGGTCAAACCGCAATGAGTGCGCCGCAGACGGATTTGCTGCCCGACCAACTGATCGATGGTTTTCTCCCCCGCTTGCAGGGAGGGGGCTTGCGATGAGCTTACGGCTCGGCGAACGACTGGACTTTTCATGAACTCCTCCAGGGCGGACCTTTCGTCCGGTGTTGAAAAACCTGGTGATCGGGGAGTTCGAATGCCGATAGATTCAGCCCCTGCGGCCTTCAGCGAAGCCTATTTTATACGCCGCAGGCTCCCCGACCATGGAGGAGTGTTGCCTTCCGGTGGCACGGACCGACCTATGGGGATTCGAAGCCCCAAGCAGCATGCGCCGCTCAAAATTCTTATACACTATCACATTTTTAATGCAAGCATTGCGGGCACTTCCTTCCCTGTTTTCGCTGACTAAGGCAGAAAAAGAAAACGCTTCCGCTCCGTTATCCTCGACAAATCCGGGTCTATAATCGAGATATATCAGCATGATATAGAGGATATTTCTTCCTCCACATCAGCAAATCTCCTATGCTCGCTGCAGTTGAATGGAGATCGAGATGACCGAGAATTCAATTCCTGAGCGAGCCGCCCCGGGTCCTTTGACCGTTACTCGCAACACCCGGGCTATGATCGACAAGGCCCGCCCGCACTTTGATCTCGCGTACCAGACAGGGGTGATGGGATTATCAGCCCGACCTTTGGAGAGACGGTTTGTATCTGTCGATCTCGGTTCTTTCCCACACAGCCTGCTGGATTTTGTTCGCTGCTCCTATCTCGGCCTCGACAATCATCCCGAAATTGTTGCCGGTGCGGTTGAAGCCGTTAAAAACTATCGCTGCTTGCATTGGTCCTGCGCCCGCACCCGTCTCAATTTTGCATTGGCGACGGCGCTCGAAGATGATCTTGCCGATCTGTTTCAAGCCCGCGTCATTGTCTATTCGAGCGTTCTTGCGGCCAATATGAGCGCGCTTCCGCTCATTGCCTCGGGTCATCTCACAGGGGACCAGAAGCCAGTAATGGTCTTTGACCGGTTTTCGCATGCGACACTTGCGTTTCACAAGGCAACACTTGCTGCAGAGACCATGGTGGTCACGATCGACCACAATGACGTTTCAATGCTCGAGCAGATCTGCAAGCAGCATAGCGTTGTCGCCTATATTTGTGATGGCGCCTATTCCATGGGTGGTGCAGCACCTCTCGATGCGCTCCTGTCCCTTCAAAAGAAATATGGGCTTTTCCTCTACATCGACGACGCGCATGGCATCTCGCTCTTTGGCCGCCAGGGCGAAGGTTTCGCCCGTTCACAAGTTCCGGGCGCTCTCGGCGACCGGACGATCATCGCAGCCTCCCTCGGTAAGGGATTTGGAGCGTCAGGTGGTCTTTTGATGTTCGGCAGCGAGAATCACGAAAAGCTGTTTCGTCAATTTGCAATTGCGCATGCTTTTTCCGCCTCTCTCAACGTGGCTGGTCTTGGCGCTGCACTTGCGGCAGCAAGGGTGCATCGTACCGCGGAACTTTTACACCGGCAGATCGCCCTTGGGGAACGCCTTCAGCAATTTGACCAGCTTTTCAAGACGCGTCAGTGCGGCCTGCCGCTTCCCATTCGCACCATTAAAACTGGTAGTGAGGAAAGTGCGATCAGTGCTGCCAGGAAGCTTATCGATCGGGGCTTTTACACATCCGCGATCTTCTTCCCAACCGTGCCGCAAGGGGAAGCGGGTCTTCGCGTTTGCGTAACGGCAAGCCACACGCAGGAAGAAATCGCAAGCCTCTGCCATGCACTTCGTGAGGTTCTACCGCAGGGTAAGGAGCAATAAAGATGCCGCTCGACCTTTCACAGGCGCTTATCTGCGAGCACTTAAGGTCATGCCCGGGGGCAATACCCGAATATCGAACTTCGAGCGGCCGCATCCGATCTATCTTGCCTCCGGAATGGGGGCCTACGTTAAGGACGTCGACGGCAACAGCTACCTGGATTTCCAGAACAACTTCACCGCCCTTATCCATGGTTATGGCCATCCAGGTGTGGCCGACGCGGTCCGCCGCCAGGCCAATCTTGCGGTCAGCTTTGCCGGCCCGACCGTTACCGAAGTCAAGCTCGCCGAACTTGTTGTCGAACGAGTTCCCTATTTCGATCAGATCCGCTTCACCAATACCGGTTCGGAAGCGGTCATGATGGCACTTAAAGCCGCACGCGCGCTTACCGGGCGGCGCCTCATTGCCAAATGCGAAGGCGCCTATCACGGCAATTACGACGTAGTCGAAGCCAATGTCACCGCCTCGCCGCGCAATTGGACAGAAGTGGAGCAAGCGCGGCCGGAACATTCTGGCGTGGCATTTTCGGCCCTTTCAGATTGCCTTGTCGTCCCCTTCAATGACATTGAAGGGACACGCAAGATCTTAGAGGGTGTGGCTGATCGTCTGGCGGCGATCATCATCGACCCCCTACCCTCACGGATCGGACTGATCCCGCTTGCAGCGGACTACCTTGCCTATGTTCGGGATTTCACGCGCAAGCATTCCGCGCTCTTGGTCTTTGACCAGGTGCTGAGCTTTCGGCTCGGTTATGCGGGCGCGCCATTGCCTCAGACTGGGTATCCTGATCTTTGCGCCTTCGGCAAGATTATCGGTGGTGGTTTACCGATTGGCGCCGTTGCTGGTTCGGCCGAAGTTATGGCGGTGTTCGATCCAAGCCTAGCAAACGGTCCTCGTGTTCATCATTCAGGCACCTTCACTGCCAATCCGCTGAGCATGGCTGCAGGGCTTGCGGCAATGGCTGATTTGTTGCCGCCAGATTTCCAACGGCTGAACGCGCTTGGCGATCGCACGCGGACCCTGCTTGCTGCGGCATTTGCATCCGCCGGTGTGCCAGGCACGGTCACCGGCGAAGGATCGCTTTTCCGTATCTTTCTCGGCTCTGAGCCCGTTTCGAGTTACGCCGACACGTTTGCACTGGCGCAGGATCCTCGACTGAAACCGCTTCTTATCCGTATGCGCGAGACCGGCGTCTCTTTGTCGCCCATCGGTCTTGGCGCCATCTCGACGGCGATGGACGAAGCCGACATCTCACGCCTTGGGGAAACATTGGAAACGGCCCTCCGGTCACTGAAACATCAATGGAGAGTTTGATGGCAAAGAGGGAGAACGCCGTGAACCTAGAGACCGAACGACTATTCATGCGACCGGTCACAGCGCGCGACAGCGATGCTCTTTATCGGCTGCATTGCGATCCGCTGGTGGTGGAATTGATCCTGCAAGGCAAACAGTTGAGCCGAGACGAGTCTGATGCAAGGCTTGCACTCTATCTCGATGAATGGCGGCGATACGGCTATGGCTTCTGGATGCTCTATCTGCGCCAACCCAATGGCGACCTCACCTTCGTCGGGCGGGCAGGTCTCAGACACTATGACGAACAGGATGTAGAGATCGGCTGCTGCCTCTTTGGGTTCAGCTCCGGTAAGAAAATAGCACTGGAAAGTTTAAGACCGGTCATCGCTTATGCATTCGAATGCCTACCGATCACCAGGCTTGTTTCCGTTATCCGGCCGGAAAACATCCGCTCCCAGAAGATGACCACCACACTTGGCTTTTCCTATCTCGGCATGACCGAACACCGTGGCACCACTTTCCGACGCTACGAAATGAAGCGCTCTGACGCTCCCCTGGCTTTCTGACATCTGGAACGATCGAGGGAGCAACTCATTCTGGCTACCCCCTCACGGCAGCGATTGCCCTGGTACTTAGGCAACGGCCTTGCATTTCTTGTCGGTCATAGCCCTGACGCCAGAGTAAACTGTCGCCGTGATTTCAGATTGATCGACCGCATGCTCGGGCCAGAACCGAGACTTCTCATAGGAAAAGATGCCTTTCTTGTAGTACCCCACTCCGGGCGTCTCGACGAGAAGCGGTGTTGCAATGCCCGAAAAGTTCATCGTGAAATGATATCCGGATTTGACCACGACGAAATCCATGGCGCCGATATCGATGCCTTGGCTGGTGAAGACCGCGGGATCATGGCTGAAGGCCGGTTTACTGGTTAAAACCAGAAATATCCGTTCCTCGATCGATAGGACCGCAGTGTCACCGAGCGAACTCGCCTCGCCACCATGGAACGGACCGGAAAGCGTAAAGGCGCCGTTGCTGATCCCAATCACCTTGCCCGTCACCTGACGGGGAACAAAGCCTGGAGTGATTTGCCCTCCAACCTCCAAAGTGACACTCGCACCCATCCCGGCTGCAATCGCGATCCTAGCGCTGTCTGGATCGGTGATCGTCAGCGCACCCTTCAGATCCGTGAACTGGTCAATGGCCGCCGACAGCAAAATCACGCTGTCGCCTGGCGCGCCTGCGAGAATACGGTCGCCCATGTCCGCCATGACATAAGGTCTTCCTTGGGCGCCTTTGCGAACCCTCAAGAAAGCATCATCAACGGACAATAAGTCATCCTTGAAGCGCTCGCGGTTTTTCCAAAAGTCTGTAGCCAGATCGCTTCCGATCTTCACAGCCGTGTGGTGCTGTCCGTTCGTCGTCACCGTGACGACCTGGCCGATATGGTGATCATCCGCATATCGAAACACATTATAGATCGACATGTCGACGATCTGGGGTGAGACCTTCTGAAACGCTTTCGCCTTTGCATGGATTTCCGCCAGGGGCCCGGATGCCGTTTCGCCGGCTCCCGGTAGGATCATTGGCACACGGATACTAGTCGTGACCGGTGTCAGTGAACCTCGAAGGACGTCGAGCACGAGCCTTGCAGCCTTTGCACCGCACTCAACCACGTCGGAATGTGGGTTTTCTTTGCATGCGATGCAGATGTCGGTATTGCGAAGCATTGCGTCGGTGAGATGGGCATGCAGATCAAGTCCAACGCCGATTGGCACCGCCGGGCCGACCAATGCGCGCAACCTCGAAAGCAAATCCCCTTCTAGGTCGGCAAGTCGTGTCGTGGCAGCTGCTCCATGTAGGTCAAGGACAATCGCATCGGGCTTCAGTTTCTCGACCGCGTCCAGAAATTCCAGAGCGACCCGGTCGTAAAACTCGTGGTCAATCAATCCGCTCGGCGGCGCGGCAACGGAAAGCGTTGGTAGAACCATAGCCTTGCCCTGAAGTTCGCGTACAATTCCAGCCAAGGTTGAACCGGACGCGCACAAAACTGCCTTACCCCGTTCCACCTCAAACTGGTCCTCCATGGCTGGCAGGGGATTCAGCCGGTTGGATTCGTGATAGAAACGTCCGACAGCGATGCGAAAAGATCCAGGTGTCATCATATACCTCCCATAATGCAGCGGAAAAACCTACTGTTGGTTCCATTCATTCCAGCGCTCGATCAGAAGCTGGGTGTTGGCGTTGATCCAGGCGGCATCCGGTTTGATCAACCGGTCGAAAACATCGCTCGATGTTGGAACCATAGCGCGGGCCATCTCCCCCATGGCCGTCGCCGCCGAACGGCGAGCCGGGGCGCACGTCAGTGCCTCACAGACCTTGGCCTGAGCGTCTGGATGACTGAGGAAATAGCGAAGGAAACGGATCGCGTTGTCGCGATTGGGCGCATTCTTGATTAGAGCCCAACGGTCGCCGACCAGAAATGCCTGATCCTGGCGCCAGGCAAGCGGCTGGCCCTCCTGCTTTAGGGCCGCCGCACGGGTCTGCCAGATTTGCCCGATCACATATTCGCCGGTCCTGAACCCTTGTGTCGACTGATCGCCGGTCTTCCACCACAGGCCGACATGTGGCCTCAAGTCATCTAGCTTCTTGAGAGCCCGGTCGATATCCAAAGGAAACAGTACTTTTGGCTCTACGCCATCGGCAAGCAACGCTGCCGCCATGACCCGCCAGGGATCATTGAAATTTGGCAGAGCCCTTGGACCTGGAAAACGCTCGACGTCAAAAAAGTCCTGCCAGTTTGCCGGTCCGCCTTTGGGAAAGCTATCCGTATTGTAGACCATCAGCGTCGTGCCGTAACCGAACAAGACGCCGGATCGGTTGCAGGCATCGGGAAGCAGATCCCTGTCAGCCAAATAGTCGGCGCAAAACGTCGTCATATCTTCATTGAGGGTCCGGTGCAGGTCGGAGGCCGCCTGAATCTCTCCCGCTTGGTAGAGGTCCCACTCGATCTTGCCGGTTGCGGCCATCGCCTTGACGCGTGCAACATTCTCCGCCCCCGTGCCGGAGACTGTGACGACCTTGATACCTGTCTCTTTGGTGAACGGATCAAAGAAGTGCTCCCGCATCTGCCGTTCCCAGGTGCCGCCCGTCGTGGCAATCACGATCTGTTCTTCAGCGAGCGATGGCTGAGTTGCGGCCACGCTGAAGGCAAGCAGGCAAGTGGCAAATGTCAAAGATGTTCGAGAGGCCGAGACAGCCTGGCTGTCAGCTTTGCACACATAATCAGGCGTAATAGACATCGGACAGTCCCCTTTGGTTTATGCAGTTTTTGATCTTTGGCTCACTTCAGCGGTGAGCCGAGGTGCGGTCGCGGTTAAAGAGATGCAATGCGCCCATCACGATCAGCGATGTGACGGTGAGCACCACCGACACCGCGGCGATCACCGGCGTCAGATTAAAGTCGATATCCTCGAACATCTTTCGGGTGATGGTTTTGCCTTCAACCCCGGACAAGAAGAACGCGACCGTCGCCTCGTCAAAAGAGGCCAGAAAGGCGAATACCGCTCCGCTTGCAACGCCCACTCGAATATTGGGCAAGACAACCGAGAAAAAGGCGCGGATACGGCCGGCGCCGCAATTCATAGCTGCAAGCTCAAGTGTCGTGTCGAAGCGCTGTAGCGCGGCAACCACCGTCAGCACGACGTATGGCACGGCAAGCATTGTATGAGCGATCAGGAAGCCTAAAAAGTTGCCTGACAGATTGAGCGGCGAAAATGCGATGAACACCGCAACTGCGATGACGATGTGGGGAATGATCATCGGGCTGAGGGTCAATGCCTGAAACAGGCTCTTTCCTGGAAACCTGCCACGCGCGAACGCAATGGCTGCAAGTGTGCCGATTACTGTCGCCGAGAAGGTCGTGGCTATCGCGATCTTGACGCTGAAAAGTGTCGCGGCGCGCCATTCGGGATCCGACAGGTAGTGCTGATACCAGTTCAAAGTCAGACCACGTGGAGGAAACTCCAGATAGCTGGCGCTGCCAAACGACATCGGGAAAATGATGAGGATCGGCAAAACCAGGAAAAGCAGGATGGCGAACAGAACAAAGCCCGCGGCAGCAGAACTGAGGCATGCCCGAACCGAGAGCCTGCGCCGAGATGAAAGGTTATCTTCCTCGTTATTGGCTTGGCGCGCTGCCAGCGCGAAATCGAGATCAGGCGACATTCGAGATCCCCCTGCTGTGAGAAAGGACCTTGCGGAACAGGATGACGATCAAAAGGGTGACAAGAAGCAGGACCGTGGAAAGCGCACCGGCGAAACCCCAATCGAGCGTTTCGGTTGTCTGCTGCCCGATAAGTGTCGCCATCAGCAGGCTGCTCGGGCCGCCGACAAGGGCCGGCGTCACGTAAAAGCCGAGAGCAAGAATGAAGGTCATGAGGCAGCCGGCAAAGACGCCTGGTAGGCTGAGCGGCAGGAGGATCCTGATAAATACATTTACCCTGTCGGCGCCGAGATTGCGCGCAGCTTGAACCAAGTCCGGCGGGATTGCGCGGAGTGCGCCGTAGATCGGCAGGATCATGAAGGGCACAAGCACATGCGTCATCGCCAGGATGACGGCACCTTCGGTATAAAGGAGCTTGAGCGGCTCTGAAATCAGGCCCAAACCGGAAAGCACATCGTTGACGAGGCCGCGCCGTTGCAGGATGACAATCCAAGCATAGGAGCGCACCAGCGCCGAAGTCCAAAGTGGCAGCAAGACGCAGGCCATGACCAAGCTCGAAAGATCGCGCCTCAACCTTGCCATCGCCAATGCCACCGGATAGCCGATTGCAAGGCTCGCCGACATCACGACGAAGGCAACGGTGATCGTTCGGATCAGCACGCGTAGATAGAGAGATGTTTCTAAAAGGCGGCGATAGTTGTCGAGCCCGAGCTCGGGCGCAAAGAAGCTTTGCCCCAGCAGGCGCCCGACCGGATAGATAAACCCGAAACCAAGTAGCAGGAAAAGTGGTGCGATCAGCAAGAGCGACAAGCCAAGGGGATACTGGCGCGCCGATAGGCCGTTGGGCATCGGCGCCGCAGCCCGTCCGGTGAGACTACGAATCTTCATTGGTTTCGTCATGCTGCTTGCCTCTGCTGAGAAGCAAAGAGCTTTAGCGCGTGCGGCTCGAAGATGACGTCGACAGTGTCGCCTGGAACAAAGGGCTGCGATCCGCCAGTCGCTGCAAACCGCGCCTCAAGCACCTTTCCCGAATGTCCCTCGATCGCAACCAGGATCACATAGGCAGCCCCGACGAAGAGCGCCGCCTCAATCCGTCCCCTTACGCACTGGGGCGAGAACCCGTCGCATTGCCTAACCGCCACATCCTCGGGACGAATGGCAATGGTAAGACGCTGACCGGCAGCAGCCGGGACAGTCGATACCGGGCATTTGAGGGTGGCTGTTTCGGTAAGACGGATCACCGCTTCGCCGCCATCTTGGCCGAGATATTCGCCGTCGAGAAAATTCATCTTGCCGATGAATCCGGCAACGAAGGCATTGGTAGGCCGATGGTAAAGGTCAGTCGGGGCGCCGATCTGCATCAGTTCTCCGTCCGCCATGACCGCAATGCGATCCGACATCGTTAGCGCTTCTTCCTGATCGTGGGTGACGTAGACGACCGTAACAGCGAGATTTTTTTGGATCCGCTTGATCTCTATCTGCAGCGTTTCACGCAGTTTCTTGTCGAGCGCACTTAAAGGCTCGTCCATCAACAGGACCGGCGGCTCGGCAACGAGCGCCCTTGCGAGCGCGACGCGTTGCTGTTGCCCGCCGGACAGCTGTAGCGGCAAACGGTCGGCAAACCCCTCCAGCTGTACCGTGGCCAGCATCGCGTCAACACGATCGCTAATCTCCGCCTTGCCAAAGCGGCGCATTCGCAGTGGAAAAGCGATGTTCTGCGCTACCGTCATGTGTGGGAACAGCGCATATTTTTGAAACACCATCCCCACGTCGCGTTTGTTTGGAGCCTCAAAGGTGATATCCCGCGCCCCGACACTGATGCGCCCGCGATTGGGTGTCTCAAATCCCGCGATCATCATCAGCAGGGTCGTTTTTCCGGACCCTGATGGACCAAGCAGCGACAAGAACTCGCCAGCCTGGACAGCAATCGAGACGTTGCGAACGACCGCTGTCTTAGCAAAGTTCTTGTCAATTTGTTCTAGCGTTACCGCTTCACCCTTCATGAGCAACCTCCTCCTCATGCCAAACCAAAAGCCCGATAATCTGCCGAGCATCACACAAGGATACTCGTCAATAGTTTCTGCAGAAATACGTAGTCTCTATTCGACTTTCTTCTGCTGGTTGATTTTTGTACTATCAAATCTTTCCGAATATCGCTGCAGTAGAAAAATTGATTCTTGGCGATTTCGAGAAAATACATTCAGGATGGTGTTGATGCAACAAAATTATTTAGGACACTCAAGAACGACAGGAAAAGCATGAGCCAGAACCGCAACCCACAAGAAGATACACCCGGAAAAAGCGCCGCCTTAGGGGATCAGGCCTATGCAGTTCTCAAGGAAAAGTTGCTTCGCGGCTCGTTTCGGCCAGGCGAAAAACTGACAGTGAGGAAGATCGCGCAGGAGTTCGGTCTGTCCAGCACGCCCGCCCGCGATGCGTTGAACCGGCTCGCGATCCAACACGCCCTGGTTTACGCTGGACCCAAAACGGTCGTGGTACCGAACCTGACACTTTCGCAACTGCGGGAGGTCACGGAAATGCGGCTCGCACTTGAGGGTCTAGCCGCCGAAAAAGGGGCCTCCAAAACCTCACCGGAGATGCTTGCGCAGCTCCAAGAGGCCCAAAACCGCATCAATTCGGCACTGGACAGACAAGCCTATGGGGACGCACTATGGGCCAACAAGGAGTTCCATTTCCTCCTCTACGGCCGATCGAACATGCCGATCCTGATCTCGACGATCGAGCAGCTGTGGCTGCGCATAGGCGCAACCTTCCACCACCTTTATCCAGATTTCGCGATTTCCAGGTTAGGAGTGAGCAATCATCGCGCCGCGATGGAAGGCCTCCAGAACGGCGAACCAGCCGAGGTGCGCGCCGCCATCGAAACGGATATCCGGGATGGCTACCGTCAGTTGCGGCGCGTGATTTCCGAGCAGCAATCATAAATTTGGCTTCGGCGCGTAATTTTTTGTTGCATCAAAATTGAAAATCTGGCTTCCTTTGAATGTTGCCGGCCTACCGCCGGCGCGGAGGAGCCTATGTCGATACGAACACCAGCCACACAGCAAGCGAGCCTGACGAAGATCTCTGAGGGACTTTTTCAACGGGCACGCCTCGTTATCCCCGATGGCGTCAATCGCGCCACGGTCGACCGAGACCCCTTCCCCGACTACGCGGGCTGGGGCCGAGGCGCCTATCTCTACGACGTCGACGGCAATCGATATCTCGATCTCAACAACAACTTTACCACGCTCATCCACGGCCACGCATTTGAGCCGGTCGTCGAGGCTGCTCGTCGCATGCTCAAAGATGGCACTTGCTTTTCCAATCCGACGCTACACGAGATCAATCTCGCCGAGCTTTTGTGTGAGAGGATCCCGGCTGTCGAACAGGTCCGGTTCGTCAATACGGGGACTGAGGCTGTGATGTTTGCGATCAAGGCGGCGCGGGCGGCAACCAGCCGCCCAGCGGTCGCCAAGCTGGAAGGCGCATACCACGGCGCCTATGACTGGGCCGAGGTCGGCCAGACCGGGACGCCGGCCGATTGGGGCATGCCCGAGGCACCCGCCGCGGTTCCAAATTATACCGGCCAGCCGCGCTCAGTCACCGATGACGTCGTTCTGCTGCGTTTCAATGATGCCGAAGGAGCCCGTCGCCGCATTAGCGACAATCACGACCGGCTCGCATGTATTTTGATCGATCCGGTCCCGAGCCGCGCCGGGCTTTTGGTTCCGGATCAGGGTTTTCTTGCCGCCATCGTTGAGACCGCGAGGCAATACGGAATTCTTGTCATTGCCGACGAAGTCCTCAATCTGCGCCAGAGTTACCATGGCGCATCAGCCCGCTTCGGCCTCAGTCCTGATTTGATCTGCATGGGCAAGATAATCGGTGGCGGATTTCCGATCGGTGCGATCGGCGGTACGAGGGCTGCCATGAGCGTCTTTAATGGGCGCGGCGGTCGGCCTCTCCTGCCACAAGCCGGCACCTTCTCTGCCAATCCAATTTCCATGGTAGCCGGTCATGCCAGCATGACGGCCATGACGCGCGAGCAGTTCGATCGCCTTGAGCGGCTTGGCGATCATCTTCGGGCGCGCCTGCAGGAATTGATTTCAAAATACGAAGCTCCATTCAGCGTGACCGGTTCGTCGTCACTGTTTCGCCTTCACCCCAAAATCGAGGCGCCTCGCGAATATCGGGACGCCTACCTTACGAAAAGCGAGGCTAATGCCATGCGCCAGCTTGGGCGTTTTTTCAAACAACACGGGATTATCCTGCCTTTTGCCGCTGCTGCCAGCCTCTCGACGGCCATGGGCGATACCGAGATCGAGCTGGTCCTCGAGACATTCGAGCATGCTCTCGCTTGCGAGGAGCTGAGCCTATGAATTCCGGATCAAATCCAACCGTGGCCGACCGTATTGCGCTGGCGCTCAAACGACATGGCGTTGAAACGATTTTCGCCCAGAGCCTCCCGTCGGCAGTCATCCTCGCGGCCGAAGCAATCGGGATCCGCCAGATCGCCTACCGGCAAGAAAATATGGGAGGCGCCATGGCTGACGGTTATGCGCGCCGCATAGGTAAGGTGGCGGTCGTTGCGGCGCAGAACGGTCCGGCAGCAACATTGCTCGTGCCCCCACTTGCCGAAGCGATCAAAGCAAGTGTTCCAATTGTTGCACTCGTCCAGGATGTCGAGCGCGATCAGGCTGATCGCAACGCCTTTCAGGAACTCGATCACCTGGACCTCTTTCGCGCCTGCGCCAAATGGGTGCGGCGTGTCATCACTGCCGGACGGATCGACGATTATATCGACATGGCTTTCACTGCCGCTGCCTCCGGCCGACCTGGCCCTGCCGTGCTTCTTCTGCCCGCCGATCTGTTGCGTGAGCCAGCACCCCCTGCCCAGTTCAGCCGCAGCATCAATCTCGGATCTTCGCCGATTGATATAACCCGACCGGCTGACACCCTGATCAATGAAGCTGCCGAACGTATCGCGACGGCACGCTCGCCCGTCGCGATTGTAGGAGGCGGCATCCACAATGGTCAGGGTGTTTCAGCGCTTGGAGGACTTCAAGAACTTGCCAGCCTTCCGGTCTTCACCACCAATATGGGCAAGGGCGCGGTCGACGAACATCATCCTCTTTCCGCAGGCGTCATCACCATGACCGGCCCGAGATCCCTCGGCAGCCATTCCCGCGATTTGATTGATGACGCGGATTTGGTGTTGTTGGTGGCCACTCGCACAAATCAGAATGGCACCGATAGCTGGCGGCTCATCCCGCAAGCAGCAACTGTCGTTCATGTGGACATTGACCCCCAGGAGATTGGGCGCAGCTATGAAGCAATCCGGCTGGTGGGTGACGCCGGCGAGACGCTTTCGGCGCTTTGTACGGCTCTTGAAACTCACGATCTCGGTATCCGTCACGCCAATCGCAAGCCGGTAGAGGACATAATTGCCGCGGCCTGGGCAAGTTTCGAGGATGACCGGCGACCACTCATGAGCCCCCGTCAATCGCCTCTGCGTCCCGAACTTGTCATGGTCGAACTGCAAAAGCGATTAACGCCTGAGACAACGGTCGTGGCGGATGCCAGTTATTCCTCCATGTGGATTGTTGGCCAACTGCGCTGCCTAAAGGCCGGCATGCGGTTCATCAGTCCAAGGGGACTTGCAGGGCTCGGCTGGGGACTTCCGCTCGCCATTGGTGCTAAGGCGGCTGTGCCAGAACACCCTGTGGTCGTCGTCGCGGGCGACGGCGGCTTCGCCCACAGCTGGGCCGAGATGGAAACTCTGGTGCGTTGCAATCTGCCGGTGATCATTATCGTGTTGAACAATGGGATCCTAGGCTTTCAAAAACATGCAGAGACCGTGAAGTTTGGACGCTTCACCAGCGCATGCCATCTTGACCCCGTAGACCATGTCAAAATCGCCGAGGCCTGTGGCTGTGCCGCTTTGCGTGTCACAGAACTTTCAACTTTGAGAGACGCGCTCGACCAGGCCTTCGCGTATCGAGGGCCTTTATTGATCGAGGTCATGACGAGCCCCAACGCCTTCCCGCCGTTGTCGCTCTTCGCTCATCTGGAGGACGTGGCATGACAGATGGTAACCATCTGCGCGTTGCCGTTGTCACGGGAGGAACGACCGGGATAGGCCTAGCCTGCGCGCAACGGCTCTTGAGAAGCGGACACCGCGTCGCCGTGTTCAGCCAAAATAGGGAAAAGGTCTACCGCGCCCGCAGGCTGCTCACCGAATCGTTCAGCGATGATCGCGTCATCGCTACGGAGGTCGACATCAGAGACCTCGACGCTCTGCAGCTTTTTTTTGCGAGGATAAGGTCGCTCTGGGAGGATCCGAACGTTCTTGTCCTCAACGCGGGATGGTCGCCCAAGTCAAACGGCAAAAGGACTGCATTTGGTTGTATTACCCAGCAAGAATGGAGCGACACGTTGGCAGTCAACCTGACAGGCGCGATGGCATGTTGCCAGCTTGCAGCGCCAGCCATGTCAGCGGCCGGCTTCGGCCGAATTGTGTTCATCGGATCCGTCGCAGCGCGTACTCTTCCTCGGATTGCGGGAACAAGCTACGTGGTGTCGAAGTCGGCTTTGGCGGGTCTCGCGCGATCATTGGTAGGAGAATATGGCGCATCGGGCGTCACCATCAATACCGTTTCGCCCGGGCGCATTCTTACCGATATGACAGGTCCTGAGGACAGTCCGGAAAACATTGCCGCATGTGATCGCATACCTCTGGGACGCTTAGGTCGCCCGGATGAAGTTGCGGCGGTCGTTGATTTCCTTGCCTCCGGCAGCGCCAGCTTTGTGAACGGCGCGGTGATCGACGTGAATGGAGGAGAGTTCGTCCCCGTATAGGTTATGCCTAGACAAGCTCTTCGAGAGGCGTAGGAAGATGCTGCGCGCGCAGATGGATGATTTTCACAAGGTCGGGGAGCATCGACATTGTCTCCTGATATCGTAGCTCAAGCATGCGCAGCGCTTGCTTACGCGGGCCATTTTGCAAAATGTGAGCGAGCCTTGTGAGATCGGATGGTACGTCAAGGGGTCGAGGCATCGACTTCAGCGCCAGGAGGTGGACAACCCGCGCACGGTCGTTGAATTGTCGAACCGCATGCACGAGACGGAGATTGCCTCCCATAAGCGCAATTCGTTCGTAGAAACTCTCGACATAGGCTGCGCAGGCTGTTGCCAATTCACCGTCCGCCAACGGGCGGCTATGAACTGCAGGAAGAGGAGGCAAATCGTTTCCGTCGAACGGGTTGGCGCTCTTTTCGATCGCAAAACGGAGCATTAAGAAAGTGAATTCGTAGTCTCCTCGCAAATCATCAAGATCGAGCGGTTTGACGTAATAGCCCCTCCCTGGAACGAAGCCGATTACCTCTTCGTGCACGAGCTTGATCAGCGCTTCCCGGATAGGGGTCGGGCTCACCTTCATTTTCTCGGCAAGTGTCCGGATGTTAAAGAAGGCGCCAGGAAACGACTTATAGCTCATCACGGCCGCTCTAAGCCGGGTGTAGGCGTCCGTCGTTTTGTCAGGTGATGAGGGATCTCCGTGGATCGCTTTCATTCTATGCTGCTGCCACTGAATGCCACCTAAGATCGTCGCGACCTACACGCCCTGGTAGACTAGCACGATCACGTTTTCCGTTTCGGTATTTCCCATTGATATCGCCGATATATCGTTCAGCCACTCAGCACGAATGTTTACCGCAACGGAGCGCAGCCTTACCGCTCGTAGTCATCGCGATTCCACTTGCGTTCATCATGATTGCGGCCCGGTTCAATAACCTGAGACTTTATTCTCGCGCCCGCACCCGGGCTTCCTTGACTAGCTAGCTGCTCTTTCTCGCCGCTCCTATCGCCCTGAGCTTGAATTGAAGTCGCAGCTCCCGCCTGGTTCAACGAGCGAGAGTGCAGTCGATCGCCCGAGTTATCTGTTGGACGATCACGTTTTGCGCCCGGGATCTCTGCAGATCGAGAGATGCCGGTCTCAATAGCCCGTTTAGCCTCCGATCTTGCGGCCTGAACATCATCGCCATCGTGAGGGAAAACCCTCGCTTCACGTGCTCGTCCCATAGCGTCGAACAATGTGGCCGCTGCCTCGGAGATCCGCTCAATGGACCGCTTTTTCTGACCGTCTGTCTCTTCTTCTTTCTGCTGCTTCTCGGGATCGACGTGGCCCCTTTCGTTTTGAGCGGGCGGCGGCATTTCTCGTTGCTGCGCGTTGTTTCGCGCAGGCAGTTCTGGATTGGCACGCTTGATGGCAGAACGGTCAGCGATCGGGTCACTTTTTTGCTCTTGCGAACGTCCTGCCGCCCTCGTCGGTCTTTGCTGCTCAAAGCGGCGTTGAAGCTCCGGATTTGCATTTTCTGGTTGCTTGCCGGCTGCGCTGGGAACCTCCTCTGCTCCGAGCGATGAAGTTCGCAATAACGACGCCTGTGGGCCGTTCAGTCGATCTGCCTCCTCAAAACGAGACAGGGTTCGCATCGCAAATTGACGAACCGCTTCTGTTCGGCCTTCAATCGCCAGCGTTTGCCAGTTCTGCCTTGCGAGCTCAGTGTGAGGGCCGTAATCCGAACGCGAAAGATGCGGGACCTCCCACCGCTTGTTTTCATATCGGTGCTGCCCCGCTGGGCTAGTTCCCTCAAACGTAGTGCGCCCCGAATAGTTGGTAGGACGAACCTGCTTGTGAGAATAAGCGGGAGGAGAAGCCGTTTCTCGGCGCGCGGTCATTTCCAGATTGATGCCGTTGGCACGCGCATTTTCTGCAAACCGCGTCCGCCACCGCGCCAAATCGGAAACCCAAACCTTTAGCCGATCTCCATAATCTGAGAGCGTCGCGATCACTGCATGAGCATGCAGGTGCGGCCTTTTCCCTCCATCACGAAGCGGCCTTGGATCGTTTTGCGGATCATGCAGGGCGAAAATATACCGGTGTCCCTTGAATTCCTGCGCTAGAAAATTTCGCACCGCGTCCTGGAACCGTGTTGCATCGGTTCCGTAGGGTGTTGTTACCAGGACATGGATAATATCGCGGGGGCCCCGGCTTTCGAGGCTCGAGCGCCATTCACGCTGGACGAGCGACTTGGCTGTCTTGACGTCTGCGATCATCTCCCCACGATCGTTGTGGACTTGACCCTTGCGGCTTTCTACAAGCCGTCTGAGCAGTGCCGTGCCAAAGCGAACACCATGCCCCTGACCGGTAATGCGAAGTTCAACCGCATCAGCCTTTTCAGCCAGCGTGTTCTTCAAACGCTCTTTTGCCGCCTCGTACTCCTCCCCCTTGGCGACAAGACGGCCCTGAGTTGGTGAATAAAGGACGACCACGCCCTCAATTTTGGTCGTTTGAGCGGCCTGCTCCACAGCGAATGCGAACGGCCTGTCAGTAAAAACAGGTTTCAAGAGAGCCTGACTATCGGTCATAAGCCGGAGATCAGGAGAGCGCCACGATATCTCGACGTTGAAGAGCCCGACGTCTCGGCTCGCCTGGCGATCGCCAAGTACAGGCTGCCAATCGGAATTGATTGCGGCAGGTGCGTCACCCCCGCCAAATCTCTCGCCACGTTCGTTCTCGATGGTGATCTCACCACCTCTCGAGACATATTTTACCAGCTTTTTGACACCGGAGCCTTCTCCGAAGCTCAAAACCTTGACAACGGCAGGCTGTGCGCCTGTCGCTAGGCGTGCGAACCTTTGGCGCATGTCAAGCTCAAGACCAAGACCGCGGTCCTTGCTGCCAGTCGCAGATCGGCGAAACCCTTCCCTGAACCCAGTCGGCGACTCAGCAGCACCTAACCTTGCACGCCGCCACCACTCCTCATCGAGCGGCGGTTTCTTCGACAGTTCCAGAATGAGACTCTGACGCCGAGCGAGCCACTCTTCCTCGAAGGGATGAAAGCTGGTCCACATATGAGGATGTCCTCCGCTGTCTCGATTCCTTTCTCCCGCACCCCGATAGCTCGATGCATAGTGCCGCGATAATACGCTGCATCGACAAAATTTCCTTCTTCAACGGAAGGTCGGAAAAACGCTCGTCACGGTTGAGAGCAATCAATGCACCGGTAAGATTGAAACCTTCGGCTCGCAGCTCGTCACGCAGATGCAGCAGCAGCAAGCGATCCTCGTCGGAGAAGAATGGCTGGATTCCTCCGAAATCGAGAGCGGCCGTTCTACAGAAATTGGAAACCGTCATTCCCGCCTGTGCGGCGGCTTCCTTAACCATCTGCAATTCGTGCCGCCCGATCCAAATCGCAACGGTAGTACTCTTATCGCGCTGTCCGGTCATGATAGGTCTCATCAATTCGTCTGGCGAGATCCCTCTAGGCTTAGGGAGGATGCCGAAGGAGCGCGTGATATCGCTATCCTGGCCCCGTCAAAATAACCTAATTAGTTAACAAGTCAAGACCGTGATCAAGGACAGGTGACAGCACAAGCCAACTCGGAAACACAATAACATGTTGATTTTTATCTATCTTTTTGATTCAAGTCGCCGTTTAGGAAATTCGAACGTAATTACGATCTATACCAAATAAGTTACCACAGATACCAATAGCATCGGCCATTGGAACCATGGGGTAAAAGACAGGAGCCCGAGGAATGGAGCACGCCCAGCCGCCAACTCCTCCCGTGGGGCGGTGCGATATCGGCTGGGAAATCACCGGTCTCCAAGCATCTTCATCGTCTTCTTGCAGCAAGTCTGCTAGTCCCATGCCACGTCTCTTAAGACTCCTTTAGGCGCGAATTCCCATTGTCATCTTCGATGACCCCAATAAGACTGACGGCAGCGAGCATGCGCAAACTTAAAGACTGGTTTTCAGGGCGTCGCGCCGGGAGTATCGGCAGCCCCAAGCGCCGCCGGATCGATCTTGGCAGCGCCACGCCAAGCTATCCGATCTATGTCATCGGCGACGTACACGGATGCCTCAAGGAGCTGAAAAAAGCCGAGGCGCAAATCGCCGTGGATATAAGTTCTTCCAAGCGTGCCGGCCCCGTAGTGTTGCTCGGCGATTATGTGGATCGTGGCCCAAGTTCAAGCCAAGTTCTTGAACATCTTATTAGACCAAGTGAACTGGGACTGAAGCGGCTTCCTCTTTGCGGCAACCACGACGACATTTTCCTCAAATTCCTAAACGAACCTGAGCTTTATGCCGAATGGCTTGGTCTCGGCGGGGAGCAGACTTTAATTTCCTACGGCATCGATTTGCATCATTTAAACGTGCGCCAGAAAAACCGCATTGCCAAACTGGCTGAATTGCTGGCAGAAGCTGTGCCTGATGACCACAGACAGTTCCTGGCCGATCTGCCGATCTGTCTAAAAATTTCCAACTTGTTCTTCGTTCACGCAGGCATCAAGCCTGGCATCCCGCTTGATCAGCAGGATGACGAGGATATGCTATGGATCCGGGCGCCCTTCTTGAGCGAGGGTCCAAAACTTCCCATCCTCGTCGTGCACGGACATACACCGCACACCTCCACAGATTTTGGTCCCGGAAGAATTGGCATCGACACAGGCGCCTATTATACCGGCAAGCTTACCGTCCTTAAGATCGACGGCGGAAGAGCCACGGTTCTTTGACGTCCGAAAGCCCCGGCAAGCCCAGCCGATCAACACGAAAGATCGACAAGAAGATAGCGTAGAGAGACTGAGCAAGCGATATCGCAAAGTCGCGCTCCGTGGAGAGCGCGACTGCTTATCGATTGAACGCTATGACCTATTCCGCCGCCTGCAATGTCGGCACCGCTGCACCGGCATCCTCTGGCAAGTCTCCCGCCATTGCGGCAGCAAACGTCGCCTCATCCAGTTCATTCTCCCAGCGTGCAACGACAACCGTCGCAACCGCGTTTCCAATGAAATTGGTCAGGGCACGGCATTCCGACATAAAGCGGTCGATACCAAGGATAAGCGCCATGCCGGCAACGGGAACCGATGGAACGACAGAAAGGGTTGCCGCAAGCGTGATAAATCCCGCCCCGGTGATCCCAGCAGCACCTTTTGAACTCAGCATCGCGACCAGCAAGAGCAGGATCTGATCGCCGAAGGAAAGCGGTGTATCCGTCGCCTGGGCGATGAAGAGGGCTGCAAGCGTCATGTAGATGTTGGTGCCGTCAAGATTGAAGGAATAGCCGGTCGGGATGACAAGGCCGACAACCGAGCGCTTGCAACCGGCCTGCTCCATCTTGGCCATCAGGCCAGGAAGGGCGGCTTCTGAGGACGACGTGCCAAGGACCAGGAGCAACTCTTCCTTGATATAGCGGATCAGCGCTAGGATCGAAAAGCCGTTGTAGCGCGCAACAGCGCCGAGGACCACTAACACAAAAAGCAGCGAGGTCAGGTAGAAGGTGCCGATTAGCATCGCAAGATTGGCGATCGAGCCGATACCATATTTGCCGATCGTAAAGGCCATTGCGCCGAAAGCGCCGATCGGAGCTGCCTTCATCAAAATCGCTACGAGACGGAAGATCGGCATTGTCAGCGCCTGCAGGAAATCAACGACCGGCCGGCCGCGGTCGCCGACCATGGCAAGGGCAATACCGAACAGAACCGAGAAGAACAGAACCTGCAGAATATCGCCATCGGCAAAAGCACCAACGATAGTCGTCGGGATAATGTTCATCAGGAAGCCCGTGATCGTCGCGTCGTGAGCCTTCTCGGCATAGGTTGCGACCGCCTTGGCATCAAGGGTCGCCGGATCGATGTGCATGCCTGCACCCGGCTGGATGACATTGGAAACAACGAGACCGACGGCAAGCGCCAGTGTCGAAAAGAAGAGGAAGTAGATCATCGCCTTGCCGGCGACGCGACCGACCTTTTGCAAGTCGGACATGCCAGCAATCCCGGTCGCAACGGTGAGGAAGATCACAGGGGCGATGATCATCTTGACGAGCTTGATGAAGGCATCCCCAAGCGGCTTCAGCGTCGTGCCGACCTCGGGGTAAAAGTGCCCAAGCAGGATACCCGCACAGATCGCGCAAATAACCTGCACATAGAGATGCCGATAGAATGGAATTTTATCGCGCGCGGGCGCGGCTGGAACTGCGATACCCATAATGTCCTCCGTAAAGCCCCAAACCGATGACGGCCTCCCGGGGCGGATCTGGCGTTTCAACAGCCGTCCGGCTGCCGAAAGAGCTTTGCAACGCCTGTGCCAGTCTTCCTATGCTCATCATGTCATTGTTTTTGAACTACTTTTTTTAAGGCACTTTGAGCGCATCAATCAGCGTGAGCGGTTTTTCGCACAAATTGATTTGACCGATGTGCGAACTTGCGCACATTGTTGATGATGCTTCAGCGACCGATTATTCTGGGCTCCCCAAACCCACAGGACCTGCATCGGCAAGCGCGATATGCCTGGTTATTGTTCCTGGCCGCGTCCTTGATCCTGATTGCAGCAGCACTGATAGGTGCAGGATTTTACGGCCGGCGGCTCGCCATCGAGACACTGGAAAGCCAGGGCCGCACCGACGCTAGTCTCAAAATCGCCTTGTTAACGGCTGTGCTGGAACGCCCTCGCGCCCTGCCACTTCTCCTTTCGGAGGACCAGCAGGTCCTCGACGCACTGCCATTTGCCAAGAGCGACGCAGCCGATCGGCTGAACCGCAAGTTGGAGCGGCTCGTCACCGATACGCAAGCCGCCGTGCTCTATGTCGTTGGCCCGAACGGGATCGCCGTCTCCTCGAGCAACTGGCGTGAACCCATCAGTTTTGTCGGGAACGATTACGCCTTCCGTGACTACTTCCGTCGCGCAATGGAAGACGGCACAGCCGAACACTTTGCACTTGGCAGTGTCAGCAAACGCCCCGGTCTTTACATCTCCCGCAGGGTTGGCAGCACGAAAGCACCTCTTGGCGTCGTGGTCGTCAAAATGGAATTCGACGGGCTGGAAAATGACTGGCGCAATGCCAGCCGGCCCGTCTATGTCACGGACGACCATGGAGTTGTCTTGATCACGAGCATCCCCTCCTGGCGTTTCATGACGACGCGACCGGTACCGCAGCAGGACCTTGCATTAATTCGAAACAGTCTCCAGTTTGGCAATGCACCGCTGGCACAGCTTCCCATCACCCCTCAGGCAGCGACCAATACGAACGTATCCCTCGTTTCTGCTGTCCTGCCAGGTAGCGGTGAGGCGCAGTATCTCCATCTATCCGCGCCCGTCCCGACAACGCTATGGCGGCTCGAATATCTAGTGCCGACCGAAATACCCGTCGCGTCCGCGGTGCGGGAGATGCGGCTTCTTTCCTTGGCGGTCTTGCTGCCCATTCTCGCAGTCGCTGCATTTTTGTTAAGACGGCGGCAGATCTCGCAAATGGCGATCGCCAGCGAACAGGCCATGCGTGAAGAGCTGGAGCGACGCGTCGCCGCCCGAACCGAAGAGCTGAGCCGCGCTCGCGATCACCTACAGTCTGAGATTGCAGATCATCGCGACACGGAAGCGAAGCTACAAGTCGTGCAACAAGAACTTGTCCAAGCAAACCGGCTCGCCATCCTTGGGCAGGTTGCAGCCGGCGTTGCCCACGAAATCAACCAGCCGGTCGCCACCATCCGTGCTTACGCGGACAACGCTCGTGTCTTCCTTCAACGACAAGAGCCAAGTCCGGCGGAAGAAAATCTCAGCGCAATCGCCCAACTGACCGAAAGGATCGGCATGATCACTGAGGAGTTGAAGGCTTTTGCGCGCAAGGGGAGGACGGCCGCCGAGCCAGTTGATCTGCGCGGCATCGTCGAAGGCGCAATCGTCTTGCTGAGGAGCCGGTTCGCTGGAAAGCTGAACGCTCTTGATGTTCGGCTGCCGCCAGCGGACCTATTCGTACTCGGCAATCGTATCCGGTTCGAGCAGGTGTTGATCAATCTTCTCCAGAACGCGCTAGAGGCGCTTGAAGACCGCGAAGACGCAAAGGTGGAGATATCCATTGAAGAAACGCCAGAGCATGTCGCAATCTCTGTTTCCGACAACGGGCCCGGCATTCCACCGGCAATTCTCAAGACTCTGTTTGCGCCCTTCCACACATCCAAGGAAAAGGGTTTGGGCCTTGGTCTCGTCATCTCGAAGGACATTGTTGCCGATTATGGCGGGCACATCGATGTGACGAGCAATGACAAGGGCACATGTTTTACCGTCCACCTGGTGAGAGCAAGAGCATGAGCGATCCGTTATTGGTCTATCTGATCGATGATGACAGAGACCTCCTGCGAGCCACCAAGCAAACCTTGGAACTGGCAGGCTTCACCGTTTCGGCCTTTTCGGTGACAAGCGACGCACTAGCTTGCCTTGACGCCAAGCAGGCGGGTGCCGTCGTTTCCGATATCCGCATGCCGCAGATTGATGGTCTGCAACTCTTCGATCGCGTGCGGGAAGAAGACGAGGATCTGCCGGTCATCCTGGTTACCGGGCACGGGGATATTCCAATGGCGGTGAGGGCCATTCAGGACGGTGCCTACGACTTCATCACCAAGCCATTTGCGACCGACAAGCTGGTCCAGGCCGTCAGAAGAGCTCTGGAGAAGCGCCGGCTCGTTTTGGAAAACAGGGCCTTGCGTCAGGCGGCCGACGAATCCCGCGACGACCTGCCTCTGATCGGCCAGACTCCCACCATGGAGCGGCTTCGCCGGACTTTGCGGCAGATCGCCGATACGGAGGTCGATGTACTTGTCACGGGCGAGACAGGCAGCGGTAAAGAAGTCGTCGCCAGTCTGCTTCATCGGTGGAGCCGGAGGGCGTCCGGCAACTTCGTAGCGCTTAATTGCGGGGCACTGCCTGAAACCGTTATGGAAAGCGAGCTCTTCGGCCACGAGGCGGGCGCTTTTACCGGAGCGCAAAAAAGGCGCGTCGGACGCATCGAATATGCAAGCGGCGGTACACTTTTTCTCGACGAAATCGAAAGCATGGCACCATCAACCCAGGTGCAGATGCTACGCGTTTTGGAGATGCGAGAAGTGACGCCACTGGGTACGAATGAGGTCCGCCCTGTAGACCTGCGGGTGGTCGCTGCCGCAAAAGTCGATCTTAGCGACCCGGAACAACGCAAGGATTTTCGTGAAGATCTCTATTATAGGCTCAATGTCGTCACGATCTCCATCCCGCCGCTGAGGGAGCGCCGCGACGATATCCCGCTCCTTTTTGGCCACTTTGCCGAGCGTGCGGCTGCCCGCTTCAAGCGCGACGTTCCGGCGATCTCGTCAGCCGTCCATCGTCATTTTCGAGATCACGATTGGCCAGGCAATGTGCGTGAGCTTTCGCACTTTGCCGAACGCTTTGTCCTCGGTGTTGAGGAGCTGTCTCCAAATACACGCCTCGTGGCACCCGATATCGACGAGCCGCTTTCGTTGCCCGAACGGATGGACCGCTATGAATCCAGCATCATCTGCGAGGCGCTCGATGCCAACCACGGTGATGTCCGCCGCACGATCGCGGCGCTCGGCATCCCGCGCAAGACTTTTTATGACAAACTCCAGCGTCACGGGATCGTCCGCAGCCGATTTGCGGCATCCAAATCTGAGCCGCTTTAGCATGCCTCGCCTTTGCCGGCTGCCGGCGGACGAAAGAAAGCCTCAGGATTACCGGAGTGCGTTATCGGAGGACCATCCTCGAAAGACGAGCCCTCACTGGCGTTAGCCTTACTTCAGCCTGCGCCGATACCACCACAGCAGAAGCGGCTTGATTAAAGAACCGAACAAACCGAGAGCGGTGATCGAAAACCCGAAATAGAGCTTGGGCCTGCGCCGGTCGATGGCATCGACGATGCGCTCTGCAACCGCCTTTGCCGTCCAGGGCAAGGACCTGCCCATCAACAGCTGCGCTTCAAGGGGGCGCGTGGCCAATTCCCGCTCAAACTGCGGCGTGATCGTATCGGGAGGAAAGCAGATCGAGACACCGACGCTTGACCCTGCCGCCTCGGATGCAAGGGCTTCGGCAAAGCCGACAAGCGCCGATTTGGATGCGCAATAAGCCGTATAACCATAAAGACCGATGAGCGCGGCGCCGGATGAGACAATCATGATGCGCCCATGCCTGCGCCGCTTCATTTCCGGATAGACGGCACGGACAGCGTTAGTGACACCTAGGAGATTGATCGTTACCTGCTCGGTAAAAGCGGCGCTGGAGAGCGTTTCGAAGCGCCCTGGCTCGACGACACCTGCCGATGCTATCAATACGTCACACGGCCCTAGCGTCGCCTCGGCTGAATGGATGGCGCTGAGGAGCTCGTCCTCGATGCCCACGTCTGCCGTGACAACACATACACTCGTCTCCAACACGCCATGGAGTGAAAGCAGTTCCTGCCTTGCCAGTTCAAGCCTTGCCGGATCACGGGCAATCAGCGTCAGACGTGCGCCGCGGGTTGCATAGATCTTTGCGACCTCAAGCCCGATGCCGCTCGACCCACCAGTGACGATGACGTGCATGAGCCCCCTCGTCCGGCTTCTCCGGATCGCCTAGCACCATTTGACGGACAAGTATCTGCGCGACCTAAGCTTCACCGCCGGTCTGGAACAATGGAGAAAGCTTCATCACCTTGTCCATGTCGAGCGAGGCCAGGCCGAAATTGCGATCCTTGAGATCCTTGAGCCTGCGAGCCGTGACCTCCACCGAATGGCGGATCTGCTCTTCGGTGTGATCGCAGGTAATGAAAAACCGCAGCCTTGCCATACCCTCAGGCACCGCAGGATGGATGATCGGCAGAGCGTTGATCCCCTCCTCCAGCAGGTCATTGGAAAGCTGCACGGCGCGAAGGGAGTCGCCCACGATGACCGGCACGACGGAGAAGCCCAGACTGAGCCCGGTGTCGAGGCCCGCCTCGCTGGCGTATTTGAGAAACAGCGCGCCGTTGCGATGCAGTCTCTCGGTCCGCTCCGGCTCGGTGCGCAGGATATCCAGACCCGAACGCGCTGCCGCCGCAAGAACGGGGGCCAGTCCGACACTGTAGACGAACCCGCCCGCCTCCGCCTTCAGGACGTCGACAAGCGCCTGCGAACCGGCAATATATCCGCCGCAGCTCGACGTCGTCTTGGAGAGCGTTCCCATCCAGATATCGACATCCCGGGGATCGGTGCCGAAGTGTTCGAAGGTCCCGCGTCCGGTCTTGCCCAGCACGCCGAGCGCATGGGCTTCGTCCACCATCAGCCAGAAGCCGTAACGAGAACGCAACTCCATCAGCGCCGGCAGATCGGCAACGTCGCCGTCCATTGAATAGACGCCTTCGACGATAACCAGAATCCGTCGAAAATCAGCGGACAGGGTCCGGAGCACAAACTCCAGATTATCCATATCGTTGTGGCGGAAGAGACGCCGTGTCGCGCCGGATTGCTTAATCCCCGCCAATGCGCTGTTGTGAATGAACTCGTCGTGGATCACCAGATCCAACGGCCCCATGAGACAGCTAATCGCCGCAACATTGGTCAGATACCCGCTCACGAAACAGACTGCAGCATCAACACCGTAGACGGAAGCAAGGTCCGTCTCCAAGTCGGTATGCACAGGTCGCTCGCCGGCAACCAAGCGGCTCGCCGAAGCCGAAATCCCAAAGCGATCTATGGCCGCCTTTGCCCGTTCCAGCGTCTGAGGATCGGTATTGGTCGCCAGATAGTCATAGGATGCGAAATTGATGAATTCACGCCCGCCGATTTGCGTGGTCGCGCCGGCTGCCTTGTCATGCGAGCGATAGAAAGGATTGGCAACGCCGATCATTTCGCCCGCCATCCGCTGGACATGCACGCGCTGATATTCCGGCAGCTCGTCAAAGCGCAGGACCTGACGGGCCGCAGGCGCGGGTTGTCGGTTCAGCCGGGCTGCGCGGTTGCGCCCGGACGATTCGCTCGCCTGACGCATCTTGTCCAGCAGACCACGCTTTCCCTCCACGCCGAGGCCAGCGGAAATTTCGTCGTCCGGACCTTTTTTCATCACTGCGTCGCTGCTTTCTGCGGCTGGGTGGTGGAGTGGCTCTTCACCAGCCGGTCGACCACCTCATTCTGAGGCTCGGCCGCATCTTCCGCCTCGTCAGTGTGCTTCGATACACGTTCGCGCAAGCGGGTGACGACGTCACCCACGGTCGTGTCGTCCCCAACTCCGCTCAATGGAATATCGAATCCTGTCTTCTGCTGGAAACCCATTCCGAGTTCCATCGCCATCAAGCTGTCGAGGCCGATGTCCTTGAGCACTTTGTCAGGCGTGATCGTGTCTTCAGTCACCCGCAAGATCGCCGCAATCTCGCCGGCGACGAATTTGTGAAGGATCTGCTGCGCCTCTTCGGCAGATTTTCCGTGGATCAGCTCCTCCAAATCGACCGTATCGCCATCGGCAACAGCATTGCCGCTGCCAGCCTGGCGGACGATCGTTTCGAAGATCGCGCCCTTGGCAATCGGCAACATCCGGACGGCATTCCAGTCGAGTTCAGCAATCATCACCGCCGCGGCGTCGATGCTTCCGGTATCTGCCACGAGATAGCGCTCTACCTGCTCCAGCGCGTCACGCGCCTTCATGGCCGTCTTGCCGATGCGCTTGGCAAGTATCTCGTTGACTTCGGCGTTACGGGCGAGGAACCCCGTGTCGGCGATTGCACCAAAGCCGACGGCGAGCGCCGGCAGGCCTGCGGCACGCCGCTTGCGAGCGAGCCCCTCCAGATAACCGTTGGCAATAACGTAATTCGCCTGGCCGGGATTGCCGATCATCGTCGTTGCAGAGGAGAAGAGCAGGAAGAGCTCCAGCGCATCCTTGGAGGTCAAGCGATGCAGGACTTCTGCGCCCCTGACCTTCACGTCCACGACTGGTTTGTTTCGTTCGGGCGTCAGGTTCGAGAGCAATGCGTCGTCGAGCACCATGGCCGCATGAATGACGCCCTTCAGAGGCGCCTCAGAGCGAAGAAGCTCAAGCAGCGAACTGGCTGCCGCTTCGTCCGTGATGTCACAGGCATGAACCGTCGCGTGGACGCCCTTCTTTTGCCATTCTGCGATCGCGGCCGTCGTTTCCTCGTCCGCAACACCGCGGCGCGAGCAGAGGGCGATACGTCGGGCACCTTTGGCCACCAACCAGTCTGCGGCCGTCAGACCGAACCCACCGATGCCTCCAGCAACCAGGAAAATGCCCTCAGCCGAGAAGCGCAAAGGCTTGCCTGTCGCTGCCAGGACCTTGTGCTTGCCCGAAACCGGCGGCCGGACAACGATCTTCCCGATGTGCCCGGCATTCTGCATCAGACGGAACGCAGTGCCGATCTCATCGTGGCCGAAGGCGCGATAGGGAAGCGGCGCCAGCTTTCCATCGGCGAACAGGCGCCCGATCTCTGCAAAGATCTTCTTGGTGACAGCCGGCAGGTTGACGAGGAGTTGATCCGCGTCGATGCCGAAATAGCTGATATTGCGCCGGAACGGCCGCAGCCCGATCTTGCGGTCGGAATAATAATCGCGCTTGCCGAGTTCGAGGAACCGACCGAACGGTTTCACCAGCTCGATGCTTCGTTCCATGGCCTCGGAGAACAGCGAGTTCAGGACGAGATCGACGCCCTCGCCGTTGGTGACGCTGCGGATACGGGTCACAAAATCCAAGGATCTCGAATCGAAGATATGATCCGCTCCGAGCGCCTCCAGGAAACGCCGTTTCTCCACCGTACCGGCGGTGGCAATCACGGTTGCGCCCTTCAATTTGGCAATCTGCAGCGCCGCGAGGCCCACGCCTCCGGCAGCGCCGTGGATGAGGATCGTTTCGCCCTTTTCGATATGGCCGAGATGCACCATCGCATAATAAGCCGTTAGGAACGCTACCGGGACCGTAGCTGCGGCGGCAAAATCCATCCGCTCCGGCAGTTTTGTGACGCCGTCGCGGCGAACGCGAACGTGGGTAGAGAAGGCAGCCGGCGCGATGCCCATGACGCGGTCGCCGGGCTTAAGGTCCGTTACAGCCGTCCCGACCTCGATCACGCGTCCGGCAAGCTCCATGCCGATGGTAGCGCCAGCGAAACCGTCCTCCAGCGCTTCCTCCGGCAGGAGGCCCATGGCCCACATGACGTCGCGGAAGTTGAGGCCGGTCGCCTCGACAGCAATGACAACCTCGTTCTTCTCCGCTCTGGGCAGATCGCATTCTTCCCAGGCGATGCTATCCACACGACCGCTGACGAGCTGCCGGATGGTCGCCGCCGAATAGTCGGAAAGCACGACATCGGACGACGGGAACGGCCCGACTGCCGCGCGAACTTCCCGAAGGCGATCGTCGACCAGCATCCACTCGCGATTGGCCGTCGATGCGGACAACACCTGGCTCAACACCGACGATGTGGCGACACCGTCTGTTTCGGCATCCAGAAGATGAACATCGAAGGTATCGTATTCGTTCTGCAGGACACGGGCAAAAGTCCAGAGGCCGGCATTGGCCTCGTCGGTGCGCTCCGCCGCCAACGGCGATCCACCCGGAGCAAGGATGACAAGCTGCGGTTTTTCAGCAGTCGCGGCGGCATCCCGAAGGTGAGCCGACAACGTCTCTGCCAGAAGTCCCAGCCGGCGCAGGCGGTCCTGCTCCAGCGCAGAGGCGTCACGTCTCCCCTTGCGCTCAGCCACATAGACCAGACGGAGCTGTTGTCCCTCGGCTCGCCCAAACGCTTCGGCAAGCGCTGCTCCGTCGGCCTCGATATCGAGCGTTTCGATCTTTGCCCCGTCCACGGCAAGGGCGCAGTCGGGGGATTCGCTGAGCATCCATACGGAACCGGAGGACGCAATTGACGCTGCCTGCTGCACAGCCGCCGGCGATTCCGCCGACGCCAGAATCAGCGCCCCTTCCGGACAAGTCCGCTCTTCCACCTGCGGCTTTTCGAAACCGAGGGTGATGATCATGTCCTCTATCTGAGCCGCGGTGCCAAGCTGCCCGACAGGGAAATCTGCAGATTGGCTGCCTGAGAACCAATCTTCCGACTGACCGAATACGAAGTCGCTAAATGCAGATGGAGCGCGGTCGGCAAACACGAGAGTTGCACCCCGCTCAGATGCAGACCGGATTGCCGCCCGCACCCCTTCGTGGCTCGACAAGAGGGTCTGGCTCTGCGTGCCTGCGGATACGACCAAGTCGGCAATCGGATGCCCGGCCAGTTTTTCAACTTCCGGCAGAACGACATGCACATCCTGTTCAAAGGCGATTTCCAGTGTCCGACGGACGCTCTCGCGCGGCTCGACGATAATTAGCGAGGCACCGTTCTCAGCGACAATTGCCGCCAGGCGACGGCTGAAGGCCACGGACGCCGTGCCAACCTCCAGAACGTGACGAATGCGTCCCTTCCCGGCGGTAAGGGCTCCCTCGACAGCCTCGATGGCGGTTGAGAGCCGTCTTTCCGCCAGAGGCGAATGAACGAGGACGTGATCGAGCGTCGCTTCACTGACGGCATCGGTCCATTCGACCGGTTGAACGCCATCGCGCAGCGCCGTCACGGACAGACGCTCGATGATCGTCCTGTAGGCGTCGTTGACGAGAACCGCCTCTGCCACGCGGCCAGCATTTTCCCGGCAAGCCTCCTGCAAGATTTCGCTCACCGGCGGCAGCGTGAATTCCTTGGGGATATGCCACTCGCCTTCATCGGCCGTCGCAATGCCTGCATCTTCGAGAATGAACAGGCAGTTGGTCAGGAACGAGCGAAGGGCCGTGTCGCCCGGCAGCCGCCTTGCGGAAACGATGCCCCGATGGTCGGCTAGCATCGCCGCAATTTCATGACATGCCCGATAGATCGCGGCATCCAGAAGCAGTGTCGCATTGTCGGTCGCACCGACCGGGACGGTACCAAACGTTGCGGGAATTGCGATTTGGGGGTCTCTTTCCGATGCAGGCAGCGAAGCCGGCACGGTTTCGTAGTGGAATGCCACCGAAGCCAAGGTGTGATGACGGCGCAGCGACGTACGGCGGAAGCGGCAGTCATCAAAACTTGCCACGGTATCGCCGGCTGCGTCCATCATCTTAAAGCGGACTTTGATGGAGAAGCCGCTAAATCGTTCGATTTCGATCAATGCCTTGACGATCGGGCTCTTTTTGCCCGTTACCCGAATCGCGCCGAAACGAACCGGAATATAGGGGGAGCCCCCTTCATTTCCGGAAAGCTGGTCGAATAGGGCTACAAGACCGTGGAAGGCGGCATCTACCGAAAAGGGGTTGAGGTTATATTCCACAAAGGGATGAGCCGGCACGTCGGCTGGCTTAAGGTTGACCTCGATGAACGTGCGTCCAAAAGCCTCTGCGCTGGAAAGAAGTTGGAATCGAGGGCCATACTGCAGGCCGAAGCGCTCCGCCGTCCCGTAGGCAAGCTCGGACGTTACCAGTTTACTTTCTTCGCCGGCTGGACGGGTAATCGCCTTGTCGATTTCGCAGCCGATGGAGTGACGACTACGCGCAATTGCATGCACGGTCCAGTCATCGTTGCTGAGCCGCTCGCGGGAACGGATTTCGATGTCACCGGTCTCCGGCGACAGCAATGTCGACAGTTCCACGATCCGATCCTGACGCAGTTCCAGCGGCCGAACGATCTCGAGGTTGGAAATCTCGGCTGAATCGGTACCGTAGTAGCGTTGCGCTGCCGTCACCGCGATCTCGATGAAGCCGCTGCCGGGCAGGATCGGACGCGAATCCACCACATGCTCGGCGAGATCTGGGAAGAGCCGGGCGTCGATGTGGTTCTTCCAATGGGAAGCATTGGGATCGCTACGCCAGCCAAGAAGGGTATAGGTCCGGCTGCCGTTGCGGCCGAAAAGATCGATTTCGTCGCTTGTCGCCGGCGTCCTCAAATCCATCGGCTCGAATGGCAGGCTCGGCAGATCGACGGAGGCGTTGCGTTTACCGCTGTGGCGGGACTGGAGCGGCGAGGCGCCGTTCGCGACAGCACGAGCGAAAGACTGGGCCACCGGATCCCGACCCGACACCGGCGTCTCGCGCTGCAGCGTCGCCGTGACCACGGCCTGCGCGGACTGGTTCTTCGCAATATCGCTGACGTAATTTGCAAGGATCGATCTTGGCGATATCTCTATGAAGAGGTTGCAGCCCATCTCCAACGCGGCCTCGGCCGCGGATTTGAAAAGGACCGGTTCGCGAACATTATGCCACCAATATTCGGCATCCAATCCGCGGCCATCCTGGGTATTGCCAGTCACCGTCGAAATATAGGTGTAGACGCCGGCTTCCGGCTCGATCTGCGGCAGATCAGCCAAAAAGGCCTCCTTAGCGCTATCGATAATCGGATGGTGGAAAGGATAGTTGATGTCCAGGACATGCGCGACGACCTGCGCCTTTCGGGCGGCGTCGCGAAAGGTTTGGATTTCCTCCGTCGGACCAGAGATGGTCACCGAATTCGGAGCATTGATCGCAGCGACACAGATGTTATCGAGACCGTGCGATCTGGCGAAGGCAAGTGCGGCCTCGTCGTTCAAGACGACCGCCGCCATCTTGCCCTGGCCTGCGAACAGATCCTGATACCTCGACCGCTTCGCCACGATCGCGACGGCCTCGGCGGCCGTAAGCGCCTTTGCCGCGTAAGCTGCAGCGATCTCACCCACGGAGTGACCGAACACGACCTCCGGCTTGACGCCCAGCGCGACAAGGCAGTCCGAAAGCGCGGCCTGGACGGCAAACAGCAGGGGCTGAGCAATCTTCGTGTCGCCGAGCCTCAAAGCCAGATCGGGGGAAACGAGCAAATCCGTCAGTTTCTCGCCGAGATGATATTCGAAGAGCGCACTAAAAGACTGGAAACACTGACGGAAATGTCGGTTCTCTTGGTAAGCCTCGACACCCATTCCGGCCCACTGAGCACCATTCCCGGAAAAAACGAAGGCGATTTTCGGGGCCTGAGATGGCGCTTCGCCCCGCTCCCCCTGGGACCCTTCCCCCTCGAGATGCGCCTCGATCGCCCGCAGGACGCCTTCGCTGTCTTTGGCCTCGACAGCGAAGCGATGGCGAAGCGTCTCCCGGTTGGCGGCCGTAGCGCTGATGACGCGGCGAGCGTGATCCGGTGATGCGGCCGAAAGGCGCTCGCGGTATTCTTCAAGAAGTCGCGACAAGGCCGACGTCGTATGGGCACTTGCAACAAAAAGGGAGCTTTCGCCCTTCGGCGGGTCGAGAGGAGCCAGTCGCTCCGGATCACTGATCACCACATGCGCATTCGTCCCACCAAAGCCGAAGGAGTTTACACCGGCAAAACGGATTTCCTTGGCAGGCAGCAGTTTTACAGCGGAGGTATTGACGCGGACATTCAGCCCGTCAAAGTCTATGTCCTCGTTGACCTTCTCGATATGAAGAGAGGCCGGCAGGAAATTGTTCTGAAGCGCAATCATCGCCTTCAACAGACCAAACAGACCGGAAGCCGGTTCGGTGTGGCCGATGTTCGTCTTGATCGAGCCGAGCGGCACCGGAGCGCGACGCCGTTTTCCGATCACCGTTCCGATCGCCCAAACCTCGGCCGGATCCCCGACGCGGGTGCCCGTACCATGCCCTTCGATGAAGGCGATGCGATTCACATCGATGGCGCTGTTTTCATAGATCGACTGCAGAAGCGCCGCCTGGGCTTCGCGCGATGGCAAGCTGATAAAGTTCGTGCGACCGGAAGAATTGACTGCCACCGCATGAAGCGTGGCGTAACTGCGGTCCCGCTCCCGCTTTGCCTTGTCCGACCGGCGAAGAACGATCGCGACACCGCCTTCAGAGCGCACGTAGCCGTGGCCATTGGTGTCATAGGCCCGGCAAAGCCCTTCCGGAGAAAGCATGCGCGCCTGGGCAAAACCCACGAACGACAGCGGATGGACAAGCAGGTTTATGCCGCCGACTATTGCAGTATCGATATCGCCTTTTTCCAAGGCGGCAACCGCTTGATCCAGCGCGACCAACGATGAGGAACAGGCCGTGTCGATCGTCATGCTCGGCCCTTTCAGACCGAAGATGTGCGAAATACGGTTGGAAACGATCGAAAGCGTATTGCCCGTCATGAAATACGGGCTGCCAGCGGCCGGGTCCTCGGAAAGCAGGTTTCCGCTTTCAAGGCTCGATGCACCGATATAGACCCCGACGCGCTCGTCCGAAAGTTTGCTGACCGGCAGATTGGCATCCTCGAGCGCCTGCCAGACGAGATTGAGGAGAACACGCTGCTGCGGGTCCATTTGCATGGCTTCGCGCTGCGACAGGCCAAAGGCCGCCGGATCGAACCCGTAGATGTCGTCGAGGACGCCGGCTGCGAAAGTGTAGGTCTTGCCCGGCACGCCTTGCCCCGGGTGCCAGAAGCGAGCGCGATCCCAGCGATCGGCTGGTATTTCGGTGATCGTGCAGCGCCCTTCGCTCAGAACTTTCTGCAAGTCATCTACAGAATTTGCGCCCGGGGCAACACTGGCCCTGCCGATGATTTCGATCGTCATGGTCACTCGAATTTTGTCGCATCTAGTCCCGGCGAGCCGATTAAAAACCTCCTTCGCCAGATCCTTCTAACAACATACTTATCGAAAGTTGTCACTCAAAAATCTGGCTTATCAATGCCGTTGCAAAAACTGCCCTGTCGATAAAGGCGTTTTTCAGGATATCAGGCGGCTTTACCGCCAATTCCCCACGCAGATCGGTCGAGGGGATGGCGGTTGCTACCAAACCAAAAAACTAATTACTAAACCGCTGGATGTTGTAAGCGGCGCTCGCTCCTTGCGAAGCGATCCCGATCGGAGCACCGACAATGCCCAGGAATTTGGTAAAGTCGACCGCCATGTGCCGCGAAGCATAAATCACGTCGCGGCTCTTGACCGGGAAAGTCTGTCCAACAACGAGGCTATCCGGGTTTCTCATATTGAAACGGTAGACGATCGGATAGCGCCCGTCCTTGTTCGGCTGCATGCCCTTGCGAAGGAGCGCATCCAGACGCTGCTGACCGATAAGCCCGAGGACCACGTCCGGCTCCTCATAGCGGAAAAGGAAATAGCCCTCAGCATCGACTGTATTGTCGTTACCCCCGCCTCCAAGCGCGACCGCTTCCAGGAGGTTAAGGTCATTGGAACCGAATTCGACGCGCGAATTGCCCTTGATGGCACCCAGCAAGGTAAATGTGCGTGGGTCGCGGGTCACGAAGACTTGGTCTCCGGGCTGAACATAGATGTTTTCAGACGGATTATCGATGATCGACTTAAGCAACGCGGTGCCGGTACGCTTTCCGCGCACGAGCGTCACATAGCTCTCGTAAGGCTGAGCGGTCGGCCCGCCCGCCTTGGCAATCACGTCGGTGATCTGTTCACCGGTAAGATTCAAGGGAATCAGGGATGATTTGCCGACAGCGCCGGATACAGTCACGCTTCTCGATGGCGTATTGAGGCTGGATACGATGACATCCGGTTCAACAGCTTTGCTCGCCAAAGCAGCCAAAATAGCCTGACGTGCTTCCTCAAGCGTCTTGCCAACGAAACGTACGGAGCCGACATAGGGAATGGCAGCGCTTCCATCGGGCTGCACGACGACATCGAGATTTGTCTGCTTCGATTCACTGGTGGAGAATAGACCGTCGGCGCCGGCTTCGAAGATCGTCACCTTCAGCTGGTCGCCAACCCCGATGACAGCTCTGCCAGCTCCGCCACCGCCGAAGCCGAAGCGTCTTTTCAGCGCCGTCGATACGTAGTCGGATACTAGACGTGCCGAACGGCCATCCACATCCACGACCTCGAACACGGCCGCATTCAGCCGACCTATTTCCGCTCCCGACCTGCCGCCGTCAGCGTTGATGGCGGACGCCACCGGACCTTCGCCAGGTACGCCCTGACAGCCCGCCAGAACGGCACAAATCATGATCGCAGTCACTCGAACCAAATCCGACACTCCAAGTCAGCACCGATGCCGTCTGCTGACGATTCAGCACAACACATCTTCCATGAATCCGACTGCCCCTGAAAAGCACAGCAGGCAGCGAACAACAAGAAGGATTCCTAACGGCTGCCCAAAATAAAATTTCTGTGCGCTTTTAAGGCCATAGTCGCGAACAGCCTAATATCCACCCCTGAACCTAAACAAGTTGAGTTAAATGCCTTTTAAATGATTTGGTTAATGCAGAGCCCCGAAAGCCGGCATTGAAGACTGGTATTTTTGATACGAAATAGCTCGATGACCTCAAGTTCAATCGGGTTGACAGAAACTGTTCCGGGCGGCTCAGCAATGTGTTATGCGCCTTGACGACCGGAGGATATCCGCCGGTCGGAAATGAAGTTGATGCCGACAGAGGACAAGCCAAACATCGTGACACCTGCGGATCAGCGCCGAAAGCAGCGCTCGGCCGTTGTTGTCTTCAGCGTGTTCCTGGTGGTGATCCTGGCAGGACTCGCCGCGACGGTGCTTTTGGTCAACGATGGACGAAACTACAAGCGCCTGGTCCGCAAATACGGGTTGGACGACTATCTTCTTCCCGCGCCGCCACCGCCGGATCTGCGAGTCGACAGACAGCGGCAGTTGCGGCCTGCCGATCGCTATCCGCCCTGGCTGCTGAGGGCGAGGCTTGAACGTAGGGCCCTCTTCGAAAAGAACTCCTTCCTTTCGCCTGAGGAGCGCTGCGACAAGGTGGGGACCGATCGGGATGCGGATCCCGAATTCGAAAGCGGGAACGATGCCTGGGAATGCCTGTTCTTTGAGAGCTTCGGCACGGGAACGGAACCTGCGTCCCTCTTCGTTCAGGCCAGAGGCAGTTTGCCGGATACGCTTCAGAGCTTTCGTATCAAGCTCAGCTTTACCGATCCACTCGTCGAACGCGCTGTTGCCGACGAAACGATGACGATCATCGATCGCTTCGGCATACCGATCACTCGGGAAACCCGAGACTACCTGGTAGACAAAATCTCGCGACGCGAAGATTTCACATCGGTGCTCGAAAATTATCGACTGACGTTCAGCCGGGAAATGATGGACGACCGGCGCCACAATCTGCTTGTTCTCCCGCGACCGCCGAAAATCGCTTGTGGGGAACCCGCACCGCCCCCGCCGGACAAGGATCTCAGACCGATCTATCGAATGCCAATCGGCTGCCTGGTCTCGAACGAGCCGCCCAAGCCCCCGGCCGCATCCTAAGGTCTTTCCAACTGGATGAGATCCAGACGATCTCCGATTTCCCGCCGGGCAATGTCTACCAAACTCGTCTGATGCGTGAATAGCACCGTCTGGAATGTCTTGCCCCCTTCCGCAAGCACGCGAATGCCGGCTGCCGTGCGTTCGTCGTCGAAGGTCTGAAAGATGTCATCCAGGATGAACGGCACCGGTTCGTTGCGGCTGCAATAGTCCTCCAGGAATGCAAGACGTAGCGCCAGATAGAGCTGGTCGCCCGTCCCTTCGCTCAATCCTCGAAGCGGCACCTGCTCCCCCGTCCTGCGTTCCACGGCAAGCTGCAATTCGTCTTTCTCGTCGTAAACCTGCACCAAGCGGGAGAAGCGCCCTCCCGTGAGATCTGCGAAGATCTGCCCGGCCCGTTTCATGACCGGATCGGCCTGCCGCTCCCGATAGGCTTCCATGGAATTCGCGAGGAGGTTTGATGCAATCTTCAGCACCACCCAGCGCCGCGCGAGTTCCTTCGCCTCCTGCTCGGCAGCGAGCTTCTGGAAAACGGCGCGTTCGGCGCCCATCCCGGTCTCCAATTCCCGCCGGCGACGAAGATTGTCGGCCTCGGCAGTCCGAAGGGCGGAAATGCGGTCCACCTGCAGATCGTCTTCCGCCTCCAGACTTTCGATTGCAAGCTCCGCCGCTATCCGGTCGAACTCTACGAGAGCGGCGCGCACCTCGTCCTCATCGGATCCATCCGCCTGCTCGACAAACCGCGTGCGACATTGGCGAAGATCTGCTTCAATGCGGCTGCGCTGCCGCAGATCCTCAAGCACAGCCGGGAGATCGGAAACGGATTTCGCTGCCAACTCGGCCAATTCTTCCAGTTCGGCCTGACGATCGCACGCCTCCTCGGAAAGCCTTGCAGATATCAGTTCGGCACGTTCCAGCGCTGCCAACAATAAGTGCCGTTGATTCTCCTCCGCCTTGGCAGACGTCGCTCGCTCGTTCATCATGCCGGCCGCGACATCGGCGGGCAAACCGTGCAAGTCTGGCGCGACGTCGCTACAAATTGCTCTGACCTGGCCTTCGAAATTCTCCATATCGCGCGCCATTCCGCGTACGCGACGGTCGCGGTTCTCCCGTTCGGACAAAAGGTCAGGTATCGTTCGCCACACTTCGAGTGCTGCGAAAGCCATGTCCACCGTCGCGTCCTCGGAAAGTCCCGCTAGTACGGCGGCGTTGGTAAAATCGGTGCGCCAGCGCTGGACATCACGGCGTAGTTCTGTTTCCCGCTCCTCCATCCTGTCGAGCGCCTCCTGGGCGGAATGACGCTTGCCCTCGCGTGACCGGCTTTCGTTCCAACGATCGGTCATTTCGCCGATCCGACGGTCGAGCGAACGCGCCAGTGCGATCGACGGCAGGGCCGCAGAGGCAGGCTCGATCGCCTCCGCGATCGCGAGAAGCGCGGATTTCAACCCCTCTTCTTTGATCCGCAGGGTCTCGAACTCGTCTTTTGCCTGATCCAGCGCCTCGGATAACACAAAGATCCGATCCACGGCCCGGCGCCATTCGATCATCCGCTCCGGGTTGGAAGGCTGGACAGGCGAGGCGTGAAAAAGATCTTCGAATTCGGTAACGGCGTCGGAGGCTGCAATCCCCGCCTCCCTGGCGGACAGTTCGGCTGCGTCAATCGCCTGTTCCAGCTCCCTCCGCCTCAAGGAAAGCTGGGCGTGCCGGGAGACCCGCACGGCATCTGAAAGTGCGGCATCCGAAAGGCCGTCCGCCTCCTGGACTGCGTTCCGCACCTCGCTCAACATATCTACGGTGGGTGTTCCGCTCAACGTGTCGATGAACTCATCGCGCCGTGCCCGGGCTGTGGCTATATCCTCTCGGGAAACAATCCTCCCCTCGCCTTCCAGCACCGTGAGCTGGCCGCCAACCACCTTCGCCTCCTCGCGCAGCGCCGCAAGCTTTTGCGCCGCCTTGACGCTTTCGGCTCTTGCCGCTTCGATAACCCCACGGTGATTGGTCAGGGTCGCTATATCCGGCAGAGGTGCGGAAAGAAGGCGGGCAATGTCCCTGACCGGCGGATCGAGGCGAGCGCGGGCGGCGGCAAGATCGGCTTCCGCCCGCGAAACACGCACTTTCAAAGACTCGATATTCGAGAGCTCACCGATCTCGGGACGCAGCGCCGCAAGCTGGTCCGCCCAAGGTTTCGGGTCGATCAAACGCCCATTCGGCCCGTCGCTTTCCAATCGCCGCAATACGTCTTGCGCATCTTCCAGCTGCTGGCGGTGCAGCTTCAGGCCGCGATCAAGTTCCATCCCTTCGTCCGCAAGTCGCTTGAGGCGGGCGAGGTCGGCGTCGGCCGGCTGGGCTCGTCGCAGAACGTCAAGCCCTGCAAAACCGAGGCGCCGCGCCGCTTGGGAAAGGCGCATATCAAAAGCGTCGACCTCATGCCGGACCCTGGCGATGTCCTCTTTCGCGTTGAGATACGCCCCCTTCTGGGCGTGCATGGCGACTATTTTCGGCGCTGCTGCGATCAAGACCTCATCGACGTGAATGGCCTTGATCTCATCCTTGAGCCTCGACACTTCCGTCTCGGCCTGATACCTCGCCTCCGCATTTTGGCGGGCGGCCTCCAGCGCGCGCGCCAGCCGCGCCTCGAAATCTGCCGATATGCCTTCGAGCTCCTCGTATTGCGTCAGAAGCGCGCGTTCACGGTCGATTTCGCGCAGCACCGGCTCGAGGCGCATAAGCCTGCGCAATCGATCCAGGGCACGTTTTGTCTCTTCCCGTTGCGCCTGAACTGCCTTCAGATCGGCCTCGATCTCGGCCTGTTCAGCCAGCAACTTTTTCCAGTCGGTTGACTTCAGCTCGTTGTCGCGCTCGGCCTTGCGGGCGTCTTCATGCGCGTCGAGCACCTGGTAGAAGAGCCTGTCCTTCGATTTCCGTGGCGCGTAGATGCCATCCGCATCTGCCTCGAGCTGCCTGCGCAGATCCGAAAGTCCGGTAAGTCCCGAGGCTGCCGAAAACAGCAGGCTGCCGATCTCCCCACCGCTCTTCAGCATCGTTTCTCCGCCAGCTCGCAGAGAGGCGGAATCAAGACCGAAGGCACGTTCGAAAACTTCGCGAGAGAGCGTGCCGAGGAAGCGCGCCAAGATATCCTCGGGCAAGGCCTCCTCACCTTCGTTCGCGGCCAGGAGGGTATTCTTGCGGCCCCGTCTGCGGCGGAAGGAAAGCGTCTGCCCGCCGCGGGCAACTATCTGTGCGCCCACTCGCAATGACGCCGGATCATGAAGGAAGCTGTATTCCGCTGCGTTGGGAAAACCGAACAGCAAATCCGATATTGCTGAAAGAGCTGACGACTTTCCCGCTTCGTTCGGTCCGTAGATTACGTGCAGCCTGGCATCGGGCCGGAATGTCAGCAACCGGTCCGTAAGCACGCCGTAACGCAGAATGTCGAGGCGATCGAAACGCATCAGGCCCTCGCCGCGCGTGCAAGGAGAAGATCGCGAGCTTCTGCCAAGAGCGCCGCTGCGTCATCGTCGAGCGGCAGATCGCCGGCTCCGATACCGCTCGGCAGCCGCGAAGCGATCTCCGCGATCCTTGCATCAGCGTCCGCGACGAGCTCGGACGAAAACGTGCCCATGGGAAGCAGTCCTCCGAGACCTAGCAGGTCCACGGATACCGCAGCACCGTTCACCGCCGGCTCCACGCGCACATCCAGCTTTTCCAGCCAGATGTCTTCATGGCAGCGGTGGCAGGCAGCCTGCACCTCGTCCCGGAAATCGTCGGCCCGCGCCTTCAATTCGCTGCGGAAGCGGCTCTTGCCGGTCAGCCGAATGCGCAGGGCCAACGGGCGGCCCTCCATCTTTTCCGCAGTCGTGTCTAAAGTATTTTCCAGACGGCGGAGAATGGCAGGAATGTTGTCATCCGGATCGACCTCCACGGCAAGTTCGGCGAAGCGTGCAAAATCCGTGATGATGCGCTCGTAGGCCATGTGTCCATCCTCGACACTCACCAGGACAGCGCCCTTGGCGCCCTGTTCGCGGATCGAGCGGCCCTGCAGATTGCCGGGAAAAACGATGAGCGGGTCCTCAGAAACGATCTCGAAATCGTGGACATGACCGAGCGCCCAATAGTTGTAGCCTCGGGATCGCAGGTCTTCGATGGAGCAAGGCGCATAGGGCGCATGCGGCTCGCGGCCGGTGAGCGAGGTGTGGAGCACACCGATGTTGAACCAGCCAGGTTCCGGCTTCGGATAGGCAAGTGCGAGGTTTTCGCTTGCCGAACGTTCGGCAAAACCCTGGCCATGCAGCGCCACCTTCAGGTGGTCCAGCCGGAATGTGCCGGGCTTGTTGACCGGGAATTCGCTGACATTCTTCGGCAGCGTGATCGTCCTGGTGATGACGCTTTCGGCGTCATGATTGCCTTTCAGCAGGAAGACCGGAATTCCGGCGCGTTCCAGCCGCGCCACTTCCCGGTTGAAGAACAGACCGATCTTGTTGTCCTTCCAGTCGCCGTCATAGACGTCGCCGGCCACGATGAAGAAGTCTATCTTACGCTCGACTGCCTGATCGACCAGCGCCGAAAACGCCTTGCGGCTTGCCTCGATGAAAAGTTCTGCAATCGCAGCATCCTTCGTCGCCAGCCCCTGAAACGGGCTGCCAAGATGAAGGTCGGCGGAATGGATGAAACGGAAAGAACTCATCGAATCGCTTGTTTTGATTGCTCGACAGGAACAGGTGTTTTAGGCAAATGCCGGGCACGAAGAAAGCGCAAGGCGGCATATCCTGTGGATAGCGCCATTCAGGAGCATATTATGAGAAACCACCCGTTCGGACGCACATCCTTCAACGTCAGCGAGGTCGGCTTCGGCGCCTGGCAGATCGGCGGTTCCTGGGGCGATGTCAGCGAAGCGGACGGGAGAGCCACGCTGGAAGCTGCGCTCGACGCCGGCATCACCTTCATCGACACAGCAGACGTTTATGGCGACGGCCGCTCCGAAAAGATCATCGCCAACGTGCTTAAATCCCGAGGCGGCGCCCGCCCGATGGTCGCGACCAAGGCCGGCCGCAGGCTCAGCCCTCATGTCGCGGACGGCTATACCAAGGCCAATCTCGAAAACTTCATCGACCGCAGCCTCAAGAACCTCGAAGTCGACAGCCTCGACCTCGTGCAACTCCATTGCCCGCCGACGGAAGTCCTTTACCGCCCGGAGGTTTTTGGGGCCCTCGACGATCTTCGCCATGCCGGCAAGATCAAGAACTACGGCGTCAGCGTCGAGAAGGTCGAGGAGGCGCTGAAGGCGATCGAATATCCTGGTGTCGTCAGCATCCAGATCATCTACAACATCTTCCGGCAGCGCCCGGCCGACCTGTTCTTCAAGGAAGCCAAGCGGAAGAACGTTGCGGTCATCGTGCGCGTGCCGCTCGCAAGCGGGCTGCTCTCCGGCAAGATCAGCCGCGAGACCGCTTTTGCGAAAGACGACCACCGCAACTTCAATCGTCATGGCGAGGCCTTCGATGTTGGCGAGACCTTTGCAGGCGTGCCCTTCGAAGTGGGCCTCGAAGCGGTCGAGGGGGTGCGCAAGCTCGTGCCGGCCGGCGCTTCCATGGCAGCATTCGCACTCAAGTGGATCCTGATGAACGAAGCGGTGACTGTCGTCATTCCCGGGGCGCGCAATGTGGAGCAGGCCAAGGGCAACGCGGCTGCCGCGGAGCTTGCCGCGATCTCCGCCGACGTAATGACCGCTACCAGGGAAATCTATGCACGGGTCGTCGCGCCGCACGTGCATCAGCGTTGGTAACAGACCGAACCAGACGTTTGCCCCTCACGGGCGGCCTCCGCCTTCCACCCGCGGGTCCACTGACAGCTCGGAGCCCGGCCTTCTATGGGCTGATCACAAAGCGGTAAATCGTCTTGCCGTCGGATTGGATCCGCTCCACATCCCGTCCGTCGGCAGCCTCAATCACGCGAGGCCAGAATTCCTGAGCGGGAGCGTTCAAGGGCATAACGCTCAACTCCCAAAGACCGGGATGTGTGCGTAGAACTGCCGTCGCAGCATCGCGTCCAATGCCATACCGCCGTGCATTCGGAATGATGTAGAACTCGGCAATCGAGAAATCCGTACCCTTGCCCGATGCGGACCACGTGTTGACGAAGGCAAAGCCGATAAGGTGGCCATCCTGCAGGATCAGATAAGGCCAGCGGCTTTCGACCTCCTCCCAGTAGGCATCGAAATAGGGATAGTCGGAGTCGGAGCCGCTCTCCGCGAGATAGTCGCAAAGGAGCTCCCTCAGAAGCGGCTTATGGGTCGCGGAAGCCAGTTCTATGTGGGCAAGCAACCCCTCATCTCCATAAATGGCCGGGCGCGAGGCCCGGCCTTTCTTGTCCAGCCTCCATAGACGCTCAGTTGGTGCCCTTCAACTCGACCGGGAAGAGGAGCGTCTCGCCGGAGGAATCGTCGACGCCGTCGTTGTCGGTAACGGCAAAGGCCTTGCCCGACTTGTCGAAGGCAAAACCTTCGAGCTTGTCGACCACATAGCCGCTGGTTGCCGCTTTCAGATCCGGAATGAAGTCGTGGACCTCTTCCTTCTTCACCACCGGCAGTTCGCCGCCGATCTTGCCAGGCTTCAGGTCGGCGATCGCGACGCGATAGAGTTTCTTCAGCTTGGCATTGTCACCGATCTGGTTGTCGCGTTCGATGATGTACAGATGGTCGCCATGCGCGGTGATCTCGGAAAGACCGACCCAGCCGGCCTCGGCCTTCGCGATCGGGTAACGGACGGCGCCCCATTCCTTTGACTTCGGCTTGTAGGAAACGAGCTTCACGGTGCCCTTCGGGTCGTCCTTCCATTCGCGCTGGATCGCCATCCAGAGCGTCAGGTCGTCGCCAGAGCCGACTGTGGTGACACCTTCGAAGCCGAAACGCGTTTCACCGGCAAGGAGGTCGGCTGGCAGGCCGATCTCGGCCTTGATCTCGCCCTTGGCATTGATGTTGTAGAGGCCGTGACCGGTCAGCTTGGCGGAATCACCCTCCGACGCAAGCCAGAAGCCGCCCTTGCCGTCGAGCGCAATGCCTTCAATGTCGAGCTTCTGCGCCACCTGACCGTTGCGGGTCACGCGCAGGACATTGGTGATCTCGGCTGGCTTCCTACTCGTATCGATGGTGAAGATCGACGGCTGCATGTTGTAGACGGAATCGCTGACTGCGTACAGGATGCCGTCCTTCTCGGCATCGCCCACGAGACCGGAAAGCGCGCCCCAGCCCACGACCTTGCCATCGATATCCTTGGAGACGAGCGTCGGATATGCCGGCTGCCCTTCGGCGAGCTGGTAGATCATGACATGCGAGCGGGCGAGACCATCCTCGCCAAGATCGGCCTCATTGGCCGTGGCGAGCAGGTTCCGGTCCGGAATGGCGACGGCGCCTTCCGGCGATACGCCCGATGGCAGAAGCTGGGTAAGCTGCGGCTCGGCACCTGTATCCTTGTAGACGGCGACGACGGAAGCACGCTCGGAAAGAATGAAGACGTATTTCTGACCGTTGAAGGTGGCAAACTCCATGCCTTCAGGCTCGATGCCCTTCGACTTGGCCCGGCCTTCCGGGAAATGGCCGATGCGGGCAATCTCGCGCTCCAGCGACGCGCCGGATTCGTAAAGAACTTTGCCGCTGCGGTCGAAGATGGTGAAGCTGCGCGAACCACCCTTCCAGTCGCCTTCATTGGCGACGACAAGACGGTTGTTGTCGAGCCACTTGATGGCGTCGGGCTCGCGGATCACACCCTCGGCCTTGCCCGTAAAGGCGAGCTGGCCGTCGGTCTTGTTGTCGATGGCGTCGAGATCGGCCTTGCCGGCGGAAAAGTGGCCGACGATCTTGGCCGTCTTGCCGTCGATGATGGCGATGTGGTTGTTTTCCTGCAGCGTGACGGCGATCTCGCCGGCATCGTTGATGGCGACGAATTCGGGCTCCGGATCGTCCGGCGCGACTTCGGCAATGCCCTTCAGATCGACATGCCTGATCGACGCGCAGTCGGCAGTGCCGTCCTTCAGCGACACGATGACGAGGTCGCCGGCCGGCATCTGCGGGAGAGCGCCGCCGTTCACCTCTTCGTCGCGCTCGTTTTCGATCGCGATTGCCGCAAAGGTCTTGTCCTTGGAGATCGCGATCGAATCCGGCTGGCCGCCGAGATCGCAGGTCAGATCAACTTTCTTCGAAGCGATGTCGACGACAGCGAGCATGCCGGTCGGCTTCGCCTTGCTTTCGCCAGTGTTGACGGCTGCAAGAACCTTTTTGCCAACTGCAGCAACCGAGGTCGGTTCGCCTTTGAAGGTCAGCGCGCCGAGCGCCTTCGGTGCCTTGGGATCGGTGATGTCGATGAAACCGATCGCGCCGAGCGGGCTATCGGAATAGACGAGCGTATTGCCGTCTTCGCTGGCGGTGATGATCTCTGCCGATGTCGTTGCCTTCTTGTCCTTATCGGCAGGAAGATTGCTGGCAACGGGGAAAGATGCAATGCGGTTGAACGCCTGCTCGGCGCTGGCCGGCACTGCGACCGACGCCAAAAGCGCAGCGGTCATGGCGGCACGAAGTGAAAATGTCATGGGAAGCCCCTCCTGTCCTTAAAACGAACAGATGGCTTGTGGGCCACATGCGTGACAGGCAGATGACAGTGCCATCAAAAGGAAAAGGCCCGGAAACCGGGCCTTTTCTTATTCGAGACTGTACGGGTGCCTGAAAGGCAGCGCGTTAGCTGTTGACTGCGTCCTTCAGGCCCTTGCCGGCCGAGAACTTCGGCACGTTACGTGCCGGAATGTCGACTTCAGCGCCGGTCGAAGGATTACGACCCTTGGACGCTTCGCGACGGGAAACGGAGAAGCTGCCGAAACCGGCAAGACGGATATCGCCGCCCTTCTTCAGTTCAGCCTGTACGGACTCAAAAACGGCATCAACAGCGGATGCGGCATCGGCCTTGGACAGGCCAGCCTTTTCGGCCACTGCGGATACCAGCTCGTTCTTGTTCATGTTTCCACCCCTTTCAACGGTTTTGGAACGACTCATGTATTTCGAGGCCGACAATAGTTTTCCGTCCGGCCTTGGCAACCCAAAAGCTCCGCAATCGCCTGAAAAACAAGGGGTCTACGAAAGTTTTCACAAAAAAAGCCGGCTTAAAGCCGGCTTTTTCAGTGGTCAGTGCCAATTTGGCATGAACGGAAGGCTGTTGATCAATGCGCGATCGCGGCACCGACGTCGTCGACGCCCTCCACTGTCGCAATCACCGGCGTTTCCACCGTGCCGTCCCATTCAATAGGCTCGGGCTGGCGAACGAGCGCGTGACGGATCACTTCGCCCATGCGGGACACCGGAATGATCTCCATGCTGTTCTTCACGTTGTCCGGAATCTCAGCCAGATCCTTGGCGTTTTCTTCCGGGATCAGAACCTTCTTGATGCCGCCACGGAGAGCCGCGAGCAGCTTCTCCTTGAGGCCGCCGATCGGCAAGACTCGGCCACGCAGGGTGATTTCACCGGTCATCGCGACATCCTTGGAAACCGGGATGCCGGTCATGATCGACACCATGGCGGTTGCCATGGCAACACCGGCGGACGGACCGTCCTTCGGGGTCGCACCTTCCGGAACGTGGACGTGGATGTCCGACTTGTCGAAGCGCGGCGGCTCGATGCCGAAGTCAACCGCACGCGAACGGACATAGGATGCCGCCGCGGAGATGGACTCCTTCATCACTTCCTTGAGGTTGCCGGTGACCGTCATGCGGCCCTTGCCCGGCATCATCACGCCTTCGATCGTCAGCAGCTCACCGCCGACTTCCGTCCAGGCAAGACCGGTAACAACGCCGACCTGATCCTCGCCCTCGGCTTCGCCATGACGGAACCGCGGTACGCCGAGGTAATCCGAAATGTTGGCGGCCGTGACGGCGACCGACTTCGTCTTGCCCTTGATGATCTCGGTGACCGCTTTGCGGGCGAGCTTCATCAGTTCACGCTCGAAGGAACGAACGCCGGCTTCGCGGGTGTACTGCTGGCTGATCGCCATCAGGGCATCGTCGCTGACCGAGAATTCGTTCGGCTGCAGAGCATGTTCCTTGATCGCCTTCGGCAGAAGGTGACGCTTGGCGATCTCGCGCTTCTCATCTTCCGTGTAACCGGCGATGCGGATGATCTCCATGCGGTCCATCAGCGGACCCGGAATGTTCAGCGTGTTCGCCGTGGTGATGAACATCACGTCGGACAGGTCGTATTCGACTTCCAGGTAGTGGTCCATGAACGTCGAGTTCTGAGCCGGATCGAGCACTTCAAGCAGAGCAGAAGACGGATCGCCGCGGAAATCCGAGCCCATCTTGTCGATCTCGTCGAGCAGGAAGAGCGGGTTGGACTTCTTGGCCTTCTTCATCGACTGGATGATCTTGCCAGGCATCGAGCCGATATAGGTGCGGCGGTGACCGCGGATCTCGGCTTCGTCGCGGACGCCGCCGAGCGCCATGCGCACGTATTCACGGCCGGTCGCCTTGGCGATCGACTGGGCGAGCGAGGTCTTGCCGACGCCCGGAGGGCCGACAAGGCACAGGATCGGGCCCTTGATCTTGGTGGCGCGGGCCTGCACGGCGAGATACTCGACGATGCGTTCCTTGACCTTTTCCAGACCGAAGTGATCCAGTTCGAGGATCTTCTCGGCATTGTTGAGGTCGGCCTTGATCTTCGACTTCTTGCCCCACGGAATGCCGAGCAGCCAGTCGAGATAGTTGCGCACGACGGTGGCTTCCGCCGACATCGGGCTCATCTGCCTGAGCTTCTTCAGCTCGGCATCGGCCTTTTCCTTGGCTTCCTTGGACAGCTTGGTCTTGGAGATGCGCTCTTCCAGTTCGGCCATCTCGTCGCGGCCTTCCTCGCCGTCGCCGAGTTCCTTCTGGATCGCCTTCATCTGCTCATTGAGGTAGTATTCGCGCTGGGTCTTCTCCATCTGGCGTTTTACGCGCGAGCGGATTCGCTTCTCCACCTGCAGGACGGAAATCTCGCCTTCCATGAAGCCGAGCGCCTTTTCGAGACGCAGCTTGACGGAAACGGTTTCCAGCATTTCCTGCTTCTCGGTGATCTTGATCGAAAGATGCGAGGCGACCGTATCGGCGAGCTTCGAATAATCCTCGATCTGGCTTGCAGCGCCGACCACTTCCGGGGAGATTTTCTTGTTCAGCTTGACGTAGTTTTCGAATTCGGAAACCACGGAACGCGACAAAGCCTCCACCTCGACCGGATCCTCGTCGGGTTCGGCCAGGACATCGGCTTTTGCTTCGTAGAACTCTTCCCGATCGGTATAGCCGTCGATCTTGGCGCGGGCGCGGCCTTCGACAAGAACCTTCACCGTGCCATCGGGAAGCTTCAGGAGCTGCAGCACGTTGGCGACCGTGCCGACCTTGTAGATCGCAGACGGTTCGGGATCATCGTCGCCGGCATTGATCTGGGTGACGAGCATGATCTGCTTGTCCGACCCCATGACCTCTTCAAGCGCACGAATGGATTTTTCCCGTCCGACGAACAGGGGCACGATCATATGCGGAAAGACCACAATGTCGCGCAGCGGCAGCACCGGATAGGTTTCGCCGCCAGATGCCGCAGACGTTGAATTCGTCATTTCATTTCCTTTCCATCGTCCCGTTTCCGGGAAACGCACCGGGCAAATCACCCAGGTATTTCACTCCCGCCCAAAGTGGAGTGTTTGAAAATCGATTTCAAGCCTTGCAAGCCTGCTGCCGCGGAGGATTATGACAATGCTATTGCAAAGCGCGCATTAACTCAAACGCTTACGCAGAACGCCAAATACGGGACGCGATCGCCAGCAATCTGCTTCTACAATCGCAAACAAAACGAAGCACCCGTAACAACGATGATCTTCCCGCACCGTTTCTAATGCAAGGCGAATATCGTGCAATTATTCGCCATGGAAAAATCGTGGAATGGTCAAAACAAGAAGCCATGCTGCTTAGCAAAAGAGGCCCCAGTGGGGCCTCTCCAATGTGATTATCGGATCACGCGGGATTAGGCGGAAACGTTGGCCTTCTCGTCCTGGCGATCCGCATAGATGTAGAGCGGACGCGCAGTACCGCGAACGACCTCCTCGGATATCACCACTTCGCGAACGCCTTCCAGAGCCGGAAGCTCGAACATCGTGTCGAGCAGGATCTTTTCCATGATCGACCGAAGGCCGCGAGCACCGGTCTTGCGGACGATCGCCCTCTTGGCGATTTCGCGCAGGGCGTCTTCGTGGAAGGTCAGTTCCACATCCTCCATCTCGAACAGGCGCTGGTACTGCTTGACAAGCGCGTTCTTCGGTTCGGAAAGGATCTGGATCAGCGCATCCTCGTCCAGGTCTTCCAGCGTCGCCAGAACCGGCAGACGGCCGATGAATTCCGGGATCAGGCCGAACTTCACCAGATCTTCTGGCTCGAGCTCGCGCAGCACTTCGCCAACGCGGCGCTCGTCCTGAGCGCGAACCGTCGCGGCAAAGCCGATCGAGGTCTTTTCGCCGCGAGCGGAGATGATCTTGTCGAGACCGGCAAAGGCGCCGCCGCAGATGAACAGTATGTTCGTCGTGTCGACCTGCAGGAATTCCTGCTGCGGATGCTTGCGGCCACCCTGAGGCGGAACCGAGGCAACCGTGCCTTCCATGATCTTCAGAAGCGCCTGCTGGACGCCCTCGCCCGACACGTCGCGGGTGATCGAGGGATTGTCCGACTTGCGGGATATCTTGTCCACTTCGTCGATGTAGACGATGCCACGCTGGGCGCGCTCGACATTGTAGTCGGCGGCCTGCAGAAGCTTCAGGATGATGTTTTCAACGTCTTCGCCGACATAGCCGGCTTCGGTCAGCGTCGTGGCATCTGCCATCGTGAAGGGAACGTCGATGATGCGGGCGAGCGTCTGGGCAAGATAGGTCTTGCCGCAGCCGGTCGGACCAACCAGCATGATGTTCGACTTCGCAAGCTCGACGTCGCCGCCCTTGGAGGCATGCGCCAGGCGCTTGTAGTGGTTATGCACCGCCACCGACAGGATGCGTTTGGCCTGTTTCTGGCCAATGACGTATTCGTCGAGAACCTTGATGATGTCCTGCGGCGTCGGAACCCCGTCGCGCGACTTGACCATCGAGGTCTTGTTCTCTTCGCGGATAATGTCCATGCACAATTCGACGCATTCATCGCAGATGAATACGGTCGGTCCGGCGATCAACTTCCGGACTTCGTGCTGGCTCTTTCCGCAGAAAGAGCAATACAGGGTATTCTTCGAGTCGCCGCCGTTGCTGCCGCTGACTTTGCTCATATCACTTTCCTTCCAGCACTCCGCGCTCACGTCAAAAACGGGCGCGGTCCACTCTACAGCCCGCCGGCACGCGTCCTGACGGACTGACGTTCCGCCTGCCCCAAGGGTACTCTACCGATCCGGCCACACCATGCAGATCGGCGGCAACGAAACCCTCAAGAAACGCATGCTATGTCACAAAAGTTCAACACAGCATTAATAGGTACTAATAGCGCTTTCCGTGCGACTTGAAACCCTTTTTTGCTCACAACGGGTGAGACGCACAGGATCCGCTATTAATCTCAGTCTGCGGAGCCACCCTCGAGTTCCTGACGCGATGTCAGGATCTTGTCGATGACACCCCAGTCCTGGGCTTCGTCGGCCGTCATGAAGTGGTCGCGGTCGAGGGTCTTTTCGACTTCCTCCAACGTGCGGCCCGTGTGCTTCACGTAGACCTCGTTAAGACGTCTCTTCATCTTCAATATGTCACGGGCATGACGTTCGATGTCCGATGCCTGGCCCTGGAACCCACCCGACGGCTGGTGCACCATGATGCGCGCGTTCGGGGTGGCAAAGCGCATGCCCTTTTCGCCGGCGCAGAGCAGCAGCGAGCCCATGGATGCCGCCTGACCGATGCAGAGCGTCGACACTGCAGGCTTGATGAACTGCATCGTATCGTAGATCGCCATGCCGGCGGTCACGACGCCGCCGGGCGAATTGATGTAGAGGGCGATTTCCTTCTTGGGGTTCTCGGCCTCGAGGAACAGGAGCTGCGCGCAGACGAGCGACGCCATCTGATCTTCCACCGGACCGGTCAGGAAGATGATGCGCTCCTTGAGAAGCCGCGAAAAGATGTCGTAGGAGCGCTCACCGCGATTGGTCTGTTCAACGACCATCGGCACCAAGGCCATTGCGGTATCAACTGGATTTCTCATGTCCGTCCTTTGTCAAGCTTCTCTTGATCCCGGGCCGAAGGCAGAAGGCGCTCCGGAATCAAATGGAATGGGTCATCCCTACATAGAGTGTCAACGCCCGGTACTTCAAGACGGAGCATCCGATATCCTTAATCGCCGTAGGATGTGCGAAACTGACCGCTAACCCGATTTCCCCGAGATCGCAGCCGGTCAGAACCTGGTTTTGTCAAGCCGCACAGGTTTTTGAGGGATCAGAGTAAAGCAGGCGTGAAGATCTGGGCATATGTGCGAATTCCTTCTCAATACCCCAGTGGGGACTGCGCATAGTCGGCAACATCATTTTAAAGACTCTCTGCCATGCTGGTCATGCCCGAATTTAGGGCGTGGGGGTTTGACGTGGATATTTTGACGGGCCTGGTGATTTGGGCTGCGGAGGCGATGACGCTCGCCGCGCTCCTCTGGTCACGCTGGTTCTACGAACGGGAGAGTTTTTATCTGAGCTGGGGCAGCGGCTTTGCGCTGCATGGTTTGGGTGTGACGCTGCTGGCTCTGCGCGGCTATATTCCCGACTTCGTGTCGATCGAGATCGCCAATACCATAGTCTTCGCAGGCGTTGGTCTGTGGATCACCGGATTTCTGCAATTCGATGGCAAGCCGGTCGGAGGGTTTGTCGCCATTCCGGCACTGATCTGGATCGCCGGCATGTTCCTCGACCCGGTACGCGAGAATTTTGCCAACCGGGTGGTCCTCTATAACGGCGCGGCCATGGTCGGCTATGCGATCCTGATCGGCATTCTCGTCTCGAACAGAGGCCCTTCTCACCCGACCCGTCGCTTCCTGGCGATTTTGATTGGCATCCAGCTTCTTGCCAACGGTGTCAGCGCCGTGCTGGCGATCGTGCGCCCCCCGACCTCCTTTGCGTCGGCCCCGAATGCGGCACTTCTCTTCTTCCCCGCCGCCTTCTGCTTCATCGCGTTTGTCGCAGGCGCCGCAAGACTGCTGACCGAACGGTCGGAGGAAAAGCTGAAGGCGTTGGCCCTGACCGACCCGCTGACGGGGGTGCTCAACCGGCGCGGCCTGATCGAGGAGTTCCGTGCGCTTTGCGGTGTCCAGAAGGCCGACAAGCCGCTGATCGCGATGCTGCATTTGGATCTCGACTGCTTCAAGCAGATCAACGACCGCTGCGGCCATCAGGCCGGCGATGCCGTTTTGGTCGCGTTCTCCAAGGTCGGCCAGACGTCGCTGCGAGGCCGCGGCTCGTTCGGCCGAATGGGCGGCGAGGAATTCGCATCCATCCTGCGCGTCGGCGACATGGTGGAGGCCGCCAGTATCGCGGAAGCTATCCGGCTCACGCTAAAACAGCAGACGATCAACGTCGGCGATCACCAGATCAAGGTTACCGTGAGCGTCGGGATTGCCCTGGCCGTGGCCGACGACGCCGATCTCGATCTCCTGCTCAGCGCAGCCGACCGGGCCCTCTATGCCGCCAAGGAAAGCGGCCGCGACCGCACCGCCGTCGATACCGGGGGAGAAGCCTTTATCGTTCCCGCCGTCGATCGGCAGGGCGAGGACGAAGCCCCGACGGATCTGCGGGCCAACCATCAAGTGGCAGCGCTCAAACGTCTGGCGGCACTCGGCCAACGCTGACCTCTTGCCCTTCGCCCTCCGACGCCCACATTCGATGATGGGCAGAGCGTTGCGGAGGATGCATCATGCGGATGGGCCTTTTCACAGGAATCGTTTTTTCTTTGACGCTTTGGGCCGGGGTGCTGCCGGCTCAGCAAGCTTCCGACACCGTGGCGCCGGAACGAGCCACGGGCTTCACCGCCGCAAAACGCGTGGAAACGAAGAACTTCATGGTCGCGGCAGCCAATCCGCACGCCGCGGAGGCAGGCCGCGAGATCATCACCAAAGGCGGCAATGCGATCGACGCCATGGTAGCCGTCCAGACGGTGCTCGGGCTCGTGGAGCCGCAGAGCTCCGGCCTCGGCGGCGGCTCCTTCCTGGTCTACTACGACGCCGGATCCGGCAGGCTGACCACTTTCGACGGCCGCGAGACCGCGCCGATGGAGGCGACGCCCAAGCTTTTTCTCGATGCCCAAGGCCAGCCGCTGAAATTCATGGACGCGGTGGTCGGTGGCCGCTCGGTGGGCACGCCCGGCACAGTGCGTCTACTAGAAGACGTGCACAAACGCTATGGAAAGGCAGAATGGGCCAGCCTTTTCGAACCGGCGGGAAAGCTTGCCGCCGAAGGATTCGCCGTTTCCCCTCGTCTTGCTTCGCTCCTTGCGGCGGAAGGCGACCGACTGAAGAAATATGATGGGCCTCGCGGTTATTTCTACGATGAAGCGGGAGCGCCGCTGAAAGCCGGAGCGACCCTCCAGAACCCGGCTTATGCGGAAACGCTGAAGGCGATTGCGTCGGGCGGAGCCGATGCTTTCTACAAGGGACCGATCGCGGAGGCGATCGTCAAAACGGTCCGCGACGCCGCCGGCAATCCGGGCGTGCTGTCGCTTGCGGATCTCGCCAGCTACCGTATCAAGGAACGGGAAACCGTCTGCTTCAACTACCGCGCACTTGATGTCTGCGGTATGGGGCCACCCTCCTCCGGCGCGGTCGCCATTGGGCAGATGCTCGGCATCATCGAGAACTTCGACGTGAAGGCGTTGGGGCCGCAAAATGCAGAGAGCTGGCGGATCATCGGCGACGCCCAGCGCCTCGCCTTTGCAGATCGCGAACGTTATCTCGCCGACACCGATTTCGTGCCCCTGCCGGTCAAGGGGCTCCTCAAGAAAGACTATCTCGGCAAGCGAGCCGACCTGCTCGACGGCGGCAAGGCGCTTGCCGCCGATGCGGTGAAGGCGGGCGAGCCGGAATGGGACCATGCCCTTTTCTTCGGCCGCGATGCGGCAATCGAGCTCCCCTCCACCAGCCATTTCGTGATCGTCGACAAAGAAGGCAATGTCGTCTCGATGACCACGACCATCGAAAGCGGCTTCGGCTCGCGGCTGATGACGAACGGCTTTCTGCTCAACAACGAACTCACCGACTTCTCCTTCAAGACACATGAAGGAAGCCTGCCGGTCGCCAATCGCGTCGAGCCGGGAAAGCGGCCCCGTTCGTCCATGTCGCCGACGATCGTCATGAAGGACGGCAAGCCGCTGCTCGCCATCGGCTCGCCGGGCGGCAGCCAGATCATCGGCTACGTCGCACAAGCGCTGATCGCCTATATCGACTGGGGCATGCCGGTGGAGCAGATCGTCGCGCAGCCGCATCTCATCAACCGGTTCGGCACCTACGACATCGAGGCCGGCACCGACGCCGAGAAGCTTGCCGAACCACTCAAGGCGCTCGGGTATGAGGTAAAGGTCGGCGAAATGAATTCCGGCCTGCATGCGATCGAGATCACCGCCAGCGGGCTCGCCGGCAGCGCCGATCCGCGCCGCGAAGGAGCCGCGGTCGGCGAATAGTTCAGACCTCCGCAGAACCATAAACCAGAGCGGTCTTGGTCGGTCCTTTCGGGTCTACCCAAGGCGAAGAGCAGAGAATGGTCATGGCGGTCCAGGCGTTGCGCACTGCCCCGGCGCTCGCCTCCCCGTCCTCAAGGTCGAAGCGGAAGCTGAACTCGGCGGCCACGGGATTTGGATGGCTCTTCTCTTTCCACCATAGAATGAGTGCGCATTCCGCCCTCACATCCTCTGATAATTTGAGTAGCCCCCCTTCGAATACGTGCTCGCGTATCCGCAAGTCGCCAACCTGGAAGACATCAGCATTGCGAGGCGGCAAAGATATCCTGCCGAAATCTTCGTAAGGCTTCAGACAGTCGCCGACCGTTGCGGGCTCGGCTTCGTCATCGAACTCGGCCTCGACCGAACGGCTGAACAGCGCCCAGAACCGCGGCGTGCCGGCAGGCGGCATCGCCTTGACGTCCTCCTCGAACTTGACGCCGTCGTCATCTCCGGAATGAAAGGCCTGCGCGGCGGCAAGCAGCCGGTCGCCATGCCGGAATTTCAACGTCGCCGACCACGGCCCGTCGGAGCCCCGCGGACGCCGCATCCGGAAGACGAGGTTGGACAGCCGGTAGAGATCGGTCCCTTCCGTATCCAGAAAGAAAACATCTCGCTGCTTCTTTGGCTTCAGGACATCGAGCTTGCCTTTGGCGTCCACCTCACCTCCCAGCTTTTCACAGATATCCGCCCAGAAATCGGAGACCTTGGGACGACATGTCTCGACGTCGCCGACGAACCGATCCGTGTCCAGCATCAGCTTGTATTCCCGCGATGACAAATCCATCGACGTCTCTCCCGGCCGCAGGCCTACGTGCAACATCCACCATAACCGCAATCTGGAATTGCATCAATTGCCACCTCTTTTCCGGCCCGCCGAAATCCTTTAGGTCTCGACGGATGACCCGTCTGCCCGATTTCCTCCGCATCGATCCGGAAGCCCGCCGCGTCTCCCTCGACGGGCGAAACCCGGCATTTTACAGTGATCCCAACCGCGTCTATGCGGCTCTCCACGAGCACTGTGCGACCTTCCATTGGGCGGAGCAGAAACAATGGTTCATCACCGGTTATGACCATGTGAACGCGCTTCTGCGCGACCGGCGGTTCGGCCGCCAGATCCTGCATATCGCCAGCCGCCAGGAGCTTGGCCTGCCTGAGCCTGAGCCGCATCTTGAAAATTTCGATCTGGCCGAGCGTCATTCCCTGCTGGAACTTGAGCCGCCGGAACACACGCGGCTCCGCACGCTCGTCAACCGCGCCTTCGTTTCCAGGCATATCGAAAAGCTCCGGCCGGAAATCGCGGAGCTCGCGGAGCGACTGATCGACGGTTTCGACAAGAACGGCGAAACGGAGCTTCTATCATCCTTTGCGGACGTGATCCCCGTAACCATGATCGCCAGAATGATCGGCATTCCGGACGAAATGGGACCGCAACTTCTCGAATGGTCGCATGCCTATGTTGGCATGTACATGTTCAAGCGCAGCCGCGAGGACGAGCACGCCGCAGATCGCGCCGCCAGGGAGTTCGCCGATTACGTCAGGCGACTGATCGCCGAGCGGCGCCGCGAACCACGCGAAGACCTGCTCACCCACATGATCCACACGGAGCACAAGGGCCAGTATCTCACCGACGACGAACTGGTCTCGACGACAATCGTGCTCCTGAATGCCGGGCACGAGGCAACGGTCCATCAGATCGGCAACTCGGTTCGTGTGATCCTGGAAAGCGGGCTTCCGGCAGCCGCTCTTTTCCGCGACGAGACGGCAACGGAACGGACCGTCGAAGAAACGCTGCGTATCTGCGCACCGGTCCACATCTTCCAGCGTTGGGCGCTGGAAGATGTTGAAATCGACGGCGTCACATTCAAGCGCGGCGACAAGGTGAGCCTCATCCTCGCCGCCGCCAATCTCGACCCTAAAAAGTTCTCCGATCCGCTGGTCTTTAAGCCAGACCGGCAGGAGGCGCCGAACCTTTCGTTCGGCGCCGGCATCCATTTCTGCATCGGCGCCCCGCTGGCGCGGCTGGAGCTGAACACCGTGCTGCCGATCCTCTTCCGCCGACTGCCGGGGCTCAAGATCGCCAGACCGCCGTCGGTCAAGGATGTCTATCACTTCCATGGATTGGAGCGACTGGACCTGGCATGGTGAGCGTCAGGCCGCGTTGGCAGAAGCATCAGCTACGCCGTAACGGGCGGCGGGTTTGCTGAGCGACAGATGTGGCCGAAGCTCACCGCGGGCTGCTTCGAGCGCCTCGTAGAGCCTCTTGTCCGAGAGCGAAGGAATGGTGACCACTTCACCCTGATCAAAGCCGGCAAGCGCGGCATCGACGAGATCGCCGACATTCATCACCAAGTTGGGATCCATATTGTCGAACGAGCCGCCGACCCGGTCGAATATTTCCGTACGGGTCAGCCCCGGCAGAACCGCCTGAATACGCACGCCGGTATCCGCCAGTTCGGCGGCCAGAGATTCCGTCAAAGTCAGGACAAAGGCCTTGCTGGCGCTATAGGTACCGCTGAATGCCTGCGGCCAGAGCGCGACCACCGACGCCGTATTGATAATGCTCCCCCTCCCACGCGCGACAAACGCCTGCGCGGCGGCGACTGCCAGACGATTTGCCGCCAGCACGTTCAGGTCCACCATCCGGTCCAGGTAGTCGGTATCGCTCTGGAGAAGCGGACCGGTCGGACCGATCCCGGCGTTGTTCACAAAAAGTGTAATCGCATCATCCTCGCGCAGCCGTCGATCGACAACCGCGATCTCGGAACGCTGCGTCAGATCCGCACGAAGTACGACGGCCTTGACGCCCGTCTCGCGAGCCAGACGCTCGGCTGCAATCTTCAAGCGATCTTCATCCCGGGCCACAAGCACGAGGTCGTAGCCGCGGCGGGCCAGCCGCTCGGCATAGGTCGCGCCGATGCCCGAGGATGCGCCGGTCACCAAGGCAGTTCCAAGTTTCGAGGTTTTAGTCATCGTCCATCTCCTGATCTGGAATTTACTGGCATATGCCACTAAATAGATGAAGATGGCCAGTCGGCTGTGCAAGAGGTTCGGAAGACTTTTTATTGGCGATAGCAGAGCGGGATGGAATCGGGCACTCTCCGCCGCGACGAAACAGATAGCCATGATGGAAAAAGATCAGTTCGAGGACGGCATCTGGCTTTATTGCAGCAACAGCGCGGTACGCCGCGCCGCGCGGCAACTTGGCCAGCTTTACGACGATGCCATGGGGGATACCGGCCTCAAGGGCACGCAATTTTCGCTCATGTCGCAAATCGCCCGCTCCGGCGAATCGACCCTGAAAAGGCTCGCGGAAATCATGGTCATGGACCTTTCCGCCCTCGGTCACACGCTGAAACCCCTCCTCCGCGACGGGTTTGTCGAACTGATCCCCGACGAGAAGGACCGTAGGGTGAAGCGGGTGCGCCTGACGGATGCTGGTGCCGCGAAGCAGCGGGAACTTACCGCCCGTTGGACGGTTGCCCAGGATCATTTCGACAAGGCCTTCGGCAAGGAGAAGTCTGAGGAATTGCGTCGGACCCTCGCCTTTATCTCTTCGCCGGAATTCGCCAGAGCATTTAGTGGCGGTGATGAAATCCGAGGACCGGTTCCGCCAAAGGGACAGGGATGAATTCAGCCGGGAATTCAATTATGAATGGAAGCTTGTAGTTTGCGCAATCTGTAACAATACGACTTGGCATTTGGAACGTCAGGGGGCGAAAATGTCGACCGAAGATCTCCAGCTGAAATCCACAGTTCAAAAATCATTCATCTTGGCGCTTCTGGTCTTCTCGCCTTTCGTGGTTTTTGCCGTCACGAAGATATTCGGATTGGATCTACTGTTCTTCAGTGATGCATGTATGTCCGCGACGCTTAGCTCTCCCTGTCGTATTAACTTGGGCCTTATTTGGCTCGCGGTATTCTCGCTCGCATGTGGCATGTCCAATATCGGAATGATTATGAGCATGACCATTCGTCGAGAAGGAAACATCTTCCTGCTCGGTGCGGGTTACCTCGAAGTCACCCTGTTCACCGTGTTTGGATGTGTCATCGGCATCATCATGCTTTCGCTGTTCATCGGCGGCTTTCTGAGGGGAGAACTTTTCCCTAATCTTCTCGGCCTTGATGGCAATTCGTTCATCAATATTTCGCCGGGAATGAAGGACTGGGCGAAGCTTGCTATCTGGGGCTTTGTATTCGGCTTTTCGGAGCGCCTTATCCCGTCGATTACCGACTCACTTGCCAAACAGATCGAGCGTGAGGCCGGAGCTCGAAGCAGCGGAAGGAACGAGCACGACAGGAAACTTCGATGCGCAACCAAGAGAATTAAGTCGGGTCAACGCGGATCACGTAATTCTTGCGAGTCGTTTCAACCACTTCCCAGGTTCCTTTGAAGCCGGGTCTCAGCACCATGCTGTCGCCCGCTTTCAGATGGACCGGCTCGCCGCCCTCCTCCGTCACGATCGAGTGGCCGGAAAGGACGTGGAAATATTCCCATTCGTCGTAGGAGATCCGCCACTTGCCGGGCGTCGCCTCCCAGACACCGGCATAGAGCCCGCCATCGGCCTCGTCGAAATTCCATGTACGAAATGTCGGATTGCCAAAGACCAGCCGGTCCGGCGCAGGGGCGCCCTCTTCCGGGGTGATGGTAGAAAGGTCGAAAGTCAGCCAGGTTGCCATTTCTTCCTCAGATCTTCGACAAAGCCTGGTCGAGGTCGGCAAGGATATCGGCAGCATCCTCGATGCCGATCGACAGGCGCACGACGTCCGGGCCAGCGCCGGCCGCGATCTGCTGTTCTTCGGTGAGCTGCCGGTGCGTCGTGGAGGCCGGATGAATGACCAGAGAACGGGTATCGCCGATATTGGCCAAGTGGGAGAAAAGCTGCAGGCTTTCGACCAATGTCTTGCCCGCCTCGTATCCGCCCGTGACGCCAAAGGTGAAGACGGAGCCGGCGCCCTTCGGCGAATACCGCTGCTGCAGGAAATGGTTGGAATCCTCCTCCAAACCGGAATACCTAACCCAGGCGACCTTCGGATGGGCCTTCAGCCATTTGGCAACCAGGGCTGCGTTATCGCAATGCTTCTGCATGCGCAGGGGAAGCGTCTCAATGCCGGTCAGGATCATGAAGGCGTTGAAGGGGGAGATCGCGGGGCCCATATCGCGCAGGCCCAACACCCGGCAGGCGATGGCAAAGCCGATATTGCCGAATGCCTGGTGCAGCACGACGCCAGCATATTCCGGCCGCGGCTCCGAAAGCATCGGATAATTGCCCGATTTCGACCAGTTGAACGTGCCCCCGTCGACGATCACTCCGCCCATGGAATTGCCGTGGCCGCCCATGAACTTGGTCAGCGAGTGGATGACGATATCGGCTCCATGTTCGAGCGGGCGGACGAGGTAGGGCGTCGCCATCGTGTTGTCGACGATCAGCGGAATGCCACGCCGTTGCGCCACTTCGGCGATCGCCGCGATATCCACGAAGGTGCCGGCGGGATTGGCGAGGCTCTCGATGAAGATCGCCCGGGTGCGGGCATCGATCTGGCCATCGAAGCTTGCCGGATCTTCCGGATCGGCCCAGCGGACCTGCCAGTCGAAATTCCTGAACGCATGGCCGAACTGGTTGATCGACCCGCCGTAGAGTTTTCGTGCCGCGACGAAATTGTCGCCCGGCTGCATGATCGTGTGGAAGGTCAGCATCTGCGCCGCGTGGCCCGAGGCGACTGCGAGCGCCGCGGTGCCGCCTTCCAGCGCCGCCACCCGCTCCTCGAGCACCGCCTGGGTCGGGTTCATGATGCGGGTGTAGATATTGCCGAACTGCTGCAGGCCGAACAAGGCCGCGGCGTGATCGGCATCGTTGAACACGAAGGATGTTGTCTGGTAGATGGGCGTCGCACGCGCCCCGGTGGTGGGGTCAGGCTGGGCGCCCGCGTGAACCGCCAGAGTTGAAAAACCCGGATTGATCGTCGGCATAGTCACTCTCCCTGAATGTCTTTTCAGCCCTGTTATCACGCTCCCCAAAGTCAAACTGGTTGATTTTGGTCAACGACTGCTGTTCTCGCGCGCATATCCTCCCGACAATAGAGAGGAGAATGCCATGAACGATCAAGCCCCTGCCCGCTACGAAAGCCTCGCGGCCCGAATTGCCCGCTGGTGCTCTACAGCCTGGGACACGGTCGAGGAGGCAAAAAACCTTGCAAGCCTCGACAACGAGACGATCGAAATGCTGGCGCGTGACAACGCGCTGTCGAAGGACGAACTCGTTTCTCTGATCCGGCGCGGACCCCACGCGGCGGACGAAATGCTGGCCCTCATGCGCGTCCTGAACATCGATACGGAAGAGGCAAAGCTCATCGAACCTCTGGAGTTCCGGGAGATGCACATCACCTGTTCGCGATGCGGGGAAAAAGCCCGCTGTCGCCGGGAACTGGCCGAGGGCACCGCTGCCGCCGCCTTCGCGGTGTACTGCGGCAATGCCGACCACCTCGACGAGATGCGCGCTCGGCCGGAACTGCTGGCGGATTGACCGCGTCAAGCGACAAGGCGGGGATATTCGATCGCCGGGCAACGATCCATCACGACCTTGATGCCGGCGGCTTCCGCCTTGGCGGCTGCCTTGTCGTCGCGCACGCTGAGCTGGCCCCAGATCACTTTGGGCCTCGTTTCCAGGGCGAGCGCATCGTCGACGACGCCGTCCAGATATTCGGCCGCGCGGAAGACATCGACCAAGTCGACCGGTTGCGGCACGTCGCCGAGCGTCTTGTATACCGTCTGGCCAAGGATCTGCTTGCCCGCCTGACCGGGATTGACGGGATAAACCGTGTATCCCTTGCCAAGCAGGAACCCCATGACACGATTGCTCGGCCGGTCCGGGTTAGGAGAAGCGCCCAGAAGAGCGATCGTCTTGGTGCCTTTCAGAATTTCGGCAATATATGCGTTGTCATAGTGGTCATGGTTCATGACGGCAGCTCCGGTGATGGGGACGCCTCTGGCGGCGCGTTCGCTTCGCTCTATGTATGGCTCCATCTCCGTAAAAGGGATGCAGGCCATGAAAAAATTTCTCGCAAGCCTCGCCGTTATCTGCGCCGTCGCGCTTCCCTCGACCGAGCCCGCCTTTGCCATCTCGCGCTATAATTCTACGGGCATGTCCTGTGCTGCCGTGCAACGTGCGATCACTCGGGAAGGCGCGGTCATCCTGCGTTATCCATCCCGAAACGTGCGGGGCATGACGCTTTATGATCGTTATGTTGCAGACAGCGGCCTCTGCGACGGCCACGAATTTGCCGATCGCGTCACCGTTCCCACGACAGACACTCCTCGCTGTCCCGTTCTAGCCTGCAAAAGGCGGCCCGATCCGGAAGACTGCTTCCCGCTGCAGGCGGGATGCACCCGGTTCTGAACTGCAGGGCGGCAACAACAGGCTTTGTTCCGCAAATGTTCTCGCAATTTTCCGCTTCCGTACGAAACATATTAGAAGCATCTTATAGTTGAATTAGGCTGAACTACTATTCATCATCCGCGAAAAATCATAGCTGTGGCTTTTTCACCCAACGATTCCTTGATGCTCAAAAATAATACTTATTCCCAAGACGTTGACGAAAAAGCAGATATTTTCCCGCCTTGCCGATAGCTTGCTATCGGTTTTCGCGACACACCTACGATCTATGCCCACAGGTTGTATGCAGGAGTTGGATGACGCTTCCTTCCAAGCGCAGGTTTCCCCGGCAGTCATGACTGCGCCTAGGCCTCTCAGCCCAAAATTGCATTCAGCGGAAGGCATCCTTGCAAGAGAATGTCTCCAAACCATCTCCTGCCACGAGGCCCATCTGCAAAATAAATGTGGTACAGACGCACCACATAATTAAACCATTGAAATGACTCAGTTTATTTTTCGAAAGCCAAAATCAGCCGCCTTGACGCATCTTTATCTCATCGGTATAAGCCGCCACAGATTGCGGACCCTGTGGCCCGCATTCTTTTTGGCGGCGCTGCCGTCAACCAAGCAACAAGAAACGCCCTGTATCCGATATCGGATCTCACGGGTCCAGACGAAAGAGAAAACCATGTCAACCTTCGTTCAGAAGCCCGCCGAGGTGGAGAAGAAGTGGGTGATCATCGACGCCGAAGGCCTCGTAGTCGGTCGCCTCGCCACCATCGTAGCAAACCGCCTGCGCGGCAAGCACAAGGCCACTTACACCCCCCACGTCGATGACGGCGACAACGTGATCGTCATCAATGCGGAAAAGGTTGCCCTCACCGGCAAGAAATATTCCGACAAGACCTATTACTGGCACACTGGTTATCCGGGTGGCATCAAGGAGCGCACCGCGCGCCAGATCATCGAAGGCCGCTTCCCGGAGCGTGTCATCGAGAAGGCCATCGAGCGTATGATTCCCCGCGGTCCCCTCGGTCGTCGTCAGATGAAGAACCTGCGCGTTTACGCCGGTTCCAACCATCCCCATGAAGCCCAGCAGCCGGTCGCACTCGACGTGGCCTCGCTGAACAAGAAGAATGTAAGGAGCGCCTGATCATGGCCGATCTCTCCTCTCTGAAGGATCTCGCTCCGGCGGCCGAAAACCAGGCTCCGGTTCACGTTCGCAAGGTCGACAATCTCGGTCGCTCCTACGCAACCGGCAAGCGCAAGAACGCTGTTGCCCGCGTATGGGTTAAGGCTGGTTCCGGCAAGATCATCGTCAACGGCAAGGACTTCTCGGCATACTTCGCCCGTCCGGTCCTGCAGATGATCCTGCAGCAGCCGATCGTTGCGGCTGCCCGCGCCGGTCAGTTCGACATCATCGCAACCGTTACCGGCGGCGGCCTTTCCGGCCAGGCCGGCGCTGTGCGCCATGGTCTCTCCAAGGCCCTCACCTATTTCGAGCCGGGCCTGCGTTCGGTTCTCAAGAAGGGTGGCTTCCTGACCCGCGACAGCCGTGTGGTCGAGCGTAAGAAGTACGGTAAGGCCAAGGCCCGCCGCTCCTTCCAGTTCTCCAAGCGTTAATCGCATCTGGATTTTGGACTTTCGAAAGGCGGAGCTTCAGCTCCGCCTTTTTCGTTTGAGGCTTCCGGCATCTCTCAGATCGGCAGCTCCGTCGTCGACTTCAGTTCGCGAAGAACAAAGCTGGAGACCACGTTGCGCACATGTGGATTGCGCATCAGATGGCGGGTCATGAAGGCTTCATAGGCTTCGACATCGCTTGCCCTTATTTTCAGCATGTAGTCGAACGTTCCAGACAGCGCATAACATTCCATGATCTCCGGCCGATCGCGCACGACGCTCGCAAAAGCCTCGATCGCCTCCTCATGGTGATCCTCCAAGGTCACATGGGCGATGATGCAGAGCTTGAGGTCGAGCTTTGCGGGATCGAGAAGAGCCACCCGTTTTCGAATAACGCCCTCCGCCTCCAACTCCTGGATCTTGCGCCATGCGGTGCTTTGCGACATTCCCGCTTTCTCCGCCAGCTCGGCAAGCGATGAGCCGGCTCCGGACTGGAGGAGTTGCAGAAGCCTGCGGGCAGCCTTCACGTTTTCTTTCATCCCAGCGCCTCCTCACGGAATATTCTCCCATTTTCAGATCCTAGTCCGGGAAAGCTGAAATGTTTATCCGCATTTTTCGGGATATGATGGTGACCTGACAGCCAGGTGGAGGAGCCCGGCTTACTGGATCAAGATCGGGAGGCGCCCATGCCGAAACAAAGCACCTATACGGCGAAGTTGCCGGATGCGGACGGTATCTATCACTACACGACCGAAGAAGACGGGATCTGGAGCGACCTCTACCAGCGCCAGATGACCCTGCTGGCCGACAAGGCCTGCGCCGAATATCTAGACGGCGTAAAGCTGCTCGGTTTGAAGCCGGACAAGGTTCCTCAGCTTCACGACATCAACCGGCGCCTCAACGAGACCACCGGGTTCGGCGTGGAAGGCGTGCCGGCGCTCATCCCTCCATCGCGCTTTTACGAATTGCTGTCGCAGGGCAAATTTCCCCTGGCTACGTTCATACGCCGCCGCGAGCATATCGACTACATCGAGGAGCCCGACATATTCCATGAGGTCTTCGGCCACTGCCCTCTGCTGACGAACCAGAGCTATGCCAATTTCGTTCGCCGCTTCGGTGAAAAAGCCGTCGGGCTCGGCAAGGAATATTCCTGGCACCTGTTCCGGATATTCTGGTTCACCGTGGAGTTCGGCTTGATCGACACACTCCAGGGGCGCCGCTGCTTCGGCGCCGGCATCGTCTCCTCTCCCAATGAGACGCGGACCGCGATGGAACGGGGGGAAAGCGAATTCCGCCCCTTCGACCTGATGACGGTGCTCAGAACGCCCTACCGGATCGATATCGTGCAACCGATCTACTACGTCATCGAGAGCTTCGCGCAACTGGAAGCGATCATCGAGGAGGATATCGGCGCGCGCATCAGAGACGCCAAGGCTCTCGGGGACTTTCCGCCGGCTTTCGAAGCGAAGGCTTCCTGAGCAAAACATTTTTGTCAGCTGAGACTTGCCTTGTCTGTTCTCATTGTTCAACGTCCCGCCCACAGATGAGGGAAGGACGCAATGGCAGAAAAGTCGATCGATCACGCCTTCACGGCAACCAGCCTCACCTCTGCCGCGACTGATCCCACCTTCGCCGGCGCGCTATCCTTCATGCGCCGGCGGTTCACCAAGAACCTGGAAGGTGCCGAGGCGGTGGTGTGGGGCATTCCCTTCGATGCGGCGACGTCCAACCGCCCAGGTGCGCGCTTCGGGCCACAGGCAATCCGGCGAGCTTCGGCCATCTTCGACAACGATCCCCAATACCCCTTCTCGCGCGACCTCTTCGCGGAAATGGCTGTGATCGATTATGGCGATTGTCTGCTCGACTACGGCAACCATCAGAAGACGCCGGCAACCATCGAGCGCGAAGCCGCCAAGATCATTACGCACGGCGCTTTCCTGCTGACGCTCGGGGGCGACCACTACATCACCTGGCCGCTCCTCAAGGCGCATGTGGCGAAGCACGGTCCCCTTGCCCTCGTCCAGTTCGATGCGCATCAGGATACCTGGCTCGACGACGAGAGCCGGATCGATCATGGCTCCTTCGTGGCGCGAGCGGTGCGCGATGGCATCATCGATCCCGCCAGTTCTGTTCAGGTCGGCATCCGCACCCATGCCCCGGAGGATTTCGGCATCCGTCTCGTCTACGGCCATGAGGTGGAGGAGATGACGGCGGACGAAATCGCCAAGGCGATCCTCGCCCATGTGGGCGATACGCCGACCTACCTCACCTTCGATATCGATTGCCTCGATCCGGCCTTTGCGCCGGGTACCGGGACGCCGGTCGCCGGTGGCCCCTCCAGCGCCAAGATTCTCTCGGTATTGCGGAAGCTAGGGTCGCTCGACATCCGCGGCGCCGACGTGGTCGAAGTCGCACCTGCCTATGACCATGCGGACATCACCGCCATTGCCGGAGCGACCGTTGCGATGTATATGCTCGGGCTTCGCGCGGAGCGGAAGGCGACGCGTCAAATTTTTGAATCAAGTGGCTGGTAAACCGAATCCAGCCTTCAATCCAAGGCACTGACATCACAGGATAAAGACAATGACAGCGAAAATCTTCATCGACGGCGAACACGGCACTACGGGACTGCAGATCCGCACCCGCATGGCCGGCCGCCGCGACGTCGAGCTGCTGTCGATCCCGGAAGCCGAGCGCCGCAACGCCGCCATGCGCGAGGATCTCCTGAACAGCGCCGATATCGCAATCCTCTGCCTGCCGGACGAGGCCTCGCGCGAGGCGGTCTCCATGGTTTCGGGCAACAACAAGGTGCGGGTGATCGACACCTCGACGGCTTTCCGTGTCGATTCATCCTGGGCCTACGGCTTTGCGGAAATGGACAAGGCGCAGGCGGAAAAGATCAAGTCGGCACGGCATGTCGCCAATCCCGGCTGCTATCCCACCGGCGCGATCGCCCTTATCCGGCCGCTGCGGGCAGCAGGCATCCTGCCGGATGGTTATCCTGTGACGGTCAACGCCGTTTCCGGCTATACAGGCGGCGGCAAGCAGATGATTGGCCAGATGGAAGATCAATCCCGCGAGGATGCGATTTCCGCCAACAACTTCCTTTACGGCCTGCCGCTCAAGCACAAGCACGTGCCTGAAATGAAGGTTCACGGCCTGCTCGATCGCGCACCGCTCTTTTCGCCGTCGGTCGGCCGTTTCCCACAGGGCATGATCGTTCAGGTCCCGCTCTTCCTCGAAGACCTCAAGAACGGCTTTACCCGCGAAAGCATCCATCGGACGTTGGTCGAGCACTACGCCGGTCAGGACATCGTCGAGATCGTTTCCCTCGAGGAGAGCAAGACGCTTGCGCGCGTCGATGCGGAAGAACTCGTCGGCCAGGACACGATGAAGCTCTTCGTGTTCGGCACGCCGGGCGGAGAGCATGTCAACCTCGTGGCTCTTCTTGACAATCTGGGCAAAGGCGCCTCGGGAGCAGCCGTTCAGAACATGGACCTGATGCTTTCGGCCTGATGACCGATAGCGTTCCTTTCCCTGCCGAATGGCGGATCGAAGATGCGCGGCAGATCGCAGATACAGTCGTCGGCACAGTCTATGAAGTGACGCGTGCCGGCGGCGAACTCGATATCGTCAAGATCCTTAAACCACGGGCATTGGAAGATAGTCTTCGCGGTGCGGAGTTTCTCGCGTGGCGGGATGGCATCGGCTGCATTCGGCTCATCGGACGCTCCGGCAATATCCTGTTGATGGAACACGCCGGCACGGCGACGCTCCGCGACCAGCTTGTCGTCCAGGGCGACGGGGACGCCACGCGGATCGCGGCCGAGGTGCTGATGGAATACCATCGCCCATCCCACGCGCCGCCGCCTACGAGCCTGCTGCCGCTTTCCCGCTATTTCGCGAGCCTGTTCAAAAAGGCGGAGGCCGACCGTCGCGAGGGTATCGCTAGTCCTTTTATCGAGGCGGCTGACACGGCGGAAGAGCTGATAGCCGATCAGCGGGACATCAAGCCGCTGCACGGGGACCTGCATCACGAAAACATCATGTTCGGGCCGCGCGGCTGGCTGATCATCGATCCGGCGGGATTGATCGGCGATGCGGCGCTCGACGTCGCCAACATGTTTTCCAATCCGCTCGACCGTTTCGACCTTACACGCAACGAGGAACGCATCGCTTCGATGGCCGGGGTGTTTGCCGAAACGCTCAGGCGCGATGTCCGCACCATCCTCCGCTACGCCTTTACCTATGGCTGCCTCTCTGCCGCCTGGCACGAGGAAGACGGCAACGGCAAAGAGCGAGACGAAGAACTGGCCGTCGTCAAGGCGGTGTACAACGTCCTGCGACAGGCTTAAGGGCCCGCCACGCCGGGCGGAAGACCTGGCGCCATGCAGATCAGCTACGGGTAGCGACCGCCGTCTCCGGCGGATATTCGCCGACGAAGCCGCGCCAGTGGGCTATGGCAAATCCAAGGACGACCAGAGCACCTGCCTGATGGGTCAGAGCAAGATGCAGTTGCACCTGCATCAGCAGGGTCGCGATGCCGACCACGGCCTGAATCAGGATGAGGCCGAAGAGCAGAACGGAACGGCGGGCATGGGTGGTGCCGGGCGCTCTCTTCAGCAGCACGATCATATGCCAAAGCGCCAGCGCGAAGAGCAGATAGGCGCCCACGCGGTGGACGAACTGCACAGTCTTGGGATTCTCGAAGAAATTGATCCACCAGGGTTCCTGGATGAAGAGATCGCCGGGGATCGCGGCACCGTCCATCAGTGGCCAGGTGTTGTAGGAAAAGCCCGCATCGAGGCCGGCGACAAGAGCGCCCAGATAGATCTGGAAGAGCGACATCACCGCGACCAGCACCGCGCCGACCTTGGCCCTGCCTTCCGGAGCCACGTCGTCGCTATGCGGCGACAGACCGCGCATGATCCAAACACAGGCGGCGAAGATAAGGCAAGCCATGACGAGATGGGTTGCGAGCCGGTATTGCGAGACGCTGACGAGCTTGCTGAGGCCGGAGGAAACCATCCACCAGCCGATGAAACCTTGAAAACCACCGAGCGCCAGGACGCCGACGAGAGGCCAGCGCAATCGCTTTTCGATACGGCCCGTGAGCCAGAAGAAGAGAAGCGGCACCGCAAAGACCACACCGATCGAGCGGGCCAGGAAACGATGTGCCCATTCCCACCAGAAGATCGACCTGAATTCGTCGACCGTCATGTCGCTGTTGACCTGCTGGTACTGCGGAATGCGCTGATAAAGACGGAATTCCTCGTCCCATTCCTCGGCCGAAAGCGGCGGTATCACGCCATGGATCGGCTTCCACTCGGTGATCGAAAGGCCCGAATTGGTCAGACGGGTCGCTCCGCCCACCAGCACCAGACAGAAGAGGGTAAAGACGACGATAGCAAGCCAGATGCGCACCGCCTTGCGGTCGCGCTCTAGGCGCTTCGTCTGTTTCAAGACATCGATAATGACTGCGTTCGTCGCGGACATGGGATACTCCCGTCGCTCGTGGCGAGAAGACGTCTTCAGACGCCTTTTGTTCTTTGGCGTTGCTTTGCCTCATCGCCCCATGCAAAACAAGCCCCGGCACTTTGCGGCATGCGGTCGCGGATAGGAGAGAACGTCTTGGTCCCGCGTTTGAGAAGTTTCATCGGCACTATTCTCATCATCTTTCTGGTGATCATCTATGCGTTGGCCGCCACGACCGTCGCCACCCTCATGCTCGCCACCTCGCCGTGGTGGGTTCATTTTCTCTATTTCCTGTTCTCTGGACTGCTCTGGATCCTTCCGGCCATGCTGATCATCAAGTGGATGGCTGGCCCGAGACCTCCTAAGCGCTGAATTTACCGGCGGTTAACCAGTCGTTGCGGTTTGTCGGCCAACCGAACCGGCGATAAACCGATTTTTGGCGCCTCCTCCCTATCGTGCCGGCAAAACGGCATCAGCGGGCGAAGCCATGCAGAAGCAGGAAATCCGACAGGAAGAACAGACCGTTCCGACGCCCGGCGAACTTGGGGCGGACGGCGACATGGTGCGGTTTGCCGACCTGACACTGCTGGTCCTCAACGATCCCCAGCCGATCGAAGTCGAGTGGCGTCGTCTGGAGAGACTGACAAAGAACTCCCTGCACCAGAGGTTCGACTGGTGTCTTGCCTGGACGCACGCCCGCAAGAGCGAGTTGGTCATCATTCAGGGTGTGGCCCATAATCGCACCCACCTCATCCTGCCGCTCGAGATCGTCACGGATAAGGGCTTCAGGGTCGCCCGCTTTCCCGGCGACCGGTTCAACAACCTCAATTCCGGCCTCTTCGATGCCGATCTCGCCGAGCCTGACGCGGAGGAGCTTCAGAACTTCGTTCATGCTACGCGGACAGCGTTGAAGGACACGGCCGATATCATCGTCCTCGACAATATCCCGCTTGCCTGGCGCGGTGCCCGACATCCGCTCTTGGGGCTGGCAACGAACGAGAACCACAACCGCTCCTTCCAACTCCCGCTCTTTCCCAATTTCGAGGCGACGATTGCGCAACTCAACGCCAAGAGCCGCCGCAAGAAGTTCCGCTCCTCAAGCCGGAAGCTCGAGGCGATCGGCGGGTATGACTACATCTGCCCCGAAAGCAGAGCCGAAAAACATGCGCTCCTGGATCTCTTCTTCCATCAAAAGAGTGAACGGCTTGCGCAATTTCGGCTGCCGGACGTGTTCCAGCCGGACGACATCCGTCAGTTCTTTCACCGGCTGCTGGACGTGCCGGCCGAAGGCTTCGACACTCCGCTCAGCCTGTTCGCCATCCGCCTGCGCGGCGAACATGCAGGCCACATCGCCGCTATCGCCGGCTTGTCCCGCAAGGGCGACCACATCATCTGCCAGTTCAGTTCCATCGACGAGAGCATCTGCCCCGAAGCCAGCCCAGGCGAACTGCTGTTCTGGCTGACCATCGAGCAATCCTGCCGACAGGGCGCTGCGATCTTCGATTTCGGCGTCGGAGACCAGCCTTACAAGCGAAACTGGTGCACGCAGCAAACCGTCCAACATGACATCCTGCTCCCACTGACATGGAAGGGCTCTTTGCTGCGTCCGCTGATGATGGGCGCGACGAAGGCCAAGGTTGCGATCAAACGCAATCCCCACCTCTACTCCCTGGTTCAGCGCTGGCGAGCCGGCCATTGCCCGAAAGACCGGGCGGCGCCCGGGTCGGAAGCGGAATGATCGATCAGGCTGCGCGGCGGCGGCCGCGGCGCGGCGAATGCAGGTCTCCGGCTTCCGCCATGATCAACAGGTGCCGATAGCCCGCCGTCTCGAAATCGGTGACCAGTTTCGCCACCTCGTCTTCCCTGAAGCCCGGAACCGAGAGGACGATCTCCGCCGTCTCATCGCGTGCCAGGCGCGAAATGCCGGCGATCTCGGCAGGTCCGCATTCAACCAGCACCAGATCATAGGCGTCTGCCAGTGCGTCGATGATCATCGTCAACCGATCGACGCCGCGCATGGCTTTGCTCGGATCGGAAGCGCCGTGCGGTATGATGTGGGCGTCCGAAAGACGGTCCCGGTGGATCGCGTCGCCGAACGCGGTTTCGCCGCAGAGCAGATCGGTAATGCCGGGAAGTTTCGGATTTTCGGCCATCAGACGGGTCGGGCAGGCCGAACCCGTCATGTCGATCAGCGCGACGGTCCGCCCCTGCCCGGCGATCTCGCGGGCCAGCATGACGGTTGCCGTCGAGCCTTGGTCACCACCCGGTGAAATGGCGATCACCACAGGAATATCGTGACGTTGAAGATAATGGGCAACCGAGCCGATCGTGAAGCCCTCGTCCGGGGCGTCCGCCTTTTCGACCCGCTCTTCCGCCTTCGGGGCGATGAATTTTTCCGCCACCTTGGCGCGCGCCTTCGCTGCAGCCTCGCTCACGTCGAAACGCGCCGCCTCGGCCTGCATCTGATGCACCGGCAGGGGCGTCGCGGCTGGCGTGACGGTAGCCGCAGGAACCGGCGCCGGCAAAGCCTTCCCCTCTCGATCCGATTCGACGTCACCCACGCCGGAAGGTCGGAGCGCACGGCCGCTGAAGAGTTCGATGATCATGACGATCAGGCATCCGAAAATGAAAGTCGCCAGCGACACAACGATGACGATCGGGACGATTTTCGGGAAATAGGGCTCGGAGGGTTCTACGGCGCGCGACACGACGCGGGCGTCGGCCGGGCTCGCATTGCTGTCGAGACGCGATGTCGCCTCGCGGAAGCGGGCGAGATAGGTTTCGAGAAGCTGGCGCTGGGCGGCGGCCTCGCGCTCGAGCGCCCGCAGCCCGACTTCCTCCTCCCCGCTCTTGGCAGAGTCCGCCTTGAGGCCGTTGAGCTGCGTCATCAGCTGGCGTTCACGCAGCCGCGCCACTTCCGCGTCGTTTTCCAGACTCGCGAGGATCTTCTTTGTTTCGCTGTCGATCTGCTGGCGAATGCCGCCGAGCTGGGCGCGCAGGCCTTTCAGCCGCGGATGACCCTCCAGCAGTTGGGTGGATTGATCGGATATCTGGGCCTGCAGATTGGCTTCTGCTTCCTTCAGGCGCTGGATGACCTGCGATCCGACGACGTCGGTCAGCGTATCGGAAGCCCGGCCGGCTTTGAGGGCGGCACGGACGTTTTCTGCGCGCGCCTCGGCATTGGCCCGCTCGGCCCGGACACGGGCAAGCTCGGTCGAGATGTCGTTGAGCTGCTGGGTGGAAAAGCTGTTGGTTTCCGTCGTCTGGAAAAGCCCGTTGGAGGAGCGGTAGTCCGCTACTTTCTTTTCCGCCTCCTGGACCTTGCCGGTCAGCCGGACGATTTCCGGCTCGAGCCATTTTGCCGTCTCGGAATGGGTGTCGAGCTTGGCGCCGCTCTGGATCTCGAGGTAGACTTCCGCCATTCTGTTGGGGATGTCGGCGGCGAGCTTCTGATCATGCGAGGAAAACTCGATCGCGATGACGCGGGAATTTTCGACCGGATAGACCTGCAGCTTTTCCCGAAACTCCTGGATCACCCGGTCTTCGGGGTCTAGCGTCATCGGATCCTGCTTGAGACCGAGCAGAACCAGGGGATCGGGCAACAGGGACTGGGCCGCCGGATCAAATTCCTTCAATTGCGCCAGCTTGAGATCGTGGATAACCCGCTTGATGAGATCGCTCGATTGCAGAAGCTGGGCCTGGCTGGTGACGTTCAGCGAGTCGAGAACCGGGTCATTGGCCTGCGGCGCGCCCTCTCCTCCCGACAAGTTGGGCGAACGGGATTCGATGAGAAGCCGCGCCTCGCCTCTATAGCTCGGCTTCATCAGGCTGACCCCGACGAGGGTAACGGCAGCGGCTATGACGGTGGCACCGAGGATCCTGGTTTTGCGTTCCCATACCGCTGCGATGATCCGCCCGAGATCGATGTCCACGTCCTGATTGCTGCCGTTTACGCCTGACATGATACGCTCCAACTACCGGTTTCGGCGGATGGTAAAGGATCATGGTAACGCGAGGGTTAATGGCGTTCCGGCCGCCTTTGCTCATTGCGGCTCACGAAATCGTCCGGTTCTTTACCGGGCATTAACCCTAACGGATCGATAACGGGCGCAATGGTATGAACAGCCGGAGCCCGGAACGCGAAAATGTCCTTCGCCCCATTCAAACACGTGAAGGCCAAGCACGTGCTTGCGCTCGCACTTGGCGTGACAGCGACGGCTCTGGCCGGCTGCACGAGCCATGCTCCGGCCCCCAAGAGCTTTCGGGAAGCGACGATCCAGCCCTATCGCCTCGACAGCGGCGACCGGTTGCGGATCAGCGTATTCGAGCAGCCCGGCCTGTCGAATTCCTACACTGTCGACCAAGCCGGCTACGTGGCCTTCCCGCTGATCGGTCAGGTTGCGGCTCGCGGCCAGACGCTGCCGGCGCTCGAAGGCGCCATCGCATCTCGTCTCAAGCAAGGTTACCTGCGCGATCCCGACGTCACCATCGAGGTTGATCGCTATCGCCCGGTCTTCGTGATGGGCGAAGTGGGGCGGCCCGGACAGTACTCCTATGTGCCCGGCATGACCGCCCAGAACGCCGTCGCGATCGCCGGAGGCTTCACGTCGCGGGGCAATCAGCGGGATGTGGATGTGACGCGCAAAATCAACGGACAGGTGATCACCGGCCGAACGACGGTCGCCGCACCGGTGCTCGCCGGCGATACGATCTACGTCCGCGAGCGGCTCTTCTGACGAACCAATGACGCAGAGCCCTCCCCTGCGAATACTCCATTGCTTCCGGTCGCCCGTCGGAGGGATCTTCCGCCACGTGCGCGATCTCGTTGAAGAGCACCGGGCACTCGGCCACGAGGTTGGAATACTCTGCGACAGCTCCACCGGCGGGGCGCACGAGGATCGCCTCTTCGACAGCATAGGGCCGCAGCTCTCGCTCGGCCTGATCCGCATTCCGATGCGCCGCGCGATCGCTCCGTCAGATCTTGCGGCCATCTACAGAAGTTACAAGCACATTCGAAGCTTGCAGCCGGATATATTGCACGGGCACGGCGCCAAGGGTGGCGCCCTCGCCCGGCTGATCGGCTCAGCCCTGCGGGTAAACAGGTATCGCGTAGCCCGCCTCTATTCGCCGCATGGCGGCAGCCTGCATTTCGCCCGGAACACCCTGTCCGGTCAGGTGGTGCTGCGGCTCGAACGTTTCCAAGAGCATTTCGCAGACGCGCTGGTCTTCGTCTGCGAATACGAAAGGCGCACCTACGAGACGAAAGTCGGCAAACCCCGCAAAATATCGCGGGTGATCTACAACGGGATCAAGGACACGGAATTCGAAGCGATCGAAACGGACCCGACCGTCGCGCATTTCCTCTATATCGGCATGCTGCGCGACCTGAAGGGTCCAGATGTCTTCATCGATGCCTTTGCCCGCACCGAACGAGCCGTCGGTCATCCCCTGTTGGCGCTCATGGTCGGCGACGGACCCGACCGGGACCGCTACGAGGCGATGATGGCCGAGCGGGGGCTTGGACGCCGGATCGCGATGCGGCCGGCCATGCCGGCTCGGGAAGCCTTTGCCTTGGCGAAGACCGTCGTCGTCCCCTCGCGCGCCGAGGCGATGCCCTACATCGTGCTGGAGGCCTTGGCGGCCGGCAAGGCGGTGATCGCCTCACGCGTCGGCGGAATTCCGGAAGTGCTGGGAGACGCAAGTAATGCTCTCGCCGAACCCGGAGACGCAGAGGATCTCGCCCGCGTTATGACCGAGGCGATCACGACGCCCGCCTGGCGGGAGGACGTGATGCCGAAGCCGGAAGCCTTCAAAGCCGTATTCTCCGCATCGGTCATGGCCCGGGAAATGCTCGGCCTGTACCAAAATCTGTTGGCCTCGAAACCTTTGGCGGAACAGCGCTAAAGGCTTCCTTCACCTCTTTTTGCTAGGTCCTTTTCAATGCCTCCGCCTCCCCCGGACCGGATGGCCAAAAGGATTGGGCCATGAACAAGCCAAGCAAGTCCGAACAGTTCGACGTCGACAACCTTCGCAGGAGGGTTTCCGAAATCCGCGCCAGCGAGGAAAAGCGCGATCCGGAGGAGCCGACCGTACTCAATCCCCTCGCCCGGCAGATTGCCGAGCAATTACGCAACGACAGCACCTCTCCGGCGATGCTTATCGGCCAGTTTCGGCTGTTCGAGCTGGCGGCAATGCTGGCGATCGGACTGCTCGTTGGCGCTCTGATGGCGCCCACGAACGTCAGCGGCTTCCTCGCCCGCTTCGCTCTGATCGCGACCGGCGCGACCGGCACCGTTCTATTGCTGCAGCTTGCGGACGCCTATCAGATCCCCTCGCTGCGTGGCGCGAGCCGCACAGCCAGACGTGTCTTCGTCGGCTGGACGATCGGCTTTGTGCTGACGGCGGCTGTTCTTCACCTGGCGGAAGTCGAATCCTATTCCGTTGCGGCTCTTCTCGTCTGGTTTGCAGCCGGCACAGGTTTCCTGTTCCTGGAACGGCAGCTCACAGCCTTCGCCATCCGCAACTGGGCGCGCAACGGCGTCATGGAGCGACGGGCCGTCATCGTCGGCGGCGGCGAGCCGGCGAAGCAGCTTGTGCGTCAGCTGGAACAGCAGCCGGACAACGATATCCGCATCTGCGGCATCTTCGACGACCGAAACAGCGAACGCTCTCCCACCGTCGTGGCCGGCTACCCGAAGCTCGGCACCTTCGCGGAACTGGTCGAATTCGCCCGTCTTACACGCATCGACATGCTGATCATCGCGCTGCCGGCAACCGCTGAACAACGCATCCTCCAGCTTTTGCGCAAGCTCTGGGTTCTGCCGGTGGATATCCGCCTCGCCGCCCATGCCAATCGCCTGCGCTTCCGCCCGCGCTCCTATTCCCATGTGGGCGCGGTGCCGATGTTCGACATCTTCGACAAGCCGATCCGCGATTGGGATTCGGTTGCCAAGCGGATCTTCGACATCCTGTTCTCGCTGATCGCGATCAGCCTGCTCTGGCCGGTCATGCTCGCCTCGGCAATCGCCGTAAAGGCAACGTCCAAAGGACCGATCCTCTTTCGGCAGAAGCGTCACGGCTTCAACAACGAAGTGATCCAGGTCCTGAAGTTCCGCTCCATGTACACCAACATGAGCGACCAGAGCGCGATCAAGGCGGTGACCAAGGGTGACCCCCGCGTCACGCCGGTCGGGCGCTTCCTGCGGAAATCCTCGATCGACGAACTGCCGCAGCTTTTCAACGTCCTGCGCGGCGAACTTTCCCTCGTTGGTCCGCGCCCGCACGCCGTGAGCGCCCAGACCGGCGAACGCAAATATGTGGACGTGGTCGAGAGCTATTTTGCCCGCCACCGCGTCAAACCCGGCGTCACCGGTTGGGCACAGATCAATGGACTGCGCGGCGAACTCGACAGCGACGAGAAGATCCGCGCCCGTACGGCCTACGACCTCGACTATATCGAGAACTGGTCGCTGCTCTTCGACCTGAAAATCCTGTTCCTGACGCCGATCCGGCTACTCAATACGGACAACGCCTATTGAGCGCGGTCGCCCACGATCATCCGGCCCACGGTCATTCCGGCCGTTTCGACGGCCGGCTCGCCGCGCTGAGGCTTGCGGGTACCGGCCTGATCGCGTTCGGCGTCTTCCTCTCCGGCTTCGTGATTTCCGAACCTGCTCCCTATGAACTGATCATGGTGATCCAGATCGGCATCTGGTTCCTGATCGGCCTGAAGATTTCCCGCACCGTCGCGCCCCTCCTCGTCCTGCTGCTGACCTTCAACCTCAGCGGCCTCACCTCGATGTTCGTCATGAAGGACATGAGCGGGGCGCCGATGTATTTCGCGGTCTCGATCTTTCTGGCGCTCAGCTCGGTCTTTTATGCCGCTGTTATCGAAAACGACTACCGGCGGCTGAACCTCATCTTCAAGGCCTGGGTGGCCGCCGCGATCATCACCTCGCTGCTCGGCATCCTTGGCTATTTCAATGCCTTTCCGGGCGCGCATGTCTTCACCCGCTACAATCGCGCCATGGGCGCCTTCCAGGATCCGAACGTCTTCGGTCCCTATCTCGTCGCGCCGCTGCTTTATCTCCTCTACCGGATGTTGACCGGCAGGCTCATTCAGACACCTCTCCTGATCCTGGGAATTCTGATCCTGGCGCTCGGGATCTTCCTCTCCTTTTCGCGCGCGGCCTGGGGCCTGCTGCTCTTTGCCGGCGCCGCGCTTGTTGTCGTCATGCTGCTGCAGGAACGCACAGCGGCGTTCCGATTGAAGATTCTCGCCATTGCGGTGGGTGCGGCCGTCTTTCTCGCCCTGACGCTGGCAATAGCGCTTCAGTTCGAACAGGTCTACGATCTCTTCATGAACCGGGCCAAGCTGGTTCAGGAATACGACGGCGCGCGCCTCGGCCGTTTCGAACGCCACAAGATCGGCTTCCTGATGGCGATGGAACGGCCGCTCGGGCTCGGACCGATGGTGTTCGGCAAAACGTTCGGCGAAGACGAGCACAATATCTGGCTGAAGACGCTGACCACCTACGGCTGGCTCGGCGCGGTCACCTATCAGATCATGATCTGGTCGACGCTCTGGTTCGGTTTCCGCTACATGCTTCGCGAGCGCCCCTGGCAGCCTTATCTGATGATCGCCTGGGTCATGATCCTCGGCCATGCGATCATCGGCAATGTCATCGATACCGACCACTGGCGGCACTTCTATCTGCTGCTCGGCATCGTCTGGGGCTGTGCTGCACTGGAACATCGCTTTCTTCGAGCCGGATAGTCCGGTTCAAGAGTACTTGACTTGAGCTTCTGACGCACCAGATTGTTCCTATGCTGACAGCCTCTCAATTGCGTGCCGCACGTGCCATGACGGGAATGACCGTGGAGGAACTCGCCGCCGCTTCCGGTCTTTCAAGATCCGCGATCGAGGAAGCGGAAGCCGCCCAGGCCTTTGCAGGCGCCGATATCTCCGAGCGCCTGCGCACCATCTTCGAATCAAGGGGCATTCTCTTTCTTGGTGCCGGCGAAGGCGACGATGCGGGCGCCGGTCCGGGCGTTAGGCTGCGTCAGAAATCCCATGACGAGGGTATCCGGCCGCAGAATCTGAATGCGGCAAACGACGACTGAAACGGTTTCCGCGCAGATCTTATCTGCCGCCTCCAATCCGCCTCTCGCTCGCGGCCCATTCCGGCCGTCCCTCCTCCGTGAGCGCGACACTTCCCGAGCGGCAAATTCGGTCTGAAACCTGGAATAACATCCGGGAAATCGACCGTTTCGGCGGATGAAAATTTTTAACGATAGACGCGCAAAATTGCCGGGAACAAAAATTCACGGCGTGAGTTGACGTTCTAATAAAGGGGAAGCTGATGACAACGTATCTCAAGACCGACGAGATCGAGGACAAGGGCCTCAAGAAAGTCTGGAGCGTCGCGGAATTCGCCAAGCGCTACAGGCTGGATCGCGAAGAGGAAGCCCGCCTTTTCAAACTACTTGGGCCGTTTGCGTCGCAGCAAGAACTGCTGATGAATGCAAGCCGCGCGCCGCGCTTCAGATAAGCGCTCCGACTATTCTTCCTGTCACTTGAACCAAGGGGGTTCAACGCTTGAAGATTCCTGCAGTCGCAACCGGTTTATTCACCCCATACTTTCCCTACAGCGGAACATTTTCCTCCTCACATCGTTCGCCAACCGTGACCATTCGCGCCGTTGTGCGCAAGGAGGAATGAGATGATGAAAATCCTATCGAGTACGGGGCTGGCAGCAGCCCTTTCGCTTGGCGCCCTTGGCGCCTTCCCCACATCCGCTTCGGCTCAGGATCTTGAGCTCCGTCTCGGGCCGGACGGTGTCCGGCCGGTTATCCGCGACAGAGATCGCGAATACCGCCGCGGCTGCAGCCCCAGCGAAGCACGCGCCGCCGCCCGCGACGAAGGCTTTAGACGTCCGGAAGTTGTCCGCGTTACCGACCGAAGCGTGACAGTACAGGGCATGACCCGCAACGGCCCGGATCGCATTCGCTTCGCTAACCGCCCGGGCTGCCCGGAAATTTGATTCGCGATCGAAAGGAAATACGAAAGCCCTGCTCCGGCGGGGCTTTTTCGTAACAGGTTCGCCTAAATCAGGCGGCGGGGGAGAGTTAAATGGTCGGGGCGGCCGGATTTGAACCGACGACCCCTTGACCCCCAGTCAAGTGCGCTACCGGGCTGCGCTACGCCCCGACCAGCTTCCAACGAAGCATGCTCTCCTTACTGACATGCCACTATTGGCGCAAGGAAAAAATCCGCAGAACCCAATTCTGTCGGGAACTGCGGGGACCGGAAGGCAAAGACCGCCCTGCCGATCCGGCAGGGCGATTTTCTTCACATCACGAATACGGCGAGTAGCACTGTCTGCGTGGGCCGCCATAGGGCTGGAACGTATTGTCGTAAGCCCTGTAGGAGCGGTAGCGAGAGTAGCACCAGTTCACATGGGCATCGCCACCGACATACCGCCGGGGGGTGACGTAGCGCGGTTGCGCCAGAGCTCCGCCGATGATGGCGCCGGCGGCCAGGCCACCGATAATCGCGCCGACATTGGAGTCTCCCCGATGGCGGCGGTAGTATCGATCGCGGTAGTAGCTGTTACGGTAGGAGCGATTGCGATAATAGCGTCGCGACCCACCCTCACCATAGCGCCAGTACCGACGGCTATCCAAACGAGGACCGCTCAACCTGTTATTGTCTTCCCATTGGACGTTTTGTACCGCACGCGGCGCGTCGATCTTCGGCGCGCTGACCGTTGGGAAGGCCTGTGCCGGCGCAATGCCGCTCAAGGCCGTAATCAAGGACAGTGCGACGATCGCAAGTTTCTTCCTCATAATTCACCTCCTTTGATCCTGTGGAGGAAATGATCCTCCTTTTCATCTGAACAAAGGGTGAATGGTAAATTTGAGGTAACGTTCCCTGGTAGAGAAAAATTGAGAATTGGCCTTTATCGGACCTGGTCGAGCAGGCGCTTGCATTCCAGAAGATCGAAGAGTGCCTCCTGAAGCAGGGCTCGATCTTCCTTGCCTACACTGGACTTGCCGATCGACACTTCCGGCACATCGTCCTCATGGGAGGATCCGAAACCGAAGAAACGCCCGCTTGGCTTTACCTTGGGGCGTCCGACCACCTGATCCTCTTCCGCGGCGCTGACCTTCGGCTCGACATGCTTCTCGCTGTTTGCCGCCATGATCGCTTCCATGGTGGCAAGGTCACCTGAGGCGATTGCGGCGACGAACTTGTTGCCGTTCGTCTTCAGGAGCTTCTGGACGCCCTTGATAGTGTAGCCATGGTCATAGAGGAGGTGACGAATGCCTTTCAGCAGATCCACGTCTTCAGGGCGATAATAGCGGCGCCCGCCGCCCCGCTTCATCGGCCGGATCTGCGGGAAACGCGTCTCCCAAAAGCGCAGCACGTGCTGAGGCAGGTCGAGATCATCCGCGACCTCGCTGATCGTACGAAAGGCATCCGGGCTCTTATCCAAGGATCAGTCTCCAAACAGCAGCCTGCCGACATCGCGGACAGCGGCGACAGCCTTTCACGCATAGGGATTATGCGACGAATCGAACATATCTCAACGGTTTGCACCGAAAGATTCAAGCATGTTCACAGGATTGCAGCGAATGCGGCCCCGGCGGGCCTCGCTTCACGCGACTGGGCTTGGCGGTTTCTGCTTGGCCTTGCGCGCCGTATGAGCCTTGAGAATGCGCTGCTTCAGGACGTTCGACGCCTTGAAGGTCATGACGCGGCGCGGAGAGATCGGCACTTCCTCGCCGGTCTTCGGGTTACGGCCGATGCGCTCGTTCTTGGCACGCACCTGGAAGGTCGCAAAGGACGAAAGCTTGACCATCTCGCCACGCACGATGGCATTGCAGATCTCATCGATGACGGTCTCGACGAGTTCGGCCGACTCCGTTCGGGAAAGCCCGACCTTGCGGAATACCGACTCTGCCAGATCCGCGCGTGTTACTGTCTTGCCGGCCATGATCCCCGCCCAATTTTCGAAATTGATCTTGTCAAAGCCGATAGAGAGTATTTTGCTTGAGCGCGAGGGTCAAGCACCTGTGCGCAATGACATATTTGCGTTTGCGTTGAAAATACGCCTACCAGCGAAGAAGCAGCGCACCCCAGGTGAAGCCGCCACCCATTGCCTCAAGCATGACCAGATCGCCCTGTTTGATCCGGCCGTCGCCGGCGGCAACCGAAAGCGCGAGAGGAATAGACGCTGCCGACGTGTTGCCGTGCAGATCGACCGTCACCACGACTTTCTCAGGCGGGATTCCGAGCTTCTTCGCCGATCCGTCGATGATGCGCCGGTTGGCCTGGTGCGGCACCAGCCAGTCCAGATCTTCCGCCGTCGTGTCTGTCGCGGCAAAGGCCGCTTCGATCACGTCCGTAATCATGCCCACGGCATGCTTGAAAACCTCGCGGCCCTCCATCCGCAGATGGCCGACGGTGCCCGTCGTGGACGGTCCGCCATCGACATAGAGCTTTTCCTTGTGGGTGCCGTCGGAGCGAAGATGCGCGGTCAGAACGCCACGGTCGGCAATCGTTCCCTCGCTTTCCTGCCCTTCCAGCACAAGCGCGCCTGCGCCGTCGCCGAAGAGAACGCAGGTCGTACGGTCTTTCCAGTCGAGAATGCGGGAAAAGGTCTCGGCGCCGATCACCAGCACACGCTTTGCCATGCCCCCGCGAATATGCAGGTCGGCGGTCGCCACGGCATAGACGAAGCCTGAGCAGACAGCCTGCATATCGAAGGCATAGCCATGCGTCATGCCGAGGCGATTCTGGATGTTGACGGCGGTCGCAGGGAAGGTGTTGTCGGGCGTCGACGTCGCGACCAGCACCAGATCGATGTCATCGGGCGTCAACCCGGCATTCTCAAGCGCGGCACGGGCAGCCTGCTCGCCGAGCGACGCCGTCGTCTCCCCCTCGCCTGCGATATAGCGTTGGCGGATACCGGTGCGCTGGACGATCCATTCGTCGGATGTCTCGACGACGCTTTCCAGCTCTTTGTTGGGCACTACGCGCTTCGGCAGAGCTGCCCCGTAACCGCGAACCACTGAACGGATCATTTTCTATCACATCCTGTCGTCATGCCGCTTCGGGGCCAGCAGGCGGCTGGCGGCGAGCATGGTAAACCTTCAAATCCTGCGCAATCTTGGCGTTCAGGTCGTTACGCGCCATGTCATAGCCGACGTCGATCGCGGCTGCAAAACCGTCGGCATTGGTGCCGCCATGGCTCTTGATGACGATGCCGTTCAAACCAAGAAAGACCCCGCCATTGACCCTGTTCGGGTCCATTTTCTCGCGCAGCCGGTCGAACGCGCTTTTAGCAAGCAGATAGCCGATCTTGGCGAAGATGGTCCGCGACATGGCTTCGCGCAACAGCGTTGCGATCTGCCGGGCGGTTCCCTCCGCGGTCTTCAAGGCAATATTTCCGGTAAAGCCCTCGGTCACCACGACGTCCACGGTTCCCTTGCCTATATCGTCGCCTTCCACGAAACCATGATAGGCGATCGTGGGCAGATTGGCTTCGCGGATCAGTCGTCCGGCTTCCCTAACCTCTTCCTGGCCCTTCACCTCCTCGACGCCGACGTTGAGAAGGCCGACCGTCGGCCGGTCAACTTCGAAGAGCGCGCGAGCCATCGCTCCGCCCATCAAGGCGAAATCGAGGAGCTGCTGCGAATCGGCGCCGATCGTCGCGCCGATATCCAGCACGATGCTTTCGCCCTTCAAGGTCGGCCAGATGCCCGCGATCGCCGGGCGCTCGATATTGGCCATGGTGCGCAGACAGAATTTTGCCATGGCCATCAGCGCACCGGTATTGCCGGCGGAAACCGCGACATCGGCCTCTCCCAACTTCACGGCCTCGATCGAACGCCACATAGTCGAAACATAGCGGCCGCGGCGCAGGGCTTGGCTCGGCTTTTCCTCCATGCTGACGGCGAGTTCGCACTCATGAAAGATCGATTTGTCGCGCAGTTTCGGATATTTCGCCAGCCACGGCTCGCATTCGCCCTTCAGGCCGAAAATGAGGAACGTCACATCCGGATGGCGATCCAGCGCCTTGGCGGCGCCGGGAATGACGACCTCGGGCCCAAAATCGCCACCCATGGCGTCAAGAGAAATTCTGACCACGCGTCCCTGATCCTTATCTTCGCCGGGCTCATGAACCAATTATAGGTCATGCGCCAGTTCTAGCGTCTTCTGTGGCCATGCTCCTGCGCGGTGCTGCCGGCGAATTCGTGGCCAAAATATAGTTTTTGTTGCTGCTTACAACAGCCGTCAGTCCTTTTTCCAGTCTTTCAGGACCGCGAAAGGATTGGGGCGGCCCGACTTCCCGTCTCCATCACCTTCTAGGTGATCGGAAAATTCAATACCGGCCTTGCGTGGATAGGGATCGATGGCGAGGGCCGCAAATTCGGCAACGGCCACACCGGCATCGATGGTGTCGCCAGCAAACGCCTCCGGGAGATCCGGTCCATCGGGATCCAGTATCATCTCGGCGGCCTCGTTGGTGACGATCCGTGCGAGCTTGGAGCCTTCCGGCACGAATATCTGCTCGAAATCCTCGCCGATTTTCGATTCGACCGGATCGAGCGTCACGACGCACGACTGGACGATATCTGCCGTAACCCGTCCCTTGAGCCGGACGCCGTCCTTCTTCCAGCGCGTAATCTGCAGGTCGGCTGTCAACGCCTTCACGGACACGACCTGCCAAAGCTTCGCCAGATCCACGCGTTCCCGTTCATTCGCCTCCAGATGCACGGTCACCGGATTGGCCGATATGTGCCCGACCTTCACAGGGTAGGAAAAGGGAGGCTTTTCGCTCCCGCCATTGATATTCTTCATGCTACCTCACTTCCCCGGCAAAGGCAGAACCGCCTGCCCGCGGGAAATCTCATCTTCGGATACGCCGGCAAGTGCCGCCTCAGCCGCAATCATCCAATCCGCAAGTCCAGGCATCATGGGCGCATCTGCCATTCCCGGATAGATATTGCGCCGAAGCGCATCCGCAAGCTTTTCCGTGTCGCCTGCCTCAAGAGCAGCAGCGTAAGTCTCGAGCCTCCCATAAAACATACCCGCGAGTTTCTTCATGCGCTTGGGCACACTCTGATCCCCGATTCCGAGTTCGCGAATGGAATGGTCGATATCCTGGAAAAAGGCGTCGACGATCTCCTGGGCAAGCTCCTGCCCGCTTGCATCGGACTTTGCCGTGCGGCGGAAAAACAGGATCATCACGATCGACAGCATCTCGAAACGGCCCATGACGGTGTCAGGCACGTCGAGGTCGCTGTAGAAGAAGGGCTTGCGCGCAGCCGACGTCAGGGCGGCATATTGCCGATCGACGATCGCGCGGTTGTGGTTCTTCTTCCTGAAAAGCCTGAAAATCATCCGAATTCCCGTTATTTGCCTCCATGAAGATCTCTGGCTGAGGGTCGGCCATGTTGCATGGAAACGAAAGCTGGTTTACCGAAGCAGGCACGAATTGCAATGCCGTTCCGCCGATCAGCGAACGGGGTCGTGATCCTTTCGCCCGCCTGGCGGCAAGGATCAGCCTTATGTCCCCGAATAGCCACAATGGTATGAACAGCAGGGACGGTCGAGTTTTGGGGGATGCGGTTGAACAAGCGGGTTTTCGGGTACCAGATGACATTCTTGAGTAAGACCGCGATGGCGATTGTCGTCGCATCCATGACCGTTTCCGGCTGCACGTCGATGCAGCTTGGCGATACCATGTACAACGGCTACGTCATCGACCAGCAGTCGCTGAACCTCATTCCTGAGGGGTCGAGCCGCGAACAGGTATTGCTGACCATGGGGACGCCGTCGACGACGGCGACCTTCGATACCGAAGTCTTCTATTACATTTCCCAGAGACGCGAACGCGCCGTGGCGTTCATGAAGCCGCGGCTGGTCGACCAGTCCGTGCTGGCGATCTATTTCGACAAGAACGGCACGGTGGCCCGGAAGGCAAACTATACGATGCAGGATGGCAAGGTGTTCGACACCATTTCCCGCACGACGCCGACAGGCGGTCGCGACCTGACATTCCTGCAGCAGCTTCTTTCGGGCGGCACTGGCGCCGGGGGCGCAGGTGCCGCAGCAGCGCGCAACCTCCTCGGCGGGGGCGGGCTCGGCGGTCGCTAAGTACGGACCTGAGTTACGGAAAAGGCCCGCGGGAGACGCTCCCGCGGGCCTTTCGTTTGTGAGAAACGCTCTTTGTCAGGCGGTTCTCAGCCCGCGAGAACCGCGAGCAGCAGAAGAGCAACGATGTTGGTGATCTTGATTGCCGGATTGACGGCGGGACCAGCGGTATCCTTGTAGGGATCGCCTACAGTATCGCCGGTGACCGACGCCTTGTGCGCCTCCGACCCCTTGAGGTGCCGGGTGCCGTCCTTGTCCACAAAGCCATCCTCGAAGCTTTTCTTGGCATTGTCCCAGGCGCCGCCGCCCGACGTCATCGAGATCGCCACGAAGAGACCGTTGACGATCACCCCGAGCAGCGAAGCGCCAAGTGCCGCAAAGGCGGACGCCTTGTCGCCGCCGGAGATCAGCAGAACGCCGAAATAGACGACGATTGGCGCGAGCACCGGCAGCAGCGACGGAATGATCATCTCGCGGATCGCTGCCTTGGTCAGGATATCGACGGCCCTGCCATAATCCGGGCGCTCCGTTCCCTGCATGATACCCGGCTTGTTGCGGAACTGCATGCGCACTTCCTCAACGATCGAGCCGGCAGCACGGCCGACGGCGGTCATGGCGATGCCGCCGAAGAGGTAGGGAATGAGGCCGCCGAAGATCAGGCCTGCAACGACGTAAGGGTTCGAAAGATCGAAGTTGATCTCGCCGACGCCGTTGAAATAGGGATATTGGGCGCTATTGGCGACGAAATATTTCAGATCGTTGGAATAGGCCGCGAAAAGCACCAGAGCGCCGAGACCGGCCGAGCCGATAGCATAGCCTTTGGTCACGGCCTTCGTGGTGTTGCCGACCGCGTCGAGGGCATCGGTCGATTTGCGCACTTCCGGCGGCAGATGAGACATTTCGGCAATGCCGCCGGCGTTGTCGGTGACGGGGCCGAAGGCGTCGAGCGCAACGATCATGCCAGCGAGGCCAAGCATGGCGGTAACCGCGATCCCGGTCCCGAACAGGCCGGCAAGCTGATAGGTTGCAATGATGCCGCCAACGATGACGATTGCCGGCAGAGCCGTCGATTCGAGCGAGACGGCAAGACCCTGGATGACGTTGGTGCCGTGACCGGTCACGGACGCCTGGGCGATGGAGTTCACCGGACGCTTGTTCGTGCCCGTATAGTATTCGGTGATGACCACGATCAGCGCCGTCACCACCAAGCCGAGAAGGCCGCAGATGAAGAGATTTGTACCGGTGATATCCTGACCCGCCACGGAACCGATCGTGCCCCAGCCGATGGTCAGCGAGGTCGCGGCGCCGAGGCCGAGGATCGACAGAAAGCCGGTGACGATCAGGCCCTTGTAAAGCGCCCCCATGATGGAGCCGTTGGCGCCAAGCTTGACGAAGAAGGTGCCGATGATGGAGGTGACGATGCAGGCGCCGCAGATGGCCAGCGGGTAGATCATCACCGTTTCCAGCAGCGGTGCGCCGGCGAAGAAGATTGCGGCGAGAACCATGGTGGCGACGACGGAAACGGCATAGGTTTCGAAAAGGTCGGCCGCCATGCCGGCGCAATCGCCGACGTTGTCGCCGACATTGTCGGCAATGGTCGCCGGATTGCGCGGATCGTCCTCGGGAATGCCTGCTTCGACCTTGCCGACAAGGTCACCGCCGACATCGGCTCCCTTGGTGAAGATGCCGCCGCCGAGACGGGCGAAGATGGAGATAAGCGATGCGCCGAAACCAAGCGCCACCAGGGCGTCGATGACTTCGCGCGAGCCGCTCGGATGACCGAGGCCAGCTGTCAGCACCCAGTAGTAGATGGAGACACCGAGGAGAGCGAGACCCGCAACCAGCATGCCGGTGATGGCGCCGGATTTGAAGGCGATGTCGAGACCGGCTGCCAGGCTCTGTGAAGAGGCCTGGGCAGTGCGGACGTTGGCGCGAACCGAGACGTGCATTCCGATGAAGCCAGCGGCGCCGGAAAGTACGGCGCCGATGACGAAGCCGAGCGCGGCGGTGCCGGATAGAAGCAGCCAGGCAAGAATGGTGACGACAACGCCGACGATGGCGATCGTCATGTATTGGCGCGTCAGGTAGGCCTGTGCGCCCTCACGGATATAGCCGGCGATTTCCTGCATGCGCTGATTGCCCTGATCGGCAGCCAGAACTGAACGGGTCGCCCAGGCGGCATAAATGATCGATAGCAGGCCGCAAACGATCACACCTAAAATTACGGTCATTCGCTTCTTCCTCTCCCTAAGCCCTGGCGGAACATTCCGCCGGCCATGCACTCCACGACACCCCGCCCTGTCCTCCCAGACATTTCGGGTCGCCGCGGCACTCCACCGCGCATTTTCGCGCAAGCGAACGAATCCCCTCCAAGAATCCGACAGTCGATCACGCGGCGCGAGATTGCGGTGGAGTTGGATTGGCGTCAAGCCCCGAGAGGGCAAGACTCTAGGCGGATTTTGCGGAAGAGGATTTCAGCATCAATGCCAGCACAAGAACCAGGCAGACGATGGTTACGGGCCAGATGATGAGGTTCATGAACGACCACCCGTAGGCGGTGAATATCTTGCCGGACGAGAAGGACGAGAGAGCCACCGTGGTGAACAGGATGATGTCATGGAACCCTTGCACCTTGTCCGCCTCGTGGGGCCGGTAGCTCGAAGCGACGATCGCCGTCGAACCGATGAAACCAAAGTTCCAGCCGATGCCGAGCAGCACAAGCGCGCCCCAGAAATTCCAGAGTTCGATGCCGATGTGAGCGACGACGGCGCATCCCATAAGGATGACGAGGCCGGCGGCAACGATCTTTTCCACGCCGAAGCGGGAAATCAGCATGCCGGTGAAGAAACTCGGGGCAAACATCGCAAGCACATGCCACTGGATGCCGAGTGTCGCCATCTCGGTGGGGAAGCCGCAACCGATAACCATTGCCAGCGGCGCTCCGGTCATCATGAAGGTCATCAGCGCATAGCTGCTGATGCCGCAGATCATTCCGGTCAGGAATCGCTGAGTGGTGACGATCTCAGACAGCGGGCGTGCAGACGCCGTGGCCGTCGCGCTGGAGGTCATTGCCGGCAGCTTGAGCGGCAAGAGCATCACAACCGCGATGAGAAACAGGGGTATGAGAGCCATGAAGGCACCGGCAAATAGCACAGGCGCCGCGAGGTCCTTGGTCCAGATCGCCAACTGCGGGCCGAGAACAGCCGACACGATCCCGGCTGCAAGAATCCATGAAATCGCCTTCGGCTTGTAGAAGGAAGGCGACGCATCGGCAGCGGCGAAGCGGATCTTCTGCGTGGCACCGCCGCAAAGCCCCATCAGCAGCATCCCCAGCGCGAAAAGCCAGAAATTCGACTGAAACAGCGCGACTGTGCCAATGCCGGCGCCAAGCGCACCGAGAACGGCTCCGAGCATGAAGCTCTGTTTGCGGCCCAGAAAGCGGGACGCAACGGCGATTGCCACAGCACCCGCCGCCATGCCGATGTTGAAGCCAGTGAGAGGGGCGGTCGCCAGCGACTTGTCGTCGCTCAAGAGTTGGTAACCGACAAGACCGCCCAGCGAAAAGACCACTGGAGGTGCCGATCCCAGGATCGCTTGGGTCGCCGCAAGTAAGGCGACACTGCGGCGGGCCGTGCGCAGTTGCGTCTGAAGTCCGTCCACCGCGCTGTCCATGCCGCTATCCTCAGCCTATTTCTTGGTGTCGCCACGCACCTGTTTGGCAATGCGGTCGAGAACGGCATTGACGATCCGCGGCTCCTCCTCGGCGAAGAAGGCACGCGCGATCTCGACATATTCGGTCACGATGACAGCAACCGGCACGTCTTTGCGCTCGAGGATTTCGAAAGTGCCTGCACGCAAAATCGCACGCAGCGTGGAATCGAGGCGGGAGAGCGGCCAGTCCTCCTGGAGCGACGAGCGGATCAGCGGATCGATCTTGACCTGGTCGCGGACTACGCCGGCAACGATCGAGCGGAACCATGACGGATCGGCCTTCAGATAGGTGTCGCCGTCGAGTTCCTGGCCGAGCCTGTGCGCTTCGTATTCGGCGACCACTTCCAGCACGCCGGTGCCGCCGATATCCATCTGGTAAAGCGCCTGCACTGCCGCGAGCCGGGCTGCGCCCCGCTGGTTGGCCGGCTTGACCGGATGTTCGCCTTCCTTCGTCATAAATTCAACCACCGTTCAATTTTTCACGCAGCGCGATCATCGTCAGCGCCGCACGCGCGGCAAAGCCGCCCTTGTCCTTGTCCGCCCGGCGCGCACGCGCCCAGGCCTGATCGTCGTTCTCGACCGTCAGAATGCCATTGCCGATCGCCAGCGATTCCGAAACGGCAAGATCCATGAGAGCCCGAGAAGACTCGTTTGCAACGATATCGAAATGATAGGTCTCGCCGCGGATGACCATGCCGAGGGCGACGAAGCCGTGGTATTCCGTGCCGCCCTCTTCCGCTGCATCGAGCGCCATGGCGATGGCCGGCGGAATTTCTAGCGCGCCCGGCACGGTGACAACGTCATAGGTCGCGCCGGCTTCTTTGAGCGCGTTGGTGGCACCATCGAGCAGCGCGTCGGCCATGTCGTCATAGAAACGTGCCTCGACGATGAGGATATGTGGAGCGGTTTCACGCGACATGATTCACCTTCATGATATCGAGCCAGTTTGAAATTCGGGCTTCGGCAGGCCGCGGTCAAAACACGCGGCGGGCAGAATGGCAAGCGAATTTAGCTGATCGCAGGGATGCGAATCAGGAATATCTCCTTGGGCGGCGTTGTGGAAGCGGCCGCGTTTGATCCACCGGAGTTTGCGACAATGATCCCGACCATCGAAACCGAACGACTGATCCTGCGTCCGCATCGGCTCGACGAATTCGAAACTTATGCAAACTTCTGGGCGGAGCCCGAGGTGGTCCGTTTTATCACAGGCGTTCCTTCGACGCGCGAGAATAGTTGGGGGCGCATGCTGCGGGTCACCGGCATGTGGCACCTGATGGGGTTCGGCTTTCTCGCGATCGAGGAGAAGGCGACGGGCCGCTTCCTGGGCGAGGCTGGTTTCCAGGACATGCGCCGGGAATTCCAGCCATCGATCGAGGGAACGCTGGAGACCGGCTGGGCGCTTATCCCTTCGGTACATGGGCTGGGCTATGCCACCGAAGCGGCCGGCGCCATGGTCGACTGGGGTACGACGCATTTCCCCCATATGGAAATGACCTGCATCATCAGCCCCGAAAACTGCGCCTCGCTTCGCGTCGCTGCCAAACTGGGTTTCCGCGAAACCACAAGAACCGACTATCACGGACCAATTGTGGTATTGTCGCGCCAATGAACGCTCCGGTGGTGCGAATTCTGGCACTTTTCTTTTATTAGCCCGTTTTAATATATAGAGAATAGATAATCGGGAAGATGGACGCCCTCGTGAACCAGAATCCTTTTCCAGCCGACGCCGTGGACGACCTGATTTTGCAGATGTCCATGGCGCGTGGCATCGACGAGATCATGATCGTCCTGCGCCAGTCCGTTCGCGAGCTGATCGGTGCCGACGGATTGAGCCTCGTCCTTCGTGAAAACGACAAGTGCTACTATGCCGACGAGGATGCGATCGCGCCGCTCTGGAAAGGCCAACGCTTTCCACTGGAAAGCTGCATTTCGGGTTGGGCCATGAAACATGCCGAACTCGTTGTCATCGAGGATATCTATCAGGACGACCGAACTCCGCACGCGGCCTATCAAGATACCTTCGTCAAGAGTCTCGTTGTCGTTCCAGTACGGAACGAGGATCCGGTTGGCGCAATCGAGGCCTATTGGGCCAAGGCAGGGCTTCCCTCGGAAGAAGCGGTCCGCGTTCTGCAGCGGATTGCCAACAGCGCCGCGGTCGCCATCACCAATGTTCACCTGATCAACTCCCTTGCTGCGGCCAAGGAAGAAGCCGCGCGAGCTCGGGACGCCTTAATTCTGGCCATGGCGTCGCTTGCTGAAACGCGTGACCATGAAACCGGCAATCACATTCGCCGCACCCAGCACTATGTGCGCGCTCTTGCCGAAGCGCTGAAGGAACAGGGAGTCTATGCGGAGGAGCTGACCGATGAGGCGATCGATCTGCTCTACAAATCCGCGCCGCTGCACGATATCGGCAAGATCGGCATTCCCGACAGCGTCCTCCTGAAACCGGGCAAGCTCGATCCGCAGGAATACGAGATCATGAAGAGCCATGCCGAACTCGGCCGCGCGGCGATCGCCACCGCGGAGCGCTACATGGGAACGGCCACGCCCTTCCTAAACGTCGCCAGGGAAATCGCCCATACGCATCATGAGAAGTGGAATGGCACAGGCTATCCTCAAGGTCTTCGAGGGGAGGATATCCCGATCGGCGGCCGGATCATGGCGATCGCCGATGCCTACGACGCTCTGGTCTCGGAGCGAATATACAAACCGGCCATGTCGCATGAGGAGGCGGTCGACATCATCGTCAGGGATGCCGGGACACATTTCGATCCCGGCCTGGTCGCGGTCTTCGCAAGGATTGCTCCGAGGTTCAAGGAGATCCACAGTCAGTTTACCGACCAGGAATAGCTCAAGCCTTCGCCGGGAACTCCGCAAGGCGTGCCGCATAGCGCGCCATCGTATCGACCTCGAAATTCACCAGATCTCCGGCCTTGCGGTCACCCCAGGTCGTGACCGCAAGCGTGTGACGGATCAGCAGCACGTCGAAATCCGTCCCGGCCACGGCATTGACGGTAAGCGAGGTTCCGTCCAGACCGACCGACCCTTTTGGTGCAACGAAACGGGCAAGATGTTCCGGCGCCCGCAGCCGGATACGGACTGCTTCGCCCTCCGATTCAACGGAGAGGATTTCAGCCGTGCCATCCACATGCCCGGAGACAATATGACCACCGAGTTCGTCGCCGATCTTCAGCGCCCGCTCGAGATTGACGCGGGTGCCCTCCTTCCAACTGCCGATCGTCGTCAGCCGTAGCGCCTCCTCCCACGCTTCCACTTCGAACCAGCGCTCGTTGCTGCCGTCTGCCGGCAGGTTGGTGACGGTGAGGCAGACGCCGCCATGAGCGATAGAGGCTCCCATGTCGATCGTCTTCGGATCGTAGTTGGTCGCGATGCGCAGCTTGATGCCCTCGTCCATCGGGGTCAGTGCCGCAACCGTGCCGACATCGGTGACAATTCCGGTAAACATCAAAAACCTCTTTCGTACTCGAAACAACGATCGGCGCCGAAAGTGTTGTCGTGGATCAGCGCAAATCCAGTCGGCATATCGGATGGCGAGATGGGTGATTCAAGACCGCCCTCCCCGACCGCGCCCGTTCCCTGAAACAGCAGGATGCGATCGACGAGGTTTGCTTGGAGGAAGGCCGTTGCGACGGTCGCCCCGCCTTCCACCAGAAGCGAGGACATGCCGCGAACCGCAAGGATCGCCAGCAGAATATCGAGTTCGGTCGCGTCCATGATCTCGACGCCGGCCTCGGTCAGTTTCTCGCGCTTGTCTCCCGGGCTCCCATCCTCAAGCTGAAAGGCGGAAGCCGCCGTAGCCACAACGATCACCGGCACATCCCGCGCACTCTGCACCAACCTAGACCGCAGAGGCAGCTCCAGCCGCCGGTCGAGCACGATGCGAGCCGGCGATCTGCTTTCAAGCCCGGGAATACGCACGGTCAGTTCCGGGTCGTCCGACAGCACCGTCCCGATGCCGACGAGGATCGCGTCGGCATCGGCCCGCAGCCGGTGGACCTCGGCCCTTGCCTCAGACCCTGTAATTGCCACTTCCTCGCCGCGCCGGCCGAGCATGCCGTCGGTGGATATTGCAAGCTTCAGAGTCACATGGGGTCGACCTTTCGTCTGGCGCATGAGGTAGCCGGCAAGAGCCCGTCGCCCCTCCTCCTCCATAAGCCCGGACTCGACCGTAATGCCCGCATCACGAAGGATCGCAAGCCCCCTGCCCGAAACCCGCGGATCCGGATCGGTCAGACACACCACGACACGCCCGACGCCGGCTTCCACCAGCGCATTGGCGCAAGGGGGCGTGCGGCCATAATGCGAGCAGGGTTCCAGCGTCACGTAGACCGTCGCCCCACGTGCTCTATCGCCAGCCATCTGGAGGGCTTGTGTTTCCGCATGCGGACGACCGCCGGGAGCCGTCACCGCCTTGCCGACGATTTCGCCGTTCTTGACGACCACACAGCCGACGGAAGGATTGGTGCCCGTCAGCCCGGTATTCTGGCGCGAAAGGCGCAACGCCTCTGCCATGAACCGCCGGTCGTCAGACGCCGTCATTCCTCACGGCTCCAGGCCGGGATCGCGGGCGATCTTGGCGTTGATCTCTTCGATCACTTTCTCGAAATCTTCCGCATGAGAGAAATCACGGTAGACGGAGGCGTAGCGGACAAACGCAACGTCATCGAGGCTCTTAAGCGCCTCCAGGACCTGCAGGCCGATCTCTTCGGACGAGATCTCGCTTTCGCCGGAGCTTTCCAGCCGACGCACGATCCCCGATACCGCCCGCTCGATCCGGTCATTGTCCACCGGACGCTTGCGCAAGGCGATCTGGAAGGACCGCACCAGCTTGTTGCGGTCGAACGGCACCTTACGGCCCGTCTTCTTCGTGACCATCAGTTCACGAAGCTGTACCCGTTCGAACGTGGTGAAACGACCGCCGCAATCCGGGCAGATACGCCGCCGGCGGATGGATGTGAAATCCTCCGCCGGACGCGAATCCTTAACCTGCGTGTCTTCCGAACCGCAATAGGGGCAGCGCATCAGTTCTCCTTTGAGGATTACATATAAGGGTACATCGGGAACCGGTCGGTGAGCGCCACCACCTTCTCCCGAACACCGGCCTCCACCGCTGCGTTGCCCTCGTCGGAATTGGCGACCTTCAACCCGTCGAGGACTTCGACGATGAGGTTGCCGATCTCCTTGAATTCAGCTTCCTTGAAACCGCGGGTCGTGCCTGCCGGAGTGCCGAGACGGATACCGGAGGTTACGAAGGGCTTTTCCGGATCGAAGGGAATACCGTTCTTGTTGCAGGTGATGTAGCCACGGCCGAGCGCTGCCTCCGCCCGCTTGCCGGTGGCGTTCTTCTTGCGCAGATCGACCAGCATCAGGTGGTTGTCGGTGCCGCCGGAAACGATATCGAGACCGCCGGCCTTGAGCGTTTCGGACAGGGCCTTGGCGTTCTTGACGATCTGCGCGGCATAGTCCTTGAACTCCGGCTGCAAGGCTTCGCCGAAAGCAACCGCCTTGGCGGCGATGATGTGCATCAGCGGACCGCCCTGGAGGCCCGGGAAAACGGCCGAATTGAACTTCTTGGCCAGTTCCTCGTCATTGGTGAGGATGACGCCGCCGCGCGGGCCGCGGAGCGACTTGTGCGTGGTCGTGGTGGCGACATGGCAGTGCGGGAACGGCGACGGATGCTGGCCGCCGGCAACGAGACCTGCGATATGGGCCATGTCGACCATCAGATAGGCGCCGACCGAGTCGGCGATCTCGCGGAACCGCTTCCAGTCCCAGATGCGGGAATAGGCGGTGCCGCCGGCGATGATGAGCTTCGGCTTGTGCTCTTCGGCCTTCTTCTGCACCTCGTCCATATCGAGCAGGTTGTCGCCTTCGCGCACGCCGTAGGAGACGACGTTGAACCACTTGCCCGACATGTTGACCGGCGAGCCGTGCGTCAGGTGACCGCCCGAATTAAGGTCCAGGCCCATGAAGGTGTCACCCGGCTGCAGGAGCGCCAGGAAGACCGCCTGGTTCATCTGCGAACCGGAATTCGGCTGAACGTTGACGAAGTTGACGCCGAACAGCTTCTTGGCGCGTTCGATTGCCAGGTCTTCGGCGATATCCACGAACTGGCAGCCGCCGTAATAGCGCTTGCCCGGATAACCTTCCGCATACTTGTTCGTCATGATCGACCCCTGCGCTTCAAGCACGGCGCGGGAGACGATGTTTTCCGAAGCGATCAGCTCGATCTCGTGGCGCTGGCGACCCAGCTCCTTCTCGATCGCACCAAAAATCTCCGGGTCCGAGTCGGCAAGCGGGCGAGAGAAGAAAGCATCGGTGTTCGACATGGGCGAGGCTCCTCAAAGGGGTGTGCATGCGATGTCGCGTCTTAGCGTTCCGCCTTCGCGAGAGCAATACGGGGAACGACATTTGGCAACCGGAAGGCGCGGCGAGACCCCCTAGAAACGAAAAAGCCGCACCCTTCGACGATGCGGCTTTCCACTTGGCAAATCATCGCGCGCTTATTGAGGCAGCATGTCGTCCTCGATCGACCCGGCAGGCTTTTCGATGCCGGTCGTGGTTTGCAGCGCCAGTTCCTGATTGCCGTCGCGCTCGTAGATGTCGTCGCGGAACTGGACCACGCGGTCCTTGGCCGACCATGCGGTGATATAGACGATGTAGACCGGCACTTCCTGCGTAAGCTTGATCGGCGTGTTCTGGCGGGTGGAGATCACGCGTTCGATCTCCTGGCGGGACCAGCCTGTCGTATCGCGCAGCAGCCAGCTAATGAGGTCGCGGACGTTCTGCACCCGCACGCAGCCGGACGATTCGAAGCGCATCAGCTTGTTGAACAGGCCCTGCTGGGGCGTGTCGTGCATGTATTCGTTGTTCGGATTGTGGAAGTTGATCTTCGTCGAGGCCATGGCGTTGATTTTGCCGGGGTCCTGCCGGAACATCAGGTTCGGCGCCTTGGGCGCGAACCAGTCCACGGTCTCCGGCGCCACTTCGTTGCCCTTGCCGTCGATCAGGCGGATGTTGTTGCGGGCCAGATAGGTCGGATCCTTGCGCATCAGCGGCACGATGTCTTTTTCGACGATCGAACGCGGCGCGGTCCAGTAGGGGTTGAGGATAACTTCGTAGATCTTCGAATTGATGGCGTGCGTCGGGCGGTCGATGCGGCCGACGACAGCGCTGTTGCGCAGTGCCACGCGGTCGTTTTCCACCGCCTCGATATAGGCTGCCGGGATGTTGACCATGACATAGCGCAGGCCGAGATCGCCCGACATGGACTGCAGCCGGACCAGATTGGTTTCCAATTGGCGCAGGCGCACGTCGGCCGGGATATTCATGGCTTTTACGGTGAACTCGCCGAGCACGCCATCGGCGGGAAGGCCGTGACGCGCCTGGAAGCGCTTTACCGCGCCGTCGACATAGGAATCGAAGGAAGAGGACATCCCCGCTTCCCGCGGAAGATCTCCGGAAATCGCAAGACGCTGGCGCAGCACCTGCACGCTCGGATCGACGACGCCGATCCTGAGCTTCTGCCCAGCCGGATTGACCTCCGGCCAGCCACCGCCCGAGACGATCTGCTGGTAGTCCATGATCGCCTGCTGAATGTTGGCAGGGCCGCTTGGTCCGAGAACCGGGTTGTTGGAGACGACGTTGACGGCGGTGCGCGAGGCAGCCTTCGCGTCGAACTGGTCGTCCCAGGTGCCGCGGCGCGGCGCATTGATCAGATCGTCGACCGCCGACTGGGCGAAAGCGGGTGCCGCAAGAGCGGCAGCACCGGCGGAAACGGCCGAACGCAGCAACGCGCGGCGGGAAAGAGCTTCAGATCCGATCTTCTTCGACATCATACTACCCATCTGGTCCCGAGCATCATCAAGACGCCTACAGGGATATGGTTAACAAACGCGCAAAGGTAAAGCGCCGCCGGCAAAGGCCTCATCGTCATCGCGGTGTGTCGTGAAGAGAGAATTTCCGCCGGCCCATTGCCTTCAGCCGGTCCCATAGCAATATGGCGAATTGGTGTCAGGTACTGTCGCGTCACAATGACGTGTTGGCTCCCGAATTGCTGCTCTCTGCCGCAAAACGCGAGAACCGGATACGCAGGGACGTATCCGGTTCCGATCGCTGATGGAGGTCTTCTGGCCAGCCGCGGCCTCGTGGATAAGGCCGCAGACGGTTTGGTCGATTACAGGCGATAGAGGATCTGGTCGTTCCAGAAGCGGTCGAGACGCTGCAGGAGCTTGTTCATCTGGCCGAATTCACCTTCGCCGATGCCGCCGACCTTTTCGATGGAACCGATATGGCGCTCGTAAAGCTTGGCGACGGTTTCTGCGATCTCCTGACCGTCCGGGGTCAGGCTGATGCGGACCGAGCGACGGTCGATGCGCGAACGCTGATGGTTGATGAAGCCGAGATCGACCAGCTTCTTGACATTGTAGGAGACGTTCGAGCCGAGGTAGTAGCCGCGGGAACGCAGCTCACCGGCGGTCAGTTCGGAATTGCCTATGTTGAACAGCAGGAGAGCCTGCACGGCGTTGACGTCGTCGCGACCCTGGCGGTCGAACTCGTCCTTAATTACATCGAGAAGGCGGCGGTGGAGACGTTCCACCAGATGCAGCGACTCCATATACAGGGAGCGGATGGTTTCTTCATGCGTATCTGCTACTGCCGGTGCCGCCTGCGGCTTCAGTTTCGTGTTCATCATGACTGCCTCACTCTGTTTTGTTTGGCGGTGTTTGTTTTCTTCCCGCCTTGAGACAGACACTATCCAATACGCATAAAATTCGACTTAAAACATAGGCCTAACAAAAGCTTAACACGTTCCTTCGAATTCCCGCCACCGATGGCAGCACTTTGGCTCCCCCTCCCTCATCTATTGTTTTTCAATGACTTAGCTGCAAATTTTCCGTCAAATCCGGCCGCCAAAGCTTTAATTTCAGGGTTACTCAATCCTTACCCGCTCGGCTTTCCGGCGCGCTTCGATCCATAAAGAGAGGCGGAAAACGACGTAAAGCGCGGCGACAAGCCCATGCATCAGGGGCACGAGGCGGTTGTGTCCGAAAATGTCCGGCCACACCATGTACATCAGAACCTGCGAGGCGGCGGCGAGCGCCCAGAGCACAGGCCCCCAGGAGACCGTCAGCCAGAGCCCGAGCGAGGCGACCGGGAAAAGCACCGCGAGCGAAGAGGCCGCCACCTTCCAGGGAAGGGTTAGCAGATCGAAGCGCGCAGCGCCGTGCAGAGAATAGCCAACGAGCATCGCCCAATATTGCAGGCCGAACCAGAAGCAGGCGACCGCGATCATCCGCAGGAAGACGACGTAAAGGATTTCGGTCAGGGTGCGCCTCGGCGCCATCGGTGAATCAGGTTCCATACACTCCACCATATCGGGGACTTGCCCCGCTCGCCAGTATATGGACCTGAACCTGCACGAACGTTCAAGAGCAAGCACGAGCCGGCTGGTAGGTATCGCTATCCACCGAAGGAGCCATCAGTGAGCAATAACAACCTGTCCCGCGCCTCGATCAACCTCGCCGAAAAGCTCGGGCGAATTGAAGACTTCTGGCAGCCCCGCGTGGTCGCCGAGATGAATGACTACCAGTTCAAACTGGTGCGGATCTCCGGCGACTTCATCTGGCACGACCACCCCGAGACCGACGAAACCTTCATCGTTCTCGAAGGCGTTCTGCGCATCGATTTCCGCGATGGTTCGGTCACCATCGGTGCAGGAGAGATGTTCGTCGTTTCCAGGGGCGTAGAGCACAAACCGTTTGCGGAAAACGAGGTGAAGATGATGCTGATCGAACCGCGTGGCACCCTGAATACTGGGAATGAGGGCGGTGACCGGACCGCTCAGAACGATCTCTGGATCTGATCGAGGCCTGCGGCGATCCCGCCCATTCATAAACACGGCACCTCGTGTTAAGGAGCGCCGCAAGAGCAGACGAACGGAGATCAGCCATGGACAAGACGCATCTCGTCGACGAGATCACCGGCCACCGCCGCATGCGACGCAACCGCAAGGCCGACTGGACGCGCAGACTGGTGCAGGAAAACCGGCTGACGGTGGACGATCTGATCTGGCCGATCTTCATCGTCCCCGGCACCGGCATCGTCGACCCGCTTGCCGCCATGCCAGGTGTCAGCCGCATGAGCGTCGACAAGGCGGTCGAAGCGGTGAGAGAGGCCGCCGATCTCGGCATTCCGGCAATCGCCACCTTTCCCGATATCGAGATGGAACTGCGCGACGAGACCGGTTCCAACAGCCTTGTCGCCAACAACCTGATCAACCAGGCGACCTCGGCCATCAAAAAAGCCGTTCCGAATATCGGCATCATCACCGACGTTGCGCTGGACCCGTTCACCAGCCACGGCCACGACGGCATCCTGCGCGACGGCATCATCGTCAACGACGAGACGGTCGACCAGATCGTCAAGGCGGCCGTGATGCAGGCGGATGCCGGCGCCGAGATCATCGCGCCGTCGGAAATGATGGACGGCCGCATCGGCGCGATCCGCCGCGGGCTCGATGCCGCCGGCCATCAGGACGTCGGTATCATGTCCTATGCGACGAAATTCTCCTCCGGCTTTTACGGACCCTATCGCGAGGCGATCAACACGAGCGGCCTGCTGAAGGGCGACAAGAACAGCTACTACATCTCGCCTGCCAACGGCACCGAGGCTGTCCGCGACGCGGCGCTGGATGTGGAGGAAGGCGCCGACATGCTGATGGTGAAACCGGGGCTCGCCTATCTCGACATTTGCTGGCGCATCAAGGAAGCTTTCGGGCTTCCGACCTTTGCCTACCAGGTCTCCGGCGAATACACGCAGATCAAGGCGGCCGCGATGAACGGCTGGATCGACGGCGACCGCATCATGATGGAGACGCTGCTCTGCTTCAAACGCGCCGGCTGCGACGGCATCCTCACCTATTTCGCAATCGAAGCGGCGAAAAAGCTGTCAAAGGGGTGAGCCTTGTGGCGGGCAATCTGCGCCCCCATATTCATCCTGACCAACAGGAGCCCGACACCGATGAGCCTCGACCCTAACCCGACCTATGCCGCACCGGATGACTGGCGCGCCTATAGCGGCGTGCTCTCCCGGCGGGTCTTCGCCTTCATCATCGACTACCTCATCGTGCTGCTTCTCTGCATCCCGGCGGCGGTCGTCGTCTTCTTCCTCGGCATCATCACGCTCGGCCTCGGCTTTATGCTCTACCCGGCCCTCTTCGTGATCGTGGCGCTGCTCTATTTCGGCCTGACGCTCGGCGGGCCAAGTCAGGCCTCGCCCGGCATGCGCGCGATGGGCCTTGCCATGACACGCCTCGACGGACGACGGATCGACTTTCTGACGGCCATCGCGCATACCGTGATCTTCTGGATCATCAATTCGGTGCTGACGCCGCTCATTCTCCTGGCAGGACTCTTTATCGAGCGCTCGCGCCTCGTTCACGACCTGCTTCTCGGCACCGTCGTCATCCGAACGGCTTAAACGCCGGTCACTGGCGAAGAGTTTATCAACTGGGTTATGCTGCTGCAGGCGGCATATGGTTGACGTTTAACTTTTATGCGCCATGCTATGATATTTACGACAATAAAGACGGGACCACCGCGACTCGATGAACACCCAGGCGACGCCCTCACCGCAGTTTTATCTGACGGCTCCGGCAGTTTGTCCGTATCTACCGGGTGAAATGGAGCGCAAGGTCTTCACGCACCTGGTAGGCCCCCGGGCTGCGGAGATGAACGATCTTCTAACGCAAGGCGGCTTCCGACGATCGCAGAACATCGCTTATCGCCCCGCCTGCGAATCCTGCCGCGCCTGCATTTCCGTTCGCATCCTCGCCAATGACTTCGAGCCCAACCGCTCGATGCGGCGCGTGCTGGCCACGAACAATGATCTCGTCTCGACCGTCTATCCGGCACAGCCCTCCACGGAACAGTTCTCGCTCTTCCGTCGCTATCTGGACGACCGGCATCAGCGCGGCGGCATGTCCGACATGTCCGCGCTCGACTACGCGATCATGGTTGAAGACACGCATGTGAACACGCGCATCATCGAATACCGAAAACGCGAGCCTGGCTCCGGTATCAGCGAGCAGCCGAAGGGCGAATTGATGGCGGTGGCCCTCACCGACATGATGAGCGACGGGCTGTCGATGGTTTATTCCTTCTTCAATCCGGAGCATGAAAAACGCTCGCTCGGGACCTTCATGATCCTCGACCACATCGAGCGCACGAAGTCGCTCGGGCTTCCCCACATATATCTTGGCTACTGGGTCAAGGGCTCTGCGAAGATGGGCTACAAGACGCGCTTCCAGCCGCAGGAGCATCTCACGCCGAGGGGCTGGGAGATTTTCGACGCCGAAAAGGATGGTTAAGCCTTCCCGGTCTCATGTTGAACCGCAAAACCCTTCATGTTATAACAACGTTGCAACATAAGGATTATCCATGAACATCACCATCCGCAAGATCGGCAATTCCGAAGGCGTCATCATCCCGAAAGAAGTTCTGGACAGGATGGGGCTTAAGGCCGGTGACAGTCTCGACATGTCGGAAAGCAAGGGTGAGCTTGTCTTGAAGGCGGTCGACGATGATTTCGCACGTCAAATGGAACACGCGGATCGCTTTATGGAGAAATACAAGGTTGCCCTTAAGAAACTTGCCGAGTAATGGGCTTTCGCTTTCTCTCTCGGCCAGTTGTTGAGCGTCTCCATCAGCGGCAAATAGACAAATTCGGCGGCTCCTACGGACTTCGCGATGAAGGCGTCTTGGAATCGGCTTTGATGCGGCCTGTGAATAAGCTCGCTTATGGATGCGACGATGTCATCGAGCTGGCTGCCGCGTATCTCTTCGGCCTCGCCAGGAATCACGCTTTCATCGACGGCAACAAACGAATCGCCATCGTCTCTGCGGGTGTGTTTCTCATGGACAACGGGTGGGGCATCGAAACCGACGACAGCATCCTCTATAAATTCGTCCTCGCTGTCGCAGCTGGAGAAATCGACGAGGAAGGTGCGACGCGTTTCCTGCGCGATCACACCGTCCCCTATCCCTGATCACCCCACGAATTTGCCGCTTCTCGGGAAGCCTTTCGGCACGGCGCGGCCGGCGGTGGCGCGGTCGCCCAGCCATTCCAGGAGTTCGTCCTTGTTACGGGTGAACGAGCGGCCGGCGCTGTCCTCCCAGGAAAGTCCTTCCGCCATTGCAAAACACTTGATGTCGGAAATCCCGCCATCCTTGTAGCGTTGCAGGCGAACGCCCTTGCCGCGGCTCATCTCCGGAAGCTGAACGAGCGGGAATACCAGCATCTTGCGGTTTTCACCGACGACCGCGACATGGTCGCCGGTGACCGGGACGACGAGCTTGGCCTCTTCTAGCGCACCGACATTCATGATCTGCTTGCCCTTGCGGGTATTGGCGATCATCTCGCTTTCCGCGACGACGAAGCCGTTGCCGGCGGTCGAAGCAAGAATCAGCTTGCGTGACGGGTCGTGCACGAAGGCGGTCAGGATGTCCTGGTCGTTCTCCATGTCGACCATGATGCGCACCGGCTCCCCATGGCCACGTCCGCCAGGCAGCTTGTCGGCGCCGAGCGTATAGGCCTTGCCGCCCGTCGTGACGAGCAGCAGCTTGTCGGTGGTCTGAGCCGGGAATGCGAGCTTCGGCCCGTCTCCTTCCTTGAAGGTCAGGCTCGACGTATCGGACATATGCCCCTTCAACGCGCGAATCCAACCCTTCTGGGAGACCACGACGGTGACCGGCTCTTTCTCGATCATCGCCTGCTGGATCGCCTCGACATCGGCTTCCGGCGCTTCCGCGAACTGGGTGCGGCGGCGGCCGAGCTCGGTCGCCTTGGCGTATTTCTTCTTCACCTCCTGGATTTCCCAGGCCACGGTCTGCCACTGCTTTTCGTCGGAGGCGAGCAGCGCCTCGATATCCGCCTTTTCCTTCGACAGATTGTCGTGCTCGGTCCGGATCTCGAACTCTTCGAGCTTGCGCAAGGCGCGCAGCCGCATGTTGAGGATCGCCTCGACCTGCACGTCGGTGAGCGACCAGCGAGCCATCATCACCGGCTTCGGCTCGTCCTCTTCACGGATGATGCGGATCACCTCGTCGATATTGAGATAGGCGACAAGCAAGCCGCCAAGAATTTCGAGGCGCCGGTCGATTGCGGCCAGCCGGAAGCGGGAACGGCGGACCAGCACATCCTTGCGATGCGCCAGCCATTCGATCAGCACTTCGTTGAGCGCCATGACCTTCGGCACGCGCCCCATCGAAAGCACGTTCATGTTGAGCGGGAACCGATTCTCCAGCTCGGTCAGCTTGAAGAGCGATTCCATGAGCAGCGTGGCGTCGACCGTCCGGTTCTTCGGCACCAGCACGATGCGGACATCTTCCGCCGATTCATCGCGGACGTCTTCGAGCAGCGGCAGTTTCCGCGCGATCAGCAGCTCGGCGATCTTTTCGATCAGCCGCGATTTCTGCACCTGGAAGGGGATTTCGGTGACGACGATCTGGTATCCACCGCGACCGAGATCCTCCGTCTCCCATTTGGCACGCACGCGGAATCCGCCGCGACCGGTCTTGTAGGCCTCGATGATCGACTCACGGCCGTCGATGATGATGCCGCCCGTCGGCAGATCGGGGCCGGGCACGAACTCGACGAGCTTTTCGACGGTTGCGTCGGGATGCTTGATCAGATGCAAAGCCGCATCGCAGAGTTCATGGGCGTTATGCGGCGGGATCGATGTCGCCATGCCCACGGCGATGCCGGACGTGCCGTTCGCCAGAAGATTGGGAAAAGCACCCGGCATGACGACAGGTTCGTCATCTTCCTCGTTGTAGGTCGGCCGGAAGTCGACGGCGTCCTGCTCGATCCCCTCGAGCAGCAAGGCCGCCACCTCGGTCATCCGCGCTTCGGTATACCGGTAGGCAGCGGCGTTATCGCCGTCGATATTGCCGAAATTGCCCTGCCCGTCGACCAGCGGGTAACGCTGCGAGAAATCCTGGGCCAGGCGAACGAGCGCGTCGTAGACCGACTGGTCGCCGTGCGGATGGAATTTACCGATGACATCGCCGACGATACGAGCGCATTTCTTGAATGCGGAGTTCGGGCGGATGCCCATCTCGCTCATGGCGTGGATGATGCGCCGGTGCACCGGCTTCAACCCGTCACGTACGTCCGGCAGGGCGCGATGCATGATGGTGGAAAGCGCATAGGCGAGATAACGCTCTTCGAGCGCCGCCTTTAGGTCCACCGGAAGAATGTGGTCGCCGCCGTCACCGGGCGGATTTACGATTTGTCCCATTCCCCTTGACTAGCGGAAAGCCCGTTTCACAGCAAGAATCACCGGCAAAGCGCCTGTGGAGAACACGCACCGGAAGCAGGTTTATCTTTTGTTTAACCTTCTGGAGGAAGCCGCAATTTTGCCCAGAGGAATGTGGAACAAAGCAATGGACGTTTTAACGCCGTTGCCTATAACTGCCGCCTCAAACCTCGACATCCGCAAATCGCGGGCGCCACGCCCCAGGAGGAATATTATGAAATACTACAACAACGCCCGGCTTCTTCTGGCCGGTGCAGCTTTCGTGTCCTTCTCCGGGCAGGCCTTGGCCCTGGATGGCAACGATGTTCTGGCCAAACTCAACAACGCTCTCTCCGCTCAGGGCGGCACTGGCCTTTCTGCGGAAAAGGTCGTGACAAGCGGTTCGGACGTTACGCTGACCAATGCCAAATTCACGGTGGCTGCAGCCAAGGAAAGCGTTCCGCTCGGCACGATCGTCCTGAAGGGCGTAGAGGAAGACAACGGCAGCTACCATGTCGAAACGGTGACGTTCGACGACGTCAACATCACCAAGGATGGCGTCGGCTTCACGTCATCGGATTTGTCCATCAGCGGCCTTTCCGTCCCGGCGGATCCGACCGGCAACACGATCGACGCCGTGCTGCTCTATGATGAGGCCCATGTCGGATCGACGACGGTGACGATCGACGGCAAGCAGGCCTTCTCCATCGGCGAAAGCACCATGACCTCCGAGGTCGCCGACGACGAATCCGCCCTGGATTTCGACGTCAAGGTCAAGGACATCAAGGGTGACCTGAGCCTGGTCGAGGACGCCAAGGCGAAGGACGCGCTCCAGCAGCTTGGCATCAAGGCGCTCGATGGCAGCATCAGCATGGTGGGCCGCTGGGAACTGGAGCCGGGCACGCTCGATCTTGAGGAATATGCATTCGACTTCGCCAATATCGGTCGCCTCAACCTTGCCATGAGCTTCTCGGGCTACACCCTTGATTTCATCAAGTCCCTGAACGAAACGACAAAGGCGATGGAGGCCAATGCCAACAAGGAAGAGGCTCAGCAGGCGGCGGGCCTCGCCATGCTCGGCCTCATGCAGCGGCTGACTTTCAACAGCATGGAAATCCGTTTCGAGGACGCGGGTATCACAAAGCGCGCGCTCGACTATGCGGGCAAGCAGCAGGGCACGACGGGCGAGCAGATGGCGCAGATGCTGAAGGGCATGACGCCGCTCATGCTCGCGCAATACAATGTCCCGGAGTTGCAGAACATGCTGACGGCAGCTGTAAACACCTATCTCGACAAGCCCGGCAGCTTCACCGTCACCGCCGAGCCGGCAGAGGGGGTGCCTTTCCCGATGATCATGGGTGCCGCCATGGGCGCGCCGAACACCTTGCCGCAGGTGCTGGGCGTGAAGGTCACCGCGAACGACTGATATCAGAAAACAGCAAGAAACCCGGCGAGCGATCGCCGGGTTTCCTTTCAGCGTCTATTCAATCTGAAATTTATTCCAGCACCTGAATAACGGCGCGGGTCTGAGGATTGACGATAACGCGGCGGTCATTGACAACCGTATAGGCATAGTCCGAATGGCCTTGAACGGTATGCACTTCGACCGTATCCGGCAAAGTGCTGCCGACCGCGATCGTGCCTTCATAGGCCACCGAAGGAACGCTCTGTTCCATCACATAGGTGCGAACCTCACCGGGAAGAACGACTGTCGAGCTCGTGGTTACCGCGTCCTGCGTGATGACCGTCGTCTGAGCGTAAGCGGCGCCCGAAAGGGCAATAAGAGCCGCGGACGCGGCCAGCAGAGTCTTGCGCATGTTTCTTCTCCCTGTGCTACTGCTGCCCTAACAACACAAGCGCCGGAAGATGGTTCCGTAATCCCGTATCGCCTCCCGTGATACTCCATGGACACCTTGACCCGGACGGAGGTGCAGGCGAAAACCCGCTACGGCGGCGCTGCGGGATGCCAATGCCTGCCGGTTTGATGAAAGGCTCTTATCTGATGCTGTCATGGCGCGCTGCGGAAACCCGGACGATCGAGACGCTCAACGCGCCCAAGAAGCGGCTGGAGCCGGCCCGCGCCTCCTACTACGCCGGCCAGCCCGGAAACCAACTGCAGCGGCTTTTGACCGCCCGGCGTGATTTTCTGTCGATCTGGCGGCAGAACGACTATTCCGAGCGGAACTCCGAGATCAGACTTCTCGGGCGCCAGGTCATGGTGGTGAACTCTCCGGAAGCGATCAAATATGTGGTCGCCACCCGTCACGAGAACTTCGAGCGCAAATCCCCGCAGATGCGTCGCGCGCTGGAATATCTCCTGGGCGACGGTCTGTTCATCTCGGATGGCGAAACCTGGAAGCAGCGGCGTCCGCTCGTCTCCGATATCGTCCATAAACACCGCGTTCCGGCCTTCGGCGCGATCATGACCGACACCTCCTTGGAGCTCGTCGAGCGCTGGAACGCGCTTGGCGAGGGCGCTACGGTCAACGTCCTCTATGAAATGGCAGGGCTGACGGCCGAGATCATTTCCCGCAGCGTCTTCGGAAACGATCTGGGGCAGGAAAGCGCCGACATGGTGACTGAGGGCTTTACCAGCTATCAGGCGCTGATCGATTCCATCAATATCGGCTATTTCCTCGGCTTCGACGAAGGCCTGCCGCAGTTCCGCACTCCTTCGCTCCGCCGCTCGGTCAAGCGGATTCACCAGATCATCGACCGCGTGATTGAGGATCATCTCGCCGGCAAGGGCGATGACAATTCCATGGTGGAATTGCTGATCCGCCGGCAGAAGCGCAATCCCGAGCTGAACCTAGATGTCGTCGCATTGCGCAACGAAGCGGCGACCATCTTCATGGCCGGCCATGAGACGACAGCGGCAACACTGACCTGGGCATGGTATCTGCTCTCCAAAGCGCCCTGGGTCGAGGAAGCAGTGCATGCGGAGATCGAAGAAGTCTGCGGCGGCAACGTGCCGACCGTTGCCGACGTGCCGAAGCTCAAATGGTGCACGGCGGTCATCGAGGAAACGCTGCGGCTCTATCCGCCGGTTCCGATCCTCGCCCGGCAGGCCAAGCAGGCGGATCGCGTCGGCAATATCGACGTGAAGCCGGCTGCGCTCGTCATGATCGTGCCGTGGCTTCTGCACCGCACACCCTCGCTTTTCGAGGATCCTCACGTCTTCAAGCCGGAGCGGTTTATCGAAAGACGGCCGGTGCCTTACAGCTACATCCCCTTCGCCAGCGGGCCGCGTATATGCCCTGGGCTGCAGTTCGGCCTGACGGAGGCCATTCTCTGCCTCGCGGTGCTGGCGCAAAGGTTCCGCCTGCGGGTGCCGGAAGACCATCAGGTGGAACCGGTCTGCCGGCTGACGCTCAGGCCGCGCGGCGGGTTGCCGGTGAAATTGCACAGACGGTGAAAAGGGTCGAAGCATGAACCACCGCGATGCCCCTGAAACATCGGCCAGAAAGCGCAAGGCGTGGCGGTTCACGGCAGAGCAGGCTCCACCTCTCTCCGACCTTTTCGCAACCGCTGACGAGCGCAGGAAGTTTCGCCGCTATTGGATCGACGACAACCTTGGCAATGCGCTCGATCTTCTGGTGCATTTCGGGCTGAAGCTGCTCACGATGGACGCATGCTCGAATTTCGGCCGATGGCTCGGGCCTTTTGCGATCCCAAGGTTCCACCAGGTCGCAGTCAAGCGGGGCCGCGCGACCCTTGCGCGCCTCCTGCCGGAAAAAAACCAAGCGGAACGGGAAGTCATCCTGCGCCGGAATCAGGAAGCCCAGGGCAGGATCATGACGGAGTTTTCGGTGATCAACCGGCTTCTTCGTCATCCGGACCGGATCAAGCTTCACGATTTCCACCGGCTTGTCGATTCAGTCCGCGCAGGCCCCACGATCATTGTCGGGATGCATTTGGGGAATTGGGAGATCGGGCCGACGATCCTGCACAGCGAAGGCATCCGGCCCTATGCGAACTACATTCCCCCAAAAGGCCGGGCGAAAGCATGGATTTCGGAACGCGTAAGGCGTAAGGGCGGCCTGAACTTCCTGCCGCCCGGCGTTCAGGGCATAAGGCCGGCGGTCAAGGTACTGAAGGAAGGCGGCGTCATCTCGATGTTCTGCGACGAAGGGGTTTCCGGGAAAATCCGCGGGCCGTTCTTCGGCCGCAAGCCGCATCTGGAAGGCAATTTGGCCGTTGCGATCCGATTGGCAAGGCTGTCAGGCGCCAGGATCTGCCCCTGGTACAACATTCGCACCGAAGGGTTCCGCTTCGAGGCCCATTTCCTGCCGCCGATCACGTTGCCGGCGGAAGACAAGCCCGGCTCGCGCCTGCTGGACGACGTGAAGCTGCTCAATGACGCGATCGAGCCTGTCATCCGCGCGCATCTCGATCAGTGGTATTTCCTCGACAACGCCTTAACTGATGCATGATCCTTAGTTCCTGCCGCCAGCAGAAGGGTTTCCGTCATGAATCTTTCCTTTTCCGAGACACGCCACGCCGCCATCGATGAAGCGATCGATACCGCACTGACCTCGAAGCGGTTGGTCGGAACCGTCGTCCTCATCGCAAAGGACGGCGAGATCGTCTATCGGCGCGCCGCGGGTCTTGCCGACCGCGAGGCCGGTATTCCGGTCAAGGAGGACACGATCTTCCGGCTCGCCTCCATCACCAAGCCGATCGTGACGATCGCCGCCATGCGCCTTGTCGAACAGGGCCGGATCGGACTGGAAGACCCGGTGACGAAGTGGCTGCCGGATTTTCGCCCCCGCCTCGAAGACGGCCGCGAACCGGTCATCCTGATCCGCCATCTGCTGACCCACACGTCCGGCCTCAGCTATTGTTTCGCAGCGGAGAACGGCCCTTATGTGCGCGCCAGAGTCTCCGACGGCGTCGATCAGCCGGGCTTGTCGCTTGCCGAAAACCTGCGTCGCATCGCGAGCGCGCCGCTGCTCTTCGAACCCGGCGCCGGCTGGCAATACTCCGTCTCGATGGACGTGCTCGGCGGGGTCATCGAGACGGAGACAGGCAAACGACTGGGTGAGGCGGTCGCGGAACTCGTCATGCAGCCGCTCGGCCTATCCGATACGGCGTTCACCGTCGTCGATAGAGACCGGCTGGCTGCCGCCTATGTCGACGGCACGCCCGAGCCGAAGCGCATGGGCGAAACGGAAAAGATATGGGCGCTGGACGGGTTCGTGACCTTTGCGCCTGATCGCATCTTCAACCTCGACTCTTACCATTCCGGCGGGGGCGGCATGGCGGGCACCGCCGGCGACGTGCTCACCATATTGGAGACGATCCGCAAGGGCGGCGCACCGCTGCTTTCCGAAAAGACCGTCCGGCAGATGACGACCAACCAAGTCGGCGCCCTGCTCGAACCGACGCGGCCGGGCTTCGGTTTCGGCTTCGGCTGGGCGGTCATCCTCGACCCTCAAGCCGCGGGCCTGCCGGTTTCACCAGGCAGCCTGCAATGGGGCGGCGTCTATGGCCACCACTGGTTCATCGATCCGGTGAGGAATGTCACCGCAGTTGGGCTCACCAATACCACGCTCGAAGGCATGTGGGGCCAGTTCACGCTCGACCTGAAAAGGGCGGTCAGCGCCTCCTTCTAGCGGATGCGGGGCGGTATGAATCAAAAAAGCCCAGCTCATTGAACTGACCCCCGAAAGT
>UBYX01000080.1 GCA_900469955.1 Hyphomicrobiales bacterium | reverse complement strand
CCCTTGCCGTGTTCGCCGGCGCGCGCCGCCTCGACGGCGGCATTCAGCGCCAGAAGGTCGGTCTGGCGGGCGATTTCCTGCACGATCGAAATCTTCTCGGCGATCGTGCGCATCGCACCGACGGCGCGGTTGACGGCCTGGCCGGAAGCTTCGGCGTCGCGGGAAGACTGACGGGCGATCTTCTCGGTCTGGGCGGCGTTGTCGGCATTCTGCTTGATGTTGGCAGCCATCTGCTCCATCGAGGCGGAGGCCTCTTCGGCGGACGAGGCCTGTTCGGTTGCGCCCTGCGACAGGGTTTCCGAACTTGCCGAAAGCTCCTGGCTGCCCGAGGAAACGTTGGTCGAAGCGGCAAGAGCGTCGGCGACGACACCGCGCAGGCGCTCCACCATGCTCTGCAGCGCCAAACCAAGGATATCCTTGTCGGAAAGCGGCTTCGGCGAAACCATCAGGTCGCCATTGGCAATCTGATCGGCGATGTTGGCGGTATTGCGAAGGTTGGCCGTCATCACATTGATCGTATCGACGAGATCCTTGATTTCGTCATTCGTCTTGATCTCGACATTCTGGTTGAGGTCGCCGATGGAGACGGCATTGGCGACACCCATGATCTTTCGAAGGCCGGAGCTGATTCCAAGGGCGATCCACAGAGCGACAAGGAACGAGAACACCACAAGTCCGATACCCATGCCTATGAGCAGGTTCCTCGAATTGGAATACTGTTCGTTGGTCGCTTCGTCCGTGGCATGCAGATCGCTCTTGATAAGACCGGTCAGGTCCGACATCAGCGTGAGCAGGCGGTTGACCAAGGCAGCGCCCTCGGTCATCGAAATCTCGGCGGCGCGCTGATTGCTCTCAGCCGTATTCTGGGTCGCAAGCGTCAACACATCATTCTGTACGGCGACGAACGATGGATATGCCGAACGGATCTCCACTATCTTCGAGCGCAGTTGGGGATCAGTCGTCTTTTCGAATTCGGCCAAGGTCTCTTCGATCTCCTTGCGAGCCAGTTCGACATTCTGACGATATGTGCTGATCTTCGCCGGGTCGGTATTCAGTATCGCGTTCTTCTCACCGCGGATCGTGTTTGCCAGCGAAGTCGAAAGCGCGTTCAGGCTCTCAAGATGGCTTGCTGGACCCTGAACAAGGCTGGTGATCGAGGAATTGAGCGATGAAAGGTTGATGATCGCCAGAACGGCCATGCCGACCGACATCAATATCACCAGGCCAAAGGCGATCGCGAGTTTGAGCTTAATGGTGAAGCGCATGGGTATCGGGTCCCTCGATTGCAATGCGATGACAAATCTGCTCCATCCGGAGATGGTAGCTTTGCAAGCGCAGTCAGGCCGATACATTCACCCTCTGCAGGCCGGCGGACCGGCACGACGTCGCCGCATACACGCGGCGGCCGACCCTGGGCCGGAGCCCAGGGGTCTTGTTCTCTTAGGCGCTCTTAGGCGCTTTCGCGAAAATCCGCGTCGTCGGAGTCCGGCCCGCCCATCGACATATCGAGGGCGAAACCTTTGGCTCGAGCCTGCTGGCCGCCTACGGAATGGTCCTGCTTGAACTGGCGCGGCGCTGGACGGTTTGCCTGAGCGGGCCTGACGGCAGGTTTGTTACCGGAAGCCGGTGCATTGCGCTTCGGCAGCTTGTTCCCCCCGGTCTGGTCGACCTTGAAGAAGGCGATCGATGCCTGCAGCTCCTCGGCTTGGGCCGCAAGTTCTTCCGAGGTGGCAGACATCTCTTCGGATGCGCCGGCATTCTGCTGCGTCACCTTGTCGAGCTGCTGGATCGCCTCATTGATCTGGGCAGCACCGATATCCTGCTC
>UBYX01000054.1 GCA_900469955.1 Hyphomicrobiales bacterium | reverse complement strand
GTTTGTCAGCGGTCTGAGCCGGAGGATTTTGGTCCTCCGGCTTTTCTTTTATTCAAAACATTCAACTGCTGAGAATGGTGCGACCTATTCGGCCGCACCCTCGTCGTTTGCCGGACCTTCATCCGGGGCAGCTCCGAGATCACCGGTTTCTGCGGTTATCTCTTCCGGCAGGCCGTTGCCGTTTTCCTCGTCGCTTTCCGGCTCGCTGATGCGCTCGACCGAGACGACTTTTTCATCCTTCGCTGTCGAGAAGATCGTCACGCCCTTGGTTGCACGGCTGGCGATACGGATGCCGTTAACCGGGACGCGGATCAGCACACCGCCGTTGGAGACGAGCATGATCTGATCGTTGTCCTCGACCGGGAACGCGGCCACAAGCTCGCCGATCTCTGCCGTCTTGGAGGTGTCGGTGGCGCGGATACCCTTGCCGCCACGACCCGAGGTGCGGAAATCGTAGGAGGACGAGCGCTTGCCGAAGCCCTTTTCGGAGACCGTCAGCACGAACTGTTCGTGTTCCTTGAGATACTCGTAGCGATCGTCGGGAAGCTGTCCCTCTTCGGTGACTTCCTCACCGACCAACGCGATGTCCTCCTCGTCGACGCCTGCGGCACGCCGTTCGGCAGCCGAGCGCTTGAGGTAGGATGCGCGTTCCCATGGTTCTGCATCGACATGGCCGACAATCGTCATCGAGATGATGCGGTCGCCTTCGCCGAGCGAGATGCCGCGCACGCCGATCGAATTGCGGCCGGCGAAAACACGGACGTCGTCAACGGGGAAGCGGATGCATTGCCCGAGCGCAGTCGTCAAGAGCACGTCGTCGCCGGGCTCGTTGAGGTCGAGGTTCGGGCCCTTGCAGGTCTCGACGGAGAGGATTTCATCGCCCTCCTCCTCCAGCTTCATGGCGATCTTGCCGTTGCGGTTTACCTGCACGAAGTCCGACAGCTTGTTGCGGCGAACGGTGCCGCGGGTGGTCGAGAACATCACGTCCAGGTTCTCCCAGGTCGCCTCGTCCTCGGGCAGCGGCATGATCGTCGTGATGCGCTCGCCAGGTTCCAGCGGCAGCATGTTGATCAGCGCCTTGCCGCGCGATTGCGGCGTACCGATCGGCAGGCGCCAGACCTTTTCCTTGTACACGATGCCGCGCGAGGAGAAGAACAGAACCGGGGTATGGGTGTTCGCCACGAACAGGCGGGTGACGAAATCCTCATCCCGCGTCGCCATGCCGGACCGGCCCTTGCCGCCGCGGCGTTGGGCACGATAGGTGCCGAGCGACACGCGTTTGATATAACCAAGATGGGAAACGGTGACGACCATGTCTTCACGGGCGATGAGATCCTCATCGTCCATATCAGGACCGCCTTCCATGATCTGGGTACGGCGCGGGGTGCCGAATTCGTCGCGCACCGCAGCCATTTCGTCCTTGACGATCTGCTGGATACGCAGCCTGGACGAGAGGATATCGAGATAATCGCTGATCTCGGCGCCGATCTTGTTCAATTCGTCGCCGATTTCATCACGGCCAAGTGCCGTCAGACGAGCGAGACGGAGCTCGAGGATAGCGCGGGCCTGTTCCTCCGAAAGGTTGTAGGTGCCGTCCTCGTTGATCTTGTGACGCGGATCATCGATCAACCGAATCAGGGACTCCACGTCTGCCGCGGGCCAGCGGCGCGTCATCAACTGCTCACGCGCCGTCTGCGGATCGGGCGCGCGACGGATCAGAAGAATGATCTCGTCGATATTGGCAACGGCAATCGCAAGACCGACCAAGACGTGCGCCCGCTCACGGGCCTTGCGCAGCAGATATTTCGTGCGCCGGCTGACCACTTCCTCACGGAAGGACACGAATGCGCGCAGCATGTCGAGCAGCGCGAGCTGTTCCGGCTTGCCGCCGTTTAGCGCCACCATGTTGCAGCCGAAGGAAGTCTGCAGCGGCGTGTAGCGATAGAGCTGATTGAGGATCACGTCCGCGTTGGCATCGCGCTTCAGCTCTATGACGACGCGATAACCCTGACGGTCGGATTCGTCACGCAGATCGGATATGCCTTCGATGCGCTTTTCACGCACCAGTTCGCCGATCTTTTCAACCATCGCGGCCTTGTTCACCTGGAAGGGAACTTCGGTGATGATGATCTGTTCGCGATCGCCGCGCATCGGCTCGATCGTCGCGACGCCGCGCATGATGACCGAGCCTCGTCCGGTTTCATAAGCGGAGCGAATACCGGAACGCCCGAGGATCAAGGCGCCGGTCGGAAAGTCCGGACCGGGAATGATGTCCATTATTTCCGACAGTCCGATCGCCGGATTGTCAATCAGGGCGATGCAGCCGTTGATCACTTCTGAGAGATTGTGCGGCGGGATATTGGTCGCCATGCCGACAGCGATGCCGCCTGCCCCGTTGACCAGCAGGTTCGGGAATTTTGCCGGCACCACGACAGGCTCGGAAAGCGTGCCATCGTAGTTGTCGCGGAAATCGACGGTTTCCTTGTCGAGATCGTCGAGCAGGGCGTGGGCAGCTTTCTCGAGGCGGCATTCGGTGTAACGTTCGGCCGCCGGCGGGTCGCCGTCGATCGAACCGAAATTGCCTTGACCGTCGATCAGCGGCAGGCGGAGTGACCAATCCTGCGCCATGCGCGCCAGCGCGTCATAGATCGCCGAGTTGCCGTGCGGATGGAACTTACCCATCACGTCCCCGGTAACGCGGGCGCATTTGACGTATTTCTTGTTCCAGTCGATGCCGAGTTCCGACATGCCGTAGAGGATGCGCCGGTGGACCGGCTTCAGTCCGTCGCGCACGTCTGGAAGCGCGCGGCTGACGATCACGCTCATGGCGTAATCGAGATAGGACCGCTGCATCTCTTCCATAATGGAAATGGGTTCAATGCCTGGAGGCAGCTTTCCGCCGCCGGGTGTGCTTTGCTCAGTCAAATCGGATCACGATCTCTGTTCGGAATCAGTTTCTTTTTTATAGCGGAAAGCGGTTCCGAGCGCCAATTTCCGCCGTCGTTTTGAACAGCTTTTGCGGTCTTTTCCAGGCATTTTCCCTGGCACGCGACGACGGCGGAAAGCCGTGAGGCGGGCTTTCCTAAACCGTGCGCCTGTCCTAACAATCTTCAAGTCCGACTGCAAGGATCGCAGCACAGCAGGAGAAGATATGGCAAGCCCCGATATGCTGGTCAACGCGTTGACCACGATGCTCGTAACGCTCGATCCCCCGGGACTGGCGCCGGTCTTTCTCGGCCTGACGGTCGGCATGACGGGAGTCCAGCGCCGTCATGTCGCCTTTCGCGGCTCCCTGATCGCCTTCGGCATCCTGGCGCTCTTTGCCCTGTTCGGGTCGAACGTCCTCGGACTGCTCGGGATATCGATCGGAGCATTCCGCATTGCCGGCGGTTTGCTGCTCTTCTGGATATCCTTCGAAATGGTCTTCGAAAAACGCCAGGAGCGGAAGGAGAAGACGTCTCAGGCCGCAATCACCATAGACCACCTTCACAATATCGCAGTCTTTCCGCTGGCGCTTCCATTGATAGCCGGCCCCGGCGCCATCTCCGCCACCGTACTGCTTGCGGGCGCCTTCCCCGGCCCACTCGACCGGGCTCTGCTGATCGGCGTCATCGCGCTGATCATGATGCTCGTCTATGTGACGCTTCTGGTGGCCGAGCGGCTTGATCGTTTTCTCGGCGTGACCGGCCGCGCAATTCTCACGCGGCTGCTCGGCGTCATCCTGGCCGCTCTCTCGGTGCAGTTCGTGCTCGACGGCGTCCGCTCCGCCTTCAATCTCTAGCAATACGAGACCATCATAGGGTGCGACATTTTAGGTTTTTCTGCTAAAAGCCGCCGCAACAGGAATCAAAGAAGGTCTTATCATGCGGCGTGTGTTGTGGCGGCTTCTTCCCGAAGCCACCTCCATCAGTACGAAAGAACGGCTGCGCGCAGCCTCGGGAGCCCTGGCCGGGATCCTCGCAACAGGTTTTCTTGGCAGTCTGGCGCTGCGGGCCGATGCCTCTCTTCCGGCACTGATCGCTCCGATGGGGGCCTCGGCAGTTCTTCTGTTTGCGGTTCCGTCCAGTCCCCTTGCCCAACCCTGGTCGATTCTCTGCGGCAATACCGTTGCCGCATTTGTGGGCGTCACTGCGGCGCTTGCGATAAACGACCCGTTCCTGGCATCCGCGATCGCCATCGGCGTCGCGATCGCCGCAATGATGGCACTGCGATGCCTGCACCCGCCAAGCGGAGCAATCGCGCTGACCGCCGTCCTCGGCGGGCCTGCCATTCATGACCTGGGATACGGTTTCGTATTGTGGCCGGTGGCCGGCAACTCGCTTGCCTTGCTGCTTCTAGCTCTGATCTTCAACAACCTGACGGGGCGTCCCTACCCTCACTCCATCAAGCCGCCGGCGACCGATCACGGAACCGCCGATCCCGCTCCGATGCAACGGATCGGCTTTACATCGTCCGATCTCGACGATGTCCTGAAGGAATATGACGAATTTCTGGATATCGATCGCGACGACCTGGAGACTATCCTCAGACGAACCGAACTGCGATCCTACCGCCGGCGCGCCACCCATCTCGACTGCGCCAGCATCATGTCTCGCGATGTGGTCGCGGTCGCCCCTGACAATTCGCTGAAAGAGGCGCAGGACGTGATGCGCAGCCACCATTTTCGGACACTGCCAGTTACCAACGACCGCGCGGAGGTCGTCGGCATCATCACCCAGACGGATTTTCTGGACAAAGCGACATGGACCAAGGGGCGACCGCGAATCGGCTTCGTCCAGCGGCTCCGGCTTGTGCTCTCGGGAGCAAGCGCCCCGAACGATACCGTCAAGGATATCATGACCACACCCGTCCGGACCGTCGCACCCGACACGCCCATTGCCGACGCGATCGTCATCTTCGCGGAAGAAGGGCTACACTATCTGCCGGTGACCGGGAAAAACAACAAGCTGGTGGGGATACTATCCCAATCGGACGTGCTGGTGGCGATGCTCGAAGACAGTGCGAACCAGAACACGGAAACACGCCTCTCCGCTTAATGGCGGTCCGGCGGTTGCCCGCAGGCACACCGGCCGGCGGGCTAGGCGTCGATCAGAACGGAATGTCGTCGTCGAGATCGCGGGAAAAATTGCCGCCGGAAGGCTGGTTGCCGCCGCGGCTCGAACCGCCGGAGGGCCGGCGGTCATTGTCGCTTCCGCCGCCATAACCACCACCGAAGTCGTCACCGCCGAAGTCATTGCCACCACGCGCGCCGCGATCGCCGCCGCCCTCACCGCGGCCATCCAACATCGTCAGAGTCGAATTGAACCCCTGCAGCACGATTTCGGTCGAATACCGATCGTTGCCGGTCTGATCCTGCCATTTGCGGGTCTGCAGCGCGCCTTCGATATAGAGCTTAGCGCCCTTCTTCACATACTGCTCGACGACCTTGCAGAGACCTTCGTTGAACACCACGACACTGTGCCATTCGGTCTTTTCCCGCCGCTCGCCGGAATTGCGGTCACGCCAGGTCTCCGAAGTCGCGATGCGAAGATTGGCAATCGGACGGCCGTCTTGCGTGCGGCGAATTTCCGGATCGGCGCCTACATTCCCAATCAGGATCACCTTGTTCACGCTGCCAGCCATAACTCTCACCTCGTCCGCCGCCTGCTTTGCGGCCTTGAAACCAATCGTGTCACTTTAGCCCATCGACCTGCCCGGTTGGGCATCCATGATTTTTAATCCACAGACAAATTGTTCTTTATTTGTTCTATTTTATTCCTATAGTGCTGTCAACCGACTCGGAACCGCCCGCAATCGCAGCAGTTTCGTCTCGACAGGCACGGATCAATCACTACATAAGGACCTCGATCCTCCCAAAGAGCATGATGATGAGTGAACTCAAAACCATTTCCATACGTGGCGCGCGCGAGCATAACCTCAAGGGCATCGACCTCGATCTGCCGCGCAATTCGCTGATCGTCATGACCGGCCTTTCCGGCTCGGGCAAATCGTCCCTCGCCTTCGACACGATCTATGCGGAAGGCCAGCGGCGTTACGTAGAAAGCCTCTCGGCCTACGCTCGCCAGTTTCTGGAGATGATGCAGAAACCGGACGTCGACCAGATCGACGGGCTTTCGCCGGCGATTTCCATTGAACAGAAGACGACGTCGCGAAATCCGCGTTCGACGGTGGGAACCGTCACCGAAATATACGACTATATGCGCCTGCTCTTTGCTCGTGTCGGGGTGCCCTATTCGCCGGCGACGGGCTTGCCGATCGAAAGCCAGACGGTTAGCCAGATGGTCGACCGCATTCTCGCCTTCGAGGAAGGCACGCGGCTTTACATCCTGGCCCCGATGATCCGCGGACGAAAGGGCGAATACAAAAAAGAACTCGCCGATCTGATGAAGAAGGGTTTTCAGCGGGTCAAGGTCGACGGCCAGTTCTACGAGATTGCCGAGGTTCCGGCTCTCGATAAGAAATACAAGCACGATATCGACGTCGTGGTGGACCGTCTGGTCGTGCGTTCTGATATCGGTGCGCGTCTGGCGGACAGTCTCGAAACCTCGCTGAAGCTCGCCGATGGTCTGGCCGTTGCCGAATTCGCTGACAAGCCGCTGCCGGCTGAAGAAACCGCGGCCGGTGGTTCGGCCAACAAGTCATTGAACGAGACGCACGAGCGCGTGCTGTTTTCGGAAAAATTCGCCTGCCCCGTTTCAGGCTTCACCATTCCGGAGATCGAGCCGCGGCTTTTCTCGTTCAACAATCCTTTCGGAGCCTGTCCGACCTGCGACGGTCTGGGTTCGCAGCAGAAGGTGGACGAAAACCTGATCGTCCCCGAACCGGGCCGTACCTTGCGCGACGGCGCCATCTCGCCCTGGGCGAAGTCGACCTCGCCCTACTACAATCAGACGCTCGAGGCGCTCGGCAAGGCTTTCGGATTCAAGCTTTCCAACCGCTGGAACGAACTTCCGGAAGAGGCCCAGAAGGCGATCCTTCACGGGACGGAAGAGAAGATCGAGTTCCACTACGCCGATGGCGCTCGGTCCTATAAAACCGTCAAAAATTTCGAGGGGATCGTTCCGAACCTCGAACGCCGCTGGAAGGAGACGGATTCTGCCTGGGCGCGCGAGGATATCGAGCGTTACATGTCCGCCGCCCCGTGCCCGGCATGCAATGGCTATCGCCTGAAGCCGGAAGCGCTGGCAGTTAAGATCAATGCGCTGCATATCGGACAGGTCACGGAGATGTCGATCAGGGCGGCCCGCGACTGGTTCGAGACCCTGCCGGAGGCTCTGAACGCCAAGCAGAACGAAATCGCGGTGCGGATCTTGAAGGAGATTCGCGAGCGGCTGCGATTCCTGAACGATGTGGGCCTGGACTACCTCAGCCTCTCGCGCAATTCCGGCACGCTTTCGGGCGGCGAAAGCCAGCGCATTCGTCTCGCCTCGCAGATTGGTTCCGGCCTCACTGGCGTGCTCTACGTGCTGGACGAGCCGTCAATCGGTCTGCACCAGCGCGACAATGCGCGGCTGCTCGAGACGTTGAAGCACCTGCGTGACATCGGCAATACCGTGATCGTCGTCGAGCATGACGAGGACGCTATTCTGACGGCGGACTATGTGGTCGACATCGGTCCGGCCGCCGGTATCCACGGCGGCCAAGTGGTGGCGCAGGGTGGGCCCAAGGACATCATGGCCAACCCCAAATCGCTGACCGGCAAATATCTGTCGGGCGAACTTGGCGTGCCGGTTCCGGTGGAGCGTCGCAAGCCCAAGAAGGGCAAGGAAATCAAGGTTTTTGGCGCTCGCGGCAACAATCTGAAGAATGTCACCGCCGCCATTCCGCTCGGCGTCTTCACGGCCGTTACCGGCGTATCCGGCGGAGGCAAGTCCACGTTCCTCATCGAAACGCTCTACAAGGCTGCCGCACGTCGCGTCATGGGCGCCCGCGAAATACCCGCCGAACATGACAAGATCGACGGTTTCGAATTCATCGACAAGGTCATCGACATCGACCAGTCGCCGATCGGCCGCACGCCGCGTTCCAACCCGGCGACCTATACCGGGGCCTTCACGCCGATCCGTGACTGGTTTGCCGGCCTGCCGGAAGCCAAGGCACGCGGTTATGCGCCCGGCCGTTTCTCGTTCAACGTCAAGGGCGGCCGTTGCGAAGCCTGCCAGGGCGACGGCGTCATCAAGATCGAAATGCACTTCCTGCCGGATGTCTATGTCACCTGCGATGTCTGCCATGGCAAGCGCTACAATCGCGAAACGCTCGACGTGCATTTCAAGGGCAAGTCGATCGCCGACGTGCTGGACATGACGGTCGAGGAAGGGGTGGAGTTCTTCTCCGCGGTGCCGGCGGTGCGCGACAAGCTGCAGTCGCTCTTCGATGTCGGACTCGGTTATATCAAAGTCGGTCAGCAGGCCAACACGCTTTCGGGTGGCGAGGCGCAACGCGTCAAGCTAGCCAAGGAACTGTCAAAACGCTCGACCGGACGTACGCTTTACATCCTCGACGAGCCGACGACGGGCCTGCATTTCCACGACGTCGCCAAGCTCCTGGAAATGCTGCATGAACTGGTGAACCAGGGCAATTCGGTGGTGGTGATCGAGCACAATCTCGAAGTCATCAAGACGGCCGACTGGATCATCGATGTCGGGCCGGAAGGCGGCACGGGCGGCGGCGAGGTGGTCGCGGTCGGCACGCCCGAGCAGGTCGTCAGGGAAAAACGGTCCTATACGGGCCACTTTCTCAAGGAACTGCTGGAGCGTCGACCGGCGAAAAAGGTGGAAGCGGCAGAATAGCCGGGTAACGTCATGGAGGGGAACTCATGAAAAAAGCCGGCATCATCCGGACGGGCATCGGCGGCTGGACCTTCGAGCCATGGGAGGGAACTTTCTATCCCGAGAAATTGGCGAAGAAGAAGCAGCTCGAATATGCCTCCAGCAAGCTGAGCGTCATTGAGGTCAACGGAACCTATTATGGCTCGCAAAAGCCGGAGACCTTTGCCAAATGGGCCTCCGAAGTGCCGGACGGTTTCATCTTTTCGCTGAAGGCAAGCCGCTTTACCACCAACCGCAAGGTTTTGGCCGAAGCCGGGGAATCGATCGAGAAGTTCCTAACCCAGGGCCTGACGGAACTCGGCGATCATCTCGGACCGCTGCTCTGGCAGTTTGCGCCGACCAAGAAGTTCGAGGCCGACGATTTCGAGGGTTTCCTGAAATTGCTGCCGAACAAGCTCGATGGATTGAAATTGGCCCATGTGGTCGAAGTTCGCCACGACAGCTTCAAAGTGCCCGAATTCGTTGCCCTGCTTGCCAAATACAATATTGCGCCGGTTTGCGCCGACCATTTCGACTATCCGATGATCGCCGATGTCACGGCGGATTTCGTCTATGCGCGCCTGCAGAAAGGCTCCGACGAGATCAAGACCTGTTATGCGGAAGAGGATATGAAGGCCTGGGCAAATAGGCTTGAAACCTGGGGCGAAGGCGGCGTGCCGGACGATCTGCCGCTGGTCGACGAGAAGCGTGACGTCAAGAAGGCACCGCGCGACGTCTTCGCCTTCTTCATCCATGAGGGCAAGGTGAACGCGCCCTATGGTGCGATGGCGATGCGCGAACTCCTGGAAAGCCGCGGCTAGGTATCCAGCCAGACGCCGGCATGGGCGGCGAGGTCCTCGGCCGTCATGCTCCTGCCTGCCCGCTTTGCCGCTTCGCCATGCAGATAGACGCCGACCGCGGCTGCCTCAAACGCAGGCATGCCTTGGGCAAGCAACGCGCCGATCATGCCGGCCAGAACGTCACCCGAACCGGCGGTCGCCAGCCACGGCGGTCCGTTGCTATTGATATTGGCACGTCCATCCGGGCTGGCGATCACCGTGTCGGCCCCCTTGTAGACCACGACGGCGCGCGCACGCGCTGCCGCCTGTACGGCCCTCTCCACCTTGCTGGAATGGACATCCGCAGCTAGGTCGGGAAACAGTCGAGAGAATTCGCCCTCGTGCGGCGTCAGCACCAGGCGGGTCTCACCCTCCGCGAACGCATCGAAGAGTTCTGAAGGCTGCTCCTTAAAGGATGTGATACCGTCGGCATCCAGCACCAGCGGCCGATCCTTGAGCGCCAGGACGAATTGACGAGCTTTGTGGCCGACGCCGAAACCGGGGCCGAGCACGAAGGCAGAGAGCTTTGCCGACCCTATCCAGTTCTGTAGATCGCTCAGTTCGTCGACCTGATGCAGCATGACGGCGGTGAGCGAAGAGGCATTGACCGGCAAGGCATCGGCGGGTGACGCAACGGTCACAAGTCCCGCCCCGGCTTTCAGACCCGCCGTGGCCGTGAGCCTGGCCGCCCCCGTCTTCGCCCCCTCGCCTGAGAAAACAACCAGATGCCCGCGCCGGTATTTGTGCGTTCCTGCCTCCGGCGCCGGAACCAGATCACGCCAGAGAGGCGGGCTATTTTCACGGATCTTGCCAGCAACGGAATGGATGATTCGAGCCGGAATACCTATGTCGAAAACTTCGATGTCTCCGCAGAGTGACCGTCCGGGCAATAGCAGATGTCCCGGCTTGCGGGTCATGAAGGTGACGGTATGTCGGGCCGCGAAAGACGCGCCGAGCGGCACGCCGCGGCGGCCGCAGAGACCCGAAGGCAGATCGACCGCCAGAACCGGGACTTTCGCCTCGTCCACCTTGGCGATCACCAGCGCCACCGCTTCCGGCACGTCCCGCCCCAAGCCGGCGCCGAAAAGGGCATCGACCACGACATCACCTTGCTCGGGTTGATAGCATTCGAGCGGCTCGGACGATCTTTCCCAAAGGTCATGTGCGCGCCGCGCATCCCCTTTCAGCCTCTCCAGCTCGCCGAGATGAAAGACATCGACGGACGCGCCCGCCTCAGCCAGCGCGCGGGCAGCCACATAACCGTCGCCGCCATTGTTGCCTGGGCCGCAGAGGACGACGAAGCGTAATGCCGAGGAGAAATTCCGCAAGGCGGACGCCGCAACGGCTCGCCCTGCCCGTTCCATCAGGTCGAATGAGAGAATCCCCGACCGAGCAGCGGCGGCGTCGGCTGCGGTCATTTCGTTCGGCGTCAGAAGCAGATGATCGATGGTAAGGCCCATGCTGCTATTGAACGGAAAGATGATCGAAAAACAAGCGGAGATCCGCCCCTTCATATGCACACAAGATATGCATTTGCCTTCATATTAATCATCGACTTGCTTGTATTCGAATTTCCTCATGTTTCGAGAAAATGCCAAAAAACATCCTTTCCGGCACCGCAACGCACAAAAATCGGAAAAAGTGGAAGCATTTTCGCCACTAAACACGCCGTTCTGCGGGGATTTTGCTCAAAAACGCATTATTTTTTTGAAAGTCCCTTTCGAGTTTGGCACGATAACTGCATTGGCATGGCCGAGCGGGTAAAAGCCTGCTTCAAGGGAGAGGCGGAGAGATAGTTTCTCATGAAAAAGATCGAAGCGATCATTAAACCTTTCAAGCTGGATGAAGTGAAGGAAGCCCTTCAGGAGGTCGGCTTGCAGGGAATCACCGTCACCGAAGCAAAGGGTTTCGGCCGTCAGAAGGGCCATACGGAACTCTATCGCGGTGCGGAATACGTCGTCGACTTCCTGCCGAAGGTTAAGGTGGAGGTTGTCTTGGCTGACGAAAACGCGGAAGCGGTCATAGAAGCGATTCGTAACGCCGCACAGACTGGACGGATCGGGGATGGCAAGATATTCGTCTCCAATGTGGAGGAGGTCATCCGCATCCGCACTGGTGAAACGGGCGTAGACGCCATCTAATCCGCCCCGCGGCCGCCGGCCCGGGCTTCATCGTCATCTTACATCGAGGAAGGTCATATGACGAGCGCAAGCGAAATCATGAAACAAATCAAGGAAAACGACGTCAAGTTCGTAGACCTGCGCTTTACCGACCCGCGCGGCAAGCTGCAGCACGTCACCATGGACATCGCATCGGTCGATGAGGACATGTTCGCCGATGGTGTCATGTTCGACGGTTCCTCGATCGGCGGCTGGAAGGCCATCAACGAGTCCGACATGGTGCTCATGCCCGATCCCGCCACGGTGCATATGGACCCTTTCTTCGCCCAGTCGACGATGGTCATCTTCTGCGACATCCTCGATCCGATTTCCGGCGAAGCCTATAACCGCGACCCGCGCGGAACTGCCAAAAAGGCAGAAGCCTATCTGAAGGCATCCGGCATCGGCGACACCATCTTCGTCGGCCCTGAGCCGGAATTCTTCGTCTTCGACGACGTCAAATACAAGGCAGACCCCTATAACACCGGCTTCAAGCTGGATTCGTCGGAACTGCCTTCCAACGACGACACCGATTACGAAACCGGCAACCTCGGGCACCGGCCGCGCGTCAAGGGCGGCTATTTCCCCGTACCGCCGGTCGACAGCCTCCAGGACATGCGCTCGGAAATGCTGACGGTGCTGACCGAAATGGGCGTGGTCGTCGAAAAGCATCACCACGAAGTCGCGTCCGCCCAGCACGAACTCGGCGTCAAATTCGACACGCTGGTGCGCAACGCCGACAAGATCCAGATCTACAAATACGTCGTGCATCAGGTCGCCAATGCCTATGGCAAGACCGCGACCTTCATGCCCAAGCCGGTCTTCGGCGACAATGGTTCGGGCATGCATGTGCACCAGTCGATCTGGAAGGACGGCAAGCCGACCTTCGCCGGCGACGAATATGCCGGCCTTTCCGAAAGCTGCCTCTTCTATATCGGCGGCATTATCAAGCATGCCAAGGCGATCAATGCCTTCACCAACCCGACGACGAACTCTTACAAGCGTCTCGTCCCGGGTTATGAAGCGCCGGTGCTGCTCGCTTATTCGGCGCGTAACCGCTCTGCTTCGTGCCGTATTCCGTTCGGAACCGGGCCGAAGTCGAAGCGCGTCGAAGTCCGCTTCCCGGATCCGTTGGCAAACCCCTATCTCGGCTTTGCCGCCATGCTGATGGCCGGCCTCGACGGCATCAAGAACAAGATCCACCCTGGCAAGGCCATGGACAAGGACCTTTACGACCTGCCGCCGAAGGAGCTGAAGAAGATCCCAACGGTCTGCGGCTCGCTGCGCGAAGCGCTCGAAAACCTCGATCGCGACCGCAAGTTCCTGACCGCCGGCGGAGTCTTCGACGACGACCAGATCGACGCCTATATCGAGCTGAAGATGACGGAAGTCATGCGCTTCGAAATGACCCCGCATCCGGTCGAATTCGACATGTACTACTCGGCCTGATCCGCCGACTTTCTGCAATCGGCATTTCCGAACGGCGGGCTCAGGCCCGCCGTTACTTTTTGCGGGCATCCATTAGGTGATGCCGCTGGTTTCCAATTTCGCGGCCGCTATCTTTTCGATGAGACCTTTGAGTATTGTCACGCCGTCGCCATCGTTCTTGCCCTCCATGACGTAATCTTGGCAACGGCAGAGCCAAGCAGACCGATACCTGCTCAAGTCTATCCATGGAACGATGGGGGGCGGTGCGCATTACTCTCTTGATGTCAGGGAATTCTATTCCCACATTAGGATGCGAAAGGACATCGCACCATGAAACAACGCAACGCTAAGTTTACAATCGGAGAGGTGGTCCGCCACAAGGTCTTTCCGTTTCGGGGCGTCGTGTTCGATGTGGATCCGGAATATGCCAATTCTGAAGAATGGTGGAATGCCATTCCGGTGGAAATCCGGCCGAACAAGGACCAGCCCTTCTACCACCTCCTCGCGGAGAACGACGAGACGGAATACGTCGCTTATGTTTCGGAACAGAACCTGGAGCATGACCAGAGCGACGCCCCCTTACGCAATCCTCAGGTCTACCAGATCTTCGATCGCGGCCCGTCAGGCCAGCTGAAGCCCAAGGTCATCCTGGCTCACTGATCGGCAGCCAAATCGCAAAAAGGCGTCGGCATCTGCCGGCGCCTTTTTTGTCAGGGACCACCTAACAGAAAAGCCCGGACCCTGAACTGACCCCCGAAAGTT
>UBYX01000056.1 GCA_900469955.1 Hyphomicrobiales bacterium | reverse complement strand
TTTGTCAGCGGTCTGAAGGCGGCTGTTCAGCCGCCTTTTTTTGTTGCCCGCCCGGAAGCGGCAGCATAGGCTGGCTCACACATTATTCCCGGCCTGTAGTGATTATCCCCAATGACTTTCCGCATCCGCGACGCGTCTCCCTCCGACCTCCCAGCTATCACCGAGATTTACCGAGACAGCGTCCTCAACGGTACGGCGAGCTATGAAATCGTCCCACCGGACCAAGCCGAGATGACGAGCCGCTTCGAAGCGATCCAGACGAAGGGTTATCCGTATATCGCCGCGGAAGACGAGAACGGTGCTTTGCTCGGTTATGCCTACGCCTCGGCTTTTCGGACCCGCCCGGCCTATCGCTGGCTGGTGGAGGATTCCATTTATCTCGCTCCGGAGGCACGCGGCAAAGGGGCCGGCAAGGCGCTTCTGAAGGAACTGGTCGTCCGCTGCGAGGCCCTCGGCTTCCGGCAGATGGTCGCCGTCATCGGCGGCGCAAGCCCGGCTTCCGTGGCGGTGCACAGCAGCCTCGGCTTCGAATTGACGGGGACCCTCAAGGGGACCGGTTTCAAGCATGGCAAATGGCTGGATACGGTTCTGATGCAGACCTCGCTGGGGGAGGGGAAAGAAAGCGATCCCGACCCCAATACCTATCCCGGGACACTGTTCGCCGGTTAAGGCTCAGTCGATCAGCTTCAAAACCTTGTCGAAGACCTTGAGGACCTGCGGCAGTTCGTGGCCGCGCTTCAGGACCATTCCATGGGTGTTGAGCACGCAATAGGCACCCTGCTTGCCGGCAAGCTTGGGGTTCTTCTCGATCCGGTAAAGCGGCATCTCGCCTGACCGCTTGAAGATCGAAAAGACCGCCCGATCCTTGAGATGATCGATCGCGTAGTCTTTCCATTCCCCTTCACCCACCATGCGGCCGTAGATCCTCAGGATCGCGTCGAGTTCGCGTCTGTGAAAGGTGACAGGAACAGGGTCGCGATTCTGCCGGTATTCATGGAGACTGACGACGGTTGTGTCCTGGGTTCTTTCGCCCCCCGGCAATTCCGGCTGATCGGTCATCAAGGCTCCCAAATCACTATGTCGGAGATGTGACAGTCTGCCCGAGAGCCCAGAAAAAGCAACCCCGGCGGCGGGCAAGCTGTGGACGGGCCCTTGGCGTTTTTTATTCTCGCCCTATTTCGAACAAAACAGCGCCAGATTTCGAAGCGAGATTGGCGCCCATCGGTTGGCGCGTTCCTAGCGCCATATGGCCCGATCCGGTGCATTGACCCTTACCCCCAGCCCCCCAATGTTCCTGGATCGGGCCGCCGACCGATCACCCTTCACGGACGAACCCGGCCGCCGCGGATCAATACTTCTTACGGCCAGCCATAAGAATCGTAGCGCCAAGAATAGCCGCAGGCTCGCCTCCGGCGCCGGAAGTCTGCAGCAGAATGGCGCAGCCGTCCTTCTTCGATTTACCCATCAGTTTGCCCGGCAGGTTGAGCTTCATGCTCTGGCCGCTCCACGTGCCGACGGATTGCACGTCGTAAACACTGTGCCAGTATTCCATGGTCTTTCCGCTATTCTCGCCCTTGGTGACTTCCACCTGCTGCCGCTTCGTAAAATAGGCAACGACAACATCTGCCTGGCCTTTGCCTTCACCGATCTCGATCTCGATCTCGTCCCCACGCATCGCTGCAGTCACCGGCACGTTCAGTCCCTTGCCGCTGTCGTTCAGGCCTTTCACCTTGTCATTGATGACGGAAAGATCGGTGCCCTTTACGTGCTCGCGACCGTTGATGATTGCCTGCGGCGTATAGACCCCACTGCGCCCCAGCGTCTTCGCATAGCCGTATTGACGCTCTGTATTTTCCCTTGAACTCAAGGTGTCGGTCCAACCGAGATAGTTCCAGTAGTCGACGTGATAGGAGAGCGCGACCACATCCCCTTGCACGACGAGATCTCGCAACGTCCCATCCGCCGGCGGGCACGAGGAGCAACCCTGCGAGGTGAAAAGTTCGACAACGCCCTTGGGAGCCCTCACCTCGCCCCCAAACGCAGCGCCGGCAGAGAGCAGGCTCGCAAGAAGGACCAGAGAAATGGAGCGGAACGGCATCGGCGGCAGACCTCTTTATCAGGGCAACTGTTATCCACTATTGCTCACGGCGATCAAGAGCCTAACGCACGGGATGGCGGAAGGTAACCACCCCCTTCCGTCAAGAGAAAGTCACGAACGGGTGAAGACCGGATATTTGATCGTCGTTGCCTCAGCCGACATCGCCTGATCCCCTTCGGGGGTCGGGGCCGCGGTCAGATCAGCTTCAAAAGGCCTTGGGTGAAATAGACCGCACCCACCCCAGTCACGATCCAGCGCGTCCAGGACCTGAAATTCGCATCGGTCATCCGCTGCAAAATGCCGTTGCCGGCACGTGCGCCGAGGATGGCGATCGGCGCCGCGAGAAGAATCGATATCCAGTCGGCCGTCGGCAGCGCCGAAGCGGCATTCCAGTAGAAAACCACCTTGGTGGCATGCGAGGCAACCTGAACCGCCGCCTTGGTGGCGATCACCTTGCGTCGGTCCATCATGGTGCGGATGAAGAAGATATCGATTGTCGGCCCGGAGACGCCGACGCCAACGGTCAAGGCTCCGGCAATCAGCCCGCAGACGAGTGCGTGAGACGGTTTCGAGGCATCAAGCTGGAGCTTTGAAACCGGCAACCATACGAGGATCGGCATCAGGCCGATCGCGATCGACACGACGACGATGTTTGGCTGGTAGTCGACGATCAGCAGGATGATGCTGGAAATGATCAGTCCGACGCCAAGGATGCCGAGAATCTTGTAATCGATATAGGCGCGGGAGAACCAGGCGCGCGAGCCGTTCGACACCATCTGGATGACGCCATGAATGGCGATCGCCGTTCCAACGGGAAAGAGGAAGAGCAGCACCCAGAGCAAAATCAGCCCGCCCGCCATGCCGAAAATTCCCGAAAGCAGCGATGTCAGGAAAACGGTGACGGCCATTCCGATGAAGATGACGATGGCCAAGGTGATCGGACCTCCAGGAGAGGTAATGCGGCAGTGTGACAGGCAGAAGAGATCCGCCGGAGAAGTCTCTCCGGCGGATGTTGATCAATCGCGGGTTTAAGCGGCGAGGTCGCGCAGAACAGTCTGCAGAATGCCACCGTTGTTCATGTAGATGACCTCATCGAGCGTATCGATACGGCAGAGGATATTGATCTCCTTCACCGTGCCGTCGCCGTAGGTGATCTTGGCGGTCTTCCACTCGCGCGGCTTGATGTCGCCTTCCAGACCGTCGATCTCGACGACTTCGTCACCCTTCAGGCCGAGGCTTGCCCAGGTGGTGCCCTCTTCGAAGACGAAGGGAACGACGCCCATGCCGACCAGGTTCGAACGGTGGATACGCTCGAAGGACTGGGCGATGACCGCTTTGACGCCGAGCAGGTTGGTGCCCTTTGCGGCCCAGTCGCGCGACGAACCGTTGCCGTATTCGACGCCGGCGAAGATGACGAGCGGCGTGCCCTCGTCCTTGTACTTCATGGCCGCATCGTAGATCGACATCTCTTCCTTGGAAGGATAGTGGATGGTGTAGCCACCTTCCTTGCCGTTCGGGCCGAGCATGTGGTTGCGGATGCGGATGTTGGCAAACGTGCCGCGCATCATCACTTCATGATTACCGCGACGCGTGCCGTACTGGTTGAAGTCGGCAACGGCGACGCCGTTATCCGTGAGGTAGGCACCAGCCGGAGAGGCTGCCTTGATCGAACCGGCCGGAGAGATATGGTCGGTGGTGATCTTGTCGCCGAACAGGCCGAGCACCCGCGCGCCCTTGATGTTCTTGAGGCCCGAGCCCGTCTTGCCCATGCCCACGAAGTAAGGCGGGTTCTGGACATAGGTGGACTTGTTGTCCCAGGCATAGGTCTGTCCCGGAGGAACGTTGACCGCCTGCCAATTTGCGTCGCCCTTGAAGACGTCGGCGTACTTCGATTCGTAGAGTTCGCGGGTGACGTACTTCAGGATGAACTCCTGCACTTCGGCAGAGGTCGGCCAGATATCCTTGAGATAGACGGCGTTGCCGTTCTGATCTTCGCCGATCGGCTCCTTGGTCAGGTCCTTCTGCACCGTGCCGGCGAGCGCGTAGGCGACGACGAGCGGCGGTGAAGCGAGGTAGTTGGCCTGAACATCAGGCGAAATGCGGCCCTCGAAGTTACGGTTGCCCGAGAGCACGCCCGAAACGATGAGACCCTTGTCGTTGATCGTCTTGGAGATCGGCGCCGGCAGCGGACCGGAATTGCCGATGCAGGTGGTGCAGCCGAAGCCCACGAGGTTGAAGCCGAGCTTGTCGAGGTCGGTCTGCAGGCCGGACTTCGCGAGATATTCACCGACCACCTGAGATCCGGGCGCCAGCGAGGTCTTCACCCACGGCTTGGTCTTCAGGCCCTTCGCCACCGCATTGCGGGCGAGAAGGCCGGCTGCGATCAGCACCGACGGGTTGGAGGTGTTGGTGCAGGAGGTGATGGCTGCAATTGCAACATCGCCATGACCGAGGTCGTAGTCGGTGCCTTCCACGGGATAGCGTTTGTCGAGCTGACCCGGCTTTTTGTAGTCGGTATCCATCGAGCCGGCGAAACCGGAGGCGATGTTTTCGAGCGGAATGCGGCCTTCCGGACGCTTCGGACCGGCCATCGACGGAACGACGTCGCCGAGATCGAGTTCCAGCGTATCGGTAAAGACGAGGTCGGAACCGTCGCCTTCGCGCCACATGCCTTGCACCTTCGAATAGGCTTCGACGAGCGCAATGCGCTCCTTGGTGCGGCCGGACATGTTGAGGTAGTTGATGGTTTCGCCGTCAACCGGGAAGAAGCCGCAGGTCGCGCCGTATTCAGGACCCATGTTGCCGATTGTCGCGCGGTCGGCGAGCGGCATATTGTCCATGCCCGGACCGAAGAACTCGACAAACTTGGACACGACGCCCTTTTTGCGCAGCATCTGCACGACGGTGAGAACGAGGTCGGTCGCGGTGACGCCTTCCTTGAGCTTGCCGGTGAGCTTGAAGCCGATGACTTCAGGCAGAAGCATGGAGACCGGCTGGCCGAGCATGGCGGCTTCGGCTTCGATACCACCGACACCCCAGCCCAGAACGCCGAGGCCGTTGATCATCGTGGTATGCGAATCGGTGCCGACGCAGGTGTCCGGATAGGCGATCGTTTCGCCATCCTCTTCCTTCGTCCAGACAGTCTGGCCGAGATATTCGAGATTGACCTGGTGACAGATACCGGTGCCGGGGGGAACGACGCGGAAGTTCTCGAATGCCTGCTGGCCCCATTTCAGGAAGCGATAGCGTTCGCCGTTGCGCTGGTATTCGAGTTCGACGTTCTTGGCAAATGCCTGCGGGGTGCCGAATTCGTCGACGATGACCGAGTGGTCGATGACGAGGTCGACGGGAACCAGCGGATTGATCTTTTCCGGATCGCCGCCGAGTGCCTTGATGCCGTCGCGCATGGCCGCCAGGTCGACGACGGCGGGAACGCCGGTGAAGTCCTGCATCAGCACGCGGGCCGGACGGTAGGCGATTTCGGCCTCAGTGAGACCCTTGTTGTTCAGCCATTCGGCAACCGCAAGGATCTGCTCCTTCGTTACCGTTTGGCCGTCTTCGAAGCGGAGCAGGTTCTCGAGCAGCACCTTCATGGAGAAAGGGAGCTTCGAAACGCCCGGAAGGCCGTTCTGTTCGGCCTTCGGAAGGCTGTAATAGACGTAATCCTTACCGCCTACGGTAAGGACGGAACGACAATTGAAACTGTCGAGAGACTTAGCCACGGAATAAACCCCGCTGATAAAGAGCCAACACGCGCGTGCGGACGCCTATGCACTTCATGCACATCAGGATGCGGGTACGACCATTTCCGCTGTCCGCACGAGAAGATTTTTAAAGTCTTCAGGTTCGGCGCAAGATGGAAATCACGCCGGCCGCTGGCGTGGTTGCAGTGCTTATAGATAATTTCTAAGAAGGGTTCCAGACTGCTAAGGTGGCATTGGCGGAAAATTTTTCAGTCGGGTGATTAAAATCTTAACAAGGGCAGCGAGTATGCGGCTGACGGCCGACGGTTTGGCCGCGCGACGCGGTGAAGACCTGATTTTCAAGGACGTCTCCTTTGATCTGAGAACGGGCGAAAGCCTCGTGCTCACCGGCCGTAATGGCTCCGGAAAATCGACCCTGCTGCGCGTCGTGGCCGGACTGCTTCGTCCGGAGAGCGGTCGGGTGGAGTGGTATTCCGAATCAGCCGAATCGGGAATGCGCGCCGCCGAAGCCTGCCACTACCTCGGCCACCGCAATGCCATGAAGGCGGAACTTTCCGTCGCCGAGAACCTCGCGTTCTGGAAAAATTTTTTCGGCGATGTCAAAGGCGGCCATGGCCTGCCGGTTTACGAAGCCGCCGAACTGGTGGGCCTTGGAAGCATCGTCCACCTGCCATTCGGCTATTTGTCGGCCGGACAGCAACGGCGCATGGCCTTTGCAAAGCTCCTTGTCGCCTATCGCCCCGTCTGGATCCTCGACGAAGCGACGGCAGCGCTGGATGTGAATGCTGAAGGAGTGTTCACGACATTGATCAACGCGCACCTTTCCGAAGGCGGCATACTGCTCGCCGCGACTCACCAGCCGCTCGGGCTGGAGAATGCAAGGGAGTTGCGGATGACGGGTTTTGCTGGTGTTGGGGAGGGGACATGGTGAACGTCCTGCCCATGGCTACCGCGCAACCAGAGGCTAGGCCATGACTGCCCTCCTCCTTCGCGACCTGAAGCTTTCCGTTCGCGCCGGCGGCGGAGCATTGATCGGTGTGCTGTTCTTCATGACCGTCGTCGCCGTCATTCCTTTCGGCGTCGGGCCGGATTTGAACCTGCTCTCCCGCATCGGTCCGGCTATCGTCTGGATCGGTGCTCTGCTTTCGGCCCTGCTCGGCCTTGATCGGCTGTTCCAGACCGATCGCGAGGACGGCTCGCTCGATCTTCTCCTGATGCAGGAACATCCGCTCGTCCTGACGGTGCTCCTCAAATGCCTGGCCCACTGGCTGGGCAACGGCCTGCCGCTGGTCATCGCTTCACCGCTGCTCGGGCTGTTCATGAACATGAGCGAGATGGCGATCGGCGCCACCATGCTCACCCTCCTGGTCGGCACGCCAGCACTGACCTTCATCGGCGCGGTGGGCGCGGCGGTCGCCGTCGCACTTCCCCGCGGAGGGCTGCTGGTTTCGATCCTGGTGCTGCCGCTGGCGATTCCGGTCCTGATTTTCGGAGTGAGCGCCTCTTACGCAGCTGTTGAGGATCCCGCCCCCTTTATGCCGCCTTTTCTGATATTGGTGGCCATCACGATGTTTTTTGCGGTACTTGGACCGCTGGGCGCAGCGCTGGCTTTAAGAAACGCCAGCGATTGACTAGAATCAACATGCCGCCCGCGACTTTGATTAGAAAGCGCTCATGACCGAAAGTCTTGCCATCACCAAACTGAGCGATCTTGCCAACCCGACGCGGTTTCTGGCGCTTGCTGCGCGCATCCTGCCCTGGATGGCGGCCGTCACCGCAAGTCTCTTTGCCATCGGCCTCTATCTGAGCTTCGCGACCGAGGGGGACTATCAGCAGGGCCAGACCGTACGCATCATGTATGTGCATGTTCCGGCCGCCTGGCTGTCGATGATGTGTTATTCGGTGATGGCGCTCTCGGCGATCGGAACTCTGGTCTGGCGCCATCCGCTCGCCGACGTCAGCCACAAGGCCGCCGCACCGCTGGGCGCCGCCTTCACGCTGATCGCGCTTGCGACCGGCTCGCTCTGGGGCAGGCCCATGTGGGGGACATGGTGGGTATGGGACGCAAGGCTGACCTCCGTTTTCGTGCTCTTTCTGATGTATCTCGGCCTGATTGCACTCAATCGCGCGATGGACGATCCGTCCAAGGCGGCGCGTGTTTCGGCCGTCCTCATCCTAGTCGGCTTCGTCAACATCCCGATCATCAAGTTCTCGGTCGACTGGTGGAATACGCTGCACCAGCCGGCAAGCGTCATCCGCCTGGATGGCCCGACCATCGACGGCGAGTTCCTCTGGCCGCTGCTTGTGATGGCGATCGCCTTCACGTTGCTGTTCTTCACGCTGCACATCGCCGCGATGCGAAACGAAATCTGGCGACGCCGCGTTGCCGCTCAACGGCGGCTTGCCGCCCGCGCGGCCGGACGGGAGGCATGAGAAGCCAATGACGCATACATTCTACATTGCCCTGTCCTATTCGGTGACGGCTTCGGTAGCGCTCTGTCTAATCGGCTGGGTTTGGCTCGACGGCCGCGCCCGCCGAAGGGAGCTGGCGGAACTGGAAGCCTCAGGCATCGGCCGTCGATCTTCGCAGCCCAAAGGTGATGCGGCCCAGAGTTACAAGCCATGAGCACCGAGACCGAAAGCCAGCCGACCCAACGCAAAGGCCTCTCCCGTTACGCCCTCGCCCTCTTGCCCCTCCTGATTTTTCTGGGCTTTGCGGCAGTGGCCGGCAAGATGCTCTATGACCAGGACGTCAACGGCCGCGACATTTCCGCCATCCCTTCGGCGCTCATCGGAAAGAAGGCGCCGTCGCTTTCGCTGCCGCCGCTTGAGGGATCGAATACCGCCGCGCTTGCTGACGCCGCGATTGCCGGCAAGCTGACGCTGGTGAACGTCTTCGCCTCCTGGTGCGTGCCCTGCCGGCAGGAACATCCCATCCTCAAAGAACTGGCGAAGGACGGACGGCTGACGATCGTCGGCATCAACTACAAGGATCGCAACGACAATGCGCTGCGTTTCCTCGGCGAGCTCGGCAATCCCTACAAGGCGATCGGCGTCGATCCAAACGGCAAGGCCGCGATCGACTGGGGTGTCTACGGTATTCCCGAAAGCTATCTGGTCGGGCCGGACGGCACGATCCTCTACAAGAAGGTCGGCCCCTTCGACGAGCGCAGCCTCACTCAGGACCTTATGCCGGCGATAGAAAAAGCCGCCGCCGGCAAGTGATCAGGGCATCGCCGCCTGCCACTCCCGCACCGCATCGACCGGCCAGACGAGCATGAGCACGTTGAGCGTCAGGTTGTCGCGGATGATATAACCGGTCGCTAGCTCGAAGAAGATCGCGACTGCGATCGTCAGCCAGACCGGCAAGCGGGCCGCGGCGAAGAAGCCGAGCGCCATGAAGACCGTGTCCATTGCGGAATTCAGGATGCTGTCGCCGGTATAGCCGAGCGCCATGGTCGCCGTCCGGTAGCGGTCGATCACCAGCGGCGTGTTTTCCAACACTTCCCATGCAGCCTCGATCAGCACCGCGAGCGACAGCCGCGCAGTAAGCGGCGCGCGCCGAAAGAGAAGCCAGCCGAGACCATAGAAAAGGAAGCCGTGGATGATGTGGGACGGGGTGTACCAGTCCGAAAGATGCTGCGAGTTGCCGCTGGAATTCACCCCGCCTTCCCACAGCTTCACATAACCGCATTCGCAGATCGGGATCCGGCCCATGGCATAGAGCACGGCAATCTGCAGCAGGAAGAGGGCAAGAGCGGCAAACAGCCAGCGCCTGGAAGACGAAGCGGAATCGGAAAGATCGGCTGTCGTCACTTTTCGGTTTCCGCGACAGGTTCGGTAATGGTGTGCCGCATGATGAGCGGCATCTGCGCAAGCGTGAAGGCGATGGTGATCGGCATCGTGCCCCAGACCTTGAAATTGATCCAGACGGCGTCGGAGAAATTGCGCCAGACCACCTCGTTCATGACTGCAAGCACCAGAAAGAACAGACCCCACCGAAATGTAAGCTTTTTCCAACCGGTCTCGTCGAGCTGAAAGGCCGCGTTGAAGACATAACCGAGCAATGACTTGCCGAACATCAGGCCGACGAGCAGCGTCACGCCGAACAGCGAATTGACGATCGTCGGCTTCATCTTGATGAAGGTCTCGTCCTGCAGCCAGATCGACAGCGAGCCAAAGATCAGGACCACAATGCCGGAAACGAAAGGCATGACGGGCAGGTGGTGGAAGACGATCTTGGAAATGACGAGTGAAATGACGGTCGCAATCATGAAAAGCGCCGTTGCAACAAGCAGCGGGCCGCCGATCGCCGAAAGAGCCGGAAATTTCGACACCAGCCATTCGCCACGGAGGTTGCCGAAAAAGAAGACGAGAAGCGGGCCGATTTCCAGCGCCAGCTTCAGCATCGGATGCTGCTTTTCTTCCTTTGTCGGCGTGATGTCGCTTTCGATGCTCTGCATGGGTCCCAACTTCGCGGCTTTCTTTTGCAAAGCCAAATCGTCTTTCTGTGTCATCAATGCGTCAAACCGGCAATGGCCTGCGCAAAATCTCCCGCCTCAAAAGGCTCCAGATCATCCACGCCTTCGCCGACACCGATGAAATAGACCGGCAGCTTGTGCTTGGCGGCAATCGCCACCAGAATGCCGCCGCGCGCGGTGCCGTCGAGTTTCGTCATAATCAGGCCGGTGACGCCGGCGACATTGCGGAAGATCTCGACCTGCTGCAGGGCATTCTGACCGGTCGTGGCGTCGAGGGTCTGAAGCACGGTGTGCGGCGCATCGGGATCGAGCTTGCCGAGCACGCGAACGATCTTTTCGAGCTCCGCCATCAGCTCCGTGCGGTTCTGCAGCCGGCCGGCCGTGTCGATGATCAAGACATCGCTTTTCTTGGCACGCGCCTGCTCGTAGGCGTCATAGGCAAGCCCGGCAGCATCGGCACCCAGCTTGGTGCCGATGAATTCCGAACCCGTCCGGTCCGCCCAGATCTTCAGCTGCTCGATCGCCGCGGCACGGAACGTATCGCCGGCGGCGAGCATCACCTTGAGCCCCGAGCCGGAGAGTTTTGCCGCGAGCTTGCCGATCGTCGTGGTCTTGCCGGTCCCGTTGACGCCGACGACGAGGATGACATGCGGCTTGTGGTTGAGGTCGAGCTGCAGCGGCTTGGCGACCGGCGACAGGACCTTGGTGATCTCGGCAGCCATGATCCGGGATACGTCTTCGCCGGTGACGTCCTTGCCGTAGCGTTCGGACGATAGCGCCCCGGTGATGCGCATCGCCGTCTCGACGCCGAGATCCGCCTGAATCAGCAGATCCTCCAGCTCCTCCAGCGTGTCTTCGTCCAGCTTGCGCTTGGTGAAGAGCGCCGTGATCTGGCCGGTGAGTTGCGACGAGGTGCGCGCAAGACCGGCGCGGAGCCGCTGGAACCAAGTAAGTTTAGGCGCGGGAGCGACCGGGGCGGTTTGGGGTTCCAGGCGGGCAGTGGAAAAGCCTTTGGGGAGGACGGGTTCGGTGCGGGCCACTTCACTCGGAGCAACACCCCCCTCTGTCCTGCTGGGCATCTCCCCCTCAGAGGGGGAGATGGAATCGTGGCTTGCTCCTCGTTCCAAAGCGAGCCCGGAACGCGTGGAAACAGTGTCGGAATCCACATCGCCAATGTCAGATGCAGAAGAGGCCGGTGCATCCGTGATCTCTCCCCTTGAGGGGGAGATGTCCGGCAGGACAGAGGGGCGTGCTTCCGGAGAGGCAGCCTCTTGTTCGCCTTCCTCCGCCTCGGCTTCCGCCTGCAGCAAGGACAACGGCACCATTCCGATATCGGGTGCGGCTTCGACGCCCGGAAGGATGGCGGCGGTCGCATTTTCGGCTTCCGGCTCCGTGACGTTTTCCGCTGCCCGATCCGCAACCGGGCCACCGGCAGTCTCGATCTCCGTCGGCGCGACAGGATCGACGGGCGAAACCGGCAAGTCTTCGTGCCGCGACTTCGGCTCGAGTTCGGCCTGGAGAGAGCCCAACTCATTCAGCTTTTCTGCCTCAGGCGTCTCCTCCTCGACAGGTTTTCCGAAGGTGAAGACGCGTTTGATGAAGCTCAATGCCATAAGAGATCCGTCTTCCGTTTATGCTGCCCGAGATGAGGCAAGGGCCGGCGCGACCTGCATTTCCAGATGCTTGCCGTTGTGCCCGGTAATGATAACGCGCTTGAGGTCGCGGGGAATAAGCCCCGGCGCTGCAACCAGCGAAAAGTTTTCCGTGTGCGCCATGCCGTTGTTCTCGACTATGATCGTCTGCTCAGTGCCTATCATACGGTCGAGATGGCTGCGATGCAGGGCCTCGCCTCGTGCACGAAGACGGGCGGCACGCTGCTTGATCAGCCCGCGGTCGAGTTGCGGCATCCGCGCCGCCGGCGTGCCCGGCCGGGGGCTGTAGGGAAAGACATGCAGGAAGGAAATGCCCGCCTCTTCCGCCAGGGTCGCGGCATTCTCGAACATCTCTTGCGTCTCGGTCGGGAATCCGGCGATCATGTCTGCGCCGAACGCGATCTCGGGCCTCAAGCGACGCGCCTGTTCCGTGAAGGCCAGTGCCTCAGCGCGTGAATGACGGCGCTTCATCCGTTTCAGGATCAGGTTGTCGCCATGCTGCAGCGACAGATGCAGGTGCGGCATGAAGCGAGGTTCTTCGGCGATCAGGTCCCAGAGATGCTTGTCGGCTTCGATGCTGTCGATGGAGGACAGGCGAAGTCGGAGGATGTCCGGCACCTGCCTCAGAAGCGTCTTTGCGAGATATCCGAGCGACGGCTGCCCGGGAAGGTCGCCACCATAGCTTGTGGCGTCGACGCCGGTCAGCACAATTTCGCGATAGCCACTTTCCGTGAGCTTGCGGGCCTGATCCACGACGGCACCCATCGGCACCGAGCGGGAATTGCCCCGACCATAGGGGATGATGCAGAAGGTACAGCGGTGGTCGCAGCCGTTCTGCACTTGGATGAAGGCCCGCACATGCCCGTCGATGTGCTTCACCATCTGAGGTGCAGTCGCCTTGACGCTCATGATGTCGTTGACGCGCAGTTTCTCTTCCGCAGCGACGCCAAAATCCGGCAGGTCGCGATAGGAAGCGCTCTTCAGCTTCTCCTCGTTGCCGAGCACGGCGTCGACTTCGGCCATTTCGGCAAAGGCCTGCTTTTCGGTCTGGGCGGCACAGCCGGTGACGATGATGCGGGCATGCGGATTTTCCCGCCGCGCACGACGGATCGCCTGGCGAGCTTGGCGCACCGCCTCGCCGGTGACGGCGCAGGTATTGACCAGCACGGCGTTGTTGAGCCCCGCCTTTTCGGCTTCGGCCCGCATCACTTCCGATTCATAGGTGTTGAGCCGACAGCCGAAGGTGATGACCTCCACGCCGCTCATTTTGCCAAGCTCCCCGGGACCGGAAGTCCCTGCCCGCTGATATTGGGCTCTTCGTCCCGCGTGAAGGAGCCTGTCACCGGATCCACCTTTCCGGACCATTCCCATTCCGCCGGGCCGGTCATGACGACGTGATCGTCGTCGCGCCATTCGATGACGAGCGGTTGACGGATCGGGCTGGAGGCGACGTCGATCGTCACCTTTCGGCCGGTGCGGCCGGTGCGGGCGGCGGAAACGGCAGACGCGCAAGCGGCCGAACCGCAGGCAAGCGTCAGGCCGGCGCCACGCTCCCAGGTGCGGGTGCGCAGCGCCGAATGCGACGTGACCTGGGCCAGGGTGATATTGGCCTTTTCGGGAAACATCGGATGGTTTTCGAGAAGCGGACCGAAACGCTCCAGCTCGAAGCCCATCGGATCGCTTGTCACCCAGAAGATCGCGTGCGGATTGCCCATCGACATGGCCGACGGCGAATGCAGTACCGGCGCGTCGATCGGCCCGATCTGCAGTTCAATGCGGCTCGTATCGAAGAACTCCTCCGCCAGCGGGATCTTGTTCCAGTCGAAGACCGGGCGGCCCATGTCGACCGAGATCGTACCGTCCTCGTGTTCGACGGCGTTCAGGATGCCGGCGACCGTCTGGAAGGTGAAGGCCTTGCGGCCGGTCTCGGCGGCCAGTGCCTGCACGACGCAACGGGTGCCGTTGCCGCAGGCCTGCGCCTTCGAACCGTCCGAATTGAGGATATCGATCCAGGCGTCCGTTCCCTGAGCCTTCGGATCATGGATCGCCATGATCTGGTCGAACTGGGTGGCGGGATCGGCGTTCAACGCGATCGCGGCCTCCCGCGTCACCTTATCGGCGCGGCCGCGCATGTCGACGACCAGGATCTTGTTGCCAAGCCCGTTCATCCTCGCAAATTCAACCGCTGCGCTCATCGGGATCAATTCCATGTTTGTTCGGGCTGTATATGGCGGAAAGCCGTCAGAAATACCAGTGGGGACCAAAAGCGCCAACCACCGACCAACTAACTATGGACCTCGCCCCTGCCCCTCATATTTAAGAATGAATGCAAACATCTGGATCGCCGCCTCGGTTGAAGGCATTCTTGGCATTCTGATGCGTGCTTTAGGCAATGGGAGGATCGCCGATGCGCTGCTTTACGGTATTGGGACCATCACAGACAGGTAAATCGACACTCGTTGCCAAACTCGCCTCGCTGGGGGGCTCCCCCCGAAAGTACAGCTCTCCCTACAATTTGAACCTCTCAGAATTTGAATTCATCAACGAGCCATGGTGCGCGATCGACACCCCCGGCGCCAACGAAGCGCTCGCGGTTGCACAGGATTCACTACTGGCAAGCGATGCCTGCATCCTTTGCGTTTCTACGTCTCCCGATGATGCGGTACTGGCGGCACCCTATCTGCGCGCTATCGAGGCCTCGGCCACGCCTTGCATCCTCTTCGTCAACCGGATGGACGAACCCCGCGGACGCCTGCGTGACGTGATTGCCGCGCTCCAGGCCTATTCGAACCACCCGCTCGTTCTTCGGCAGGTGCCAATACGCGAAGGCGAGAAGGTGGTCGGCAGTTGCGACCTGATCTCGGAACGCGCCTGGCGCTATCGCGAGGGCCAGCCGTCCTCCCTGGTCGAACTGCCACAGAACATCCTCGAGCGGGAACACGAAGCGCGCACCGAGATGCTGGAGCAGTTTTCGGAGTTCGACGACTGGCTGCTCGAGGAGTTGATCGAGGATCGCGAGCCCGCAAGCGACGCGCTGTTCAGCATCGCCTCCCGTATCCTGAAAGAGAACCGGGTCATCCCTGTCATGTTCGGTTCAGCTTCTCATGCCAACGGAGTCATGCGGTTGATGAAGGCCCTGCGGCACGAAGCGCCGCCGGTTGCAGCCCTGCAGGCCCGCCTTGCCACCGCAACGGGATTGGAGAAGGAAAAACCCTCCGCCGTAAGCTTCCATGCCTTTCATCGAGCCAATTTGGGAAAAACCGTCATCATCCGATCGCTGGTCGACGGTCTGAAGCAGGGCGCCCCTTTGAACGGCGCCGGACTTGGACCTATCCAGGAAAATGCGAACGGCAAGGGAGCCGGCTCCGCCGGACAAGCAGGCTCCATCTTCGCAGCGGTCAAATCGGACCACATTCCCATTCCGGCGCTGTTGACGCCTGGACAGGCCACCCCACCGCCCGACTGGGCGACGCCACCGACACCTATGCTTGAGCGCATCCTGGTTCCCGTCAATGAGCGTGACGAAACCAAGTTGTCGGCAACGCTGGCGAAACTCGCCGAGACGGATCGCGGAATTAAGGTCATGCAGGAAGAGGGCACCGGCGCAATGCTGGTCTGCGTACAAGGGCCTGTGCATCTGCGCGAGCTGCGCAACACTCTCTCGGAGGTCTTTCGCGTGGAAGTGACGGACGAGGTCCCGAGCCCGATCTACCGCGAGACCATCACCAGGCCCTCCGCCGTCCATTATCGCCACCGCAAACAGACCGGGGGAGCCGGTCAGTTCGCCGATGTCCACCTGGACGTGAAGCCGAACGAACGGGGCCAGGGTTTCACTTTCGCCGAAACCGTTAAAGGCGGCACGGTACCGCGCAACTACATACCCGCGGTGGAGGTGGGTGCACGCGAAGCCATGGAAAAGGGGCCTTTGGGCTTTCAGGTCATCGACGTCGGCGTGACCTTGACCGACGGACAGTATCACTCCGTCGACAGTTCCGACTTCGCATTCCGTGCCGCTGCAAAGATGGGCACCCGCCAAGCCTTGTCCCAGGCATCGGCTGTTCTGATGCAGCCTGTGTCGCGCGTCGAGATCCACATCCCCTCGATTTTTTCCGGAGGCATCGTAACCCTGGTTTCATCCCTGAAGGGGCAGGTTCTGGGCTTCGACCGTGACGAAAATGCCAAAGGCTGGGATATTTTTCGCGCCCTCATGCCGGGCGGGGCGCTGGAAGAACTAACAAGGTCACTCCGTTCCGCCACGCAGGGCATCGGCTACTATTCCAAGACCTTCGATCATTTCGAGGAGCTTTACGGCAGGGAGGCAGACGCCATTATCAATGCTCATGGCTCCGGCGCGCATTGATGACGCCGCTCGGGGCGCCCGGCCCTGAGCCTTCGATCATGAATGTTGGTGCCGCTGCGCATTCCATTCCGGGCCGAATGCCACCTTGGCCATCGGAGATAGCGCCGCGTAGTCACCCATGTTACGGGGGGCCATCACAATACAGGGCTCCAATCGATGTTACCTTGGATTCAGCTGGATCGCGCAGAGATACCGGGCAATGGCGGCGAACTGCGGCTCAAGCAGCGGGGCCAGGAATTTTCGATCATGCTGGGGGCCAACGAATTGATGAACAGCCGGCTGAGCGGATCGGAAGAAGCGCTCGCCACTCTGGCCCATCAGAAAATCACAGGCCGGCCACGTCCGGCCATTCTCATTGGCGGGCTCGGCATGGGTTTCACCTTGCGGGCCGCCTTATCGGTATTGCCGCCCGACGCCTCCGTGACCGTTGCCGAACTGGTGCCCGCAGTCATCGGCTGGGCACGCGGACCGATGGCCGACGTTTTCAAGGGCTGCCTCGAGGATCCGCGCACGCTTATCCATCAGGGTGACGTGGGCGAGGTCATTCGTGGCTCGCGGGAGAGGTTCGACGCCATCCTGCTGGATGTCGACAATGGTCCCGATGGCCTGACCCGAGCATCGAACGACCGCCTCTATGATGCTTATGGCCTGCGGGCAGCGCACGACGCTTTGCGGCCCGGCGGGGTTCTGGCGGTATGGTCATCCGGTCCGGATGAGGGCTTTACCCGACGCCTGAAGCAGGGCGGCTTTGCGACTGAGGTTATCAACACCCGTGCCAATGGCAAACGCGGCGGCGCCCGGCATGTCATCTGGATCGCGACCACTGATCCCGCGAAGCCTGGAGTTCGACGGGATCGCTGATCCGAAGCGGTCGTCAGGCGAAAATCTCTTCCACCAGCGCATGAACGCGTCGAAATGCTGCCCTGGCGCCTCCGGCGGCTTCAGCTTCGTCCTCGTTGGAAAGAGGTAGGCTATTGAAGGCGGCAACGAAAGAACGCCAATGCAGGCCGCGCCCGCCGGGATGCCCCGCGAGATGGCGCGCACCAAACTCTTCCGACAGGCCGAGCTGTTCGGCTTCTTTCAGAAGAAAGGCGGCTCCGAGGTTCGAACCTTCCGCCACATAAAGCCACCCGAGCGCTGGCGGCCCGCCAAGCGGTCCGGTCTGGGCAGTCAAGATCGGCGGGGCGCTGCCGGTGAGGGCGGCGATATCCTGCCGCAAGGCCTCGAGCCGGCAGCGGCTGGCGAGATCCGGCAGCAAGGAGCCAAGTTCGGGAGAGTGATAAAGCGGCGAGACATCCGCATGAAAGCGATGCTGGACATCGAGGAACAGCCCGTAGCGTTCGCGGCTGGCGAATGGCTCCGCAGCCATGATGCGATGGTCGAGTCCGCGATGGGTGATATCGGTGAGCGCCTTGAGGCGCTGGATGCGGGTCTGGTGTTCCGTCGGCGTTTGAATGTTCATGGGCAACCATACCGGCGTTCCGAAGATGCCGTCAAACCGTTCCTTGCGGTCTCAGACGGAACCTGCGGGGACTTCAAAAACCTCGCCGGGCCTGAGCGGCCGGAAGCGTTGGCGGGAAACGCCTCGGGCATCAAGTGCCGCGTGAAGCGCGGCGATCGGCTCCTCTATGCCCTCGTTGGTGAGCTGGAACGTTCCCCAATGATGGCCGGCGACAGAAGCCGCGTCGCAAATAAACATGCCCTCCACCGCCTCTTCCGGATTTTGGTGCTGCGCCTTCATGAACCAGCGCGGCTCATAGGCCCCGAACGGAAGGTTGGCCAGCCGGAAACCGCCATGTTTTTCCTTCGCGACCCGATAGTTGATGCCCTGGTGAAAGCCGGTATCGCCGATGTGGTAGATCTTGCCGACCGGCGTTTCGATCACGAAGGCGGCCCAGAGCGCCATCCGCCTGTCTCCCATGCCGCGCGCCGACCAGTGATGGCAGGGTTCGCAATGGAGCGTAACGCCGGGCGCGATGTTCTCCTGCCCGCCCCAGTCCATGACTGATATCTTCGCATCCGGCACATGCGACCGGATGATCGCGTCATTGCCGAGCGGCGTGATGAAATGGGGCTTGTCCCGCCCCTGCAGCACCCAGAGCGTTTCGTGATCCAGGTGGTCGTAGTGGTTGTGGGTGACAAGCACGACATCGATCGGCGGCAGGTCGCCGATACGGATGCCCGGCGGATTGACCCGCTTCGGACCGGCAAAGGATACGGGACTGGCGCGATCGCTCCAGACAGGATCGGTCAAAATGTTCAGGCCCGCGACCTGGATGAGTAGCGACGCATGGCCCGCCATGGTGACTACCAGCCTTTCGCCCGATACTCGCGTCTCCGGCATGGCTTGCGGAAAAGGGCTCGGGAACGTCGGCGGCCAGCCGATCTTGCCGCCGCCAAGTTGCCAGCGCAGGAGACTGAGCAAGCCTTCGGGTTCCTCGCCGTTCGGATTGAAGAAATACCTTCCGTCGAAATGATCGGAGATCGGGCCGGAGTAATACTTGTTGGCAGCCATGGCTCCCCTTGCCGCAAAGCCACCCGCAAGGGCTGCGATCGCTCCGATGCCGGACCATTTGAGAAATTTTCGACGGTTCATGCTGAATGTGTAAGTATTGCCGGGGCTTCTCCGCAATAGCAGCCCTATCTGCGCCCCAATCTGATTGCATCATGCAATCGGAAGGGAAGTCTGGAGGACATACCATGGGCAAAGCGGAAGCCGTGAAAAAGCTATTCGCGAGCTATGTCGCCAATCGCAAGGATATCGTCGAAACGCTGCTGACGGAGGATTTTACCTTCTCGAGCCCGCGGGACGACCGCATCGACAAAGCGACCTATTTCGAGCGCTGCTGGCCGCAGCCGCCGGTGTTCAGGGATATCATCATCGAACGGCTGGTGGAAAACGGCGACGAGGTGATCGTGGGTTATCGAGCGGAGAAGATCACCGGCGGTGCATTCCGCAACCTCGAACTGATGGAGTTCAGGGGTGACCGGATCAGCTCCGTCGAAGTTTATTTCGGCCGGGAGATCTGACTCCGATCCAGAATCTCGCAGCCGCGATGCTTGTCGTGCAAACCTTCCGCCATAAGTAGCTGTCGCCCGACGACAGTTCTCCGGAGATGCCATGCTCGACCTAAAGACAGCCGTCCTCATCGTGACGGTTCTCTTCGCAGCCAATCCGACAGTGACGCAGGCCGAAGACTTGCCGCACCCGGTGCATGGCGTGACCTTCGAGGAATGGGCGGCCGCCGCGGCACGGCTCGCCGATAACAGGGACAAGAACGAAGTCCTGAAGACCCTGGCGATCGACGACGCGACCTTCGAAGAGGTCAACACCAAGTTCACGCAGGCGCTGAAGGACGACAAGGACTTCAAGCTCATCAACCTCTACGGCCAGGCGTTCAGCAACCCCAATGCAGGGCGCTTCGGCACCGGTGCACCGCCGGTCGAATACAAGCGCAAGCTCGTGACGTTCGATGACTATGCGCGCCTCTTCGGCCATATGGAGGCGGCGTCAAAGGCCGGTGCCGATCCACAGGCGGTTCTTGCCGAGCATGGCCTGACGGTTTTCGAATACAGCCAGGACGGCGCCTATTGGATGAAGAAGATGCGCGAACAGAGCCTTTCCGGCGACACCGCCGCGATCAATGCCTGGAATGCAGAACTAGCGCGCTACGAGGCCGAATACGCCGCCCGCTATGCCAACAAGTAGCAGGCGGCCTCGCAGACACGGATCATACAGGGCCTCATGCCGCGCACCTCGCCGCGCTGCGCCTTGACTTTCCCGTTCTTTTCCTGTTTAAGCCGCGCGATCTGCTGACAAGTCGAGAACTTGAAGCCGCCGACCGGGGCCGATTTACTGAGCCCGGAGGTCAACATCCGACAGCGCGTTGCGCCCTCGGGTGCTTTTTGGCTTTGCGCCCCTTTTGGCGCCTTGTTTTTGTCGCGGAGAAACCCGACGTTTCGGGCATCCCCGAAACGTGGAAAAGGAAGAAACGATGTTCGAAAGCCTCCAGGACCGTCTTGGCTCCATCTTGAGTGGACTGACCGGCCGTGGCGCATTGAGCGAAGCGGACGTGTCCGCCGCCCTGCGCGAGGTTCGCCGTGCGCTGCTCGAAGCGGACGTGGCGCTGGAAGTCGTGCGCTCCTTTACCGACAAGGTGCGTGAAAAGGCCGTCGGCGCGGAAGTTCTGAAGTCGATCAAGCCCGGTCAGATGGTCGTCAAGATCGTCCATGACGAGCTGATCGAGATGCTCGGCTCCGAAGGTGTGGGCATCGACCTGCATGCGGTCGCTCCGGTCGTCATCATGATGGTCGGTCTGCAGGGCTCCGGCAAGACGACGACGACCGGCAAGATCGCGAAGCGGCTGACCGATCGCGAGCGCAAGAAGGTGCTGATGGCGTCGCTCGATACGCGCCGCCCCGCCGCCCAGGAACAGCTCCGGCAGCTTGGCGTTCAGACCGGTGTCGACACCCTGCCTGTTATCGCCGGCCAGTCGCCGACCGATATCGCCGCCCGCGCCGTGCAGGCCGCCAAGCTCGGCGGCCATGACGTGGTCATCCTCGATACCGCCGGCCGCACCCATATCGACGAGCCGCTGATGGCGGAGATGGCGGAAATCAAGCGGAAGTCCAATCCGCATGAAATCCTGCTGGTCGCCGATAGCCTGACCGGTCAGGACGCCGTCAACCTCGCCCGCAATTTCGACGAACGCGTCGGCATTACCGGCCTCGTGCTGACCCGCATGGACGGCGATGGCCGTGGCGGTGCAGCGCTTTCGATGCGAGCTGTGACCGGCAAGCCGATCAAGCTCATCGGTACCGGCGAAAAGATGACGGAGATGGAGGAATTTCATCCCCGCCGTATCGCCGACCGCATTCTCGGCATGGGCGACATCGTCTCGCTGGTCGAAAAGGCTGCCGAAAACATCGACGCGGAAAAAGCCGCGGCGATGGCCAAGAAGATGCAGTCGGGCAAGTTCGACCTGAACGACCTCGCCGACCAGCTTCGCCAGATGAAGTCGCTCGGGGGCATGGGTGGCATCATGGGCATGATGCCCGGCATGGCCGGCATGAAGGACAAGCTCGCCGCCTCCGGCATGAACGACAAGATGTTCGATCGGCAGATCGCCATCATCCAGTCCATGACCAAGGCCGAGCGCGCCAACCCGGACATGCTCAAGCATTCCCGCAAGAAGCGCATCGCAGCCGGCTCCGGCACGGACGCGGCCGAAATCAACAAGCTTCTGAAAATGCACCGCCAGATGGCCGACATGATGAAAATGATGGGCGGCAAGGGCAAGGGCGGCATGATGAAGCAGATGATGGGCGGCCTTGCCTCGAAGATGGGCCTTGGCGGCGGAATGGGTGGAATGGGCAGCATGCCCGATCTTTCCAGGCTCGATCCGAAGCAGCTCGAAGCACTGCAGAAGCAGGCGGAGGCCGCGGGCATCAAGCCCGGCTCGATGCCGGGTCTTCCCGGCGGCGGAATGGGCGGATTACCGGGTTTGGGCGGCGCAAAGCTTCCCGGTCTCGGCGGGTTCCCCGGCCTTCCGGGCCTGCCTAAGAAGAAGTGAGGGAGGAAGTTCGTGGTTGATCCCGAAGTCAAAGCCAGGCTTTCGAGCTACCGCCAGTCGATCGACAACATCGACGCGGCGCTTGTGCACATGCTGGCGGAGCGTTTCCGCTGCACCAAGGAAGTAGGCCTCCTGAAGGCCCAATACGATTTGCCGCCGGCCGACCCGGCGCGCGAGGAATTTCAGATCGAGCGCCTTCGCCGGCTTGCGAAGGAAGCCCATCTGGACCCGGATTTCGCCGAGAAGTTCCTGAACTTCGTCATCAAGGAAGTCATCCGGCATCATGAAGCCATCGCCGCCGAACACGGCGGCACCAAACAATCCGCCTGAACCGGGCGGACAACAGAAAAGACCCAAGGAGTAAGAAAATGTCCCTGAAGATTCGTCTCGCCCGCGGCGGCTCCAAGAAGCGCCCGTACTACCACATCGTCGTTGCCGACGCCCGTTCGCCACGCGACGGCCGCTTCCTCGAAAAGCTCGGCTCGTGGAACCCGATGCTCGCCAAGGACGACGCAAAGCGCGTCGAACTGAACGCCGAACGTATCCAGGAATGGATCGTCAAGGGCGCACAGCCGACCGACCGCGTCCTGCGCTTCCTCGCTGAAGCCGGCATCGCTCAGCGCGACACCCGCAGCAATCCGGAAAAGGCAAAGCCGGGCAAGAAGGCCCAGGAACGCGCTGCCGAGCGCGCCCAGAAGGCCGCCGACGCCGCCGCTGCTACCGCCGAAGCATAAGCTTTCAGCGCGATTCTTTCTCAAAAAGGGCAGCGCGGCAACGCGCTGCCCTTTTGCTGTTTGCTTTTGGCTTCCCAGAGATTAAATGAAGCGCGATGCAACCGGAACGCCCCGCATGACCAAGCTCGAAAACCCCGTTCTGATGGCGACGGTGGGCGCCCCCCAAGGTCTGAGAGGGGAGGTCCGCGTGCGCTCCTACACGGCGGATGCGACAGCGCTCGGAGACTACGGCAAGCTGCACAGCGCTGACGGCCGGACCTTCGAGATTCTCGAAGTTCGCGAGGCTAAGAACGTCGTGATCGTGCGGTTTCGCGGCGTCAACGACCGCACCTCTGCAGAGGCGCTGAACGGTCTCGAACTCTTCATCGAGCGCGACAACCTGCCCGACGAGGAGCTGGAGGAGGACGAGTTCTATTACGCCGATCTCGAAGGCCTCGAAGCTGTCGACCAGCACGGCAAGAGCTACGGCACGGTGAGCGGCGTCTACGACTTCGGCGCCGGCGATCTCCTGGAGCTGAAAGGCCCCGGCCGCCGCCCGGCCCTGATCCCCTTCTCCGAAGCCGCGGTGCTGGAGATCGATCTCGAAAGCGGCAAGATCCTTATCGACCCGGAGGCGGCGGGCCTCATCGAGAACCCCGACGAGGGCTCTGGGCCTGGCCTTCCCCGCAAGGGCAAGAAATGACCTTTCGCGCCACGATCCTGACGCTCTACCCGGAAATGTTTCCCGGGCATCTCGCCTTTTCCCTGGCCGGAAAAGCCCTGGAGCGCAGCCAGTGGTCGATCGAAACCATCCAGATCAGGGATTTCGCCGAAGACCGGCACCGGACGGTGGACGACACTCCGGCCGGAGGCGGCGCCGGCATGGTCCTGAAGCCGGATATTCTGGCAAAAGCGATCGATCACGTTTCGGAAAACGATAATCGCCCCCGCCTGCTGATGAGCCCGCGCGGAAAGCCGCTGACGCAGCAGAGAGTTCGAGAACTTGCGGCCGGGGACGGCATGATGATCGTCTGCGGCCGGTTCGAAGGTGTCGACCAGCGGGTGATCGATGCGCGCGAGCTCGAAGAGGTGTCCATCGGCGACTATATCCTCTCAGGCGGGGAGCCCGCAGCGCTGACGCTGCTCGATGCCGTGATCCGTATTCTGCCGGGGGTCATGGGCAACGCGCTCTCCGGCACGCATGAGAGTTTCGAGGATGGTCTGCTGGAACATCCGCAATATACGCGGCCTCAGGTCTTCGAGGGACGGGACATCCCCGCCGTGCTCACCTCGGGAAACCATGCCGCCATCGACAAATGGCGACTGGAAGAGGCGCGGAAGCTGACTGCCGAGCGGCGTCCGGATCTCCTTGCCGATCAGCCCGTCACGAAATAATAAATCGTCAGCCCGACACCGACGGCGACGACGCACCAGCGCAGGACGGCTTGTGAGACTCGCCGCGCCATCCAGACCCCGGCATAACCGCCGAGCGCGCCGGCGGGAATCATCACGAGTGCTTCCGGCCATGCAATGACCCCGCCCCCAACGAAAACCACGATGGCGACGCCGGCGATCAACACCGCCAGCATGTTCTTCAGCGCGTTGAGATGGTGATAGCTGCCGCCGGTCGTGATGCCGAGGACCGCCAGCATCATGATACCCATGCCGGCGCCGAAGAAGCCGCCATAGATGGACGTGAAGAACTGGCCGATAAGGCAGGCGGGCGAATTGGCCGACCGTTCGGCAGATGCCTTCGGCTTCAGCCATGGACCAGCGGCGAAGACGGCCGTGGCGGCAGCCAGCAGCCAGGGCACGATCTCACGGAAGGACGGATTGTCGAGCGACAGGAGCAGGAAGGATCCGGCAAACGCTCCGACGACGGAAATGACGGCGAGGATCAGGGCGCTGCGCCAGCGGTGTGATATCTCGTCCCAATAGGCGATGGTCGAGGTGATGTATCCCGGGAACTGGACGATCGAGGAGGTCGCATTGGCGGAAATCGGCGGCACTCCGGCAAGGGTCATGGCGCCGAAGGTCAGAAATGTACCGCCGCCGGCGATCGCATTTACTGCGCCGGACAGAAAACCTGCCGCGGCGAGCAGAATTATCATTGTGATTGTCATCGATGTCTCCTCATCCCGTAGCCCCACATAGCGGGAGAGGTGCCGGGCGGCAAGCAGCGGCACTTCCGTCACAAAATCGCAATCAACGGGATGACAAACGGGACTCTTTGGTGTATTGGCGCAGCCGGAAATGGGAAAACTCCCGTCGACCAGTAACAAAGAATGGCGAACCCGCTCTGCCTAATAGCAAATTCCGAGGCGTGACCAAGGAATATTCATCGAGCGCTCTGGCTGTTTCAGAAGAACCAAAGGTTTGAGACGATGAACATCATTCAGCAGCTCGAGGCCGAACAGGCCGCCAAGATTGAAGCCAAGCGTACCCTTCCGGAATTTTCTCCGGGCGACACCGTCCGCGTCAACGTTCGCGTGACGGAAGGCAACCGTACCCGCGTGCAGGCCTATGAAGGCGTCTGCATCGCCCGTTCCGGCGGCGGCCTGAACGAGAGCTTCACGGTCCGCAAGATCTCCTACGGCGAAGGCGTCGAGCGTGTATTCCCGGTTTACTCCCCGATGGTCGAGAGCGTCGAAGTCGTTCGCCGCGGTAAGGTCCGTCGCGCGAAGCTCTACTATCTGCGCGACCGTCGCGGCAAGTCGGCTCGTATCGTCGAGAACACCGGCACCCGCGCCCGCAAGCTGAACGAAGCCGAGCGCCAGGCCGTTGCCGATGAGAAGGCCCGTATCGAAGCCGAGAAGGTTGCAGCAGCCCAGGCTCTCGCCGCCGAAAAGGCAGCAGCGGAAGCCGCTGAAGCAAAGGCTGCTGCAGAAGCAGCCGAAGCAGCGAAGGCTGCAGAAGCTTCTGCTGAATAAGCGTCCACTTATTGAATTCGAAAAAGGCGGCTTCCGGGCCGCCTTTTTTGTTGTCCCGGTTCAGCCTGTTCAGGCGGCGGCCACCTGTCTGGCCGCCATCATCCGTCCTACGATAATGACGAGTATGCCGGCCGTGGCAAGGCAGACGGCCAGGAACATCATCGGCAGGATATCGCTTCCCGTTGAATCCTTGATCCAGGGCACGACGTTTTGGGCGACAAAGCCACCGAGGTTTCCGACGGAATTGATCGCGGCGATGCCAGCTGCCGCGCCGGCACCTTTGAGGAAACGCGACGGCAGGCTCCAGAAGACCGGCTGCCCGGCGAAGATGCCCGCCGCGGCGATGCAAAGGAAGGTGAACTGCAGGACCGGCGAGGTAACAAGTACCGATAGTGCGAGGCAGATGGCCCCGATGAAGGCGGGAGCGACGATATAAAGCGTCTTGCGCTCGGTTCGATCCGCAGCATTCGGTACGAGCCAGAGCGCCAGCGCGACCACGAGCCAGGGGATGATGTTGATGAAACCGTTGACCGTGTTCGACACGCCAAAGCCCTTGACGATGGTCGGCAGCCAGTAGCTGAGGCCATAGGCGGCGAGCGGAAAGCCGACATAGCAGAGCGCCATCAGCAGCACCCGAGGATTGACGAGCGCCTTGAACCCGTTGTCCGCATGTTCCTCCATGCCGGAATTTTCCCGCGCAAGCCGATCATGAAGCCATCGCTTTTCGTCCTGCGAAAGGAATTTGGCCTGTTCCGGAGTATCGTCGAGATAGAAAAACGTGACGATGCCGGCAACGACCGCCGGTACGCCGGTTGCCAGAAACACCCATTGCCAGCCGGCGTGGCCGAGCAGTCCGTCAAGGTCGAGCAGCATGCCGCCGATCGGAGCGCCGACCGCATTTGCAAGCGCACTGAAGATCATGAACAAGCCGACCATGCGTCCGCGATAGTCCTTCGGGAACCAGAGCGTCAGAAGAAAGAGGACGCCCGGAAAGAAGCCCGCCTCCGCAACACCCAGCAGGAAGCGCAGGATGTAGAACATCGTCGCGTTCTGGGTATAGGCGAGCGCGATGGTCACGATCCCCCAGGTGATCATGATGCGGGCGAACCAGCGGCTGGCGCCGAAGCGGTTGAGGAAGAGGTTGCTGGGGACTTCGAAGAGGAAATAGCCGATGAAGAAGAGCGAGGCGCCGAGACCGTAGGCATATTCGCTGATGCCGAGCGCATCGACCATCTCCAGCTTCGCATAGCTGACGTTTTGACGGTCGATATAGGCAATCAGATAGAGGATCCCGAGAAACGGCATCAACCTCCAGACGATCTTCGAAATGAGCTCTTTTTCCTGAACCAACTGACCTTCTCCAAAAAAATTTCGCCGCGTTGAAGCGGGTATAAGGGTCAGGGGGATGTAGAGGATACGCCCTTGCCGGCAAGTGTCAGATATGACAGCTTCCGCCGCTTGCTAACGGCAGCCCTTTTGTGAGAGGGAATCGGAGCCACACAATCAGGAGTGCCACGATGCTCTTACGCCGTACGCTTTTCGCCGGCCTTGCCGCGCTCACCCTCGCACCCGCAGCCGTCTCGGCCGAGCTGCCGGACCTCAAGGGACGCAAGGTGGTCGTGGTGACGGAAAACGCCTATCCGCCGCTGCAATTCGTCGACCCGAAGAGCGGCCAGCCGATCGGCTGGGAATATGACGCGATGAACGAGATCGCCAAGCGGCTGAACTTCAAGATCGAGTACCAGAACACGAGCTGGGACGCGATGATCCAAGCTGTATCCGACGGGCAATACGATATCGGCATGACCGGCATCACCATCAAGGACGACCGCAAGGAGAAGGTCGACTTTTCCGATCCTTACATGCGCTCGCAGCAGCTGATGCTGGTGCGCGGCGACGAAAAGCGCTTTACCGACGGCAAGAGTTTTGCGGGTCTGGAAAAGGGGCTGATTGGCGCGCAGCCGGGCACGAGCCCGTTCTACACGGCGGTCTACGAGATACTCGACGGCAACGAGCAAAACCCGCGGATCAAGCTCTTCGAGACCTTCGGCGCGACGGTGCAAGCGCTGAAAACCGGCGATGTCGACCTGGTGCTGACGGACAGCACGGCCGGCGAGGGTTATGTGAAGGCGTCCGGCGGAACGCTGAAGATCATCGGCGAACCGCTCGGCACCGAGGATTTCGGCTTCATCTTCAAGAAGGGTTCCGACCTCGTTGGGCCTGTCAATGCGGCGATCGGCGCGCTTAAGGCCGACGGCACCCTGGATGCGCTGAACAAGAAATGGTTCCTCGACTACAAGATGGGCCAATAGGGCATGGCGCCAGCGCGCCGAAAGACCGCAGCGCCTGAGGATTTCCCCTGGTGGTTCGTCGCCTTCGGGGCTCTATGCGTCGGGCTCGCGGTCGTCATCGCCGTCAATGATCTCTATGCCCAGGTGTTCGGCGTCGTTTCCAAAGGAATCGGCATCACCGTCGGCGTGACGCTCGGAGCCTTTGCGCTTGCAACGATGCTGGGGCTCGCGATTGCGCTCGCGGGGCTTTCGAACAGCGTTGTTTTACGACAGGCCGCCCGCTTCTATGTGGAGCTGATCCGCGGCATTCCCATCCTCGTCCTGCTGTTCTATATCGCGTTCGTCGGCGCGCCTGCCTTCGTTGCACTCTACAACTGGCTGCTGGCGCCGCTCATCGGGCGAGGCTTTGCCGACGAGCTGCTGGTGCGCGATGTATCGCTGCTCTGGCGGGCGGTAATCGCTCTGATGATTGGTTATGCCGCTTTCATCGCCGAGATCTTTCGCGCCGGCTTCCAGTCGGTCAACGAAGGACAGATCGAGGCGGCAAAAACGCTCGGCTTCACCCGCTTCCAACGCTTCCGGCTGATCGTCTTTCCGCAGGCGATGCGGGTGATCTTTCCGCCGCTTTCCAACGATTTCGTTTCGATGGTGAAGGACTCGTCGCTGGTCTCGGTGCTCGGGGTCGCCGATATCACCCAGATGGCGAAAGTCTATGCGGCTGGCTCCTTCCGCTTCTTCGAGACCTATTCGATCGTCACCTACATCTATCTGCTGCTGACGATCAGCCTGTCGCTGACGCTGCGCGGCCTCGAAAGCCGGCTGCGCAAGCGAACGGAGCGGTGAGGAAGCCGACTACCCCACCACCCGCCGGCAAGGATCAGTAGGCTTCCGGAACGTACATTTCCGGCGGCACCGGATGGCGGATGTAGTCTGCGTAGCGGACACGACCGGGAAGCTCGATCGCCTCCTTCGGAACCGTCTCATAGGGAACCTGCGAAAGAAGATGCGCGATCATGTTGAGCCGCGCTCTTTTCTTGTCGACTGCCTGCACCACCCACCACGGCGCCTCCGCGATGTGGGTGCGATCGAGCATTTCCTCTTTGGCCTTGGTGTATTCTTCCCAGTGAACGCGGCTTTCGAGATCCATCGGCGAGAGCTTCCACTGCTTCAGCGGATCGTGGATACGCATCTTGAAGCGGAATTCCTGCTCCTCGTCGGTGATCGAGAACCAGTATTTGACGAGGATGATGCCTGAGCGAACGAGCATGCGCTCGAATTCCGGCACCGAGCGGAAAAATTCCTCCAGTTCGTCGGGCGTGCAGAAACCCATGACCCGTTCGACGCCGGCGCGGTTGTACCAGGACCGGTCGAACAGCACCATTTCACCCGCCGTCGGCAGGTGGGGCACGTAGCGCTGGAAATACCACTGGTGCCGCTCCCGCTCGGTCGGTGCAGGAAGCGCCACGACGCGGCAGACACGCGGGTTGAGACGCTGGGTGACGCGCTTGATCGCACCGCCCTTGCCGGCCGAATCGCGGCCCTCGAAAAGCACCACCATCTTCAGCTTCTTGTACTGTACCCAGTCCTGCAGGCGGACGAGCTCGTGCTGCAGCCTGAACAGCTCGCGGAAATAGATCCGCCGGTCGATCGTCGGCTCCGGGGGCTCCGACATGCCCTCCGCGATCAGATCGTCCAGCCGATCTTCTTCCATCTGCATTTCCAGCTCTTCGTCGAAGCTGTCGGCAATCTCGTCCTTGATGCGGCTGAGCTGGTCTTCCATGGGTTCGGACATATGAGATCCCTCCGTTTCTGACGTCAGATCAACCACGTTTCCGCGAAGACTTTATGACAATGATGCGACAGGTTTCCGACGATGCAATTCCATTGCCGATTTCCTCGAAAACTGGTATTGCAGCAGCCATGGGATCGAAATTCGGATGCCTCGCGAACCAGTTTATCGTGCTGCAGGACCACAAGCGTCTGCCGGCACGTTTCTTCGCGCGCGTATCCGGCGCTCTGAACAGCCGACTTAGCTAAGCGATCCATATCGCACCGGCTGCGACAACGCCGGACCATATCCCCCGTTTCAAGATACCCGATGGATGGCAGCTATGAGCGCACCCCGCACCCTTTATGACAAGATCTGGGACGACCACGTCGTTTCGCAGGATGAGAATGGCACCTGTCTTCTCTATATCGACCGTCACCTCGTGCACGAAGTGACGAGCCCGCAGGCCTTCGAGGGCCTCAGGATCGCCGGCCGCAAGGTTCGCGCGCCGGAAAAGACGCTCGCCGTGGTGGACCACAACGTGCCGACCACCGCCGACCGCCACGAAGGCATCAAGAACGAGGAAAGCCGCATTCAGGTCGAGGCCCTCGCCCAGAATGCAAAGGATTTCGGCGTTGAATATTATTCCGAAAAGGACATTCGCCAGGGCATCGTACATATCGTCGGCCCTGAGCAGGGTTTCACCCTGCCCGGCATGACGATCGTCTGCGGCGACAGCCACACGTCCACGCATGGCGCTTTCGGAGCCTTGGCGCACGGCATCGGCACGTCCGAAGTCGAGCATGTTCTGGCCACCCAGACGCTGGTGCAGAAGAAGGCGAAGAACATGCTGGTGCGCGTCGATGGCCAGCTTCCGCCGGGCGTCACCGCCAAGGACATCATCCTCGCCATCATCGGCGAGATCGGCACTGCCGGCGGTACCGGCCATGTCATCGAATTCGCCGGCGAAGCCATCCGTTCGCTTTCGATGGAAGGCCGTATGACGATCTGCAACATGACGATCGAAGGCGGCGCCCGCGCCGGCCTGATCGCGCCGGACGAAAAGACCTTCGAGTATATCAAGGACAAGCCGCGCGCCCCGAAGGGCAAGGCCTGGGACATGGCGCTAGACTATTGGAAAACGCTGCAGACGGAAGAAGGCGCACATTTCGACAAGGTCGTCGTGCTGGATGCCGCAAACCTGCCACCGATCGTTTCCTGGGGCTCTTCGCCGGAAGACGTCATTTCGGTCGAGGGTACCGTACCGAACCCGGACGAAATCCAGGACGAGACGAAGCGCACCTCCAAATGGCGTGCTCTTGATTACATGGGCCTGAAGCCGGGCACCAAGATCACCGATATCGCGGTCGACCGCGTCTTCATCGGCTCCTGCACCAACGGTCGTATCGAAGATCTGCGCGCCGCAGCAAAGGTCGTTGAAGGTCGCACGGTCGCATCGACCGTCTCCGCCATGGTCGTTCCGGGCTCCGGCATCGTCAAGGAACAGGCGGAAGCCGAAGGCCTCGACAAGATCTTCAAGGAAGCCGGCTTCGAATGGCGGGAGCCCGGCTGCTCCATGTGCCTTGCCATGAACGACGATCGCCTGAAGCCGGGCGAGCGTTGCGCATCCACCTCGAACCGCAATTTCGAGGGCCGCCAGGGCTACAAGGGCCGGACTCACCTGGTCTCTCCGGCCATGGCCGCCGCCGCTGCGGTCGCCGGTCACTTCGTCGACATTCGCGAGTGGAAGTAGTCTACTACTTCGATATGATCGAGTTCGATGCCGCCCTCGCCGGGCGGCATTTTCTTTTATGACCGGCAGCAGGACATCGGTATGATCCTTCGATAGCGGAACGGCAGTATTCGGAGCCTGGGGTGGAATCTGGCGCATCAGGAAGCGGACTCGACAGGGACGCCCGCAGGCTGCTTTTGCTGCGGCATGCCAAATCCGCCTGGCCGGACGGGGTCGCGGATCACGAAAGGCCTTTGGCCGAGAGGGGCCGGAAGGCCGCTCCGCTGGTGGGGGAGTATATGGCGCGTGAAGGCGTCATCCCCAGTCTCGCTCTGGTTTCCGACGCTCGGCGGACACAGGAGACGTGGGCTCTAGTGAGAAACGAAATCCTCAGCCCGCTGATCTGCCACGATTGTCCCGCCATTTATGAGGCCTCGGCCACGGCAATTCTTGCTGAGCTGAGAAGGATCGAGCCCGAGTTTCGCACCGTGCTGATCGTGGGACACAATCCCGGGCTCCACGATCTGGCGCTTACGCTGGCGGGTAGCGGCAATGCCGAGGCGATGCAGGCAATCGCCGACAAATATCCGACCGGTGCTCTCGCCGTCATCGACTTCGCCCTGCCAAGCTGGCAAGCCGTCTCACCCGGTTCCGGTTTCCTTGAACGGTTCGTCAAACCGCGCTCGCTCAGGTAAGCGATCATAACCAGCCCGAACCTTTGGAAGGCCCCGCCGTTGCCGGCGGGACCGTTGTCAGAGGGGCAGATCTTCAGACGGCGATCTTGCCGCCGCCGATTTTGGTGATCGCAAGGACTGACGGGCGCACAGGCATGTCGTTCTTGAAATCGGGCCAGCGCGTGGAGAGATCCTCATAATAGGACGGGCGGCCGTGGCCGGACCAGTCTTCGCCGCCGTCGCCCGGATGCTGGACCGCAACGAAGGCGGTCTCATCGTCAGGAGTAAAGAGCGGACCACAGAGTTCCGCACCGACCGGCACGCGGAAGAAGAGCTTGGACGTGGCGCGGGCTTCGCCTTCCGTGTCGACCGCCCACAGGCCGTCAGTGCGGCCGGTGGCCTTGTTGTTGTTGCCGTCCGTCGCCACCCAGAGGCGACCCGCGGAATCGACGGCACAGTTGTCCGGCATGCCGAACCAGCCGTTCTTGGTCGTCTCGGTGGAGAAGGTCGCGCCTACCGCTGCGACAGATGGATCGCCGCACTTCAGGAGCACTTCCCACTTGCCGGAGGTCGCAGTGAAGTCCCCATCGTTCTCGGATATCTCGATGATGTGGCCGAACGCGTTATCCGCGCGCGGGTTGGCGGCGTTAACCTGATCTGCCTTCCGCTTGGTATTGTTGGTCAGCATCACATAGACCTTGCCGTTGACGGCGTTCGGCTGGACGTCTTCGGGACGGTCCATCTTGGTGGCGCCGAGGAGATCGCCGGCGCGACGGGTCTCGATCAGGACGTCCGCCTGGCTCTTGAAGCCGTTCTCCGCCGTCAACGCGCCCTGCCCGTGCACCATCGGCAGCCATTGCATCGTGCCGTCTTCGTTGAACTTGGCGACGTAAAGCGTGCCCTTGTCCAGAAGGTCCCTGTTGGCGGCGCGATCGTTGGGGTTGAAGGTGCCTTCTGTCACGAACTTGTAGACATAGTCAAAACGCTCGTCGTCGCCGAGGTAGAAAACGACCTTGCCGTTTTTCGCAACGATCGATTCGGCGCCCTCGTGCTTGGTACGGCCAAGCGCGGTGCGCTTTTTCGGCGTAGAGGTCGGGTCCATGACGTCCACCTCAACAATCCAACCAAAGCGGTTCGGTTCGTTCGGCTCCTTGGACAGATCGAAGCGGTCGTAGAAATTGCCCCATTCGTAGGAGCCTTCCGGAACGCCGTAACGCTTGTAGTTGGCGGCTTCGGCATGACCTTCCGGAAGTTTGCCCTGAAAATAGCCGTGGAAGTTCTCTTCCGCCATGATGTAGGTGCCCCACGGCGTCACGCCGCCCGCACAGTTGTTGAGCGTCCCGAACACCTTCGTGCCGGAGGCGTCAGCAGAGGTCTTGAGCCGGTCGTGCCCGGCTGCCGGACCAGTGACCTGCATTGGCGTGTTGGAGGTGATGCGGCGATTGTACTTGCCGTCCGTGACGACCTGCCACTTGCCGTCCACCTTGCGGATTTCGACGATCGTGCCGCCATGGGCCGCCATCTCGACGTCCACCTGCTCCTTGCTGAGCGCACCTTGCTTGATCTTGCCGTCAACGACCTGGACGAGGCCCGGGAACATAAGGTGCGGGTTGGTGTATTCATGGTTCACCACGAGCAGACCGTGGTCGTCGGCACCGTCCAGCGGAATGAAGCCGACATAATCGTTGTTGTAGCCGAACTGCTTGCTCTGAGCTTCCGCGGTCTGCTTGGTCGGGTCGAATTCCGGCGCGCCCGGAAGAACGGCGTCACCCCAGCGAAGCAGGATGTCCGCGTCATAGCCTTCCGCGACATGGTGCTTGGCGTCCACGCCGGCTTCGATTTCGGCAAAGTTGAAGGCCGACGCACTCTTGCCGGCGGCACGTGCTTCATCGGCGCTTACGAGCGCGATCGGGCTGACGGTCGCGGCGATCGCCGACACGGCGAGCGATCCCTGCAGGAAGTTCCGGCGCGAGAAGCGTTTGCCGATGATTTCCCCCATCGTCGGGTTGGCGCTCAGGTTGTGACCGTCGCCGTCCGCTTCTTCCAGCTGGGTTGTGGGGAAAATCCGTTGCCCGTCCATATCAAATCTCCAAAGTTGATTTCGAGGCTCTAGTTTTGAGCCATTCTAAACTGTAGAGGGCTGATATTACGGCTATACGACAGTCTCGCTCGCTGATGCATGGGCTGCCTGTCAGTCATAGAACCCGGACGACTGTGCCTCTTCTCAGATAGCGGATAAGGCGCTTCATATCGGCAAGGCTCACGGCGATGCAGCCTGCGGTCGGCTGATAGCCAGGCTTGATCAGATGAAAGAAGATGGCCGAGCCGCGATGCCGGCGCCTTGACGTTATGTTCCAGTCGAGCACCAGACAGATGTCGTAGAGCCCATCGGCCCGCATCATTTCCTCATGGCTTGGGCGGAAGGGTGCCTTCACGAGGCTATTGTAGGCCGGATGCTCCGGCTGATCGCACCAGAGCATGTCCTTGCGGATATGCCGCATGGGCAAGGCGGTGGGGGGCAGGCGCACCCTTTCCCCCCGCACGAACCCGTAAAGAATAGGCATCGACGCGATCGGCGTTGCGCCATCACCTTCCCGCTTGAATGCCGTCGTGCTGGAGCGGCCGATCGCGGCCTGGACCGTGATGCCTCCGAAGGAAACAATGGCTCGCCGGCGATCCCGCGGCGCGGTTCTGACGATGATAACCTTCGGCCCCAATCGTGCCCCTTCGCGAAAATGCTGCATTTCTCTCACAAGGTTTTGCTTTGAATATGATTTCGTTTGAATCCATAGCACCTTGGAGCACCGTGCGTCCCTAGGGACGCACATAGGCGCTCTAACATATCGGAACTCGGCATGGGCTTTCGGAAAATCGATTTTGATTTTCGGGTCGATGCTGTAGGGATTTAGATCGAAGACGCTGATGCCCCCGCTATCTGCTGGAAAGCGGATGCAGGCGCGAGCGAAGATGAAAGGCTTGAGAATGGCAGCGCGTACCATACTCCTGGTGGATGACGACGATGATCTGCGCGAGACCCTGGTCGAGCAATTGTCGTTCTATGACGAATTCTCAATCCTCCAGGAAGCCAACGCCGCCAAGGCGCTGCACACGGCCAAGACCGCGCAGATCGACCTTCTGATCATGGACGTGGGCCTGCCGGACATGGATGGTCGCGAGGCGGTGAAGCTTCTGCGCAAGAACGGTTTCAAGGCACCGATCATCATGCTGACCGGGCACGACACCGATTCGGACACGATCCTTGGTCTCGAAGCGGGCGCCAATGACTACGTCACCAAGCCCTTCCGCTTCGCGGTGCTGCTGGCCCGCATCCGGGCGCAGCTGCGTCAGTACGAGCAGAGCGAAGACGCAACCTTCACGGTCGGTCCCTATATCTTTAAGCCGAGCCAGAAGCTGCTTACCACCGACGACGGCAAAAAAATCCGCCTGACGGAAAAGGAAGCGGCGATCATCCGCTATCTCTATCGTGCCGGCCAGAAGGTGGTGACGCGCGACATACTGCTGGAAGAGGTCTGGGGCTATAATTCCGGCGTGACGACCCACACGCTGGAAACCCACGTTTATCGTCTGCGCCAGAAGATCGAGCGCGACCCGTCCAGCGCCGAAATCCTGGTCACCGAAAACGGTGGCTATAAAATCGTACCGTGATTTGAACACATGTCGCTGAACGAAGATATCCGCCTGCTCTCACAGGTACCGCTCTTCAAGGATATGAACGACGACCAGCTCCGCCTCGTGGCCTTCGGTGCCGAGCGGCGGCAGGTGGCCGGCGGTCAGGAGCTGTTCCGGGAAAAATCGCCGGCGGAATCAGCCTTCATCATCGCCCGTGGCCGCTTCGAACTGCTGATGACGGACCGTAACGGTGAAGCGAAGGTTGAGGCGACGGTCGGACCCGGCACGCTGTTGTCGGAATTGGCGCTGATCACAATGGTGGAGCGGAAATTTACGGCCGTCGCAGTCGAAGACGCCGAGGCAATGAAGATCAGCCGCTCGCTGTTTCATCGCCTGCTGGAAGAATATCCGGAGGTCGGCCGGGTCATCGAACGACGTATCCGTGACAATATCGCTGGCCTCGCCAAGGCGGCGGCGGCTATGGGGCATCGGTTCGTCTGAAAACCGGCGGGGTCAGAACTTGAAGGTTGCCGTCACCGGCACGTGGTCGGAGGGCTGGTTCCAGCCGCGCGCTTCCTTCAGCACCTCGATGTGATCCAGGAACGGGCCGAGATCCAGCGATGACCATATATGATCCAGCCGGCGCCCCTTGTCGGCGGCGCGCCAGTCCTTGGAACGATAGCTCCACCAGGTATAGAGCTTTTCGCTCTCGGGCACGTGCTGACGCATCAGGTCCAGCCAGCCTCCCCGCGCCATGACCTCGTTCAACCCTTGCGTTTCGATCGGCGTATGGCTGACGATCTTCAGCATCTGCTTGTGCGACCAGACGTCGTGCTCAAGCGGCGCAATATTCAGATCGCCGACGAGCACGGAGGAGATGCCGGGCACAGGATCGGCCTTGAGCGCCTTCATCTCCTCGACGAAATCGAGCTTGTGGCCGAACTTGGGGTTCACCGTACGGTCGGGCTCGTCGCCGCCCGCTGGCACGTAGAAATTATGCAGTCGGACGCGGCGTGAACCGCGCTCGAAGATCGCGGAGATGTGCCTTGCGTCACCGACGCCGCAATAGTTCTGCCGATGATCTTCCAGAAGCGGAATTTTCGATACGGTAGCGACGCCGTGATAGCCTTTCTGACCGTGAATGATGATGTGCTGGTAGCCGAGATCCTTGAAGGGCTGGAGCGGAAACTCCGGCTCCTGGCATTTGATTTCCTGCAGGCAGAGGATATCCGGCTTGTGGCGGACGAGGAACTGCTCGACGATCGGCATGCGCAGTCGCACGGAGTTGATGTTCCAGGTACTGATGGAAAAAGTCATGACCAAACCTCGTATGTCGCGGCGAGGTTTAGGAAATTTTTCTTGCGTTGAGAAGCAAAAAGGGCCGTGCGCAGGCCCGGCCCTTCAGACTTTTCAAAGCCTGGTTCGATCAGCCCTTGCGGACTTCGTCATAGGGGATGGTGAAGACCTTGTCGTCCAGGCTCACCCCGTTCCTGACATTGTAGATCATGACCGATGTGTCCTTGTTCTGGGCGTCGGTAATGGTCCACTGGCGAAGGTCGTAGGTCTTGGAATCAAACATCATGGTGATGGTCGAATCGCCGAAGACGGTCTTGTTGCCAAGCACGATTGTGGTGAGATCCGACTCCTGCTTGACGTCGCGGACCATCTGGTTGCCGAGATCGATGCGGTCGGACAGAAGCAGGCTGAGCGGCGTCTTGGAAAGAGGATAGACGTCCCAGGTCTTGAGCTTCATGTTGCCGATCACGACATTCTTGCCGTCGGCAATCACGCGGATCGGCGACGGGTCTTCGAAATTGAAGCGCAGCTTGCCCGGCCTTTCGATAAAGAACTTGCCGCCGGTCTGCTCTCCCCGCGGCCCGAACTGGACGAATTCGCCCATCATTGTTTTGACCGAGGAAAAGTGGTCAGCGATCTTCTGCGCCGCAGCCGCGCTTTGCGCGAAGCCTGTGTTCGGCAAGAACGCCGCGGTCGCCAGACTGGCCAGCCCGAGCGAAAACTGCCTGCGGCCGATCGAGTCGAGTCGGATGTTTGAAAGGATGGGTTTATCGTTCTTCATTCTGTTCTCCTTCCCCCAGTTCTCGGTCTAAAACGCGGCGTCTTGATGGCGGTTGCAACGATCACGAAAGCCTTACCGCTCGAGGATGTCGCCCTCGGTCGGCACCAGGATTTCGCGCTTGCCGGCGTGGTTGGCCGGTCCGATCAACCCCTCCTGCTCCATCCGCTCGATAAGCGATGCTGCGCGGTTATACCCGATGCCGAGACGACGCTGGATATAGGACGTGGATGCCTTGCCGTCACGTAGCACGATCGCCACCGCCTGATCGTATGGATCGTCGGAATCAGAGAGGTTACCGGTACCTGCCGGACCGCCGCCTGCGCCGGTTTCATCCTCGTCGTCATCAGCCGTGATCGCATCGAGATATTGGGGCGACCCCTGGGTTTTCAAGTAGGCGACGATGTCTTCGACTTCCGTATCCGACACGAATGGACCGTGCACGCGCTGAATGCGGCCGCCGCCGGCCATATAGAGCATGTCGCCCATGCCGAGCAGTTGTTCGGCACCCTGCTCACCGAGGATCGTGCGGCTGTCGATCTTCGACGTGACCTGGAAAGAGATACGGGTCGGGAAGTTCGCCTTGATCGTGCCGGTGATAACATCGACCGAGGGACGCTGCGTGGCCATGATGACATGGATGCCGGCCGCACGCGCCATCTGCGCCAGACGCTGAACCGCGCCTTCGATGTCCTTGCCGGCGACCATCATCAGGTCCGCCATTTCGTCGATGATCACGACGATATAAGGCATCGGCTGGAGATCGAATTCTTCGGTTTCGTAGACAGCCTCACCCGTCTGGCGGTCAAAACCGGTCTGTACGGTGCGAGTGAGTACCTCGCCCTTTTCGATCGCCTGCTCGACGCGGCTGTTGAAGCCGTCGATATTGCGCACGCCGATCTTCGACATCTTCTTGTAGCGCTCTTCCATCTCGCGGACGGTCCATTTGAGCGCTACGACCGCTTTTTTCGGATCGGTCACGACCGGCGACAGCAGGTGCGGAATTCCGTCATAGACAGACAGTTCGAGCATCTTCGGGTCGATCATGATCAGACGGCACTTCTCCGGGGTATAGCGGTAGAGAAGTGACAGGATCATGGTGTTGATGGCGACCGACTTGCCGGAACCCGTGGTACCGGCGACGAGCAGGTGCGGCATCTTGGCAAGGTCGGCGACCACCGGCTCGCCGCCGATGGTCTTGCCGAGTGCCATGGCGAGTTTTGCCTTGCTGCCCTCGAAATCCTTGCTGCCGATCATTTCGCGCAGATAGACCGTCTCGCGGATCCGGTTCGGCAACTCGATGCCGATCGCATTGCGGCCGGGCACGACAGCGACACGGGCGGCGATCGCGCTCATCGAACGGGCGATGTCGTCGGCGAGACCGATGACACGGGAGGACTTGATGCCGGGCGCCGGCTCAAGTTCGTAAAGCGTGACGACCGGTCCCGGACGGACATGGATGATCTCGCCCTTGACGCCGAAATCCTCCAGCACGCCTTCCAGCAGCCGGGCATTCTGCTCCAGCGCATCGGCAGAGAGCGACGCATCGCGAGCAACCGCCTTCGGTTCATTCAGAAGATGCACGGAGGGAAGCTGGAAACCGTCCGGCGAAATGAAGGACGCCTGGGCTTCGCGGGCAACGCGGGGGCTCGGCTTCGGCGGTGCGGCGGCGGGTACCACACGAGGCTGGCCGCGACCGGCCTGCGACGCACGGGAGGAAACAAACGGTGCACCATCGTCGTCAGGCAGAATGCCAGCCGGGCGCGGCGGCATGTCATCCATGTCGAAAGGCGGATCGTCGTCGTAATCAACGTCATCATGGCCCGAGATCGGCGGCGCCGTGACCACCCGGCGCGACGGCACTACCCGCTCTGCCGGACCGTCGAGCGACGGCTCCATGCGGCGGCCCGCCACGATCGGAGCAGACTTGGCGCGGACCGGCTCGTTCAACGTGCCGAACTCGTCCTCATTGAAATCATAGGGCTGATCGAAGCCGACGCGAACCGGGGGCTTGACGCCTGCAAGCCGGCGCAGCCTGGCTTGCGCAATGTACCAGTAGTGAGCGATCGCACCGAAGGCCAGGAAGCCGGCGAAGGCGCTCTCCTCATCGTCGTCTTCGATCTCCTCATGCTTCGGCCGTGCTTTGGTCGCGGCGACAGGCTGATCATCGTCTTCCGCATCCTCCTCGAAAGCCTCGCCGACGAGACCGGAAGCAAAGAGCATGAGCCAGATGCAGGGAAGCGTGAAGATGCAGCCGAGCACGATCGCGACCATGCCCGTCGGATAGGCTCCCACGAAAAGCGCGGGAAAGCGGAGGATCATGTCACCGATAACGCCGCCTATTCCGTTCGGGATCGGCCAGGTGGGCGGCGCAGGAAAGCAGCCTAGCGTGGCGGAGGCGAGCAGCGCGCCGCCACCCCAGGCCGCCAGTCTCGCCGGGATGCGGTCATATTTGCGGCCGGAAATGAGCGCCAGTGCGACGGCAAGCACGGGCAAGAGTGCGACGATACTTGCCAGGCCGAGGAACTGCATCATCATATCGGCAAATGCAGCGCCGGCAAAACCCAGGATGTTGGTAGGCGCGTTGTCGGTCGCATAGGAAAAACTGGGGTCTGCGACATTCCAGGTGGCGAGCGCAGCAACGGCAAGGGCCAGGGCGAGGAAAATGCCGAAGCCGATAAGCGCGAGCGCCTGCCTCCAGACGAAGGCGGTTAGGGCCATGCGGGGAGACCGGTTTGCCATAGCCGCTGAACTGCTTCTGCCCATCGTATCCGTCCGCCGCCTTCTGAACGCAACTCATCGCGCGACCCTGGGCGTTGCCGCCAGTCGATTCGCACAATTCCAGCGCAGAATAGCCTGAGGATAGTTAATACGGCTTTAACCAAGTTCGAGAGCGTGGGCGCTGAAAACACGAACAAAAAAGCCCGGACCGAAGTCCGGGCGAAGTGCAGCTTCCGAACGGAGGCTGCGGCGGGATCGGAAGGCGGCGGCTCATGCCGCCGCCAAACGCATATTAGGAGTGATAAGCGGCTTCGCCGTGGGTCGAGAGGTCGAGGCCTTCGCGCTCGGCTTCGACGCTGACCCGCAGACCGACGACAAGATCCACGATCTTGTAGAGGATCGCCGAACCGATGCCCGACCACAGCAGCGTCACGATGACACCCTTGAGCTGCGCCCAGACCTGCGTTGCAGTGCCTGCGTAGCCGGCGGCGAAGTCGGCGGTCGAGTAGTCGACGATGCCTGCGCCACCGAGAGCAGGATTGACGAACACGCCCGTGAGGATCGCGCCGATGATGCCGCCGATGCCGTGTACGCCGAATACGTCCGCGGTATCGTCATAGCCGAACTTGTTCTTCACGGTTGAGACGAAGAAATAGCAGACCGGCGAAACGACGAGACCCATGATGATGGCGCCCATCGGACCGACGAAGCCGGCGGCCGGAGTGACGACGACGAGACCGGCAACGGCACCCGATGCGGCACCAAGCATGGACGCCTTGCCGCGAGCGAAGGTTTCGACGATCGCCCAGGAAACGATTGCGGCTGCGGTTGCAACGAAGGTGTTGAGCATTGCAAGAGCGGCGTAGGCGTTTGCTTCGAGGTTCGAACCGGCGTTGAAGCCGAACCAGCCAACCCACAGCAGCGAGGCACCGACCATGGTGAGCGTCATGGAGTGGGGAGCCATCATGTCCTTGCCGAAGCCGGTCCGCTTGCCGACCATGATCGCACCGACCAGACCGGCGATACCGGCGTTGATGTGAACGACCGTACCACCGGCGAAGTCGATTGCGCCGAAGCCGAAGATGAGGCCGGTCGGGCCGCTATAGGCGCTCGGACCGCCCCAGAACCAAACCATGTGGGCCATCGGGAAATAAACGAAGGTCAGCCACAGGATCGTAAAGAGGATGACGGCCGAAAACTTGATGCGCTCGGCGAAGGCGCCGACGATCAGGGCTGGTGTGATTGCCGCGAATGTCATCTGGAAGCAGACGAAGACGAGTTCGGGGATGGCTGCACCCTTGGTGAAGCTTTCCGAAAGGGTCGTGGTATCGACACCAGCGAGGAACATCTTAGAGAAGCCGCCGACGAAGCTGTTCAGCGAACCGCCATCGGTGAAGGCCAGCGAATATCCGTAAGTCACCCACAAAACGATCGCGACCGCGGCGATCATCATGACCTGCATCAGCACCGACAGCATGTTCTTGGTACGGACGAGACCGCCGTAGAACAACGCAAGGCCCGGCACGATCATCAGCAGCACGAGAATGGAAGAGATCAACATCCATGTCGTATCGCCCTTGTCGACCGTCATGGCCGGAGCGGCAGCCGCTGCAGCAGGTGCGGCAGCATCCTGCGCGAAGGCAATGGCGGGCGCAAAAGACGCCGCGGCGGCGGCACCCAAGCGTCCGAAAATAGAAACCTTTTTGAATTGCATAGCTTAAAAACTCCCCTGTCAGCCGTGCTTAGAGCGCTTCTGTGTTGGTTTCGCCGGTACGGATGCGCACGGCCTGCTCGATCGAATAGACGAAGATCTTGCCATCGCCGATTTGGCCGGTCTTGGCGGCCGACGCGATCGCATCCACGGCCTTTTCGACGAGGTCGGAGGGGACGGCGATTTCAATCTTCAACTTCGGCAGAAAACTTACTGCGTATTCGGTACCGCGATAGATCTCGGTATGTCCCTTCTGACGCCCGTAACCTTTGACTTCGGTGACGGTCAGGCCCTGGATACCGACAGCCGTGAGGGCTTCGCGCACCTCATCCAGCTTGAACGGCTTGATAATGGCCATCACGATTTTCATCTGGCTTCCCATCCTTTGTTTGCATTCGGCATTCGGCCGACTCTCCTTATCGCCGGCAGATCACGACAGCGACTGGCGAGTTACATTCAAGGGGCGTGCCAGATTCAAATTAGAGTATAAGCTTTTGAATTATAAAGATTTTGTGACGCAGGTCCAAGAAACGGGCATTTGAGCCGCACCGGGACGCCTAAATTGTATGCATTTTTGAAAAATTGCACACTAATTATTCATTTGCCTTTTTCCGAATCAGTCCTTCCTGGGCCACGGAGGCGATCAGCACTCCGGAGCGGGTATATAAGCTGCCGCGGGTCATCCCGCGGGCGCCGGAAGCGTGTGGGCTGTCCTGCGTGTAGAGCAGCCAGTCATCGAAGGTGGCAGGTTTATGGAACCACATCGCGTGATCGAGGCTGGCGGCCTGCAGCGACGGGTCAAAAATCGAGATGCCGTGCGGGTAAAGGGAGGCATCAAGCAGCGTCATGTCGGAGAGATAGGCGAGCACCGCAGCCTGATAATGTCGATCCGCCGGCACGCTGCCGAGAGTGCGCACCCAGATATCCTGGCGCGGATCGAGCTTGTCCTTGGTGAGATAGTGAACGAGGGAAGTGGGGCGTATTTCGATCGGCCGTTCGCGAGTCCAGTAACGCCGAACCGATTCCGGAGCGTGATCGAGGAAGAGCGCCTTGAACTCCTTCTCGCCCATCAGGTCCTCCGGTTGGGTGACTGATGGCATGTCCATCTGGTGTTCGTAGCCGCCCTCTTCGATCTGGAAGGAGGCCGACATAGAAAAGATCGCCTTGCCGTGCTGTACGGCCACCACGCGGCGGGTGGTGAAGCTTGATCCGTCGCGGATGCGCTCCACCTGATAAAGGATCGGCACGGAAGGATCGCCTGGACGCATGAAATAGGCATGGAGAGAATGCACAAACCGGTCCAAATCGACGGTCCGCTGCGCCGCCATCAGCGCCTGAGCAATCACCTGGCCGCCGAATACCCGCTGCCAGCCGATGTCGGGGCTGACGCCGCGATAGAGGTTTTCCTCCAGCTTTTCGACGTCGAGCGTCTCGATCAGCTGCTCCATGGCGGACGATGGCTCGATTTGGGGCGACATTATGACGGTCTCCGGCAATAGGAAGCTGCTGCGGGATGGTCTATATGCAGGGCGTGATATTCTCAAGTCTCACGGGAGCTTAGATAGATGCTGGACATGCTGGTTGTAGGAGGCGGTTATGTGGGTCTCGCTGCCGCGGTCGCCGTCAAACAGGCCGCACCGCATCTCAATGTCGAGGTGATCGAGGCCGCGCCATCCGGTGTCTGGGAAAAGGACGAGCGGGCATCCGCCATCATCGCCGCTGCAACCCGCATGCTGGAAGTCTTCGGCCTGTGGAGCGAGATCGCACCGGACGCCCAGCCGATCAACCGAATGATCGTCACCGACAGCCGCACCTCCGATCCGGTGCGCCCGGTTTTTCTGACCTTCGACGGCGAGGTGGAGGAAGGCCGCCCCTTTGCCCATATGGTACCGAATGTCGCCATGGTCCGCGCGTTGCGCGGAGCCGCCGAGCGTCTCGGGATCGTGATTCGCCACGGGCTGTCCGCCACCGCCTTCAAGACTGAAAGCACGCGTTGCACTGTCTCTCTGTCGGACGGATCCACTGTCGAAACGAAATTGCTTGTCGCATGCGACGGCGTGCGTTCGAAGCTGCGCGACATGGCCGGCATCAGAACCGTCACCTGGGACTACGGCCAATCCGGCATCGTCACCACCGTGGCCCATGAACGGCCGCATGAGGGCCTGGCGGAAGAGCATTTCCTCCCCTCCGGCCCCTTCGCGATCCTCCCGTTGACCAACAACCGGTCTTCGCTGGTCTGGACGGAAAGATCGGGGGAAGCCGAGCGTCTGGTCGCTTCAGACGATCTTGTCTTCGAGGAAGAGTTGCAGCGGCGTTTCGGCCACAAGCTCGGCGAGCTGCAGGTTGTCGGCGGCCGACGCGCCTTTCCGCTCGGCCTGACGCTTGCCCGCGCCTTCGTGGCGCCCCGCCTGGCGCTTGCCGGAGACGCCGCACACGGCATTCATCCGATTTCCGGTCAGGGACTGAACCTTGGCTTCAAGGACGTCGCGGCCTTGGCGGAAACGGTCGTGGAAGCGGATCGCCTTGGCCTCGATATCGGCGCGCTGAACGTATTGGAGCGCTACCAATCCTGGCGTCGGTTCGACACATTCCGTATGGGCGTGACGACCGATGTGCTGAACCGGCTGTTTTCAAACGATATCACCCCCATCCGCATCGCTCGCGACTTCGGGCTGGGAATCGTCGACCGGATGCCGCAACTGAAAAACTTCTTCATCGACCAGGCCGCGGGAAAAACAGGCGAAAGCGGACCGAAACTGCTTGCCGGCCAAGCTATCTGACTGGTTGCCTCAAAAAAGCCCCTCGAAAAGTCAGAGGTCAGTCCTCGATCTTGCGAGCCTCGGACACCAGCATGATCGGGATACCGTCGCGGATCGGGTAGGCTAGCCGCACCCGCTCCGAGATCAGTTCATTGCTCTCCCGGTTGAAAGAAAGCCGCCCCTTGCTCAGCGGGCATACCAGCAGGTCGAGGAGTTTGGGATCCACCTTGCTGAGCTTCTCGTCCATGCTCTTTCCTACTGGAGAATGGTGTCGGAATCGCTGAAGCCCCGCGCCAGGAAGATTTCCGTGATCGCGATCAGCGTTTCGGCGCGCGTCTTCAGGTCGGGAGCTTCAAGCAGGGCCTGCTTTTCGGCGGGACCAAAGGGCGACATCATCGACAGCGAATTGACAAGGGTGCGATTGCCGGCGCGCTCGATGCTTTCCCAATCCGCTTCCAGCTTGTTGGCATCGAGATAGGCACGAAAGACCCGCAGGAGTTCGGCTCGATCGACCGAGCCCTCATCATCCTCCACCGACAGATCGGTCATGAACGGTGCGATCCTGAAGATGCGATAGGGATGGCCGTGCCCCATCTCTTCGAGCAACCGGAACCGGCAGGCGCCGCTGATAGAGGCGATGTAGCGGCCATCTCCCGTTTCCGCGAAAGAGGTGATGCGGCCGATGCAGCCGACATTCGACAGCGCAGGCCGCGGACCTTCCACCGGCTCGCCACTCTCCATCAACGAAGGCTGGACGATGCCTATCAGCCGGTCCGACGCTAGCGCCGCATCGAACATGGCAAGATAACGGGGTTCGAAGATATTGAGCGGCAATTGGCCGCCCGGTAGAAGTAACGCACCTGTTAGCGGAAAGACTGGAATTGCTTCCGGCAAATCCTCCCGTTTCAGATATCTCGCATTTCCCACATGCATGGGTCCGACACCTCCCAGACCACTCTCGCAGCCATCATCATTTGCCGCCGGAAGTTATGTGGGGCGGTCGCCCTGGAACGCAAGACCAAACCGGCCGCAGCAGCGACCACTATGAAAATAGAATCGAAGAAAGCTTGCGGCGGGCAGCGATCGTGGCCGGATCCTTGGGACCCCATACGTCGAAGAATTGCAGAAGCTGGCGGCGCGCGCCGTCATCGTCGAAACTGCGGTCTTGGCGCATGATCATCAACAGATGCTCGGCAGCTTCCTCACGCTGCCCCTGAACGTTCATGATCTTGGCGAGCTTCATGCGTGCCTCGTGGTCGTCCGGATGCAGCGCCAGATCCTGTTCAAGCGCGAGGGGATCGCCGAGCTTGCGGGCTTCCTCGATCTGCTCGAGCTTCTTGGCGACAGCCTGGATGGCTGCATCCTTGGCGAGATCTTCCGGAAGGGAGGCCAACATCTGGCTGGCGCGCGCCGTCTCGCCCATGGCGATCAGGCACTGCATCATCCCGCCGGCCGCTTTGGCATTTTCCGGATCGGCCTGGAGCACGGCACTGTACAGCTGCGCGGCGTCCTGGATATTTCCCTCGGCGAGCAATGTCTCAGCTTCGCCAAGCACCGATTCAATTTCCGCCGCTTGATCAGCCCCGGCAGGTCCGGCAATCCGGTCGATGAACTGGCGCACCTGGCTTTCCGGCACTGCTCCCATGAAACCGTCTACCGGACGGCCGTCGACGAAGGCGATGACGGCAGGAATAGACTGGATGCCTAGCTGACCCGGGATCGACGGGTGATCATCGATATTCATCTTGACCAGCTTTACCCGGCCCTGAGCTTCATTGACGACCTTTTCGATCACCGGAGTGAGCTGCTTGCAGGGGCCGCACCAGGGCGCCCAGAAATCGACGAGAACCGGCTGCCGCCGCGATTCTTCGATAACGTCCTTGCTGAAGCCGGCGGTGGTGGTGTCCTTGATGGCGGAGCCGACCGCCGGCTCCGCGGCAGGCGCCGCACCATAGTTCGCCGAAGCCGTCATCTGGCCGCCATAGGCGTTGGCACCATAGGGGTTGTCTCTGCCGCTCATGAACGCTCTCCCGGGAAGCTTTGTCTATTGGCTCGTCGCTCGCAAAGATCGTATGTCAGTCCGTCACTTTCAAGACAAGCGGCGTGTGGCCGGTCGCTTCGAGAAAACGAATGAGGTCGTCGCGGCCAATTGACGTCGTGGCGTCATTGGACAGCGGATGACCATTGATGACATCGTGCTTCATCAGTTCCTCATCAAGCACGAAGGTAACATTTCCCCCTGCATCGTTGAAGGCTCCGAATACGGTGACCGCGCCGGGGACGACACCAAGGTATTCCATCAGCTTTTCCGGTCTTCCGAAGGAGACACGGCTGGCAGCGCCGATGACCTTGTGAACCGTCTTCAGATCGACAGTCGCACGCTCCTCGACGGTCAGGACAAAATACTGGTCCTTCTTGTCCTTGACGAAGAGGTTCTTCGTGTGACCGCCCGGAATTGCGTCCCGCAGGCTCTCGGATTCGGCAACGGTAAAGACCGGCGGGTGAGTCTTGGTTGAATGAGGAATGTCGAGGTCATCGAGGAAACGGAAAAATTCCGCGGCGGTCTTCGGCGCTGTTTCGGTCATTTTGTCGAGAATAGGCTCTGTTGGTGGGCGGCAAACTATAACCGTAATGTCCCGCCCGGCCAAGCCGAGGCAGCGACCTCGGATTGCGGTAGTTCGCCAGATCCGAAATTTTTCTTCACCCCAATCGTCATTTCCCTGTTGCATTTGAAAAAAGTCTGGGCCATATAGCGCCCGTCGCCGGCAACGTGCCGCGGCCCACGGTCCAGCGAACTACCCCGGACCGACGGATTGATGAGCGGGTGTAGCTCAGGGGTAGAGCACAACCTTGCCAAGGTTGGGGTCGAGGGTTCGAATCCCTTCGCCCGCTCCAGTTCCTTCCCTGTCCATACCGGAGACATA
>UBYX01000077.1 GCA_900469955.1 Hyphomicrobiales bacterium | reverse complement strand
CAATCGCAGGATCGAATATCATCTGAACGGGAGCACCGTCAGGGGATGCCAGAGGGGAGGAGACCATGGCTACACTCGAAAAGCACACCCGGAAAAACCTGATTGCCGGTGGCATATTCATCGCCATCGCGGCCTCGTTCGCTGTGCAGGGTCTAAGATATGAGTTCGGGACCGCGACCCAGATGGGCCCGGGCTTTTTCCCGGTGGTGCTCGCTTTCGTATTGGGTGCACTAGGCGTCGTCATCGGCCTTGATGGCTTGCGCAGTGAGCCGGAGCCGACCGATGGTTCCGTACCATGGCGCGGGCTCGTCCTTATCTGTCTGGCACTTGCCATCTTTGCAGCCGGAGCCCGCGATCTTGGGCTCGTACCCGTCGTCCTGCTGTGCACGTTCATGACGGCACTCGCGTCCCGCCGAAACTCGCTGGTATCGGCGGCTATGATGGCCGCCGTCATCGCCACTCTTTGCTATCTGGTCTTCAAGGTCGGTCTGGCAGTTGCCATTCCGACATTCGGGCCGGTTTTCGGACTATGAGGTGCTCACCATGATGGATCTGATCTCGAATCTTGCCCTTGGCTTCGAAACGGCTCTCACGCCGATAAACATCGTCTGGTGTTTCGTTGGCGTACTGCTCGGCACGCTCGTTGGCGTATTGCCCGGCATCGGGCCGACAGCGACGATCGCGATGCTTCTGCCGATCACGTTTACATTCTCCCCGGTAACGTCCCTGATCATGCTTTCGGGCATCTACTACGGCGCACAATATGGTGGATCCACGACAGCAATCCTCATTAACCTGCCGGGGGAAAGTTCTTCGGCTGTCACAGCGATCGATGGCTATCAGATGGCCCGAAAGGGGCGTGCCGGCCAGGCATTGGCAACTGCGGCGCTCGGATCCTTCTTCGCAGGCTGCGTAGCAACCATGCTGTTGGCGATCGCGGCTCCGCCGCTTGCCTCCATCGCGCTCGAATTTGGCGCGCCGGAATATTTTGCCCTGATCGTTCTCGGGCTGCTCGTTTCGATCTCTCTCGCTCACGGTTCGGTCCTCAAGGCGCTGGGCATGATCGTCATCGGCTTGCTGCTTGGGACGGTGGGCCAGGACATCTATACGGGCGAGGAGCGCTTCACGTTCGGTCGCCTGGAATTGTCGCAGGGGATCAACTTTGTTTCGATTGCTGTTGGAATATTCGGGGTCTCCGAAATCTTCCGCAACCTTCAGAACGAGCACACGCGCGAAATCGGAGTGAAACACGTCACGAACCTTTGGCTGACGAAAGACGATTTCCGGCGGATTATCGGCCCTGTATTGCGGGGAACGGCGCTTGGCTCGCTTCTCGGCGTATTGCCGGGCGGCGGTCACGTATTGGCGTCCTTTGCCAGCTATTCGGTCGAGAAGAACCTGTCGAAAAATCCGGCCGAATTTGGCCATGGCGCGATCGAAGGTGTGGCGGGACCCGAAAGCGCTAACAACGCAGCGGCTCAGACGTCCTTCATTCCGCTGCTTACGCTCGGCATTCCGGCCCATCCAGTCATGGCACTCATTGTTGGCGCCTTCATCCTGCAGGGGATCACGCCGGGGCCGGACGTCATTACCAGCCAGCCGGCGCTGTTCTGGGGCATCATCGCATCGATGTGGATCGGTAACCTGTTGCTGGTGATCCTCAACCTGCCGCTGATCGGTCTGTGGGTGAAGATGCTGACCATTCCCTATCGCATGCTGTTTCCGGCCATCGTCATCTTTGCTTCGATCGGATGTTATTCCATCAACAACAACCCCTTCGACGTCTATGCCATCATCGTCTCCGGCATTCTCGGCTACGTTCTGATCCGTGTGGGTTGCGAACCTGCACCCCTTCTGCTGGGCTTCGTTCTGGGGCCGCTGCTCGAGGAACATCTCCGTCGGGCAATGATCATCTCCCGCGGCGACGCGACAGTGTTCGTCACAAACCCGATCGCTGCATCGCTGCTCGGATTGGGCCTGGTCTGCGTAATCCTGGCGCTCCTACCGTCGATACGTTCCAAGCGGGATCAGGTGTTCGTAGAGGATGACTGATGCCGGACATTTTCATGTCGTCGGGCTCCAGGGCGAGTTTTCAAGTGATGGGGTGTGAGAGCTACCTTCTTTCGCGAACGCCGAATGGTGTGATTATTTTCTATAATAAACTTTCGCCGCCCAGTTGCTGTAGCAGGCTTGCAGATCAAAGGCTTAACCGAAACAACTGGAACCGAAAGTTCGATTCCCGTCAAGGCGCCCAACCGCCCGTAACATGCACCATTTGGACGGATATGCATCCGCCGGCACCAGGACGACGTCGGTCTGGGCGGCTCGACTGCCGAGCAACTCACTGGTCAATGTTGATTGTGAGAGGATGGCTCCGCTAGAGCAGCGCGGACGGGCTCTGAAGCACAGGTTGCCCGCCGCGCCGCGGCAAAAGCATCGCGGATCCGGAGAGCTAGAGCGTTTCACCTTTTG
>UBYX01000057.1 GCA_900469955.1 Hyphomicrobiales bacterium | reverse complement strand
GGCCGCGAGATAAGCTCCTTCATCGACAGGAGCGGAACGGAATGGTTGGAGATCGCGCTGATGCCATGCTTGGAGTCATGGATGAAGGCATGCATGAAGCCAGGCATGAGGGAAAGTATCGTCGGATTGAGGTGATCACCGGTCGACGCCAGCGGCGGAATTGGACTGACGAGGAGAAGGCGCGGATCCTTGCAGAAAGCGCAGAGCCCGACGTGAACATCTCGGCCGTTGCCAGGCGCTGGGGCGTCAATCGCGGCTTGCTGAACGTCTGGCGTCGGGAAGCTGGGCTGACCTCTCGTCGCTTTGCCAAGACCTGCGCGCAGCAGGCCGTGTTCGTGCCGGTGACGGTGGTTGGCGATCGAACGTCTCCCGAGAGCTCGCCATCGGATGTCGCCCACTCCGCCGCGGGTCGTATTGAGATCGAGTTTGCCGGGGCACGCATGACCGTGATCGGCTCGGTGGCGCCCGAGTTGGCGCAGGCGATGGTGGCGGCTTTGCGAGCACGCCGGTGATCGGACTTTCGCCGAATGGCGTGAAAATCATGGTGGCGACGCAGCCGGTCGACTTCCGGCGCGGCATGAATGGCCTGGTGGCCCTGGTGGCGTCAGCGCTTGCGGCCGATCCCTATTGTGGCGACGTGTTCGTGTTCCGCGCCAAGCGTCTCGATCGCCTTCGCTGCATTTATTGGGACGGATCAGGGATGATCCTGGCGACGAAATGGCTTGAGGCGGGCAAGTTCGTTTGGCCGCCGATCCGCGATGGCGCGATGCAAATGAGTAGCCAGGAGTTCTCGCTTTTGCTGGCCGGCATTGACTGGACGCGCGTCAAACGAAACGCAGTAAAGCTGCCGACGAAAGCAGGCTGATCCTATTGGTTTTGCTTGAAGATTCAGGCTTGTATGGTAGGGTCTGCCATGCCGCTTCGACCCGACCCCTTGCCTCAGGATGCCGCGCAATTGAGCCGGATCATTCTCTCGCTCGATGCAGAGAATGCCGACCTCAAGGCGCGCGTTGCCTTCTTGGAGCAGCAGCTCTTTGGGCCGAAATCGGAGAAAATGACGACGCTCGACCCGACCCAGGCGACACTCGACCTAGGCGATCTCAGCGCCATTCCCGAGGCGGCCAATGATGATGTCGCGCCCGTCGCCGAGGAGACAACGCAGGCTCGACGGGCGCCATCGCGTAACATCGGTCGTTTGCCCAAGCACCTTCCCCGGTATGACGAGGTCATCGAGCCGGAGAGCAAGATATGCCCGTGCTGTTCGTTCGAACTGCATTGCATCGGCACGGATGTCAGCGAGGCGCTCGACATCGTGCCGGCGGTTGTCCGGGTGAAACGGACGCTCCGGCCGCGCTATGCCTGCCGGGCCTGTGAAAGCGTCATCGTGCAAGCGCCCGCGCCGGCGCGTGTGATGGACGGCGGCATGGTGACCACGGCCTTCGCTGCAAATGTCGCCGTTTCGAAGTTTGCCTGGCATTTGCCGCTGCATCGCCAGGCGCAGATGCTTGCCTCCTGCGGCGTGATCATCGATCGCGGCACGCTCGGCGCCTGGGTGACGCGGGTCGCCTGGTGGCTCGAGCTTCTCTACGACGCACTTACCGCCTTCATCCGCTCCCAGCCAAGGGTGTTCTGCGACGAGACGCCGCTTCCGCGGCTCGATCCAGGGCGCAAACGCACCAAGCTTTGCCAACTTTGGGCGCAGGCGGTCGACGATCGGCCATGGAATGGTCCGGCGCCGCCGGCGGTGGCCTATATCTTTGCCGAAAGCCGCAGCGCTCGTGAGGTCGAGGGGCAACTGTCGTCGTTTGCCGGCGTGCTTCAGGTTGATGGCTATCAAGCCTATAAAACCTTGGCCAAGCGCCGGGGAAAGAGCAATGTCGCGCCGCTGCGGCTGGCCTTCTGCCTTGCCCATGCGCGACGCAAGTTCGTCGATGTCGTCAAGCTGAGCGGATCCTCGGAGGCGCTGTCGATCTTGGCCAGGATCGCCGAGGTCTATCGCATCGAAGCGAAGATCCGAGGCGAGAATGACGATACCCGGTTGAGGGTGCGGCGTCGCGAGGCAGCGCCCATCATGAGCGAACTGAAGGCCCAGCTCACCGAACTGAGCGACGAGGTGTCGGCAAAATCGGCGCTGGGCAAGGCCGTCACCTACACGCTCAACCACTGGAACGGACTGGCAGCCTTCCTGGAGGATGGCCGGATCGAAGTGGACTCCAATGTGGTCGAGCGTTCGATGAAATCGGTGGCCCTGACGAGGAAGAATTCGTTGTTCGTGGGCAATGAGCGCGGTGGCAAGACCTTCGCGGTCCTGGCATCGCTCGTCAACACAGCAAAGCTCAATAGTGTTGACCCCGAGGCCTGGTTAGCCGATGTGCTGGAACGCATCATCTCCGGCAAAGTGAAAGCCAGCGAGATGGAAAGTCTCCTCCCTTGGAACTGGAAGGCTGAGCGCGAGGCGATGACAGAGCAGGAGCGACGGGCGGCATGACGCACAACAACCAGGGCATGACGACCGCACGACCGAAGCTTGATGATGAGGCGTTCGAGGCGTTTATCAGGGCACGTCGTCCAGCATCGCCAATCTGGTCAATGAGCGGTCTCGATGGTTATCTTACGGCTCTCATCATCGGCCCGAAGTTCATCGACCCACGCAAATGGATCCCGGAACTGACCGGTCCGGATGCGCTGAACCTGCCGATGGAGACAACAGAACATCGCGCCGTACAGACGATCGTTGCTGAGTATAACCGCATCTCGGCGAGCCTTTCCGAAAGACCGAAAGACCATCGGCCCAGGTTCACCAGGATCGATGATCAGACCTTTGATCAGTTCGATTGGGACCTCTGCTTTTTGTTGGGAACAGGATACGCGCCGAGGCTTTGGCAGCCGGTCCTTCGAGGTCATGCCGGGACTGGCGATATCATCGCGCCCATCCGCAGGCTCGGCGAGACAAAACAAAAAGTGACCCGCCAGGATGCTGCTGACGTCGCCGAAGCACTCGTCAATATCCGAACCTACTTTATGCCGAAGCGGGCAAAACAGAAGTTCTGACCGAGAGCCAGAAACCTATTTAGTCAATCACGAAAGCCGTGGGCCATTCGTTGCGCTCAC
>UBYX01000058.1 GCA_900469955.1 Hyphomicrobiales bacterium | reverse complement strand
CTTTTCACCCAGGTCCGCTGGGGCAAGGACCGGCGCAGGATCAACGTCTACAAGTTCCGTTCGATGCGCACCGATCTCGGAGACGCGACGGGCGTTGCCCAGACGGTCAGGGACGATCCCCGCATCACCCGGATCGGCGCGGTCATCCGCAAGACCAATATCGATGAGCTGCCGCAGCTCCTCAACGTCCTGAAAGGCGACATGTCGCTGGTCGGTCCGCGCTGCCACGCGGTTGGCATGTTGGCGGCCGGCATTCCCTATGAAGAGCTGGTTCCGGCCTACCACCGCCGTCATCTGGTCAAGCCCGGCATGACCGGTTTGGCACAGATGCGCGGCCTTCGCGGACCCACGGACCGCTCCGGAAAGGCCCGCGCCCGCATCGCCTGCGATCTCCATTACATCGATAATTTTTCGCTGCTGCTCGACCTGCGCATCATCTTCGGCACAATCCTCGCCGAGATCCGCGGCGGCAAAGGATTTTGATTTTATTTGAATTTTCGCCCGCCAAGGGATCGAGAAAGCACACGACATCCGTTCTTTTTCGCCAATCCCGCAGGTTCAACCGAGCCGGCAAATGCACGTCAGCGTGACCTTTTGGCGTCTAGGAACAAATGCGCCGGGTTGTTTAGTCAAATGTTAAAACTGGGGCGCTAGGCTCTCCGACGTGGTCTTGTGTTGTGTAGAGAGTCCAATGACCGAAATGATCCGTCCCCGAGTGAAATATGTCATCGGCCCCGATGGCAGCCCCCTTACGATTGCGGACCTTCCGCCGGCCAATACGCGCCGCTGGGTGATCCGCCGCAAGGCTGAGGTTGTCGCGGCAGTTCGCGGTGGCCTGTTGAGCTTGGAAGAAGCCTGCGAACGTTACACCCTGACTGTCGAGGAGTTTTTGTCCTGGCAGGCTTCCATCAATGATCACGGCTTGGCCGGCCTGCGGACGACACGCATCCAGCAATACCGCCACTAGCACGAATTCGCTTTCCCGCGCCGGAAAACAGGGTGCCGCTGCAAGAGATGCAACGGCACTTTTCAGTTTGTGCGATGCGGGTCGCTATTTTTGCTGGTTCCTGCCATCGAGGGCAGCAGCCCGGCAATGACGGCGGAAGCCGCGTAGAACCAAAGGCCGGGCTGAGAAACCGCCGTTGCCACACCACTGCTTTTCGCCGCGAACACGACGATCGCCACCAGCATCACATCCATCATAGACCACTTGGAGAGATGCGGCATCGCGCGGCGGAAAAGCCCGGCCTCCCCCGTCCGACCCGAAAGCTGAACCGCAAGGCCGATCAGCTTGACGATCGGGAAAACGATCGAAAACGAGCCGACCACCAGAAAAAGCGCGATATCCCCTTCCCGAAAAAGCCCAGTCACCAGCTCGATCAGCGAAGGTGCTTCACTGAAGAAGTAGAGCTTGTCGAAACGGATGATCGGCAGGAAAAGCCCGAGCGCCAGAAAGCTCGCCGCCAGGACAAGAAGAAGCGACCGCAGCCAAATCATCCCATGCTCCGGTTGACGGTGCGTCTCCCCTTTGGAACGCGAACCGCTGTTTCCCTCTCATCTCCTCCGTATCACATCATGCACTACCAGGAAAAAACGGAGCGCATCATGAATATTGCACATGAGGAAGCACGGTCGGGCGGACGTTACATCGCCGAACTCGAAGGTCACTATGCCGAAATGAGCTATTCCCGTGCCTCGCCGGAACTGATCATTATCGACCACACCGGTGTACCGGACGAATTGCGAGGCAAGGGCGTCGGTCAAGCCCTGGCGCTGCATGCCGTCGAAGAGGCACGCAAGGGCGGATGGAAAATCATTCCGCTCTGCCCGTTTTTCAAAAGCCAGGTGGAGCGCCACCCGGACTGGCAGGACATCCTGAGATAGGTCCCCGCGGAGCGGTTTGACGAGACACCGACAAACGGAAATGGGGCGCAGGCGCCAAGGCGCCGCCCCGCATCAAGTTCCGCAATGGGACGCCCGGCTGATCAGGCCCGGGCGCGCATGCCGCCGTCACGCTCTTCAAGCGCCGAGGCCTTGGCGAGTTCGGCTTCCGCCTCCTCGAGCGCCAGTTCCGCGGCCTCCTGCTGAACCTTCAACTCGCGAATCGAAACCTGGAGGTTGTCGGCCCGCTGGCGGGCAGCCTTCGCGAAGGTTGGATAGGCGAAGTGATTCGGGTCGGCGATCCCGGATTTTTTCTCCTCGACCGTGATCTGATGCTCGAGCTCTTTAGACATTCGCTCGAATTCGGCCATCATCATCTGCAACTGCTGCAGCTGGCGACGTTTTTCGTTGACCTGAAATCCTTTCAGGCGAACCAGGCTGTCACGCGACTTCATACGCAATACTCCGTGGATAGCGAGACCCAGGCCCGTGTATCCGCTCTGTTACACTCCGGACCAAAAAATTTCCGCGGCGTTAATAAATTCGCCGCCGCGTTAACCTTTCGTTTACGGGCATCATTAATGATAATCCCGATCGTTTAAGGGTCGGTAAATACCAAGGCCTGATTTGGCCGCGACGATGTGAGAGTCGTATGAATCACTTAGCGGAATTTCCTCATCCGCTGATTCAACTTTGGTGATGGCCAATCCCTAAGGGAAAACAGGCTGCTACTAATTTTGCTTAACGAATTGATGTACCTTGCCATAGGGAATCATAATTTGTTAACCATTTAGTGGCAGCTTCCAAATCAGGCTCAGTCTGGATCCGTAACGAGTAAGGGGGCAATCAGGTACCTTACGCGGCGGTAAAGGGGAAAAATATGCGGGTTCTACTCATCGAAGATGACAGCGCGACTGCCCAGAGCATCGAGCTGATGCTTAAATCAGAAAGCTTCAATGTATACACCACCGATCTCGGTGAAGAGGGTGTCGATCTCGGCAAGCTCTACGACTACGACATCATCCTTCTCGACCTGAACCTCCCCGACATGTCGGGTTACGAAGTGCTCCGCACTTTGAGGCTTTCCAAGGTCAAGACCCCGATCCTCATCCTGTCCGGCATGGCCGGCATCGAGGACAAGGTCCGCGGGCTGGGCTTCGGCGCCGACGACTACATGACCAAGCCGTTCCACAAGGACGAACTGGTCGCGCGTATCCACGCCATCGTCCGCCGCTCCAAGGGCCACGCCCAGTCGATCATCGTCACCGGCGAACTGATCGTGAACCTCGACGCCAAGACGGTCGAAGTCGGCGGCCAGCGTGTCCACCTGACGGGCAAGGAATACCAGATGCTGGAGCTGCTTTCGCTCCGCAAGGGTACCACCCTCACCAAGGAAATGTTCCTGAACCACCTTTACGGCGGTATGGACGAGCCGGAACTGAAGATCATCGACGTCTTCATCTGCAAGCTGCGCAAGAAGCTCGCCAACGCTGCAGGCGGCGCCAACTACATCGAAACCGTCTGGGGCCGCGGCTATGTGCTGCGCGAGCCTGACAGCAACGAATACGCCGAAACCGCCTGATAGACTGACCTTCCCCTTTTCAGAAGCCCGCCGGCCCGTCCGGCGGGCTTTTTGTTGCCCGCGGCATGAACGAACAGAGCCACCCTTGCAGGAAGCAGGACCGGTCGATGTAAGGCAGGTGGGAATCAGGCGGCCTGAGCGAAGCCGGAGAAGACCGAAGTCAGTATCTTGCGATCGAAAGGCTTCAGGAGGAAGTCGTCAGCGCCAGCGCGCTTGCCGGCCATCATCCTCTTCAGATCGGCTTCGATGACGCAGTAGAAGATGCGCACGTTTTTTCCGTTCGGCATCGCCCTGACGGAGGCGATCAAACCCAGCGCATCGTCGAGTGCCGCGTCGACGATCAGGAAATTCGGCAATTCGGTCTGGCAGCGCGTGATGGCTTCACGGGCGCTGCCTGCCTCGGCGACGAGAAAACCTAATTCCGAAAGGATCCGTATGCCAACCTTGCGGACGACGTCCGACCCATCAGCAATCATCAAACGCTGCATCGTGCTTCCCTTGATGCTGCAGCCTCGCTGTGGCTGTAAGCAACTATCATTACGAACACGGCGCTAACGAATGGTTACCTGGAACAATGATTTTCGAGGGATCGTTTCAGGCTGCCACGGTTTCGGCGATGAAGACGATCTTGTCTTCCGACACCACATGCTTCAGATCCATGCCGCATTCTTCGGCAAGCAGGACCGTGTAGTAGGGCTGAACCGTATGGGCGTCGACCGGCTCTTCCAGCGTGCCGTTGGCGATCTCCACGAACTTTGCCGGCACGCGCATCATGCGGCCCTTTATCGTGATGACGAACTTGGCATCGTATTCCGGGTTTTCCAACGTGACATCCACCGAACCGCCGCGCGGAATGCCTGCATAGGCAACGAGGAAAAGGTTGAGGAGCAGCTTGACCTTGTTCTTGGCGATGATGGCTCTCGGGCCATTCCAGGAGACTTCGGTCTTCTTTTCCGCGATGGCAAAGTCCTTTGCCGCCTTCTCCGCCTCGCCCGTATCGATCGAGGCTCCCACGGAACCGGAGGCGCCGAAGGCCAGGCGGGCAAACTTGAGACGGACGGACGCATTGACGGCCGAGGTGCGGATGAGATCCAGCGCGTCGCTGTCGCCGGCGCCGCCCTCGTCCAGCAATTCGAGACCGTTGTTGATTGCGCCTACCGGCGAGATGACGTCGTGACAAACACGGCTGCACAAGAGCGCCGCAAGATCTGGCCCACTGAGGGTGAGATTCGGATTCTTCGGCATGGGAGTCTCCTGATTTGCGATCTGCGCCGAGGTTGCTCTGCCACGCCAAGGTTGCGCGGAGATGGTGCGATGATGGCGGCCATAATGACACCATATTTGGTAAACCGATTATTAAGACCATGCCTCCAAAATAACCGGGCCTTAAGCATGACGTAAAAGGCCTGTTCCCGGACGATACAATCGATGGATCTGACTATGCGCATCCGCACATCCTCCGCCTTCGCACAGTTTGCCGCGACGCTGCTTGCGATGATCGCAGCCATACTCTTTTCAGCCGGCGCGGCGTCTGCCCAGCAGGGTTCGAACCAGTATACGGCGCAGGAAATTGTCGACGCCGGCCATGGCTTCTTCGGCTCCGCCAGCGGCGGCCTCGCAAAAGTGGTCGAAAACGCCTTCCAGAAATACGGCCTTCCGAATGGTTATATCCTGGGCCAGGAAGGTTCAGGCGCCTTCATCGCCGGCCTGACCTACGGAGAAGGCGAACTTTACACGAAGAATGCCGGCCAGCATCCGGCCTTCTGGCAGGGCCCTTCGCTCGGCATCGACTACGGCGGACAGGGCACGCGCGCAATGATGCTGGTCTACGACCTCCCCTCGGTGGACGCGCTCTACGCTCGCTTCGGCGGCGTTTCCGGATCGGCCTTCGTGGTGGCAGGCGTCGGCATGACCGTTCTGCGCAACAACAACGTGATCCTGGTGCCGATCCGCACCGGCCTTGGCGCTCGTCTCGGCATCAATGTCGGGTATTTGAAGCTTACCCGCGCACCCACCTGGAACCCATTCTGAGCCCCGGCATTCTCCCCTCTGGATATCGGAGGGGATTTCATGGAATTGACCAGAGCAATCAATCGACCGGGCAATCGTCCCGAGGGTGCTTGCCGGTTGCATCCGCGCATGCTTAAACATCCTCATTCCCGTCCAGCCTGCGAAACGGCCTCGTCGTGATCGAATTTGCTCTCCTGTTCGGCTTGGGTTTTCTGAGCGCCGCACTTCTCGCAATGCTCGTCGCGCCGGCGATCCACGGCCGGATCGTGCGCTATACGGAAAACCGCATCAAGGCGACATTGCCGATCAGCCCGCAGGAGGTGCGCGCCCAGCGCGACATGGCCCGCGCGGTCTATGCGGCCGAAAATGCGCGCACCCAGCAGGAGCTGGTGCAGGAACGGGAGAAGGCTATTGCTCTGCAGCTTCGAAACGACAGCTTTTCCGAAGAGGTGAAACGTCTGCAGGGCGAAGCGATAGAACTGCGTATCCAGATCGAAAACATGGATGTCGAGGCCGCCGAGGCGCGCTCCCGCCTTCGCCGGGCAGACAGCTATATCCAGCAATTGAAGGCGGCACTGGAGGCGGCAGAAGAGAAAATCGCCGCCAAGGATCTGGAAATCGACAATCTGCAGCAGCGCCAGTTGCTGAAAATCGCCGAAGCCGACAATTTCCGCATCGACCTGTCGACCCGGGATACGGAGGTGGAGAACCTCAAATTCCGGATCACGGCATTGCGAGAGGAACGGGATACGCTACGCAACGACCTCAATGCCCAGACGGCCCGGGCCAAGGACGCCGAAAACCGGTTGGGCCAGGAAGAGCATCGTGTCCAGCGGCTGGAGGAAAAATTGGCACGCGAAATCGCCGACCGCGCCGACAAGGAAAATGCACTGGAACGGCGGTTGGCCGAAATCAGCCGCCTGCGGGAAAAACTGAAAGCCGTGAACGCGGAAGCGCGCGGCGCGAGCCGGGCGCTTCGCGATGCAGCCTTGGCCGGGTCAGAGATGAAAGCGCCCACACCCAAGAAGAAGATAACGGCGCAGGACGTCATTCTGCGCGAACTCCCCCATGCGCCGATACCGGGCCAGCCCTTGGTCGCGCAGGAGGCTGATGCCGACCCGCTGATCGCGGACATGGCCGACGATGTGCGCAACCACGCCACGGCCCTGTCGGAGCGGCTACAGAGCGACAAGGGCGGCAGCGATCAAGCCATTCGCGAAGAGCTTGCCTCGATCGCGGCCGATATGGTGGCGCTGACGGCCCTCAGCGAGGGCTCCTCCTCGCCCATCCACAAGATCCTCTCCGGCAAGTCTGCCAACGGCAACAGGGAGAGTCTGGCTGCAAAATCGAAGAAGAAACTGGCCGCCGCCAGGGACGCCGCCGAGTAGCCGCGGCCAAAATACCTAAAGTCGGCCTTGAGCCATGGCGATCTCGTAGAGCGCGATGCCGGTCGCCGTCGCCGCGTTCAGACTGTCGAGGCCCGGCGCCTGGGCAATCCTTGCGGTATGGATACGGGAGAGCACGTCCACCGGCAGACCCTCACCTTCCGTGCCGGTAATCAGCGCCATCCGGTCTGAAGCGGGAACTTCGCGCATTTCCACGGCGCCGGCCGGTGAAAGCCCCCATACCTCGCAGCCGGCCTCCATGAGGGCCGTCAGGATGTCGGACATGGTGCCACTGCGGGCATAGGCCACCGAGAGCACGGAGCCGACGGAGACCCGGAGCGCCTTGCGGTAGAGCGGGTCGCAGCAGCTCTGATCGAGCAGCACCGCATCCGCACCGAAAGCAGCGGCATTTCGGAAGATAGAGCCGATATTATCGTGGTTGGAAATGCCGAATGCCGCGACCACCAGTGCCTTTTCCGGCAGAGCGGTCATCAGTTCGCCGAGGGTTATTTCGCGCCGCCGCCTGCCGAGCGCCAGCACGCCGCGATGCATGTGGAAACCGGCGATTTCATCCAGCACCGCCCCGGAGGCAACATAGACCGGAACGTCCTCGGGAAAAGCGGCAAGGATATCGGTAAGCCCCGCCACCCGGTTTTCGAGCAGCAGGATCTTCTCGGCAACGAACGCTCCGACCTTGCGGTGGGCGGCGGCCAGCATCCTCAGCACCACCGTGCCCTCGGCAATGAACTGCCCTTCCCGTCCCGTCAGGTCGCGGTCGCGGATAAACCGGAATTCGGCGATCCGCGGGTCGTCCGCTTGGCCGATTCGGATCGGTGTCATTATCGGGAAATACCGACCGCTACATCTGCAACGATACGACCGGCGGCGAGGTCGAAGATGAATATCTTCCGGTCACCGTCGAGAAGACCGTAGAACAGGATTTGCCCCCCGGACAGCGATACCGACTGAATGTTGAAGCCCGCCGGCAGCTCGGCCGTCGCAGCAAGCGGCTGGCCTGCGGGTACGGCAAAGCCGCCCGCCGAGGTTGCCGGCTCGGGCGTATCCGGCCGCTGCGCGACCTTGTAGACAACCGCCGCAAGGACGGCCATAAAGCAGACGAACAAGATCCCGCCCGAAACGAGTTGCAGAAGCACCATCTTCCGGCGGATTCTCTCCATTGCCGGATCAAGCGGCTCTTCCTGTTCCTCGATATCGGGTTGGGGCATGGGGAGTTCCTTGCGTCGGATTGCTACCGGAAAGATGAAATGAACGATCCCTTTAACGAGATAGAGCGCCCGAGGAAAGTCCTCACTGCCGGAGATGAGGCCGAAGGACGGCTGGACGCCTGGTTGACCGCCGTCCTGGAAGGCGAGTTTTCACGAAGCCGCATCAAGGCGCTGATCGGACAGGGCGCCGTGCTTCTGAACGGCAAACCGGTGGCCGAGCCGAAGAAGAAGATCACCATGGGAGACACCGTGGAAATCACGCTTCCGGAACCCGAGGATCCCGAACCCAAGGGCGAGGACATTCCGCTCGAAGTGCTCTACGAGGACGACGATCTGATCGTCATCGCCAAGCCTGCCGGTCTCGTCGTGCATCCCGGCGCCGGCAACTGGACCGGCACGCTCGTCAATGCGCTGATCCATCACTGCGGCGACAGCCTCTCCGGCATCGGCGGCGTCCGCCGTCCCGGCATCGTCCATCGCCTCGACAAGGATACCAGCGGGGTGATGGTGGTGGCCAAGAACGATATCGCTCACCGCCATCTCGCCGACCAGTTCGCCGACCATGGCCGTTCCGGTCCGCTGGAGCGGGCCTACCAGGCTGTCGTCTGGGGCCGCCCCGACGCGCTGCGCGGCACGATCGACGCCCCGCTCGGCCGCTCCGGTGCCGATCGCACCAAGCGGGCCGTGAAACGGGAGGACAGCGACGACGCCCGCGAGGCCGTCACTCATTACGAAGTGATCGAGCGCTTCCACGAAAAGCCGGACGCCACGGCGCTTGCCTCCCTGATCGAATGCCGGCTGGAAACCGGCCGCACCCATCAAATCCGCGTTCACATGGCCCATGTCGGCAACCCGCTGATCGGCGATCCGGATTATTCGGCAGGTTTCAGGACCAAGGCGAACCTTCTGCCGGAGACCACCAAGAACGTCGTCAACCGTTTCCCGCGCCAGGCCCTGCATGCCTATCTGCTCGTGTTCGAACATCCCCGCACCGGCGAGGTGATGGAATTCGAGGCGCCCATGCCGGAGGATCTGCAAGAACTGGTCGAGGCTCTCCGCACCTAACCCAGCTAACCAACGTTGGCTTCAGCAACCGCCTGTCGCCGGCGCAGATCCCAAAGCACATGGAAGAGCACGGCGGCCATGACGACGCTGCCTCCGATCACGGTTGCCTCGTCCAGGCTTTCGCCGAGAAACAGCCAGACCCAGAGAGGGGCGAGCGGCGCATCCAAGGCGCCGATCAGCGCCGTCTCGACGGGTGGCAAAAGGCGTGCTCCATGGAGCAGCAGGCCGATGCCGAGCGCGAAGCCCGAAATGCCGAAGAAGGAAACGATCGCGACATCCTCCAGCGAGGCTGAAAACGGCGAGGCAAACGGCAACGCTGCAAGGGCGCTGAGGAAGGCTGCGAGCCCGGCGGAGGGAAGAACCGGCTGGTCGGGATAGCGACGCATCAGCACGGTCATCAAGGCCACGCAAACCGTCATTCCGAGAGCCAGGAAATCTCCGAAAAGGCTGCCGGCCTCTCCGGTCCCAACCATCACGGCAACCCCGCCCACGGCCACCACGCTGGCGGCCACCGCGCTCCGCCCCGGCCGTTCGCCGAGTAACAGGAAACCGAGGCCAGCCGAGACGAACGGGCATGTCGCGAAAATGATCGAGACATGCGCAACGCTTGTCTGCAGCAGCGCCGCGATGAACAGAACCATGCCGGTCGCCGAGATGACGGAAATCGCCACCCCCGGCCAGCCCAGACGGGCAAGTTCGTGAAGCTTGCGCCCGCGCGAGATGATCAGGAAGAAGAGGAAAAGAGCCGCGCCGCCCGCAAGACCGCGCCAGACGAGGATCGTCGCACTGTCCAGCGACACCAATCGCGCCATCAGTCCCGCCGTGCTGAGGGCGATGGTGGAAAGCAGGACGATGGTGAGGCCGGCGACATATGGCGAGGATTTCATTGGCTCTTCCGAAGGGTGCGCGCGATCTGGCAGCAACTATCAGATTGGTGCTGACAGCAGTCTGTCAGCAGTGTTCAATCAGGTTTACACCGGAGTGCGATGATGGCGCGTTCGAGCCGCATGTTCGAGATCATCCAGATGTTGCGCGCATCCCGCTCGCCGCTGACGGCCGAAGCGATTGCCACCCGCCTTGAGGTGACGAAACGGACAGTCTATCGGGACATTGCAGCGCTGCAGGCGACGCGTGTACCGATCGAGGGCGCGGCCGGCATAGGATATGTGATGCGCAGCGGCTTCGACCTCCCTCCCCTGATGTTCACTCCGGAGGAAATGGAAGCGATAACCGTCGGCCTGTCGCTCATCGGACGGACCGGTGATCGCAGCCTGGAAGAAGCGGGCACCACCGCCATGGCCAAGATCAGCGAAGTCCTGCCGTCTTCCCAGCCGCCGATCGAGGAGACCCATCTTCTGGTCTCCTCCTGGCATGCGATACCGGATCCCACGGTCGATATGCGGCTCTTGCGCCGGGCCATCCGTGAAGAACGAAAGTTAAGCTTCCACTATCGCGACGCAACGGGCCATGAGACGCAGAGGATCGTCCGTCCTCTTGCCATCGTCTACTATATCGACGGCGTCCTGCTCGCCGGATTTTGCGAATTGCGCCAGGATTTTCGCCACTTCCGTCATGATCGCATCGCCAATTGCCAAGCCCTTGACGCCGAGTTCAGGGGGCAAAGTGCAGCCTTGCGCAGGATGTGGCGCAGCTCGCATGATCTCTTCTATTACGAGGAAGGAGAAAATTTGCCGTGAGACCCCAGCAGCCTACGCACGTCTCCCGAAACGGGTGGCTGTCGCGACCGGCGAGGCGTATATTGCTGCGCAACAGATGAGAGGACCATGAGCCAGTTCGCCATCAAAAAGCTGCTCGATACCGACCTGATCGCGGTGCGTGACGTCATCTGCAGTGGCGAGTGCCGGCACCGCAGCGGCGAGGAGTGCTCGCATGCGACCAGCCTCGTTTTTCCCTATCGCGGCGTGTTCATGCGCCATGTCGGCCGCGACGACACGGTCGCGGAAGCCAATCAGGTGCTTTTCTTCAACTGCGACGAGGGCTACCAGATCAGCCATCCCGTCGAAGGCGGCGATGCCTGCCTCAGCATGGACGTTCCAGAACCCCTGCTGGAGGAACTGGTGCCGAAGGAGCACCGGAATCCGAAAGGCTCCCGCTTCCTCTTCAACAGGCAGCGCCTCAGGATCGACGCCCGCGCCCAGGCGCTCGTGGCGCTGCTGCGCCACAGCCTGCTTCGCGGCACCGCCGAGACGCTGGAGGCGGAAACGCTGGGTCTGACGCTGGTGCGCCGCGCGGTGGGCCAACGAACCGCGCGTGCGGCGACCGCAAGCGCCGGCCGGCAGAAGCTCGTGGATCGTGCCAAGCTCGCCCTTTCCGCAGATCTTACCCGCCGCTGGACGCTTGCCGAAATAGCCCGGGAAGCCGGCGTATCGCCCGTCTACCTCACCCAGGTCTTCCAGCAGGTCGAGGGCACGCCGCTCTATCGTTACCAGCTTCGCCTCCGGCTTGCCCGGGCGCTCGATCTGCTCGGCAGCTATGACGACCTGACCCAGCTCGGGCTGGAACTGGGCTTCTCGAGCCACAGTCATTTCTCGTCCACCTTCCGCCAGGCCTACGGCCGCACACCGGCCGAATTCCAGCGCTTTGCAGGACTGCGGTAGAGGTGCTTTTCGAAAGTCGCTAAAGATTCTGACAGCGGCCACCCGGCCGAGATGGTTTCCTTCTCCTGTAACCAGCAAACATCGGGAGATGACACCATGAAAGAGAATACCTGCGCCGCCTGCGATTGCGAACTCGATTCAACCCGAATTGCCGTGAAGATCGGCGGCAAGACAGTCGAAGTCTGCTGCGAGGAATGTGCCGAAGCCCTGCGTGAGGCGGAAGCGGCAGCGCGCACCGCGCAGGCCGCCAAATAGCCGGATCGACCGCGAGGCGGACGAACCGGCCCGCCTCGCATCCTGCCGAAGACCGGCAGACAAAATTGAGGAGACATCACAATGAGAAGCGAGAACCGGGCGGTCTTCGACCGCATGCCGGAGCGATGCGACTTTGTCTTTAAACCGCTGCATCGTGACGATGACAAACCTGCGGAAGGCGTGGGCAACGTCCTGGTGCGCCGGATCGGGCTGATATTTCTGCGGCTCATCCTGCTGGTCGTCAGAAAGTTCCATGAGCACCGAAACCGGATGGCGCTTCTGGAGTTGACGGATGATCAGCTGAAAGACGTGGGTCTTTCGAGAAGCCAGGCCTATGGCGACTACAGCCGATATTGCCGGAGCCGCTCGCATCGATTGGAGCGAAAAGGCCTGTAAAGGATGGAGAAAAATTGGATCAAAACATCTCGGAATATAGTTTCGGCAGGAAGTGAGCATTCAATATAGATCAAATGGGTTAGACCTTCGTCAAATTTTTGCCTCCATTTATCTTACTTGTTGCAGTGCAAAATATCACCGGACGAAGTTCAACCTCGGCGCGAGGTTGTTCATCACGCGAACTCAATATGCCGGTTCGATAACTACAAGCCGAGGAACGCGTAAGACATGAACTCAAGCCTCCGGAAGTTCATTTTCCACGACCTTCAGACAGTCGAGGGATATATCGACCCGCCGGATGCGCTGGTCTTCCTCTCGCTTCTGCAGGCTCAGAAGCAGCAGGGGATGGGGGGCGGAATTGCCGAAATCGGCGTGTTTTACGGGCGCTCCTATTTTCTGCTGAAGAAGATCAGTGACGACAGCGACAAGGTGCTCGGGATCGATCTTTTCGATATAGGCCAGGCAGCGGACGGCTCGGCCACGCAATACCGCCGCTTCATCGAGAACGGCCAACGCCTGGGCATTCCCGTCGATGAGGACCTGATCATCAAGGCCGACAGCACCCAGTTGCAGGCGGAAGAAATCATCGCCAAGATCGGCCGTCCGCGTTTCTTCAGCATCGACGGCGGCCACATGCTCGACCACATCGCCGCAGACAGCACGCTCGCGATGGATACGCTCGCCGACCACGGCGTCATCGCCTTCGACGACACGTTCAACCCGGCCTGGCCTGAGGTGACGGTCGGCGTTGCCGATTTCATGCGGCAACAGAAGAGCGCGTTCTCGACCTTCTGCATGACCAAATACAAGACCTATGTGTGCCGCAGCCAGTTCCATGACTTCTACTACAATGCGATCACCGAGGCTTCGGACCTGCTCGCCTTTCGCCACGTGGAGACGGAATTCCTCGGTTCGAAGGTAGCAAGACTGCACAATCCCATGAGCCGGCGGATGGTGTATGAACTGATGATACGGTCCGGAATGCGGAAGTTTTCCGAGCGCGTGTATCGCTGAGAAGGCTCAGGCGACATTACCATATTGTAATGATATAACGCGGCCGTGATGACTTGAACCACGGTTCTGCCGTACTTATTTGTTACTTGGGTCGGTGCGGGGTCGGAAATGATCCGCACGACTTTGGCTCGCCTTCAGCATGCATTAGCGCACGATTGCCACACGTAAGAGGGAGCCGACAACGATCGGAAAGGGGTGCTTTATGGCCCGCAATAATCTGCCTTCAATTACCGCCGGCGAAGCCGGTCTCAACCGTTATCTCGATGAAATCCGCAAGTTTCCCATGCTGGAGCCCCAGCAGGAATACATGCTTGCCAAACGCTACGCCGAACACGCAGACCGTGACGCAGCCCACAAGCTCGTAACGAGCCATCTGCGCTTGGTCGCAAAGATTGCCATGGGCTATCGCGGTTATGGCCTGCCGATCGGCGAAGTCGTTTCCGAGGGCAATGTCGGCCTCATGCAGGCCGTCAAGAAGTTCGATCCCGAACGCGGCTTCCGCCTGGCAACCTACGCCATGTGGTGGATCAAGGCCTCGATCCAGGAATATATCCTGCGCTCCTGGTCGCTCGTGAAGATGGGCACCACCGCCAACCAGAAGCGCCTGTTCTTCAACCTGCGCCGGTTGAAGGGCAAGATCCAGGCGATCGACGAAGGCGATCTGAAGCCGGACCAGGTGGCCGAAATCGCCACCAAGCTGAACGTATCCGAAGAGGAAGTGGTTTCCATGAACCGCCGCCTGTCCGGCGACGCCTCGCTGAATGCGCCGATACGCGCCAGCGAGGGCGAAGCGGGGCAATGGCAGGATTGGCTGGTGGACGACCACGACAGCCAGGAAGAAGTGCTGATCGAGCAGGACGAACTGGATACGCGCCGCCGGATGCTCTCCAAGGCCCTGAGCGTATTGAACGAACGCGAACGCCGCATCTTCGAAGCACGCCGCCTCGCCGACGAGCCAGTGACGCTGGAAGAGCTGTCGTCCGAGTTCGACATCAGCCGCGAACGCGTGCGCCAGATCGAGGTCCGCGCCTTCGAGAAGGTGCAGGAGGCCGTCCAGAAGGAAGCGCTTGCCCAGGCAAACGCCCTGCGCGTGGTCGACGCTTAACAGCGGTCCGAACAGGCATCCACGCCATAAGCATAAAAAAGGCCCGGCATTTTGAACTGACCCCCGAAAG
>UBYX01000059.1 GCA_900469955.1 Hyphomicrobiales bacterium | reverse complement strand
CTATAGCTTCCATCCCTCTATCACCCGAAAATGCCTTCGCCGGACGCTCACGACGGAGGGGGCGCCATCGTTAACACCTCTTCTATCTCTGCGACAGGAGGTGATTATGGGCTCTCGATCTACGGTACGAGCAAGGGCGCGTTGGACGCAATGATCAGACACGTGGCTTTGGAGGGCGGGATCGCATTCGCATCAACAATGAAGCTCGGGCCTGACCCGAACTCCAATGACTGCCGGCATGCCAAAAGAGCTTTTCGAAGCTGTCGGTGCACATACTGCACGAGGACGGACCAAATTTGTTAGATCCTCGTCCGCTCGCCGATTTCGACGACGCGATTGGCGGGAAGCCCGAAGTAGTCCGACGGATCAATGCCGATGGCGGTGAGCGCGATGTAGAGCCTGTCCTGCCAGCGGGGCAGGCCAGAGTTGGGGTCGCCAACTAGCGTGCGCCGTCCGAGGTAGAAGGACGTGTTCATGATCTCGAACTTGAGGCCGGAGCGTTTTTTGCAGATCGCCAGGGCCTTGGACACGTTCGGCGGTTCCATGAAGCCGAAGCACAGCTCAAGCTTGGAGAACCTGTCGCTGATCGGCGTGATGGTGGCGCGGTGGTCGTCAGGGACATAGGGCTTGTCGGAGGTCCGGACCGTCAGGATGACGTTTTTCTGGTGCAGCACGTGGTTGTGCTTGATGTTGTGGAGCAGGACGGCTGGCGTCTTGTCGTCATGGCTGGTCAGGAAGACCGCTGTTCCAGGAACAGTAGCGGGCGGGTGTGCGGACTTCTCGAAGGAGCGAATGAAGGTCTCCAGCGGAAGGTCGTTGCGGGCCGTCTTCTCGCGCAGCACGCGCGAACCCCTTGTCCAGGTCCACATGATCATTATGATGGCGAACGCTAGCATCACGGGGACCCAGCCGCCGTCATGAACCTTGAGAAGGTTCGCCGCGAGGAAGATAGACTCCAGCGCGAGCAGCGGTAGCAGGACGGAAGCAGCGGCTAGTGCGCTCCACCCCAAGGCCGAGCGCAGATACTGGAAGGACATCAGCGTCGTCACCACCATCGCCCCGGTGACGGAGATGCCATAGGCGGTGGCCAAGGACTCCGAGTCGCCGAACGAGAAGATCAACACGATCACGCCGACAAAGAGCAGGGCGTTCACCGCTGGAACGTATATCTGGCCCGTGTTCGTCTCTGACGTGAAGGTAATAAGGAGGCGGGGCAGGAAGCCGAGATGGACCGCCTGTCGGGCGAGCGAAAAAGCTCCGGTGATGACAGCCTGGCTGGCAATAATGGTCGCCATGGTGGCCAAGATGACCATAGGCAGGAGCGCCCACTCTGGATACAGAAGGTAGAACGGATTGTGGATCGTCTCAGGGTGGCTGAGCACCAAGGCACCCTGGCCGAGGTAGTTCAGCGCAAGTGCGGGGAAGACCAGGATGAACCAAGCGACACTGATCGGTTTGCGGCCGAAGTGGCCGAGGTCGGCGTAAAGAGCCTCCGCGCCAGTGACGGTTAAAAAGACAGCGCCGAGGACGATGAGACCAGCCCAGCCAGCATGGGTGATGAACCACAAGGCGTTGAGCGGGTTCAGCGCCTCCAGGATCGTCCAGTCGTCGCCGATATGGATCAGGCCTCCCCAGGCCATGGCGAGAAACCAGACGACGGTGATAGGCCCGAAGAATTTCGCAACAGCGCCAGTGCCTTTCGACTGGACCGCAAAAAGGGCGACCATGATCGCGGCCGCGAGAGGCAGCACGTAATTGGAGAAAGCTGGTGTCACCAGCTTCATGCCTTCGAGCGCCGACATGACTGAAAGCGCAGGAGTGATCATGGCGTCGCCGATAAACAACGCCGACCCGATCAAGCCTGCAAAGAATAGGATCGGCATATAGTTGCCGGTCTGCTTCATCAGAAGCGCGAGGAGGGAAAGAGTGCCGCCTTCACCATCATTGTCTGCCCGCAGCAGGAACAGGACGTACTTGAAGGTGACGATGATGGTGAGCGTCCAGACCATCAGCGAGATCAGGCCAATGACCTCCGGCTGCTGGACACCATCCTCGGAAAACGGACGCAGGGCTTCACGGAAGGCATAAAGAGGGCTGGTGCCGATGTCGCCGTAGACGACTCCGATGGAACCGACGAGAAGAACGAGGAACTTGCGAGTCTCTGAGCTTTGCTCAGAGGAAATGCCTTTAGGCGCGTGCATGTGTGCTCCAACCAATGGCACAGCCAAAGCGGCACCGACGTCTGATCCTTCCACAGGATAGATGCCGTGTCTTTGCATCTGTGGTTGCTGAATCTTTTGAACTTTCGAGATTATCTCGCAAAAAAAGTTGTTATTTGGCTCTCAACACACCGAGCTATAGCCGTGCGCCTGTCGTCTACGAGAGACTAGCGCCTTTTTCTTCGAGGACGATCCTTCGGACGATGATTGTAATGCCGTGTCTGCAAGCACTCCGACGTCTCAGTCGTGTCTATCTGAATACCATGCTCGGGCGATGCCTCACCCATCCCGACGCTGATATCCGAACCCATATCGCTATTAACAGTCCAGTTCGCTGCCGGAAATTTTTGCAAGATAGCTGAGACTGAACGAGATCGAGCGCTCATGTCGCCTCCAAAACTATTCTGTGCGTCGGCGTAGGGTCGGCGTACTGGAGCCTCGAAAGCAGCGACGGTGGACGAATCAGGTGGGTTGAGTCTATGTTGTTCTGTCTCCACCACTGTTGGCTTCAAGCTGCTATCTGGATTTGTTTGTCTTTCTGCCGACAGTATGTCGCTGTTCATATTAGAAGGCCTTTGTACGTTCGAAACGCCGATCATTATGAAGCTTCTAGAACCGATTGCAGCCTCAAAGCTGTTTCTTTTGTAATGCTTACTCTTTTCGTGTTTGTGTCGTCTTCCAGACGCGAATGGTGATCCGACTGTATCCGCTTTTGGAACGATGTTCGCAAGAAGGTACGTCGACGAGATGGGCGGCTAGGCGAGATGTGCAGGTTCCTTCATCGTCCGTGCGTTTTCCGCGGGAAATATTCTTCGACTAAATCTGAGATCTATAGCACCCTCGCAGCCTGGACTTTGCAAACGTATTGAGCCTTCTTGTGCTGTACCCTCACAATAAGCTTGTGCATGTTCAGCGTGCTTTCGATGGCGTTCCAACATGAACAGAACCTGAGGCAACACCAATCCGAACAATATGATCGAACCACATCATTAGCCGAATCCTTTGATTGGCTTTGGTCCCGCCGTAGGCGCGCTCGTTGTCCCTGAGATGACACATCAGGCTTAAACAGCTTTGACGTGATGTTCCGTTGTGTCCACGCAACCAGCGTCGGCTGCGCTCGATAGCCGTGATCTTCATATCACCCTTACATGATATGGCTGCCTTGGTGTCTGCGGAGGAACGTCTGATGTTGTTATTATTCTTGGGAGATGGTCACCGCCTCGGGTTCTTGAAAAGCAAGCCACTATCCGACCCACAGACTGGTACATCTCGTAGAGATTGAACCCGGTCGATAGTATCGGGGACGAAGCGCACTCTTCCGAGCCGACCACAGTTCTAGTTCCGTCTTCACAGTAGCACCTCACCATGAACCTGCGAATACCCAGCCGCAGTTACGCTTGTAGCTTTTAAGAGTTTGCGCATTCGGCCTCCTGCAGATCATTCTGCGATCAATTGAGGACAGCAAGATGCCAGACCGTAAGCGTAAGCTTCCTGACAACGACCTTCAAAAGGGGCGCTCTGTCAAAATACTGCGATCACATAAATATCGGGCTCCGCCACCCGCTGAAATTGTGGAGGAGATAATCAATCACACGCTCGGCTTTGATCGGGAGCCTCGAGAAATAGCGAGGGATCTGAACAGTATCGCAGCTTCCCAAAAATTCATTCGACAAGCTATTCTCGGAGTGTCCAATAATGACAGCAATGCCGAACTTGAGGGTGGGATAAAGCCGGTTACTAGGTTCATTGGGCGCGTTAAGCGATTGACACTGCTTTCCCACAAGCTTTTTGAAGCTGCGGCTCTTGCGGAACGGCTCCCAGACCGGTGTTCGAGAGACTTGGGTATCCTAGGGCGCCGGAACGAAGGTACAGCGGACGGAATCATCGCCGCTGTTACCCCAATCCTGCAGCTTCAGAAGAACAAAGCGAGGAAGAATCTAGTTCGATCCCTACAAGATTTGGGGCCTGAAGCAGCAACTGCTTCGCGACAAGCTTTGGCTCGCTCATCGTTTTCCTTAGACATTGGTAGCAAAAATCTGCTCGGCGCAGATGCCATCAAGTGCTTTTCCGCTTCTCACGCGGAGGAAACGAGGAATTCTCACACGGAGGAAACGAGGAACCTTTCTGCGGAGGCCATTGTACACCTGGAAAACCACGGTGATCTGTCAATTAATAACACCAGAAGGTTGAATAACGCGCTAAGTACCTCGCCGGAATTAACGAGTGCTTTGAACGACGTTAGATCAAGATTGGCAACGTCAACTGATGCAAACCTTTCAAGGCAGCAGAAACGTGGTGCGACTAAGGCGGAAACAGTTCCTAAGAACTTAGACGCAAGGATTGAGCTTTTGGAGGGAAAGCTAGCCGCAGCCGAGTTTATGTTTCGTATGCAGTCTGAGCTATCTATGACGGGTCGAATGGCGGCTGAAATTCCAAAGCTTCTTACAGCGGCGCGTACAGATCTACAGCGATCACGCAGTGGCAATAGTCTTTAGTGGCGCTCATTATTGTACGCCGATATTATTAGAGTTTATATATCATAGCTTAACCAAGGTTCGTATTGGGTTAATACGCTGGTGAAACCTGTGGTTTTGTTAAAATATAACCACTCACTCTACCGAATAATTACGGATAATATTAGGAGTTATCAATGAAGTATATTATACTGCTGGCGGCAACACTTGCAACTGTGTCATGGACCGCACATGCAGCAGATCTTCCAGAGCCCCCAGTAGAGTTTCCCACTCCGCCTGCTGCTCCGCCTTTGGAAGAGCCTCCGCAACTTGATTGGACTAGCCCCTACTTAGGCTTTTCTGCGGGTTATGGCATTAGTAAAGCGACAATTGATGACTGGCTTTGTGAAATCTTTCCCGGCGGACGGGTGGGTGCATTCATCGGCCAGAACTGGACTGTCTACGACAGTTTTGTGGTAGGCGTTGAAGGGGACGTTGGCTATGATTGGAATAGCCGTGCTTTTAATGGCGCCAGAGAAGTCGGGACCGGCCTCAATGCATCAGGGCGCCTGCGTACAGGTTACATTGTGGGTCCCGCACTAGCTTACGTGGCCGGCGGATGGACAGGTACAAACGCCTACCTGAAAGACCCGGACGATGAAGAGTTCGTCCACGGCTGGACGATGGGGGCTGGCGTAGATTGGGCAGTTTCTGAGTCCACATTTCTTCGGGTCGAGTACCGCTTTAACAGCTACGACAAAGCCGCATTGCGTGGGATCGACACCAAGTTCGAACAGAGCTCAATCAACGTAGGCCTAGCAGTTCGATTCTAAGTCAAATCATTAACCCCACCAGCTTCGGTCGAGGATCAAGCTTGGCCTGATAAACCAGGTTGTATCGTACAAAAATGCTGACAAAGAAGTTTCCCGAGGAATCGGGCAACAGCTGTATTTGGATCAGCGACGTTTATTCAAGGGGAGCTGCCCAACTACGTTTCAACGCTCCGGTGGAGGTTCTGTTTCCAAGGCGTCGACGTAGCTTTAAACTGATGAGAAATCATCAATCTGGTAACGTGATCTGCTCGACCGGACAGTTCAATCAAGCAGAAAGGTACAAGCACAGGCACGGTTGAATTGCTGACAGGTGATGTTGGCCGTAGGCGGCGGAACCTGAGCAGAAGCTGACGATCGTTGTGTGAACTGCCCCCACTTTCGACCGGACACTCAGCATAAGCAGGAAGGCTCAAGCACAGGCTTGGGGATAGGCTTATGTCTAACGAGTTTCGACAGGTCGACCTGATGATTGGTGACGTCCGGCGGCGACGCTGGACAACGGAACGCAAACTGCAGATCATCGAGGAAAGTTATGCCGCTGGGGAGACCGTTTCGTCTGCGGCTCGGCGGCATGGAGTTGCGCCACATCTACTTTACCGCTGGCGTCGGCTCCTGAGCGAGGGAGGTGCCGTGGCCGTGGATTCCGATGAACCAGTGATCGGCAATTGCGAGGTGAAGAGGCTGGAAG
>UBYX01000060.1 GCA_900469955.1 Hyphomicrobiales bacterium | reverse complement strand
TAAGAGACTTACCTGATCGGCAAAAAAGCCGGTCAAACATAACCGAACCCAAGGAAAAGCCGCCAACCGAAGGTGTTTTGTCCCTTGTGTTCTTTCATTGGAGCCAAACATGACGCGAATCCTCTATTCCCTCTGCGGCGCCGACGAGACGCGCCCGTTTTCTCCGCATTGCTGGAAGATCGTGCTGGCGCTCCATCACAAGGGTCTGGATTTTATCGAGAAGCCGATGCCGTTTACCGAGATACCGAAGGTCGAGAGCGGATTTTCAAAGACCGTTCCTATCCTGAGGGATGGCAACGAACTGATCCGAGACAGCTTCGATATCGCGCTTTACCTCGAGGACACATATCCGGACCGTCCGACGCTGTTCGGCGGCGAGGGCGGTAAGGCATTGGCCCGGTTCGTCGAGGGCTTCTCGCAGATGGTGATCCATACGGCGATCACGAAGATCGCTGTGAAGAATATCCACGACATGCTGGGGGAGACCGACCGGGTCTATTTCCGCCAGAGCCGCGAGGCGCGTCTCGGCAAAACCCTTGAGGAGATCGAAGCCGGTCGCTCCACGGAGATCGGCGCTTTCGCGGCAAAGCTCGAGCCGATCCGGCATACGCTGAAGTATCACGAGTTCATCGGCGGCGACGCGCCGCTCTTTGCCGACTACATCCTCTTTGGCGCCCTGCAATGGATGCGCATCACCGCCGGCGCGGATGTCTTCAAGGACGATGATCCCGTCGGGCGCTGGTTCGAGCGCTGCCTTGACCTGCATGAGGGGGCCGGGCGGCGTGTGACAGCCGCGTGAAATTGCCTGAACCCCCTTGTTTCCAGCGAAAGGGGCGGGTAAACACCGCCCACTTTCCGTTCGAGACAAAGGATTACAACAATGGCGATTGAACGCACGTTTTCGATGATCAAGCCCGATGCCACCAAGCGTAACCTGACGGGCGCCATCACCAAGGTGTTTGAAGACAACGGCCTGCGCGTCATCGCATCGAAGCGCGTCTGGATGAGCAAGCGCGAAGCCGAAGGCTTCTACGCCGTCCACAAGGAACGCCCGTTCTTCGGCGAACTCGTCGAAGGCATGACCTCCGGCCCGACCGTCGTTCAGGTTCTCGAAGGCGAAAACGCCATCCTCAAAAACCGCGAAATCATGGGTGCCACCAACCCGGCCAACGCTGACGAAGGCACCATCCGCAAGACCTTCGCACTGTCGATCGGCGAAAACTCGGTTCACGGTTCCGACGCTCCGGAAACCGCTGCCCAGGAAATCGCCTACTGGTTCTCCGAAACCGAAATCGTCGGCTGATTGCCGCAAGGCATCGATCGTGACAAAGGCCGGGGCGAAAAAGCTCCGGCTTTTTTCATGCCCGGTCCGCGTAGTCTTCAGGCCGGGCAATCGGCGACCGGCGAATAATCGGCGCTGCCGTCGGGTTTGAAGACATCAGGGTTCGGATCGTAGCCCGGACCGACCACCAGCGGTTTTGCCGGCAATATGCTTTGATCGACATTCGATGTGACGGTGGTTTCGATCGTTTGGAGCGGCGTGCCGACGCTGTCGAGAAGGCGGATTTTTACAGCATAGGGCCGGTCCTGCCGGACGCATTCGATCGGTGGACTGGCGAGCGAAATCTTCTCCATCATCGGAAACAGCTTTTCCCGGATGGTCAGCGGGTTCCCACCTCGCGGGTTTTCAAACTCCGCCTCGACAGACCCACCCTCGGGCAAGGTGCCAGTTCGTCTCAGCGTCACCAGGTAGTTCGCTGTCGCCACACGGTAGTTGAAGACGAAGATCCGTCCGGAAAGCTCGGTAAGCTGCTGCTCGGCTTCGCGCTGACAGGCGGCGAGCAGAAGCGCGGCGAGACCGCAGGGGATCAGCCGGCGCATCATGGCTTAGCCTCCTTCTTTTTTCGGCGATAGTGGCGGCTGGCCTTTGCCCGGTTGCCGCAGACGGTCATGTCGCACCATGTGCGGCTGCGGTTCTTGCTGCGATCGATGAACAGCCAGCCGCAATTGCCGCAGATCTTCAGCCGCGTGATTTCTTCATCTGCGAGAAGGCGAAGGGCGGAATGGGCGGTGGCCGCTTCGAGCGCACCCTTTTCTGCACGGCGCAGGATGGCAGCAGTCGCTTCAAGGAGGTCGGCCAGGAGGCCGTGCCCGTCATCCCCCAGAACACGGGCGCGAAAATAGTGATCGATGGCCTCTCGCAGCGTCAGGAATGGCACGCGGTTTTCGGGCGGAACCGGTGAAAGTTCGCCGAAGAGGGCGCGTTCTGCCGAAAAAGCGATTGTTGCCTTGGCGAAAGCATCCATCTGCTCCTCTTCCGCGAAACGGTCGACGCTGCGCGCGGGATCGAAGCGCAGGATGACGCTGTTGGCAACATCGAGCGCCAGAGCGCCTCCGGCAAAACGGTGCGGGGTCCATGAAAAGCTCATGCAGACATTATAACTGGCTAAAGCCATTTTACCAGTTATAATAATTTGAGTTAAGGAAGGATCCGTGGCCTATCTGTTGCAGCAACTGGCGAATGCCTTTCCGCTGGCAGCGCTCTATGCGGCGCTCGCCTTCGGCTACTCCATCGCCTTTGCCGTAACCAAGCGTGCGGACATCACCTATGGCGCGATCTTCGCCTTTTCCGGCCATATCTATCTGATATTTGCCCATTTTGGCTGGAACCAGCTATGGCTTATCTTTCCCGCAGCCCTTGGCCTCGGTGCCGTGGCAGCGCTGGCCGGCGGCCTCGGAGCGGGAGTGGTGGCCGGGCAATTCGTCATGCGGCCGCTTGCAAGGATTTCGCCGAACGCGGTGATCGTCGCCTCGCTCGGGGTGCTGATGGTGCTGATGGAGGGTGCAAGGCTTGCCGCAAACACGCGCGAACTCTGGCTGCCGCCTTTCCTCAACAATTCCGTGGTTTTCTGGCGGAGCGACGATTTCCCGGTGACGCTGACGCTGATCCAGCTCATCAATTTCGCACTGATGGTGGCAATGATCGGTTTTGGCTATCTGGTGCTCGCCCATACCCGTTGGGGCCGTATCTGGCGGGCGGTCGCGGACGATCCGCTGGCGGCCGAACTCTCCGGGACCGATTCCTCGCTGACCTTCGTCGTCTCCTATGCGGCGGCAGCACTTTACGCCTCGGTCTGCGGCGTGCTCGCGACCTCCCACTACGGCACCATGGATTTCGGCGCGGGCCTGCTGTTCGGTCTGAAGGTGGTGCTGATCGCCGCCGCCGGCGGCCATTCCAACCCGCTGCGCTCGGCCGCCGGGGCCGCCGTCATCGGCTTTGCGGAAACGCTCTGGAGCGGCTATGGCCCTATTGTCTGGCGCGACCTGGTGATCGTCGCCATGCTGGTCGCGGTCCTGGTGATGAGCCGGCGGGAACGGGCGATACCCTAGAGATCAGCGCCACTTGTCGCGGGCGGTGTCGTCGGCGTCCTTGGCGGCGACCCAGTCGCGGGCCGTGCCGTCCGCTGCGTGTTCCTTCTTCCAGAAGGGGGCGGAGGTCTTCAGGAAATCCATCATGAAGCTGGCGCCGTCGAAGGCCGCCTGACGGTGCGGAGCGGCGGCGACGACCAGCACGATATTCTCGCCAGGCATGATTTTTCCGTAGCGGTGGAGGGCAGTGAGCCCCAGGAGCGAAAAGCGTTCGATGGCCATCTCTGCGATACGGCGCATCTCGGCCTCCGCCATGCCGGGATAATGCTCGAGTTCAAGCGCCGAAAGCGCGCCACACTCGTCGCGGCAAAGGCCGCTGAAGGTGACCACCGCGCCGATGTCCCTGCGGCCCATGGTCAAGGTGTCTATTTCGGATTGCAGGTCGAAGTCGGTGGATTGAACGCGGATGGTGGGAATGACGGTCACTGGAGTCACCCCCCTCTGCCCTGCCGGGCATCTCCCCCACAAGGGGGGAGATCACAAGCGGTATGACCGACGCTTCCAAAGCGGCGTAGCGGAGAGCGGAACGTCATAGAAGGAACGAGGAGCGACCCTCCGTCCGATCTCCCCCCCTGTGGGGGAGATGCCCGGTAGGGCAGAGGGGGGTAGCCGCACGGCAACGCGGTCACCATCTCAGCCTCCGGTCATCGGTGGGAAAATGCCGATCTCCCGGGCGCCGGCGATCTTTTCCGAATGCTCGACATGCTCCTGGTCGATCGCCACCCGGATTACCTCGGGATATTGAAGCGCGTTCTCGTATTCCTCGCCCAGGCTCTTCAAGTGATTCAATAAATCCCGTACCGTGACGACATTGTCCGGAATGACTATTTCCTCTTCCGGCTTGCCGATGCGTTCGCGCACCCATGCGAAATAGACGAGTTTGGTGCTCATTCTTCGTCCACCAGATGTTTCAGGCCGGCCTTGAAGTAGTCGTAGCCCGTGTAGAAGGTGAGGATCGCGGCGATCCACAGAAGCGCAATGCCCATTTCGGTAATGTAGGGCATGATCTTGTCGCCAGCGGGGCCGGCAAGCAGGAAGGCGATCGCCACCATCTGGATCGTCGTCTTCCATTTGGCGATGCGCGTCACCGGCACGGACACCTTCAGCGCTGCGAGGTATTCACGCAAGCCGGAGACCAGGATTTCACGGCAGAGAATGGTGATTGCCGCCCAGAGCGACCAGCCGGCAATCGTCCCGTCCGCGGCCATCAGGAGCAGCACGGAGGCAACGAGGAGCTTGTCGGCGATCGGGTCAAGCATCCGTCCTATATTCGACGTCTGGTTCCAGATGCGGGCGAGATAGCCGTCGAGATAGTCGGTGAGCGAGGCGATCACGAAGATCGTCAGCCCCGCCCAGCGGGCGAAATCCGAGCTTTCCAGCCGGCCCTCGATGAAGAAGCAGAGGACGATGACGGGCACGGCCAGAATGCGCGCATAGGTGAGCAGGTTGGGGATATTGTATGCGCGGGAAGCCATGGACGACCTGTTAGCTCGATTTCTTCCTAGTTGATGCCTGAAACAGCAGCCGTCAACATGCCTTCGCGGCTTTTTTGAAAAGGATTGCGGCAGAGCCGCTCACCCGGCGCGGTTCTCGTGGAAGTGATTGTAGATTTGCTTTGCTACGGCTTCGGAAATGCCCTCTACCGCCATCAGATCCGTAAGGCCTGCGCGCGAGACCGCTTTCGCCGTGCCGAAATGCTGCAGGAGCTTGCGTTTGCGGCCGGGTCCGATGCCGGAAATCTCGTCCAGCGGATTGCGGACCATTTCCTTCTTGCGGCGAGCCCGATGCGAGCCGATGGCGAAACGGTGCGCCTCGTCACGCATCCGCTGGATGAAATAAAGCACCGGATCGCGCGGCGGCAGCGAAAAGTCGCTCTTTCCATCCGCGAAGAAACGTTCGCGGCCGGCTTCGCGGTCGACGCCCTTGGCGACACCGATCGCCGTCACGACATCGCGGATGCCGAGCTCGTCGAGAATGGCGCGCACGGCCGTCATCTGCCCCTGGCCACCGTCGATGAGGATCACGTCCGGCCAGGCGGGGAAGGCGGCGTCGGCCGCATCCTCAGCGGTTGCCGCAGGCCCGCTGCGGTCGGGCAGGCCTTCTTCCTTGATGAGGCGCGAGAAGCGGCGTGTCATCACCTCCCGCATCATGCCGAAGTCGTCGCCCGGCGTGATGTCGGTCGATTTGATATTGAACTTGCGGTACTGATTCTTCACGAAGCCTTCCGGCCCCGCCACCACCATGCCGCCCACCGCATTGGTGCCCATGATGTGGGAGTTGTCGTAGATTTCGACCCGGCGCGGCACATAGGGCAGGGCGAAGGTCTCGGCAAAGCCGGCGAGAAGCCGCCCCTGCGAAGCCGTCTCGGCGAGTTTGCGGCCATGCGCCTCGCGGGCGTTCGCCAGCACGTGATCGACGAGGTCTCTCTTTTCGCCGCGCTGCGGCACCGAGATCGCCACCTTGTGACCGGCCTTTTCGCAGAAGGCCATGGCGAGCAGTTCCTGTTCCTCGACGGTCTCGGAAAGCAGAATCTGCCGCGGTACCGGCTTGTCGTCGTAGAACTGGGCGAGAAAGGCGTTGAGCACTTCCGCGGGAGAAAGCTGCGGATCGGCCTTTGGAAAATAGGCGCGGTTACCCCAGTTCTGACCGGTGCGGAAGAAGAAGACCTGGATGCAGGAGAGCCCGCCTTCGTGGTGGATGGCGAAGATATCCGCCTCTTCGACGCCGGCCGGATTGATGCCCTGGTGGCTCTGGACATGCGACAGCGCGGCAAGTCGGTCTCGATAGACTGCCGCACGTTCGAAATCGAGATCTTCGGAGGCTTCCGCCATCTGTCTCGCGATCGCCGCCTTGACGTTCTGGCTTCTGCCGGAAAGAAAGTCCTTCGCCTCGCTCACCAGCGCGGCGTAACCCTCGTCGCTGATTTCGTGGGTGCAGGGGCCGGAACAGCGCTTGATCTGGTAGAGCAAGCAAGGGCGGGTGCGGGTCTCGAAGACGCTGTCGGTGCAGGTGCGCAACAGGAAGGCGCGCTGCAGCGAGTTGATCGTGCGGCCGACGGCGGCAGCCGAGGCGAACGGGCCGAAATAGTCCCCCTTGCGGGCGCGGGCGCCGCGGTGCTTGAAGATTGCCGGTGCCCGGTGATCGCCGGTGATCATGATATAAGGAAACGACTTGTCGTCGCGCAGCAGCACGTTGAAGCGCGGGCGCAGGCGCTTGATCAGGTTCGCCTCGAGCAGCAGCGCCTCGGTTTCCGTCCGTGTCGTGACGAATTCCATATGCGTCGTCTCGCGCACCATGCGGGCGATGCGGTTGGAATGGACGCGGCCCTGGGCATAGTTGCCGACGCGCTTCTTGAGGCTGCGCGCCTTGCCGACATAGAGCACGTCGGCCGCCTCGTTGAACATGCGGTAGACGCCCGGCGCATTGGGTAGATGCTTGACGAATTCGGCGATCAGTTCGGCGCCTTTCAGACCGCTCTCGTTCTTGAGAGCCTCGTTCCAGTCGACCGACGCAACGATCCCTTCGACGGGCTCGCTCACCGGAGCGTCGTCGTCATCCTCTTCCGTCTCGTCATAAAGAACGCCGCCATCCGGCAGCTTCGTTCCATTCATTCCAAAGTCTCCGCCAGATGCCGGAACGGAGCCGGTCGCTGGCCATCGCCGATTCGAACCATGAGCCCGTGATCGGCAGCTTGTCAAAGTTTTGCGGACGGGTGGCGACCCGGCATCAGGTCGCAAGGGAGAGATAGTGACTCGCCTTCCGTTTGGGAAGTGACGGACCTCGTCCAAGCCTTTGGGGCGGTAGCGACGAGCGGCGTGGAAGGCGGCGGTTGTTTGGGGCGGGAATCTGGCAACAGGCGCCAACTTTGGCTGCGCGCTTGGAAATGAATCTCATGCGTTCGGTCATTATAGCAGTGCAGACGGAAGGTTTTTCGCGGCGTTGTCTCCACTGTTCTAAGGATATAAGTTGAAAACGCCGCTTCTCTGGCGTAGAGCGGGTGCGCGGAAGATCTATTGACGGAGAAATTCTTTAAGTTTAAGAAGTAATTAATTGAACTTAAGATGTATATATTTAACTTAATGAATAAGTAGGGTTAATGATATACATGTTGCGATACAGCAACATCCAATTTCGGCCTTTTGCACGCCACAATCAATTCACATTTCGGCTCTTTCATTTCCTCAATTCGCCTCCACATTCGGCCTCAGCGGGCAGGGAACAAAGCCGTCGCAGCATTTGGTCGCGACGGTCCCGGCACAGCAGTAAAAGGAGAAAATGTATGCGTACTCTCATCGCAACTCTGATGGCCTCGGCAGCCAGCTTCATCGCCATCTCCGCGGCCAATGCCGCTGATGCCGTCGACCAGATTCCGCAGGCTCCGGCAGCAGTCGAAGAGCCGGCACCGGTCGCGACCTGGGAAGGTTTCTACCTCGGTGGTTATGGTTCTTACGACTGGGGCCGCTTCGGTGGTGCTGGCGATCGCGATGGCGCGTTTGGCGGCGGTGCTTACACCGGCTACAACTGGCAGTCCGGCCAGATCGTTTACGGTGTTGAAGCCGATGTCGGCTACAACGGCGAAAAGAACACCACGATCGAAGGCTTCGAAGGCAAGGCCGGCTGGAACGGCTCGGTTCGTGCCCGCGTCGGTTACGACCTGAACCCCTTCCTGATCTACGGTACCGGTGGTGTGGCTCTGCAGGACAACGAGCTCAGCGACGCGACCTCGTCGGAAAACAAGACTTCGGTCGGTTATACGGTCGGTGCTGGTGCAGAAGCTCTCATCACCAACAACATCACCGCTCGTGTCGAATACCGCTACACGGACTTCGCTGCGGAACGTTACGGTCTGGACTCCGGTTCGGTTTCCAAGGGCTACGACGATCACAGCGTCAAGGTCGGTATCGGCGTCAAGTTCTAAGCTTCAAAGCCTTTACAGGCTGGGGAAAAGCCCGGACTTCGGTCCGGGCTTTTTTGTTGGTGCGCCCAGCATGGGCGCATTCTTGTGGGTGGAAGTCCCACCGTAAGCTGGTCATAGCGAACGAAGTGAAGCGCAACTGCGGAAGGGCGACTGACCGTGGGGAGGAAGCGTGGATCGAACCTGCGGGCCGATGGACAAGAAGCGGATATGAGGCGGTGCCGA
>UBYX01000061.1 GCA_900469955.1 Hyphomicrobiales bacterium | reverse complement strand
CGAAATGGGGGGCACTCCAGTCCCAGAGATGCTCGATAGGATGCGGGGCTCGGGTTGCTGCGAACCGCTTCTCGACTGCCTCCAGCATCATGTCGCGCACGTCCGAGCCAGAGATGCCTGCATTGGCAACAGCCGTCCATGCGATGATCTCGCGGTCGAAAGCGTCGATGATGAAGGCGAGACGGATGACCTCGCCGTTCCAGCAAGTGAACTCCAGACCGTCGGAGCACCAGCGCAGATTGGAGCGCATGACCATGATCTTGCCGTCATGGATGCGGCCCTTGCGAACGGCCGTATGCTTCTCCAGCAACATGGCGTGGTTGCCCATGATGCGGTGAACCCGCTTGGCGTTGACGACAGGCTTATCGGCGGCTCGCCTTTCGCGATTGAGGAGCGCGGCGATCCGCCGATAGCCATAGGTTGGCCTCTGATCCACCAATCTGCGAATGGCGGGCAGAAACTCTGCATCCTCGGCCTTCCGATAGGGCCCGCGCTGCTTTGATCTGCCTTTCAACCGCTCCACGAGGTTGGAACGGGAGATGCCCAGCGTTTCTGCGACAGCTTTCATCGGGAACCGTCCTTCGGCAACAAGATCGGCCGCGATATCCGTTTTTTGAGTCCGCTTTCGAAAGGGCTTCGCGAAGGATTTCGACCTCCATCGTCTTGCGGCCGAGCATGCACTCCAGTTCGCGGACGCGGTCTTCAAGCTTCTTCACTTCCGAATTGCCGACAACCGGCTCGTCTGAATCCACGGCGGCAGCACCTCCCTCACTCAAGAGCCTGCGCCACCGGTAAAGCAGATTGGGTGCAACGCCATGGCGGCGAGCGGTCGAAGATACCGTCTCGCCTGGTTCGAAACTCTGCTCAATGATTGTCAGCTTCTGCTCGGTTGGACCATCAAGGCGGTTGGCTACCCTTGCCGTGGAAAGCTTTCGGCTTGGATCGATGATTATGAACCCGGCGGCAGGCGGCGAGTTCTCACCGGCAACTCAAGCGCTGGCACGAGATCGAAGCAGCAGAAGCGAACAGCCGTGATCGACTTGTGCTCTCGAGGTGAGAGTGCCCGTTCGGTGGCTCAGAAGGTAGGCGCGAGCCGGCAGACGTTGTACGACTGGAAGAACCAGCAACTTGGTCGTGAGGTCCCTGCATCCATGACACGCCGTCGCGAACTACCACCGACTGCCAGCCGAGACGAACTCGAGCGTGAACTCGAGGCACTGCGCAGTGATGTGAAGCTCCTTCAACTCGAACATGACCTGCTTACGAAGGCTAACGAACTCGTGAAAGATCTGGGCATCGATCTGCGGCTCCTGGGAAATCGGGAAAAGACACTGCTGGTTGATGCCCTGCGACCGACTTATGCATTACCGGAACTCCTCACTCGGCTTGAGTTCGCCCGCAGCTCCTATTTTTATCATCGGTCTCTGCTTTCTCTCGAGGACCGATACGCAGAGCTTCGCCACACCATTGCGGTGCTCTTCGAAACCAAACGTAACTGCTACGGCTACAGACGCATTCATGCTGCACTGGCCAGAGGCGGAGAACAGGTCTCCGAAAAGGTAGTACGCCGCTTGATGAAGCAGGAGCAGCTCATCGTGACCACTGCCAGGCGGCGGCGATATACGTCTTACCAAGGCGAATTAGATCCTGCGCCGGAAAATTGCTCAATCGTGATTTCCACACTGCAAAGCCAAACGAGAAATGGCTGACCGATATCACCGAATTCCAACTGCCAGCGGGTAAAGTGTATCTGTCGCCCATGATCGATTGTTTTGATGGCCTGGTGGTCAGTTGGTCTGTAAGCACGCGCCCGGACGCAGAGCTAGTGAACACGATGCTTGATGCCGCGATCGAAACGATCGCCGACAGTTCGTAGCGTCCAGTGGTGCACTCTGATCGGGGTGCCCACTATCGCTGGCCTGGCTGGTTGTCACGCATGCGAAGTGCTCAACTGGCCCGCTCCATGTCACGCAAAGGGTGCTCACCGCATAACTCAGCCTGTGAGGGCTTCTTTGGACGGCTGAAAAACGAGATGTACTATAATCGAGCCTGGATCAATACGACCCTTCACGACTTCATGCAGCAGCTAAATTCCTATATCCGGTGGTACAATCAGCATCGTATAAAAATATCACTGGGCGGCGTCAGCCCTACGGAATACCGCCGGAATCTCGGAATTGCAGCATAGGCAGTCTAAGAATTCGTCCGCACTCCGTTCTGAGGAAAATTCACGCGGTATTGACAATAAGCCGATCTGCGCTTCCGAAAGCTTCGACGCCTTCATCGAATTCTCCCCTCCTTCCCATCGGGGATCATAAGTGGAAAATTCCAGTTCCAAACGGCCTAAATAATCGGGGGGCACGTCACCCGCAATCTCAGCGCGAGAGATGGTCTCGACGATTGGAGACTCAGGCAAGACCAGCTTGCCTTTTCGAACCCGATTGACGCCGATCTCCGGCCTTTGTGTTTCCAAAAAAAGTTGTCGACCTTCCGGTGTTGAGATCAGGAGGCGGGTAGTCCTGCAGAAGAGGGCGAAACCGACGGTTGCTAGCTGGAGTCGCCAGGGGTGTTCATCGACCTCGGCCGGTTTCACGCGCAAAGAATACGGCGAGAGCGGCTGTCGCGAGCTTGAAGCCAAATGCCCGCGCACTCTCAAGTCCGAGCGGATCGAAGTGCGCGCGGGCCAGATTCAAGAGCGCCTTCGGCATCATGTGCGAGGTCTGTACCAGCGCACCCGAAGCGACTGTTTCTTCGGTGTTGTAGGTCTCAGGCTGATACAGAAAACTGCCATCCGCCAAGAGCTCTTCGTAGTCATCAAGTGCCCGGCGCAGAATCATCTGTAGTGCTTTGTTCGGAGGGTACTGCTGCAAAAGGATCTCGAAAACTTGTGATACTCCCGCTGCGGGCACAAGGGCGGACACGAATACTTGTACTTTTGACGTCGTGACCTTCCGCGGTATGGTGATCGGTACGGCTTGTTTTGCAGGCGCAGGGCGAGGAGACTTCCGAGCCAGTGGATGCGACTTATGACCGGGTTTGGTCGCAACTGAATCAGAAGATTTGTTTACTAATAGGGGTTGATCGAACGGCGGAGAATCTGAGGCGGGTAATGATTTAGGCGTCTTTGAAGTGGGCGAGGGTACTTCTGAAGCCAAAGGCTGCTTGAGCGTTGATGGGTTGAAAGATGTTGCGTCTCCGCCACGGGAGGACGCAGCAGAGCGAACCTCCGCTAATCGCCTCGCCTCAGTGACGGAGAGGCCGGGCTTACGGATTCCCATGCTCAGTCCCCAAGCGCTTCCTGCACGAAGCGAGATAACACCCGCAGATCTTCCATTGCAGCGTCGAGGTTGCGTAACATTAATCGCATCGAGGGCTGGTTGATGGCGTTACTGAGGCTGAGGTGCAGCATTCCGCGGTTCTTCATTGCCGCAAAGGCGTCACGCTCAAACATCGGTTGTTGCGTAAGCGGCAGGGCTGTCAGCATGTCAGATACTGCACGTTGTGAGGCTGTCATCCTCCCAAACGGGACACGCTGGCGCAAGATTGCGGTCGGAATAACCAAGTTTTCCCCTAGCAGTAGCTCGATTATGTAACGGTAGGTCGCAAGCGCCTCGTCAACGTCAAGCGGTGTCAACATCGTAGGTACAAGAAGGAAGTTCGACGAAGCGATGATAGTGTTGTTCAGTTCGCTCGAGCCGCCGTGTGTGTCAGCAAGTGCATAATCAAAACCACGGCTCTCGGCCTCTTCGTAAGCGGCTTCTAGAAGGGGAAGGTCGTCAGCTACGAACACTTCGCATTGAGGATCCCAGGTATTGTTCGCCAACGCGTTGGCCTTCCAGCGTGTTAGCGGCCTGTTCTCGTCCGCTTCGAACAGTGCGACCGTTTTGCCCTCGGTAGCAAAGGCCGAGCACAAACCCATCAGCGCGGTCGTCTTTCCCGCACCACCCTTAAAGGAGCAGCAGGTAATGAGCTTCATCTTATGAATCCTTGATTAGGGCAAAACACTAGTAAACCTGTAATATAGTTCATTCGTATACAGCCTTCCGTGCGATCGCAACCGGCGTTTTGGCATCCGTAGCTGTATGAAGGCTTCAATTGTAACGGTGTTGTACAGCCGCATCCCACTAGACGTTTGACCGCTATTTTCCTATATGAGAGCTATATTAATAACACTGATTATATTTAGATAACTCAATTTCGAAATACTCTAGGTAATGCTATGTCGCGAAATCAGCAAATGCTCCTTCCGGAAGACATTATAACCGCGTTGCAGCGGAAGGGGGCGCAGAAGATCGACCCTGCCGGTTACAAGATCGTGAGTGTGCGGCTTCGCGAGGCGGAGTTCGAAGCTTTCAGTGCACAGGCGACCGCGCTTGGGCTTACTAACAACATGGCGCTTCGCATAGCCGCGAGGCGTATTGGCGGCTTCTTAGAATTGGATGGCGGCACTCGTGAGGCGATCGAAAATGCTTTAACTGCGATAGGTGTTATTTCGGACGCCATATCGCAACTTAACAAGGCCTACAACGAGAGCGGTCGCGTTGACATGCGGGAGTTCGCGGCTCAACGCGCCGCCTTCGGCTACGAATTCGCCAAACTCGATGCCACCCTTTTGTCACTGCTCAACGTAGCGCACCGAAGGCTCGATGGCCGTGTGAAGCTTAAAGGCGCCGCCAAGTAAATGCGGTTAAATTTGATCAAAGTGAAATGAGGTCTAATCGTGCCTGCCCAAGCGATCGTTCATGTGGTTCGTGGCGGCGGCGCCCGCACTATAAGCCGTATCTGCGCCCAATTCCAATATCTAGCGCGTCGAGGCAAGCTGGAGCTGCGGTTCTCTGAGCGTCACGGAGGAGGAGTACTTCCCTACGACGAGTTGCGCGAATGGGCTACTCGTTGGGCAGCGCAGGCAGGCAACTACATCAACGGCGAGCCGGTTGGGGATGCCGACCAAGCTATGACGACCCATATTATCGTCAGCTTTCCTCCCGGCACACCTAGAGCCGCAGCCCATCGTGCAGGACGCGCTTGGGCGGAAGAGATGTTTGGAGCTCTCCATATCAACGATGTCTTCGATTACGTGACGGCCTTCCACGTGGATCGCGAACATCCGCATCTGCATGTGGTGGTCAACAGGCGTTCCTTGAGCCCGGGGCATGGTTGGTTGAAAATTGCCCGCCGTAACGAGACGATTAATTATGACCTCATGCGCGCCAGGCTGGTATTATGCGCGGCACGAGAAAACATTCCTCTAAGACACGACTACAGAGTGCCGCAGCCCTTCCGGCCCAGACAGCAAGCGCCTCTGCCGGTGCGCGAAGCGATCGAAGTGCGCGAATACTGGGGCGGTGATAACCAGCAAGGTAATGCAGCCGGCAACCCTCCGCCTGGTCCGCCGCCTGCAGGACCACGGCCGACTAGAGGTGACTCGCCGGACGCGCCAAATGGTTCCCATCCGCCGTCAGCGCCATCGTACGGCGGCCTAAACGGACCACCGCCCGGCGTTGCAGGACCATCGAGATGGAGGCCTGGGGCTGGCGGAGGTAATCCTCCAGAAACGCTCAACGACGAGCTTGGCCAAGTCCACGCTGAGGGAAGCGCTCGACGTGGTCATGGGTCTAGTGATTTCGTTCCCAGATCCGCGGATTCATTGCTTGCACGCCAACAGGAGGCCGAAGGTGCTATAGCCGAAGCGCTACAGCAGATGATCAACTCTGCTTCGAAAAAGCGAGCAACCACTAACATTGCTGGGATGTTGATCGAATTTCGGCGGGAATTCAACGGCCCTTCAGCGTTCGAAGCTCACGCCCGTTCACTGGGAGTTTTGGCCGGAACGGCGCTGCAAGATGTTTCCGAGGTAACCGCCACCATTGCCCTTAGCGGCAGCAACACTGGTGATGGAGGCGGCTCCGCTCGGCTGGATGGTTCCACGGAACGGAATAAACCTAGTCAAGGAACCTCATCTCATCCTGCGTCCCAGGTCCAAGAAGGCAGTTCAGCTCGCCCGGCAGCAGCCGACCGTAAGTCATCACTGCCGGACGCACCGCCTCAATCGGACTATGACTCTGACGACCTCTACCGGGATCCGACACCTCCCATCGCGGTGGATCGATCCCGGCCACAGCTGCATCCCCAATCAGGAGACGGCACTGGCGAGGGAGGGCTACCCACCACCGATCGCAGCGGCGTAGACCCACGGCGACTTCATGAGGTCGCGACTCAGCGGTCGCAAGAAATGAGACAGAGTCAGATCCGGAGGGAGAACGAGGTCTATGAGGAGCAGCACGACCATCCAGCGCCTGTTAGCTCGCTGCAGTCGGCGGGTGATCTGATGGCAATTCCTGGGGAAACGCTGCAGCGGCGACATGATGAATCAACAGATGGTCCCGGCGGAAGTCGCAGCACAGTTCCTGCTAGCTCGTCGGATGGCTCAGTGACAAGGTCGCGATACGAGGCCTCCGGTGTAGCATTCACGGAACAAGATACAACAACGCCCCGGCAGCATAGCAGTTCAAGCGGTGGTTCTGGCGGAAGCGAGCCTATCCAAACCGATTCAGGCTCACCGCGAGGCGACGAACCTTTAGTAGGCTCAGACCGACCAGTGGGAGCCGAAGCCGCAGAACAAATGGATTTCCGACGCCCACGAAGAGACGAGGCCGATTCAATTATACAAAATCCTCCACCGGGCGCTCCTGCAGTCCAGAATGCTACTGCGGAAGATCAAGCTGCCTCTGGAACAACCCCAGAGACGCCGCAGGAGAGGGCGCAACGGCTGGCGGCTGATAGGGCTCATCGTAGGGGCGACGATCTTGATCGCGTTGTCAGAACTCGCAACCAACGCGCCCGTGAAGAAGCGGAAAATGGGCCTGTGTCCAGCAGGACACGCGGCGCCAAAAGAAATCGTGACACGCGCTGATGCCGATGAACAAGCTGGCAGCATTGTCGTGATCCGACAATAGCTGCAAAATCGTGAGGTAGGTGGACATGGACAAGCACGCAAAATTGGAGACAGTGCTGTTTGCCTTCGTGCTGTCGCTGGTAACTGGGCTTCTGGCTGCGACCATATATGCCAATTTTCAGGAGCGTGGCGTTGATGGCCTCAGCAGCTTGAACTACTTGTCGCTGTTGTACGAGACGCCTCTGTTCAAGGGGCGCGTGACATCCACTTTTATGCATGCCCTGATGATAACAGCGGGGGTTGCGACTGTCGGCACTGCTATCGCCGCTGGGATTGTGTTGCGGCAGCGGCAGGACCACGGGACGGCGCGCTGGGCGCGTTTTGGAGAACCGGGTCTTGTCCCTTACCTGCGTCGCTACAAGAAAATTACCGGACCGATTTTTGGAAAAACAAGCGGTCCGGGTGGCTTCGGCAAATATTTGAGTAATGGTGATCAACCCCATAGCCTAATTGTTGCACCAACTCGAGCCGGTAAGGGCGTCGGGGTAGTCATCCCCACACTCCTCACATTCAATGGTTCAATCCTTGCCCTCGACGTCAAAGGCGAACTATTTGAATTGACTTCGCGCGCTCGATTGGCACGGGGCGATCGCGTGTTCAAATTCTCCCCGTTCGATCCGCTTAGACGCACGCACAGTTACAATCCGGTACTTGATATCGTGAATATGCCACCGGATCGGCGCTTCAGTGAGACGCGACGGCTTGCTTACAATCTTATCGCTCCGAAGGGCAAGGGTTCCGAGGGCTTTATCGATGGCGCCCGCGACCTCTTCACCGCAGGCATCTTGGCCTGCATCGAGCGAGGCACCCCCACCATTGGGGCGGTTTATGATCTATTCTCACAACCTGGCGAAAAATATAAGCTATTTGCCCAGTTAGCGGAGGAGACACGCAACGTTGAGGCGCAGCGCATTTTCGATAACATGGCAGGCAACGATACTAAGATCCTTACATCATACACCTCAGTTCTTGGCGACGGCGGTTTGAATTTATGGGCTGACCCGCTGATCAAGGCAGCTACTACGACTTCCGATTTTTCGATCTATGATTTGCGACGAGACCCGACATCTATCTTCCTCTGCGTCAGTCCGAACGACCTTGAAGTCATCGCGCCACTTGTTCGGCTGTTTTTCCAACAAGTGGTATCGATCCTGCAGCGTGCAATGCCAGAGAAAGATGAGACATTTGAGGTGCTATTCTTACTTGATGAGTTTAAGCATTTGGGAAAATTGGAGTCGATCGAAACTGCCGTGACGACGATCGCCGGTTATAAGGGCCGTTTCATGTTCATTATCCAGAGCCTTTCAGCTCTCACGGGCGCTTACGAGGAGGCGGGGAAGGAAAACTTTCTAAGTAATACTGGTTTACAAGTCTTCATGGCCACAGCTGATGATGAAACCCCTAACTATATATCTAAGTCAATTGGTGACTATTCGTACAAAGAGCGGTCAAGCTCATACAGCATGAGCAACATGTTCGACACGAATATTCAGATCTCTAACCAAGGAGCGCCGTTGATGCGCCCGGAACAGGTTCGCATCATTGATGACAACACCCAGATCGTTCTCATAAAGGGACAACCACCGCTTAAGATGCACAAGGTGAAATATTACTCTGACCGTATTCTCAAGCGCCTCTATGAGGGTCAAACCGGACCTTTACCCGAACCTGAACCACTAGACCCCTCACGGTTGGATCGTAGCAAATCGTCCATTGCGCCGCAGCCGGTTGAGTATCAGCACCCTCAAGGTGATCCTCAGGAAACACCCGAACAAGAGGCAATGGATCAAGCTGCGCCGCCTACAGCCGAACCTGCTGGTGGAGGCGATGGTACGCTCGGCTGGGACTACGCGGCTCAAGACGAGGCCTCATCAGACCTCCATACACAATATGAGACTGAAGAACAGCCTGTGGCGTCCGAAGCGGAACTTCGTGCGCTTGCCGCGCAGAGGGCGCTACTTGATCGAATAATAGCGCTGCAGAATGATCGTAACCAGGTTCGTGATGGCGTCTCTACTTCGCTAACCTGATGCATACTACAGATGCAACATGTTTACTATTACGCGCAGCCAATACAAAGGATATAGTAGTAACTAACCATTCGGGGGAGTTTGATGACTGACGAGTTTAGGGTCAAGACGCTTGGTTGAGTTCATCGCGTTCCGGCGCACCACACAAGTTTGAACACGGCACCGGAGCGGGTCGATAGTCGGCTCAACGTGATTGATGATGAGCCGATTGGTGACGCTAAACCGAATATGAGGCTCGATATCTGGAGCGGACCTGTTGAGCCAGTAAAGCTAAAAAGAGTTTACCAACCACGGTTGCGGTCACCTAGCCGATAAGCCTTCTGATGCCGGTCTTCAGATCCGCCAGTTCGATTTTCTGCCTGTATTAATGCTAACTTAAATGGAGCCGCATCATGAACCAGGAACGGGGTTGGCGACGGTTCTTTCGCAAGCTTTTAAACCGGCGCACGGTACGCGAGGTGCCTTCCGAGAAAGCGGGAGGCGAACAGGTGTCCAAACCAGAAAAGCCACGCGAATCTCTTTCTGATAGAGAAGGCTTGCACAAGACCGGCGCATCTTATGCACCACAAACGAAGCCTGGTGCGTCTATCGCTGTGGCAAATAATGCGTCCGAGATTGCTCCGCTGGGGCCAACTCGATTGGCAGAGAGTTCCGGAACACGCTCGATCAAAAAGCTCAGATCTTCACCATCTGCCTCGAGCTTTGAGGGTCCTGAGAAGCCGACTGGCGTCCCCGTCAGTCAAGATGCCGCTGACATGGAAAAACGTAAGGCTTTTGCGGGTGTACACGATCTGATCCAAAAACGATTGGAGAAGGCTCAAGACGCACGTCAGATCCAAACGCCGGGTCTAGCCGAACCTAATGAGCAATTGCCGAGCCGGTTCAGCTGGGGGTCAGACTCTACAGCAGGTCAGCCTTCTAGGCGCGATTCGGTTGATCTCGATGAATTTGAATGGACGCCCGATCTTAGCGAAAGGTCAAAAACCCCATCGCTTGGATCTAGCCCGACTGTTCCGAATAATGCCTCCCCGACCTCGTCCGGACGTGATTCCGTGATCTCGGATTTGCTTGAAATGTACAGGACGCTAGCCCCTTCTCCTCCGTCGTCTTACATCAACCCCCCCCCGCCGTTCCCGCCTCCCAACAAAGAGCTTCCGCCTCTGCCACCAAGATTGGGGAAGCAACTTCGGGGTCCGGGCGAGGCCATGTCGGTAACAATCCGACGAGCCTCGCCGAGTATCGTGGACACAACATCATCGCGATCCGCCAGCTTTAGTTCGCCCACAAGCTCTGTATCTGCGTTGGATCTCAATCAGCAGGAGAGCCCCCTCGATATCAGCCCGCTGTCGTCACCCAGCGTTCGTCGAGGGTTTGATGAAAGGCCTCGAGGTGGCGGAGGATATAACATTTAACAAACAAGGCGCCCTCAGGACTATGATGTAGAACAAGCTAAGAAGTTGTGCCGGTGGGTAGAGCTTTCCCACCGAGGGTCGCGGGTAAGGCAGCAACCCTTAAAAGAGCGCTGCAACGTTGTTTTGACGTGCAACTTACGGTGCCGGAAGCGGCTGACTCGGTCGCCCTAAGGCCGAGGCTCCTGTGTGAACCACCGAAGCTCGATTGGATCTCAACCGTAAACCGGACCATCTTAGGTAGGAGTATCCCAGTGCTTTTCTCTGGATGAAAGCCGTTCATCCTGATGCGAAGCGGCGGAGCCGTGCCGCTCGCGGAGAGCTGCCGGACAGCGGAACTTATCCGGGCCGACTATCTGACTTGACGAGAGTCCAGCGCTCTCATTCCACGCAATATCGCTTGAACACATCTGTGTAGATCCTGAATCCTGTCCTAATCAACTTGAGGTGAGGCTAGCTGATGAAGCGAAAAGCCGAAACAGAACTTAAACAGCCAGTGGCGAAACGGTTTGAATTGGGTCGAGGGGAAGGGGACCACCGCGCTGCAAGTCCAGGCGTGGCTTTAGATTATGACGGTCCAGAGTGGGAAATGCCTTATGCTCCGCTTGGTCCTGAGAGGCCGGACAAACAAGTCAAAAAGGCTCGGCTCGCCAAGCTGGACACTAATCTCGTCGCACAATTAATGAGGTTACCTGAAGAAGTAACGAAAGAGTACGTGGGACCGAACTTTGACTTCTCGAATGATAATCTCGAGGCGTTTCAGACCGGATCGGCTGTAAGTAATTTCTCCAGGATCGTGCATTTACCGGAGGATATCCCTGATATCGTCGTTCAGCTTCATCCTCACCTGTTCATAAGTGCTGAGAAGTTCAAACAACTAGCGGCCTTTGCTTACAATCAGAGCGATGACCCAGCTTCCTTTTCGCAGAACGCGTGGAACCGGATCGCGCTCTGTGAGTCGGCTCCATTCAAAGCAAAAAGGGAGGAAGTTGAAATAGAAGAAAGAGATGAAAATGGCGAGTTGGTGATGGAGATAAACGAGAAGGGAGTAAAGTCACCAAAGAAATCGATGAAGATCGTGACTCGAGGGGTTTTCTGCAAACGGCAGCTTCGACAATTGGACGCCGAGATGGCGAAACTTCCCTTAAGCGATTTTGCGCGGCGGAGGGCAACCTGGTCTAAGTATGAGGAGGACAAGTTTCGCGACTCCAAAACCTTCACTTCTCTCAAGCAGTTGAATTACCTGGCAAGCAAGGTTTTTCTCGGGAGTGAACGGGATGTGTTTTCGAAGCAAGCTAACCGGGAGCATCTTACCGATTTGCACCGAGAGGGGCTAGGCGATCTTCGGGCGCTCTGGAAATATAACTTGAGTAGCGCCTGCAAAAAAACCTACCCAGAGGTTCTTGTTCGTAAAAGCGATCAGACCTTCATCAGTGGTGAACTGATGCAACAATCCAGATGGCTGCTAAGAGCAGATCTGTTCGAGCTTCATACTGCTGATCAGGTTCAACTCATGAGCCATTATCCATCAGGTGACCCGACAGGAGAATATAAGTCGCTATTCACTCATGCGGAAGGAAACTTTCGAGCGCCGAGTCCAGAACAAAGCGGCCAACTCGGTTTGCCTCTGGATCATCAATACAAAAAGCGTTCTGCATATGAAAGTAGGCTGGAGCATGAGAAGCATTTTGCGGACAGCTTACTGCCTGGCCCAGGAGTAGACACTAAGCGCGAGCAAAACCATCCTGGCTTCATGTTCCGTCAGATGAACTTCGAGGCGCTTCTCCAATCCGAGTACCACAAGGTTAGGACGGCGATCGCGTTAATCCAGGATCCCCGGCCGTTGGATCGAGAGCGGTTTATGAAAATTAAGGATCTCCTGAACCTCGATGCAAACCTCCAACACAGCAGAGCCCAGCTGGAGCGTCCACGAGATCGCACGTCCGGACGTGCCTAATTTGGAGAGAGAAATGTGGCGGAGAAGTTGAAATGTCCGCTCCGGCGCAAAGTAGAAATGTCACTTTGAGCCCGTCATCAGCCATTGGCGATCATGAAACGTATTGCGCTTGATCTCGCGGTAAATGGTCGAGCGGTGACGGCCAAGCTGGCGGGCCATTTCGTTGACGGGAACTTTTGCCGCCACCAATTGATGTAGGCGTCGTCGGTCGGCGAGAGCAAGCTGCGTATAGCATCGGGACATGCCAAAATCTCCAAAGTGAAACCATTGAAATCATTGGCATGTCGCACTTGAAAATAGAATGCACCC
>UBYX01000062.1 GCA_900469955.1 Hyphomicrobiales bacterium | reverse complement strand
CTTGAAAATAGAATGCACCCCGCTACAACAGATGTCACAGCTAATTAAAGATGAGACAAAGTACGCAATTTAGAAACGCAACATTATACTATCAATTATTGCTGGAGTTTCAAGATTCTATATTGATGAATAGACAGAGGTAAGCCGCCGGCCGGGTGGAGCTGGTCAGGGTTGCGCAGGCCGGTCGGCGGCGGATGGCTTGAGGTGCAAAGATAGACTTTAGCTTTGACATCCCGATCACTCCGCCGCTTTCAGCTGCGCAAGGGCTTGCTGGCGCTTGGCGATGACCACCGGATCCTTGGTAAAATCCGTCTTCCGGCCAGGCTTCGTGCCGCGCTTCTGGTAGCCATTGCTCTGGCTGCCATCGCGAATGCCGAACATATGGTCCGTCTGGCCGGTGCGGCGAGGCCCACTTTTGCTGCGTTGCTGTTGGCGCCCCGCCTGCAGCTCGGCCACGATCGAAAGCATGTCGTCTAGGCGTTTGTTCTCGATCACGTCCGCCCGGTGCACCGACCGTAACATGTCGAACGTTCTGTAGGGCAGGGAGGCTTCCCCGTCTGTGATCTCCAGCCGCCCGTCCGGATAGTCGCAAACGATCACCCTCTTACCCGCCAGTGCCTTGGCCTGCTCCGTCGGATCGAGAATGAACATCACCTTGTCATAGCGCAGCGTCAAGGAATGCGACAGCTTGCGAACCTCCTTGCGGCACATGGCACCATCAAGGTTCTCGTGATCCGCCAGCGGCCGGTGCATGTCCTTCGGATTACGTGGCAGCTTGCCAAAGCGACGATTGAAGTCGGCCATGAACGCCGGCGCATAGGCATTGGCCGCGTCGATCGTGTCGATGCCGCGCAGCCGCAGTTCCTTGACCAATCGATCCTGCAGTGTCTGGTTGGCACGTTCCACCCGGCCCTTGGCCTGCGGAGTGTTGGCGCAGATGATGTCGATGTTCAGTTCATAAAGCGCCCGGCCGAACTGCGTCAGACCGCTCGTGCGATCTTTCTCCGACGCATGCGTGGAGCGGAAAACGCCGTGCTTGTCGCTGTAAAACGCAATCGGCTTGCCCCATTGCTGCAAATAGGCCTTCGTCGCGTGCAGATAGTCAAAGGTGTTCTCTGAAGTCGCAAAGCGCAAATGCAAGAGCTTGCCCGTCGCATCGTCGATGTAGACGAGCAGGGCGCATTTGCGGCCGCGGTTCTCGAACATGGAGTAATCGCGGCGCGACCGTCTCTGGCTTTTGAGCTGGTGAGGGTGGTTGCCCCCGATAGGATGGAAAAACGGGCTCTCGATTGGAACCGGGCCCAAACATCGGATGGAGGCAACCTTGAACCAATATATTGGCCTTGATGTTTCATTGAAAGACACCGCAATTTCGATCCGGGAAGACGGGAAACGGATCTGGCGGGGGAAGTGTCCTTCGGATCCCAATCTTCTCGCGCAGATGATCCGCAAAAAAGCTCCACGCGCGCAGCGCGTCGTGTTCGAAACGGGACCGCTGTCGACGTGGTTCTATCACGCGCTGACGAGCGAGGGGTTGCCGGCGATCTGCATTGAAGCGCGGCACGCGCAAAAGGTATTGAACGAAACGCTCAACAAGACCGATGCCAACGATGCGGATGGTTTAGCTCAACTCGCTGAAGCAGGCTTTTACAAAGCGGTTCGCGTCAAGTCGTTTGACGCTATGTTAGCCCGCACATTAGTGGCTGCCCGCGAACAGCTCCTGAACATGTCAACGCAACTTGGCAATCAAATCCGCGGGCTGATGAAGACCTTCGGTCTGATCATCCCGAAAGGGAAGGGTCGAGTGTTTGATGGCGATGTGCGGAAGCTTTTGGATGGAAACGCCGAGCTTGCGAAGATTATCTTGCCTCTTTTGGAGGCGTGGCACGATATCCGCAAGCGCGCAGCCGATCTTGGTCGCCAGTTGCTTATAATGGCACGTGGGAGCCAAGCCACGAAGTTATTGATGACAATTCCGGGGATCGGCGCCGTCACAGCGGTGTCCTACGTTACGGCAATTGAAAATCCAGAAAACTTTCGAACGTCACGCTCGGTGGGCGCCTGGCTTGGGCTAACAACGCGGCGTTATCAGTCAGGTGAGGTTGACTATGACGGCCATATCTCGCGAAGGGGTGACAATCGTTTACGTGGGCTGCTTTATGAAGCGGCGACAGTTCTTTTGACGAGAACCAGTGCCAGGACCGAGAGCAGTCTCAAGAGTTGGGGCCTTAAGCTGCGCGAGCGACTTGGCTTCAAGCGGGCCGCTGTGGCCGTCGCCCGGAAACTCGCGGTCATCATGCACAGCATGCTCAAGACGGGAGAAGTGTTCAACGCATCGGCTGGCGCGACCATATAGGCGACGCTCAGCCTTCGTCCCTCAGCGCGCCATCTAACTTTGGTGCTGAGCGTCCCTGCTGCGGACGTGGGCAGGATCATTCCGCTTCTGGTGGCTGCAGCTCGTTGAGACTGCGCCTCGAACATTAGGAAGATCCCACCTGCGAAAACCATTGTGCGGCGACACTTGTCGACCGCGGAGACAACCCTGCTCCCAGCACTGGATAGCTCTGAAGGACCCGGCCGGTGAGGGCAGACCCATCCAATCGATTAATCCGGTTGCCTGTCCCGCAAGCCGGCAAGGTCGCTGAATGCTCAAGCCCGCTTGACGGATGGAATGCGATTAGACAACCACCAGTGATGCGAACCATCGATCTGCACCAGTTCACCGAAACAATCACGCCGGCCGCGCGGCTGAAAGACCCGCTTCTTGCGCTCGCGGCGTGATACCCAGATGCCGGCTTCCATCATCCATTGGCGTAGCGTCTCCTTGCTGACCGAAATCCGATGACGCTCAACCAGCTTCTCGGCCGCCAAGGTCGGGCCGAAATCGACATAATGCTCACGCACCAGGTCCAGCGCCGCATTACGAAACTTTTCGCTGTGACGCCGGTTGCTCGGTCGGCCCCGCTTCTTCGAAACGAGACCGTCGATCCCGTTCAGGTCATAGGCCTGCAACAGCCTATGGACTTGGCTGCGACTGAGCCCAAGCAGTTCAGCCGCCCGTGTGACCCTCAGACTGCCTTGGCGAACCTGCCGAATATGTTCAAGACGATGCAATTCCTTCTGCGACATGACGATCAAACAAGACATGACGACTCCCAACACAAGTGGCATCGGCCACGATGCAGGTCGCTGATCTTGCTCCCCAATGCTGACGTTCGACCAGCATCGCAAGAGGCGACGACTGTCGCATCTCTAACTGGCCTATGTGTCGCATTACTAAATAGCCGTGGAGAAGCTCATCCAACTGCATCATGCCTGCGCGTCAGGGTAGGGGATCACCCTCCTTCTTGCAAATGAGCCATGAACACTTCGGCAGGTGTCTTGTAGCCGAGGCACTTCCGCGGCTGGTCGTTGAGATGGCGGGCAAGGTGGATGAGGTCGCGCTGAGCGATGGCTGCCAGATCTGTATTGCCTGGCATGAAGCGTCGAATGCGCTTGTTGGCGTTTTCCACGGCCCCCTTTTGCCACGGTGCACTCGGGTCGCAGAACCAGCTCCGCGCACCGATCCCTTCTTCCAAAGCCCTGAATCCGGCGAACTCGGTACCGCGATCAAACGTGAAGCTTTGACGCGCGAAGGCCGGCAAGGCAGAAAAAGCTCTGATGATCTTGTCCATGATCGGGCCAGAATGCCGGCTTGGATTCTTGATGAGGACGGTGTATCGGCTCTTGCGCTCCACGAGGGACGTGACATTGGCATGGCCGAGTGGACGTTCAAAGATGAGGAGGTCGCCCTCCCAATGCCCAAAT
>UBYX01000064.1 GCA_900469955.1 Hyphomicrobiales bacterium | reverse complement strand
CAATCGCAGGATCGAATATCTTGAAGATGGCCGCTGCAGAATGACCTGGAACGATGTGTCCGCTCGCCAGGTGCTGCGTCGAATTTTCGACGCAGCCGTTGCCAGCGCGGATCCGAAAATAGCTGTTGTCAACAACCTCCCAGAGCGTCCCAGAGGTCGCTGCGTTGTGGTGGGAGCGGGCAAGGCGTCGGCTGCGATGGCGGCTGCGGTCGACGCCGCCTGGCCCGATGTCGATCTCTCGGGCATCGTGGTCACTCGCTACGGCCACGCCGTTCCGGCGGGACGCATCGAAATCCTGGAGGCCTCCCACCCCGTCCCGGATGAGATGAGCATCAAGGCTGCAGAGAAGATTTTCGCTGCGGTTCAGGGCCTTGGTCCTGACGATCTCGTGGTGGCTCTCATCTCCGGCGGCGGTTCGTCATTGCTTGTATCGCCTGCGGGCAAGATGACTTTGGCCGACAAAAGGGCGGTCAATCAGGCGCTGCTTGCCAGCGGTGCTACCATCTCCGAGATGAACACCGTCCGTAAGCATCTTTCCGCTATCAAGGGAGGCCGTCTGGCCCGCGCAGCACTGCCAGCAAAACTGGTGACACTGGTCATCTCCGACGTGCCGGGTGATGATCCATCGGAGATCGCCTCGGGTCCAACGGTCGCGGATCCGACCACCTTGGCAGACGCAGCAGCCATCGTCGCCCGCTACGGCATTGACCTGCCCGAGTCTGCGCGCGCAGTGCTGGTGCAAGGCAACGAGACGCCTAAGGCAGAGGAGGTCGCAGGCGAGATTCGGCTGGTTGCTGCCCCCTCGATAGCGCTCGATGCGGCCGCCGCGGCTGCGCTAGATGCCGGCTTGTGTCCACTTATCCTCGGAGATGCCCTGGAAGGTGAGGCTCGCGAAATGGGGCGTGTCATGGCGGGCATCGCGCTATCCGCGCGCGACAAGGGCCTGCCTGTAGCAGCACCTGCCATCATCCTGTCCGGTGGTGAGGGCACTGTTTCCCTTGGTGGCATGACCGACGGGCGAGGTGGAAGAAATACGGAATTCCTTCTAAGCCTTGCGGTTGCCCTTAAGGGAGCTTCCGGCATCTGGGCCATCGCCGGTGATACTGATGGTATCGACGGTGTCGAGGATGCTGCCGGTGCGCTGGTCGCGCCGGACAGTCTTATCCGAATGCGCGATGCTGGTATCGATCCACGGGCGACCTTGTCTGCCCATGATAGTTACACGGCCTTCAAGGCCATCGGCGACCTGGTGGTCACAGGCCCAACGCTTACGAACGTCAACGACATCCGCGCAATTCTCATAGGTTAGGTTTGGACATGTTCATACGCAACAACCGGCGATCAAAGATCGTCGCGACGGTCGGACCGGCGTCAAGTTCGCCCGACATGCTTCGCTCACTGTTTCTCGCCGGTGTCGATACGTTCCGCCTGAATTTCAGCCATGGTGCCCGGGCCGATCACGCGGAAGTCTATAGGAACATCCGAGCTCTCGAGCAGGAGCATGATGCTGCTATCGCCGTGCTGCAGGATCTTCAGGGTCCGAAGATCCGGATCGGAGTTCTGGCACATGGCAGGCTCGATCTCGCACGTGGATCCACGATCGGATTTGTCCTTGGCCGTGAGGGTGGCGAAGGAATGAACGACATTCCGCTACCTCATCGGGAAATTTTCGAGGTGGCGGTGCCCGGGATGGACCTCTTGATCGACGACGGTAGAATAAAAGTCCGGATCATGGAGGTGATGGACGGGCGGCTTGTTTGCGAGGTCATCAATGGAGGCGCCTTGTCGAACCGCAAGGGTGTCAACGTGCCCGGCGCTGTCCTCGACATTTCCCCGCTCACGGCGAAAGATCGTGAGGACCTGGAATTCGGGCTCGAGCTTGGCGTCGACTGGGTCGCACTCTCTTTTGTCCAGCGTGCACGCGACATGGTGGAAGCCCGGTCCCTCGTTGGAGACAGGGCTGGCCTCATTGCCAAGATCGAGAAACCGTCTGCCTTCGATGACATCGACGATATTGTCAGGTTTTCGGACGGCATCATGGTTGCGCGGGGCGATCTCGGCGTCGAGATCCCGCCGGAGGATGTGCCGGGTAAACAGAAGGAAATCATCCGCGCATGCCGCCTAGCGGCCAAGCCTGTGATTGTTGCCACACAGATGCTCGACTCGATGGTCAGTTCGCCAACGCCGACGCGTGCTGAGGCCTCGGACGTTGCCGGTGCCATCTATGATGGGGCGGATGCGGTCATGCTTTCGGCTGAGTCCGCAACAGGCGCCTTTCCGGTGGAGGCGGTCGAAATGATGAACCGGATCATCGAGAAGACGGAGAAGCACAAGCACTACCGGCCAATCCTTGAGGCAACGGAACCCGATGTCGCTCAATCACCGCCGCATGCGGTTGCCACTGCGGCAGCCAACGTTGCCGTGGCCCTGGGATCGCCGGTTGTGGTGGCCTATACATCGAGCGGAACAACCGCGGCCAGAATTTCGCGTGCCAGACCCGCATTGCCAATTCTGGCTCTCACTCCGTCCGAACAAGTCGCGCGCCGGCTCAACATGTTCTGGGGGGTGGTCGGCGTACGATCACAAGATGTCCACACCTATGAGGCGTCGCTGATTCATGCGCAACAGGCGGTGCAGGAAGCAAAGCTGGCAAGTCCCTCCGATCACATTGTCATCGTGGCGGGATTCCCATTCGCGCAACGGGGCAGCACCAACAATCTTCGTGTTGTGCAGATCGCCGCAACCGACAACCTAGAGATTGCGTAGGTTGTATCGAGCAATAAGGGGGATCAATGCGTCATGCGCGTGTTTGCGGTGCAGCCGCGCGGAGCAGCTTGCGGCATCCCCATCACCCTGCTCGATTGCCTCTATGATTGCCGCATGCTCACCGGCCGAGTGCAGCGGTAAAGGGCGTAGGTTGAGGGTGAACATGCGGGCGCGATGCAATTGATCGGCGACGGTCCCCGCCATCCGCATGAGGCGGCTGTTTCCGCTCTCTATTACGAGGGCCTGATGAAAATCCTCGTCGGCCACAGCCCATCGTGGAAGGTCGTTGTCCGCCAATGCCTCAATCATCCGCTTTGTGGCGGCCTTCAGAAGCTGGATGACGGGCGCGCGTTCCTCCATCGGCAGCCGGGCGAGCCGTGCTGCCGCTGCACCCTCGAGCGCGGTGATGACTTCGTAGATTTCCTCAATGTCCGCAGGAGACAGGGCACAGATGATGATGCCCTTCTTGGGAAGTATCCGGACCAGTCCGTCTTCCTGCAGTCGCGCCATGGCTTCGTGCACCGGGGTTCGGCTCATGCCGAGCTGACGCGCAATTTCAATTTCCGCGGCTTGGTACCCAGGGGGAAACGCGTTGGAGCGTATCGCCTCCTTGATGGCGAGATAGGCGGCAGAAACCCGACCCGAACCGTTAATGTCGGCGTTTGCTGAATTCTGTTCTGTGGCCGGATCGCGTGGTGCGGCTCCGGGAATGTCGATCGTCTTGATCATGAACTGCCTGTCGTTGTTTCAAGGCTCGTTATAGCCGCTCTCCTGGAGCTTGACAAACGGGCGCGCATCAATAAATGTAAGCTTGCATGCAAGGTAGCATGGAAAAGGATGTGGAGGCATCCTTCGCGATCTCAGGGAGGAAAGCGCGATGAAAAAGGTACAATTGTCCCTCACAGGTGTCCTGTTTGCCATGTCCAGCCAAATGGTGCTGGCGCAGGAGAACTATCCTGATCGACCCATCACAATCGTGGTGCCTGCAGCGGCAGGTGGACCGAGTGACACCGTGGCGCGCCTAGTGGCGCAGTCGATGTCCACGACCCTTGGCCAGCAGGTGCTGATCGAAAACATGGGCGGAGCCGGCGGCTCGCTTGGTGCCGCAACAGTGGCTCAGGCGGACCCCGATGGCTACCGGTTGCTGCTCTACCATATCGGGGTAGCCACCTTCGCTGCGCTCTACCCGAACCTGACCTATAAGCCGATCGAAGACTTTTCGAGCGTCGGGCTGATTACCGAGGTCCCGATGACGGTCGTCGGCAGGAAGGACTTCGAGCCGAAGACGTTCACCGATCTCGTTTCCTATGTGAAGGCAAACGGGCCTGCCGTCACCTTCGGGACCGCCGGCACGGGTGCCGTTTCCGATCTCTGCGGCAGGTTGCTGCAAGACGCGCTCGGCACCAAGATCACTCTGGTGCCTTACAAGGGCATGGGCCCCGCAATGACCGATCTCATTGGAGGCCGCATCGATCTCGCCTGCGACCAGACGACCAACACCACGACCCAGATCAAGGCCGGTGAGGTTCATCCTTATGCGGTGACAACGAAGGCGCGGATTGGCGTGCTGCCAGATCTTCCGACCGTCGAAGAGAGCGGCCTGCAAGGGTTCGAGCTCAGTGCCTGGCATGCGCTCTGGGCACCCAAGCAAACGCCTGAAGCCATCCGCAGCAAGCTTGCGGAAGCGTTGCGCGCCGCACTCAAGGATCCGGTCGTGATCGAGCGTTTTGCGAGCCTTGGAACCGCACCGGTATCGGAAGATCTGGCGACACCGGCGGCGCTTGACCAGAAGTTTGCGTCTGAAGTCGAGCGACTGACGAAGCTGATCAGCGAAAGCGGCAAGTAACCTCGGTTTGATCGGCGGCTGAGAATAAGCCGCCGATCCATCATTCGTCATGGCCACGGGCCATGCGTCCGGCGCTTGAACCTTGAGCGCTAGCCCTTGAACAGGAGCGAACTTCCTATGCGTGAATACAAGATTGCAGCGATCCCTGCGGATGGGATTGGTCCTGAGGTTATAGCTGCGGGTCTTCAGGTTCTGGAGGCGCTGGAACAGCGCAGCGGTGACTTCAAGATCCATACCGAAACCTTCGACTGGGGTTCGGACTATTACAAGAAGCACGGCGTGATGATGCCGGCCGACGGGCTGGACAAGCTGAAGAAGTTCGATGCGATCTTTTTCGGTGCGGTCGGCGCCCCTGACGTTCCCGACCATATCACGCTCTGGGGCCTGCGCCTGCCGATCTGCCAGGGGTTCGACCAGTACGCCAATGTGCGCCCGACGAAGATCCTGCCCGGCATCACGCCGCCCTTGCGCAATTGCGGTCCAGGCGATCTCGACTGGGTCATCGTGCGGGAGAATTCCGAAGGCGAGTATTCCGGCCATGGCGGCCGCGCCCATAGGGGCCTTCCGGAAGAGGTCGGCACGGAAGTAGCGATCTTCACCCGCGTCGGCGTGACCCGCATTATGCGCTACGCCTTCAAGCTGGCCCAGGCGCGCCCGCGTAAACTGCTGACTGTCGTCACCAAGTCGAACGCCCAGCGCCATGGCATGGTGATGTGGGACGAGATCGCGGCCGAAGTGGCGACGGAGTTCCCGGATGTCACCTGGGACAAGATGCTGGTTGATGCAATGACGGTGCGCATGACGCTGAAGCCGGAGACGTTGGATACGATCGTGGCGACC
>UBYX01000065.1 GCA_900469955.1 Hyphomicrobiales bacterium | reverse complement strand
AGCATGCTTCCGGCGTCCTTTCGGAAGCGCTATGCCTGAAAGTTTGAATTGCTGAACCGCGTTCATGGCCGGCTCTCCTTGAAATCTTGTTCGATTACCATCCTGTGTCGGCTGATCGGGAGCATGATCGGCCGGCCCGAGGTCGGATCGGGGATGATGCGGCTTTCGAGGCCGAAGACCTGTCGCACATTCTCTTCCGCCAGCACATTCTCCGGGGTACCCGAGACGTGTACGCGGCCACCTGCCATTGCGACGAGATAGTCTGCATAGCGGGCCGTCCAGGTTGAGATCATGCAGCACCATGACGACCGTGGTTCCGCGCGAATGGTTGAGATCGGTCAGCAGGTCCAGCACTTCGAAATGCCCCGGTGCGGCGAGAGCAGCCGGGACATCGCACGCAAAAGCGTGGACTTGCCGCAGGCGTTGGCGTGCTGCGTGGTGATTTGGCGGCGACCCTGGACGTTTGCTTGCGGCAAGAAGAACCCGACCCTCTTGGAACAGGAGGGTGTTCTCGAAGAACTGATGGGACAATCTGGGGTTTCCGATGTCCGGAACGCCAAAAAGCCCCGTGAAGGGGTTTTTGTGATGGTTTTGGAAATTTTGGTTGCGGGGGCAGGATTTGAACCTGCGGCCTTCAGGTTATGAGCCTGACGAGCTACCGGGCTGCTCCACCCCGCGTTATCTGGGTAAACCGGGTCGCGGTTTATCCTGTCGGCGTAAATCCCTGGGGGATTTATCGCGACAGCATCACAGCGAAGCTGTGATGCCTTCTGCCTGAGCAACTTGGCGTAGCCATGTTGTCTCCTGTGAGGGACGCACGGAAGTTTTGTCCCGCATTTGATAGTTCAGCAAAACAAAAAGGCCGCTTTGTGGGCGGCCCTTGGGTCGGCCAGGGGCCGTTGTTTTCGCTTGAGAAGATTGTTTCCTCATCTTTCGATGAGCATTGCCTTTAATAGACCTGGCAGCGACCTACTCTCCCGCGTCTTGAGACGAAGTACCATTGGCGCTGGGGTGTTTCACGGCCGTGTTCGGAATGGGAACGGGTGCAGCCACCCCGCAATGACCACCAGGTCA
>UBYX01000066.1 GCA_900469955.1 Hyphomicrobiales bacterium | reverse complement strand
GCCTCCGTCGCCAAGCTCACCATAACGGAAGACCCAGGGGCAAATCCCGACTCCGCGAACAAACATCCCAGCGATCCAGACAAAGCCCCTCCGAGGGGCTTTTGGGCGTCTTGGGACGCTCATCTTCTTGAAACCGTTGGTTAACGCTTGTTCTCGGCGAGGAATGCGGGGTTCTTCTTGTCGCAAGCTCAGCACCGCTGCTGGGTCGTCGCGCAGTTCCTTGCCATGCGGGTCGTAAAGAGCGGCGATGTCCCGGCGCCGTCTCGGTACTCCTCCGAACTGATCCGACTTCCGTTTTGCCTTCCGCGGGTTACGCGCGCATGCCGCGGAAGAACGGTAAAGCAGAAACGATAGAAAGCGACGTCTTTCTGCCGGATGCATCCGCGGGAAAATTCGATGTAGAGGCGAACTGTTGGGTGGCGTGCAACTCAGCCGGTGCCTGCGGCTCTCACCTGAGCCGGCGTCTGGCCGTAGGTCTTTCGAAACAGCTTTCCGAAATGAGAGGCATTTTCGAAGCCGATTTCCATGGCGATTTCGATCAGCGGAGCCTTTGTCTGGATCAGCAGCTGCCTTGCCCGCTCCAGACGGAGGCGCGTGTAGACGTGTCCTGGAGAACTCATTGCGTTCTTTGCGAAGAGACGCTCCAGTTGCCGTCGCGACAGACCGACCGATGCCGCCAGGTCGTCGAGGGGGATCATGCTGTCGATGTGGTTTTCCATCATGATAAGAACAGCCCTCAGCCGCGGATCGTCACATTCGATGGAAAGCGGCCTGCGCGGCTGTATATCGAGGGCTGAACGCGCCTTGTCGATCTGCAGCACGTCCAGGGCGTTCCTCTCCGCCTCTTTGCTGATGTGGCGTCTGACGATCGACGCTGCCATGTCTGCGGAGCTGCTGCCTCCGGCGCAGGAACCCCTGTTGCGATCGAGATTGAATATCCGGTCGGCTCGGACTTCGTGATCAGGGAAGCGCTCGCGAAAAGCAGGATAGTGAAGCCAACTCACGCAAGTCTGGTGATTTTTCATCAGACCGGCTTCAGCGAGTATGAAAGTTCCTGTGCAGACACCGATCAAGGGGACCTTTTTGGCGGCTGCTTTCTTGAGGTAGGCAATCGTCTGATCATCGACCGGCTGGGTGCCGTTCAACAGGCCGCCGACAACGACGATGTAATTGGATTCGCCGGGGTCGACGAAGTCGGATGTCGGTGCGACCTGAACGCCGCAACTGGACGTGATCAGGTGTCGGGTGCTTCCCAGTACCTGCCAATCGGCTAAGACTCGCCCCGATTTATCGGCTTCGTCGCTGGCAAGCCGCAAAGTGTCGACAAACAAGGCAAATGCCGAGAGCGTAAAGGAGCGGGCGAGCACGAAGCCGATCTTCAACCGATCGACCGTGGAAGCCCCGCTATTCGACTTCATTTTCGTTTCCATAGGAGTTTGTTTCCTGCAGCGCCCGCGCCTTCTGGATTGCCGCCTGTAACCCGGCCGCGACCGTGTCGTAGAATCCATTTTCCTGCATCGCGACTATGGCCGCGGCTGTCGTGCCCTTGTAGTCCACGAACGACCTGACAGTCTCAGAGGGAGACAGCCCATTGTGTTCCTGCAGCCGCCCGGCTCCGATCAGGACCTGCTGAGCGGCGCGGCGCGCCAGGTCTTCGGGCAGACCTCGCGCTAACGCGTCCTTCATCATCGCATCGGCGAGCAGCGCGGGAAACGCCGCTCCCGAGCCGGTCATGCCGGTAAAGTAGTCGATATGGTTCTCGGAATCCACCTGATCGACCGCACCGCAACAGCCAAAGAGGGCCGCTATGGTGTTTGCATCTTCGGAGTTTGAGGATTCAACGAAGAACGGGGTGTATGAGAAACCGATCTCCGCTGCCGCGTTTGGAAGAGCGCGGGCGACGCGAGAACTGCCGGTTCTTCGCTTGATGGCTTCCACGGACACTCCGGCCATGACCGAGACGACAAGTTTTCCGGCAGCGCTTATCTTTATGGTGTTCCAGTCGCCTGGCCGCACGGACAGGATGATGATGTCGGAATTCTCCGCCAGTTGCGCGTTATCCTGCGTCCACACGCAAGCCAGAGCAGTCTCCGGCTTTTTGCTTCTGAACGAGCAAGTGAGCCTGTCGGATGGAACGGTGCGGGTATCCAGCAGCGCGCGGGCGATTGCCGTTCCGAGCCATCCGGCTCCTCCGACTATTCCTACCCGGTCGATGTCTGCCATATCTCGCATTCCTATTTGATCTGGAAACCCTGCGCTAATGGATCTCGATCGTCCACGAATATCGTGTTGTGGCCGATGATCCGCGCCCAGCCGCCTATGCTTGGTCTGATGCCTGCAAAACCACCGATCGTCGTTTCGGCTTCCACCCGCCCTTCAAAGACGGCGCCGATCAGGCTCTCCTGGCGGTAGGTCTCTCCGACTTTGAGGCGTCCCTTGCCATGGAGCTGCGCCATCCGCGCGGAGGTTCCGGTACCGCCCGGCGAGCGGTCGATTGCCTTGTCTCCGTAAAACACCGCCCCGCGTCCATCGGCGCCGTCGTTCGTCGGCTTGTCGCACCATAGCGCGTGATGGACGCCGTTTATCCGCTCGTCTTCGGGATGGACCGGATCGCAGATCGGCGCAAGGACGTCGCGAAGCCGGCGGCTGAGATCGACGACATCGCTTGCCGACATGCCATCGAGCCCTTTCCAATTCTCCTGCGGCTCGACTATCGCGTAGTAGTTTCCGCCATAGGAGATATCGACGATAAGCCTGCCAAGACCCGGTACATGAACCTCCAGATCCGCTTCATGGAGGTAACTCGCGACGTTGAACATGCGGACCGATTCCACGAACTCGCCCTGCTTGTCGTACTGGATGTCAACTTTTCCCGCAGGCGTCTCTATCGAGAGCTGTCCCGGAACTCGTGGCGTAACAAGTCCTTCTTCGATGGCGGCGGTGACCAGGCCGATCGTGCCGGCGCCACACATCGGCAGACATCCGCTGACCTCGATGAAAATGACCGCAAAATCGCAATCGTCTCGATAGGCGGGATAGATGATCGCACCCGACATGATGTCGTGGCCACGAGGTTCGAACATCAATGCCTGGCGGATCCAGTCGTGCTCACGAATAAAGATGTCGCGGCGTTCTGCGATCGGCAGATGTGGAAGGAGAGGGCCGCCGCCGGCCACCAGCCTCACCGGGTTGCCGCAGGTATGGGAGTCGATACAAAAGAAACTGCGGCGCATTGAAAAGTTCTCCGACTAGGCTGCCTTGGCCGATCGCCCGATCCGGCGTCCTTGCAACGCCCCCTTGGACAGTCTGTCCAGCAGGATAGCGATCGCCACGATGGCAAGTCCGGCTCTAAGGCCGAGCCCCATTTCCATGCGGGTCAATCCACGTGTCACTTCGGCACCGAGACCTCCGGCTCCGACGAGCCCGGCCAGCACAACCATCGCCAATGACAGCAGGATGCATTGATTGAGACCGACCAGAAGCGTCGGAGTGGCCGAGGGAATTTCGATCTTGAGCAGGATCGACCGAGGTGAAGCGCCGGTCGCCTGGCCGAGTTCCAGAAGGTCCTTCGGCACCTGGTTGAAGGCCAGCGTCGTCAGACGCAGCATCGGCGGAATTCCGTAAACGATCGTCGCGATGATCGCAGGGACCCGGCCGAGGCTGAAGAGCATGACGGCAGGGATGAGATAGACCCAGGGTGGGACGGTCTGCATGATGTCCAGCACGGGTCGGACAGCGGCCTCGAACCTCTCGTATCGAGAGGCCAGAATTCCGAGCGGAAACGCAACCAGCACCGAGATCATCACTGCCACGGTCACCAGAGCCAGCGTCTGCATCGAGGCGGTCCAAAGACCTGCCAGAAAGCAGAAAGCCAATGCGATAGCTGTCACGGCGGCCGCATGGAAATTGATCAAGAACCCCGCGAGAAGAACGGCTGCGATCATCACCGCATAGGCGGGCGGGTAAAGGAGAGCGGCTTCAATTCCTCCAAGCACGGTTTCGATCAGCTTTGTGAGGGCGGCGAAGAACGGATGGAAATTCGCGTTCAGCCAATCGACCGCCGGGGCGAGGTAGGCGCCCGGAGAAAAACGCAGGATTTCCGGATTCATCTTACACCCGCCTTCGCACGATGTGCCGCGCTTTGAGTAAGCCTGTCCAACACCATGGTCAGGATGACGATGGCGATGGCGGCGTTGATCGATGTGGCAATGTCGAGTGTCCGGACCGCGCCATAGATGGTCTCGCCGAGACCGCCCGAGCCGACGATGCCGGCAATTACGACCATCCCAAAAGCCATCATCAGGCTTTGATTGATGCCCGCCATGATGCTGGGGATCGCGAAGGGCAGCCTGATCTTGGTGAACATCTGCCACGGGGAAAGGCCGCTTGCCTGTCCGAGTTCGATGAACTCACGCGGTGTCATGCGGATGCCGAGCGACGTGAGGCGGATCGAAGGCGGCATCGCCACGATGAATGTGGCGACGAGCGCAGTCGCTGGTCCATAACCCAGAAGGGCGATGGCTGGCAGAAGATATATGTACGGCGGCAGTGTCTGGATCAGGTCGAGCGCCGGTTCCAGCGCGCGATCGAAGGCTTGCACGAAGCCGGCGACTATGCCGATGGGAATTGCGACCGCGAGTGCGAGTATCGTGGCAGTTGCCACGAGGGCAAGAGTGCTCATGGTCTCTGCCCACAGGCCCATGAAAGCACAGAACGCCAGCGCCACGCCCGCGAGGAAACCGGCTATCCGATTGATAAGCCGCCAAGCGAGCAGTCCGGCAATGATCGCGATGACATAGAAGGGGGCGAGTTTCAGGAGCCACAGGATGCCGTCATAGGTGCCCTCAAGGATCAACCTGATGAACTCGAACAGCCATTCGCCATTATCGCCGATCCAGCCAAGCGCATTGTCCGTCCACGTGTCGAAAAGATCGGTGATGACCGAGGTGTCCATGCCCATCTCCTCCTATGCCGCGCTGGGCGCTCCAGCGGGCATCCCAGCGACGCCGCGGAGCAGGCCACGGGTGGTGACAACGCCAACAATGGAGCCGTTTTCGACGACCGCCACCGCGTCCCGGTCGGAGCGCATGGTGATGTCGATGAGTTCGCCGATATCCGCCTCGGGCGAGGCCTTGAGCAGCGCGCCGACGTCGCAGTGGGGCTGTGAGGTCTTGAAGTCGGCGACGGGACGCATCACCGAATGCGCCTTGACCAAGTGAATGCGCGAGATGCCCGCCACAAACTCGGCGACGTAGTCGTCGGCTGGTTTGGTCACGATCTCCTCGGCGGTGCCGACCTGGACGATCATGCCGTCCTTCATGATAGCAATCCGGTCGCCGATCCGGATCGCTTCCTCAAGGTCGTGCGTGATGAACACTGCGGACTTGCCGAGCGACTTGGTGAGCTGCCGGAATTCGTCCTGAAGCTGGCGCCGGATCAGGGGATCGAGCGCGCTGAACGGCTCGTCCATCAGGATGATCTCAGGGTCGGCAGCCAGGGCCCGGGCAAGCCCGACACGCTGCTGCATGCCACCTGACAATTCCGAAGGATATCGGGATATCCAGTCGGAAAGCCCCACCTTCGCCAAGGCCGCGCGGGCGGTTTCGTTGCGCTCGTCCTTTGGAACGCCGCGGACCTCAAGCCCGAACGCGGCGTTTTCCAGCACGGTTCGATAAGGAAGGAGAGCGACACTTTGAAAGACCATGCCGATATTGCGCGCCCGCATGTCGCGCAATTCAGCCGCGTTCAGCGTGGCGATCTCCCTGCCTTTCACGACGATCTTGCCGAGGCTTGGCTCGATCAGACGGTTGAGAAGGCGCACGAGTGTCGACTTGCCGCTACCCGAAAGACCCATGATGCAGAAGATTTCGCCGCGCCGAACCTGAAGGCTCGCGTCGGAGACGCCGACGACACAATCGAAATCCTGAAGCACCTGCTTCTTCGACAATCCGCGGTCGGACACGGCTTTCACGGCGGCTGAAGATCTTGCGCCGAATATCTTCCAGACATTCTGGCAATCCAGCAGCACGTCATTTGCTTCTTTGACGGTGTTCATCGCGTTCCCCCAAGCCAGCTTGTGCTGGTCTGCCTGTGGTTTCGCGGACCGCCGGGCGGCGGCCCGCGTTTCGAAAAGCTATTGCTTCCTGATGTTTTCCCAGCGCTTGATGAGGTCCGCGTGACCTTCGATCCACGCTGCGACAGCCTGATCCATGGTCTTGCCGTCATTGACGGCGCTGTTGATGGAGGTGATGTCGGCGAGCGGCACATAGACGCTGGCGATGACTTCACGGGCGTGCGGATATTTCTCGGAGAAGCCCTTCTGACCGATCCAGTAATAACTTTGCGGCGGAGGGAAGACGCCCTTCGGATCCTTGAGGAACTTCACGTCGTATTTCTGCATCATCCACGACGGCTCCCAGATCGTGACAGCAATCCATTCCTTGCGATCGGTTGCCGATTTCAGGGCCGCGGTCATGGCTGCGGTGCTACCTTCAACAAGCTGGAGCTTGAGGCCATAGTCTTTGACGGCCTTGCTGGTGTCTCGCATCAGGCCCGATCCCGGCTCGATGCCGACGACCTTGCCGCCGAACTTGTCGGCGTTGTCGTTCAACTGATCGATAGAATCGATCGTCACGTATTTCGGCACGGCGATCGCTTGAAACAGGCCGTGCGAAACCGGTGAGATTTTCTCGAGGCGGTTCTTGTTCTTGTCCCAATAGTCCTGGGCGACATAATCGGTCTGAGAAGCGAGAATCTGGATGTCGCCCTTGCTCAGTGCGGCGTAGGCAATGCCCCATTCCGAAAACGGCACCACTTTGACCGTATAGCCTGAGTCCTCCAGGACCTTCTTGGTAATTCCGGTGATCGGCGTGAGATCCTCCCACGACATCGTACCCACCGTAATCGTCTTTTCTTCCGCGTGAGCGGACACCATGGTCATGCCGACCATCGCGGCCGCGCAAAGCGCTTTCCACAAAGCCTTCATTTCAACTCTCCTCTTTTATGTTCCCATCTTTGTTGAAGACCGGCGGTTGGCTCAGCCCCCAGATTGCGCGGCGACGGATCATCCTTCGCGACCAGCACGCAATTCCTGCAATCGGATCACCGAGTTGATGCCGAGCCATGCCAGCGGCTCCGGCGGAAGCCGGGATGGCGCGGGGTGATCCATGTATTGTTCGAGATGTCGGGATGTGGTCCCCGTCGCCAGTTCGGCGGCCATCATGCCGGCCAACGTGCTCTTCACGGTCCCCAATCCATTTTCGACGCAGGCGGAATAGAGGCCTTCCTCGATTTCGCCTGAGGCAGGCACGTGGTTCAGCGTCAGGCAGATCCGCCCAGCCCAGCTATGCTCGAAGGCGATGCCCTTGAGACCGGGGAACCGTGCATCGAGGGAGGCTCGGTGCTCGCGGGCCATCCTGGCCATGCGGCGCTCCGTTACTTCGACGGCGGTTTCGTAGGTGTATTTCGTCCGGATCGCGATGCGGGATTGCCCGCCGGTGGTGATCTTGCGAACTGTCGCGCCCATTGCGTCGGCTGGAAGCAGCGCCCACCTGTCCCGGCCTGACGCCTTGCGGCCGAGATCTTCCGCAGGGAAGGGGGCCGTCATGGAGGCGTAGGCAAATATGTGCATCAGCCGCCCGCCGTAGTAACCGAAGTCGTCGATGTGGCCGTTAACCCCAAGGATCACTTTGGGAGCGGTAACCTTTCCGCGGGTGGAAACCGCAGTCCACACTCCGCTCTTGCGCTCCAGGGAGGTGACGGGCGACCGTGCGAAAATGGCGACTTTAGGAGAAAGCCCGGCGGCGAAGTCGCGGATGTAGTCGGCGGGCTGGATCAGCACGGCTCCCGGCGTAAAAAGCCCGCCGAGATAGTAGTCCGAGCCGGTAATGTCGCGCATCTCGGCGGCGTCGAGGAAGACGTGCTTCTCGCCGGCACTTTTCAGAGATTCTCCGAAGCGCCGGTTCAGTCCGAGGCCACGTGCGGTTGCGGCGGCGTTGATCTTGCCCGAGGGATCGAATGTCTCGCGCGACATTCCATACTCGTCCGCAGCCCGTGTCGCGAAGGCGATTGCCGAACGGTTTTGCGCCATCTCAAGCCGCGTGGAGTCGGCGCCGCCGCTCGAATACTCGCTGGAGGACAGATTGTGCGGAACGTCGATCATGAAACCGGAATTGCGGCCCGATGTCCCTTTCCCCACGTCGCTCGCTTCGAGAATGACGATCTTGTCCTCAGGTCGAAGCTCGAGCAGGCGACGGGCTGCCGAAAGGCCCGCGAACCCCGCGCCGATGATCAACCAGTCCGCCGTCACGTTGCCTTCGAGGCTCCGGGTTTGAAACGACCGTTGACTGATCGCCTCCCAACCCGAGACGCCATTTTCAACCGGCAGACGTTTGACGGACCTTGTGATCATCGGATGGTCTCGTCGACCGAGCGTTCCGAGACGTCGATCCAGATCGTCTTCAGTTCGCAGTAGTTGTCGTGGGCGAATATCGACTTGTCGCGGCCGCCGAAGCCGGATTCCTTGTAGCCGCCGAAGGGGGTTGTCGCGTCGCCTTCGCCGAAGCAGTTGACGGTGACGACACCCGCCCGAATTTCCCGCGACAGCTTGATCGCCTTCCGGAGACTTCCCGTATAGACCGCGGCCGTCAGGCCATAGTTGGTGTTGTTGGCAAGTTCGATGGCCTCGGCAAGGTTTTCGAAGGTCGTCACCGAAAGGATCGGCCCGAAGATCTCTTCCTTGAAAAGGCGGCTGGCCGGCGTGACCCCGTCGACCACCGTCGGTTCGATGAAGATCCCTTCCCGGGTTTCACCGCCATGGGCAACCGGGAGATTCTCGGTCTTCACGTCGTCGAGGAACGACTTCACCTTTTCGAAGTGGTTCTTGCTGACGAGAGCGCCGATGCGATTTTCCGGGTCGAGCGGATCACCCGTTTTCCATTCGCGCATGTAGGCGCCGATGCGCTGGAGCAGTTCGTCCTTGATGCTGGACTGGACGATCAGGCGCGAGGTGGCCGAGCAGTTCTCGCCCATGTTCCAGAACGCTCCGTTGACCACCTGTTCGGCAACGAGGTCCAGATCTTCGGCGTCTTCGAGTACCACGGCAGGGTTCTTGCCGCCGCATTCGAGCACGACGCGTTTGAGGTTGGAGTCCGCCGCATAGCGCAGGAAGCGGCGGCCGGTCGGGGTCGACCCGGTGAATGCCACCATGTCGACGTCCATGTGGAGGCCGATCGGCTCGCCGACATCCTTGCCGCCGCCCGTCACGACGTTGAAGACGCCGGCGGGAATGCCCGCTTCGAAGGCGAGTTCGGCGACACGCAAAGTCGTGAGTGTCGTTTCCTGGGCGGGCTTCACGATAACGGAGCAGCCCGAGGCCAGAGCCGGCCCGATCTTCCAGGCCAGCATCAGGAGCGGGAAGTTCCATGGCAGGACGCAGCCGACCACGCCAACCGGCTCGCGCACGACCAAGGTCAATGCATTCGAACCGACGGGAGCGGTATTGTCGTAGAGCTTGTCGATCAGTTCCGCATGCCAGCGGATCGTGTGGATCGTGTCCGGAATATCGACGGTCTGGCACTCGCGGATCGGCTTGCCGCTGTCGAGGCTTTCCATGACGGCGAGCTCGTGCCGGTTCTCTTCGAGCAGCTTCGCGAACTTGAGGAGCGTGGACTTCCGGTCGGCGGGCGATTGAAGACGCCAACGGCCGTCTTCGAAGGCCTGCCGTGCCTTGGAAACGGCATAGTCGACGTCGCTTGCGTCACATGCCGCGATTTCGGCAAGCGATTCTCCCGTGGCGGGATTGGTCGTCTTGAACGTCTTGCCGGAGCTGGCAGGACGGAAGGAGCCGTCGATGAAGGCGTTGGTGGGCAGTTGCAGGTCTGCAGCGATCGCCTTGTATTCGGTCGCGGTCAAAGGTTCATGCATGATTGGCTCCCGCCGTAATCTGGGCGACCGTGCGCTTCAGGGTGGTAACGACAGTCTGGAGGGTTCTTTTTTCATCGGAATTCAGCGGGCGCAGCGGCGCGCGAACGGAACCTGTTTTCAATCCGATGATCTCGCAGCCGTGCTTGATGGACTGGACGAATTTGCCGGTTTCCAGAAAGTCCATAAGCGGCAGCATCGCCGTCATGATCGCACGGCCTTTGTCGAAGTTCTTCTCGATCACGCAGGCTTCGTAGAGCGCGACGTGCTCGCGCGGCAGGAAGTTCGAACCGGCGCAGACCCAGCTTTTCGCGCCCCAGGCAAAAAATTCCAGGGCCTGATCATCCCAGCCGCAGGAAAGCGCGATATGGGGGAACTTCCGGGCCAGAAGGTGGAGGTTCGCCATATCGCCGGAGCTTTCCTTGATCGCCACGACGTTCTTCGACTTGCCGACACGGGAGAAATACTCCTCTCGCATCACGACGCCCATGCGCGCCGGATAGTTGTAAAGCATGATCGGCAGGTTGGCCGCACGATCGATCGTGAGGGCATGAACGGCGTTTTCGCGCTCGGTGGGCAACGCATAGGGCGGCGACGACACCAGTATTGCGTCCGCACCGATCGCCCTGGCGGACTTGGCGTATTCGACCGAGTCCTCGGTTCGGGTGGCGCCGGTGCCGATGATAAGCGGAAGCCGGTTCCCGATCACGTCCTTGGCATATGCTGCCAGCTCAAAGCGCTCCTCGGAACTCTGGGCGTAATATTCGCCGGTCGAGCCCCCGACGATGATGCCGTGCACCCTGGCTTCGATCAGAGATTCGAGTACGGCGGCGAATGCCTGCCGGTCTATTTCTCCATCGGCAGTGAGCGGCGTGATTGCCGGGGTATAGATGCCTTCGAATTTCAAGACGATTTCTCCAACGATGCGGCGGGCACTTCGACCAGCGCGTCAGCCTTCATCCCTTCGGGCGCGATGAACATTTCCATGTTCTCCCGGGACAGTTCCCAGTGCTCGAAAACCAGATCGACGACTGTGTTCTCATCGTGCGAGCTGATCGCGGCGATGAATCCGTCATGGTGCTCGACGGCAACCTGCAGGCGTTTGCGCATGTCATCGTTGCGCGGGCGGAAGAAGGTGTGGCCGATGCGGGCATGGTCGATCAAAAGTCTTCCGAGGCTCGGCTGCAGGTAGGCGTTCTGGGACATCTCGCCCATGATTTCGTGGAACCGGTTGTTTTCGAGAACCATCGAGAGCGCGTCGCCATTAACACTCGCGCTGCGAAAACGCTCCTGCGTGTCCTTGAGATCGACAAGCTGTTTCGGCTTGAAATTCTGGACCGCAAGCCGGCCGATCGCCGCGTAGATCATGGGCGCGACGAGGAAGAAGTTCCGCAGGGTCTGATGGTTCATCGGGATGACGCGCGCGCCACGGTTGACGCGGATGTCGATGTAGCCTTCCCCCTCAAGGCGGCGGAAGATTTCCCGGACAGGGGTGCGGGAAAGACCATAGCGCTCACTGAGGCCGACTTCGTCAAGGTCCTGATCGGGATCCAGCTCCATCGTCAGAATTTGACGCTTTAGATCGTCGTAGAGCCCGTTTTTGCCGCTCTTCACCGAAGCCTCCTCATTTGATGAGCCGATTTTCAAGGAGACTGCATCACGTCTCGGAGGGAGTCAATCGAATTGTATAACTTAAGTACACAAAGATAATAACGCAAAAGTACAACAACGAGCCGTGAGGCGTCTGGCGAGATTGCTGAACAGGGACAGGTTGTAATCGGAGATTGCGGAGACCGGAGTGCTCCGCCCCCTGAGCAAAGATCCGAAAATAGAAGCCTGACAGGACAAGGTAAGCCATCGGGGCAGCCTCCGGACGGTCCCGAAGCCATTGTTTCCGAAATAGCTTGGCCGCCGCAGATGATGTAGCAGGTATCGAGACTTCGGTTGCCATTCCTCCCCCGGCAGGTCACATTGCGCGCCGCGATAGGAGGAGTTCCATGCGTATCGAGAGTGGCAATGCGAGCCGGAACCTCGCCGGCCGCAGGGAGTGGATCGGCGCCTGCGTGCTGTCGATTGCCTGCCTGATCTATTCGATGGATCTTTCCATCCTGTTTCTGGCCATTCCCGCGATCGTCTCCGATCTTGACCCATCGGCCTCCGAGCTGCTCTGGATCAACGATATCTACGGTTTCATGGTCGCCGGCTTCCTGGTCACGATGGGCACGCTCGGGGATCGGATCGGTCGTCGCCGCGTGCTGCTGATCGGTGCGGCCGCCTTCGGTGTCGCCTCGGCGCTGGCGGCCTTTTCCACCACCGCGCAGCAGCTCATTGCGTCGCGAGCGCTTCTCGGTATCGCCGGAGCGACGATCGCGCCCTCGACGCTGTCGCTGATCGTCAATCTCTTCAAGAACGAAGCGGAGCGCAACCGCGCCATCGGCATCTGGGGTACGGCGTTTGCGCTGGGTGGCCTGATCGGGCCGCTTCTGGGCGGTTTTCTGCTGCAACATTTCCACTGGGGCGCAGTGTTTCTCATCAACATCCCGGTCATGCTTATCCTGCTGGTCGTAGCGCCGATCCTGTTGCCGGAATACAAAAGCCCGGACGGCGCCAAGCTTGACCTCCTGAGCGTGCTGCTGTCGCTCGCCACCGTGCTGCCGATCATCTACGGTTTCAAGCACATGGCGGCAGACGGTTTCGATCTTCGCCATCTGCTGCCCATCGCCGCCGGACTTGCCATCGGCTGGCTGTTCGTGAACCGTCAGAAAACCCTAGCGGACCCCTTGATCGAGCTGAAGCTCTTTGCACTACCCGCTTTCACAGCCTCGCTTCTGGTGAACCTTGCCGGGATGTTCTTCGTCTTCGGCGTCTTTCTCTACCAGAACCTGTTCCTCCAGTTCGTGCTTGGCCTCACACCGCTCGAAGCGGCTCTTTGGTCGGTCCCTTCCTCGATCGTCTTCACCGTCATGTCTCTGCAGGCTTATCGCTTCACCAACCGTTTCGGCCCGGTCCGCACCGTATTGCTGGGCCTGTTAATCAACGCTGCAGGCATGTTGCTGATGTCGGTCGCCGCCTATTCCGAAAGTCTTTTCGGGGTTCTAGGCTCAACCATGGTG
>UBYX01000067.1 GCA_900469955.1 Hyphomicrobiales bacterium | reverse complement strand
GGTGGAAGAGGTGAAAGCCATGAAGTGCTCGTCGAAAGACGAACATTCCTATCAAGCCTCCCCCGGACAGCCATGTCCGGTTCGGTATAGCCGTCCAAGTGGCAAGGTTTCCCGAAAGGAAATCGCAATGCAGCCACGCAGCGAGGCGAGGTGATCACCTGTAGGGACCGGAAGTCCCGAAAAGACGCCGAAGGCCACGCGAATGCGGAGCCACACATACAAAATCAAATGAGGTTCCGCATTCGTGTGGGCTCTCCGATAATCCAGCGTCTCCAAGGGAGGGAAACGGTTTTGGGACCGACGCCGGGTGGAAAAGTAAAAAGCCACCGGCGCCAAGGGAGGAGTCCGTCTTTTTTCCGTCCCTGCCCTTCTCTTGCCGGAATTGTTCCCGCCTATTCAATGCGTTCTATCGATTCGCCTGGCGTTGAGCCGGGATCTGCCTCATTCTGCAGGGCCGCATCGCGGCGCGGCACAGTTCCGGTTCCGGGGCTGCGGACAGGGATCGTGTGACGGGCGAGGTGCAAAGGAAGGGACCGTATAGGTGGAGGCGTTCTACATCATCCTGCTGGTCGGCACGGTTCTGGTGCTGGTCGCCGCCCTCTCGAGCCTTCTCGCTTTCCGCTTCGGCGCACCGCTTCTGCTTGTGTTTCTGTCGATCGGCCTGCTCGCCGGGGTGGATGGGCTTGGCATCCAGTTCGAAAACTACTCCTTCACCTTCATGCTGGGATCGCTCGCCCTGGCGATCGTGCTCTTCGATTCCGGCTTCATGACGCCCGTCCACTCGTTCCGGATCGCCGCGGCGCCAGCCTTGACGCTTGCCTCGGCGGGCGTCGTGCTGACATCCGGGATCGTCGCGATCGCCGCAGTCCCGCTTCTCGGCTTCACCTGGCTTGAAGGCCTGCTGCTCGGAGCGATCGTCGCCTCGACCGATGCGGCCGCCGTCTTTTTCCTGCTGCGCGTCAGCGGCATCAACATCCGCGACAAGGTGCGCTCGACGCTGGAAGTGGAATCCGGCACCAACGATCCGATGGCGATCTTTTTGACGGTGGCGCTGGCGGAACTCGTTGCCACCGGCCAGGGCTTTTCCGGGCTGAACGCGCATTTCCTGCTGCTGTTCATCGAGGAAATGGGCCTTGGCGTGCTCTTCGGCCTGCTCGGCGGCATGATGATCGTCTGGGTTCTGAACCGCTTCACCTCCGACCGCGGCCTGGCGCCGATCTTCGTGCTGACGCTGGCTCTGCTGGTCTTCGCCTTTACCGGCGCCATGGGCGGCAGCGGCTTTCTGGCGGTCTATGTCGCCGGCATCTATTCGGGCAACCGGAAGATGTTCGCGAAGCCCCAGATCGTCCGCTTCAACGAGGGACTGACCTGGCTTGCGCAGATCATCATGTTTCTGGTGCTCGGCCTGCTCGCCACGCCGTCGCAATTTCCGGCGATCCTGCTGCCGGCGATCGGCCTTGCCCTTTTCCTGATTTTCATCGCCCGGCCGATCGCCGTCTGGCTGAGCCTGCTCCCTTACGACTTCACCCAGCAGGAAACCGGCTTCGTCGCCTGGGTCGGCCTGCGCGGCGCCGTTTCCATTCTGCTTGCCATCATGCCGATCCTGAGCGGCGTCGAGAACGGCACGGTCTTCTTCAACACCACGTTCATCATCGTGCTGGTGTCGCTGCTGCTGCAGGGCTGGACGATCAAGCCCGTCGCCCAGAAGCTCGGCCTCATCATTCCGCCCCGTATGGGCGCCATCGACAAGATCGAGCTCGACCTGCCGGGTACGGCCCATCACGAGCTGATCTCCTATCGCGTCATGAAGGACAGCCCGATCCTCGGCGGCGAGCGCATTCCCCGCTGGGCCATGCCCTCGCTCGTCATCCGCGACGGCCGCAGCATGCGCTATCAATATGCGGGCCGTCTGAGGGAGGGCGATCAGGTCTACCTGTTCATCTCGCCCGCCTATTCGAAATTGCTCGACCGCATCTTTGCGAGCCAGGTGCCGGTCGACGAGGACGATGCGGAATTCTTCGGCGCCTTCGCGATCTCGCCGGCGCGCCCGGCCAAGGAACTCGATGCGGCCTACGGTCCGGGCCTGCTCTCCGCCAACGAGCAGAACATGACCGTCGGCGACCTCGTCACCTCGCGCCTCGGCGGCCGGGCGGATTACGCCGACCGGATCCGCTTCGGCTCCATCGTGCTGATCGTCCGCGATCTCGATGAACACGAGCATGTTAGAAGCATCGGGATTTCGCTTGAGCCGGTCGAGCCCGCGACCAACCTGCCGATCTTCATCAACATGCGCGAGATCGCCCACCGGATCCGCGATCTGCTGCGCAAATACCGCGGCCGGCCGGTGCCGGAGAAAAAGGGCTAGACGCCGCGTGACGGCCGCAGTCGGGTGGCGCGGAATGCGCATCCGGCCGATCAACCGCTTGCGTCACCGGTCAAGCATAGTATGGTCCGCTGCGACTTTCCCAAGCAGATGGATCAGCTCATGCCGGCCTTTAAAACTCTCGACGACCTTTCCGATATCGCAGGCAAGCGCGTGCTCGTGCGCGTCGACCTCAACGTGCCCGTCGCCGATGGCAAGGTAACCGATGCGACCCGGATCGAACGCGTCGCACCGACGATCCTGGAACTTTCCGGCAAGGGCGCCAAAGTCATCTTGCTCGCCCATTTCGGCCGCCCGAAGGGTGAGCCGGTCGCCGAGATGTCGTTGTCGCTGATCGTGTCGGCCGTCAATGCGGTCCTCGGCAAGAAGATCCTCTTCGCCGCCGACAGCATCGGCCCGGAAGCCGAACAGGCCGTTGCCAGGATGGCGAACGGCGACATCCTGCTTCTCGAAAACACCCGCTTCCACAAGGGCGAGGAAAAGAACGACCCCGGCTTTACCGAAGCGCTCGCCAAAAACGGCGATATCTTCGTCAACGACGCCTTCTCAGCCGCCCACCGCGCGCATGCCTCGACCGAAGGCCTCGCCCATCGCCTCCCCGCCTATGCCGGCCGCACCATGCAGGAAGAGCTTGAGGCGCTGGAAAAGGGCCTCGGCAATCCCGCCCGTCCGGTGGTCGCAATCGTCGGCGGCGCCAAAGTCTCCACCAAGATCGATCTCCTCCAGAACCTCGTGAAAAAGGTCGATGCGCTGGTCATCGGCGGCGGCATGGCCAACACTTTTATCGCCGCCAAGGGCATCAATGTCGGCAAATCTCTGTGCGAGCATGATCTTGCCGAGACGGCGAGGGAAATCATGAAGGCAGCCGAGGCGGCCAATTGCGCGATCGTGCTCCCTGTCGACGGCGTCGTTGCACGCGAGTTCAAGGCGGGCGCGGCCAACGAGGTGGTGGATATCGAAGCGATCCCTGCGGATGCGATGCTGCTCGACGTCGGGCCGAAGTCGGTGGCGGCGGTCAACGACTGGATTTCCAAAGCCTCGACGCTCGTCTGGAACGGTCCGCTCGGCGCTTTCGAGATCGAACCCTTCGACAAGGCGACGGTCTCCGCCGCGCAGCATGCCGCCGCGGAGACCAGGGCTGGCAGGCTGACCTCGGTCGCCGGTGGCGGCGATACCGTGGCAGCACTCAATCATGCCGGCGCGGCGGACGACTTCTCCTATGTCTCAACCGCTGGGGGCGCGTTCCTGGAATGGATGGAAGGCAAGGATCTGCCGGGCGTTTCGGTCCTTTCCAAGAGGTCCTGATGGGCGCATTATAAAAAGCAGGAAGCGCGCCGATATAGAGCGGCGCGCTTCAAAGTTAACCGGTTTAAAAAAATTTAGATATTTTAAACGATTGAAACCATTTCAATCGTTTCAATATGTTAGGCTAGGATTTCACTTTAAAAAAACTTCTGTTATCCGCGGATGGCAGCTTAGAGAGATATGAGCGCGTTTAGCGCCAACTTTAGGGACAGGAGTGTAGTATGGTGGACGCGAAGATGTTGAACAAGATGAGTTCTGCGCCCGGATTTATCGCGGCGCTGGACCAAAGCGGTGGTTCAACACCTGGAGCGTTGCGTCTTTATGGCGTGTCCGAGTCCGACTATCAGGGTGATGATGAGATGTTCCGCCTGATACATGCCATGCGCGTCCGCATCATGAGCGCGCCGGCCTTTTCGGGCGACAAGGTTATCGGCGCTATCCTGTTCGAGCGGACCATGGACGGCGACGTCGATGGCCAGGCTGTTCCGTCCTATCTCTGGGAAAAGCGCGGCGTCGTGCCCTTTCTCAAAGTCGACAAGGGCCTCAACGCGGAGGAAAACGGCGTTCAGACGATGAAGCCGATGCCCGATCTGGACGCTCTCCTGATCCGCGGCCGCGAAAAGGGAATTTTCGGAACCAAGATGCGTTCGGTGATCGGCCATGCCGACAAGGCCGGAATTGCTGCCGTCGTGCGGCAGCAATTCGAAGTGGCACGCCAGATCATCGGCCAGGGCCTCATGCCCATCATCGAGCCGGAAGTGTCCATCAAGAGCCCGACGAAGGAAGAGGCTGAAGTCATTCTTCGCGACGAGATTGCCGAGCAGCTCGACAAACTTCCCGCCGGCGAAACGGTCATGCTCAAATTGACGATCCCGACGGTCGATGATTTCTACGCTCCTCTGATCGCCCATAAGTCGGTCGTTCGCGTCGTCGCCCTTTCCGGCGGCTACAGCACCGCGGATGCCTGCGAGAAGCTTAGCCGCAACCATGGCATGATCGCGAGTTTCTCGCGCGCCCTGGCGGAAAATCTGCGTGTCACTATGAGCGACGCGGAATTCGACGCGAGTCTCGCCAAAACCATCGATCAGATCTACACCGCAAGCGTTCAATAAGTCCTGATGCGATCCTGAGGATCGAAGTCTCGCCGCCAAGGGAGGCTGGAAGAAGGATTTCGAAAAGGCAGCGTAGGGACGCGCCTTTTCAAGGGAGGAAAGGGCCGCTCCGGCAACGGAGCGGTCCTTTGTTTTGCGCATGCGCCAGCAAGTCTTGATGAACCGAACCGCCGCCACCACGTTTCTTGCGGGCAGGAGATCGAGCCATGACCGAGCTGGAAGCAAAGGTACGTGACCTTTTCAACGACTACGGCAGGATCAGCAACGAGGCGCTGGCGGATCCGGCCTCGGTGGATGTCGCCAGGGTGGCGGCTTTCTTCGCCCCCTATTTCGTCGGTTCAGCCCCGCAGGGTGTGATGGGCGGGGCCAATGACGAGAAGTTCCGCGAGGTTATTCCACAAGGGTTTGCACACTACCGCGAGGTGGGCGGCAAAGAGATGCTGCTGACCGGTCTGCGTGTAACGCCGCTCAATGACCTGCACGCTCTGGCAGAGGTGGGCTGGGAATTTGTCTACGTCAACAAGGCCGGTGAGAACGGCCGCATCTGCTTCACAAATTTCTACTTCGTCACCATGGCGGATGGTGATGCCAGGATTTTCGCCTACGTCACCGGCGACGAAGACAAGGCGATGAGGGAACATGGCCTTGCTTAGGCCGGCCGCATTGCATTTGCTGATACAAGGATCAAAAACATTGGCTGGATCGAACCATCGGGAAGGATTTAGATCGGCACGTCCCTGCCGCAGCCGATGAGAGCGCCATGCCGACCGCCGATTTTGTTACCGTCGATGTCTTCACGGAAAAGCGTTTTGCCGGCAATCCGCTTGCCGTCGTTCCCGACGCACGCGGGTTGACCGACCGGCAGATGCAGCAGATCGCCACGGAGTTCGGTTATGCGGAAAGCACCTTCGTGCTGCCGCCGGAAAATCCTCAAAACAGCGCCCGTGTCCGCATCTTCACGCCGACGATGGAAATCCCGTTTGCAGGCCACCCGAATGTCGGCACCGCCTTCGTGCTCGGCCGCCAGAAAAACGTCTTCGGCAAACCGGTCGGCGATACGCTTCGTTTCGAGGAAATCGCCGGGCTGGTTGAGATCACGCTTCTCCGGGAGGCCGATGCCGTGACCGGGGCCACGATCCGGGCGCCGCAACCGTTGGAGCTTGCCGAAGAGATCACTCCGGACCTGATCGCCCGCTGCGCCTCGATTGACGCTGCCAGGGTCCGCACATCGAGCCACGCGCCGGTTGTCGCTTCGGTGGGCCTGCCCTTCGCCATCGCCGAACTTGAAAATCTCGAGGCGCTTGCCGCCGCCCGCCCCGACGTTTCGGCATTTCATGAAGCCGCCGCCAAGCACCCCATATCGACGGGTGATTTCTCGCTCTTCCTCTATGTCCGCAGCGCCGAGGATCCATGGCATCTCCGGGCGCGCATGTTTGCGCCGCTCGACGACATCATGGAAGATCCGGCGACCGGCAGCGCCTCCGCCGCTCTCTCAGCCTTCCTGGTCACCCGCGCGCCCGGCTCCGAGGCCGAAACGCACATCACGATCGAACAGGGCGTTGAAATGGGTCGCCGCAGCCTGATCGAACTCGATGTGCAGAAGACCGCCGGCACTGTCACCGATGTTCGCGTCACCGGGCGCTGTGTATCCGTCATGCGCGGCTCGATCGACTGCTGATCAGGTAAAATCGCGCAGAAGCAGCGCCAGCGCCCAGACGGCGAAGGCGATGATGGCAAGCTTCCAGAAATCGCCCCGGCGCCTGAGCCCGGGCAGCCCGAGCGGCTTGATGATCTGGATCAGCATGGTGAGAATCAGCAGGACGGCGATCGCCTTTGTCATTCCTGCCTTCGTTTCCGTCGCCGCCATAGGCTGGACATTTTTGCGCTCCACCACAGATACCCACGAACGGATTCGGGGGGCATCCGCAAATCCGCTTCCGCCTTCGTTAACGCCCGGTTCATCGGCGCGCAACCATGCTTGCACGCCCCGATTCCATTTCGATCGCATTCGCGAAAAGAGCTGACAGCACCACGATGAGACGAAATCTCCTCCCAGTCCTCGCCCTTCTTGTCGGCACCCTTTTCCTCTTCCTCGGCAACGGTCTTCAGGGCCTTCTCCTGCCAGTGCGGGGCTCGCTGGAAGGCTATTCGAACGAAGTGCTGGGCCTGCTCGGCACCACCTGGGCGTCCGGCTTCGTCATCGGCTGTTTCGTGGCACCCAACGTCGTGCGTCGCATCGGCCATGTGCGGGCCTTTTCCGGATTCCTTTCGCTGATCTGCCTGAATGTGTTGCTGACTGGCCTTCTCGTCGATCAGAACACCTGGCTGGTCCTGCGGGCCATCACCGGCTTCTCGACTGCCGGCACGTCGATGATCATAGAAAGCTGGCTGAACGAACGCGCGACCACCGAAAGCCGCGGCACGATCTTTTCCTTCTATATCTCCATCACGCTCTTCGGCGTCGTGGGCGGACAGCTGATGGTGCCGTTCGGGGACGTGTCGACACAGGCGCTCTTCATGATCTGCGGCATTCTATACTGTGTGGCTGCCTTGCCGACGACGCTCTCGAAGGCCGCCTCCCCGCAGCCCCTGAAACGGGCGCGGCTGGATCTTCCGGGCCTTTTCCGCACCTCACCAATCGCCTGTGTCGGCATCCTCTTGATCGGGATCGCGAACGGCGCCTACGGTACGCTCGGCGCCGTCTTCGGCACCCGGGCCGGACTGGACAACGGCGCGGTGGCCGCCATGGTCAGCATCACCATCTTCGCCGGCGCGATCATGCAGTTTCCCGCGGGCCGCCTCTCCGACAACATGGACCGCCGCTACGTGCTGGCAGGTCTTTCTGCGGCGGCAGCGCTTGCCGGCCTGGCAATTGCGGTGATCCGTCCGACCGACGTCTACGGCATCGTCGTGCTGGTGGCGATCTATGGTGCGGCGGCCAACGCGCTTTATCCGATCGCCGTTGCCCATGCGAACGATTTCGCCGCGCCGGAAGATTTCGTGAAGGTGTCGGGCGGGCTTTTGCTGCTCTTCGGTATCGGCACGATCATCGGCCCGACGCTTGGAGGCCCGGTCATGAGTTGGGCGGGCCCACATGCCCTCTTTGCGGTGACGGCCGGAGCGCATATTCTGGTGACCGCCTATGCGATCGTCCGCAGCCGCCAGCGTGCCGCTGTGCCGAGCGGCGACCGCGAGGCCTATACAACCGCGGCTGCCTCGACGGCGCCGCTTGCCACACCGGAAAGCCTGTCGCTTGATCCGCGTGCCCAGGCGGAGCCCGGCGCAGACAGCAACCTCAAGAAGGAGGCACCATGAGCTTTCTCGATGACGATCGCCAGAAGAAGCCGACGGCGCATGAGATCGGCGCCGACCTTTCGATGCTCTCCGTCGACGAACTCGACTCACGCATCGGCCTATTGCGGCAGGAGATCACCCGCCTGGAGGCCGAGAAGGAGAGCAAGGCGGCAGGACGCCGTGCCGCAGATGGTCTTTTCCGATCATGAAACCGAATATAACTCAAAGACGGAAAGTATTTCCGGTACCCTTTTAACGGGATATTAATCATTAACGAAGAATATGAAGACCGTCCGGGCCTCCCGGACTCAGACAGTTTCACCGTTCGGCGAATGGTCTGATTTCTCCCTGTTTTACCTTGAGAGCCGCCTTTCCGCGGCTCTTCTTTTTCCTGCCGATCCTTTCTCGCTGGTCCACACCGCGCGCGACGGCACAAAAAGCCGTAGCCTTCCTCTCCGAAATGCTGTATTCGCCCGCCGAAATACGTCCCATTTCAGGAAATGAAGCTGCGTTTACCACTTCCTGTGGGTATTAACCTTTCCTTAAGAAACGGCTTGCGGATTTCCATTATAAGTACGATCTTCAAGCAGACAGAACGGCAGGGGAACTTTTATCCGCCGTTGCCATTGCCTGAGTGTGATTGCGTTAGCAGGATGAATTCGATGTCCGAACAGGGATTGAACACCGTCAGTTTCGCCGGCCGCGCCGCAACGTCGTCGCAGTTCAAGGCGCTCTATACGGAAGGCATGGCGCTGGTCGAGGAGACCGCAAGCTATCTCGACGGTACAGGCCGGGCCGCATCCAAGGTCTTGCCGCGCATGGCATCGGTCCTCTACGCCGCCGAGTCCATGCGGCTCACCACCCGCCTGATGCAGATGGCCTCCTGGCTGCTCCTGCAGCGTGCCGTCAACAATGGTGAAATGAGCCGTGACCAGGTCATGTCGGAAAAGAGCAAGGTGCGCCTCGACGGCTTCAACGTCGATCGTAACGCTCCCGGCTGGCTCGACCTGCCGGAAGGGTTCCGCGATCTGGTGGAACGGTCGCTGCGGCTGCAGAACCGCATCGCGCTTCTCGACCGCGAGATCTACCGTGCATCCGACGCCGCAGTCCTCCCCGACAACGAAAACAGCGTTCGCGCCCAGCTCAATCTGCTGCGCACCGCTTTCGGCAACTGAACACACTCTCCTGAGATTTATGGAAGTTAGGGCCGGCGCACAGCCGGCCCTATTTCATTGAGATTATCGACGGACGGATGCGCTCTTTTTGGCTTTGGCCAGATCCAGAAACGTGGCCCTGACCTTGGCAAAGAGAGTCGGCGGAATAAAGCCATAGCTGAATTTCGCCAGGCCTGCCCGGCACTGGCGACAGCCCTGCATTCGGCCACTCATCGACATTATGCTCCGAGACAATGACCCAACTCGGTTCGTCGTCCAGACCGATCGCTTGTTTCACTTTCAGGGGAATCTCTATTCCGACCGTGTCGCCGGAAGGCGGCGTATGCGTGATAGGCAGCAGCACCACGTAGCGAGGACGGACGGTTTTGTCAGTGGCAGCTACCAGGCATGTGGGACGATCCTTGCCCTGATCCCGTCCGGCCGTTGCCTCATGGGTCCACACATAGTCATAGCGGATGACGAGACCCGGTTCAGGATCGGGAAGCGCCACTTTGCCCACCTCACTTCAGGAGTTCGTCCAGTGCCGCATGTTCGGGAGCCATCTCGGCCTGCTCCACCGCATCGATGACGATATCGGGCGCGTCGGCGGTGCGATGCGACCGCTGCGCTGCAGCCTTGAGCCAGTCGTACTGATCGGCCGACATCAGGACGAATTCTCGCCGCCCATGCCGGGTTATCTCGACAGGCTCCCGCTGTGCCTGATGCTGATATTCTCCGAAGTTGCGCTGGAATTCCAGGGACCCGACCCTTGGCATTCGACCCATCCTGATTAGTACGTGATCCGAATTATACGTATAATTCGCAGGGGGGCAACTTTGAAGGCTTAGGGTATTTCCGATCTCACTCTCCCGCCCCAAAACAAAAAAGCCCGGCTTTCGCCAGGCTTCTTATCGGATCGCTCAGAAAGCGGCTTAGAGGCCGAGGCCGCCGAAGCGCTTGTTGAACTTGGAAACGCGGCCGCCGCGGTCCATGAGCTGCTGGTTGCCGCCCGTCCAGGCCGGGTGCGACTTGGGGTCGATTTCAAGGTTCATGGTTGCGCCTTCCGAACCCCAGGTCGAGCGGGTTTCGTACTCGGTGCCATCGGTCATGACAACCTTGATCATGTGGTATGCGGGATGAATGTCAGCCTTCATGTCGATAATCCTGCTCTGCGAGGTCCATTTGTCGCAATTGCGAGCGAGAACCCTCTTTAATAAATGAAGCCGCAGACCGGTCCGGTCACGGCTTCCCAATTCGATGCGGAGCCTATACAGGAAGGTCGCCCGAAGCACAAGTACCCGCGCATTTCGAAAAGCGCCCGACATCCGAGGGAAAAATTGGCCGAAACCCGCGAAAACCAGCCCAGCGAAAGCTCCCGGAGAGGCAAGGCACTCAGACCCCTCGCAAGGCTCGTTCCCTATCTCGCACGTTACCGGCCGATGGTCGCGGCAGCGACATTCTTCCTTGTCCTGGCCGCCGCGACGACGCTGGCCCTGCCGCTCGCCGTCAGGCGCATGGTCGACCACGGCTTTGCTTTTTCCGACGGCAGCTTCATCAACAACTATTTCGGCATGCTGATGGCGCTCGCCGCCCTTCTCGCGATTGCGAGCGCCATGCGCTACTACTACGTCATCACCATCGGCGAACGGGTCGTAGCAGACCTTCGCCGCGAGGTCTTCTCGCATATCACCCGCCTGTCGCCCGCCTTCTACGACGTCAACCAGTCCGGCGAGATCGTCTCGCGCCTCACCGCGGATACGACGCAGATCAAGTCCGCTTTCGGTTCCGCCGCCTCGCAGGCGCTGCGCAACACCATCCTCTGTCTCGGCGCGATGGCGATGATGATCTATACCAGCCCCAGACTTTCCGGCCTGGTGCTCGGTGCAATCCCGCTCATCGTCTTCCCGCTGGTCGGCTTCGGCCGCTCCGTCAGACGCCGTTCCCGCGCCGCCCAGGATACGCTTGCCGAAACCTCGGCCTTTGCCGCGGAGACGATCGGCGCGACCCGCACGGTGCAGGCCTTCGGAAGCGAAGCGACGGCGGCAAACCGCTACGGCAAAGCCGTTGAAGGCGCCTATCATGCGGCCCGGACCGCCATCAAGGCGCGTGCGCTGCTCACCGGTTTCGGCATCCTGCTCGTCTTCGGCAGCGTCGTCGGCGTCCTGTGGTACGGCGCCCAGAGCGTTCTCTCCGGCACGATGACCGCCGGGACGCTCGGCCAGTTCGTCCTTTACTCAGTCATCGCGGCGAGTTCGCTCGGACAGCTTTCCGAAGTCTGGGGCGAGCTTTCCGCCGCCGGCGGGGCCGCCGAACGGCTTACCGAATTGCTGCACGAAGTCCCGGTTATCCGCGACCCGGAAACCCCTGTCGCTCTCCCCTCGCCGTCCCGCGGCGACGTGGCATTCGACTCGGTTTCCTTCGCCTATCCCGCCCGCGTCAGCGCCATCACGCTCAACTCCCTGTCGTTCCACGTCAAGCCCGGCGAAACGGTCGCCATCGTCGGTCCATCGGGAGCCGGCAAGAGCACGATCTTCTCGCTGCTGATGCGCTTTTATGATCCCTCCAGCGGAACCGTAAAGCTCGACGGCGTCGATCTGAGGCAGGCGAGGCTTACGGATCTCAGATCCCGGCTTGCGATCGTGCCGCAGGACGTGACGATCTTTGCGGCATCGATCCACGACAACATCGCCTTTGGCGCACCGGATGCAAGCCGGGAGGCTGTCCGCGCCGCGGCCGTCGCCGCCCAGGCGGACGAATTCATATCGAGGCTCGACCGCGGATACGATACGCTCGCCGGCGAGCGCGGCATCACGCTTTCCGGCGGCCAGCGGCAGCGCATCGCCATTGCCCGGGCCATCCTCAAGGACGCACCCGTCCTGTTGCTCGACGAAGCGACCTCGGCGCTCGATGCGGAAAGCGAAACGCTGGTACAGAAAGCGCTCGACGGGCTGATGAAGAACCGCACGACACTCGTCATCGCCCACCGGCTGGCAACCGTGCTGAAAGCCGACCGCATCCTGGTCATGGAAAATGGCCGGGTCGTCGAGGAAGGCACCCACCAGAGCCTGATCGCCCAGGGCGGGCTCTATGCCAAGCTCGCCCGGCTGCAGTTCCACGATATCGAAAGACAGAGCGCGACGGCGCTCTGATGCCGGTGCTCAAAGGACGATCATGACAACCACCAACTCTCTCTGGAAAAACCCGGTCGTCGTGTCGATCGGCGAGCCGCCCGTCGAAACCGTCATCGAAACCACACAGGCGGCTGCCTGGGCGATGATCGAAGACTGGCCCATGGAAGATGGCACGGCGCTGGATCGAGCCCTTGCCGTCTGCGCCGCGGTCGATGCCGGCAAGCGTAAACCCGAAGAAGCAAGACACGCCTTTGTCGATGCTGCCAAGGAGGCGGGTGTTTTCATCCGGGGCTGAATTAGGTGGCTGCCGCGGAAAATCCGCCATCTGCTGACGGCGCGCCGCCCGATCAAGTCTGGCGTCTGAAAGTCCATTTCACGACATAATCGCCATTGCGCTTCATCTTGCCCTTCGTGCGCACCTCCACTGGACCGCCCAACGCGATTTCTGCCTGCGCGAAGGCTTCCCGAGCCTCCGCCATCGCCTTGTGATAGGCGCTGTTGTCTCGCTTCGGGCTGTCGGCGACGGCCTTTGCCAGGGCGGTCATGTCCGGCTTGTCCTCAGCCATCGCTATCGCTCGGTGAGCTTCAGCTCGATGCGGCGGTTCTGCGATTTGACATCCGGCGTGTCGCCCTGCGCGATCGGCTGGAACTCGCCGAAGCCCGCCGCCACCAGGCGGTTCGACGGCACACCTTTGGAAATGAGATACTTCACCACAGAGGTGGCGCGGGCGGAAGAAAGCTCCCAGTTGTCGCGATACCGGCCTATGCCGGAAAGCGGCGAATTGTCCGTATGGCCGTCCACGCGCAGCACCCAGTTGATCTCGGCCGGAATTTCCTTGGCGAGATCAAGAAGCGCCGTGGCAAGCTTGTCCATCTCGGCTCGGCCGGCATCGTCGAGGTCGCTGCCGCCCACCGGGAAGAGGACTTCGGACTGGAAAACGAAGCGATCGCCGACGATGCGGATGTTCTCGCGATCGGAGAGGATTTCCCGAAGCCTTCCGAAGAAATCCGAACGGTAGCGGTTCAGTTCCTGCACCCGCTGCGCCAGCGCCACGTTCAGGCGCCGGCCGAGATCGGCGATCTGCGCCTGCGACGACGAATCCTTTGCTTCCGAGGCCTGCAGCGCCTGTTCAATAGCGGCGATCTGCGCGCGAAGCGCTGCGATCTGCTGGTTCAGAAGCTCGACCTGGCTTGCCGCGCGGGCACTCAGTTGCTGTTCCTGGTTGAGCTGGCTGGTCAGTTCGCTGACGCGCGCACTGGCCGCTGCACTGCTGCCGGCGCCCTGGCTCAGCAACTGCTGCAGTCGCGACCGTTCGCTTTCAGAGGCCGAAAGCGAGGACTGCAGGCTGGCAAGCTGGTCCTCGAAATCCTGGCTGTTGCTCTTTTCAAGCGCCAGAAGTTCGGTCAGCTCGGCGATTTGGCTGTTCAACCGGTTGAGCACCTCGTCGCGGCCAGTGATCTCCCGGCTCAAAAGGAACTGCGCCAGCACGAAGACGGTCAGCAGGAACATGATGGCGAGAAGCAGCGTGGAAAGAGCGTCCACGAAGCCCGGCCAGAAGTCGACGGACCGATCCCGGCGGCGGTTCTTGGCGAGCGCCATCGGCTACTTCCCCCCGACCTTGTCGTAAAGCCGGTCGAGCGTGCGGCGGAGCGCCTTCGCCTCCTCTTGCTGGGCTTCGATCCAGTCGCGCAGCATCTGCTGCTCGTTGCGCATGTTCTTGACGAGCCCCTGGATGCCTTCGGCCAGATTGGCCATCGCGGAGAGCGACCGGTCCGCATGGGGACCATCCGGTACCCTGGATTGGGCGGCCGCGAGAGCCTTGAGCTGTTCGGTCAACGCCCGGATTTCGTCGGAAGAACCGTGGGCGATGGCCCCCGCCACGGCAGGCAGATCGGAACCCAGGTCCGTCACTGAAGAGAGCCAGTTTTCAAGTTCGGTATAGAAGCGGTTCTGGGCGCGGCCCGCCTGCAGGTCGAGGAAGCCGAGGATCAGAGAGCCGGAGAGACCGAGCAGCGACGAGGAGAATGCCGTGCCCATGCCGGCGAGCGGTTGGGCAAGACCGCTCTTGATGGCTGCAAGCACGTCATTCGAATCACCCGAATTGGGATCCAGCGCGCCGATGACATTGCTGATCGAGCCGATCGTCTCGATCAGGCCCCAGAAGGTGCCGAGCAGACCGAGGAAAACCAGCAGGCCGATGAGGTAGCGGGAAATGTCGCGTGATTCGTCGAGGCGGGTGCCGATCGAATCGAGGATCGAGCGGAAGGCGGTGGTCGACAGCGCCATCTTGCGGCGGCCGCCGATCAGGGTTCGCATCGGCGCAAGCAGCTTCGGCTCCCGGCCGACCTTGTCGGCGCTGCCGGCGGCACGGAAGGAATTGAACCAGCGTACTTCCGGGATAAGGCCGATCACCTGATTGAAGACCAGAATGATGCCGATCAGCAGGACGCCGAGAATCAATCCATTGAGGCCCGGATTGGTCTGGAAGGCATGCGCGGCCTGGCGATAGAGGATGGATGCGACGAATCCGACGATGATCAGGAAGATCAGCATCGTCCACAGGAATGACGCCGGATTTGAAAGTTTGTAGGGGTAGCCGCCGCGCGCTTCAGACTCGTCCAGATCGTCCACTTTCGCATTCGCCATGATACGCCTTCAGCCTCCGATACTCTTGCGCGTCGGAGGCTACGGCATGTCCCCCGCAAGTGCAAAGCGGTTTCGGGACAAGGACATGCGTAAAACAAGAGTCTACAGCATATCGCGTGAATCCCTCTTTCACGCGATATGCTGTAGTTCAAAATTGCGACGAATTGAAGTGCGGAGGCTCAGGAAAAACAGTCAGCTATTGACTGTCCGCAGCGCCGCCCGGCTGGCTTTGAGTCCGCTCAGCGGGTCGGCACAGGCCGGTTGGCGACTTCGAGCAGAGCCTTCTGGATGAGTTCGTTGCCGGCGACGATGTTGCCGCTGCCGAAGATATCCGTGCTGCCCTTCATGTCGCTGGCAAAACCGCCCGCCTCGCGGATCAGCACGATGCCGGCCGCCATGTCCCAGGCGGAAAGGTCCGTTTCCCAGAAGCCGTCGAGACGACCGGCCGCGACATAGGCTAGGTCGAGCGCGGCAGCACCCATGCGGCGCACGCCTGCGACTTCCCCCATGACATGGCGCAGTTCGACGAGGAACTTTCCGTGGTTGCCGCGGCCAAGATGCGGCACGCCGCAGCCGATCACGCAATCGGAAAGCACGCGGCGGGCGGCGACCCGGATGCGGCGGTCGTTCATGAAGGCGCCGCCGCCCTTTTCGGCAGTGAACAGCTCGTCGGTCGCCGGATTGAAGATGACGCCTGCAACGACCTCGCCATTGCGTTCGAGCGCAATCGATACGGCGAATTGCGGAATGCCGTGCAGGAAGTTTGTCGTGCCGTCGAGAGGATCGACGATCCAGCGATGTGCACCGTCCGTCCCCTTCACCTCTTCGCTTTCCTCACCGAGGAAGCCGTAGGTGGGACGCGCCTTCATCAGCTCGTCGCGGACGATCTTTTCCGCCTTGAGGTCGGCCTGGGACACGAAGTCGCTCGGCCCCTTTACCGAAACCTGCAGGTTCTGCACTTCGCCGAAATCTCTGGAGAGCGACTTGCCTGCCTTGAGGGCGGCCTGAACCATGACGTTGAGAAGGGCGGAGCGGGCCATGCGGGAAATCCTTGGACGCAGTCCCGGATTGCATCTGACGGGACGATATTTTTCAGTTTTTCTTGATGGGCGGCTTCAAGACCACAAAACGGGGGGAAATTCAAGTCGTCCGCCGCTTGCGTGCCCGGGAACGGGGTGCGATTTGTCTCAGGCTAGGCCCTGTATCCAGATTCCCGCCCTTCCGACCGCAACAGAAAGGAGAGAGGCAAGCCATAGATGAGCGGCAAAGCCGCGGCTGCCGAAGACAGTTGCATAGGCGGCCTTGGCTACCATATTCACGATCACCCCGACACCGATCGCCTGGGCTGCGAGTTTCGCATCGAGCGTCGGCAACATGCCTGCAACCGTAACGGTCACGGCATCGACATCGGCAAGGGCGGCGAGCGCCGATGCAATGATCAGCCCCTCGCTGCCGAAATACCGGGTCGCCGCGCGGGCCAGGAATGCCACGCCGGCGAGGAGCGCCGCCATCCTGGCAACGGCTGCAAGTTCGAACGGATTGCCGGGCGGGGTGTTATCACCCGGTTCCTGAGGTCCGAAAGAAAGGAATGCCGCATAGGCGAGCATGACGGACGCGACCGCACAAAGGGGTAGAAGCAGTTCGGTCGTCAAGCTGGCCGCCAGCGTCGCAACGAGTGCCGCCGTCCGCAGCAAAGAGACAGCGCCGGCGGCAATCGCGCCTGCAGCAAGCGAAGCGAGATTGGCCGCATCCTTGCTCCGCCGCGCAAGCGCCACGGTGGTCCCGGTCGAAGAGATCAGCCCCCCGATCGCTCCCGCCAACAGATCGCCCCGTGTAGCCCCCAGCACCCGCCCCGCCAGATATGCGGCATAAGAGATCGAGGCGAGGGTGATTACCAACAGG
>UBYX01000068.1 GCA_900469955.1 Hyphomicrobiales bacterium | reverse complement strand
GTGGCGCCCTTATAGAGAGGCGATTTCTTTCCCGCAAGCGCCAAAAGCATCTTTTTTGCAAAAAAATGACAGCTGGTTGTGGATTAAGAGGTGGGACAAAAACGGCCCGGAATCAGCAGCTTACCGGGTTTCCTTGCTCATCGGTGCCGCAAGCCGCCGTCGGTGCCGCCGGCTGCAGGCTGTAGACGCTGGAAGCCATGGCGTTGAAGTTGCGTCTGGGCAGTTCTGCAGGAACGGGACCGCTTGCAGATGGTTCAGCCGGTGGTGCCGGCGGATTGGCGGAAAAGATCGTGCCGCTGCCGGCGCGCACCCCGGTGGGCTGGGTGACGAGCCCCGCCATGGAGGTGGGTTGGTTGGGTGCAGGCGGGAAGGCGCCCTCGGCCCCGGAAGGGACTACAGCAGGCTCCGGGGCGGCTTGCGCCTGCGCTTGTCCGGCAGCCTTGGAAATCGCCGGGTCGGTATAGAGGTTCGAAGCCGTGGCGCCGCCCTTGGCGAGAATTCCCTTGGCGCTGGCCGGACTGGCAGGTTGGGCCTGCGGCGCATCCGCGGTTTTCTTCATCGTGCTGCAGCCCGCGAGCGTCACGGCGCACAGGCACGTGGCTGCGAGCAGCGCCGGGCGGATGTTTAGGGTGAATTGGCTTTTCGGCAAAGGCTGCCCCGTCGGCTTTTTCGCGCACATCATGCCGCGAATCACATTTCCGAGCATCTCTGCGAATTGAGGCGGGGACAAGCGGCGCAACGGCTCGTTGCCCTCGCGAGGTCAGCTTGAGACAAGGTTGCGCCTTGGCTGGCGCGGCGGCCGCGCCGCCGCGCCAGAGATTGCTACCAGGTGCCGGTATTCGGCATCGATGCCCAGGGTTCTGCGACGGGCAGGCTCTCGCCCTTCTGGAGAAGCTCGATCGAGATGCCGTCGGGAGAACGGATGAAGGCCATGCGGCCTTCGCGCGGAGGCCGGTTGATCGTGATGCCGCTGTCCTGCAGATGCTGGCAGAGGTCGTAGATATTATCGACCTCATAGGCGAGGTGACCGAAATTGCGTCCGCCTGTATAATCCTCCGTGTCCCAGTTGTAGGTGAGTTCGAGGCAGGGGGCTTGGTTCTGTTTGGCGGCCCCCACATCGTCGCGGGCCGCGAGGAAGACTAATGTGAAGCGGCCCTTCTCGTTTTCGATGCGGCGGATTTCATCCAGTCCGAATACGGTTTTGTAGAAATGAAGCGAAGCATCCAGGTCTTTGACCCGAACCATGGTATGAAGATAGCGCATTAAGACGTCTCCCTCCGGGTAAGCACCCCAGGGATATGGCGCAGACGCCAGCCTGGAGCAAGCCACCCTCAATAGACATCGGGGTGGATAAAGCCGAGACGGGGGCTTGCGCTGTAGGGTTAGCGGGATGTTAATCTATCCGCTAAGAATCAGTTAAAACCGTCATGTCGTAACGCGTAATCTGAGGGGCCGGAAGGATATGGCAGACAGGATGTCATCGAAGGGCGTTGCCGGTTTCGAGGAGCTTTCGGGTGAGCCGGTTGAGCTGATCGAGATCACCGGTGTCGTAAAATGGTTCGACGTGGCCAAGGGGTTCGGCTTCATCGTCCCGGACAACGGCATGCAGGATGTTCTCTTGCATGTCACTTGCCTGAGACGCGACGGATACCAGACGATCCTGGAAGGGACCCGGATCGTCGCGATGATCCAGAAGCGGGATCGCGGCTACCAGGCCTTCCGCATCCTTTCCATGGATCAGTCGACCGCGGTTCATCCTTCGCAGCTTCCGCCGGTCCGGACCCATGTACAGGTGACGCCGACCAGCGGTCTTGAGCGCGCACTGGTCAAATGGTTCAATCGCACCAAAGGTTTCGGCTTTTTGACGCGGGGCGAAGGGACCGAGGATATTTTTGTCCACATGGAGACGCTTCGCCGCTTCGGCCTGACGGAGCTCCGCCCAGGCCAGGTGGTGCTGGTACGCTTCGGACCCGGGGACAAGGGACTGATGGCGGCGGAAATCCACCCCGACAATCCCAATCCCGTGAGCCGGTCGCACTGATGCGTTTGCCGTTGCCCATCCTCTTCAAAAGCGCCCTCGGGGCGCTTTTTCTGCTCCTGGCGACTATGGTCATGGCCCAGGATGTCACGTTCCCTCGCGATGAACTGTCAATCAGAACGGCGGGCGGCAAGACCTATCAGTTCTCGGTGGAGCTCGCCGTGACGGATGCGCAGCGCTCGCAAGGGCTGATGTTTCGCAAGACCATGCCTCCGGACCACGGTATGCTGTTTGATTTCGGCGAGGCTCGCCCGGTCGCCATGTGGATGGAAAATACCATCCTGCCGCTCGACATGCTGTTCATTCAAAGCGATGGCACCATCTCCCATATTCGGGAAAACGCGGTTCCCTATGCCCGCGACGTCATCGATTCGCGCGGGCCGGTAAAATTCGTCCTGGAGCTGAACGCCGGTCGCACGAAATCTCTCGGCATCAAGGTCGGCGACAAGGTCATCAGCCGACGGGTCGGCAACCGCTAGCGGTTTCCCGCATCTTTTCTGTTTTGGTATGCGAACTTATCTATTTTTGGAGTTGCGGCACAAATCGGAACCGTGTATCTCGCAACCAACGTAGAACGGAGTGTAGCGCAGTCTGGTAGCGCATCTGGTTTGGGACCAGAGGGTCGGGAGTTCGAATCTCTCCACTCCGACCACGCTTTCAGGCGAGGCTTCACATACGGTCCGTCCATGGAGCGTTACAGGAATGTCTGCCAAGATTTATCGCCCGGCAAAAACCGCCATGCAGTCCGGCAAGGCCAAGACCCATCTCTGGGTACTGGAATTCGACCAGGAACAGCCGCGCCGAATTGATCCCATTCTGGGCTATACCTCTTCCGGAGATATGAAGCAGCAGGTTCGCCTGACCTTCGAGAGCCAGGAACAGGCCGAGGCTTATGCGAAGCGTGAAGGCATTCCCTACCGCATCATCAAGCCGAAGGAAGCCGCCCGACAGATCGTTTCCTACACGGACAATTTCCGCTTCAACCGTCTGCAGCCCTGGACCCATTGACCCTGCCGGCTTGGCCGGTCATTGCCGGGCAACAGGCCGCCGATTGGCCCCTTAGCTCAACTGGATAGAGCAACTGCCTTCTAAGCAGTAGGTCGCAGGTTCGAGTCCTGCAGGGGTCGCCACCCATCGCCTTGTCCATACCGGAGACATA
>UBYX01000069.1 GCA_900469955.1 Hyphomicrobiales bacterium | reverse complement strand
ATTGCAGCCGGACCTGATCTCACTCGACATCGGTCTGCCGGATATTGACGGCTTCGATCTTCTGACGAAGGCTCGAGGAAATTCAACTGTGCCGGTGATATTCGTATCCGCGATGGATGACGGCACCGACAAACTGCTCAGTCCGAAGCTCGGCGCTGAGGACTACGTCACAAAACCATTCAACCCACAGGAAGTCGTGGCGCGGGTGGGGGCCGTGCTAAGACGCACCAGAGGTGTTACAGGTCGTGAAGTTAGCCGGCACGACGAGTTCGAAGTCCCAGTTCGAGGCGGACGACCTGGTGAACGATTTGGTGTCTCCGCGACAAGGCTGAGCAAACAGCAGCTCCGTGACGGCTTTGCGCTTACCGGCTGGTTGGCGTGGTTGGTCACAGAGGTTTCACCCCTCTAAAAAGGGAGCCTCGCCCGTGTGCTCGGCACACGGTTTACGCAGAGTTTTAGTCCGCACAACGACGGTGGGGTCAACCGCTTTAGGAAGTGGCACTAGCGCGGTTCTAAGTTTTGTCAGCCCTTGATCGGCAAGACGTGTGCGGCCGATTGCCTGGTTTGAAGCCCGCAGCAATTTCCACCCCTCGCCAGATGTCGTTGTAGATGCCGTGCCTCTTCTTCACTAAGGGCGGCGAAGTGGCTGAGTATCCTGTGCAGCAATCCGGTGTTGCGCCGGACATCCAACTCTCAAGCACCACCATATCAGCACATAGCGCCGACGGTCCAAATCCCTTCAAGGTGATGGGAAGGTGATTGGCAATCACCACTGTGTAAGTTCATCGTCTAGATTCCTCGTGACGTGGAAGTTGCATCAATATGGAAACGGATCCGCTTGATGAAGTCGTCAACGTCGAAGTAGCTGCGGTTTCCAGATGGCGCATCGCTTTCGAGGGGTCGCCTATGAACAAAGATCTCGTAGTTGAGGATGGGAACCGCGGCCGTTGCTTGAACCGAGCCGATGAACGGTGTGGCGGTTACTATCGCGCTAAAGCGGCCGTTTCTAACAGCGGTCGCAAACTCGGCTTGATCTTTGGTGGCTGTTACGGAAAATGCCTCTCCGGTTAGCGTATCAATTAGTCTTTCTGCAAATTCGAGTTGAGGGACAAAGAGGAGAATATGCGGCGGGGTTTCATCGACTCGTCGGACCATCGTGAGCTCTCAGCTGCCTGATTTATTCAAAGAACCCGCAGCCGGAAACGACCGCTAGGAAATCCTTTGTCGGATGCCCGATTTCACTGGGCGTTTCTCGAAGTCGGACAACAGCCGCCGCAAGCGGCGAGTTGGCGCTAGCGTACTTTTGCATCATCGCCGCCGTTGCCTCGACTGCGCCAAATTGGCGCTCGATCCGGCCAACAGGCCCGATGCCGAAGCGTCTTCTCGAACCCCAACGATGTACTTCGTCTGCCTGACGAATGATGGGCAAGATCTAGCTCCCGGCATCTTAGTGCGCCAAGGCCTCGGTTTTCCGTGGAAGACGATGATCTTGGCCTTGGTCGGCTGCCGGATTTTGGGAGGAGGTGTTACCCAAGGTAGAGACCTCCTGGCGTCGAAACTGCAATGAGGACGCCAAGACAAGCAGCCTACAATCAGGTCGAGCTTGGCGTGGCTGCGAAAACCAGGGAACCAATCCCAAAACGCTGTGGACGCAAATGGCACGTTTTGTCCTCCAAGTTTTTTGAAATTGCTTTTTCACCGCGGTTGAGGTCAGTTACGCTCATTGGTGGCTCCTCGTTGAGGCCGCGTTGTTTCGCCCCAATGTC
>UBYX01000071.1 GCA_900469955.1 Hyphomicrobiales bacterium | reverse complement strand
TGTGTTCTTTCATTGGAGCCTCTCATGAAACATGGCATTGAGATCAGGACCGCCGATGGCATCGCCGGGGCCACCGTCATCAGGGCCGACAGCGGCAGCCGGACGGACAAGGGCGTGATCCTCTATATGGATGCCTTCGGGCCGCGCGAGGCTCTCTACGATATGGGGCAGCGGATTGCCGATGCAGGCTACGCGGTCCTCGTGCCCGACCTCTATTATCGGTCGGGCTCCTATGGTCCGTTCAACCCGAAGACTGCCTTCAGCGAGGAAGAGTCCAAGACGAAGATCCGGTCGATGATGCAGGCGACGAGCCAGGACCTCACCGCCCGCGACGGAGCCGCCTTCATCGAAGCGCTGGAAGCAGAAGGCGTCACCGGCCCGATCGGCGCAGTCGGCTACTGCATGGGCGGCGCCCGCGCTTTGACCGCGGCCGCCCGCTATCCCGACCGCATCAAGGCCGCCGCGAGCTTCCACGGCGGCAATCTCGCAAGCGACGCGGACGACAGCCCGCATCGGCTCGCCGACCAGATCAAGGCCCGCGTCTATGTGGGCGTCGCGGGTGTCGACAACAGTTTCCCACCGGAACAATCGGCTCGTCTGGCCGAAGCGCTCCGCATCGGCGGCGTCGACCACGCGATCGAAAATTATGTCGGGGTGGCGCATGGCTGGACTGTCCCCGACCACAGCGTCTACGACAAGGCCGGCTCCGAGCGGCACTTCAAACGCCTGCTGACGCTGTTCGAGGAGGCGCTTTAGGGTCGCAAAGCCGCCGGCGGGATCTTGCCTTTCACCGAAAGCGCAGTTTCATCGGATCTTCAGGCGGAACTTTAGGTTGTCAGCATTGTTGGGCTCGGACTTCAACCAAAGGAACGTCCCGATGTTTATGCGAGTCGACCAACTGCAAGCAGCACTCCCGGCACCCAAGCGCGCCGATCCCAATGCAGCCGCAGCCCTGCAGGAACTGCTGGGAGGCAAGTATGGCGAGATGTCAACGCTCGGGAACTATATGTTCCAGAGTTTCAATTTCCGCTCCAAGGAAAAGCTCCGGCCTTTTTACAGCCTCGTCGCGGCGATAACGGCGGAAGAACTCGGTCACGTCGAGCTCGTAAGCAACGGCGTGGCGATGCTGAACAATGGCCCTGACATCCCGGACGGCGATGCCGGTGACGGGGGAGACATCTCGGGCGCGCCCTTTGAAGATATGAAGGACATGCGTCTGGCTGCGGCTTTCCTGTCCGGCGGCGGTGGTGCGATGCCAGTCAACAGCAACGGCGTTTCCTGGAACAACGATTTCATCACGACGACCGGCAACGTGGTTTTGGATCTGCTGCACAACTTCCATTTGGAATGCGGGGCGCGCCTCCACAAGCTCCGCGTCTACGAAACGCTTTCCGATCCGACCGGGCGCGAAGTCTGCGGCTACCTGCTGGTGCGCGGCTCGGTTCATGCCCACGCCTACGCGCTCGCATTGAAGAAGATCACGGGTGTGGAAATCGAAAAATTCCTGCCCACACCGAATATTCCGCTCAGCAAGATTCCGGAGAGCCAGAAATATCTCGACGAAGGCTCCCATCGTCGCCTCTACACCTTCAGCCCCAATGACTACAAGGAAATGTCCGGCATTTGGGGCAATGGCGAAGTGGCGTTGCCCACCGATCCTCCAGGCGAACTCGAGGTGGTGGACGGGATGCCGGAAGGCGGAAAGATCCACCAGTTGGTCGGCGTGCCTTCCGCTTTCACTCCCGACTATGCTCCGGAGGAAATGTTCGAGATCGCCCAGAAACTCTACCAGAGATCCCGCTAGAGAAGTCCGGCCGGAAGCATCGTGCTTCCGGCCGGTTCTCAATTCCAGAACGACGGAATGGTTTCGGCCAGCCTCGGGCCGATCCGGAGCGGCGCGATCTTTTCGGCAAGACCTGTGGCATCGGAAATCTCGATACCGAGGCCGCAGATGGTGGCAGGCCCCGTTGCCGCCTCGAACCGGCCTTTCGGCATCTTCGAGATGAAGCGGTTGAGCGGTTCTTCCTTGTCCATGCCAAGCGAGGAGTCGTAATCGCCGCACATGCCCGCGTCCGACATATAGCCCGTGCCGCCGTTCAGGATCTGGCAGTCGGCCGTCGGCACATGCGTATGCGTGCCGACCACCAGGCTGGCGCGGCCATCGACGAAATGCCCGAAGCACTGTTTTTCGCTGGTCGCCTCCGCATGGAAGTCGAAGACGATCGCATCCGCCTGTTCCTTCAATGGGCAGGCGGCGAGAATGACCTCGGCGCTCTTGAACGGATCGTCGAGCTCCGGATGCATGAACACACGACCCATGATGTTGGCAACCAGCACCCGTGCACCGTTCCGCCCGTAATAGAGGCCGGAGCCCCTGCCCGGAGTGCCGACCGGATAATTGGCGGGCCGGAGAAACTGGTCGTGCCGGCCGGCGAAACCGACCGCGTCCTTCTGATCCCAGACATGGTTGCCGGTCGTCACCACGTCGGCGCCGGCATTGATCGTCTCGAGGAAGATATCTTCGGTGATGCCGAAACCGCCGGCGGCATTCTCGCCGTTGACGATGACGAAATCGAGCTTCAGGTCGGAGACGAGGCCGGGCAGCTTTTCCCAGACCGCCGTGCGGCCGGTCTTGCCCACCATGTCACCGAGAAACAAAAGGCGCATTCTTGTCCAATCTCTGTCTGGCCTGCTATTCGGAAGGCCGGTAGCCGCTTTCCGTCAGGATCGCGTGGAGTCTGATATCGTGAGGTTCAGCGGGAACAGATGCCACTTCCTGGCAGTCGAAGGCAACGCCGATCAGCTTCGGGTCCAGGCCTTTTTGCTGCAGCCGGTGGATCGCGCGGTCGTAATAGCCGCCGCCGTAGCCGATCCGGTGCCCCCCGGCGTCGAACGCGGAGAGCGGCACCAGCATGATGTCGGGATCGAGTTCTTCCGCCTCGGGGCCTGGCCCGAAAGTGCCGAACGTTCCGGCGACCAACTCGGCGCCCTTGACGAGTTCGCGGAACACGATCGTCTGTTTGTCGAGGATGACCGGCACGCAAAGCCGGGCGCCGCGGTCCCTCAAAAGCGCCATCAGGGGCCGGAGGTCGACCTCCGACTGGATGGGCAGGAAGCCGGAAACGATGGCGCCTGGCTCGGGAGAAATGGCGGCCGACCCGTGGGAGGCAATCGAAAGGCTTTTCTCGATGCGTTCCTCCGGCGGCACGGCATCCCGTGCCGCAAGCCGCTCGCCGCGCAGATGCGCTTTCACTCTGCCGCTCGACATCACGCCTTTTCCATTGCCCGGCTGACGAGCAGCTTGTCGATGCGGCGGCCATCGAGGTCTATCACCTCGAACGTCCAGCCATGGGTGGTGAAGCTTTCGCCCAGTTCCGGCAGATGCTTCAATTCATCGAGTACGAAACCGGCGACGGTCTCGTAGCCCGGGTCGTCTCCGATTGGTAATCCCATCTGATCGGCGAATTCGTCCACCGGCATCCAGCCGGCAATCAGGAACGAGCCGTCGTCGCGCGCGACGATCGCCGGTTCCTCCTTCTCGTCCTCCTGGAAGACGCCGGTGATCGCCTCCAGAATGTCGCCGGAGGTGATGATGCCTTCGAAATGGCCATACTCGTCATAGACGAGCACCATATGCGCGGGCGCCCGCCGCAATGCCTGTATGACGTCGAGCGCTCCCGTCAGGTCGGAGACAACAGGGGCGTCGCGCATGATCGCGCGCACGTCGAACTGTTTGTCTCCAGCCATGAATGCGTAGAGATCCTTGACAAAGAGGACGCCGAGAATCTCGTCGGAACTGCCGTTGCGCACCGGCAGACGTGAACGGGGAGTGGCGCGGAGCTGGGCGCGGATTTCGTCGAGATCATCCTCGATGTCGATCACTTCGACCTCGCGGCGGGGCGTCATGAGACCGCGGGCGGTGCGGTCCGCAAGCCGCATGACACCGGAGATCATCGCGGATTCCTCCGTCTCGATCACGCCGGCGCTCTGGGCTTCCGCAAGCACGGTGCGGATTTCCTCGTCGGTCACGCGGTCGCTGGATTCACCCTTCTGGCCGAGCAGGCTCAGCAGCAGGCGGCCGGATACGTCAAGAAACCAGACGAGCGGCGCGCCGATCTTCGAAAGTAGCATCATGGCCGGCGCGACACGTGCGGCAACGGTTTCCGGCGCACGCAACGCAATCTGCTTCGGCACCAGTTCGCCGACGATCAGCGAGAGATAGGTGATGGCGACGACCACGGTACCAACCCCCAGCCAGCCGGCCAGATTTTCGGACAGTCCCTGGGCTTGCAGCCATACGGTGAAGCGTGAGCCGAGCGTGGCGCCGGAAAAGGCGCCGGAAAGGACGCCGACCAGGGTGATACCGATCTGGACGGTGGAGAGAAAGCGGCCAGGGTCTTCGGCAAGCTCGATCGCCTTCGCCGCCCCCCGGTTACCCGCTTCGGCCATGACCCTGAGGCGGACCGGACGGGAGGAAACGACGGCAAGTTCCGACATTGCCAGGACACCGTTCAAGACGGTGAGTGCAATGACGATGAGGATTTCGGTTAACAAACGGGGCTCTTCAGCTAGGACACTATTCCTGCACGCGAAACAAAAAAGCCGCTTCGAAAAACGGCCTCACCAGAATGATGGCGCCGGAGCGCCGCATTGGCAAAGTCTCGCGCACAGATCGGAAAACCGGAGCCCGGTTCTCGGAGCTATGCACCTTCGCTTGCACCGGGAAATCATAGGGTCCGGTTAGGCCCTTTGCAATGGCTGGAACAAAATCAGCAGGTTTGGCGCAGGCTTGCCGCTCCGGCCTAAGCCAAAGCCAGCCTTGCAGAAGCCCGAAAAATCAAGGAGGGAGCCTTAAGGCGGAGTGAGTGCGATCCGCGGCAGCCGATGGAGATTTACGATCCTGGGCGCCTACAAACGTAGGTGGGCGCCGTGTGTCCAAGCCCACGGGCCTGGCCAGGGACAGCTCCCTTTGGATCGAGTATGGCCCCAGGGATTGTGGTTCCTGTCGAGAGGCGCAGATCGCAGTTGCAATATAAGGGCTGACTTCATTCCGCGCCAGTGGCGTCGTAGCGGTTTTTGCCGAATCTCAATTGACCGAGGCCGGTGCTCGCCCGTTCAGCTTGGCGGTGAGACTTTCGAGCCGCATGGCGAGTTCGCCGAGCGCCGAAACGACGACCTGTTCGTTTTGCCGCTGGCTCTCCAGAACGCCGTCACTGTTCGTCTTGAGCGAAGCGACCTCCGCTTCGAGGGCGGCGATACGGCGGGAGGTCTCGGACAATTCGTCCATGATCATGATCCCGGCCATGACCGTGATCCTGAGATCGCCGATTTCACCGAACTGGCTCTTGAGGTGCCCGACATAGCGGTCGAAACGCTCGGCGAGATCGGTCAGGTGATCTTCCTGCCCTTCCTCGCAGGCCATCCGATAGGCCTTGCCGTCGATCGTTACCGTTACCTGGGCCATGGGCTTCCCTCTGTTCTCTGGCCTCAGCGATCCAGAACGGCGCGGATGGTTTCCATCGCCGTCACCAGACGCCGCGAGACTTCGCGGTTGACCTCTTCAAGGCGGTTGGCTCGAAACTGCGACTGGTCGAGCTCCTGGGCGAGACGCGCGCGATCCGCATGGACACGGCGGACTTCGCCTTCGACGTCCTGGGCCTCCCGCTGGCGCTCGATGCGGGCATCGACGGCGCTCTCCAGGCCGCCGATGGCAGCCCTGAGCTCCGAAATCACCATTTCGATCGTTTTTTCCCCCGGCATGAAACGCCTTCCGTCGATACGCAAGGTGGACCGAATCGAAACAGTTCACCTCTCCAACAAGCTCAGCAGACTATTCACCGTCCGCGAGCCGGTCAATCAATCCAATCGCGCCGAACATGTCCTAACTGTGGATCGCCGATAGCACTCTCGGTCAAAGTTGCGACAGTGCGATGCTGAGGCCGCATCAGGGAAACTTGCCCATTCCGCCTCAGTTCAGGTCCCGCTTTTGTTGACTTGCGCGTTGCACCTGCTAAGGATCACCCGCTCTCAGACGGTCCATACCGGGGCCGTGATCGACACCCGTAAAAAGCGGATAAACCATGATCTCTCGCGACAAACATAACCGGATGGCGAATGCGATCCGATTCCTTGCCATGGATGCTGTGGAGAAGGCCAATTCCGGCCACCCCGGCCTGCCGATGGGCGCTGCCGACATCGCGACCGTGCTCTTTACCCGCTATCTCAAATTCGATCCGAAGAACCCGTTGTGGCCGGATCGCGACCGTTTCGTGCTGTCTGCCGGCCATGGCTCGATGCTGCTCTACGCCCTCCTCTACCTGACGGGCTATGAGGACATGACGATCGAGGACATCAAGCAGTTCCGCCAGCTCGGTTCGAAGACCGCCGGCCATCCGGAATACGGCCATGCCTCGGGCATCGAAACGACCACCGGCCCGCTCGGCCAGGGCATCGGCAATGCCGTCGGCATGGCGATCGCCGAAAAGAAGCTCGAGCTGGAATTCGGCTCCGACCTGCAGAGCCACTTCACCTATGCGCTCTGCGGCGACGGCTGCCTGATGGAAGGCATCAGCCAGGAAGCGATCGCACTCGCCGGCCACCTGAAGCTCAACAAGCTCGTTCTCTTCTGGGACAACAACAACATCACGATCGACGGCCCGGTCAGCCTGTCGGATTCCACCGACCAGATCATGCGCTTCAAGGCGGCGCACTGGAACACGATCGAGATCGACGGCCACGACACCGACCAGATCGCCGCGGCGATCGAAGCCGCACAGAAGTCCGACCGCCCGACCTTCATCGCCGCCAAGACCATCATCGGCTTCGGCGCACCGAACAAGGCCGGCACCCACAAGGTTCACGGCTCACCGCTCGGCGCGGAAGAAATCGCCGCGACCCGCACGGCGTTGGATTGGGAAGCCGAAGCCTTTGTCGTCCCGGGCGACGTGCTGGACGCATGGCGGCTTGCGGGCCTGCGCTCCACCAAGACGCGCAAGGAATGGGAAGACCGCCTCGCCCAGACCCCGTCGGAAAAGAAGGCCGAATTCGTTCGCCGTTTCGCCGGCGACCTGCCGGGCAATTTCGACAGCGCCATCGACGCCTTCAAGAAGAAGATCGCCGAAAACAACCCGACGGTCGCCACCCGCAAGGCGTCCGAGGACGCGCTTGAGGTCATCAACGGCCTGCTGCCGGAAACGCTTGGCGGTTCTGCCGACCTGACGCCGTCGAACAACACCAAGACGAGCCAGATGAAGGCGATCACGCCCGCCGACTTCTCCGGCCGCTACATGCACTGGGGCATCCGCGAACATGCGACCGCCGCGGCGATGAACGGCATCGCCCTGCACGGCGGCCTGATCCCCTATTCGGGCGGCTTCCTGATCTTTTCCGATTATTGCCGCCCGTCCGTCCGCCTCGCGGCCCTCATGGGCATCCGCGTCGTGCATGTCTGGACGCATGACTCGATCGGCGTCGGCGAAGACGGCCCGACCCACCAGCCGGTCGAACATCTTGCCGCCCTGCGCGCCATTCCGAACCTGCTCCTCTTCCGCCCGGCCGACGAAACCGAGACGGCCGAATGCTGGCAGTTGGCGCTCAAGGAAAAGCACCGCCCGTCGGGCCTGGCGCTGACCCGCCAGAACCTCGCGCCGGCCCGCAAAACCTATGAAGAGAAGAACCTCTGCGCCCAGGGCGCTTACGAGCTCGTCTCCTCGGCCGATGCCAAGGTCACGATCTTCGCTTCCGGCTCCGAGGTGGAAATCGCCCTCAAGGCCCAGGCGGCCCTCGACGGCAAGGGTATCGCAACCCGCGTCGTCTCGGTTCCCTGCGTCGAACTCTTCCTGGACCAGTCGGAAGACTATCAGCGGGCGATCATCGGCAATTCGCCGGTGAAGATCGCCGTCGAGGCGGCGGTCCGCGAGGGTTGGGACCATTTCATCGGTCCGAAGGGCACCTTTATCGGCATGAAGTCGTTCGGCGCTTCCGGCCCGGCCAAGGATCTCTACAAGCACTTCGGCATCACCGCGGAAGCGGTCGTCGCTGCGGCCGAGAAAGAGCTCGCCTGAGCCAAACCATTCATTCGAAGACAAGCCAAAAGCGGGAGTATGTAAAATGACTGTCAAGGTTGCCATCAACGGGTTCGGCCGCATCGGCCGCAACGTTCTGCGCGCCATCGTGGAATCGGGCCGCACCGACATCGAGGTCGTGGCCATCAACGATCTCGGCCCGGTTGAGACCAACGCCCACCTGCTGCGTTACGATTCGATCCACAACAAGTTCCCGGCCGAGGTGAAGGTCGAAGGCGACACGATCATCGTCGGCGGCGGCAAGCCGATCAAGGTCACCGCCGTCAAGGATCCGGCGACGCTCCCCCACAAGGAACTCGGCGTCGATATCGCTCTCGAATGCACGGGCATCTTCACCGCCCGCGACAAGGCCGCCGCTCACCTGACTGCCGGCGCCAAGCGTGTCATCGTTTCGGCTCCGGCCGACGGCGCCGACCTGACCGTCGTCTTCGGCGTCAACCATGACCAGTTGACCAAGGAACACCTGGTTATTTCCAACGCATCCTGCACGACGAACTGCCTGGTTCCGGTGGTGAAGGTTCTGGACGAGGCAGTCGGCATCGACCACGGCTTCATGACCACGATCCACTCCTACACGGGCGACCAGCCGACGCTCGACACGATGCACAAGGATCTTTACCGCGCCCGCGCAGCCGCGCTGTCGATGATCCCGACCTCGACGGGTGCCGCAAAGGCCGTCGGCCTCGTCCTGCCGCATCTGAAGGGCAAGCTCGACGGCACCTCGATCCGCGTGCCGACCCCGAACGTCTCCGTCGTCGATTTCAAGTTCGTCGCCAAGAGGACGACCACCGCCGCCGAAATCAACGAAGCGATCAAGGCTGCCTCCAACGGCGCGCTGAAGGGCATCCTCGGCTACACCGAAGAACCGCTCGTCTCCCGCGACTTCAACCACGACAGCCATTCCTCGATCTTCGCGATCGACCAGACCAAGGTGCTCGAAGGCAACTTCGTCCGCATCCTCTCCTGGTACGACAACGAATGGGGCTTCTCGAACCGCATGTCGGATACGGCCGTGGCGTTCGCCAAGCTGATCTGAGGATTAAAGAGGCTGCCTTAGGGCGGCGCTGGCAGGATATGAACCTCCTCCCGCAAGGGAGGGGGTTTTTGTTTGTGGGGTGTCGCGGACGAAGGTGCTGTCCATGACGCCGTTGGGCCGGGAGCGGAATGACTGCTTTGGGCAATAGATGCTGGGTATAGCTGACACGATGCCGACAGCAGCGGCGAGCGCCGGCCCCTGTCGATCATCAGCTCGCCCGTACTGCAATAAGGTTTACTAACATATTGATCCTCCGACCTTCAACCAACGGGCGATCTACGAACGGGTTAGCGATGAGATCAGCCAGTCGAGTTCCGTGCGAGCGGACGAGAGAACGCTTGCGTAGGAACTGACGATCGTCATGTCAGTCCCATATCTCTTGTCCATAGAGGCTGCAGAGCCCTTACCGATCATCAAGATCCTCAACGGGCTGCTTGAGGTAATGGTCGCTGACAAGTCATCACGATATTGCTCGGCCTGAGCGATGTCTTCCCGAGAAATCGGATGGTTGGGGCGCTTGAACTCAATCAGCAGATAGCTGTCAGCGAGATCCTGCGACAACAAAAGATCAGGCCGTTTCGAGGCCCGCTCGCCCGTAAATTTCTTGTCACTATAGTTCGCGATGACCCGTTTCAGTGTGATGTTCGATGACATCAGAGCGTATTGGCGGCCAAGAAGCCACAAATTCGTCTCGAAGGCCTTGTGGACGTCCTTTTCGAGGGTCGCTTCGTTGTCGATAAGCTCCTCGAGGTAGTTCAGGAATCTCATTCGTCTGGTCGCTTGAGCAGCGATCCCAGAGAGCTCAACCATACCAAAATCTTCAAGCGCCGCTGCAAAGGAACCGACATCTGTGCGGTCGGTGGCATTTATCCGCTCGAGTACGGCCCAGTAGGCGTCATGCTCCATGGCGTCGAGCGCGACCTCTGCGATCGTCGCAATGCGGTCTTCGCTTTCCCTATAGAAGCGCTGTAGGATCCGGTGGAGAGCTTCCTCAGCGTAGCGTCGGCGGTGTTCTGGGAGGTCTCTCAGCCTAGCGTCCAACTGCTTCTTCAATCGAGCTAGCTGAAGGCTCATATCGCGGGAGTGGCTCTCCCTAAGCCCTTCTTTGACGATCGATTTTACATAGGATTGGATTTCTTGGAACGCCTTGCTGTTCTCGACCACCCCGCCCCAATCGGCAGTTACGAAATGGTCGTTACCCTCGAGCTCAACCTCTCCGTAGACTCGTTTCGACAGCTTGAAGGGAATTTCCTCGTCATCATCTAGGCCGAACATCATAGGCTTCCCGACGACTTTCCCATCCACCTTCAGCACTATACCCGGTGACTTTGGTGCTTTCTTGCCGTCTGCAATCGTAAACTTCAAGCGAACTGAGCCGTTCTCTGTAAGGGTCTTCTCGACTTCCCTTGATACGCCCGGAACATCGTCGACCGACAACTGCGCCTCATTTACGAATACCTTGAAAGCATCCTCCCGGCCGTATTCGTGCACGAGGACTTCTCGAAAACGATCGGGCGTAGGGAAATTTAATCGGCTATCAAGACCGGACAGGATGATTGTTGTGCCTGCATGAGCTTCGCCTGCATCCTCCTCGATGAATGGTAGAGGCACGGCTTCCAGGTCATTCTCATTCTCGGCTAGGACGAGCTTATCGATCGTCAGGCTGCATTTCCGACCTCGGGCGACCGCTGAAACATCCATCCGGCTTGCCAACGACAGGCCAGCGAACTTACCGATGCCTTTGCGACCCTTGACCTTCCGCTTGAGTAGAGGGGTACGTTCGCCTGTACGTGCCCGCTTATCGCTGGCGATGTTCAGGTATTCGTTCCTCATTTCCAGAGATGTCATTCCCGAACCGTCGTCGCGAACGATAATCGGATCAGACGACATAGGCGTCGGCAATGTGATCCAGACATTTTTGGCGTCAGCGTCCCATGCGTTGTCGACCAGTTCCTTTAGGGCTGCTTCGCTCGATCGATAGGTTTCACCCAGCAGTCTCGTCAGTCGTGTACTAACCGAAAAATGCACGTCATCCATAAAACGTTCCCCAACCCGTATGTATATCAGAGGTAGCAGAAGAAATAAGTCTTTGTAACCTTCGTCGATGAGCCCCCACAGCAAACAGTGCGGCGCGACTAAGCCACGGAAGTAAATTGGACCCGACGTCGACCGTAATCTCGAACTGGACTGTGCGTCGTGTTTTCCGCTGGACGACCATGGCCGGTGTCCGCATCTCCTACCCGTTACGAAAATGCTGATCTTTGACCAGATCGCAGGCTTATAGGTTGCTGTCGATCACGGGATCGAAAACGCCCGGTCTCATCCGCTCCTGTCCATCAAATCCTGCCCCGTACGCCTCCCTCAGATTTTTTTCACCCTCCATCATCCCCACCCCCTCAACCCATGCCTACAATCCCCTCGCTCCCACCACCGGAGTGTTTCGCGAGACGTTCGCGGGCAGGCGGGGGCCGGCGCTTCCATCAGAACCGTAACGTGCGGGGATGGTGGAAGAGGTGAAAGCCA
>UBYX01000072.1 GCA_900469955.1 Hyphomicrobiales bacterium | reverse complement strand
GTTTGTCAGCAGTCTGAGCCGGAGGACCAAAATCCTCCGGCTTTATCTTTGAACTGGCTGCGACGGGAGTCTGCGGACGCTCAGTTCACTACTGTGAAATGGTCAAAATGCACTGTGGCGTTTTGCGAAGTCGCGAAAATCCTTCATGTCCTCGCGTTCACGGCGAAGCTCGGAAATCGTGGAGGCCACGGATGCCACGAACATGATGCTGATCAAGCCTGCAAGTACAGTCAACGTCACGAACATGGTTATCCTTTCTCGTGCGTTTACCGCATCAGTAATAGGAAAGGTCGGTGTAGTTTCCGGTTACCTGCGGATAGTTCAGATCTATCAAATCGGATTTATCTTGATAAAGGGTGACTGTTGCCGTCAGCATTACAGCGATCATTGCCGTCCACACCAGGTTGATCATGGTGATCTTGTCAGGCATGACCGTTTTCCTCTTCGCGATCATCTCCGTCTGTCCTTCTTGTTTGCCTGAACGCGCATCGCGCAAACAGGTTCCACCGCATTTTGAGAGAGACTTACCTTGGCCGCTCTGAAGCATCCTTGAACGCTCTGTTCATCTGGCGTTCAGAATTCGAAGTCGTCAGGCTTGGCTCGCCTCGTTAGCAACGACTATGGCTTCCACGGCCAGGGCGAAGGCAACCGCTGTCAATATCATGACCGCCAGCATTCTCTTCGTCTCTCCCTCGGTATGGACGGGATTGTCTCCGTCACGATGCCTATAGACCATACCTGCTGTGAAACCCGCTTGAACGGGCCATTCATCTCTTGTTCAGAAAGGAGAGGCGCTTGCGGATGCACCGCTTCCATGACAAAAGGCGCAGGAAACTCTGTTGAGGCCAAGACCTAAGCATGACGACGGCTTTTTATCCCGGCTCCTTCGATCCGATGACGAACGGTCATTTGGACGTGCTTGTCCAGGCGTTGAACGTTGCCGACAAACTCATTGTCGCTATCGGCATTCATCCGGGCAAGGCACCGATGTTCTCCTTCGAGGAAAGAGCGGACCTGATCCGAGCCTCGCTTGAGGAGGTGTTGCCGGGGCGTGCCGACAGCCTGTCCATCGTCTCCTTCGACCGGCTGGTCGTCGATGCGGCCCGCACCAACGGTGCCAAGCTCCTGATCCGCGGCCTTCGCGACGGCACCGATCTCGATTATGAAATGCAGATGGCCGGGATGAATCGTCAGATGGCCCCGGATATCCAAACGGTCTTTCTGCCGGCGGGTGTCGCAACTCGCCCCATTACCGGCACATTGGTCCGGCAGATCGCCTCCATGGGCGGCGATGTGAGCGCCTTCGTTCCTGCAGCGGTTCTTACGGCGCTGAACAACAAGCTGAAACGCTGATCGTTTCCGAAATCCGGAGTTCCTATCATGAAACTGCTTCGTCTCGCTATTGCCGGCGCTTTTGCCTTTGCTTCGATGGTCATGCCCGCCGCGGCAGCATCTGACGACTTCCTGACTGTCCAGCTCAAGGACGGACCGGTGGTGATCCAGCTGATGCCGGAGACTGCACCCAAACATGTGGCCCAGGTCAAGGCGCTTGCCGCCAAGGGCGCTTACGACAATGTCGTGTTCCACCGGGTGATCGACGGGTTCATGGCGCAGACCGGCGATGTCGAGTTCGGCAAGCAGGACGGCAAGAACTTCAACCCGGCGCGCGCCGGTACCGGCGGCTCCGATCTGCCGGACCTTCCGGCCGAATTCTCGAAGGTGCCGTTCCAGCGGGGCACCGTCGGCATGGCGCGTTCACAGGATCCGAATTCCGCCAATTCGCAGTTTTTCATCATGTTCGACGAGGGTGCCTTCCTGAACGGACAGTATACGGTGGTCGGCAAGGTAGTGTCCGGCATGGAATTCGTCGACAAGATCAAACGTGGACAGGGCCGTAACGGCGAAGTGACGAACCCCGACAAGATGATCAAGGTCACCGTCGGCAAGAAGTAGGCAAAAGGTCGCCCAGCCGCGGACGAACGTCCCGGGCGCCGCATAAAGGAGAAAGCACATGGCCGAGATCAAGGATCCGGAAAACACTCTCATCATGGAAACGACCAAGGGCAAGGTCGTCATCTCGCTCCTGCCGGATCTGGCTCCCGGCCATGTCGCGCGCATTAAGGAGCTTGCTCGCGAGAATGCCTATGACGGCGTGGTCTTCCATCGCGTCATCCCGGATTTCATGGCCCAGACAGGCGACGTCAAATTCGGCAAACAAGGGAGCGAGAGCTTCAACCCGGCACGTGCCGGCATGGGCGGCTCCGAAAAGCCGGATCTGAAGGCTGAATTTTCCGCTGTCCCGCACGTCCGCGGAACCTGCTCGATGGCCCGCTCGCAGAACCCGAACTCGGCGAACTCGCAGTTCTTCATCTGCTTCACGGATGCTCCGTGGCTCAACAAGCAGTACACGGTCTGGGGACAGGTTATCGAAGGCATGGACTTCATCGACCAGATCAAGAAGGGCGAACCCGTCAAGGATCCGGACTCGATCGTTTCTGTGCGGGTCGCCGCAGACGTTTGATTTCGATTGAACCACGACCCGCTCTGCCTTTTGGCGGGGCGGGTTTCGCTTTTCTGGATTTTTTCATGCGCGTTGACCTGTTCGATTTCGATCTGCCGGACGAAAACATCGCTTTGCGGCCTGCCAGCCCTCGCGATAGCGCACGGCTGCTTGTCGTCGAGCCCGATGGAGTGGCACGACTTGCCGATCACCGCGTGTCGGACCTGGCCCAGTTCCTCAAGGCTGGAGACGCGCTGGTCTTTAACGATACGAAGGTCATCCCGGCGCAGCTCGAAGGCCAGCGGATCAGGGAGGGCGGGCATGAACTTCCGGTGTCTGCGACCCTGCACATGCGTGTCGGACCCGAACGCTGGAAGGCATTTGCCAGACCCGGCAAACGTATCAAGGTCGGCGACCGTATTGCCTTCGGCCACACCGGAAATGCGTGCCTACTCGGAACTTTGAACGCCACCGTCGAGGCAAAGGGCGAGGGGGGAGAAATCACCCTGCTGTTCGACCTCACCGGGCCTGCGCTCGACGAAGCGATCAAGACCGTAGGGCACATTCCGCTGCCCCCCTATATCGCCGACAAGCGGCCCGAGGACGACCGCGACCGGAAGGACTACCAGACTGTCTATGCCAGGGAAAACGGCGCCGTAGCGGCGCCGACCGCTGGCCTGCATTTCACGCCGGAGCTGTTTGCGGCACTCGACGCAGCAGGTATCGAGCGCCATTTCGTGACGCTGCATGTCGGTGCGGGAACTTTCCTTCCCGTCAAGGCAGATGATACGGACGATCATAAGATGCATGAGGAAATCGGTCATGTGAGCGCCGAGACGGCGGCACTGCTGAACGGTGTGAAGGCGAGGGGCGGCCGGATCGTCTGCGTCGGCACGACCTCGTTGCGCCTCATCGAAAGTGCGGCATCGGAAGATGGCAGTATCCAGCCCTGGAGCGGAGCGACGGATATTTTCATCACGCCCGGTTACCGTTTCAAGGCGGTGGATATGCTGATGACCAACTTCCACCTGCCAAAATCGACCCTTTTCATGCTGGTATCTGCTTTTTCAGGGCTCGAGACCATGCGCTCAGCCTACACCCACGCAATTCAATCCGGCTATCGCTTCTATTCCTATGGCGACGCAAGCCTTCTTTTCCGGGCCTCAAAATGACCGAGACGTTTCAGTTCAATCTAAAGGCTACCGATGGCGGCGCGCGTCTCGGCGAGATCACCATGCCGCGGGGCGCGATACGGACCCCCGCCTTCATGCCGGTCGGGACCGTCGGTACGGTCAAGGCGATGTACCTGGATCAGGTACGCGATACCGGCGCCGATATCATCCTCGGCAACACCTACCACCTGATGCTGCGGCCGGGCGCGGAACGGGTCGCACGTCTGGGCGGGCTTCATAATCTTATCCGCTGGTCCCATCCGATCCTGACCGATAGCGGCGGGTTCCAGGTCATGTCCCTTTCGGGCCTTCGCAAGCTCGATGAGAAGGGCGTCACTTTCAAGAGCCACGTCGACGGCAGCCTGCATCACATGTCTCCGGAGCGTTCGATCGAGATACAGGGGCTGCTGGGCTCGGACATTCAGATGCAGCTCGACGAATGCGTGGCGCTGCCGGCGGAGCCCAGGGAAATCGAAAGGGCTATGGAATTGTCTTTGCGCTGGGCGGAGCGCTGCCGCGTCGCTTTTGGAGAGCAGCCGGGCAAGGCGATGTTCGGCATCGTACAGGGGGGCGATCAGCCGGACCTGCGAATCCGGTCGGCGGAAGGGCTGAAGCAACTGGATCTCAAGGGATATGCCGTCGGCGGTCTGGCAGTCGGAGAGCCGCAGGATGTCATGCTGAAGATGCTGGAAACCACGCTGCCGGTTCTGCCGACGGAAAAGCCCCGCTACCTGATGGGCGTCGGTACACCGGACGACATCCTGAAATCCGTGGCACGCGGCATCGACATGTTCGACTGCGTCATGCCGACCCGCTCCGGGCGTCACGGGCTGGCATTTACGCGGCGCGGCAAGGTCAACATTCGCAATGCCCGGCATGCGGAAGACCTGCGCCCGCTGGACGAGGAGTCTAGCTGCCCGGCCGCGCGCGATTATTCTCGCGCCTACCTGCATCATCTCGTCCGTTCCGACGAAGCCCTCGGCGGCATGCTGTTGTCCTGGAACAATCTGCACTACTATCAGGATCTGATGAAAGGCATCCGCCAGTCGATCGCTGAAGGCCGTTTTGCCGATTTTTACGCAGAGACGCAGGAAACATGGTCCAAGGGCGATCTCGCCCCGGTGTAGGGCCGCAAGCAAGAAGCCGGAAGGATCAGATGCCCTGGCTTGCGGTATTGCGGATCATGCGCACACCGTTCACCTTATAGGAGCCATCGTCCATCAGCCGCATCTCGTAGATCGCGGTCCAGTCCTTCCCTTCCTTGGCGCTGATCATCACCTCCTGCAGCACGACCTCGCCGCCGCCAATCATTTTGGAGCGGCCGAAAGCATAGTTGCCGGCGTCATAGACCGGCTCGTAGGTCTGCCGCACCATGTTCAGGAACCGATCCTTGTTCGGATAGAGGCTACGGATGCCGGGCGAGGCGAAAGAATAGGCTTTCTCGGCGTCGTTTTTCTTCAATGCATCGATCTGGTCGGAAATAACGGCCTGCGCTTGCGCAACCGGATCTTCGGCTCTGGGATCGGTGGCGGAAAAGAGGACGAAACTCAGAACGACGGCAAGAAATCGAACGGGCATCGGTTCTCTCCAGGTGCGGGTACAAGAAGCCTAGTGCCTTTGCGTTGAAGGGGAAGATGGCTCATGCAAATTTTTCTGGCACAGTCTTCGAAGAAGGCAGTCGAAGCCGGATGTTTGGAATGGATGGCGGCTGCAGGTGAGGGCGGTCCTGATCGGCGTCTTTCCGATTTTTCCTCTTCTCTTGCCGACGCAAGACAGCTTTCCGTTATCGGCGCTTGTCGGCTTCCTCTGCCGCTGGCAGGAATGGCGCGGGATCTGTGATTCGCCCGGACAGCAATTTCATGAAGTTTCTTTTGCCTCCCGCGCTGCTCTATTTCAGCAACGCCATATTGTTCATTTCGCTCTTTACCCGGCTGCCCGCCATCCAGGCTTCGATGGGCATCGACAAGGCCGTTCTGGGATTTGCCTTGTTGAGCGCGCCCGTCGGAACGTTTCTGGCGCTGCCGATCGCCGGGCGCATCACCGATAGATTCACCCCGAGGCTGACCGCGCTCGTGACCTTGCCGCTTTGTGCCTTGCTGACACCCGCGCTCACAGTTCTGCCGGTCGGCGGTTTCCTTTTGTGTTTCTTTTTCTTTGGTTTCTTCCGCACGATTTTCGACGTGGCAGCAAATATGATTTCGGCGGGTATCGAGCAGCGCAGCGGGACGAAGATACTGGCGCGCTCCCACGGTTTCTGGTCGGTGGGACTTCTGGTCGGCTCCTTGTGTTCAGGCTTCCTGGCCGAGAAGGCTGTAACGCCCTTTGTCCAGCAGACCATGGCGGCTGCATTCGTCATCGCAGCATGTCTGTTGGTATTCGCTATCACACCAAAAGACGTCGCTCCGGAGAATCAACCGGATCGAAGACGATCGGCTTACGTCCTGCCGGATCGCACCATCCTGCTGATTTGCGCCATGGTGTTTGGTCTCTGTATCGTCGAAGGCGCGATTTACGATTGGGGGATCTTCTTCCTACGGGAGGAGCTAGGGGCCGATCCGGCGATCGCGGGCGTGCTCTACGCGGCCTTCACGATCGGCATGGGATTGACCCGGCTCTCGGGGGATATGCTGCGGGATAGTTTCGGTCCCATCATCCTGGTGCGGGCGTCGGCCATTTCGGTTGCTGTCGGCATCACACTGCTGGTGATCGCCCCGGGGCACATATCCGCAGGGGTCGCGCTCTTTCTGATCGGCTGCGGTGTTGCGCTCGCTTTTCCATTGGCCGTCTCGGCCACGATCACGCTCGGCAAGTGCAAGCCGTCGGAAAATCTTGCAGCGCTTTCGCTGACGCTGATGCTCTCGACCATCGGCGTCCCGCCGCTGCTGGGGTTCATTGCCGAACATGTCAGCCTCGTCGCGACCTTCCTGGTCCTGTTGCCATGCGTCGCCGTAAGCTTCCTGATGGCGCCGGTTTCGGACGGCCGGCGCCCGTCGTGGTTTTCGCGATTCAAATAGGCTGTGGGAAAAGCGGGTAGGACACGAGCACCCCTAAATTGGCCACAAGAATGGATAATGGGTTGAGCCTGTGGGCCTTAGCCGTTACGACGATGAAATTGATTGCCGAAAGCAGGTGACACTGTGATCGACCCTTATGAGATGCTTGGTGTTTCCCGCGAGGCGGATGGCGCAGCCATCAAATCGGCCTATCGCAGACGTGCGAAAAGCGTCCACCCTGATGCCGGCGGCGACGTCGACGCCTTCAGTAAACTCACGATGTCCTATGAACTGCTGTCCGACCCGGTCCGTCGCAAGGTTTACGACGATACCGGCTACGATCCGGAACTTGCCGATACCAAGGATCTGCAAGGCCTGGTGATCCTGGAGACGCTGGTCAACGAGATCATTCTGGATGAACGTGAGCCGGGAAGCTTCGATCCGGTTGCTGCCATGCGCCGAAAGCTGACCGACAAGATCGTCAATGCGCGCTTCCATATTCTCGAAATGGAGCGGCATCGGGCGCGGATCCGCAACCACATCGACCGCATCGGCAGAAAGCCGGATTCGGATGTTCTGGGACGCATGCTGAGATCGCGCTGCGAGGCCATCGACGATGCGATCAGCAAGGCCGAGACTGAGATCGGAAACATCGAGCAGGCCTACGGTATGCTCGATGGTTACTCCTACGAGCTTGAGGCGCCGGAGATCAAGACCGCCGCCGAGTAGCGCCGACGAGGCTGACTTGACATGGAATATTCCTTCGGGACATAGCTTCAGCTCTTTCTTTCTAAAGGATTTTTCATGGCGCTGACCTTACGTGAGGCAGTTCGGGAAGATGCGGCGACGCTTCTCGGTTTCATTCGCGAACTGGCGATCTACGAGAAGGCCGAACACGAAGTGGCCGCGACCGTTGAAACAATCGAGGGATCGATCTTCGGACCAAGCTCGGTGACACGCGCCCTGATATGTGAACACCATGGCGAACCGGTCGGTATGGCGATCTGGTTCTACAGCTATTCCACCTGGCAGGCCAGGAACGGACTTTACCTGGAGGACCTCTATGTCACGCCGAAGGCCCGTGGACTGGGCGCCGGCAAAGCCATGCTGAAGCGGTTGGCGCAGATCGCGCTGGAGAACGACTGCGGCCGCTTCGAATGGAGTGTGCTCGATTGGAACGAACCGGCGATCCGCGTCTACGAAGCGATCGGCGCCGATCCGATGAGCGAATGGATTCGCTACAGGCTGACCGGCGACAGGCTGAAAGCTTTCGCAGACAGCTGAGGAGGAGGCGACATGGGCAGGAGAAGCCGTCGCCACTCTACTCCAATTGGACATCCTACCCGAAGTGCATCGCGCCAGGTTCGCAGGGTAGGGGATCATGGTTCGCCTTGCAAATGCATGGCAAAGGCTTCGGCTGGGGTTCGATAGCCAAGGCATTTCCTTGGCTGATCGTTGAGGATGCGGGCCAGTTGGTTGAGCATCGCCTGGGAGAGAAATGCGAGGTCGGTATTGGCTGGCAGAAGGCGGCGAATACGTTTGTTGGCGTTTTCGACAGTGCCCTTTTGCCAGGGTGCGCTGGGATCGCAAAACCAGCTTCTTGCACCCATTCCATCTTCCAGAGCCCGGAAGCCTGCAAACTCGGTTCCGCGGTCAAAAGTGAAGCTCTGGCGCGCAAAAGCGGGTAGCGACGAGAATGCTTGGATAATCTTGTCCATGATCGGGCGCGAGTGTCGGCTCGGGTTCTTGATCAGGACGACATAGCGGCTCTTGCGTTCCACAAGCGACGTGACGTTGGCATGGCCAAAGGGGCGCTCGAAGACAAGGAGATCACCTTCCCAATGCCCGAAGCGTGATCGATCTCCAATAAAATCAGGACGTTGGGATATTCGGTGCGAGGCTGGAAACACACCGTCGCGCGGTTTCCTGGAACGCAGCGGACGTCGTTTGCGACGCGCTTCCGGCAGATACTGATAGAGGCCGAGCGCATAATCTTCCTTGCTGTAAATGAAGCGATAGATGGTCTCGGCGCACACGCGAATAAGACTTAGGCCTTCCGACAGCAGGCGCCCGGCAATCTGCTCTGGTGACCAGCGGGCCTTCAATTGATCGATGACCTCAGCACGCAGATCTGGATGGCGCCGTAGCTTGCGTAAGCGTCGCCGTCGCTCACGGGTCAGCTCATCGGCGATCGTCCCAAAGTAGCCGCTGTATTCGGGAAGCTCGCGATCATGGAACGTATTGCGCCGGATC
>UBYX01000076.1 GCA_900469955.1 Hyphomicrobiales bacterium | reverse complement strand
CCAACCCCTCCCCACAAGGGAGAGAGACTAACTTGCGGCCATCCACCATAACAATCAGTGGCGGCACAGATCGCGTTGACATTGCTTTGGACTGGACGGCGCCACACAAAGCCCCTCCCGGGGAGGGGTTGGGGAGGGGTCTACCGCTAAACATCCTTCGCCCGCCGCCGATCTTCCGCCTGAGCGCTGAGAATTTCCTTCACCTTGGCGACGAGGTCGGCTTCGGCCACGGTGTCCTGCGCCACGCGCGCTTCCCGCCAGGTCGCATTGTCCTCGATCTCGCCGGAGAGCCGCTTGCCCTCGATCAGGTCCTTCAACTGCACGACGCCTTGCTCCCGCTCGTCGCCGCCCTGGATGATAGCGATCGGGCAGCCACGGCGGTCGGCATATTTCAGCTGGTTGCCGAACTTCTTCCAGTTGCCCTGGTACATTTCGGCACGGATGCCTTCGGCGCGAAGCGCTTGAGTGAAGCGCTGATAGCGGCCCATGCTTTCCACATCGCCGTCCATGACGGTGACGAGAACCGGGGCGATAACGTCGTCCTGGCCGAGCTTGCCGAGATTTTTCAGCGCCGTCATGAGGCGCGATACGCCGATGGAAAAGCCGGTCGCCGGCACCGGCTGGCCCATGAAGCGCGACACGAGCCCATCATAACGCCCGCCACCGCCGACCGAGCCGAAGACGACCTTTTCGCCTTTTTCGTTGGTGACGTCGAAGAGGAGTTCGGCTTCGAAGACTGGACCGGTGTAATATTCGAGACCGCGGACAACGGAGGGATCGATCTTGATGCGATCGGGTCCGTAACCGGCGCTCACCGCCAAAGCTCCAATCGTGTTCAGTTCATCGACGCCTTCACTGCCCTGCGCGGTACCGGCGACAAGTTCGCCAAGTTCAGCGGCGTTTTCGGCATAGTTTTTGATGCCAACGAAGAAGAGTACCTTTTCGATTTGTTCTTCCCCGAGGCCCGCACCCTTCGTAAAGTCGCCGCTCTCATCTTTGCGTCCGGGACCTAGAAGCAGTCGCACGCCTTCCGGTCCGAACTTGTCGAGCTTGTCGATGGCACGCAGCACGTTGAGACGCTGGCCGGCCTTGTCGTCGCCGCCGAGGCCGATGGCCTCCATGACGCCGTCCAGAACTTTGCGGTTGTTCACCCGGATCACGTAGTCGCCGCGCTTGATGCCGAGCGCTTCCATCGTGTCGGCCATCATCATGCACATTTCGGCGTCGGCCTGGACGCCGGGAGCGCCGACGGTGTCGGCGTCGAATTGCATGAACTGGCGGAAACGGCCCGGGCCCGGCTTCTCGTTGCGGAAGACGTAGCCGGCGCGATAGGTGCGGTAGGGAAGCTGGATCTCGTTGAAATTTTCCGCGACATGGCGGGCGAGCGGCGCGGTCAGGTCGTAGCGCAGGCTCATCCACTGGTCGTCGTCGTCCTGCAGCGAGAAGACGCCCTCGTTCGGGCGGTCGCTGTCCGGCAGAAACTTGCCGAGCGCGTCGGTATATTCGAACAACGGCGTCTCGACGGGATCGAAACCGTAGCGCTCATAGACCTCGCGGATCTTTGCGATCATCTCGTTGGTGGCATGAATATCGGCAGCGGAACGATCGACGAAGCCGCGCGGCAGGCGGGCCTTCAGTTTCTGGGGCTTTTTGCTCTTGTCGTTCATGATCGAAATTCCATTACCAACGGCGGGATGAGGCCGGATTTGTGTGCGGTTTCTTAGAGGATAGAGGCCGGAGCGGCAAGGGCGGCGGCTGGCGAAGAATCGTTGCCGCCGGTATAACCAATCGGCGCTCGATAGGCTGCCGCTTGTCCGGCGGCCAGCGATCCTCCATATGAACGGCTGGAGGCAATTTGTCATGCGCCCGATTACCGCGATCGGCTTCGATGCCGACGATACGCTCTGGCAGAACGAGCAATATTACCGTCTGACGGAAGCTCATTTCCAGACGCTGCTCGGCGATTTTGCCGAGGGCTGGCATATTTCCGAGCGCCTATTGGAAGCCGAAAAGCGCAATCTTGCGCAATACGGCTTCGGCATCAAAGGCTTTACGCTGTCGATGATCGAGACCGCGATCGAGATCACCGAGGGCAAGGTGCCGGTGAATACGATCAGCGAGATCCTCGACATCGGCCGCGACCTGCTGCGTCACCCGGTCGAGACCCTGCCGCATGTCGAGGAAACACTGGCAGCTCTCAACGGCGAATATCTTCTGGTGCTGATCACCAAAGGCGACCTTTTCGACCAGGAGCGCAAGCTCGCCCAATCAGGGCTGGGCGACTATTTCGACGCGATCGAGATCGTCAGCGACAAGAATGCCACGACCTACCGGCGCATCTTTTCGAAATTGGCCGACGGTCCGGAACGGGCGATGATGGTGGGCAATTCGCTGAAGTCGGATATCGTGCCGGCCATCGCCGCGGGAAGTTATGCCGTCTTCGTGCCCCATCAACTGACCTGGGTTCTGGAACATGTCGAAAAACCGGAAGCCGCGCCGCGGTTCCGGCAGATCCAGAACCTCGGCGACCTGCAGCAGGTTCTGACCGAGATTACGGACGCCGGAACTTCAGCCGCAATTCATCGACCTCCTGCCGGCAAAAGCAACCGTCGAGATGGTCGTTGACGAGACCCATGGCCTGCATGAAGGCATAAACCGTGGTCGGACCGACAAAGGTCCAGCCGCGCTTTTTCAGGGCCTTTGAGAGCAGCACCGAGACCGGCGTCGTCGGATTGGCCCGCAGCGTCGCCAGGTCCATCACCGCCGGACGACCTTCGGCGCCGGGCTCGAAACTCCAGAAGAATTTTGCCAGCGATCCGGACTCATCCCGCAATTCCTGCGCTCGTCTGGCGTTGTTGATGGTCGATACGATCTTGCCGCGATGGCGGATGATGCCGGTATCGGCCAGCAGGCGGACCACATCCTCTTCGCCGAATTCCGCCACCTTGTCGAAATCGAAACCGGCAAAGGCGGCGCGGAAATTCTCCCGCTTGCGCAGGATCGTCAGCCAGGACAGTCCCGACTGAAATCCCTCAAGGCAGATTTTCTCGAAAAGGCGCGAATCATCGGTCACAGGCCGGCCCCATTCTTCGTCATGATAACGACGATAATCCTCCAGGCCGCCATGCCAGAAGCAGCGCCCCCTGCCGTCATCGCCGACGATGATTCCTGCCTTTTCCATCCCTAACCCCGATTCTTAACAGCGTTTGCCGCCGCTTTAGCACTGGTCAACCATGTTTCAAAACCGGCCGGTAACCCTGCCAAAAGGTTCATAGGCCAGACGCGTTTGCGTGTTCCACCCGTTTACCATTCGCTTTCACCTCGCGCTCACCATACCCGTCAACACGAGCGCCGCCCTCGTCTTGGAGATGGCGCCCGTCGGTGATTGTAACGAGTGGATCCGACCATGAAGAAAACCCTGTTTCTGGCGCTTGGCCTTGCTGCCGCCTTTTCCGGCACTGCCCTCGCAAACGACCGCTACCGCGAACGCCCGCCGGTAATCGTCAGCCCGGACCTTGCCGCTCCCTGGGTGATGCAGCTTGCCGGACCGAATGCCCGGCCGGTCGTTTATCCCCGGCAGGCTGCTCAACCCCGCGTCATCTATCGTCAGCGCGAATACCAGCAGCCGCGCGCCGTCCAGCGGCGTGGCATTTTCGGGGAGAGCCGCGTGCAGCCCGCGGCAGTCCGCCCGAACAGGCCGGTCCGCAGCCAGATCGAACCGCAATTTTTGCCTCAGACGGTGGCCTACGACACTACGGAAAAGCCAGGCACCATCATCATCGACACCAACAACCGCTTCCTCTATCTGGTAGCGGGTGACGGCCAGGCCCGTCGTTACGGCGTGGGGGTCGGCAAGCCGGGCTTCGAGTGGGCCGGCGAACACCGGATCACCCGCAAAGCAGAATGGCCGAATTGGACGCCGCCGAAGGAAATGATTGCCCGCGAGGCCGCCAAGGGCCACTACCTGCCGGCGCGCATGGACGGCGGCCCAGAAAATCCGCTCGGCGCCCGCGCCATGTATCTCGGCTCGACGCTTTACCGCATTCACGGCACCAACGCTCCTTGGACGATCGGCAGCGCCGTCTCCTCCGGCTGCATCCGTATGCGCAACGAGGACGTGGTGGATCTCTACGAGCGGGTGAATATCGGCACGAAAGTCGTCGTTATGTGACCGATCCTCTCAAAAGTGAGGTGGCGGCGACACAGTCACACCTCCTTCTGACCTTCACAACCTCTTTATTAGCTATCTACGGTCTTGCTTTGACGCCGGAGTCAGCTAGCTTCCCGCAATTCTGAAATTGAGAAGGACTGCGGGAATGAGGAGAGGCATGACCGTCGCGATGGCCATGGGGATGGCTGGCGCGATATTTCTGACGGCCGAAAACGCCAGCGCGTTCACCACGGCCGCATCGCAAATCGAACGTCCGGCAAGCGACGTCACACTTGTGGCCCAGCCCCGGGAAGTACCGGAGAAATACAAGCGCCGCATGGTGCGTTTCTCGACGAGCGAAAAGCCCGGTACGATCATCGTCGATACCGACAACAAGTTCCTTTACTACATCGAAGGCCCGAACCGTGCGACGCGCTACGGCATCGGCGTCGGTCGCGAGGGCTTCGGCTGGTCCGGGATCGTCAATGTCGGCCGCAAAGAGGAGTGGCCATCCTGGAGGCCGCCGGCGGAAATGCGCGCTCGCGAAGCGCGCAACGGCCGCATCCTGCCGATCGTGCAGGAAGGCGGCATCGACAACCCGCTCGGTGCCCGTGCGCTCTATCTCTACAAGGGCGGTCGCGACACCATCTTCCGTATCCACGGCACCAACCAGCCCTGGACAATCGGCCTCAACATGTCGTCCGGCTGCATCCGCATGATGAATAAGGATGTGGAGCACCTTTATGCCCGTGCCGGGATCGGTTCCAAGGTGGTCGTCATCGGCCCCGGCAACCGCCACGGCAAGGTCGACTACAAGGACCGCGGCATCGATATTTTCGGCACGATTTTCGGCGGCTGAAACACCCCGGAACAGCAAAAAAAGGCGGCGAAAGCCGCCTCAGACTGCTGACAAACCC
>UBYX01000078.1 GCA_900469955.1 Hyphomicrobiales bacterium | reverse complement strand
ATCGCTTACTCGATGATGGAAGCGACGATGCCGGCGCCGACGGTGCGGCCGCCTTCGCGGATGGCGAAGCGCAGCTTTTCTTCCATGGCGATCGGCACGATCAGCTCGACGTCAACGGTGACGTTGTCGCCAGGCATGACCATTTCGGTGCCTTCCGGAAGCGTCACGATGCCCGTCACGTCCGTGGTGCGGAAGTAGAACTGCGGACGGTAGTTGGTGAAGAACGGCGTATGACGGCCGCCTTCTTCCTTCGTCAGGATGTAGGCTTCGGCCTTGAACTTCTTGTGCGGCTTGACCGAACCCGGCTTGCAGAGAATCTGGCCACGCTCGACGCCGTCACGGTTCACACCGCGAACCAGAGCGCCGATGTTGTCGCCGGCCTGGCCCTGGTCGAGCAGCTTGCGGAACATTTCAACGCCGGTCACCGTCGTCTTCGAGGTCGGACGGATGCCGACGATCTCGACTTCTTCGCCAACCTTGACGATGCCACGCTCGACGCGGCCGGTCACGACCGTACCACGGCCCGAGATCGAGAACACGTCTTCGATCGGCATCAGGAACGGCTGGTCGATCGGACGCTCAGGCGTCGGGATGTAGGAGTCGACAGCGGCCATCAGCTCGCGGATCGCGTCTTCGCCGATCTTCTTGTCGGAATCTTCAAGAGCAGCAAGAGCCGAACCCTTGATGATCGGAATGTCGTCGCCCGGGAAGTCGTAGGACGACAGAAGTTCGCGAACTTCCAGCTCGACGAGCTCGAGCAGCTCGGCGTCGTCAACCTGGTCGACCTTGTTGAGGAAGACGACGATCGCGGGAACGCCGACCTGACGGGCGAGCAGGATGTGCTCGCGGGTCTGCGGCATCGGGCCGTCGGCAGCCGAGCAAACCAGGATCGCGCCGTCCATCTGCGCAGCACCGGTGATCATGTTCTTCACATAGTCGGCGTGGCCGGGGCAGTCGACGTGCGCATAGTGACGGGCCGGCGTCTCGTATTCGACGTGCGCCGTCGAAATCGTGATGCCACGGGCCTTTTCTTCAGGAGCGGCGTCGATCTGGTCATAGGCCTTGTACTCGCCGAAGTACTTCGTGATCGCGGCCGTCAGCGACGTCTTGCCATGGTCAACGTGACCGATCGTGCCAATGTTGACGTGAGGCTTGTTGCGCTCAAACTTGCTCTTTGCCATT